>JACPOY010000022.1 GCA_016191245.1 Gammaproteobacteria bacterium | reverse complement strand
GATATATTGATCGGTGCTGGAAATACAGAGTTAAAGAGAGCAACCTTCTCAATTTTCATAACCGTGATAACAATGAGTATCACGGCTTCAATATTAAAACTTTAAAATATCCTATTATCTCCACTTGAAAAATACTTCATGATCTGAGGATAAGCAGAAAGACTATCCACCAGATATGTGGTATTGAAATGAAGACATAAAGTAGGGTGATTATTATTTTATATGACATAAAGCTATCTAGAATTGAGATAAAATATTAAATTATATTGGCGTTATTGCACTTAATAGTTGGACTGAAGTTTAATGAATATATTTGAGCAGTTTTCTAAAATTAAAGATCCTGAAAATTTTCATCGTTTAGAAACCGAATCTTTTCAGAATTTACCTGTTCATTTATATTCTAAAGATTGTAATGGTTTTTATCTTAGTGCCAATGCTTATCAAGCAATACATTCCGGATTACAAGATCGTTTTGATATGATTGGGAAATCAGATTTTGATTTATCATGGTCTAGTTATGCTCACATTTTAAGAAAAAATGATAGTGAAGCAATGCTACTTGAAAATTCCAAAATTTTCTTTGAAGCGGCGACTATTAAAAATGATAAACTGCTATTAGCCATAAGCTATAAATCCCCATTATATACGCCTTCCCAAAAGATTGCTGGTATGATGGGTATGTCAATTGTTTTGTACCATGGTGAGCGTTCAGGTATAGATACGTTAGCTTTTCAGCAATTTTGCGATAAAAATCCTTTTCATAATTTTCTCCCTTTAATAGCAAGCAACGCCACACCACTGACCAAGCGACAAGAAGATTGTTTATTTTATTTAACGATAGGGATGACAAAAAAGGAAATCGCTAAAAATACTCAACTTTCACCCAAAACTGTTGAACATTATTTAGATGCTGTCAAAATCAAGCTAAATTGTCATAACCGCTCAGAATTAATAAAAAAAGCCCTCAACATGATTTGTATTCAACATAGACTGAAAGTTTATCTTAATAATAATTAACTACTTATCCCGCCTTTTATCGGAATAGGGGAATTTATCACCTATTTTACAAATTCAATTTAAGTAGAATTAACCATACTTAGAAAGATAAATAGGTTAAGGCAAAACCATGTTGACATTTTTTGGTTCATTTTTTGCTGGCAATGCTGTTGCTAGTGCTGTAGCGACAACAGCAGTTAATAATGTGGCAGTTTCTGCTATTGAGAATGTGATTGCCTCTTCAGCAATTGAAACTGATGATCCAGCACAAGCCATAGCCCAAGAGATGAATCGTCGTTCAACAAACTTTGCTTATGGCATAGGACGCTTGATCGGAAAGTTATTAGGAACAGTCAAAGATGAACCAGAGTCTGTGTATGTTCCAGAGTATAGTCGCGATAAAAAAGCACAAAAGCGACAACAACCTTTCAGGCAAGTTAATACAACCCAACCAATGTCTGAAGTATATCAATCGCTCTTTCCTCAAGATACCATTAGATTGCTCTATCTTGGAGAAGATATGGGCGTAGATGATGCTGCAGCATTACTTCAAGTCTTAGCAGCAAAATCGAAACAAGTAATTACTAACAGCAAAAAAATTGAATTAATTGCTATCGTACCTTGTACGGGGAACGCGGTTTTAACGCAAACCCAAGAAAATACATTGAAAATATTAGAACTTACTAATAATCAAGCAATACCTGTTTATCCAGGCGCCATAGCGCCACTTGCAATTCAGAACAATCAAACTGCAATTAATGAAATGGAAAAAGGAACAAATACCACTCACTTTTATGGTCATGATGGGCTCGAAGATGTTGGCGAGTGGCCAGCAGTAAATATAAAAATGCAAACTATCCAAGGATTTCAATTTGCAGCCGATACAATTTTTGCAGCATCCATTCATAAGCCCTTAACACTGGTCTCTACGTCATCGTTAACAGAATTAGCTAAAACTTTAACTGAGCTAATACGGTTGGATAAAGCGCATGAATTAACAGAAGGATCCTTTGCTAAAAAAATTAGTGCCATTTCCATGATGGGCGGATGCATTAACCCAACAGTAGGATGTAATGCCCCTTTTAATGTGCCGGATAATCAAAAGAATTCGGAAGCAAATTTTTATTTCGATACACCCGCGGCACAAATAGTATTTTCGACCTGTCAAAAATATGGTATTCCCATTTTACTTGCACCATTAGACATTACCCAGCAACCCGGGTTGTTATGGACAAAGGCTCAAGTGAAAGCTCTATATGAAACAAATAATCCAGTTGCAAAACAAATGGCTAGAGTTACCGATGTGGTCCCATATCTTGATGTTCCTTGTTTTCCAAACGGTACGTACCCTATGCATGATTTACATGCAACAGCTGATTTTATTTTTCCTCATCTTTATGATGTTACTAAAGTTGCAATTACCATTGGTGATGTGGGTCAAACTCAGATCAATGAGAATGCCAGCGATGCGCAAAAAAATGTTTATGTGTTGAGTATGAATTTAGCAAATCAAGAAAAATTTTATCAAGCAGTATTAGAGGCTTATCGAAATTTTGACAAACCATTTTTTGGAAAAAAGGAAGTCCTTTTTCTATTTGTCCCCGCTGGATTATTCCTATCAGGTGCTGCAATTTGTTGTGGCATTAAAAGATGTCGAAAAAAGGCAACGCATCATCTACCTGTGATGAACGACGAAGAAAATGCACTAACCCAAGATGAAACACTTGTAGCATCAGAAGAAGATCACTCGCTTGAGAATGGTTTGAATTTAAAACCCATATAAATAGATGATTGAATACTCACAAAATGTAATAATTTTATTTTTGGGAGGACTAATAATGGCAAGTGGCACGTAGATTTTGGTATTTTTAGCACCATTTAAATTCATTTCCTTAAATCAGTAATTGGTATTTTATGCTCCTTTGGTTCGAGTTTATTTATTGTTCGTATATATCTAGTTTTAAGGAGTTTCCCATTTTGCTCTATTATCTTTAGAGAAGACGCTAAAATATGAAGCCTTTTCATTTAAAAGTTATCTATTAAAATTAACAATGCCTTCTCTCAATACTTTATCATCTTCTGGTTTTGTATTTTGATTAATAGTTTATTCAATTGTATCCATTATGTCTCCATCATCTGATCAGCAATTACTTCGTTAATTTATCACGAAAAATTAACTGCACAAGAAAAGCGCCTTCTTCACTACAACAACCTTGATTCTCTCGAGATAGGGGGTTTTAGCCCCTATTATGAAAAAAATTATTAATTTAGAATGCTACCTAAGCCGTTATAACTAAAGATGAGATGATATATATGAAACGTGGTCCTAGAAAAAAGTTAAAGAAAATTGCAAAGAATCCAAGGCAAGAAAATAAACTTGAGATATCCCCTTATACATATCATCATCTTCCATCTGAATTGATTGCTATGATTTTATCATACGTTCCAGCAATTCAATTCCATGGTAAAAATAAACTCCCTTTAGTATGTAAGCATTGGCGCGGTGTTATTGCAAATAACATACATTTACCTAAGAAAACCAGTAAGGAAATCATCGCATCCTGTAAACAAAGCCTTGAATGTGCACTCTATGCATTAAGTGACGAGCAAATATTTTCTAAACTCTCTTTAAGAGATATGTGCAATATCGCAAGTTATCATCCAGTCATTGCATGCAAGTTAATGCTTCGTAAAAATTGTCAGTATTTGCCACCAGATTGTATCGTCGCTCTTGGGAAAACTCATTTAGAGATCGCCAATGAAATCAATAAAAATCGGGATCTTATGGGAGGAATTGGCCCTGGGTGGAATGTAGGAAAAATTAGATCCAATCATATAGCCTATCACGACGATTGGGTTAGGGAATTACGCGCTTCTCCTGAAAAACGTGCTAAGTATCCTTTAGAAACCCTTGCAGCGTGGGATATTGATTTTGCACATGAAATCATGTCAAAAAAAGAAATAGTTAATACATTGAATGGCAGTCAATTAGTAATACTTGGTAGACATCATTCAGAAATTGCGTTTCAAATTATATCTTCAGTTGAACTGCTAAAAAAATTATCGCCTTGGGAATTAGCACAACTTGCGAGAAGAAGCTTTAAGACTGCGCAAATGGTATTAAAAATGGATATTATTAATGAATTTAGCGGTCAAGAATTGGCAGAACTTGGTAGAACGCATGTTGAGATCGCAAAAAAGATTTTATCTAATGAAAATTTCCGAAAAAGATTGCGGGAACAGCATGCGGAAGAACGACCGGGCAGTATATTTGATATAGGAAATTTTAATTGGTCATTTATGTGGAAACTCTGTGAAAAACATTTTGAAATTGCTAAAGAATTAATAAAAAAATATGGTGCACAGATGGGGCCTAATGACTTTTACACTCTTGGTATAAAATATCCCTCCTTGGCTCATGAAATGCTAAATAATAAGCAACTTCAATTTGATGAAAAGCGACGTGGAGTGGAGCAACGTAAAGAATTAGAACTTGCGTATTCTCTTGGATTAATGATCAAGGATGTGGCCATAGAGATAGAAAGAGAGAAAGTTCTCCCACCCCTCAAGAAAAGCTATCAATAATAAGCAAAAATTTGCTATCCGAATTGTTGCAAAAAAGAGCTAAGTAGAGATGATAGCCAACAGAGGCTGTATCACAAATAGCGCATATTTGTGGATGGATTTATGATAGTTTGCAATATGATGCAAATGTTTCCAATGGACTCTACTATGCCTGCATAAGTATTGAAGACCATCAGAAGTGAATTGGAATTGATGATTTTGCTATTCCTGACGCTTACCAGGCACCGATATCTAATTGCATAGAATACTAAAAATAAGAAATTTACATATTGCTAAGCATATCTTTCACTAATAATAATTGATTACCTAGTGAAAAGGTTTTAGATAAACTAATACATATGCTGTCCGCCATTGATAGCAATATTAGCACCTGTAATATACCCTGAAGCTTCAGAAGCTAGAAAAGCCACGACATGGCCAATTTCAGAGGGCTCAGCTAATCTTCCTGCTGGAATTTGTGTAATGATCTTATCTAATACAGCAGCAGACATTTTTTTAACCATATCTGTCGCTACATAACCCGGCGAAACTGTATTAACTGTCACTCCTTTGCTTGCAACTTCTTGAGCAAGCGCTTTAGTAAACCCGTGCATACCGGCTTTTGCAGCTGAATAGTTAGTTTGTCCAAATTGACCTTTTTGTCCATTGATTGAAGAGATGTTGATAATACGTCCAAATCCTCGCTCAATCATTCCGTGGATAACTTGTTGTGTGACATTGAATACACTATCTAAATTAACTCGTAACACCTCGCTCCATTGGTCTGGAAGCATTTTCTTAAGAGTAGCATCTTGGGTAATACCAGCATTATTTACTAAAATATCGATTTTCCCATATTTTGTTATTACTTCATCGATCATAGCCGCACAAGAATCAAAATTTGAAACATTCCCATAAATAACATCAAACTGATATCCTTCCTTTTGCTGCTCATCTTGCCATTTTAAAGCATATGAATTATCACCACCTCGGCTATACCCTGAGATAACGCGTATTTCTTTGTCATGTAAGTGGCGACAAATTGCAGTTCCAATCCCCCCGGTACCGCCAGTAACCAATGCAATCTGTGCTTTCATTTAAGACTCCCTATCTTTACATCAATTTTAAACATCCTTTACTTATTAATTTCTATTAACTAACTTTTATAAATATAGTTCAAAACTTTTAAAGATTAAAATATTGCATCGCAGAAAACTGTAATATTTAATGGGATTGATACAGCGTGACCTTATTTACAACCTCAGCATCAGACAATGTTGTTCATTTATCAAAAGAATCTTTGGTGCATCTTAGAACCTCTAGACAAGTGATGATGTCTTGTATGATCGGGAATGCTTTAGAGTGGTTTGATTTCGTTATTTATGGTTATTTTGTTGTTATATTTGGTCAATTATTTTTTCCTAATGCTAATCATTTAACCCAGATCTTAGCGAGTTGGGGTATCTTTTGGAGCGGGTTCCTCGCACGACCTTTGGGTTCTATTGTATTTGGACATATTGGTGACAAAACGAGTCGAAAATATGCACTAACTTTATCTATTTTTATGATGGCTATTCCAACAACATTAATGGGGATGTTACCTACTTATCAACAAGTAGGAATGTTAGCACCTATTTTACTTATTTTTCTTCGGGCTGTTCAAGGTTTTGCGATAGGTGGTGAATACACAGGTTCTATGGTATTTCTGGTTGAGCATGCTCCAATGGGAAAACGTGGTGTATGGGGTAGTTGGGCTTCATTTAGTGCCGTTCTTGGTGTCATTATTGGCTCTAGCCTAGTTGGAGTCCTGCATCATTCATTAGCTCAAGACTCTATGCAAATATGGGGATGGCGTATCCCATTTCTCTTAAGTGCCTTGGGAAGTATTGTAGGAATTTATATACGAATTCATTTATCTGATCCCAGCGTTTATCTTGAAGTAAAAGCCAGAAAAACTAAAGAATCTATACCTTTTAAAGATTTAATGTTGAATCATAAGTCAAAGATAGGCATGATTATCATGCTAGATTTTCTAACCGCCGTAGGGTTTTTTATCATTGCAATTTTTCTTGCAACGTATTTTAGATCATATCTAGACTATTCTGAACGTACGGCCCTTGCGATTCATACCTTAAACATGCTTGTGCTCGCACTGGCCATTTTAGTTGGCGGATGGTTGTCCGATAGAGTGGGGCGAAATATCGTAATGGGGCTCTCATGTGTAGGAATAATGATTTTCTCCTATCCTTTGTTTCAATTGATACAAATAGGGGGTCATTTTGCCATTATATTCGTACAAGCTTCATTAGCCATCATGTTTGGTCTTTTCTTCGGTGTTATTCCTACAGCCCTTGCTGAGATCATGCCAACAAATGTTCGATTTTCTGGTTTATCGATAGGACATAATCTTTGCATGGCTATCATTGGTGGGGGAACGCCATTTCTTGCAACTCATCTGATACACAACACAAATGACTTATCTTCTCCGGCATATTTGCTGATTTTCTCAGGTGCTGTCAGTTTCTGTTCATTGTGGTTTATAAAAGACCGTTATCGTATGGCACTGGATTAAAATTCAATAAAATAGATTGCGTACTTCTCATAAAATCATTTTTTACGATGACTTTTACTTTCAAATTCAGATTCAGATTCAAGTTCAGATTCAACCTCATGTTCAGATTGCTTTATTTGGCTTGATATCAAGCGTTGATAATCAATCGCACTTTTAAACAGCGTATCTAATATACTCATAGTATGCTGGTGAAATTGTTCAGTGTTTTCGCAGCACCAATCGGATAATATATTCATAGCCTTACTTGGTTTATTAGTTAATTCTTGCATATGATCTGAATGGGATTTCATAAAATCATGCATTGTTTGTGTATTTGCACGAGATAGATCTGTCATCATATGTGTTAAAATGTTGTTATATTCAGCAACTGGTAATGATGAGAATTGGGGTAAATGTGGCCATTTCTCAAACATTGAGTGTATTGAAGCTTGTGCAGTTGCCATAAATAAATTCCTTATAATAACTGTGCCAGATCGTAGATAATTTTTTAGTATATCGGCCACCAACAGCTCAGATTAAATATGATTAAATATTCAGTTAAATCTGTTTATCTAAAACTACTTTATTAAGATGCTATTGACTTTTTGGCTAGAGATGAGTCTGAATATATTACAGGTAATGATACCTGGAAGCGGTGGCATGTACATGTATTAAAAATTGCATTATAAAATTTATTCAATCCATAAATTATTGAAGTAAGATTACACCCATGACTAAAAAAAAATCTCCGCCGGCACAGTACACAAAATGCCAGCGGATTTACGAAAGGGCTCTTGTTTCAACGCCCCAAGCGCGACAAGTATGGGAAGACATTACACCACTTGCACGCAATGAGTGGATCTGTTGGGTTACGTCCGGCAAAAAAGATGAGACGAGGAAGATCCGTATCGAGAAAGCGCTCTCGAAGCTTAAAAGCGGGATGCATAGGCCTTGTTGTTGGGTTGGTTGCCCTCATCGGAGAAAAAATGCGACAGATGAAAGCCGTAGAACACTCTTACCCCCAAATCCTTGAACAAAATGCTTAAACGAGAGCATAAAATAGCAATTATGTGTGCTGAGGTATTACCTTGGCGATGCTATCGATCACTAATTGTAGATACAGAGATAATTCGTGGAATAACAGTTATACATATAACGGGTAAAACGAATGTTCATGCTCACGATTTAACTCCGTTTGCAAAGATAAATAGGAAGAAAAGGTCAATTCAAATATTTTATCCAAGTGACAACGAATAGCACATTGAAACGAAATCACTGATTAAGAAGTCTACATTTTAAGTAATTAATATCGTGTATCCGTCCGAAATAACCCACCTTCAACCCTACTGCTGACCCTGTCAGACTAGTCGCTCCTTTGATGTAGGAGCATTACCTTATGAATGATACAGATAATAAAGTAAATCATAAATACTGGGATCAAGCAGTGCAAATGTACCAGGCTACAGAGCTCTCATTGCCTGAATTTTGTAAGAAGCACAGCATAGACCAAGTCCAATTTGAGCGCTGGCTAAGGTTGTTTGCTTACACGAGCAAAGATACCGAAGATAAGCGTGCTTTTAAAGAAACTAATTGGATGTTTCAGCCCCTTAAAGTGCGTCAAGATGTTGCCTCACCAGCAGGACTGGCCTTTAACGGCAGAGAGTCCATCTGTGAGGTGATATTTAAGAATGGCAGACGCTTATTTTTTGATTCCAGCATCAGTGAGTCTTCCCTGCACAAATTAATTTCTGTTTTGGAGTTGAAAAAATGTTAGGGCTCATTGATTTTGATAATTTAAATATATTCATTTCAACGCAACCAATCCCGATGTTCAAATCGTTTGATGGGTTGGCTGTATTAGCCCAAGAAGCCATAGGAAGGTGTCCCACTGAAGGAGATCTCTTTATCTTTTATAACAAGCCCCATACTAGGATTAAGTTGCTATATTGGGATGGCACAGGCTTTGTCATACTTTATAAGCGATTTGAGGGCAACAAATTTCATTTTAATGAACTGCTCAATTCCCCATCACTTCCTGCAAGGAGATTACGAGAGTTATTGGTTGGCGCCACGATGTGTGAAGGGCGGTTAAGGCCATGGAAACCATTTGAAGGACGCTTTGTAGTGTAACCACACTATTTTTGGTATGGTAGCGCGCATGAGTGAGACCATATCAGTTGAGAAACAAACATTAGAAGCGCTAAGCGAAGAGAATCGATTGCTAAAGCAATTCATTAAAGAGCTTAAGCAAGAACTTGATTTATCTAAACAAGAAATAAGCCATCTCAAAGAGCAGGTCGCCACACTCAATCGACGATTATATGGCAAAAAGTCCGAACGTTTTAAGCAATCAGTTGAGCCTGATACTACCGAGCTTGTAACGCTCACCCCAGAAGAACAAAAATTGCTAGATGAAGTTGAGGAAGTAGGAGACGCAAACATCAAGCGTGACGTATCGCAACACTATGAAGCGCTTGAACGTGAAACCATAACGATAGATTTGCCTAAAGAATGCCAATATTGCCGCCACTGCCAGGGGCAATTGCATCAGATAGGGAAAGAAGTCTCTGAGCAGTTAGAGTATGTTCCTTCAAGTTTCAAAGTGAAAGAAATTGTTAGATATAAGTACGGGTGCCGTCATTGTGAAATAGGGGTTTCAATTGCCCTCAAGCCTGGCAGGCGTGGTAAGCAAATAAAAGCAGGTCCTGGTTTATTGGCTTACCTTTTAGTATCAAAGTATTGCTACCATCTTCCTTTATATCGCCTAGAGCAAATGTTTAAGCATCAGGGTTATCCTATATCACGCTCTACTTTATGCGATTGGGTTTCATATGCAGCACAAAAGCTTACTTTGGCAGTTGAAAAGATAAAAGCCGCAGTGTTAACGCAGAACAAAATTAATACGGATGATACCGTGTTGCCAGTACAAGACCCACAGGTTAAGGGCCGTACTCGCACAGGCAGAATGTGGGTTTATACCAATGAAGCAGGTTGTGTCTATGAGTATACCCCAAGTCGAAGTAGGGATGGCCCATCCAATTTTTTAAAGAATTATCAAGGCACAATCCAAGCCGATGGCTATTCTGGGTACAACGAATGTTGTGCTCTAGAAAATATTCATCGCGCTGGCTGCTGGGCGCACGTAAGACGAAAATTTTATGATGTTGCTCAACTTTTAAAAGAAGCAGGGAAGCCGCATGTGGCGTTAGCTTATATTCAAAGGCTTTATAAAATTGAGCGAGAGATTATCAGTTTTGGCTTTGAACATAAAAAGCAATTAAGGCAAAAATACGCCCAACCGATACTAGATGAATTTAAGAAATGGCTTAAAATTCAGGGCGCATTAATTTTACCTAAATCGTCATTTGCCAATGCAATTCAATATACATTGAAATTCTGGAAAGAGTTAAGTCGTTATTGTGAAGATGGTCATATTGATATTGATAATAATGCAGCTGAACGCGCAATGAGGCCTGTAGCTTTGGGAAGGAAAAATTGGTTGTTTGCAGGTTCACATCATGGAGGTAGTGTAGCGGCAATTGTGATGAGTGTTATTGAAACTGCCAAACTTAAGGGGCTTAACGTAATGGAGCGTGTTAAAGGGCTGTTATCTCAAGATCAAACAAAATGTAGTTCGTTTATATGAACAATTTGAACATATAAAAAATAACTAACTTGTTTGATATGCACTTAATTTGGGGGATTTAAAAGCTCTTGTGGTTTGATTTGAACACGGATTTTTGCAAATTAAAACGTCTTGATCCTTAATTTAGGGTATAAATACAGTGCACACGCATATGAAGTTAATGGTTAAATATTCCTATGATACAATTGAGCTAATATGATATCCATTGAAGGAATAGTGTAATGTCACCAATTATACTAGAAACAGATAGGGTCATTGTAAGGAATTTGCTAGAAAAGGATGCACAAGCATTAGCACAACTTATGCAATGCACTACGAAAGAAGCGAGCGATTATATCAATGAATGGGCTAAACATGAAGAAGAGCATGGCTTCACTATATATGGCGTTATTTTAAAGAAAAATAATGCATTATTTGGTTACTGTGGCTGCAGAGAAATGACGTGGCAAAATAGACCAGAAGTTGAAATGATGTGGTACATTCTAAGAGAGCTCCCAAAAGATCCCAATGATGATTTAGATATTGAAACCGCATTTTATATACGTAATTATCTTATTAAACAATTCAATATTAAAAGCATGTTTTCATTTGTTCGAGCAACAGAACCCAGAAATATGAATGTTGCTGAAGAAATTGATATGGTAAATGATGAAAGTTTTCAACAAAATGGCGTGAAGTGGCTTGTCTATTATGTTAAAAGGGACTCTCCAAAACTTTTAGGATCATTAGGCAATGATGATGTGGAACCATTGAGAACTTCTATTCGTAATCAAAGAGATGCGATGAATCCTGCTGCAAGAGGCAGGAAACCTAGATTAAGGCCTGGTTAATAATAGAGTTAATAGGATAAAAATATGTCAATTTCAGGATCTGTAACCGAAGGTAAAGCTGAAACTCATGATAGAGATTTAAATATTTTGCTAGAAAAAATGAGAGGTAGCCACAATGATGAGGAGAGGAAATTATTAGAAAAACAATTATTGGATCGTATGTCTATTAGAGGGGCGGCACCTTTACTTCAAGTGCAAGGGAAAGACGAACAAGGGAAAGACAAATACCAAGTCACCTTCTTATATCAAGCTAAAGATGTTGAAAAGGTGGAGCTAGACAGCGATGATTTATATGAGAGAATGCTTGATGAGAATGATAAGCCTAAACGTTTTGAAAGAATACCAGGAACTGATACGTTTGTTTTACAACTTGACAATCTGCCAGAAGATGCATTTTGCTTTTATAACATCAAAGTTAACGGGGAAGTAATATTTCCTAAACATGATTCTAAAAAAACACTAGCCCTTCATACTGTTGAAAATGCAACATCTGAAGAATACCAAAGAGTGAAGCCTGTTTCTCATGAAACATTATATTTACAATTACCTAAGGCGTCAATTCCTCCCTGGACAGCTATAACGCGAAACTCAAGTACTCGCGGAAAAATAAGAAAGGATAGTATTAAAGATCGCACAAACACTTTTGTCGATCGGGATATATGGATATACAAGCCCAAGGATTTCAATCCTATCGATGGGAAAGTGATATTTATGCTGGATGGTGAAAGCTTTATGAAATCGTTAACTCCTTATCTTGATGCAATGAGTAAGAATGAAGATAATCCATTTGCTAATACAGCGATCGTTTTTGTTGATTCTAAACTTCTGGAAAAATCAAAAAAATATGCGAAGCCTTATCCTGATAGAGTACATGAATTTTATTATGAAACAGATAAGTTTTCCCAATTTCTTACAGACCAAGTAATTCCAAAATATTGCGATGAATTGTGGGACCCTAAATTGTATATATCAAATCCAGACAATGTGATCCTTGCGGCACATAGTTTGGCAGCTTATCCTGTAATTAATGTTGCAAAAGCAAAACCAGGCAAGATCGGTGGTGTTATTTTATTGTCACCAGCTCTTAATCAAAAAAAAGAGCATGATTTACCTGAAAATCCGCCCACCCAACTTCGAGAGCTACCAATTTATATGCAGATAGGACAACTTGAAAGTGAAAAGCCTCCTAAAATTTGTCAAGACCCAGAGTATAAAGATATGACAGACGAATCTAGATTAAAAGCAAATCAAGATTTTCATACAATGCGAGAAAATAATAACTATAATATTGAATTTAAAGAGCATTCGTCTGGTCATGACGCAATTCATGTGATTGATGGATTAGAAAAAGGTCTTCATTTTGTGGATTCTTGTCGTAAAGATAAAAGAGAAACCATTCAAACATCTAATAACCCTGAAACTAAACAACACTCTGTTAAAACTCTTGTAAAACAATATCAAACCTATATAGATCAAAATAAACAGGAAAAAAAAGAGCATCAAACAGATATAAGTGATTCTCAAGATAAAAAATCACATTCTCGACCCAAATAGCATAATTAAAAAGGATATTATTGAAAGAAAACATGAAGTGTGTTGCAATGTTTGGTTTTTGATTTTCCGGACGCTTACAATATCGTTTTTACTATTGCATATAATACTAATTTTATGCACCGATATGGAACATTTCACTCTTCCAAAATTTGTTTAAATTGAGCCGATTTATGCCTTTCTTTAAGCTCGATATCAATATATTTATCAGTAATCGCACTGGAGGTATGACCGGCATCATCGCGCACGTGTTCTCTCGGGCGACGTTTCACATCATCAGAGATCCCCGTATGCCTTAACCAATGCACTGTTGCTTCTAGCAATGAATCAGCTTCTTCTTTGAAATCATCCTTATTTAGTTTCTCTATCGCCTTATCAAAACATTCTTGCACTATGGTTCGAATATGGTTGGTGCTTGCTATCGGCCCTTTGCCGCGCGTTTTGGGCACCAAGGGTGTATTATCAGAAGGAGAGGGCAGAAGAGTTAAATGAAGATGTTTACGCCAGCGTTTTAACGCATTAAGCATGTCATCGCTCACGGCTATTTGTCGTTGCTTGTTCCCCTTTCCTACTGTCGTAAACCACCAGCGTTCCTCACTATCACGATAAAAGTCCTTCATGGTTGGGATCCAGCGATCACTAGCAGTTAGCTCTGAGATCCTTAAATACATCAAATACAAGGCCGACATGATAAAAAGGGTGCGTTCATGCTGGCTAGGATCTTGATCAGCAATTTCTTTAGCTGTTTGAATAACATATTTCCATTGGTTCTCTGAAAGCCGTCTAATTTTGGTTGGGCCTTGTTGTTTTCGTATAAATTTACTTTTCTGGCGGATCAAGGCCGCTGGATTCATGTAAACGTATTCATCCTGGAGCAAATAAAGGTAAAAACTACTTAATATGGCAAAGACTTCCTTGATGGCGCCTTGGGAGAGCGCAAAATTGCTAGGATTGGGTGTTTGACCGCTGCGATGAGCAGCTTTGGAAACCGTCGCTACAAAGGGGCGCCATTCGGGATTTGGCTCACGTTTAGCGTCTTTAACAATATATCGGGGTAACTTTTTAACGCCAATCCATGACTTGGGTGGCTTGTGGCAGAATCGAACAAAGCTTTCAATGTCTTCACGTTTTAATTCATTTAATGACTTCTTAGCAACGGTCCATGACCAATGTAAAAGTCGCTCTATTTCACGTCGATATGAATTAAATGTGCCTTGGCTGCCAATATAACATTTAAGAAATGCTTGCGCTTTTTGAAAATCACTTAAAACAAAATTCTCATTTTGTAGTAATGAAATATCAATCTCATCAAGGTGCTGTGCTGAATCAAATAATGGCAATGGGCACTTGGATTTGGTCATTTTTTAGCCCTTTTAAAGTCCGTTTTCTTAAAGGTGATTATAACTGTAATCACCTTTAGTGGCAAAATATAACCCATAACAATGATTGGTTTATTTTTACCGCAGTATGTCAAGCCATGATAGACTTTTATTATTAAACACAAACCCGATACTGCATGCATATCCATCATCGCTAGCGGCTTACCCAAAAGCGCACAACCTATTCAGAACAATGCCATTTCTAGCCAATCCAAGTTACGTACGACCTTCATCGAGATACAAGCAGCACTTTTTATATTTTTTACCACTACCACAGTGACATTGATCATTACGACCTAGCTTTTGTGCGTTTCTATTGCTTAAAGCGTTTGAGCTACCCATAAACTCAACCTGTCTCTCTTGTTCTTCCTTAAAACATGCCCACCAACTCATTTCCTTAGGAAGATCTTCTATAATGTGATAACAGTTATAAAGCCATTCCTTTCTAACAGCTGCTATGTTCTCTTTGAAATGCTCTTCAAAATGTTTTTGTTTTATAAAATCAGTATCAACAAGCCCTTCGTTAAATGCAGCCATCATTGGATCGTACAGTTCAATTGCATAAAGATCCATAATTGAACAGGCTAAAATACTCCATAAAAGAAGTTGCGGTTTTTCGAGTCCACCATGAATTAAATGATTATAATATTCTATTACGCTTTCATATGAAATTTGGTTTGTTGCATAAAGCGCTAATAACACATTAATCCCAGCAGATCTTGAGTATTCAAATGCTTTTCTATCTTCAATCAGGTTATAAATTCTTTTTAGATCACCATCAAATGTCGATGCAATTATATTTTTTATCCCATAATCAGTAACGCCGTCTGGGCCCAAAATCAATTCCGCACTTTGATCAGGCAGTTCAAGTATTTCAATGATTTTAGGAAAGGCTCTTTTTTCTCTAAACTTCGCTAATAAGTACATTGCATAAATTGGCGCTAAACAATCACTTTCTAATAAATCATAATCTTTTAAAGCATCATCCAAAATGTCAAGCAAAATGGGAATCATTTCATTTTGCTTTTCGATAGCTGCTTCAATGGCTGCTTCTGGAAACCCTGCTAATAAATAATCAAGATCATCTAAAATATCATCTATAGTATGTATGTCATCCTTTTTCTTTGGTGATCTTCTTGGCAATGCAATTGAATTTTTGCTTATATATGGCATGATTTTCTCGATTATAAATTGATAAATAATATCGCTGTTGATTGCTAAACAATACTCTTTAATATGCGTTTGATATTGTTCCTCAGTAAAGAATGATGCCCTTCATTCTCGACTATGTTTAGCTTCGCACCAGTAATCGTTTTTTCGTATACTTTGGCATGAGAAATGGGTGATTGTGGATCCAAAGCACCATGCCAAATTTTAATTGGATATTTAATTTTCTCTAATTCAAATCCCCAGGGTTTGAAGAGTAATTTCATTTCGTCAGCAGGTCCTGAAACACCATTTTTAAACGCTTCAAGAGTGCTATCAATAATTGCTTTTCTTTGCTGCATGTCTTTAAAGAAAGTTTGATCGACTTCGGGTAATTTTTTTACCATTTGTGACATCATTTTATCAGGATGCTTTAACATCATCCTTGTCAGCCACATCATTACTGTAGACAGCCAAGGCATGGTGCTTATCAACCAGTTCATAAATTTTTGGCCAAAGCTCATGCTAGCTTTTAATTCAGGCCTTTCAAGTGGAGCCATTCCAGAAATAACAGCTGCCCCAATTAGCCGATCAGGGATTTTATAAGCACATGCCGCAACAAAGGGAGCTCCACCTGAGTGTCCAATTACTGAAAATCGCTCAATTTGTAATGCATTAGCAAATTCTTCGACGTCTGTTGCCCAAGAAATAATGGTGCGATCTTTATAAGGAGAGGACAAACCCATGCCAGGGCGATCTAATGCAATTATGCGATATTGATTCTCCAAGGCCGTTTCATGGAAATAGCTTGCCTCAAGGCGGCTGCCAGGAAATCCATGAAAATAAAATATTGGCTTACCTTTAGGGTCGCCATATTCTGCATATCCTAAAATACGGCCATCTTTTAATTGTAGTGTTTTTAGTTCTATTTTCATGATTTCGGCATGGTTTTCATAATCGTGAAGCTTGACGATGCGCCAACTTTAACATTTCTATCATTTGACTAAACGGTGCAGGACCATAACTTATTCGAGCTACGCCTAATTCAGCAAGCTGGTTATTCGATACCATTTCTGATAGCCTCATAATGTTAACAGGTATTGGAGAAAGTTCACACAGCTCTTTGATAAGAATAGGATCATTCAATCCTGGAGCAAAAAATCCATCCGCGCCTGATGCGGCATAAGCGATTGCACGCTCTACAGATTCTTCCAAATGATGTTTATTATGCTTTGACGGTGTTTTTAGAAAAATATCCGTTCTCGCGTTTATGAAAATAGGGATACATAGTGATTGAGTGATTTCTTGAACAGCTTTTATTCTGTCACATTGTTCATTTATTGAATAAAGACTATTTTCACCAATAATTTGATCTTCAAAGTTGATTCCAACAGCTCCTGCTTCAATGACTCGCCTCACCGTTTGCTGTACTTCTTTGGGAGTAATACCATATCCCCCTTCAATGTCAACTGTCACTGGAATGTTAACTCTGTCAATAACACGCTTAATGATATTTAAAGCAAAATCCAAAGGCAATTTCTGACCGTCTTCATAACCTTGAGAAGCTGCAATCGCCCAGCTGCTTGTCGCTATCACCTTCCCTCCACTTTCTTCAATAGCTTTTGCACTACCCGCATCCCAGATATTAAATAGTATTAATGGATCTCCTTTAATATGAAGCTTTTTTAACTGTTTGGCATGCTCAATTTGAGAATTCATTTCTTCCCCCCTTTCTTTTCATGGTTGATTAGCCATTCTTTGCGTTTTATTCCACCACCATAACCACCAAGATCTCCATCTTTGTTAATGACACGATGACAGGGAATAATTAACGCTAATTGATTTGCACCATTGGCTCTGGCAACAGCACGAGTTGCATGAGGCTTGCCAATTGCTATGGAAATATCAGAGTAAGATCGTGTTTCTCCGATTGGAATTTTTACTAATTCTTGCCAAACGGATTGTTGGAATGGTGATCCTATCAAATGTACTTGCGTCTTAAATTGATCTAATTGATTCGCAAAATATCTTTTCAATTCATTTTCAATGGAAGTAATTGGTGAGGCTGTTCCAGGTATAATGGCGGATTTGGTTTTCTGTCGAAGGTGTTCGATTTCCAGCTCAAGACCTCTACGATCAACAAATTCTAATAGATAGAGAGCCTCATCGTTAGCAATTGCGATCATAGGACCTAGTGGTGTATCAATCCACGACGCTTTAAGAACTGTATCACCACTTAATTTTGTTGGCGCCCCGCCCATGATCTTTGAAAAAGCATCTCTAAAACCACTGCTTGATTCATATCCGGTTGAAAGTTGTGTATCAATGACCGTCTTCCCTTTCCTGATTTGTTTCATGGCTAACCCCATACGACGGGCACGCGCATATTCCACGAAAGTCATACCAAAACGTTTTTTGAATTGACGGCGTGCTGTTGAGGCATCCACTGACAAAGCTCTAAAATCTTCATTTTTCCATCGCTTTTCAGGATTCGTTTCAACAGCCTCTACCAATATTTGAATGAGCTTTGAGACATGATTAGGATGAGATAAAGGACGACAACGTTTGCATGGACGAAACGACGCTAATAAGGCATCCTGTGCTCTTCCAAAAAACTCACAATGATCAAATTTGGGTTTTCTAGCAGGGCACGTTGGTCGACAGAATACACCTGTTGTTTTTACTCCTACATAAAATAGGCCCTCATAATCTGGATTTTTTGAGACGAGCGCTTGGTAATATTCTTTTTTCTTTGCAATTGTAATCATCTATATCTCAAACGAGCAATTAACTTTTTGATGGTATTGTTGATATTATACTGCGTCTATTTAGGTTTGCCGCCGAAAATCAGGCATTGATTTTTGCCAAAAGAGAATTCCTGAAGAGAATAGACAACATCTAAGTTAGTCGTTTAAACGGCAAGGTTCTGGGCCAGCTGTGTTACTGGACCCAATTTCAATTTTTTTGACGGACTGAAGTATCCTTTTAACATGAATATATTTCTGGATAGCGAAAGCATGTCTTATTAAAATTAAAGCGATTTGAAACCAGTACAGCGCATTCTGGTTTAGCCAATACAGCGGCGTATTCCTTTTCTGACAAAAATTGATCAGGGCAAAATTCGAAGACCACTTTAGTAAAAGTGTCTGGTATCATTTCAAGAATTTCAGTTAAAGGGATTTTGGTTTGCACGACGATTTCTTTCATATAGAGCGTATCGTGATTGATTTCATATACTATCATAACGTTTAATTTTTTTGAGTAAAATATTTTTCGGCGCAATGAATTAAGAATAAACAGAGTATTAGCACTTTTGCCATAAAAACCAAATAGATTGGATAATGGCAACCGGCTAGTAAGCAGCTGGTGTAGTAAAGCCAAATCATCTGAATTTTCTAAATTTAAGGCTCTTAAATCAGAATCCTTTGTGGAAAATTGATTTCTTTTATTTAATATAAAATCATATTCAGGAAGCATTACTTTATAAGGATAATTTTGATACAAATAAGGCTTATCCGTAAATAATAGTGAAGATTGAAAGGTTTTTTCAGCGTAGTCTATCGCCTCACGCATCAGTTGTTTAAAATATCCTTTGCCACGATGAGTTTCCCTCACACAAACACCATGAATAGAGGCAGTTTTATGTTTTTCTCCATTTAATATGACCGTGAATGGCCAAACACCCGCATGAGCTATCACTTCACCTTGATGCTCAATTATAAAAGGTGTTGAACACTCCTTCCATGAGGCACCATAATTGATACCCCGAAGGGCCATTTCTTTACAGCCGGGAAAAATTTCGTCAATAAAGGTAATGCACTTCTCAAAAAGCGCTTTGTCTTTACTATAATCTGCCATCATATTAATTTTGGACCTTATTTTTATCTTAATTCGATAAATTACTATCTTAATCAGAATCATCAAGTTCGTCTTGAGCGGGTTTCTGAAACCAACTTAACCACAAATCTAATTATGCTTCATCAACTTTGAATGTCGCTTCTGGTAAATTTGCATTTCGCTCATTTAGGCGTTTTAAAAGTTCGTCTCTAGAAACATCGAGGAAACAAACCTGAACACGTGCTCCAAGTGCATTGGCGCGTGCTCTGTAATCATCTCTTTCAGAGCGACCCCAAAAGCCATAATCCAAAATCGCACTGACGCCAAGGCTTAGCACGCGTGCGGCGATTTCCCATTGAATTTGCTCAACGATTGCGCGCTTGGCTTCATCATAACCATCACCTACAATCCTAGACATCCATTCATCAGGGGTTAAACGAATTGCGTTTTTCTCATTTTCTAACTTTTTAGCCAAAGTCGTCTTGCCAGCACCAGGCAATCCACAAATCAAATACAATGTTGGTTTATTCGACTGCATGCTATCCCCTCCCGTTCCCATTGAAATCATCTTGGTAACTTTGCCACAAATCTTGTACAGGTCCAGGATTAATCAATAGCTCTGAAATAGGTCCACTGGCTATGATCTGCCCTTTTTCAAGCATAATCACGCTATCAAAATTGGGCAATAAATGTAAGCGATGTAGCGAGATTATCATTGCTGACTCTGGAAAAGCATTAATCACACCCGATAGAATTTCTTTTTCAGTTGGTAAGTCAACACTGGAAGTAGGCTCATCCATCAATATCAAAGAACTAAATCGCGCTGCAAATAAGCCACGCGCCAATGCTAATCTTTGTTTTTGACCTACAGATAAATTAAGCCCCTTTTCACGGATATCTGTTTCAAGGCCAGAGGGGAGTGATTGAAGAACTTTTGAAAAACCCGCCAGCTTTATAACCTGCTGAATCTTTTCTGATTCTGCCGGTAAGTCCATCGTAACATTAAAGGCTATCGTATTTTCAAATATTTCTGGATCTTGGGGTATTAAAGTTGTTATTGCTTGCAAAGGCTCAAGCGAGTCAAACACGACCCCATCAATTTTAAGCTGTACGCAAGATGGCGTATAAAGACCACATAACAGGTTTAATAAAGTACTTTTACCTCCACCACTTGAACCTATAAGTGCAATTTTTTCTCCGCGCTTTATTTTAAAATCGATTTTATTGAAAACTTGCCCGCGACCTACACCTAATGCATGGTGAAATGCGAGATCATTAATTTCAATTGTATGCCATTGACGAGCCGTCGCCTCCCCTTGCGGGGCATGTGCTAAACGTTGAATATCATCAAGGATGGGCTGTACACCTTTTACATCGGTATCCATACGTACGATTTCACCCAAGTGCATACTTAAGTCTTGAAACACAGAATTAATTTCCCATTGATAACGAAATATCATGACAACCAAACCTATCATGATTGCGCCTGTTGCATTCAGAGAATGCATGACATATCCAATCAAAAGCCCAGCTTGTACGATGGATAGTAAAGTCATCATTGCAAACCATTTTACTTCATTTAACACGACTTCTTTATTGAAAGATGGCCAAATTGACATCATGCGTTGAAACATGTTGCTATGTGTAAGCTCGCCCAAACGTAATGTTAAAACCGTCGTCATATTGCTTATGTAATCAAAAAGTACAGCCCCAACATGATTCTCAATTTCATTTTCCGTATCATAAAGCGGTATTAGTTTACGATCGAAAAATACAATCATTGTCAACACAACGGTGCAACAGAACAAACTAATCAGTCCTACAGGCAATGATATCCACAGCAAAAATGAAATTGAAGTTAAAAACCGAACAATTGTTTCAATATAAATAAATTGATCGCCTGCAAAACGATAGAGCGATGCAGCCGAACGATTTACACGCGTTATGGTATTTCCAGAATGGTGATCCTGGTGCCATTTAAGTGGCAAACGCGTCATATCCTCATAGAGACTTAACTTAAAAGTCTGCTGTATTTTTAAAGCGACTTTACGCTCTACAACTCTGGCTGGGCCATGAAACAACCAAAATAGCAGTAAAACCCCAACACCTGCACAAAGCCAAAAGATAACATCATTAAGCCTGTCCGCTGTAAAATTTTGCAATACATCAATTGCACGACCAAAGGCATACGGGCTCAAACTCAAGCTCGCTTGAGCAAGAATAAAAGCCAAATAATAACCAATGATCGCTGGACGCCATTTCGCGCCATAATGCCAAACGGTCTGAATTAAGCTAATATAAGGAATTTTAGATGGTTTTTTAAAGTTCATATCAAATCTCCAAATAAAAAAACCGAGTCTTGGTTGACGATTAGTCAATCACACAAGTGCTCGGTTTTAAGGAAATATGACTGAAAATAACTATCAGCAAAAGCAATACACAACTTGTGCGAAAACTTTAATGACTGATAATTACTATCATATATGAACTCCCCTAGCGTAGATATTAAACGGCGTCGATATGAGACTATAATAGATAAATTTAACAAAAAATTACGATTTTGTCCAGTTTAGATATATTTTTACGATAAAATTTAGTTATAAACTGACAAATGGTTAAAAGTTATTTAAAGATCCTTCCTCAAAAATATCCGATCATATCCCAAGAGGTAACCTGGTATTGTTCCAATGCTATTGAATCCATGTTTTTGATAGAATTTTTGTGCTTGAAACGCATAAGTATCAACAAAGATTTTTAATATACCTTTATCACGTGCCACAGTATCAATCATCGAAATAATTTTTGTTCCTAGACCTTTTTCACGATAACTCTCGTTAAGCCATAAGACGTCAATGTAAAGTGCATCACTATGCTCCCAAACAAGAGCGCCACCAACAATTTTGGTATTTTCCTTTGCAAAAATGCTGAAATGAGTCGCTTTTTCCTTTATAACCTCTTTGTTAAAGCTAACAATACCTTCTCGCAGTATTTTATCATCTTCTGGCTTTGGATTCTTATCAAGAGTGTATTCTATTGTATCCATTATCTTTCCTGTCTATGATCGGTAATTACTTCATCAATAATGTGTAGTGGCTCTGCGGCTTCGGCAGCATTTGAATCCGTTATTCCCGCCGCAATGATTAATGCTTTCCACAATGTCCAAGCTCGACCACGAGCCCATGTATCGTAATCCAGTGCTAGTTTTTTGCGAAAAATTTCGCGACTTTCACCTTTAAAGAAGGTCCACGCGATAGCAAGATCGCATGCAGGATCACCAACGCCTAATTGACCGAAATCAATTACGGCCTTCAAGCGTCCTTCCTTTACCAATAAATTACCAACACTTACATCGCCATGGATCCAAACTGGATCATAGTGCCAATTGGTAGCAATCGCCCTTTCCCATATTTCAGTTGTCAAACCTACATTGATTTTGCCTTTCAAGACATCCATAGCCTGTCTGGTCTCAGCATCATATGTCGACAGATCTCCGCCACGATAAAAGTTATGTGGCCCAGGCTTTGGTCCATTTGTTGAATCAATACCATGGAGTGTGATGAGGAAGTCTGCAAGGCTTGCGGCAAACTCCTTTAAATCGCCTATATTAGCCCTTGCTGCTGCTTCACCTTCAAGCCATCTATAGATTGACCATTTCCATGGATAACCTTCCCCAGGCTCTCCCATGGCTATAGGTACTGGGATCTGCAATGGCAAGCTTGGCGCTAATTTAGGTAGCCAATGTTGTTCCTTTTCAACCTGGAAAGCATACTCTTCAGCACTTGGCATGCGTACAAGCATTTCTTTGCCTAAGTGAAATGTTCGGTTGTCCCACCCGCTTTGCGATACTGGTCGAACCGGTAAATCTTTCCATTGCGGGAATTGGCTTTTCAGTAACTGCTGAACAATCGCTACGTCGATATTGATATTTTCAGGTTCCATTTATTTCATCTAGCCTTTTTCAGTTAGGTTTATCATATCTAACTAAATATTATTGCGTTTTTAATCATATTAAACGCTTTTTAAAGAAGTAATGTTTAAACTTTGCTGGACAATCGTCCATAACAGCATAAATTTCATATCCATGCCGTAAATAAAAATCTTTCACATTATCAAATTCAAATGCATGCAATTGCGAAAGATTGGCACCTTTTTTCTTAGCTTCTTCTTCTACTTTCGATAACAAAACACTACCAATTCCCTTCCCTCTATATTCGTCTTTAACAAAGAGCACATTGACGTAAAGAAACTCTCCAAAATAGAAGCAGCAATTAATACCAGCAATAATTTCGTCATTATCTTTAACGTAAAAGTTTAAAGAAGTTTCAGGGTCACCGGGAAAAGCGAGCAGCGTTTTATTATAGTTGTTAATTTGAGATTCTACCCAGTCAGTTTCATCTTTTGTACTTTCGATAATTTTGTAGTCTTGTGAAGGTAAATTCGCCACTATTTTCCTAATCCTTTAGTTTCTTTTTTAAATAATACCGTTTATGCCCTTCAGGGCAATCATCAAGAACACCAAAGACCTCAAATCCATGCTTGAGATAAAATTCCCGTGCTTGAAAATCGAAGGTGTCGGTATGAGCTAATTTAGCGCCTAATGCTTTGGCCTCTGACTCCACTTTATTTATTAAAAATGATCCGAGTTTGTGATAGCGGTAATCTTTCTCAACAAACAAAATCGCGATATATAAAAGATTCCACATATACATATCTGCATTGATGCCAGCGATGATTTTGCCTTTGTCTTTAAGGCAATAATTAAGCGGCACGACAAGTGGTTGCTGTGTGGTAGGAACTTGCTCTGAATTATAGTCGCCCAATCGATTATCAAGGTACTCTTGTTCTTCTTTGCTGTAAATAACACACAGCCAAAAAACGGGTGTACTACGAATAATACGATAGACGAAATCACTACAGAAAGAGATCGTGGCATCAGGTTATGGGTAAATATTTGGATTAAGGATTCTACCCCACCTAATAAGTCAAATATTTTTTTTGACAAACTTCCTGAGAAATGTTAGCTGAAATAGTGATAGGAGTGTTGAACCAAGTAATGATACATAGTTCCTGCAATATCTGATTTTATCTTCGGATAAAACTTCAATTGCGCATAGCGATGTAAGCTATAAACAACATTCAGCATCAGATTGACGAAAACATAGATAATAGCTGGCACCAATAAAGTTGCTAATATTAAATTAACCTTGCCGCTAGTTGCAGCCGCACCATTCACTATTATTTTTAATAAATAAGCATTGATTGGGGTAAGGCATGCCTCAAAAAGAATGAAGATTATAAAAGTCATCAACGACCAAGGATGTCTTTTTAAAAACATTCCTATAAATGGTCCTAGCTTTTTAGGAATTGCTTTGCCTTCAGCTACTACTTGTGTTTTTGCCAGATCAATACTCATAATCATATCTCAATATTAAATTTTTAATTGAAACCCTACTTTATACTAACAAGGTTTAAAATTATTTTGGCTTCGACCAAATCGTTTCATTTATTTACCCCATCTTTCACGAAGACAGGATAATAATCCATAAAAGATGTAGTTGACCATTTGACTTTCAAATTACTCAATAGATCAAATGCTGCATTGGTAAGCGCTGGCAAATGATTATATTTTTTCGAAATATTAATAAATGCCTCTAGCCGAGATAAAATTCTAGGGCGAAAAGCATTCCTTTCCGGTTCCCAAAGAGAATCATGATCAGCTGGGCCACTAGGGCAGATAATTTCATGTTCCATCACTTCATCCACATGCCAATTAATGACGCGAATAATCCAAAAAGCGCAAGCATATACCAATGCTTTGTTGTAAAACGCCTCATCGTTAGCCAAAGAAAGTTTCTTTTTAAGTTCATCGCCATAAACCGCTTCCATTTGAACAACAATAGCGTTAGGAATGACTTTAGAACACCAACAGCTTGGCATACTCATACGTAAGTACACCCCATCGATCATAGCATTTCCTACATCGCCATACTCAAAATCAATAATTTGCATATCAGATTTTTGAAAATACACATTATCAGGACAAATATCGCCATGAAGAAGAACCTCAAAGTCGCCTGATGACATTACATTATGTACATCTTCTAGTTCTTGATGCAATGAATATGCATCATTACCTGTATGACGTTTTAGGCACGTTAGAACATCTGTAAAGTCTTTTTCTTTTAAAGAATGAAGCCTTAATGCGTTTGGATAAATCCTTTGTAGGATCTTACTAAACTCCTTAGTTTTACCAAATGTGTCCGCATGCATTTGCCCCAACCGGCGTGAATATATTTCCAATGATTTAATGGCTTCTTGAACATTTTCCGTTGATGGAGCACGTGTTAAAGGGCCTACTAAGCTATGATGAGGTTCCCCTAAATCTTCAATTACAATAAATTGATGCTCTAAATCGCCACCATAGAACTGCGGCGCATGATGAGTTCCGATCTTCGTTAAAAATTCAATTCCAGCCCAGTCACGCGCAAAACGGCTCATTTGTTCTTGCTCAGTTTCACCTCTAGGCTCAATTGTTGTTTTTTTCAAAATAAAGCTATTAGGGATTTTTGTGTTGGAATTTTTGGTAGTCAATCTTAGAATAAGATTGCGTCTATCAGGCTCACTAAGTTCTGCAACTTTTTCGATGTGCAATGGCATTTTAAAATGATTAGAAATCATTTTCTCTGCTTTTACAATAATCTCTCGAATAGGCGGTGTAAGTTCTTCAATCATAAAGCCCCAGCGTACCTGATCCAGGAAATATTTTAGCTATTAACAATATCACTTTTCTTAATCTTTCAAGCATATTTGCGCCATCTTTACAATATCATCAAGTTTTAGGCCAGCTAAGCTCTTATCTAAATCAATATGATTATGTTGAGCAACCCCAAACATATCACTAAAGTCTTTATCACATGTACAATCAATGGGTAGTATGTAATACATTTCTTGAAGTTCGCTGTTTATCATATTATTCATATGTGCAGTACCTACAATTAGCACCGCGCCTTCTTTTACGGCTTTTACATCAATAACCCAACTTGCTTCACGAACCGGTATACCAAAGGCATCAAGCGGGATTTCATAATAAGGATATGGAGATAATTTGTTATTATAATGAAGTTGTCCTTCGAGATCTTTGACTTGAATCCCAAGTTCCTTTTCAGCAAATGATAATAAACGTAGCATTTCTTCAACCAGAGGGTCTCCACCCCATTTCTTATGATATATATTTATAGTTTCAGCTAATAAATGATTTATGCCTAAACCGTTAGCGATCATTAAGGTAATCACATGCAGAAGAAATGATCCTTTAGAACCATGCACTTCCGAAAGAACAATCAGCAGTGGTTTTTTTCGTTTTGCTGCCTCTATTTGAGCAGCCTCAATTAAATTTGAAATCCTCTGGCTAATTTTTTTAACGGTATCAGCATCTAATGGCGGCTGAAATAACTGATAATAATCCTTTCTAATTGCATTATATAACCCTTCATCAATTTCTTTTTGTTTATAATTACTCTCTATGAACGAGGGAATGTCATCATATGCTACTTTTGTATATGTGCCATCAAGATTCAACACAAAAAGCGAAGGGTTTTGGAATTTTAGTGTAATTAACGAATTAATTCGTTGTTTAGTGGGACTACTATTTAAATATCTAAATGCAGTCACTAAATCAGGTTCAACAAATTTAAATGCATCAAATATTCCAACATGAATATGCATTTGCCGTTCATACAAATCTAACTCCTCTCGAGTTTGATTCTGAGGCTTTTCATCAGCTTTGATGTCTTGTATATCATATTTTCCAGTTATATTTAAACGGACCCTAATATTTTGAGATCTGCTCACAAATTCTTCTGAGCAAAGATCTGATATTTCTATTGTTTTAGCTGCAATAAATAATCTCTTTAGCTCATTCACATCATGTTCGTTCTTGGATTCAAGCAATGGCACAAAATCTCTGGACAATTTCAGTCGTTTAGTCAATACATCTTCGATTTGATTCCAGCAATCTTTGACCAGAACCTTATTATTAGTATATGGCTCGTTTCTTGTCTTGAAAAAAGAAAGCGTCACATTTTCAACTAGAAATAGCAAAATCATTAATTTTTTAATCTGTTTGTTACTTGATAACTGCACTATCTCATTTTTTGTCAAATCACGTGCAATATCTGATTTATCAGCAAGACTATGCATGAAATCATCGATTAAATTATTTATCTCTTGATCATATTTTGCTGCTGTTGCAATTGATTTTATTCTTGTAAGATCTTTTACTTGAAGCTGAAACATTTTTTCTATCCTCTTTCTTGAGAATCATCAAATGATCTTTGACCAATATGTTGAGAAGGACCATCCAGGCTAGTTGCAGCTTTGTCAAAGGAAGCCATCCTGGTTTTTTCTTGCCCATTAACAAAGCAATTCAAAATTTTGCCTTCTTTATCTAAATGTATGCTAACTTGCTTACCCTGGTGGTTCTCAAAATCATGGCTCATTGCTACAAGTTTAGACTGATTCTTCTTCCCTACACTAAGCATCTTGCGATTATCACTTAAGTTTACCATCCCCTGTACAACCCCTTTGACTTGTTCAAAGGCCCGCGCAAAAGAGAATACTCTATCAGGAAATTGCTTGTTTAATTGTTTTATTTCTAGTCTATCTCTGGCCAATTGTTGCTCTGAAATTTTTAACTTATTTAAGCTGACCTCACGCATGTTTCTAGGCTCAATCCATCTTGCCTGGGCAAAATCCACTGCCATTGATTTCGATCGCTCACGACTCAGCGTTTTGTACAACACTTCTTCATTTTTAAAATCCTTGTGATGTGCAAACAAAGCCAGGCTTTCTCGATGCCGCGTACAAGCCACATAGCTTAAGTGCCGATCAAAATGTTTCGACGCCAGTACATAGGTTTTATCAGCCGTTACCCCTTGTGCTTTATGAATAGTTGCTGCATACCCATGATCAAGATGTTGATAGTTTCGAAGGTTAACACTAACAATGTTTTTATCTTTGGTGTCTAACTTAATATTAAGTTGATGCTTATCAATTGATTCAATTATTCCCAACGAACCATTCTTTACTCCAAGGTCCTTATCATTTTTGAGAAAATAGACTTTATCTCCTATTGCAAAGTGTCGTTCACCCTTTGTAACTGTAAAGCTCTCCCCTCTATCGATTTCGCCCGCAGCAATTCGCACCTCCCTAGCCTGCTCATTCAGCGATTTAACGCTCTCATTGGTATAAGCCAACATTAGTTGCGATTTGCCCTCAAGTCGATCTGCTGCCCAGGCTTCTATCATTAATCTTTCTGCAACCTTTTCATCTGCCGCATGGCTATGGATTGCGCCCATAGCTTCATATCGCTCTAAGGCTTTTGTTGTGTTCCCTGTTGCAAATTCATAGGTTGCTTTGCGCATTTCAGGCGAAGACTGTCGCATCACCTCTGTTAAAGAAGTTTGTCCAAATCGCTCCACCAGCGCCCTCGACGGTGCTCCTGCTTCAATTGCTCCTAGTTGCTCAGTATCGTGTACCAGAATAACTTTAGCACCGGCATCATTCGCGTAACGTAAAATACGATTTAGCTTTTGTGTACCTAGCATGCCTGCTTCATCAATCACTAAGATATCTTGTTTTGTTAGCCCTTCCCTGCCCTGCTCCCATTGCAGTAATCTTGAATCCACCGTCATGCTCGGGATCCCTGAACCCTCTTGCAGACCTTGAGCTGCTATCCCGCTTAAACATATCCCCGAAACCTTACATCCTGATCCTTCAAAAGCCTCTTTTACAGCCCCCATTAAGTAACTCTTACCAGTTCCCGCTAAACCAGAAACGATTTTTAAATCTCCAGCGTTGATAACATGAGAAAAGGCCTGTCGTTGAGATTCACTTAAGGATTTGCCACTCAACGCTTGGTTTGCGGCCTTTAGATTAACTTGATGAGCTCTTTTAGCATCTAGCTCATAAGCCTGGTTAAGCATTTCATGCTCAAGGGTAATCATTTTGACTGTACTATAAACCGTTTTACCAAATTCATTTTCACCTAAAGTCACAATCTGCTTTGAGCTTCTTATAGCTGATAATACCTGCTGATATTGCGTTAAATCGGCACCATATTGGTTCGCTAATTTTGCAATATCGTAATCATTAAATACGGCTTGTTGCTGAGTAAGTTTTTCAATAGCCGCAGATGGATCTCGAATTAACCGCTCTCCATTAGCTCGAATGATTTCGATATGATCAACATACTTAGCAAAATCATCCCCCTCCCCCCTACTCATTGCATGGTGAGGCGCTTGACCAAGATGAAGCCCTGGCTCTAAATCAATACCGCGTTCTTGTAAGCTACGACAATCAATTCTGGTGGTGTACCCTGCTAAATGTAGGTGAGCGTTGGCTATGTCTTGCCAAAATCGGCGTTGTTCAAATACGTTTTCGCGTTTATTCCAGTCGCGGTTTTTTAAACCAAAACCTTTAGCACTAACTTCTCGCATGGTAAGCAAAATATGAGCATGCGGGTTTTCAGGATTGTCTTCATGGATGTTGACATCGGCAATCATTCCTTTGCTTACAAACTGCTTATCGCAGTATTCACGGATTAAGTCTATCCGGTCATCTTGAGATAGCTCTTTGGGCAAAGCAATGAGTACCTCTCTCGCTAATTGTGAATCCTTTCTTTTTTCAGTGGCCTCCACCTCATTCCAAAGACGCTTACGATCCTTTACCCATTCAGGTGCATCCAATGGCGCCATGATTTCTGAATACACTACCCCTTTTTTATTTGAGTAGTCATATTCAACCCCAAGTCTCTCATCTAATAAACGTTCCCCTGCCCTGTAAGCTGCGGCACCAACAGCAGAGCGCCCCTGTGATCGAGAGATGGTTTTAACATCAAGATGAAAGATAGCCATATCATTCCTTAAACTTGTCAAAGCACTCTAAAACATGCATCAAGTGTTTGGCAAGCACACGTTGCCCGCAACGTATAGTGTGCGCCCTTCGCTCCTCTTCGGTGTTTTTTGCCACTTAGCTTGACGTTACTAATCTTCCTTTTCCTCACTTCTCAATCTAGCTTCTTTTCCCTCGCTGTGCTCGGTTTTTTATCAGACCAAGTACGTTATTCAGAAATTTAAATGAAAATTATGCTTATAGGCATAAGGATTTTCTTGTCTTCAAAGATCTCATCCATGAAAATTATTGATAATATTCATGTAAGGATTTAATCGCTATGTCGCAATCAACCCCCGAGCTAGAAGCATTAATGAAAAAACGTGCTCAGCTTGATGCGAAAATTCAGAATCTCAAAGCAAAAGAAGCTACCCAGCAACGAAAGGATGATACTAGGCGTAAGATATTGGTTGGCTCTTATATTCTTGATAAAAACCAAAAGGCTGGCACGATGGATAAGATCATTCAGGATTTGAATAAGTTTTTATCTAAACCCAATGATCGTGCTTTATTTGGCTTGCTTCCTCGCGAAGAAAAAACTCATCCCCAAACACAACCTGAAGCTGTCTAAGGAAGAATCATGTCATATATTCTTGAGACCGTTGAGTTTGAACCTGAGATCAAAAAATGGTTAGAGTGGTTTTGCCATGAGAATGAACGTCCCTTCTCACAAGCCTTAAATCTTATATTGGATATGGGACGTCAAGTTGCCGAAAACGAAAAAAAACCTTTCGAACTTCCAAAGGCCCAAAAATTAGTTATTCAATGTGTCATGGAATCTTTATTGATTTTAAAAGAAGCCTATTTACCAGAACCACAACAACGGCAAGCTATTAGTGAAAATGCTAAAGTAGCCATTCGTAAAACCTTAGGCTATCCAGAAACAGAATGTCATTCTTCATAAATTTTACCCGTGGCGGTCAAGTTCAGTTCCACGGTATATATCGTTTCTGGCAAGTCTTTGTTCGTTTTTTTAAAATAGGCTTCTTTATTTTTATCCTATCAACTGCTTTCATTTGGTATTCTAAGACTAAGCCATACGAATTGTATCTGCTTGCGCAATGGGGGTATGCCACTCTCTTAAATGGCCCATGGGCCCATCCACCAAAAGCAATTCATTTTCGTTATCCCAATGGGCGCATTTATCAATTAATGCCAAAGCAAATATTATCTCTCCCGATAATCAAAGGGCAAAAAACTATAGCTCAAGCTCGACTTCTTTCCTCAGTTAAACTTGCGGGTTCAATCTCATTTGCTTTAAGCATAGTTGCAGCTTATCTCTTTTCACGTTACGGTGAACAAAAAAATCAGCAACAGACTCTTCGTGGCGCAACATTTGCCACCCCAAATCAATTCAAACGTATTGTAAAGCGTACCAAAAAGGCATCACGATGGACCTTAGGTAATGTCCCCCTACCTCTTGAGGCTGAAACCCAGCACATCTTACTTTGTGGATCGCCAGGCGGTGGTAAATCCGTTTGTACCCATGAGCTTCTTACACAAGTCAGAAAAGCTGGACAAAAGGCTTTGGTATATGACATTAAAGGCGCTTTTATCCCCCACTATTACCGGCCTGGTAAAGATATTATTTTAAATCCACTGGATCAGCGAAGCCCTTCATGGAATTTATGGAAAGAATGCTCTTCATTAGCAGATTTCGACGCTATAGCCGCAGCAATCGTTCCCGATAGCTCATTTGGTGATACCTTTTGGTTAAAGGCTGCAAGAACACTTTTGTCAATTTCCGCTTCTCAATTTCAGCATAAACCTGATCCCAGAATGAAAGATTTAATCCATCATTTGTTTTGTAGTGATCTCAAAGAGGTAGAATCGCTTTTAGAAGGAACTCTAGGGCATGCGATGGTAGGCAAAGATTTAGAAAAAGGTACGCGTTCAGTTATATTAACCTTGGTAACTTACTGTAAATCACTTCTGTACTTACGCGATGAGCCAAACACTCCAGGCTTCTGTATTCGCGATTGGGTTCAAAAAGAGACAGATGATGCCTGGCTGTTCATAAGCTCAAACCAACGCATGGCAGACGCCTTAAAACCGATTATTTCATTGTGGCTTGAACTGGCAGTCAACTCCTTACTTAGCCTTGAAGAAAATCGGAATCGTAGACTTTGGTTTTTCTTTGATGAGCTGGCCAGCTTACAACGTTTGCCTAGCCTAGAGCCCATCCTTTCTCGAGGTCGTGGATATGGCGCTTGTTTTGTAGGTGCCATTCAAGATATCCATCAGCTGAAAGATTTATATGGCGATAAAGCAGCGGAAGTTTTAGTCTCTCTCTTTGGAACTTCCCTTTTCTTCTCAACCAACAATAACCATTCGGCAAAATGGGCTGCTGAACAACTTGGCAGATCAGAATTTTTAGAAGCCCGGGAAGGCTTTTCATTGGGATCCCATATGCGTGATGGCGTTACTCTCAATCAGCAACGTCGACAAGAATTACTTATAATGGATTCTGAAATTCGCCATTTGAAAAAGCGCGAGGCGTTCATGGTTACTGCGGGTGGGTGGCCTATCACCAAATTGAATTTTCAATTTAAAGAGCGATCGGCTAATCATCCCTCTTTAGTTGAACGAGATTTTCGTGAAATATCACATCAAATTTCTGTTCTTGATAAACAAATGCAAGACCTTAAAGTGTCATCCAATTCAAATAATCACTTTTGTCAACAAGAAAAAGTTGAGCTCTTTTAAACATCCTGATAGTGAACAATCGCTATCAGGACAATCTGTTTTATTTCAATAGTAACCAACATTCTGTGAGCAGCTCAGTTTCCGCTACTTCATGATCAAAGTTGTAGTAACAAAACAGGCAAGGTAGGTCTCCCAGTTCTTCACCAGAATTAGGTAACCAGTTACGATAAAGATGATAAATTGTATCGCTAATATTATCCCTCGACCCTTTATGCATTGCTACAGCATATCGACCCTCTGGCAAAAACTTTTCAACCACCTCGCCTTGAATTTTTAATTGATTTGGCACAGTAATGCCTAAATCAAATCTAAATTCATTGGTTGGCGTCGTTTTAGGATCATCATAAGCGAAACCAAATGCATCTCCAGCTTTAGGTTTAACATTAATCGTTTGTGCTTTTGCCCAATTAATCAATTTATGAACACTATCACCTACCTTTCGAGGATCCCCTCTGTGTTCCAAAACGGCTAAGCGTCTCCCATTCATTTGTCTAATTTCAACTTTCATACTCATTTCACCTTGTTTGAGAACATTGTAGGGAGGCTTTTCCCATGCATGCCAGCTCATCAATTCTCTAAACTCACTAGGATTGACGCCACATGCTTGCTTAAATGCCCGAGAAAATGATTCATGCGATTCAAATCCTGCGCCCACTGCAATGTCGATAATAGATTTACGTTTATCTACAATCAATTGATGTGCTGCTCGCTTTAGACGAAGCCATCTGACATATTGATGTAAAGATAACCCTGTATAAGCCGTAAATAAACGATGGAAATGGTATTTAGAGAAACACGCAATTTTGCTCAAATCTGCTAATGTTAATTTCTCATCCAGGTGTTTCCCGATATGATCAATTACATTATTGATTTGCTGCTCATAGTTCATGCTCTTCTATCCACTATCGCTTACTCACCCCAACCAAGATATCAATCTAAGCTTAAGATCATTTGACCATTTTTGCTAAATGTGTGCCTAATTTAATGTTTCTGCTCGACCCTAAAACTTACATTGCTCAAACTGAAGAATAATTAGATCTTTTTAATATTCAAATCGAATTAAATCATTTCGGAAACAGCCCATTTATGACCAGCTCTGTAGCTCGATCAAATTGTCTTCAGGGTCCCGTACATAAGCAAAAGTCAAAGTTCCAACCCCTTGAACTTCTGTGCAAACACACTTACCATGCAAACTTCCACCTGCCTTCTGAACTTCTTCTATTGCTTCTAAGACATTCTGAACTTCAAAAGCCAGATGCCCATAACCCAATCGATTGGCTGCAGACTTAGGCCTTTCTAAATTCTCTGAATACTGAAAAATCTCAAGCGTTGGACCATATTCACCACATCCAGGCAATCTCAAATGTTCTCCCCAAAGAGCAGCATTAGTAACACCAGTTCCCTCTTCAAGCCATTTACCTGAAAATGATCGCTCCGGTGGAACAGGACGACAGCCAAAGACCCCTTGGTAGAATTGGCTCAGTTTCTTCCAGTCTTTTGCAATTATGTTGGTGTGCTTATACTTTGCTTTCATCGTCATTCCTTCTTGAATCTGAAATTGTCAAGTCAGCGTCCTGAAATTTTATATTACCGGGTAATCCCACCTTTTTACATGGAAAATCAAAGCACACACGACATGACTGTCACCATATGGCCATTGTAACTATCATCGCCGATTTTTTTCCAACCCAAGCGCATGTAATAGTTTGGAATATTTTCATCAGGAGCGAATAAATATAATGAATGATAGCCTTGTAATTTTGCTTGATGTTTTGCAGCTTCAATTAATTGAACTGATATTTTTTTATGTTGGTAGTCAGGAATAACAAACAAATCGCCAAGCCAAGGCTTCAAATCGGAGAGTAAGCCATCGTTAAATTGTAGCGAACACATACCAACCGGATGAGCACCGTCAAAAGCCACAAATGCCATAGGGATTGAGTCATTCATCCATTCGTATAGCCATTTTTTTATATCTTCATGGGAAGCATTTGGTTCCCATCTGCGGATAGACAGTAGCCATTGTTGTGCTAATGCGGGGATGGATTCAGGGTGCTTTTTTATAGTATCAATTGCTATAGGCATATTACCTACTCTTTTTCATCAACCAGTTGGAAATCAATTTCTTGTTTCATTAGAAGCTGACAAGCCACCCCAGTGTAATATTTTTTAAATTCAGCAAACGAAATATTTTTAATAATTTCTTCACCTACTTTTGACCAGGGATCAAGATAGGAAAATATTTTTCCATCATAGGATGTTAAAACCACCCAATGGGATTCATCTGGAAATTCATTTAGCACGCCATGTAATAGAACCATTATTGGTGCTTTCATTAAACTTTCTTGCCACTCGTTATCAAAAAAGTGCATTCGAAATAAAAGATTTTCCTTAACCACATATCTAAATATATCTTCTGGATACAATCCAACTTCTGGATCGTGTTTACTATAGCCCTTGTCTAAGGGTGACACGTCAAGTCTTAACTCATTACAAAGCAATTTCCAACTTGGAAGCGGTTTATAGTTAATATACTTAAGTAACATTAAAAGAGATGCCACGCCACAACCTGATTCAGGGTGAAGTTCCTGTCCATGCTGTGATACAAATATGGTATGCGCTTCATATTTCATTTTATGCTCATTATCCCCTACCCCTAGTCAAGGACAATTTCTTTTAATTGCCACCCTGCACGATTTTCAAGATAGCTTGCTGCAATATCCGCTAAGCATCCTGGAAAAATTGTTTCCTTTGTGCGGCGCAGATCCTCCAGAGACCACCATCGAAGCTCTTTAACAACTTCTCTTTCTTCTTTAGTTAAATTAGTGGTTATTATCTCGTTGGTACTAATATGAACTGCATAAAAGATCTCAATAAGCCTTGTTGGGAAGCCGCTTAAGTTCAAAACTTGCTCTCCATATATAAAGAGTGACTTTTGAAAATCACTCAGCCCTGCCTCTTCATATAATTCTCTTGTCAAAGCGGTCTCAAATGACTCATTTCTCTCAATTCTTCCGCCTAATGTGCACCAAAATGAATGATTACTTTGCGTTTTATTTTCTAAAATTGGCAAAGTGGAAACATGCATCAATAAGATATTATTATCAGGATTAAACACTATAGCCCGTACTGTTCGACGTAAGTTGATCCCCATTATTAAATGCACTCTACCATTGATGATTTGTTCTGCCATTTGAGAAAAACCATATTTTTTATATAGATGGATGGCTTTTGCATTAGATGGTTGTGGATCTACCAAGACTCGATCAGCTTCTACACAGCATTCCTTGATAAAGCATGACAAAACATGAATTGCATGTCCCTTATTCAAGAAGTTTTCGTTGCCAATAAAAAAATCAATGCCCAATGTATCTTTCAATGAGTAGGAATGATACTCGTTCTCTTTGTCTACCATGTAAGATTGAAAATATCCCGCCGGTTGATCTTCGATAAAAAAGATATACCTCTTAATCCCCTCTTCTGGTTTGTAATGATTTTTTACTTGTTCTAATGTGCGATCGCCGTCATCCCAAAACTCTCGCACATGCTTATTCTGAAGCCATTTGTGTAAAACTGTAAAATTTTCCTCTTCAAGTGCAGCAAAACGGATGTAAGGAATGGCTGTCATAAAAAACCTTTAATTTAACCAACATCTTGAAGTAGCAAAGAAAGATGATATTCATCAAAATACTGTCCATTCCAGTACATTGCTTTGGGCTCATTTCCCCACAGTTTAAATCCCATGCTTTCATATAATCTTATTGCTGAAATATTGTTTGATTCAACGGTAATATTTGCAATTAAACATTTCAATCGATCTTTTGCATGATCAATCACTTCTCGCAAAAGCGCTCTGCCTACTCCTATTTGTCTGCAATGTGGCTGAACATACATCCCCCAAATATTACACTTATGTTTTGCTTTGAATTGATTTTCTTGATAGATACCAATCACACCAACTAGCTTATCCTTGATGAATGCACCAAAAATGATATTATCTATTCCTTCATGCCTAAGTATGCCTTCAAAAAAAGAGTTCCCTGTTCTCTCTTCTTCTTCGTATGAACTCATAAAATTTGTAGGCGCATTTTTCAAGGATTCAAGGCGAATAGCAAAGTAGGCATCTAAGTCACTTACCATTAATCTCCTAATGCTATAATCCTGCTTGTTTACTTTGGTATTATTCAATAAACTTTTCCTCTATCTCATCAATCACTTTGTGCACGGCCCTAATAATGGCTGCTGCCCAAGGGTTTTTATGAAAAATAATGATTCAAAAAAGCAAATCCAATCGTGTCATACCATCCCGCTCGATCTGATCCAATAGAGTGTCTTCTTTTACCAATTGAATCTTTTACAAGCTTCAAAAAGGTATCTGTAGCTATACTCTCATCACAACCATCATATATTTCAACGTCTATTCTTTTCAAATAGACTTCCCATTCATCAAAGGCTTTTATTTTAAAATCTTCTTCTTCATAACCATGAAATACAAATTCCCAACCAAAGCTCATTTTGCCGATATGTCTTTTCACCCTTTCTTTATCAACTGCAAAGTAATTTGTTCCCATAATTCCCTCAATGCTGAAGATCTTCTCAGGTGTTTTTAAACAAATCATCTAAAGTAACAACACCATCCACCATATCTTCTGAATAAATTGATTTATTAATTCCACTGGCAGATATAATGCTTAAAAATATTTGCTTTGATGTTCTTGTTGTTTCTTTGAAAACTGCAATTTTTCTGTTTAAATTCGCAGCATATTGCTTATCTATTGAAAAGGGCTGATCTGTATATTTAATTTCACAAATACTAATTGAATCATCCTCCCGATCAAATAATAAATCAATCTGCGCACCTTGCTCCTTAGATCCTTTTTTAGTTGTTTTTCGCCAAGCATAAGGAACTGCTGTTGAAGTTAAATTTAAAGCTTTACTTATTGGCGCGATATGCTCATAGCATATCGCTTCAAATGCATACCCAGACCAACTATGCCATGCAGCTGATTCTTGAATTTTTTCCCAATATTTTCCAGAAAATCCTTTTTCTAACAAGGTATCTTTAATGGGCTCAATCCAATCAAAATAGAACAAACAATATTGATCAATTACTTTATAATAAATACCCTTTTTACTATGTCCAAAAGGCTTGAAACTTATAATAAAATTTGTTTCTTGTAGAGCCTTTAATTTCTCTAATCCACCTTTCCCATGCAGAGCTTTACCCATTTTCTTTAGCAAAGCGTCTTGTCCTATCCCATAGCGGTACTTTGCAATCGTACGTACGATATCTATATAAATTTCATAATCATTGAATAGAGATGCAAATAAATTATGAAATTCTTGAAGAAAAAAGCTTTTTCTTCTAAACGCTATTTTGTCAATATTCTGCGCAGCAGACAATCCCCTCTCCATTTTTGATAAATAATAGGGAATACCTCCTGCAACCATGTAAATTTGAAGAATTTGTTCATTATTTAATTTAATCCCCAAACTATGCAAATATTCTTTAGAGTCTATTAGCTTAAAAGGAGCAAGATGTATATTTCTTGTTAATCTGTTGTGCAATCCTCCCTTGTTGTTAACAATTTTATTGATTATCCATGAGGCAGATGAACCACAAATGATTAATTTTATTCTTTTATCTCGAGACCAATGTTGGTTCCAGTAATAAGCTAGATTTTGAAGTAAGCGTGAATTTGGAGTTGCCATCCATGGAAACTCATCAAAAAATAATACTATTTTTTTATTTTTATCAGAAGCTTCTAACGCTTCCGTTAATATTTCAAATGTTTCATCCCAATTTTTACCTGGCTTGAGCCTAGCTCCTTTATAAAAGATACTTCCTATTTGCTTCGTAAAATGGCCAATTTGTTCCGATATAGGTCCGTCTTTTACCCCTGTCACATTAAAGAAAATTACATCTTCTTTTTCAAAAAAGCTTATAATTAAAAATGTCTTCCCAACCCTTCGCCTACCATAGATAGCAAGAAATTCAGAAGATTTTGATTGAAGCATCTGCTTAAGTGTATTAAGTTCCTCATTTCTACCAATCATATGCATTTTTTTACCTAATGTTTATTGTTCACCTTGGGCAAAAGCTGGAATGTGAAGGATAATACATCTCAAATGTGTTATCCTTCACATTCAAATGATACTCTAAAGTGAATGATAACACAATGTTCTCACCTTATCCTTCACTTTGGAAGCCAATTGGAAAGTGAAGGATAACACATATAGCATGTCGTAAGTTTACGAGTCGTAAAAAAGCGAGTTAGGGGAATTTGTTGTATATATCTGAATTATATAGGTTTTTTAAAAGGGCAAAATTAGTTGCAGGTACAATATATCTACGAATGCTCAGCTTTTATCTAATAATGGTGACACTGTTACCACTATTAGATAAACACCATACCCAGTACACACATAAGCCACGCACTGCGTGGCTAAACTCAAAGCAACGTAGTGTCACCACTTTAATTTTATGGCCTAAAGAAAAGTCGCTGCCCAGCCTGAATAACCTCTTCCCTGACCTCAAACCGGTAGAACCCGCCCCTTGCCCTTTTTGATATGGATTTAATCAAGCCCTTAGCTTCAAGTCTTCGTACGGCGTTTTTAATCGTGCCTAAACTTGTTTTGATTTTTTCAACTAAAGAATCCGCATACATGGGGGAAGTGACCAATGAATGATGATCAATCAAATTCCGTATAATTAAAATTAACAACTCTTTTTGACGACCAGATAATTGAATTAAAAGATCATTAACGGATAAGTCAATTTGTTCCGGCCTTGTGAAGCTACTAACAACATCCTTTGTAGTAACTTGCTTATCAACCTTCACCTCTGGCGCACGAAGATCAACATGAGCTGCTTTTTCAATTACAACTGGCGCAACCGTGGGTGCAACCACCTCTTCAACAACATTACTTTCTTCAGACGATTCTTGATCATGATTTTCTTTTGATAAAGTTTTACTCAAATTCCAAGGCCGATATTCTTTCCTTGTGAACTTTTTATTTTTTTCCTTCTGACGGATTAGATCTGATATCTTTGGCATTTAGCCTTTTCCTTATCTCAGTCCTTGCTAAACTGCCTCTTCCATAGCGCGCTTTTTACTTGAAGACTTGCCAGAAGCAGCCCTACTATTCGATCTTGGGCTTTTTATTTCAAGTAATTCCATGGTTAACGCCTCGAAATCATCTCTTAAGGTCGACTTTTTCAAACTGCTAAATAAACTTTTGTTAGCATCAGTCGCATTTGGGATCTCTTGACCATATCTAACAGCTGTTTGAAGCGCCCTACCCTCCATATCTGGATCAGCAATGATTGTCGCAATTGCTTTATCAGATAAGATCGTATTTCCGCTAAATTTGTTTAAAAATACTTTATAAGGAATGTTTTTATCATATTGATCGTCAATATTTTTAACTTCTGATTTCAATATTTTAAGCCCTTTAGCGCTAAATTTATCTGGATTTAATGGAGCAAGAATTAAATCACAAAATAAAGTTGCAGCGGTTACAGAAGCTCCCATAGTTGGAGGGCAATCAATGAAAATGAAATCATAGTCTTTAATAACTGATTTAAAAATATTATGAAAAACTTTCTCTAAATTCATTTTCTTTAGCATCAGAATGTTATCGAGCACAACGTTTTCAATTCTTGATGCAATTAAATCTAAACCAGGGCTAACATTAACAATACCATCTGAAACCTTGATGCCTTCTTGAATAAAATCAACTAAAACAGGCAGTTCATCAGCATCAACATCGTGCGCGTCTGTTAAATTTCCTTGTGGATCGATATCTATTAATAAAACTTTTGCCCCAAAGGAATTTGCACAACAAGCAATGTTATCAATCGCTGTTGTCTTTCCAGTTCCGCCTTTAACAATCTGGCCAGCAATAATTTTATTTTTAAATTTAAGTTCGAATAATGGGCGCGCTATTTCCTGAGTAATGAAAGCCTTATTCCCGATTTTGGGACAAACAAGGTTTTTAGCCCTTAATTTTCGATGAACTGCTTGAACAGAAATACCAAGAAATTCGGCCGCTTTGTTGATAGACATTTTAGGTTGAACATCTAACCCGCTTTGTCCTTGCTCGTTCAACGCCATAACTTACCCCTCATGTTTAAGATTTACATTAAATTTAATACATATCTTAAACATGCGCAACTACAAAGAAATGCTTTTGGATTAAGAAACTTAAAATTATTTTTGATGAAACACAAAGTTATCTAGAAAGATAAATGCTACTCATTCGCTCTTCTTTGCGCTATCCATTTGCTACTTATAGCGATCCCTTTAAGCTATCCTAATGCTACCCTTCATGATATCCATTTGCTCTCCTTTTTGCTACTCTTATGCTCTTATATATGATACTCTTATGCTATCCATTTGCTACCCTTAACCACGCTATCGCTACCCTTTCCGCTCTCCTTATGCTATCCATGTCTATATATTTTTTGATCATGCGTCATTCTCCTATTTTGAGACACTCAATGGACGCCTATCGAGGCAGACCCTATGGGACTAATGTATTTTATTGGATACTTTAAGGGTGCTATCCTTATCGCTATCCTTTATTTGCAGTCCGCCTTCAGCGCGAGTCAAATAAAGTGCTATCTTTAATGCTACCCTTATGCTATCCATTCAGTCATAACGCTATTCATATGGCTATCCTTATCGCTTTTCATTTGATTCTCATTGTGTGTCCTTTTGGCTATCCTATTGATATCTTTTTCAGTAATCTTTTCGCTACCCTTTGAATATCCTTATCGCTTCTCTTTTGCTCACCTTATTGCTATCCATTTGCTTACTTTATCGCTACCGATTCGCTCTCTTTATCGCTACTTTTTTCTTTTAAAATCAAGCAGTTATGCTCGGCAGGGGTATTGACATAGAATTTCATATGGCTATAGTTAATGAAGAAAAGGGTAAGTTGATGAATTGGATCAAAACATGAGATTTTCTTAAAGCAGGTAAGGGTGATGAAAATGTAATCAACGGAATGAGCAAAAGTAGGGTGCTTTAAAGAAATAAAGCCCAGATTGCGGCTGAGCTTTATTGTAGGCAAAAAAGACACGTACATGCCTTTAATATTTTTATTTTAGGTTAGTGGCTTTTTTGTGTCAAAAAATTAAGAGACACAAAGATGCATACTTATATTGACCAACGGAAGGTGCCACAAATATTGGCACTTGCTGCCAGTAGGGTAGGGGAGTGGCACTCTCATTCCTGGAAGTGGCTTTCACGGCTACGTGTAGCCGTATTGATGCGTGTTAATCTTGAAAAGCGCCTATCAACTAGAACGATGCGGATCGATCAAAGGGAAGCTATCCTAGCCTTACTAAAAGTTGTACTAAGTCATCTTGATTTAAAAACGATGCAAATCGGGATCTACAACCCAGAAACAGATGTTTTTACCCATCTCAGTTTAGATTATCTTGCCCATAAGGCTGGGCTTTCATTAAGAAGAACCCAAAGGGCCATGGCATGGTTATACGATGCAGGATATATCATCGGTTACCGCCAATCACATTATGATGCTGAAAGCGATGAATTCCTGTATAAGCCTTCGATTAGAAAAGTAGCATTTACTTTATTACAAGATCTAGGCATTACAGAGCTTGCTTATCAACGAGCTCGTAGCAAATCTCGCAAACATTTGGAAAAATTCTTATCAAAATTTTATAAAGATAAAAAGGAAGAGAGCAGGGCAGGGGGCTCGTTTGAAGCCACCAGAAACATCGTATCCAATATTGCCAATATGCTCACCCCAAAGGCATCTCAACCTGAAGCCTCAACCAAGATCTATACAGAAAAAATAAAAAGATTAATGGATTTAATGCCTAATTTATCGTTCGAAGAAGCCAAGAGAATGCTTCCAAACCCTAGCACCTACAATTAACGAATTTACCTCAAATCATATCCATTCTACGCTTAAAAAATAAACTTTCACGTTTAATTCTGCATCTTGAATAGAAAACCACTTTCGGTTGTGGATAAGTCCTTTAGGAAAGGTGTTCATTCACAATTTATCCCTATTTACTGTCGTGCTTTAATGGTGTGTATTATCTTATTTCTATACATATAATTAATATCTTTTAAATATGAATAAATATTATATAAGAAGGATTACAGCCAAAAGACATTGGTTAATTGCTTAGCAGTCAAGATAAATTTGGTTCTGGCTCTTGTGACCAATCAATAATTTTTCCACGCGTATAATCCCACCGGTAAAGCCAAGAGACGCCAAATGCATCATAATAATAATCAGGTTCAGAATAAGCTTTATCATTTAGAACAGCATCTAAACTAACAAACTTATATCCAAATTCATTAGCTAATTTTAATAAATCATCCATGGCTAGTGAATTGATCAAATTAGCGTGTAAAAGCCATACATGCTTAATGTTACGACCGAACATTTTATGAGATGCGTGCTCGTAGAAGCGAAACTTTCTTTTGGTATGCTCAAGATAATTTTGAATGATTTGCTTTTTAGCGCTCGGGTTTTTATGCAATTCGCGATTAAATTTCCAATCGTCGGTATCTATTGTAGCTGGAGCAATAACATATCCTTGAATTTTAAGAAACTTATCAAATAAATCTCGTTTTTCCTTTGAGCCGCCAGTATCAAGATAGGGATGTCTAAAATATCGATATCTTAAACCTGCATTATGCATCAGTTCTTTAGATATCATTGCCCCTTTAATAACATCGGTTTGAAAATCATCTAGATCTGTAGTGCTCAGGGCGTTGTGAGAATAGGTGTGATTACCAAGGCATTGTCTTTTATCAATCCAAGATTTGAGAATTGCAATTTTTTCTGATGTTTCTCCTTTATTAGATAGCTTTGATTCATTAACAAAACCTATTGCAGGAGCATTAAAACTTTGTAAGGAATTTAAAATCCTATCATTAATTTCCTTTTGCTCTTGCGCGGAGACATCTTCTTGGGCAGGTAGATCATCAAACGTTAAGGATATTTCTTTTGCATAAGTCATCCCACATGAAAAAGCAATGAGTAGGGCTGAGGTTATAATTTTCATTCTGAGCATAAGGCAATCTCAATATGCCATATAAGGATAGCGCTTAGGATATCATAAGGATAGCATTAAGGGTAGCGTAGTAGTTGGGCGCCTGCATAACAAGCAAGTTTGATTAAATCTTTTATTGAATTTAAGATGACTGTTTTAATGACAGCATCAAAGCAGAATAAAGCATGAACTCTAGAAGTATTGAGGAAAATGCGTCACTACCCAAACCATTGCCTTCAGGTTTAATTCCCACATTAAACAAGATGGGCTACATGACCCAATTCTTAGATGAATACTCATTAAAGTTCATTGATCATCCAAATTCAGCAGATAAGCCTTTGTTAGAAATTGGGGCAGCTTTTGGTGTGGCAACTCTCGAAGCTCTAAAAAGGGGAGCAACGGTAATTGCAAACGATCTTGATGAAGAACATCTAAAGATTCTTCAAAATCTGTGCCCTGAGCAGTACAAATGCAATCTTATGCTGGCACCAGGGAAGTTTCCCGATGAAGTTGATATTGAGAACGATTCTGTTTCAGCGCTATTGATTTGCAGAGTGATCCACTTTTTTTCACCAGAAGAAATAAAGGTAGCTTTTAAAAAACTTTTCGATCTATTAAAAAAGGGTGGCAGATTATTTTTAGTGGCTGACACACCTTTTCAAAAGAATTGGACTAAATTTCAACCAATCTATCTGCAGAGAAAGAAAGATGGTGCTGAATTTCCAGGTCTTGTTACAAATTCAGGTGATTATATAACCGATCTTGGATTTAATTTACCAAGTATGCTTAATTTTATGGATCCAGATGTTTTACGAAGAGAACTTCAAGAAGCTGGATTTATTATTGAAAAACTAGAATTTATTAATAGAATAAACTATCCAGACACAGTGAGACTGGATGGAAGGGAAAGCGTAGGAACAATCGCCATTAAACCGTAGTTGAGGTTTAGAAGTATGGTTGAAAAACAAAGGGAAAGGTTACTCGGGCCTATTTTTGGCTGCAGTTTAGGCACTTATCTAGAATTTTTAGATTTCGCGCTTTATGCATCTTTAGCACCAATCTTTGCTTTAAAATTCTTTCCAAAAGAGTCTCATGACATTTCAATTGTTTATTCTTGGGCAATATTTGCAATAAGCTTCATAGCAAGGCCAATTTCAGGCTTCATATTGGGTCCATTAGGGGACAAGATCGGCATAAAAAAAGTAATGATATTCTCATTGGCATTAATGGGGATATCAACCGCTGCAATAGGATTAATCCCAACGTATGAACGTATAGGCGTTTATGCGCCTCTAACGCTCATTTTCTTAAGAATTCTGCAAGGTTTTGCAGTTAGCATTGAGTATAACAGTCTTGGGGTTTATCTATTAAATCGGAAAGATGTCAAAAACAATTTTGGGTACTATTCAAGTTTTACCTCTGTTGGGGTAATAGCGGGTTTGATTTCTGGTGGCCTCATTGTCGCGTTATGTTTGCCTAGATCAGCTATAGAAAATGTTTCAGATTGGCAATGGCGCGTCCCATTTATAATATGTGGAATTTTCGTTAGTTTTGTAGGTATTTACTTACGTAGAGGAATGTATAGCGATAATCGACCAAAAGGAAATGATCTAAGCGGGGTAATAGGTGGTCTTTTTAAATTCCAAGTAAAACATCTGCTGATGGGTGTCTTTGTGACAGGTTTCATCAGCATTGCCGCCTATGTGGCGCTTGGTTATATGTCAAATTATTTACAGATACAACGCCATTATCCTATCAATGAGTCAATCAAAATGTGTTGTGCTTGTGGTTTGGCGATGCTAGTTGCTGTTCCAATTGGTGGATGGGTATCCGATAAGATTGGTCGGAGAAACTTTATGGTTTTTTCATCTTCGCTAATGATTTTGGTATCGATCTTCTCTATTGCCCTCATTGCATATGCTCCAACCCCATTGATCGTTTTGGGGTTATTGATTTTATCAGCGCATACCGGGTTTGCAGCAGGCGGGTTGCCAGCGTTTATTACAGAAATATTCTACCAAAACCATCGATATACCGGTTCAACGATTGCTTACAACTCAGGTGTTGCATGGATTGGAGGAACGGCTCCGATGGTGCTTTCTTTCCTATTTCTTAAGACTAATAATCCTTTAATTCCAGGTTTATACCTATCATTTTTCTCGCTTATAGCTTTATTTGCGGCTATATCTTTAAGATCTCAGCCCAATATAAATGGGTATGCCCAAACTATTCAAGAGCCTTCATTTCTTTAAAGGAGCAGTAAAACATGAAGTTACAAGAGGCAAGTTTAATATATAAAAAAGTAGTCGATGAAGATTTTGATAGAGAGATGATTGCGCTTAAAGAAAGGTATTTAAGTAAAATATATTGTAATTATATGTTTTTTTGCATTGAAGATAGTCAAACTGGTAAACGAAGAGCGTATAGCTCAAATCCTGATTGGCAGCGCTCATTTATAGATTATAACTTAATTAATAAGTGTGCTTTATATGCAGCCACGGTAAATTTTCCAAAAGAATCTGGGATTGATAAGTTCATGTTTTTGTGGAAACAGATCCCTAACCAAGGTAAAGCTCAAAAAGATGTAGCCGGAATACGAACAGAACATGGTATTGGAAATGGGCTAAGTATCACAAAAGTGATGGGAGGCAAGCAATACATGCTTGGATTGGGAACAGATCCAAAAGATCACGAATTAGAGCACAAGTATCAAATTGCTTTGCCTACCATCATGACAATGTTTAAAGAGGCATGTTACTTGTCGTAGCGTATATTTAAATAGATGGCGTAGAAAGGATCAAGATGACTGATTCTTTCGATGCCATACAATTGGTGCGACCCATTTAAGCGCAATATCAATTTTGGTGGAATTCAAAGCTCTTGTTTGTGGATTATTGCAGTGTAATGAAAAAGTTTTAGGCTTTTTACCCGGAATGACTTTCCTAACAAGGAGATCTTTACTTGCTGTCTCGACAATACAGTATTGATCAATGGCTTTAATCATCTCTTTACCAAATTTTTTGATACCACCTACAAAGTCACCTAATCCAAATGCTGGAGCAAGTCCGTCGTCGGTAATCATAACGACAATTGAATCAGGATTAATCTCTTCAAAAAATTTGATTTCACTTTGAATGGCTAGTTGTTGGCTCCAAGGTGAAGCACCTTTTCTATTTTTAGGAGAATCTTTAGGTAGGTCTAGATAATGTGGGCCTTCTCCAGTGCCTTCCATAAGCCATTCAACAGAGCATCCAATTCCCTCATTTAATAAAGCTTTAACCAGCCTATGTGCGCCCTTTAGCGTTAATCCTTGGTTTTTAAGCGTACCAGGTCGCTCCCATCCTCGTAGTGTTGAAAGGGGGATATCGTGCCTTGTATCCATTTGCTGTAATGAAACACCTGCAAATTTCCTAGCGCTTCGAACACGTTTAGCTCTCTCGAGCATATCAAGGGTAACAACTTTTTCCATGTGCCTATTGCATAACTTTTTAGATGATCAGCGTGCAATTGTACTACTAAACACACCAAGACAAAATAAGTTAGAAAGAATAATACATCTGTTTTTGACAATTTGCAAAAATACAACATAATGTGTTGTATTCTGGGTTTGATTAAATGTAAATTAATCGCTCAGTGGAAAGGCCCGCAAGTTATTGCAGATAGGGAATAAATAATGAAGCAGTTTAAATTTTGCCCTAGATTTGAGCCAAAGAGGGGATTGTCACGATCTTCTAAAGTCGGTAATCTTAAGCGTGCTTACAAGGTAGTTCAGACCTTGCAAGCACTTACCAAAATTTAACCTGGTTAAGAGGTCAAAAAATGGCTACGACAATTCTAATCGATCTGTTTTCAGTTATAAACCTCCCATATCTTTTGCAGACATAAATTTTCAACTAATTTCATTTGAAAATTGGTTTGGTTTCTAGCAAAAGAGGGATCTATGATTGAGAACGCTGCTGCGTGCATCATTCTGCAAGCACGCCAATCTAAACATTACGTCACGTTTACAGACAAAGAATTTGAATTTGTATCAAGTCATCCTGCCTTAAGCGCCAATGAAAAATTGATTTGGTTTAATTTAGTTCGCAAGAGCTTAAGAGATCCTAATTTGTCGTGCGCAATAACACATCAGCAAATAGCGATGATGATAGGGATTAAGCAAGATACTGCCTACAGGGCAGTGAAGAGGCTTAAACAGTTTGGCTTTCTACAGGCACAGTTTGATGCTGAGTTACAAATTACAACCTATGCCATCACGTTACCGGATGAAGGGCTTGAGGCGATAACGAATGCGCCTAATCGTGGGTTCGGAAAAAAATCCGATACCCCACCGGATAAAAATCCGGTACCCTCCGGAAAAAAATCCGGAACACCCCCGGATAAAAATCCGATCCTATTAATAAATAATAATATAAATAATAAACATAATAGTCATAATCAACCGCAAGCGCAGCAAGCAATTGTGAATGATGCTGATGCATTGGTTTGTGAATTTGAACGTTTACAAAAAGAATTTCAGAGTTTTTCTCTTGCTGAGAGAGTTCGACGAATCAATGGGCATTTCACTACTGAGCAAATGCACATCATTCATGCTCGAATTAATGCGAAGCGGAAGTGCTTTGAAATTGAAGAAAATCAACGAAATGAGAAGCCAGCAATATCGGCACAGCCATTAGAAAAATCAAAGCTTATTGATTTTGAATTCGAAGGGTTGCAGTTTTTGATCGAGGAAAAGGTCAAGGACAAAATTATCCACGTGATCCCACTTCTGCATCAACGCAAAAAAATTAAAGGAGACGCAGCTAACAAAACCCTGAGTTCGATAATGAAAGAGGTGTTGTTTTATGTGACGAAGGCTGGAAGCTTGACAGATAAACCGGTGATTCAACTGAAACGATACCATATTGCTTGTAAAATTTTGCAAAAAGGTCAATGGGAATGCCCTAGAGGGATCACACGGGAGGAGGGTACCGCACGTGAAGCTTTGTGGCAAACAAGCAAAAAAAGTGAAATTGCAGGAAACTTCGTTATGGCGGAGGGCAAATAGATGGACATGAAACCACATCTTGATTTGAAAGCCATGATCAGAGGCTTGTGCAAAGCAGGATTATCACAGGAAGCAATAGCATTAGCAGTTGAGGTCAACCAATCAACAATTAGCCGTATTTTATCAGGCAAATACCAGAATTCGAATTTTAAACTGGCGATGGGGATCCATTTATTATATATGCAACATTGCCAAGTAGTATCTGGTGCATCAAGTGCCTATAACGTTTTTTAGAAACACATCTGAAAATTATGCTTAAAAGCATAAGGAATTTCTTGAAGACATAGATCATCACTTGCAATAATGACAATACATAGCAAGGGAGTGATTTATGCATCCACAAAAATATATCTATGCTCTGTTGAATAACGGCTTTACTGAGCATTGGATAGCCAAAAAAGTCAAATTAGCACAATCAACTATTCACCGAATTAAGGTAGGTGATGTTCGATCACCTCGATTCGATACGGTGGAAAAAATTAAAAAACTATATGAAAAACAATTAGAAACTGGTTCCAGCAATGCTTAATGGTTCAGGGGTAATTATGAAAAAGATTTCATTGTTCGCGATAGGGACGTTAACAGCTTTAATATTTGTTGATTGTTTTGCTGGCACGAGTGTATCTGAGGCACTTAATCCGGTTAAAAGAGAAATCAACGATATGGTTGATTTTGGTCTGGTCATTGTATGGTTGGTAGGTGTATTTTGGGGTGTGGCCTGGAAAGGTTTTTTTCAATCCAACATTTTTGCAGCGGCCATTGGAATTATTATTCCTAGTATCTGTACAGCGTTGGCGTTGATTCATAAATTTGCATGAGGCGTTATGGATAACAGCTTTTATAAGATCCCGCAATATTTAGATGAGCCAGATAAAATATTCTTTTTTTATACGGATGAGCTGTTATTGGGCTGTGTTGCATTTTTTGTCTTTTATTTTTTATTTAATTGGATTATAGGCTGTGTCGCATTAGTAGTCAGTATACGTTTGAAGCACAAATACAGAAAAACACGCTGGGCCAATATATTTCAATCGTTCATATATTGGCACTTTCCCAGCAAAAGAAACAAAAATATACCGCCTTCATTTATTAGAGAATATCTATGAAGCTGGCAGCTTACACATTTCAACTGTCACAAACTAGAAGGCAAAGAGATTTACTATTAATTGGGATAATCATTTCAATGGTGTTAAATATGGGATTAGCGGGCTTATCATACAAATTATCCGATCAGTATCGCATCGTGATTACTCCGCCTGTAATAGATGAGTCATTTTGGATTGAGAACAGAAAAGTATCCTCTTCCTATTTGCAGCAAATGGCTGATTATTTTAGTCGTTTACTTTTGAACACCACGGCTGTGAGCGCTAATAGCCGTAGAGAAGCGGTGCTTAGCTTAGTCGATAATACGTCATACGCCAATTTTCAACATTTACTTCTGGATGAAGAAGAGCAAATTAAGAAAAACAACTTTATAACCATGTTCACACCAGCTCAATTTAATGTTGATGTTGAGCGAATGACAGTGGAAGTAATAGGGGAGTTATCCATTTTTCAGGGTAAGCAACAAGTTAAAAATAATCACAAAACATATAAGCTCAAATTCTCTTTTTCAGGAAAATCAGGAAAATTATTAGTGAAAGGCTTTGAAGATGTTACTAAAGAAGCTTAGTTTTTACGTGCTATCGATAATGCCAGCTCTAGCATGGTGTGGCCAGGAGATTATTATTCCTAATAATGGCGAAGGGATGGCACAGATCGCAAGAACGTCTTTGAATAGAATTTACTTGAATGAAGATCATGTTGCTCAAATTACTTCTCTTAACGGGGAATTAGTGATCCAAAAAGATACAGAGAATGGTCAGTTTTTTGTAAAGCCTACTGATGAACAAAGAGAAAACCCAATAGAAATATTTATCTCAACTGAAAAGGGGAATCACTTTGCGCTTTCATTAAAACCCCTCACCGTAAAAGCTCAAAACATAGGAATATTGCTCGAACAACCAAAGCAACAGATAAATGATGAAAAGTTGATTTCCATAGTCAAGGAGATGAATGAACTAGACCTTTCTTCGAAACTCACCCAGGAATTTATACCAGAAGAAATATCCCATATTGGGTCATTGCGGGTAGCAAAACGACAAACCATACGTGATGGAAAGCTTGTTGGGGAAGTATATGAACTAACAAATGAAAATAATGATCAGATTGTAATTGATCAACATCAGTATTGGAATGAAGGGGTGTTAGCTGTCGCTTTTGAAAAAGAGGTACTTAAAGAAGGAGAGACGACAAAACTCTTTATGGTGAAAAGCTATGGATAGCCAGGTGGCGCCATCAAACCTAAAAGCAAAGTTAGATCAAAATAGAAATTTGATTTTGGTTGTAGGGGGCTTAATTGCGTTTGTTTTCTTAGTTATTTCGTATTATTTGGTTAAATTTAAATCAGCTAACACTAATAATGACGGTACAACTAAACAAACAATCAAAATAAGTGCATTAAGTGATGACATTAGTGACAGTTCAATCGCCCTTCAGCGATTGGAGAAGAAAATAGATGAATATGAAAAAAGGGTAAATCAACAAGAATTAGTTAATCAGGATCCGGAATTTCAAGAATCAAATCGAACGATCAGTGATCTTGAAGAAAAGATACGAGTGCTTGAGGAAAAGATTGAAAATATAGGTTCAAATGAACAAGAAATGGGTGCGCACGCAAAAGCAAATTCCTGGCATAAAGCTAAAGAAACAATAGAGCCCACGGTTTTTCCTTCTATGGATGGATATAATGTGCATGATAACGGATATCAAATGATAAGTGATCAGTATCAAGCTAATCCTATGCCAGTTGGCATTAATATCGAAAATTTTAAGAGTTCTGCAACGAAATCTAAAAAAGCAACCAACTATATTCCAGCAGGAACCTATGTAAAGGCGTTGCTTATTCAGGGGATAGATGCTTCGGCCTCCATTTCATCTCAGTCTGATCCTCGGCCAGTGTTAATGCGCCTTGTCTCGAATGGTAGCTTACCTAATGAAGTTTCTACTCATATTGAAGATTGCAGAATCATTGGGGCAGCTATGGCGACATTTCAAGTGAACGTGCCTTTGTTCGTTTAGAAAGCATGAGTTGCACTTTAAAGTCTAAAGATATTCTTGAAAACATTGTTGATGGTTATGTAGTTGGTGAGGATGGCAAAGCGGGTATTCGAGGTGTTGTTGTACGTCGTGAAAAAGATTTATTAGCCAACAGCTTTTTAAGTGGTTTGGCATCAGGTTTTGGTTCAGGTTTGTCTGAATCATTTCAACGGGATATGGTTTCCCCATTAGGTGTTGTGACGGAAACTCGTAGTTCTGATGTCTTTAAAAAAGGGGCAGCAGAAGGTGTCAGTAATTCGTTTGACAGACTTTCAAAATACTACATAGAGCGAGCCGAGCAATTTCAGCCAGTGATCCAGATCTCAGCTGGCAGGGAGGTCGATGTTGTATTTAAGAAAGGATTTCACTTACAGGAAGGTTCACAGCCTTTACAGTTAGCGCAAGATGAATGGAGAAGATCATGAAGCAGTGTTTAATCTTATTTTTAATCTGCCTGACAACAGGATGTGCGAGTTTTAATAGTGAGTTTGACTGTCCAGCTGCAAAAGGAATGGGATGCAAACGCTTATCGGCAATCAATGAAGAATATAATGAGAAAAAAGGGTTGCCTAACGATAATTTATCGCAGAACACGATTTATGCCAAAAGCGATCATATTGATGTGTATTTAGATGGATATCACGATGAGAATAATATTTATCATCATCCACGAAAGGTTACCATTAAGACTTAAGTATGACTATGTTAGATCAAGCAAAATCATGGATTAAAAAGGCTTTTGAGCCTGGTGGCGCGGTTAAAGTTTCGCCAACATTTCGGGAGTTACAAAATTATCTCTCACAACATTCTTTAGGTGAAATATTGCCTTATCGCTTATATGATGAGCATGAACAGTTATATTTTAATGATGGTACACAAGGTTTTGTATTTGAAGCGGCTCCTTTAGTTGGCGCAACGGAGCAAACTATTAATTTATTGACAAATATTATTAATCACCTGCTTCCTGAAGGGTCAAGCATCCAGTTTTTACTATATGCATCTCCCAAAATCGCAGGATATTTAAATTCATGGTCATCCTATAGAGCTGAAAGAGGGGAGCGCTTTGCTCAATTAGCGCAAGAGCGTGTAAAGTTTCTTTCAAAAGGTGCCAGGGGTAGCTTGTTTAAAGTCAGTGATTGTCCGGTAAGAAATTTTCGTTTGATTATCAGCGTAACGCTTGATGAAAGTAAAACGATATTAGAAGTTAATCAATTAAAAGATAGTATAAAACGCTCATTTAAAAGCTTGAATCTTCATACGGACAACTTACAGCCTGAATACTTAATTCAATTGGTGGGAGAGTTATTTTGTCCAGATTTATCCGCTGAATCTAGGAAATTAGCATGGCGTAAAAATGATTATATCAATCAACAATGCAGTTTTCATGATACTTCTCTTCAAGTAACACCTCAAGGATTGATAGTAAATGAGGGAGAAACAGAAATTCGTGTTTATTCAGTAGCTAAATTTCCTGATAGCTGGCCGCAGTGGGCGATGCAAAGTTTAATTGGCGATCTGTTTTTAGAAACTCAACGCAATCGGTGCCCGTTTTTTCTTTCATTATCGGCGCATATCCCGCATCAAGCCTATGAGAGCTCGCAAGCAGCCATGAAATCGATGCGTGTAAATCGGATTATGAACTCACCGGCAGTGAAATATGTGCCAGAGATAGCACAAATCGCTCAAGAGCGTAGATATATCATCGATATGCTAAATAAAAATGGCAGACTTGTTAAGTTATCATTCCAAATTGGTTTGATTAGTGAACCTGAGCAAGTAGTAAAGGACGAGTCTGTCTTAGAAAGTTTATTTATAAGCCAAGGATGGCACTTATATCGGCATCGTTACGTTCATGTCCCTATGCTATATGCATGTTTACCTATGACTCAAGATAAAGCGCTATTTAACACGCTACAGCGCTTTGGGGTGGCACATACTCAGCCTGCCCATGTAATTGCTAATGTAGCGCCATTGCAGGGTGAGTTAAAGGGCATGACTGTGCCTAGATTGATGTTAACAGGAAGGAGAGGGCAGCTATTTTGGTTTGATCCCTTTTCAAATGATTCAGGAAACTACAACGTCTGTGTTACTGGGAAATCAGGCTCAGGAAAATCCGTTTTTATGCAGGAGTTGGCCGCCAGTATTGTTGGCTCTGGTGGTAGGTTATGGGTTATTGATGTGGGGCGTAGTTATGAGAAAACATGTAAGCTGCTAGGTGGAGAATTTGTTGAATTTTCGATAGACAAAGAAATTTGTTTAAACCCTTTCACGCATATTCAAGAATTGGATGAAGATCAACTTTCATTATTAAAACCAATCGTTGAACAAATGGTTGCGCCCCATGATCCGATTTCTGATATCGACAGGGTATTACTTGAAGAGGCAATCCAGCAAACCTGGGCACAATTTCGAAACCATAATAGCATAACAGAACTCTCAAAATGGCTGCATAACCATTCTGATTTACGCGCAAATGATCTAGGTAAACGCTTATACCCTTACACCGAGAAAGGGATGTATGGACGCTATTTTAATGGCAAGGCAAATATTTCATTTGAAAATCCATTTTTGGTGATGGAATTAGAAGAGTTAAAAAACAAAGGTGATATGCAATCTATTGTTTTAATGCTTATCATTTTCCAGATCACAAATACTATTTATGCAGGTAATAGAGAAACCAAAAATGCTTGTATTATCGATGAAGCATGGCAACTTTTGAACGGGGAAAAGATAAAAGTATTTATTGAGAAAATGGCCAGAACAGCCAGAAAGTATAATGCTTCAATTATTACAGGAACGCAATCGATTCAAGATTATTTCGAAAATTCAGCAGCGCAAGCGGTCTATAATAACTCAGATTATACCATTATCATGATGCAAAAGGAGGGCGTGATCGAGAAGCTGGTCAAGGAAGAGAAGTTATCCTTAGAGCCGCATATGGAAAGGTTGATAAAAAGTCTTCGAATGAGCGAAGGTGAGTATGCTGATATATTCATCCGAGCGCCAAATTGGTATACCGTTGCTCAGCTCATTCTAGATGATTTTACTTTGGCGCTATATTCCACCAAAGGTGATGAGTTTTCAGCCGTGCAGCAACTGCAAAAGCAGGGGTATTCTCTTATTGATGCGGTTCGAACAGTAGCAAAAGAGAAATTTCATGGTCGTTAAAACTATATTAGGGTTTTATTTCTTTACCATGCCAGTATATGCATTGGATTTAGGTTCTTTTGGCAAAACTTATCCGATTAGAGAGTTTCCTGCCGATAAATTAATTGAAAATAAGATTAATAGCGTTAATAAAGATGAAAGAATTAGGTTGGAAAATCAATTTTTAGAGATAACCAAGAGCAAGATCAGTCGACCAACTGCTACTCAGCTGCCAGTTGTTACAAAAAACAATAGTCGTTTATTTAATCCAGCTGTTTATTTTGAAAATTCAGTAAAAGATCATCAACAGAATGAAGTCATTAAAGCAGGCCAACATGTCAACCCATTAGATTTTGTTAGCTTGACTAAACCTTTGGTGTTTTTTGATAGCGATGATTCAATACAAAAAGAATGGGTGAAAAGTCATTATAAAGATGCCATTTTGATTTTAGTGAAAGGAGAGCCGTTAAAAATTCAAGATGAATTTCAAAGAAAGGTCTATTTTGATCAGCATGGGAAGTTGATAAAGCGATTTTCATTGGCAGCTGTTCCAAGCGTTATTTCACAGGATGGTAAATTCTTAAGGATCAAAGAATGCGTACCTTCCTGATGGTAATTATCCTAACTTTAGGCCATTGTTCAATGGGGATGGCTGGCACGTTCTGTCAGGGTAGGTTTTTAAATCCTATTACGGATATAGCTTGGGGATGTATGTTCCCTTTAACCATAGGTAATGTGCCGGTTTCAAAAGGGAAGAACCCTGATACAGCTAATCCTAAATCACCCGTTTGCACTTGTTCAAATCCCATTCCACGCGTTGGTCTAAGTATTGGTTTTTGGGAGCCCGTACAAATTGTAGACGTTACTCGCACACCGCTTTGTTTTGTCAGCATGGGAGGATTGCAGCTTTCTGCCCCTGCGAAAGGGGGGCAAATGGGGCCATCCCTAAATGGTAGTAATAAACAAAGCCAATATCATTTGCATTGGTACGATTATCCCTTGTTAAAGCTACTAGAGATCTTGGTGGATGGTGGCTGTGTCGAAAATTCAGATTTTGATGTTGCGTATTTAACAGAATTTGATCCTACTTGGCAGAACGAGACGCTGAGTATTGTTTTGAACCCAGAAGCTATTCTATTCGGAAATATTGCCGCACAAGCAGCTTGCAGTGCCGATGCTTTGGCTGCAACAGCTCATACCGGTATTGATGCTTTGTTTTGGTGCGCAGGCAGTCAAGGTAGTGTTTATCCATTTACTTCGTACACTGCAAATCATTACGGTGGCGTAGCAGCGAGTACATCTTTAGTTGAAAAGATGACATATAAGATGCATAGAGAACTCTTATTGTGGGGTACCGTCGGACAAGAGGGCTTGTGTGGTAAATACCCAATGCCTATTTGGAAAAAATCCCAATATCGCTATCAAATGGCTTATCCGGTAGCAAGTCAATGTCATCCATATGGAAAAAGCACTGTTTTATGGGAATCGGGGAAAGAGTATCCAGTCAAAGGGGAGGATTTTGCTTATGTGGTCTGGCGTAAACGACATTGCTGTGCGTTATAGGTTATTTTTTTTCATCATATTGATGTCAAACAATTGTTTCGCACATTCTACGAAAGTATTTATATCTTTTTCGATGCCAGAAATGAGTATTAAGCAATGGCTACAGCAAGCTGAAAAAGCAAATGCACAGGTATATTTAAGAGGATTTGTTGAAAACTCGTTCAAGAAAACCATTAACAGAGCAACGTTGGTCATTAAAGACAACTCACAAGGGTTTTTGTTAGATCCAAAGGAATTTGAGAAGCATAAAATTGAAAAAGTACCCGCTGTTGTTTTTGTTGATGATAATCAAGAGCCAATTACTGTGTATGGTGATATGGGGTTGTTACCAGCAGCTCAATTAGTAGCAACACGTGCTGAATCAAAATCAGCAAAAGAAGTAATTGAAAAACTTACATAATGAAAAAACAGATATTAGTAGCACTTATTATGATGATAAATATGACTCAAGCAAACGCATTGCAAAGTTCTCAGAAAACAGGTGAAGAATTGGGCATATTTTTGACATCAAACCACACTCAGGCAGAAGAATATGCAAGAGAGCTGCAAGAAAAGAATCCTTTTAGAGCGCCAGATGAAAGGTCATTGTCTGAAAAAGGTATCACCGAATTTCAAAACCAAGAAATAGGTCAATTTGTTAATCAACAAAGATTTCAAAATCCAGCGTGGGTTATTGGCGATAAAGATAGATTATGGGAAAGAGAGCAAGGGAACTTAAGTTGTCATCTGTCTTATCATCAGGAAACTTGTATAGAAGATACCCAAGTTATGGATGGCTGTATTGAATATTTGATGGTTGATGTTGAGCAACCTTCCAAAGAAACATTTGACCTTGAAATATATGCTTCAAGCTATGCGGAAAAGAAGACTACATTTTATATTGATCTCAAAAAAGGTATTTTGACTGCTCAAAATGATGCCAATAGTGCTCATGGTTGGAGCAATCCGCCTTTAGCATCTTATGATTGTCAAAGACTTAGTTTTGCGCATGTAGGATATAGTGCATTTTATGACGCGACAATTGGTGGAAGCTTCCAAACAGAAGATGTTGTTTATGATGCACCTACAATGCCGACATGTTCAAATGGCTTAACAACGTACTTTAGTATTAGTCAAACTCATCACAAGAAGAACAAATGGAAAAATAGAGGAGTAAAGCATTTATTCAAAGTAACATACCTGCCACCTTTAGTTTTGCATGATCATTGGACTCAAAATTGTATGAGCAAAGTCAACGCACCAAAAGGTTGTAATTCAAATAGCGTTTGTCTTGAAGGCCCCAGTAAGAAAAATATAAGCGGCGTTGAAGTATTACGAGACTGTTGGAAGCGAAAGATAGTGTTTCATTGTCCACCATCAGTTTCTCAATGCCAAATTTTAAGAGCTAATGGCTGTGAGCAAGTAAAAAACGAATGTATTACTAAAGAAGATGATGTGGGGTGCACCCAGCATAGGGTCACATTCAAGTGCCCAGAATCAAGTTGTGAAGCTAAGAAAGAACAAGTCGAGGCTTATTGTAAAGAAGGTGATTGCTTTAAACCCCAACAGGAGGCTCTTGGAAGCTTTGAGGAAGCGATATCTCACTTAGCTGGGGTTACTGCTGCTGGGCATGATGTGAATACAAACCAAATCTTTAAAGGACAGGCAATGGCTTGCCGTAAATTTGGCATTGGGTTTAGCAACTGTTGCCAAGATAAGGGCTGGGGCCAGGATTTACATTTAACGTCATGTAAGGAAGAAGAAAAGCTATTAGGGATGGCAAAAGAGGCTAAACGTGTAATTGAAGTAGGGGAGTATTGTGATTCGAAAATAGTTGGTGAATGTGTTGAAAAGAAAAAAAGTTACTGTGTTTTTCCCTCTAAACTTGCGAGAATAATCCAGCAAGGTGCTATAAATCAGTTGGGAAGATCGCTTGGTGAGCCTGATAATCCTGTATGCTTACCGCTAACCCCGCAAGATTTACAGGCCCTTGATTGGAATAAAATGGATTTTTCTGAGCTTTATGAAGAGATCAGAAACAAGACTATACTGCCAAATGAACACGATTTGTCTAAAAAAATTCACCAAGCAGTTAATTCGCAGTTGATTAAGGAAAATGAATGATGAATACAAAACTAGCTCTTTTTTTCAGCGCCTTGGCTTTAATGAGCTTCAACTGTCAAGGTAAAGAGTATATAGGCATCGATTTGGGAAAAACTACCTTTGATGATGTTAAACAAAAGCTAGATCAAGCACAAATAAAATATACGGTCAAATTTGATAAAGATGACAATGGGAAAGATATATTAGATCTACTTAAGCTTTCGTTTAAACAATTTCCTGATTGGCAAAAGCATGGGAAGTTTATTGAAGGAGAAATGCATTTTATCAACGGAAAAGTTGATTCATTTTCAGCCTCTTGGGAAGAGGGTAAAGAAAACCCTTTATTTAAAAGTTTATGTGCAGGATTTTCAAAAAAATATACCACTATTCGTTATCCTGATACCAATGGTAACGATTGGGATAATGTAAGATATGGTACATTTAAAGACGCTGAAAATACTCAGATTGATTTGCAAACAAAGCAACTTTGGCATTCAAAGCTTAATCCATTGAATTGGTATTATGTCACGACTGTTGTTTATAAAGATGTCAATTTAAGTGAAGACAAAAAGAAGCTTATTGAAGGTAAAAATAGGCTTGTAGAAGAGACTAAAAGAAGCCATGATCCCGATCTTAAATTTGCTCAAGAATTCTAGTTTATACCTTTTTGGTGTAATGCTGATTGCTGCCTCATCTTTCGTTGAGGCAGGATATTATGAATCACATGCACATGGTTGGCATTGGTATGAATCATCAAAAGATGATGACAAGAGCAAAGTGACATCAGAATTATCTACCTTGTCTCCACTTGAAATGATAGAGAACATTAAAAAAGAGATTGAAACGAAACGTGCTAAAGCACTTTTGGAACCAAATGAAAAAAACGTATATGAATATATAAAAACACAAGAATTATGGACAGATCAGGCTGAAAAGTTTTCAAAAACATGGCAATGGGTGATTGCTAAATATCCCGAGTTAAACTACTCCTTACGTTTTCCAACAAGCGAACTGGCAAAGCAAGTAAAGCAAAAAGAAAATTCTCAAGTAATTAACATGGCTATCAGTGATATCGCGCAAAATTACGGAATTTTCTACTTTTATAAGTCAAATTGTCCATATTGCGAAAGATTTTCGCCCATATTAAAAACTTTTGGTGACAGATATAAAATAAAAATACTAGCAATTAGCTTAGATGGCAAGGCAACAAAAGAGTTTAAAATATTTAAATCTGATAACGGAATTGCAGAAAAATGGGGCATCACCCAGGTGCCTGCAATTTACGCAGTGTCCCCGTTACAAGATGAAGTAATCCCGATTGCATTTGGTTTGATTAGTCGAAGTGAGCTTGAACAAAGATTCTTATTATTTTATGAAAATTTAAAGGGGAGAGAGCATGCTACGCTACGTACTGTTAATCATTAGCGTTTGCTTATGTTCTGCTTCTAATGCTTCTTTAGAGCATGAGCTTGAAAAATTTTTTGATAGCTATGCTGAAATCAATAATGTATCTGGTCCAAATGCTTATAAAGGACAAAGCGCAGGATATTATACGGGGGGATCAATTTATGCTCGAACTCCTCCTCGTATTATTCATCCTGTTTCAATGCAATTACCAAATTATAGTGCAGGATGCGGAGGGATAGATCTATTTACCGGTGGTTTTTCATATATTAATTCAGACCAATTGGTGAATATGATGCGCAACATTGGTAATAACGCACAATCGCTAGCTTTTGCCATTGGACTAAAAACAGTAATGCCAATGTTGGCAAATGAGGTGGAACAATTAAACCAATGGGCTCAAAATATTAATCAATTCAATATTAATAGTTGTGAAACCGCTGCAATGGGATTGGGAATGATTTGGCCGCAAACAGAAGCGACACAAGATGTTTTATGCCGAGCTAATGCAAATCAAAATGGTGAGTCATCTTCCTACTTTAATTCTCGGGTTCATTGCAGTGCTAAAGGTAATTCTTCATCTAAATCAAATGCTAATAATCCAATCACTAACCTTAATATGGCATGGAAAGCAATTAAAAATTCAAAGATATTCGGCAATGATAACGAATTTGCTGAATTTATGATGTCTTTATCTGGCACGATTGTTTTTTCCAGAAATGAACATGGCAATTTGAGCATTTTAGATTTGCCATCATTATCAACGCATAGCAATCTACTGCAAGCCATAGTTTATGGTGGAGATGCTACAGTTTATGCATGCGATACCTATGAGAAAAACGGTTGCTTACGACCTAAATTAAAACCATTAAAAATAAGTTCAAGCAAGTCATTAGGTGTAAAAATTACGCAAGCGCTTAATGAAATGGTTTATGCAATGGAGCACGACGAAGAGCTTAAGCCTTCACATAAGGCATTATTAAATACGACTTCAATCCCTGTTTATCGAATTCTAAATGTGTACACGACCTATGCACCAGCAACTAAGCTTATGGATATCCATTATTATAGTGAATTAATCGCATTTGATTTGCTTTATGCATTTTTAGTTGAAAATATCAAAGCCGTTGAAGAAATATCGCGCTCTGAGCATGATTTAGGGAAAATAGGAAGTGATTTTTTCGTTAAGATGCAAAAAGCCAGAGAGCAGGTGGATCGCGAAAGAGCAAAGTCAGCAGAGCAAGCCAATCAAGTTCTATCTTTGATTGAGAAAGCGAAAAATGTCGAAAAAGAAATTGCAAGCCAATATGCTTCAGGCATGAAAAATTCATCAAATGTAATTCAGTGGTAGGTGCATTATGACATTTGAGATTATCACATATGGAGCGGGCCCTTACTTAGATAATGTATTTAATGGGATTGCAGGCATCGCTAAAAGTGATGACTACGACACCATTTTAAATTTTGCGGTTCTTTTTGCTGTAGTTGCCGTGGCCTATTATTCAATTCTCAAAGGTAATGTTGTAATCCTCTCGAAATGGTTTTTAGGTTATACCCTGGCATATTCTTTATTATTTGTTCCAAAAGCGGAGGTCGTTATCATTGATAGAATTTACGGTGATACCCCAAGGATTGTTAAGAATGTACCTTTTGGTGTTGCCAGTGTGGCGCATTTTAGCAGCCATATAGGTGATGCAATTACTCGACTTTTTGAATCGGCTTTTTCATCACCTGACGACGTAAAATATCATCGTACTGGCATGATGATGGCTTCGACAATGATAGAAAAAACAGCGTTTATGCCAATTGCTGATGAAAAGTTTTCAAAGAATATGCGTAATTTTATTCATCAGTGTGTTGTTTTTGAAGCTATCAGGGGTAAAAAGTATACAATTGACGATTTGAAAAAAAGTAATGATATTTGGGGATTGGTGAGTAAAAATGCATCAAAAGCGCATGCTTTCCCCTATAACAATGAAATTATCACCTGCTATACCGGTGCGCAGACCCTCTCAAAGGAATGGGATGAACAGATCCGCAAGGTTAAATCTATCTATAGCAATCGTTATTATCGAAGTGCGGACACCTCACAGATGGCTAGTGGCCTTTTTCTATCGCATTTACCTGGAGCATACAACTATTTATTAGGGATTTCTCGAACAGCGGAAGAAATATTGCACCAACAGTTGATGATGCAGTCAATTATAGATGGCGTAGATTCATTTGCTTCAGAAACAGGTTCAGCAGCTGCTTTACAACAATTTGCTGCTTCACGCGCGAAAATTCAGCAACATGCTTCTTATACTATTGTAGGGCAGCTCGCACTTGAAAAGCTTCCTTTGATGCGAGCGATCTTTGAGTGTTTATTGTATGGTATTTTTCCCATCGTATTTTTGTTGATATTGCTACCACAAGGGGGCAGTATCTGTTTGTTATATATCAAATCGCTTTTCTGGGTGCATTCCTGGGGACCGATATTTGCTTTATTGAACGTGTTCTTTAGCTATGCAGCTAAAATTGCCACTGTTTCGGCTGCAACGACTTCTGGCGGGGTGGGAATTTGCCTTGATACGTTACCTGGGATTTATGATGTTAATGCGAAGATTGCTGCTTTTGCTGGATTTATGTCTTCTTTTATTCCAATCTTGACCTGGAGCATATTTAAAAATGGCCCAGGTGTATTAGCAAATATGTCTGCTAGTTTATTTGGTATTAATCAATCTTCAGCTATGGCTGCGGCAGAAGAGGCTACTACGGGTAATTTACGCTATGGGAACACTGACCTTAACAATCATTCATTTAATAACTTAAATGCTAATAAATATGATACAAACGCCTCTTACAGTGCTGGCGCATTTAGAATGCAAGGTACTGATATGGTTCATTATACTTCTGCGCCATCAGGAGAAATAATCGCAGATAGTAGCGGAGCTATTTCTCGTATGGGAACACATATTAATGAAGCTGAAACTATGCGTATGATTACGGGTCAGCAAAGCGCTATTTCACAGCAAATTGCGTCCCAGCAACAAGTTTCATTTGAAGAAAGAGCATCAGCTTCTCTTGCTGCTACGGCTGTACTTGGTAAACATTTAAGCGAGGAAATGTCATCAAGTACCAGTTTTAGTACTAATGAAGCAAATGCAATTGCTGAATATTCAAAAAATTCGCATGAGCAGGTTGCAAGACAAGCGCACTCAGAGGGAAAGAGCGATGTAATGGGGGATCAAAAGTCTTTAACCAAATTTATACGTGGCAGTGTAGGGGTTGGAGGCAGCGGATTACTTGGAATAAAAGGGATGATTGATCTAGGGGCAGAGGCCAATAGTAGAAGCTATCACGACCAAAGTACATCTGTTGCTGATCAAGTGAGTAACGACTTATCGGATTCCTCAGGAAATGGTCGCTCTCAAGAAAGCTCTTTCAGGGTGCTTGCTGAAGAATTACAGCGACGAGGGGATACCTATGGGGCAAATCTTGCTTATAGGGCCGATGCGGCGTTCCAAGATGCACAATCTTCAGCGATTTCGTGGCAACAGTCAGTGGGCGAATCGCAGGCATGGAGTGAGTTGGCATCCCAACACAAAGAGTTGTCCTCAAGTGCTAGTTTTAACTGGGATCAAGAACTGCTGTCTCGAGTTGCCAAAATACCAGCGCCTGGTGCAAGTGAACCCATGGGTGAAGTACAAGCTGCTCAAGTGCTAAATAATCCTCATCTGGCGAAAGAGTACTCAGCAAAAGCCATTAAAGAAATGTTGGATGAGAAAGTCAAAGCTCGAGTACAAGGGATCAACTTAAACCAAGAAAAAGGAAAGCTAGATACGATGTATCAGCAAAAGAAAGTAAATTTAAAAGATGATTTTCAACAAAATGCGAATAAAATTAAGAATGACTATGAAGAATTAACAGGGGTGCTATAATCACACATCCCGAGTAAGTTTGCTCATGATTAGACTTTTTCACTTTTTGGTTGAATGTAGTGATATATGCCTAAATATGATGATATTAAAAAAGATTTGATCTTTGAATGGAATGCCGCAAGTAAATTTGATTGGCCCAAAATTAAACATTTATTTGTTGAAGCGTATGTTAGCTCGTATAAAAATAGTGATCCGGCTCAATTTAATTGGGAAGGTAAAATCTTAAAAGAAGATTATATCATAAAACTTAAATCGCACTTTGGCCATTTATTTGACGAAGAGAAAAGGGCTATTTTAGAACAAGAAAATAACCACCAACGCATTCAATATGTGATCGCTCGTCTTCATGATCAACCCATCGCATTTTTTTCTTGTGAAGTTAACCAAAAAACGGCCAAAATATACTTGCGTTGGGTAACATTGAACCCAGGATTTCATCAAATGGGTATTGGTCGTGCGGTACTAAATGAACTTGGAAAACGTTTTCCTGAAACATGTGGCATGGAACTTTATACACGGAAAATTAATGAAAATAGCATTGCATTTTATAAGAAATGTGGCTTTGAAGAAGTCAAAGAAATTGAATTTGATGAGCCTGATTTAATGAAAAAAACTGATAAGCCTATTTTGTCTCAATATGTTTCACGTTGGTTAAAAAATGATGCGGTATTTGCGCCGTTAGATGAAAAAGTGCCGAATATTGAGCGATTTGTTGGTTTTAAAAAAGGTGTGCGATAATAATTTTTCAAAAAATTATCTAATATATGCGCAAAAGCATCAATTTTAAGTTTAATATCCATGTATTGCTTCTTGAAAGAGGAGAGAGGGTAATTCCTCAAGCAGTACGATGGACTATATTCCAGTTAAATCTAAGAAATCATGGAAAAATAGATTCTTAAGTTATCACTCACAGCACATCCAGAAAAATATTCAGCGCTATGAAGAAAAGGTGTTAACCGATTTAAAGAGTAGCTCTGCTGCTTCAATTAAACGGTTACAGTCAGATCCCTTTTGGGAAGATTTAAAAGCGCTTTCTCCTAATAAAGATGAGGTAAATGAGATCCATGAATTATGGAAAAAAATTAAGCCATTAGCTCATCTTAATTCAAAGCAGTTATTGGTTTTATTGCAGCAGAAAGTCCTACCCCTTGAACAAGAATATAAAAATGCAATCAGTGTATTTGAGAATGAAAAACTCTCAATCGAAGCAAGCGATTTATGGCCATCGCATTGGTTTTTCCTTCAATAAATCAGCATATCCCATAATTTTGTATTGCTTTATTTTCTATTGACCTAAATTAGATTTAAAGGCATTCTTTAATTGAAATAGGGAGCTTCGTTAAGGGAGGCAACCATCTAAGCAATTAGTCCTCTAGCTCAACATTTGAGTGCTTTGTATTTTCCTTATTTCAATATTACAAGTTTAAAAAAATGGCAATATAAATTCAGTTTATTTGCCGAGTCGAATGATATTAATGGAGTTAAATATGGATAGTAAAAAAGTAAAGGAAATCATTGATTCAAAGTTGGACGCCATCTCAGGAGGCGTTGCATCCGAATTAATGCAACAAAATATTAAAATAAAAGAAAACGAAAAGTCTGCAGTAATGAAAGATTTGCTTCAAGGATTATCTTATGGTCCCTCTGCGCCAGAATGTACAGATGCCACAAAATAAGATCTAGTAGCAATAATGAGCTTCTCAAATATTTGAGAAGCTCAAACAGAAAATTGGAAAGCATAAGAGGAATACTTAATGGATTGCAGTATATCCAACGAAGATCTAGTTTGCGCTATAGATGAAGAAAAATATAACTTTTTTTGTAATACTTTAGATTTTGGAATGGAACATACGATTGATCTAAAGATTTTTGAAAATAAAGAGACTTACAACCAAATAATTCAAGTCTGTGCAAATATATTTAAAGAAGATATTCAGCGCATTACTCATTTTACCAATGATCCATATTGTGGCATTGCTGCAATAGATATTCCAGAAGGGTCTATATTTAACAAAAAAGTAAATAGCGTGTATGGGGCAGCAGTTGCCATGGGAATATTTGGCAATATAGGCAATCCTAATATAGATTCTATTAATAAAATGCCTTTTTCAATTTACTCAGCTTCACATGAGAATGCCAAACTTCTTAATTCAAAGGACCTAGTCCAATATCCTCCTGAAGTGAAGTTGGGCTTTCATAATGATGGTTTATTTCAAGGTAAACAAATACACATCCCAAAGAATATTATGGTTTACAACATGTATATTAATTATAGGAAACCTGGAAATTTTAAATGGGCCCCGCTTGCTGCGTGGGAAGAAGCAGAAAAATATGAACGGCTTCTAAATGAAAAATTGGTCAAAATCAGGATTACTCCTAATTTTTATTTTGATAAAGAGGGGAATATTAACAACACATTTGTTGATACAGTTGAAGTCCCAATTTGTCGAATAAATGAGGAAGGCGAAGCATCATTCTTCTTAAATGGTAATGTATTAGCTCAAGATAATGGGCTAGAACTGGCTGATATTGTTAATTCAATGAGGGATTCCATAAGTGAAAATCCCAATAATATATTGATTGCGCAAAAAGAAAGGCGTGCCTTTTATTTGAAAAATGATTTTGGCTTTCATGCCCGTGATATATTTGAAGAACCTATAGAAGATGCTGACCTGACAAGGGTTTTTATTAGAGCCGTAGATATTAATGCGAAAAGTTATTATTCATACTAGACTTATATATAAATACCCTTTAAATTATTAATTATGAAACCTAAAAAACTTATATCTAAGCGATTAATTTTACGGCGCACCAGAGAAGGTGATGCTGATTTTCTATTTCATTACACGAGTGATATTGAATGTTCAAAATTTCTGACTCGTGCACCACATACACATATTGACCAAACCAAGAATTTTTTGGATAAGTGGTGTGATCGTCCTTGGGAAGAAGAAGGAGATAACTTTTCATGGGTAGTGTCTTTAGCTTCGAATGATGAAGCTATTGGAATATTAATCGCAAATATTGAGGGATCTCAAGCTCAAGCTCAAGTTCATTTTGGAATACGCAAAGAATTTTGGCATAAAGGGTATTGCTCTGAATTTGTCAAAATCGGTTCGGATTGGTTATTGTCCCATGAGAAATTACAAAGGATATGGACAGTATGTGATTTTGAGAACATCGGCTCATTTAAAGTATTAGAAAAGTCAGGATTCATGAAAGAAGGTGTTTTGAAAGAATGGTTGGTTTTACCGGCTCTGGGCCAATCACCGAGGGATTGTTATATTTATTCCCGGGAGAAATAGCTGATTCAAATAATTGACTCTTTTACACAAATTGAGGTACGACCCAAAAATATCAAATAAAGTTAAGCTTGCGACTGTGAAATGATCTATTAATTTCAGTTTATCGATAAATACTCTTGAATTTAATTTGCAATGTTGAAATACTTGGCATCATTTCACTAAATGGAGTTGGGGAAACCCAAGTTATCCCATGGAAGACTATGCACCTATCCCTATGCAAAAACGCTGGAAAGATAGATTTTTTTCTTATCATTTACGTCATTTCCAAGATCTAATTATTAATCACGAAAGAAAAATAGAAGTAGCCTGCAGTAGTGTAGTTACCCCTGTTTTCTCACGGCTTAATACTGCTACTTTTTGGAAAGACTTGAAATCACACTCCAAAAAGAAGAAAGAAATAGATAAAACTCATGATATTTGGGAAAAAATAAAACCTTTAGCTCATTTAAACTCAAAACAGTTACTGTCTTTACTCCAAAATGAAATCTTACCTTTAGAAAGCATCTATCAACAGTCACTAAAATTATTTGAAGATGAAAAAGTAATTGTAGATGCTAACCATTGATGGCCATCGCATTGGTTTCATCCTTCAATTGATCAGCAAATTGATAAAATCCGACAAAATCAAGAACGTCTGGCTAATTTAAAAGCAATCCTATTTCAAGGGTTATTATGGCGATGCCAGGCACATTCAATTTTAAATGCAGCGCCACAAGTGGATGATATTGTTTCCGCAGTTTGTGTTAAAATCAATAAACTTGACTTACTCAAGCATCCATTAGAAATTAAACAGCCATTTGCCTCAATGTTGAATGATGATCGGCGTTTAGCAATATATGACTATTTGGAAGCATCAACGGTTGATAAAGATGAATTGCAAACAGCGGTGCTTTCTCCACTTACAAAGCAAGGTCATGCGGCGTTTAAAACAGCAGCGCAAGTTAAGCAAGGTTTAATAGAAATCAGGAAATTTAATAAAAGAGTAGTAAAATCATTATCTAATAATGGTATAAATAATCCTCTTAATTCATCTTGGATCAAAAAGGCAATTCCTGCAATTATCCAAAAGACGGGAAAAAATATTTTGAAGGCCGCGAAAGAAGGTTTAGAAACCTTTGGTTTAGTTGCTTTTGCTTCTAAATTATGGAGCTTGCGATATCTACTTTATCTTGCTTTAACGCTTATTGGATATCACTATTTAATGATTGCCTTACAACCTGTGGGATTGTTGATTGGCACATCGGCCTTTTCCATGCTAAGTAGTGTTTTGTTTTATTCCTTCGCACTTTCACCAGTTTGGATCTTTGGCTGGATGATGCTTAATACGTTCAAGCAAAGTCTTGTCGACTATATTACCCATTGGAAGCGTGAGGAAATATATCAATCACTGGATTTATTAGTCTCGATCCAAGAATTCATGGCTAATCACTTGAGTCAAGTGATAGTGGATATTCCGCATTTTGATATAAAGGATTTAGTCAAGCAATCAAAAATTCATTTTGATCATCTGGGAGAATGTAAAGCGAAATTGAATCTATCATTTTTTGGACAAAGATTATTTGGTCGAGGCAACTTTAACTTACAGTTGGATGCAGTCAAGACAAAAATTGATGCGCAAGAAAAGCAACTACAATCTCATTTAAAACAAGTCGCCAACCATATTGCCTTACGCGTCGGAGATGATATTGAATTATTAGAGAAGTCTGCATCAAAAGACAAGTTAATTCCTACTATTCCACATTCGCAGTTAGCCAAGCTCAAAGAATTTGTTGTTACTTATGGTGATGAGATCGCTGTACATAAATTTGAGCAAAATGCCAACCCCATCCATAAATGGTTTAACAAAATCGAGCGTTGCAGCAGGGTGAATAAGGATATTGAGTATTCATTTAATCAACCTTGGGGTGGCCATGAGCTACGCAAAGATTATTTAAATGGATGGCAGTCTATTTTGCGTGGTTATCTCTTAAAAAAGGATACTCGGCAAGCAGCGTTGCAATTAAATCAATTACTACAAGGTAAAATACATCCAACTATAGATAGTGTACAAGAATGGATTAAGCAGCTTGGAATAGGGGATAAAGGGGATTTATTGCTGCGGAAAATTCAATCTCATCTTTTCAAAACACTTAGTTCTGAGACGCCTATGAATGCAAGGCTTTTATCTCAAAGTCATAAAGAGCTTGTATCTCAATGGTACAATCGTCACAAAGAGCGTTTAAAACGAGCAGAAAAACAATTAAATAGCATTTTCAATATTCAGAAGGATGATCACCTTAATCAAAAGCTAGATGAGATTGGGGATGACGCCTTAAGCGATATTTATGAATTGCTAGATGGGGCAGATGTATATAGTTACTCTTCTAAACCAGACATTGAGATAACCCAAAGGAAGAATTTGGCTCGCCAGTACTTTGAAAACTATCAAGGTGACTCTTCTCGGGCCGTTAGACTGCTTAGATTCCTTCCTGAGGAACAAAGAAGTGAAAAGTTGATAGATGTTGCCAGAAAACGGTTAACGTGGCTTATAGCACACCTAGATAAGCTTAAAGACCCTTCGAAACCCTTTGATGAAGCCGATATTGAGCTTTTCCATGATTATCGTTTGCTTGAAGCATCGGAAAAATTTGAGTTTAAGTCATTTGTTAGTCAATCAGAATACTTTGATAATCCTTGGGATCCCAAAGTTGAGCGCTTTTTGGATGCTTGCCGCCGAAATGGGCTTGATTCAGGCAAGCTTGTGAGAGATTACAAAGACAAAAACCATAAAATAAAACCCTTTATTCTTAATCAACACAAAATCCAAAAGAAAGCAGCTTCATGCCGTGTAGAAGCTGAAAATTTATCAAATCCATCAAAACGAGGTGGGATTTATGTTGGACATTAAAGCTTTATGCAAAAAGATCGACAGAACGTTTTTGGTTGTGTTAGACGAAAACCCGATGGCGGCGGCATTTATGCTAGCCAATTTGTATCGAACAATGGATCATATTAGCGAAGATAAGCTGGCTTTAGCAAAAACGACTTTAACCGATACCAAAAAAAGCCTAAGACCCAAACATATTCAGACTTTATGGGAAACTATTACATCTATTCCCACCAAACGATTGAATTTGATGGACAATAGCCATAAGCAGGGCATTTGTCGTCTTAAGCATGAAATGGTTCGTGATATTGCCTTTTTCAAACATATTGACGTTGATGATCTTGTTGCTCTAGGGCAAAAGACAGAGTTTTATCGAGAAGTGCTGGTGGCTTTGATTCGAAAACACCTTCATGAAGGTAAACATGAAGATCCTTTTGAGAAAAAATCTTTTAGCTATAAATTGTTAAAAGAGGGTGGTTCCGAACAAAATTCACGCTACTTGACCCGATATATTAAAGATTGTGCGTCGCTCTCCATTGATAACATCGTTCTTTTGGGAGCCAAAGATCATGAAATAGCTGAATTCATTTTAATAGATCTTAAATCAAGCAATGTGAGATTTGAAATTGGTAGCCGCTTTGCTCATAAACACCCAAGGTTAAGAAAGGATATCGCAAAAGACTGGCAAGACTACTTTGATACACTTCCTTTGAATTCAAGAGAAGGTAAATTTATCAAAGAAGAGCTGCCTAAACTAAAGCAATTTAACGAATTCAAAGATATTCAAACCGATAGAAGAATAAGAAGGGACAATCATGTTGTTCCTGCAGTTGATAATTGGGCAGCATTTAGGACTATATTCACTAGAAGCTTTGGAGTGGGGCTTATAATAGCTCTTCCTGCTAAACCTATCACGATGCCGATATTTTTGGGGTATGGGGCTTATAATCTTTATTGCATTATGTCTCATAAACCAAATCACCCACAAAGACCGACTGTTGATTTGCATCCGGCTAGGAGACTTGAACATAAAAATTAACTATATCTCATTTATCAAGGCACATTTTTGTAGATTTTTTTATTGCTTTTTCCATAGCTTAAAAGTTGAGCTTATTCATGACGCTAGATACACAACGAGAGAGGAGAGGATATTACCCTGAACCACCCAGGCCAAGAGCATAAGGTTATTTAGCGAAGAAACATTTTACTTTTACAGTACTTGTGTTAAATTTCTATTGTTATTTAACCTTTAGGAATTTTAAAATGGCTGCTACTAAACGGACTTCTGTTAAATCTAAAGCTCGCAAAACCACCAAAGCAAAGGCTGTAAAATCCAAAAAGCCTGCTGTCAAAAAGGAAAAGTAGCTACCAAGGCTAAATCTGCTGCGCCTAAAGCACGAAAAGCCACAAAAAAGCGTAAAGCTACCAAACCAGCTGAAGCAAAAGCCAAAAAACCAGCAAAAAAGAAAACTGGCTCTGCTAAGAAACGTGGAAGACCTAGCAAGAAGGTCGTAGCAGTAGTTGCTGCCTAAACCCGCCTTTTAACTTTTTGAGACTGTCTAAATTAGCCACATTAATGCGTGGCTAATTTAGAATAGCCTAAGAGTGTAGATCATCGTAAGTTATCATTCATACTATAATATTTATGCCTGAGCCCCCTATCACATTACCTTTCGTTCATCCTTAACACAGGTGCCCTGAAAGATAGTGCCGTCTGGAACAACACCACAGATGGCACTATCTTTAAAAGAATTGATTTATTGTGCCGCGTGGAGTATCCTTCCAAGTGGCACAATAAATCAATAGGGCAGATATGATAGAGAAATTAGTCGGTCGAGAGGATGAGCTACAGGCATTAGAGGAATTGTATAATTCTGTAAGACCAGAATTTCTTGCAATTTATGGGCGCCGTCGCGTGGGAAAAACCATGTTGATTCGTTGGTTTTTTAGGAATAAAAACGCGTCGTTCTTGAATACAGTGGGACTATTGCAAGGCACATTGAAAGATCAAATTGCAAATTTTACCCAACAAATTGAAGAAACCTTTTATAAGGGTGTTCATCTTAAGTCAGGTAAAAACTGGAATGAAACTTTTAAATTACTTACAGATACGATAAAGAATATCGAACCTAATAAAAAAATTATCTTGTTTTTTGATGAGTTTCCCTGGATGGAAACAAAGAACTCTCGTTTATTGCAAAATTTAGACTATTATTGGAATCGGTATTGGTCAACAGATAGTAGAATAAAACTAATCATATGTGGTTCATCAGCTTCATGGATTATTAAAAAAATTATTAATAACAAAGGGGGGCTGCATAATCGAGTTACTCGCAAGATACAATTACAACCATATAATTTACGTGATACTAAACGATTTTTAAATCATATCGGTGTGACCCTTAATAATAGGCAAATCATTCAGATTTATATGGTAACCGGCGGAATACCTTATTACTTGTCGTATCTTAAGGCAGGACTGTCTGCAGTGCAAAATATTGCTAATTTAGCTTTTAGCAGAAAAAGCTTTTTACTGACTGAGTTTGACAACCTTTTTTCCGCATTATTTGGTGATGCTAGTACTTATATTGAAATTGTTCGTGTAATTGCTAATCATAAATACGGTATTGATCAAGAAAGATTATTTGAATTAATAAAGGATATTTCTAAGGGAGGACGAGCAGGTGAGAAATTAAAAGCTTTAGAAGATGCAGGATTTATTATCAAACTGAAGCCACACTTAAATACTAAAAAAGGAATATATTATAAAGCGATAGACGAATATACCTTGTTTTATTTTGATTGGATTGAGCCCGTTAAAGATACGTTACTTGCTAGGGGGTTGAAAAAGAATTATTGGGAAAGCATTCAAAACACACCGCAATGGAATAATTGGGCGGGTTATGCATTTGAATCAGTATGTTATAAACATATTTCTCAAATCAGTGACGCCTTAAATTTAAGCCCTACCGCCATACCAAACTCTTGGCAATATAATCCAACAAAAAAATCAAATATTTCTGGCGCGCAAATTGATCTATTATTTGACAGGGATGATGATGCTATAACAATATGTGAGATTAAATATACAGATCATCCTTTTGCGATCGACAAATCCTACGCAGACAAGTTAAAGAAAAAATTACAGGTATATCAACAAATCACCAAAACTAAAAAGCAGCTTTTTTTAGCGATGATCTCCGCTAATGGTATTAAAAAAACAATGTACTCGGAGGAAATGATTAATGCTGTTGTTACCCTAGATAATTTATTTGAAAAAGAAAATTGATTTAATGGGTCATGCGACTATATTCAACGTTATATGGTGTTGCATAGAATAGTATTCTATGCAATAGATAAACGCCTGAAATTTATGGGATTTTTGATCAACAATTCCTTAGCGGTTCAGACCCCGGCCTTTAGGCCTAAACTCACGTGAAGCATGAAACATACTTGCTTAAAAATAATCCATCATCGGAAACTTATCGCGCTGATCAATACAGTCCTGTAAATATAAGGCCAATCCTAAATCACCACACCAAGCGTCTGTACGAATGCAAGCGTAATGATAACGCATAGTTTCATACTGATGAATCGCATGCATGGCAAACTGCAAAGCTCTTTCATGCCAGATTTTATCGCCAGTTAATTTATATAATTTTAAAAAAGCGTAACCATTTCCAGCTGTACCATGACATAAACCCCATGGCTTTTTTAAAGGTCCAGCTTGCCAGATTAAATTTCCAGCGCTTATTAGTACTTTCTTAAATTCTTCATTTGCCAAGGGCCATAGATTTGCAACACCTAGCACTATACTTGGCGCTCCATGACATAGTTGCACCAGAAGTTGGTCTCGTCCGGGACGAGGTTCATCAAGTCGAGGTAACCAATTAGCTAAATCCGCTTCGATTTTTGCAGTTGTTATTACTGTTTTTTCAGTACGAGAAATTAATTGTTGCTGTTGATCATCAGAGAGTAATTGCATTCCTTGTAGTAATGCGAACACATTGCCAGCAAAACCATGAACTACTCCTAAGTATATGGCGTTTGTGCCATAGATATGTTGCACCCAAATATAACATTGATGAAGTGTATCGAATTCCCAGCACGAAAATAGATAATCCGCACTTTGCCGATATAAATCACACCAGCGTTGTTGTCCTGTCTCTAGATATAAAAACCAGGCACAGAGCATTGTGCCTGGTGCTGCCCACATCAATTCACGAATTGGGTTAGTAATATTGATTTTGATATTGTCTTCTAAAATGTCAAGCACATTCGCATCATGCGTCAATTTCCAACGTAGCAAATTAATACCCGCATATCCTAAAAGATAACCGGGTGCATCGGCTTGAATATTAGCTTTTGGATCAAACTCAGCAAGAGATGCTGCTTGTTTATTAATTAATGTATCCATATAACGAGCAAAATCATATGCTGGCAAATGCGGATTTCTTTGATGCAATTGCATTAACGCCCATATTGAACCAGCCGCACCATAATACAAACCTGTAATTGGTTGAGTTATATTATATTCATTTTTTAAATCTGGATGCACAGGCCATAATTGATCGCCCTGAAAAGATTTTATCGCTGATTCGACAATTTCAGTAATTATTTGTTTTGCTTTATTCAAAGACCAAGAATTTGTTTGCAATGCTTCATGACGATCAGGGATATAGAGAGTCATTATTTAATTCCTGTGCAGCTAATTCATTGTGTTTTTTCAGTGGCAGCAAAATACCCAATACCCTTGACCGCTCAATGCCGTATTTATTTTAATTAATTTACCCTACAAAATAATCAATCCCCTTCTCAATCAGGGCCGACTTCGAAGTTACTCTCATTTTTCTTTTGATATTTTCCAAATATTCTTCAACTGTTCGCTGCGATATTTTCAATTCGTATGCAACTTGTTTTGCTGGTTTTCCTTTTATTGTAAGACGCAAACACTCTAACTCTCGCTTTGATAAATTACTAGAATTAACTTTTAATCCTGCAAAATTACTTTTGTTCTGCAATTGATCCAGATTCAGCAAACCTAATTTTGTTATTTTTGTTAAGGATTCAGCAAGTGGATTTTTCCCTAATACAATTGAGCAACCAAATAACCCAATAATTTTGTTCTCGTCATTATACCATGGCATTCTCACTGAGAGTGTGTTCACTTCACTCCCATCTTGAAGTAGTGCGTTTTCCTCGGCGATTACAAGAGCATCGTTTCTTATTACTTGTTTATGATTAGCAATTTTTTTTTCGATGGTGTCTTTTTTAAAGAAACGGAATGCAGGTTTACCTATAAAATCATCGAGCGATGCAAAACCACATGCCTCAGCAGTTATTTCGTTACTTTTTATTATTACATGTTGAGTAGTTTCCAGATATACAGAGAAAGGATGTTTCAAAATACAGCCAATGGTATTTTCATCGTGAGCCGATTGAATGTATCTTTGATTATTTAGTTTTTCTTGCCTTATCAACTTGATGCCACTGCCAAATCTACAGACTTTTAGCTCATTACTAATGCCAATAATTTTATTCAACATAATGTGTGTGATAACTAAATTATAACAATATATATGCATATTTTATCACAAATAATCCCCGTAAATTATACGGGATGTCATTTATTATCAATTTAGTAACATAAGGTGCTCCTACAGTACAAAGAAAATACCCAATGCATAAGGCACTAATGAATAAATTAGATAAAATTCGTGTTGCAGTATTATATGGCGGCCCTTCTTGCGAACATGAAGTGTCATTGGCTTCCGCAATAAATGTGATTGAAAATTTAGATCGTTCTATGTTCGAAGTGATCCCAATCGGAATTGATAAACAAGGCACTTGGTTTCTAGGCGATGATGTTTTTCAGAATGAATCAATTTCAGATAAATCAAGTAAATATATACGATTGCAATGCGAAGAAGAACGCATGATTTTTAACCCATCTCTTATAGGTAATAAATTACAACAGCCACAACATCAACACTCTATTCTACAGAGAGATTCGGAGAGAATGTTCGACGTCGTATTTCCAGTTATTCATGGCACGTTAGGGGAAGATGGTACGATTCAATCATTATTAGAGTTAGCGAATTTGCCTTATGTAGGTTGTGGTGTACTTTCCTCATCGATAGGAATGGATAAAGATGTCGCCAAACGGCTAATGATGCACGCGGAAATTCCTGTGCTCCCATTTATTGTCATCAAACGTGCTCATTGGGAGCAAAATACTGAACATTATATTAAAATAGTCACTGCACAATTGTCTTATCCAGTATTTGTAAAACCGGCCAATATGGGTTCGAGCATCGGTGTGCATAAAGTAAAGGATGTTAACGAATTATCCTCCGCAATGATTAATGCATATCAATATGATAACAAGGTTATCGTTGAAAAAGGAATCAATCCGATTGAAATTGAAGTTGCAATGCTAGAATCAGAACATTATGGCTCGGATCCCATTGTAAGTGTTGTCGGAGAAATAAGAACTTCTTTAACACATGAATTTTATTCATACACTTCAAAATACATAGATAAGAATGGTGCCGCATTACATATACCTGCCACAATTTCTTCTAAATTACAGGAAAAGGCCAGAGAAATAGCAAAAAAGATTTTTTCAGTTTTAGATTGCGAAGGGATGGCTCGTATCGATTTATTTGTAGAACGCAACACTTATCATATTTATTTTAATGAGATTAATACAATTCCTGGATTTACTCAAATAAGTATGTACCCTAAACTATGGGAAGCATCAGGGTTGAAATATTCTGATCTCTTGACTCACCTTATTAAGTTAGCAATTAATAGGCATGTTCGCAAAAACCAGTTAAAAAGAGAATATAAATAAAAATTGAAGAAATTACTGATTATATGAATTCGTCAATAGAGCTAAATTATTTAAAACCAGGTGATATCGTTGATATTGTCGCGCCATCATCAAAATGCAACCCGAAAATATTAGATAAAATTAAGATATTGCTTAGGTCATGGGAACTACAATGCCATATACCTGTTGATTTGTTTGGTGAAAGTTTGCTTTATGCTAATAGTGATGAAAATCGTTTTATTCACTTAAAACGCGCACTATTAAATGATACTTCGAAAGCTGTATGGTGTTTATTAGGAGGGTTTGGCTCAACAAAATTGATCCCTTTGTTAAGCAAAATTAAACCACCAAATCATTCCAAACTATTTATTGGATTTAGCGATATTACAGCGCTACATATCTTTCTTCAAGGAAAGTGGCGCTGGGCTACCATCCATGGTCCATCAGGTTATCAAGTGTCATTAAATAAAATTTCCAAAAATTCAATCAATTTATTAAAAAATATGCTTTTCCAGAGTGAAAAAAGGCTCTTATATCGTGAGATTATCCCTTTAAATAAATTAGCTGAAAATAATATAACCATTAATTCAGCACTCATTGGGGGAAATTTGCATTTATTACAAGCAAGTCTTGGGACTTCCTGGCAAATTAACGCCTTCAACAAGATCTTGCTAATTGAAGAAACCAACGAACGAGCCTATCGCATAGACAGAGTACTAGCCCAATTAAGTCAAGCCGGAATATTTAATCAAGCTAAAGCATTATTATTTGGCGATCTCATCGACAAAGGTGAACCTGATGGCAGGTTCCTAATTAAGGAAACAATACAACAATTTGCTTCACAAATTTCATTGCCTGTCTTACAAATAAGTAATATTGGGCATGGTTCAATAAACAACCCAATATTGCTCGGACATAATGCTAAATTGAGTATGGGTAACGATTATTTTTTAGAATTTATTCTATAAATTGCTCAGGACCGATTATGCTGCGTCGCAATGAACGAAACGTTCTACCAGTTATGTACATTTCACTAGTTTGATTTAACTGCAACTCCTCTAATGCTTGGACGCACAATTGGTGGCACACCGCGCATACTTTCGCGCTTGATGCCTTGTATGATAAAACCTGCTTGAATGATGCTCTGTTCCGTTTGCCGTGTTAAGTGACAGCCGCAACCAAGCACATGCCACACAGGCTCAAAGAAATTTTGCCATTTCAAGCGACCTGGATTGTTTAAGGCAGCGACATGTTCAATAAAATACAATTTGGCTTGAGGTTTTAAAATACGATAAATTTCATTTAGTGTTTTTTTCGAGTCATCAACCGTGCAAAGCACTAAAGTAGAAACCACTGCATCCACGCTTTCATTCGGTAAAGGGATCATTTCACCATTGTAGTCTAACAGCGTAACATTTAATTGTGGAAACTGCGCTTGCTTGGCAGCAAATTTCTGTCGCATATATTTGTTCGGCTCAGCAATCGCCAAATGACTTACCTTTTGAGATAAAAAGGGAAGATTTGCGCCTGTTCCACACCCTAGTTCTAGTACCTCACCCTGAACATCCTGCAATAAAGCAGAACGCCAATCACGCAAACACTAATAAGATAAGAGAAATACAGGGAAATGATAATTTCTATATTACAAAGCATCCTGAAACTTATCCTTAAATCCAGCCGTTTTCCAAGTTGGCCATATCTAAATTGAGGTATATACACTCTTATTTTCTTGCGCCACCAATAGAAAATTATTAGCGGCGCAACAATATTTATTTGTTGATTTGTTGCGCCACTAATACTAGAATAATCGCGGCGCAGCAAATGGCCTTAACATTAATTGGCAGGGAAGAAGAACAAAAATCATTACAAGAATTTTATGATTCTAATCGCCCAGAATTTATGGCCATATATGGTAGAAGAAGGGTAGGGAAAACGTTTCTTATTAAGCAATATTTTGAAAAGAAAAAATGCTTCTTTTTTAGTATCACAGGCATTCAAAATGGGAAAATGCCTGAACAAATTAACCGCTTTGTGATTGAAATTGGAAGAATATTCTACAAAGGCACGCAGTTAAAAGAGCAAACTAACTGGTATGATACATTTGATCTGCTCATGGATGCTATCAACAAATTTGTATCTAAGAAACAAAAAGTAGTTCTATTTTTTGATGAATTTCCTTGGATGGCAACACATCGTTCAAAATTATTGTCTGTTCTTGAATATTTTTGGAATCAATATTGGTCCACTGATACAAGGATAAAATTAGTTATTTGCGGATCAAGCGCCTCTTGGATACTTAAGAAAATTATAAATAACAAAGGCGGTCTGCATAACCGCATTACCCGAAAAATCCAACTTCAACCCTTTAATCTTGCTGAAACAAAATTATTTTTATCATTAAATGGTGTTAAACTTAATAATAATCACGTAACCCATTTATATATGGTAACCGGTGGCATTCCGTATTACTTAGCACATGCAAAAAAGGGACTTTCAGCGCCACAACTTATTGAGAATCTTGCATTTACGCAAAATAGTTTACTATTTAAGGAATTTGATAATTTATTTTCGTCTCTTTTTGACGATGCTGAACCTTATGTTGAGATTCTCAGAATTATTGCTGCACATCGTTATGGAGTAGGACAAGAAGATATTATTAAAAAAGCCAAGCTTATTTCAAGAGGTGGCAGAGCAAGTGACAAACTAAAGGATTTAGAAGAAGCAGGATTCATAATAAGTTTTACTCCATATATGCATAAAAAGCGGGGTATTTACTATCGAGTAATGGATGAGTATACCTTGTTTTATTTAAAATGGATTGAGCCTCTAAGAAAAACATTACAAAAAGAATCACTTGAGAAAGGATATTGGGAAAAAATACAAGAATCAGGAACTTGGTATAATTGGGCTGGTTATACGTTTGAATCAATTTGCTATAAACATATAGCACAAATTAGAAAAAAACTTGAAATAAGTCCTAGCGCAATTGCTAACACATGGCGCTATACATCGCAAGCAAAATCTGAAGAAGATGGAACACAAATTGATTTACTATTTGATCGCAGAGATAACACTATAACAATATGTGAAATCAAATATACACTTAAGCCATTTGTTATTGATAAAAAATACGCTAAGATTTTGGAAAATAAACATAAAGTTTTTGTTGAAAAGACTAAAACAAATAAGCAAATATTTATAACGATGATTGCTTCTAGTGGTATAAAAGATAATTCATATGTAAACGAACATATCAGTGGTGTTGTGACATTAGACGATTTATTTTAATGCACATATCTTAGCCAAGGAATGTTACTGTAATCGATCTTTGTTTTCATATTCAATGGACTTGCTAGGCAGCCTCTTGAAGAAGCTGCCTAACTTTCATGCTTCAATCCTCGTCGGGCAACATAATAGTGATAACAGGCTCGCCCTCATCGCCACCGCAGATAACCGCTTTTAATTTAACTAAAGTAGGTGATTTAGAGGATCCATCACGTGGGATCACATGCAACCCATAGATGATGTAAGATTCGTCCCTATTTCGCTTGCAGGCTACATACAGCATCCATAATACATCCCATAGCCTGCCTGATTGATCTTGGATGGTTTGTCTATCATCGTTCTTGTCAGTCCATTCTATGTGCTGATCCCAAACAGCACGCGTAACAGCCACTGGGATTTTAAAACCCGATTGCTTTGCAATATCAGAAACATCAACTAGCTCACCGTCCTCAATTGCTTGAGAGCGAGTGTATCCGTAAATCATTTCCCCGAAAAAGTCTGTTGTAGTATTCATCATTATTTTCCTTTCTATCTATTTAGTTCAGGAGCGCAGCGGCCTGCGCTCCTGCCAGACTGGCGAAGTCTGGGGGTCCAAGTGTCAAATCAGGGGGGACCACCCAGCCTGCACAAACAAGCGAAGCGCGTGCGGAAGGTTGGGGGATGAGTTGATACGCGGCGGGGGCAAAGCCCCAAGATATTTTTCTAATCATGGAGCTTATAGTTGCACTTTTAAATTTAGTTTGTTAACTATTATTTGATTATTTAATTTACTTAGTCACCCAAGAAAATAAATTATGAGGCTGAAATCTTTTTCCTGCATTGAATAAAAAACTTCAGATATACTTTCTTCCTCAGATAAGACAAACGAATTGGGAACAACAATGCTGCAAGAAGTAAAATATGTACAAAACATAGGCCGATTTGCTCAAGCAAAACCCGTAGCACATGCTGTTTTCGGGAAATGTACGCTGATATTCGGAGAAAACGCATGGGGTAAGTCTACCTTAGCCGATATATTACGTTCTTTGACAACAGGGAATTCAGAAATAATTATCGGTCGTAAAACTCTTGCAGGAGGCCCGGAACAAAAGGCGATTTTGCAGATTGATGGCCAAGCTGCTAGTTTTAATGGTGACTCATGGACTGGCATTAAGCCAATGATAGCCATATATGACAGTACTTTTATCAATGACAATGTATTTTCTGGTGACATTGTCACAAACGAACATTTGAAAAAGCAGTATGGCTTAGTAGTTGGTAACGAAGGCGTAAAGCTTGTTCGACAAATCGTAGATTTAGACAATGAAAATAATGATATTAATAAAATAATCAGAAATGCAGAAGATGAGTTAAAAGCTATTAGTCGTAGCATTTTAGCACCTTATACAATATCTGTAGATGATTTTATGTCTCTTACAAAACAAGAAGGCATTGATGTAACAATAGATAAAAAGCAAATGGAAGTTCAACAAGCTCAAAAAACAAAAGAACTTAAAGCTGCTAGTGAACCCAAAATTTTTGCTGTCCCAACTGATTCAGAGCAATTCCAATCGATACTTGAAAAAAGTATTGATGAAATTGCGGAAAGCGCACTTAAAGCAGTCCGCGAACATGTGGCCAAATATAGTTGTGAAGATACAAAACATATAACGCATGAAAGTTGGCTTGAGGCAGGAACTACTTTTGCGGAAAAAGAAAATTGCCCTTATTGTGAATCCTCATCTGGTAAAAGAATATTCAGCAAAAGCAATTAAATTTTACTGGAAGAAAAAGTTAAATAACGAGTAGAAGAAATAAATCTCAGCGAATAAAAGAATAGATTCAATACTTTATTTCAACCCCGGTTAAACATGTAAGAGGAAATAAGGCCGGTTGTCCAGGCTGTGCGTTGTCAGGGTTTGATCAAACAAAGTCTGGCTTACTGTATTACATTGCTGTAGCAACAAACGATGGTGGCACGTTGTACAAGATAGGCATAACAAACCTCTCGATAAAACGGCGTTTTTCCAGAATAGATCGCGATCGTATAATAATTGTCAAGACATGGAAATTTGTCATAGGTCCTGATGCAGCGGAGCGTGAAACAAAAACCCTTAGACAATTTTCCGGATACCGGTATTATGGACCTGATATATTGATCGGTGCTGGAAATACAGAGTTAAAGAGAGCAACCTTCTCAATTTTCATAACCGTGATAACAATGAGTATCACGGCTTCAATATTAAAACTTTAAAATATCCTATTAT
>JACPOY010000021.1 GCA_016191245.1 Gammaproteobacteria bacterium | reverse complement strand
CCTTGCGGGAGAGGGTTAGGGTGAGGGGTGTATAAATCTGGGACAAATTTACGTCTTTTAACGATTAAGATTTTTTCCACCCCTCATCCCCGCCTTCTCCCGCAAGGGGAGAAGGGGTAAGAGCTTCGCAAGCTAAATCCTGTTCAAACTAACATTATAATTTTTAAGAAATTTTCTTCAAATTATGTGTCGATCCCTCAGCTTTACAAGGAGAGACGAAAGATTGCTGCGCAACAAGCGAAAATCTATCTAAATCGCAATCTTCACTTTTTGTTTCTCTTCAACCACAGGCGTCGGATGCAGTCTTTGATTAATACCAACAACTATTTTTTTGATAATAGCCGCTTCTAGCTCATCAGTAATTTTTTGACCTTCACCCACTTTTTTCACGCCTCTTAACAAAATGGAATGCTCTCTGCCTCTTTTGGCATTATGCTCTACATTTTGTTGTTTACAGGGATAATTAAAATCAAAATGGGAACCATTAAAATATAAATCCGCTTGCCAAAGTTTATCGCCTTTGGGTGCGTATTCATAAATTGGAAGCTCATACTCGTGCAAATCGACCACTTGATTATAAACTGTTAAATGGGCATGCATACGCTCTGTTAACAACTTCAGAAAATTATGTTGAATCATACGATTATCAACAAGATATTCCATTTCATCTGGGTGAATATGTTCTTTTGCAATTTCTTCAAGAACTATTTCTCGAAGTGTGTCTCGAAATACCGATCCTAGTAATATTTCCCTATCCCAGGGACTATTAAGAAAATTCATTAAACGCATAAATTTTTCAATATCGGGTTCACCCAATCCAAAATCATTATTAAACTTTGAAATAATCGTCTTAAAAATAGGTTCTGCAACGTAAAGATAAATTATCGTTTCTTCCGGCAAAGCAAGCCATAAATGCATAATACTATGCAATCCACAGTTATTACGGTAACCGCTGGCTAAGGCTAGCCCAATATCTTGTTGTGGTTTAGATGAACTGGCTTCAGATGCAGCCTGAGAAAATACTAACATGATGACACCTCTTATTTAGGGTGTCAGCTTACTAGACATGCAAGAATGGCAATTAGAGTTTTTAGATAAGATGGATGACAAACGAGATAAACGGCAAATCTTATGGAACTGATCTCATCTCATCATTATCTTGTAAGTGATAAGTATTCAGCACAACAGGACTATCAAATTCCCCGGCTCTTACTGCAAAAGGTTCATTCCCTATTACTGCTTGGACTTTAGAATGTAGGGAAATACCATCCAGTATTGAAACAGTTTGTGCTTTTTTTCGTAAAACCTCACCGATTAAATGATACCTTGCCCAGGTTTTCTGAAGCTCAGGTTCTCTTTTAAGATGAGCAATGAGACTGTCTCTTTCTTCTCCATGAGATTCAGAATCAACTAAGGAGGAAAGCTGTTCCTTCATTTCCTGTGTAATTTCCTTCATATCTGGTCCTCTTTTATCCATCATCCTTCATTTAGCAAGGGTTTTATCCGACGTTCAATTGCTTCTCTGGCTCTAAAGATTCTAGAACGAACTGTCCCCACAGGACAAGCCATAATACCAGCAATTTCCTCATAACTCATACCTTCCAACTCCCTGAGTGTAATAGCTGTTCGCAGTTCCTTCGGTAAGTGTTGAATAACTTCATTAACTGCATTTTCAATTTCTACATCCAGTAAAATTTTTTCAGGGGCTGAATAATCTTTTAAATTTCCCTTTGTGAGAGTTTGCTCCATATCTACCACTTCTACATCGGATTCAATAATACGTCGGCTTTGTGAAACGATGTGATTTTTTGCAGTATTAATAGCGATACGGTAAAGCCATGTATAAAAAGCGCTATCTCCTCGAAATTTATCTAAGGCCCGATATGCTTTAATAAAAGATTCTTGAGCAACATCCATTGCCTCGGTCGGATCGTTCACATATCGGTTTACAAGTTTTAATATCTTAAATTGATATTTTTGTACTAATAAATCAAATGCTTGCTTATCTCCAAGGCGTGCTTGTTGAACAAGATCGCTATCAATATTTGAGTGTTGTGGTGAATTTGCCCTTTGTCGCATGGTGCCTCAGAAATTGTAGAGAAAAGCCATGTACCCCATTTTGAGTCATCGGCTCAGGATCAAATTGCTAAAGCTGAGTATTATTATTGATTCCATAAACTGGAAACTAAACGGGTATAGGACTGTTTAGGTAGCGAGTCATAAGCAATGATTACTGTCATTTTACGCAAAGTGCGGATCTGCACAAATGTAAGTATAACAAACCAAGGACAACGATAAGCTTTTTTAATTTTTTTAACAATAAAACTCTTACCTACACGATTTGTTAATTGCCATTTGTCGTTTGTAAGTTTTTGACAAGAAATAATTGCGTTCTTTGATAATCGCAAACAATTTGAGAATAAAATTTGATAAAAGTGAATAACCAAAATAGGAATACATATCAATAAGAAAGGGTAATTTCGCAGCATAATAATGCTCACGCTAGCTACGCTAAAGGCGATAAAAGCAATGCCTGTTAATAGTTTAGAGGAATGGATCTTTTGGCATGAGTCTATATTGGCGGATTTTATCAACAATTGCTAATAATTCCTTATTTTCAGGCGTACTATGTCCCATCAACCAACTCAGCAATTCAGGATCCGTTGCTGAGAGTAAATGAGAAAAATGCTGTTTTTCATCTGTACTTAAAGAGGAATAACATTTTTCAAAAAATGGTGCTAAAAATAAATCTAACTCTAACATCCCTCTTCGGCATGCCCAGCGGATTCTTTCAGATGTGTTGTTTTTTTCCATATCTTTAAAACTTACTATTGGGTAGACTTAAAAAAAGTCTTTCTTCTTGAGTGCTTTCTCTTTCAAGTATGTCATTTCGATGCGGAAAGCGTCCAAAATTCAGGATAATATCGTAATGTTGTTTAGCATAGTCAAAAGCTTTTTCCATTGTTGGCAACAGATCTGGTTCTCCTTCTTTGGCCTCTTGGACTAATTGTTTCATTAAGGCCAAACAAAGTTTTTGATCATTAATATCTTCAGAGTGTTCTAATGGCATATAAAAAAATAAGCGTTGTACAAGATTTAGTTCTTTATCTAATTTATGTTCTCGTCCTTTTTGAGAAGCATGCAGCGCCAGCGTATCTTGCGAAAATGCTAAAGGGGAATCTCGATACATATTTCTTGAAAATTGATCAAGCAAAATAATATAGGCTAAACAGCTTTGAGGATAATTAAGCCAAACGTCTAATTCACCTTTGGTAGCCAAATGATGTAATGTCCCAAAGCGGTTTCTTATTTCAGTATCGAATTCTTCTGAGCTTCGCCACCAAAGATGAGAATGACTTAAGGGGTTTTGCTTATCGGTACCGAACCAAAAACCTAATATTTCATTTACTTTTTCAAACATGAATTGTCAGCCATTTAACCAAGTTTGAGGAGAATTTTACCTAAGCACTTGCGAAAGACCTCGCGCGGCCACTAACATATCACCACTACCCCTTTTTGACCAGAGAAGTCTGCCAAGATGTTGCAACAATGGCATGAGTTTTTAATGAAGCAAGGCGCTCATATTTCAGATAGTACCTCCGTGCACTTTGGGGATCTCAAGCAAGAACTTGCAGCCCTTAGTACGCAAAATTGCATGATGGATTTGTCTTCATTTGGCCTATTAAGTATCAGTGGTCCAGATGCAAAATCTTTTCTGCAAGGTCAAATTACATGCAATATCGATGAATTGACTCAAAAGAAAAGCTTACTAGGTGCTCATTGCAACCTAAAAGGAAGAATGCAAAGTTTATTTAGTATAGCCGTTCATCCTGATAATCAAAATTATTCACATTTCCTGTTATGCATACCTACTTCAATGCTTACTATCACGCAAAATAATTTTAAAAAATTCGCCATTTTTTCCAAAGTTGAAATCAAAGTGGCAGATGATATGGTTGGCATTGGTTTAGTAGGATTAGAAGCGCCTCATTTGATTGCTAATATTAAGCAAAACATCAGTGTGTATCATAAAGAAGGCGCAATTCCACGATATGAATTGTTTGGTCCGATGGAAGAAATGAAACAACTGTGGTTGCAATGGAAAACAGTGTGTATGCCTATTTCGACTCAGGCTAGCGAATTACTAGATATTCGCGCTGGATTACCCATGGTCTATCCAGCCACTATTGATGAAATTTTACCCCATCATGCCAATCTGTCTATTCTTGAAGGGATAAGTTACAACAAAGGATGCTATCTTGGACAAGAGATCATTGCGCGTATGCAATATCGAGGCAAATTAAAAAAACACATGTACCGCGTATTTGTTCAGGATAAGTCTAAGCCAAAAATTGGTTCTGCAGTATTAGGTAGTACTTTAACAACAAATGAAGCGCCAGGCATTGTTGTACGTGCAAGTGAAAGTGATCAGGATGGCTATGAACTTTTAATTATATTAGATGATCTTTATCAAAATTTTGAGAATGTCCGTCTATATTCAGCTGATGGACCAAAGGTTTTGCGCCTAGACTTACCATATAGTTGGTAGTACTTATTTCAATTGGCAAGGATGCCACCCAGAAGTGGTAGTTAAATAACATAAGGAAGTAAAATGAAGTCTTCACCTGATACGTCTAGTTCAATATTTAATGATATTTTAGAAAGCATTGAAAAAAATCGCCTTCCACTACCTACTCAACCTAAAATAGCCATCGCTATTCAGGAGTTGAGTGAAAATCCTAATGTCACTGTAGAAGAATTAAATGAAGTCATAGGCAAAGATCCAGGTCTGACAGCTCGTATCATTCGTATTGCAAATAGCCCATTAGTGCGTGGTCGTGTTTCAATCAACACTCTCAAAATTGCTATCAGTCGTTTAGGTACAAGTTTCGTTGCCAATATGGCTATTGGGCTGGCAATGGAACAATTATTTTGTGCAAAAAATAAGTATATCGAAGAAAAAATGAGAAATGCATGGCAACATAGTGGTGAGGTTGCTGCAGCATCCTATGTTCTAGCCAATTATTCTAAAGCATTTCCTCCTGAAGAAGCGATGTTAGCCGGTTTATTGCATGAAATTGGCATCTTACCTATTCTCACTTTTGCAGAGAAAAATAAAGAATTGATAGAAGAACAGGCATTGCTAGCATTATTATTACAAAAATATAGCTTTAATTTAGGAGAAGCGATTTTAATGTCTTGGCAATTTCCGCGTTATATTGCAGAAGTACCTATGAATTTATCGAATCCACTTCGCAATATCCCTCAGCTTGATCTTGCTGATATTGTCTTGGTTGCAAAAATTCATGCTCTAAAAGGTACACAAGAACCTCTTGTCCTTATCAATAAGGAAATGATCTCAGCCTATAACAGGCTAGGACTCGATCCCAATAAAGACATAACAGATTATCCTGAAATACAAAAACAAATGGACGAAGTATCCAGTTTATTTGCCTGATAAAAATTCTAATGAATCAATTCTGATCCCCCTTCTTGTCCCTTCTCCCGCTTGCGGGAGAAGGTTAGGATGAGGGTTAAGATGAGTTCTTCATATTTATATCTAATCGCTAACAACAGTTCTCATTTGCGGAAATAAAATCACATCACGAATAGATGGGGAATCGGTAAATAACATAACTAATCTATCAATGCCAATCCCCTCACCTGCTGTTGGTGCAAGCCCGTGCTCTAGGGCAACAATATAATCCGCATCATAATGCATCGCTTCATTATCCCCCAAAGCTAATTGAGCAGCTTGTTTTTTAAAGCGATCGGCTTGATCATCAGCATCATTTAATTCAGAGAATCCATTAGCAATTTCACGACCTCCGACAAAAAACTCAAATCTATCAGTGAGTTCTGCATTGGTATTGCTCACTCTTGCCAATGGTGATACTTCAAGCGGATATTGCGTAATAAACGTTGGCTCTTTCAGAGCAGATTCAACTGTTTTTTCAAATATTTCAATTTGTATTTTACCCAAACCATATTCAGGCTTAATCATAATTCCAAGGGTCATCGCAAATTCAGTTAAACGCGCTCTATCATCTAAGACGACAGGATCCATTGTCGGATTATAATGTAAAATAGCTTCTTTGACTGTCATGCGCTTAAATGGTTTGGAAAAATCATAAGTATCGCCTTGATATTGGATCATATGCGATCCTAGTACTTTCATCGCGAGAAATCTTAGCATCTCTTCTGTGAAATCCATTAAGTCATGATAGTCTGCATAGGCTTGATAAAATTCAACCATGGTAAATTCTGGATTATGGCGCGTTGATAGGCCTTCATTTCTAAAATTACGGTTAATTTCATAGACACGCTCAAAACCACCCACTACCAGACGTTTTAAATATAACTCTGGTGCAATACGAAGATATAATGTCATATCAAGCGCATTGTGATGCGTGATGAAAGGACGCGCCGTTGCTCCTCCCGGAATAGGCTGCATCATAGGGGTTTCGACTTCCATAAATTGATGTTGAGTAAAAAACTCTCGCATCAATTGTATTATCTTGGCACGTGTTTTAAATGTCTGTCTTGATTTTTCATTGGTGACGAGATCTAAATAACGTTGTCTATAACGCGTTTCTTGATCAGTTAAACCATGAAATTTTTCAGGTAATGGACGTAATGCTTTTGTGAGCAATTCTATTTTTTTAGCACGAACCGAAAGCTCTCCGGTTTTTGTTTTAAATAAGGTGCCTTCTAACCCGACTATATCCCCAAGATCCCAATGCTTAAAATTGTCATAGACGCCTTCAGGTATTTCATCTTGGCGAACATACACCTGCATTTGTCCTGACATATCTTGAATGTGAATAAAACTTGCTTTTCCCATATGGCGACGTGTCATGATTCTACCAGCCATTTTTACCAAAATAGGCTTGGCTTCAAGTTCATCATGGGTTAATTTTTCATATTCACCATGAACGCAAGCTGCAAGATGATCTCTTTTAAAATGATTGGGGTAAGCATTCCCATTTTCACGTAAAACATTAAGTTTTTCACGTCGTTGCCTAATTTGCTCATTTACATCTTCAATAACATTTAATTCTTCTGACATAACTATAACCCACTTTTTAAACTAGCTGTCATAAACATATCTAATAGATTTCCATCTAAAACCCCTTGGGTATTAGATGTTTCAACGCCTGTACGTAAATCTTTCACTCTAGAATCATCTAAGACATAAGATCGGATTTGACTACCCCATCCAATATCAGATTTAGTTTCTTCTAACGCCATTTGTTCAGCTTGGCGTTTTCTCATTTCAAGCTCGTAAAGTTTTGCTTTTAACTGACTCATCGCTTCTGAACGATTTTTATGCTGTGAGCGATCACTTTGACATTGCACCACAATGCCTGAAGGGATATGCGTAATTCTGATTGCCGAATCGGTTCGATTGACATGCTGTCCGCCCGCACCACTAGCGCGATAAGTATCAACGCGCAGATCAGCAGGATTGATCACTATGTCGATGCTATCATCAATGATGGGAGAGACAAATACAGCAGCAAAAGAAGTATGACGTCTATTACCTGAATCAAATGGTGATTTTCGCACTAAGCGATGCACCCCGGTTTCGGTTCTTAGCCAGCCATAGGCATATTCGCCTTCAACCTTGATAGTCGCACTTTTTATGCCGGCAACTTCTCCACTTGAAGCTTCTTGTAAGGTCATGGTAAAACCTTTACGTTCACCCCAACGTAGAAACATTCTCAGTAACATTTCAGCCCAATCTTGTGCTTCTGTGCCACCACTTCCTGCTTGAATATCAAGATAGGCTGAATGACTATCTAATTCGCCAGAAAACATGCGTCTAAATTCAAGATCTTCAATAATGGCTTCGAATTTTTTGGCCTCATTTTCCAGATCAGCAAATGCTTGCTCATCATTTTCATCTTTAGCTATTCCAAGAAGCTCGATAGAATCTTGCACTCCGCTTGCAACATCCAAGAGGGTGTTCACAACTTTCTCTAGCTGGACGCGTTCTTTTCCCAAGGTTTGGGCTTGTTCAGGATCCTTCCATACCTCAGGTGATTCCAACATAGCACGGACTTCTTCCAAACGTTCTTGTTTGAAATCAAAGTCAAAGATACCCCCTAAGCTCACTCATTCGCTTAGCAAGATCCTTTAATTTGGCCTGTAATGGTGCTATTTCCACTTAAATACCCTACATATCGATAAGATTTGAGATTGTAACGGGATAGGGACTAAAGTGCCAGAATTTAAACCACCTCAAGGTGCACAATCTGGCAACTTAACTTTTTCTCACCACGAAAAGTCTGGGGTTTTGGAGCAAAAACAACCTTCACCATGTCTCCGATCCCCACCGGCAAGGGAGCATTCTCATTTTTACAATTAAACCATACAGCTTCAAACCATAAATCTTCAACTGCCAACCCTAAACGAGCATGTACTTTAGTTTGTCCCATGATATTCACTGAGAGGATTTTTGCATTCATTTCAAAATGAGGTGGTTCAAATTCTCTACCAAATGGCTCAAGTTGTTTAGCCAACTCATCGATAAATGGCAAATTGAGATATTCAATATCAATCAACCCATCAGTCCAAATCACTGGACCAATGATTTCTGGCGCAACATTCTTTTGCAAAACTTCCTCAAACGCAGTTTGAAAATGTGCTAAATTTTCCCTCTCTATCGTGAGTCCTGCGGCCCCCTGATGCCCTCCAAAACGTTTTATCACACCTGGGTATGTATCATCGATGGTCTGTAATATATTTCGTAAATGCACACCATCAATAGAACGTGCTGAACCGGTTAATTGCGAAGGATCTTCAGCTTTTGGGCAAAAAATTATCACGGGGCGTCCAAATATATCTTTTATTCGACTAGCGGATATCCCGTGAACACCAGCATGCCCTTCTTCTAAAAATAGGCATAAGCCTATACGTCCTTCGCCATATTGTTGTTTAGCTTGTTTTAATCCTTGTTGGGTTACTCGTTCTTGTATCCCTTTACGCTCAGCGTTCTGTGCTTGTAAATGTTCAATCCAATGCTTAGCCTCAGTTTCGTCAGCTGCTAATAAAAAGCTCACTGATCCAAATGCACAAGATAATCTGCCATCACTATTTAACAACGGACCTATCTTAAATCCGATATCTTCTGATGTGAGCGGGTTTGAAACCATCGGCAAAATTGCCTTCCAGCATGGTCTTACTCCTTGCTGAATTAACTTCATCCCATAGGAGACAACTGCGCGATTATTGCGACTGCGCGCAATACTCACACAATCTGCAATTGTCCCGACGGCAACAAAGTCTAAACAGGCAGCAAGAGAAGGAATAACTGATCTTTTTCGCTCCATCAAAGCTGTTCTGGTTGCTGCCATCAACAACCAAGCAACCATACAACCGGCGATATAAGTATCTGGGTATTGGCAATCCTCGCGAGTCGGGTTGACAACAGCATAAGCACTTTGAGGGATCCCCGTAGCAGGGATTTCATGATGATCTGTAACGATTACATCTATCCCCTCCTTTTTTAGCATAGCTATCCTATCTTCATCACTTGAACCATTATCAGCAGTTATTATTAATGTTGGCCGTGGACTATCATCTAATATTCTTTTCGCTAGTGCTTCTGAAAGCCCATAGCCTTCTTTTAAGCGATGACCAATATAAGATCGAACAAACTCTGTTTTATGGCCAAAATATTCTGTTAAAGCAACATAAATTACGGCATGACTCGTCTGACCATCACAATCATGATCTGTTTCAATACCAATCACTTCTTCATTTTCTAAAGCTTTTACTAGCCTGGCAACAGCAGGTTTCATATCAGCTAAGCTAAGCGGTGAATCAAGAGATTTCAATTTAGGCCATAACAATTCTTTGGGTGAGACGTGATCTAAAAAAGGACGTGATGCAATAATTTTCGCTAAAATGGGTGATAAGCCCAAATGCCTAGATTCTTCTTCTCTTTGAACATTAATTTGCCGACGTTTAATTTTAGGATTGGGATATTCAGATTTCATTGTGGTGATTCATTATTATGTATTTTAGCAAATTGCTGAATTGGTTTGAGTTTACGCCAGAAATATTTAAGATGAGACGTAGATATCATAAAATCTTGCCCATCTGCACAGATAAGATGCAATCGATCAATTTGTTTTTCTTTTAACATTGCTAATAATGGCCTAAACCAAGTCGTTTCATAATAATATAAATATTGCAGCCATTCATCATGCATTTGATGCTTAAGCAAAAAATATAAATATAAATCTATTATCAACGTGTGACCGTTCAAAAATTTTGCTTTCATTTGCTCTGACAGCATTTGAGGGAGTGCTTCACATGCGCGATTAGCACAAATGGATAATCCACGAATTGTTGCATCATTTGAGAATATTGTATTAAAAGGGCATTGGATGTGATGAGGTAATGCCCCTATTCCCCAAAACCATAAACTAGATACTAAAGAATGCCCATTGGCAGCTCGAAACTCATTCACTTTACTAGGAGAAATTATCATCTGACATTCAGTCATTAATCTGTGCCAATAAGTTGCATCAGGGCCAGAGGGTAATAAATTGCCCATATTCTTATTGAGGACTTCTGTCAAATCATTCATTGTTACATCTTCATGATGTGCAACTTTGCAGAACCATTCATTTATAGAACCTGATTTTAGATCAAAACCATCTTGATGTAATAGCTGATTCAATGGTGTTATAAGGGCTGTGACTTCTTCTTTTGATAAAGCTAAATTTAAATTCCCTAATAAATAGGCACTTTGATGATCAACCATGCATTCCACTGGATCGGCACGACACCAGATGCTTTTATCATTTTTTTCAATTATTCCATAACCTAAAGCGCCCAGCGCCCCTGTTGGAACTTGTCCATTAGGCAAACCACTAAAAAAAGCTTTTATCGAATTTTCAATGGTTGTTGGCCCTTTTAATTGCTGTCCTTTTGAAAGCAGCATAGAGAGTGCATCGAGTTTGTTATTAACCCCCTCTTTTAAAAGACTTGATGTTAAACCTGGTAAAAAGAGCGTAATGGTAGTTGTCATGGTTTTCTATTTTGTTAGGCAGCAAGATTAATTGTTGGTGTTTGTTAGGTTTGATATAATAGAATTTTATATATGATGAGTACAGATAAAGATGTTTTTACAAGCGGATGACTCTTCTGCCACTTATCTCATACAACGCTATGAACCTGGAAAAATATGGATAAACCAACAATGTTACCAAAACAGTGTTGTTATATGGCCACATCGTTTTATCAGCGATTGGGGTCCTGCAAAGTTTAGTGAAGTAAAGCAAGAACATTTTCAAGTTCTTTTTGATTCCATTCCACAGATTGTGCTGTTTGGGACAGGCGCAAGACTTGTTATCCCCCCTCAAGATCTCCTTTTACCTTTATTTGAAAAAGGAATAGGAGTCGAATTCATGGATAGCAGAGCAGCATGTCATACCTACACTGTTTTGGCATCAGAGAAAAGAAATGTAGCTGCATGCATCTTAATTATTTAGGTGGTTTTAAAAGCGTGACTCTACTTACTGAAACAGTTTTCAAAAATTCTCGAGCAAAGTCATGCTTTTGACAGATTTTACGTAATTGATGTCGAGCCAATTTTGACTTTTCAAATAAATTTCGAGAACAACGACTTTCTCGGTTTGTGCTAAATCTTAAAGCTTCAACACAATTAAAAATTTGAGCTAAATGATTAAAAACTTGATTTTTTTCAAGTTCAGGCTGCAAAAATACATTGATAAGCCCTTCAATATTTTCACTCATCGTATCAAGCGTCTCTTTCACAACAGATTTTCTTGCAACAACATAGCATTTTTTTAGCATTTCACTTACTTCGATAATACTACTAACAAATGCAAAGTACTCAGGTACTATAATCATTTGCGCTTTTGTTTTTAAATAATCGCCCCGATACATCAAACCATGATTTGAACCCATTTCATTGAAAGAATAGGTATTTTGAATTGATTGTGGACTTTGCCCCAAGGTTTGCAACAAGTCTTGTTCGAGCGCGCTGAGTTGAAGTAATGCTTCTTGCCTATAGACTAGTTTATTTAACATTCGAACCGCGCTTCCCAAGGTTGTTACCTCTAATTCAAAAGCATGAATTTGATTAATAAATTCTTCTGAATATAGTTTTTTATGAGGAAGTTTTTGAACAAGTGCTGTTAAATTAATGATTGTATGGTAACACTGTTGTGCAGCCTCAATGGCTTGAATGTATTCTGTCTTGTTAATTAACTCATTGTAATCATTGGCTTGCTCTTGACGATATCTAAAATTGATAAAATATTCTCTGACTTTAACAAGAAGTCTATCGATGTGAAACAAATAGGTATTTGCACCTAAAAGCTCCAAATCAAAATCTTCTACTTCTGCAGGATTCGCATTTGCTCGAATGGATTGCACCAAAGGCTGGAGAGTATCAACAGCATTCATCCAATCTTTCAATGAAGCTTTTACCTTTTGTTGTTGTTCTAGAACCTCAATATCAGCAGGCATATCAAAATGAGTATATTTTGACTGTCTAATCCAATGGCCCAAAAACAAACCAATCATTTTTTTCCACCAGTGTTGAGAATGTTTTGATTTGATATCATTTTTATAAGAATTGTTATTATTTATCATGAGAATACTTCTCTCTTTTTGGAGCTTCCTTTTATGATTTGAACATAAAAGAGCACACAATTACAAGTCATCTTAGTGACATACAACCTACCTTATCAGTACCTTCTGGCAAAAAAGTCTATGAAAAAAGATAAAAATGATCAGCTTCTTAGCTATTTATAAAGATTTTAAAACTTTTTTCTGCTTTTTACAGACTAATTATTAAGAGCAAATAAACAAAAAATACGTGCATATCATCAATAATCTTTGATGGTAAATTTTTCGATTTTATAGAAGGTAAACATGGCCGGTAATATACACGATCATATTTCAAAAGCCCTGAAGTCGAAAGGAAAACGCACGCTTGAAAAAAATCTACATGATGAATCTCAACCCGACCAAACGATGGCAAGCGATTCAGCTTTAGAAGAACGGCTTACCTCAATTATTTCTCCCGTTGAGGACGAGTACGAGAATGACATTCAAACTCAAATTTATTGGGAACAACCACCTCTTGGCGAATTGAATCAAAACAATTTATCTGAAGAGACGGTCAAGCAAATATACAAACGTTTATATAATAAAATTCTTGAAGAACATGATTTTACAAAAGATGATGAGGCTTTAAAAGAAATACATACATTATCCACTAAAGCAATTATCTCAAAAATTCAATCTCAAGCTGATCTATCTCAATTCGATACCGTTAAAGTTAAAGCCATATGTTTAAAAACTCGTTCACAAGAAATGAAGAACCAAATTATATGCAGAGATATTGAAAGATTACGAGAAAAAATATTTGATTTCATATTTAACGTTAAGACACTCCCTATCACAAATGAATTGAGTTTTTTAAGGGAGAATTATAACAAGCGAACTGATGATCCCATCTATTCAGAAATCCATGAAAAAATAAATGAGATTCTTACAAAAGGGGTGTTCTCACTTGAGGATAGTTTTCTCATTAAGGTATTACGTCATATTAAAAAATTAATCATGCTAACCCCTTATGATCAAGCAATGCTTTCTTCATTTATACTGAAAAATTCATCTATTACATCACCATTTTCTGAAAGTGACATAGAATTATTAAGTCATGATATTGAAGAATTTATTACAGATTGCCCTACTCTTCAAATTGAGCAAGAATCAAAATTTATACGTCACGCTTTAATTTATGACATAGAACTCATTAAAATGGGGAACATTAATGAATATTTTTGCCGCTTTGACCTGTCAGATGTAAGTAATAAAAGCTTCTCGCTTCTTAACAACAATCCGGAATTAATTTCCATTATTCAAAGTAATATTTCTCCTGATTCCATCGAGGACATTAATCGCAAACTCAATGATTGTCAAAAACTAACTCAGGAATATGGTTATGCCAGAATAGCTTCATCAATAAATAAAAATGACTACGACATTATTTCGCAAATACAACATCTGCATAAAAACATTACAGAACATTCCAATTTGTTAAACATATTGCTTGATTTACAGACGGCTTTAGAAACTGCAAATAAATCAACTTTGTCCACACAGGTTGAAGCACTGGACGTTATTCTTGAAAATTTAAAATTTATGAACGAACATTTATCATTTTTGTTTACTACCTTGCATTCACCTGGCTTTGATAAACCATATAATGAAAATATATTCCTCTTTCGTTTGGGTAGAGGTGACTTTTTCAAAGAATCAGATAGATTCCCGTTATATTTAGCCACCTTCGCCATTCATAAATCTTTTAATCCTAATAACATACTTGATTTATTTATTGATAACTTTAATGATTATTCGTTAGCTCAAAAAGAGATATGTCTTGAGTTTGTAAAGAATTTTATCATCTTGGATACTAGCAATAGTATGATTCCAATAAAATATGAATCAAATGAACTTATTCATAAATTTGAATTATTTTGTCAATTTATTCTTGCAAATGTAAACGAAAATGCAGAATTAGAAGATAAGTTGAATGATATATCAAATTTATTAATAAACAAAATCGTTGAGAAAGGCAAGTCTTTTTCGGAATATCTTAATGATATAACAAAAAACAAAATACCATCAGAAACCTTACTGAGAAACATCAACACAATAAATGATGATTTTAAGAATAACACTATTAGCATCTCTTTGATTGAGGAATATTGCATAGAAATAAACTTTATCATTGAATCACCTTTTTTACTTTTGGCAAATGATGAATACACAGTTCCTCTTGAGAATGCAATATCGTATTTTTGTTCACAATTACTAAATATACCTCAGTTTCAAAATTCAGCAGAAGACTTAAACAATAAATTAGCTCAAAGAAAAAATACTCCTTCTCCTCGACAAGCTAGTCAATCTAGCCAAGAAGTTCCTGAAGTAGAAAATGATGATATATGTATTGTAACTCATATAGTAAATGAAATTGCTCAAGGTAATGTATTAATGATGGATTACGAAAAGCATTTAACTACTTTAGTTGATGCAATCGAACAAGGATTTGCCCGCAGATTTCTTAAAATCGACATTTGTGAAATGACAGAAACCCCTTGGATTAATGACGACTTAAGAATTCATAATGGACTCAACCCAAAATCACCAAATATTCGTGCATATCTGCAATATTATCATTGCATTGCTAAATTTTTCACTCTGGCAATTTTATGTAAAATTGAAAAGCCAGGATTCTTGGTTTTTCGTGAAAGTATTTTAGAAACAAAAAGAATGTATGATTTTGTTGAAAAAATGGTATTAAAAGCTGTAGAGAAAGGATATATTGCAACAGCAAATACGCTGAATTCAATATTCAAGTTAAAAGATATCAAAAGATTAAAAATGAGTAATATCGACCATAAAAACTTAAGAATCCAATTTCTTGAAGACCCTCAAATGAGATTAAACACGTTAAAAATCATGATTCAAGAAAGAGATGGATTACCTTTAATTCAATCTATCCAGAATCAACTAATGATGGAATATCAACAAACTCATGGTAGTGAATTCGAAAAATTTGTTCGAATTGGACAAAAACTACGTTTTATGGAAGGTAAAAAAGCATCAGCAAAAAATAAAATTTATTCTCAAGCTGATATTGCCACTCAAATTACTACTATCATTGAAAATGGCTCTTTACTTTCCCCTCGCATGTTAGCTGAGGATATTATTATTAACGAGGAGACATTTGCAGAAAAAATTGAAAAAGCATCATTTAATATCAAACCAACGGAATTTAAGGAATATAGCATTCATGATATACCATCAATCAACGATCTTAAAGAATTACTCATCTATTGGCATAATAGATTAGAAGATTTTCACTTCATTGAAAAACAACCTGAAAAATTTATGTTTCAACATATCGAACGGTTAATACATGACGATGAAAATTTTACTCATTTCGAAGATACGCTAGAAATATTTGATGCGATTGCAATGATTGATGAATCTAAGCAAAGAGTTTACAAAAATCTAGAGCATGATATAACGAATATTCTATCTTCGTACTATAAACATGTTTTGAAACATTTAAAAAGCGAACAATCACAACCCGCTGCGGAATTAGAAGTTTTCTTTTCTATATATAATAAACATTCTAGAATAAAGAAATCAAGAGAAGCCAATATCAGCTCATTTAATCCATTTTCTTCACCCAAAGCACTTAAAGAGATAATCGAAAAAATTGATCGTGCTCAAGCAAAATTTAATCAAATGATGAATGCTTATATACAATCTCGTGGCCAAAAGACATACACTGAATTGTTAATGAAAGTTCTAGAAGGGGATAATCAAGAACCCATTATCCACTTTGGATCACCGCATCACGTCGTAACGGGCTCTTCTGCTTCTCTTTTGCCAGACAGTGAATTTCCTGTTCCTCAGGCTGAACCTGAACATCCAGACTATATTGGTATTAACCGAACAATGAATTTTAATCCTAATACAAGTCAACGTTCAGCTTTAGAGATATTTGAAACCAAAGAACTACAAAAAGACTTTCAAGAAGCATTTCCATGGTCAATCAATCGAACGACTATCAGTCAACTTGAACATGCAAGATTAAACCCATCCATTAACCTGCTGGCCACTGAGTTGCTTTTTAACCCTCCAACACAAATGGCAGTGATGAACTATGTATTACTCGCACTTGACTGCTTGGGGAAAATTTCTGGATTTAATGGTGAGTTAGCAATAAGTAATTTCGCCAATATAAAAATGATTTCTGATACTTTGCAGGATGTCTCTGATTTACTTTTAATATCAAATCCAGACGATGAGTATTTAAATGTGAAAATTGATCATATGACTTATAAGCTTGTCGTACTTAACCAAGATCTCATTGATATGTTACAACATCCTAATCCTGAATACCCGGTTCAAAACAATATTAATATGAATGATTTTTGTCATATAAACGAATACCTCACCCATAAGCTATTAGGGATACCCTATCAAAAAAGTATTTTATCAGCCCTCAATCCCGAATCTTACATTTTAGATGCCGTCACCCCCGCCATTAAAAATGAATTCTTGAAAGTCACCTCAACCACACCTGTATATCAACAATTAGCTGAAGATAACTATACAAGTGAAAATATCAATGAAGACGACTAACACATTTTATTTGTTGACCGAGCATGCCTCAGCAACATAAAAATTCATTGTAATTTACAGAATATTTGCACTCTTGCCTTGTCAGGATGTTCCTATCAATGTAAACTAACTATCTTGTTTGATTCAGATAACTATCATCTACACTATGACTTATCCATACAATCTCTCTCAAAGCTTTATATATAACAAGCTAACTGACTTCACCCAGGGAATGAGTAATATAGAAGGCAAATTCAGACATAACTACCTCAACTGGTACGGCGATTGTAATGGCTGGGCTTTTTTATTTGCTTACTATAACAATGTGAAACGTGGCCAAGAATTTACAGATATCCTAACCTACATTAGCAAATGGGATGGGCGGATTTCATCTCTTTATAGTAATGATGGGATGTCAAATGCTTTAAAAGCCAAATATGATGATGGCATTTCATTGTTCGAACAAACTATCAACGATGTTACTTGGTTTTCACAAAACCACAGTAGAGCGTTTATCAATTATAAACTCACCCAAGATGATAGAATTCTTCAATGGGAATGCGCTGGAGACCATCAGTCTCAATTACATAATATATTTCAATTTCTTCATATTGGGCAAAAAAATTATTGGCATGGAATTGACTATTCGGAATTAGCTGATATGTTAAAAATAGCCCATCAGTGGACTGATTCTTGGCTTGATATTGGTGTGTATTCTGATGTTGGAGGGCATGCATTAAGTGTTTATATTAGTCCAGATGGAACATACTCATTCTACGATTGTAATGAACCTTCTGGTGCATTTGTAAGTGACTCTCCAATACAAATTTCTTCAAAAATATGGAATTCTTTAGGCTGGGGTAATTCTGATATTGCTGTGCTTGATTTCTCACTTTATCAATTTACACCAATGGATTACACTATTTCCGATGATTACACTCAATCACTTGATATTAGTTGCTCGGCCGCTGATCATTTTCTATCTTTAGCAACAGACAATAGAAATTATGAAGCCATTTCCATGGTCTTGTCTTCAGATGATAAAAACAGAACTTCACTTGTAAAAAGTCTTGGCAATTCTATTTTAATCAAATGCGCCGAAGACAATCAGGTAGATCTTGCTGAGTTTTTACTCAATCATGGCGTCGATGTAAATTATAGAAGTTGGCATCAACAAAATAAAACTCCCCTTATGTTTGCAGCAGAGAAAGGAAATAGGGAGATGGCAACATTGCTTATCGAATATGGCGCTAATATTAATATGCAATCTAATTGGGGTAGCACAGCGCTCAGTTTGGCCAAGAAAAATCATCATGACCAACTGGCGTTATATCTTGAAAGCTTCAATGATAAAAACACCATTTTGGCCATTGATGACTTAATCGATATGCATCAAAGTGCTATCCCAGGTTTGGAGGCACAGGCTCCCTCGCCAATTCAAACAACCTTGAACGATCCTACTTCACCGTTGATTCTAGTTAATCCGTTGTTATCTGTTAGCCTTCCAGATTCCATCATCGTTGCTTGACGCTAGAACGCTCTATCACCATAATCCTTAATATTTAGAAAAATAGTCTTCAATTTATTAGGGACATAAAATGAGTCTTAAAAATACTGCCGAGAGATTTGGAAGCCTGACCAAACTCTTACACTGGTCTATTTTTTTTCTGTTTATTCTTCAGTTTTTTTTAGTCTACCGTCGTGAATATTTTCCTAAAAATTCACCCGAGAAGCTGCAATATATCCTTTTACATGAATCTATTGGCGTATGTTTATTATTGATAGCCCTATTTATGATTACATGGCGTCATGTAGGAACACGTCCTCTTATGCCCGCCAATATGCCCTCATATCATGTAAAGAGTGCAAAATTCGTCCATTTTCTACTCTACTTAACCATGATAATTCAACCCCTGACGGGATTTGCCATGTCAGAGTTTGCAGGATATGAAGTGGGTGTGTTTGGCATGTTTAATTTGCCAATGATACTTCCTAAAAACGAACAATTAGGACATCTATTCCATGAAATCCATGAATGGAGTTCATATGCAATTATCGGCTTAGTTTCTGCTCATATATTAGCTGCGCTTTATCATCATTTTGTGATGAAAGATAATGTATTGAAGAGAATGCTGCCGGGTGGTTAGATAAATCCCTCTTGCCCTTCGGGCTGTCTCCCTTTGATTCCAAAGGGAGATATTATGTTCGCTTCTCACTATGACTTAAGAACAAATTTGGCGCATAGCGCCACTCGCCTCCTTTGAAATCAAAGGAGGTCACACTTCTGAGTGTGGGTGGATTTATCTCCTACTTCATCAACTTAATCGGTCGATAATATGGCCGCCAGATATTTTCTCGAATAAATTCTTCCGGCTCAAGTTGAGGCGTTTTAGTTGCAACGCCATCAGCAATTGCTTGTTTTGCAACAGCAATAGCAACATGAGTCGCAAGACTGGTCATTGAGGTAATAAGAGGTAATAAAGGCTGTGTTGGATCAGATAACGCAGGCGATCGTTCACTGATTGCCAGAGCCGCTGCCCATAACATATTGTCAGTCACGACTTTCGCCTTACAAGCGATAGTTCCTATCCCAATTCCTGGAAATGAAAGCGCATTATTACATTGAGTAATATAATAAGTTTTATCTTTATATATCACAGGCTCATATGGACTGCCGGTAGCAATTAAGGCTTTACCATCTGACCATTTAATCAAATCAATTGCGTTAGCTTCACAGTTTTCGTTTGGATTTGATAAAGGAAAAATAATCGGTTGTTCTGTTTCTTTAGCCATTGCACGAACAATTTCTTCTGTGAACGCACCACCTACCGTAGAACAGCCTATTAAAATAGTGGGTTTCACTGCTTTTACAACATCGAGCAACGCGCTATTTTGCCATGTATTTTCTTCACTGCTTGGACGAGCATAAGGCTTTTGAAAATCTGCCAAACTCATCCCCTCTCTTAATAACCCTTGACGGTCAATTAACCAAAATTGACGTCTAGCAATATCAGGCGATACATTTGCGCGTATCATTGCATTGTATAATTGATCTGCAATACCAACTCCTGCTGTCCCCGCACCATAAACCACTATCCGCTGCTTTTCAATTGGCGTTTTGGTTGCGCGAATAGCCGCTAACATGGCAGCCAACGTAACCACGCCGGTGCCTTGCATATCATCATTAAAACTACAATGATAGGTACGGTAAGTTTCTAAAATACGTCTTGCATTTTGCAAGCCAAAATCTTCCCAATGCAACATGCAATTTGGAAATTTTTGATGGGTGAGTTCAACAAATTTATGTATAAAGTCATCATAATCTTTACCACGTAATCTAGGATGGCGCCAACCTAGATATAACGGATTATTAAGCAATTCTTGATTATCGGTTCCAACATCCAGCATGATAGGTAGCGCATTATAAGGATTAATTCCACACAGGCTATAAACAACCAATTTTGCAATGGGAATATCCATCCCCCCTATTCCTTGATCGCCTATTCCTAAAATACGCTCACCATCGGTGACAACAATGAGATTAATATCTTCATGAGTTCGGTTATCTAAGATCTCACTTAACTTATCTTTATCAGGATAAGCGATATAAAGACCCCGTGGTTGACGAAACTCTGTACTTGATTCCTTGACCGCAGCACTTACCCCAGGGGTATAAATTAACGGGATAGTCTCTTCAAGATTTTCAATCAAGAGCTTATAAAATAAGACTTCGTTTTTATCATGAAGATTATTGAGATAGATATATTTTTGTAGATTACTGGTATAACGAGAATACTGGTTTTTTGCACGTTTAACTTGTTCATCTAATGTTTCAACTCGAAAAGGCAATTTACCTAGTAATTTGAGCTCATTGCGTTCTTCAAGTGTAAATGCCGTTCCTTTATTTAAGAGCGGCATCTGCATCAATGATTTGCCAGTCAGGGGTGTTTCAATCCATTCTTGATTATTGAGGCGATCCTTGCGAGTAATATATTTTAGCATTGATTAGTTCAACCAATTCATTGCGTTTATAAACAAATTCATCCATGGACTATCCTTGGTCCAATGGCTCGGATACCAAGAGTATTGCCAAGCCTTAAAAACGCGCTCAGGATGAGGCATCATTATTGTTGCACGACCATCAAGAGTGGTGAAACCTGTCATCCCTTGCTGTGATCCATTGGGATTATAAGGATACTCTTCTGTGGGTTTACCATGATTATTAACATAACGCAATGTTAATAAATTATTGTCTTGCGCAGTATTCTGACTAAACTTAACTCTACCTTCTCCATGTGAAACCACAATAGGTAACATCATTCCCTGTATGTTTTGCATGAAAATAGAATTAGATTGGCAGACTTCAACCATAGCAAGTCGAGCTTCAAACTGTTCTGAAGTATTACGAACAAACTGCGGCCAAGCGTCGCTTCCCGGGATCAACTCTTTTAAGGACGATAGCATCTGACAACCATTACACACCCCTAAAGTAAAGGTGTTGGTTCTTGCAAAAAATTCACTGAATAAATCACGCAAACGTGGTTGATAAAGAATAGTTTTTGCCCAACCTTTGCCAGCTCCCAAAACATCTCCGTAAGAAAAACCACCACAAGCTGCTAATCCATGAAAGTCTTTGAGATCTTTACCTGCCAATAAATCGCTCATCGTGACATCTATTGCCTCAAATCCTGCCAAAGTAAAGGCTGCTGCCATTTCAATATGACCATTCACGCCTTGTTCACGCAAAATCGCAACTTTAGGTTTTGTAAGGTGGATATTTCTCCCCTCACCCCTACCCTCTCCCGCAAGGGGAGAGGGGGTAAGATCAGATCCCCTCTCCCCTTGCGGGAGAGGGTTAGGGTGAGGGGTGTTTTTAAAAAATAATCCCGGATTACTATCTTCCACAATAATCTTATAAGCACTTGTCGCACAATCTGGATTGTCTCTTAAACGTTGCATCATATAGCTGGTTTTTGACCAGAGTGCTTGTAATACAGCGCGCTTTTCAGAATATATTTTTTTATTATTGAGATGAATATTGATTTCCTGATTCTCATTCACCTTTGCAATGTCGTGGATGCTATGAGCCAATCCGTTATCTGCAAAAATAGCAAGAACATCATCTTTATGCTTTGTTTCTATCTGTATCACCACCCCTAATTCTTCATTGAGCAAACAGGCGATTTCATCATTCTGAGCATAAGATGTTATATCTATATCGAGGCCACAATGACTTGCGAAGGCCATTTCACAAAGACATGCCAATAATCCACCATCACTTTTATCATGGTAGGCTAAAATCATTTTTCTCGCTTTAAGATGATTAATTGCTACCAAGAATTGTTTCATCACTTCGGGATTATCAATATCCGGAGTAACATTGCTCACTTGCTGGGTAACTTGAGCAAAAATACTGCCCCCTAAACGCTTTTGGTTATGGGCAAGACAGATAAACAACAAAGCGGTGTCTGCTTTTGTATTTAATAATGGGGTCAACGTACTTTGTATATCGTTAACAGGCGCAAATGCTGAAACGACTAAAGTAACCGGTGAAACAACTTCATAAGTGGTACTATTTTCTTCCCAACAGGTACGCATGGAAAGAGAATCTTTCCCGACAGGAATAGTGATATCCCATGCTGGACATAATTCTTTACCAACAGCTTCTACAGCAGCAAATAAATTTGCATCATTACCAGGAAAATTAGCTGCTGCCATCCAATTACATGATAAACGAATATCAGATAATGACTTTACATCTGCTGCCAAAATATTTAAAACAGCTTCACCCACGCTCATTCTTGCTGCTGCAGCAGAATTAGTCACTGCAATAGGAGAGCGTTCGCCCATGCTCATCGCTTCCCCGGTGATATCAATATAATTGGTAGCCGTCACTGCGCAATCTGCAACAGGTATTTGCCAAGGCCCAACCATCTGATCACGAGCTGTTAACCCACCCACTGTTCTATCACCAATTGTAATTAAAAAGGTTTTATCAGCAACTGTTGGACATTGTAAAACTCGCGAAATCGTTTCCTCTAATGATATAAGAGAAGTGTTTATATCCGTTTGTTTCGGTTTAATGGATTCTACTTTTTTAAACATTTTTGGTGTATTACCAAATAACAATGCTTGTGGCAAATCTATTGATTTATTTTTGAATAATTCATCTTTCACTAATAAATGTTCATCATTCGTTGCCGTCCCCAATACAGCAAATGGGCAGCGTTCACGATCAGCTATTGCTTTAAATAGTGTTAATGAGTTTGGTGAAATCGCAAGCACATAACGTTCTTGTGATTCATTACACCAAATTTCAAGAGGCGACATACCCAATTCAGCATTCGGGATCTTGCGAAGATCAAGCATTGCACCTTTTTGGCTATCATGAACAATTTCAGGTAAGGCATTTGCAAGACCACCTGCGCCGACATCGTGAATTGAAATAATTGGATTGTCTTTACCTTTTGCCCAACATCTGTCAATCACTTCTTGACAACGTCTTTGCATTTCCGGGTTTTGTCTTTGCACGGAAGCAAAATCCAAATCTTCTTTGCTGGTGCCTGCGGCAACTGAAGATGCTGCGCCTCCGCCTAACCCTATCTTCATGGCAGGCCCGCCTAAAACAATTAATAACGCTCCTTCACTAAGAGGCTGCTTTTGGACATGATCATGGGCAATATTCCCCATTCCTCCCGCTATCATCACAGGTTTATGATAACCATAAATCCCTTGTTCATAAGTTCTAAAATAGCCACAAATATTAGGGCGACCAAATTCGTTATTAAATGCCGCACCACCTATAGGTCCCTTTAACATTATTTCCAGCGCAGTTGAGATGCGTTTAGGATAATTCGCTTTGCCTTCCCAAGGTTGAATATTTTCGGGCAAACACAAATTTGAAACGGTGAAACCAGTTAAACCAGCTTTTGGTTTGGAACCGCGCCCTGTTGCCCCTTCATCACGAATTTCACCGCCCTGTCCCGTGCCAGCTCCAGCAAACGGCTCTATCGCCGTAGGATGGTTATGAGTTTCCACCTTCATCAATAAATGCACTGGCTCATGATGCATACGATAGGTTGCATCAGAATCACAATAAAAGCGTTGTTGGCCATAACCTTCTACGACAGAAGCATTATCATGATATGCCGATAATATTCCTTTGGCATTGTGTTGATAGGTATTTTTAATCATCCCAAAAAGAGAATCTGATTTTTTAACGCCATCAATTTCCCAGGAAGCTTTAAAAATTTTATGACGGCAATGTTCTGAGTTTGCTTGTGCAAACATCATCAATTCTACATCCGTAGGGTTACGTTCTAATTTAAGGTATTCTGTGTAAAGATAATCGATTTCTTCAGTTGAAAGCGCCAACCCTAAAGTAAGGTTAGTATCTATTAATGCTTGTTTTCCTTGCTTGAGGATAGCGATTTCTTGTAATGATTGTGGTTCATGGGTTTCAAATAATTTCTTGGCATCATGACTATTAGTAATAATTGTTTCTGTCATTCTGTCATGTAGTAAAGGCGCAAGCAGTGATATTTTATCTATCACTTTTGTATTTGATGTTTCAAATTGGTAAACGCAAGCTCTTTCAATACGCTTGACATTCAATAAGCCAACGTTATGCAAAATATCAGCAGCTTTAGAGCCCCATGGAGACTGCGTACCAAATCGTGGCAACACCCAAAGTTGATTATCAAATGCCGTATTAAGCGACATTTTTGCGTTTAACACATCACAAAGCAATGCCTGTTCATTTGAAGAAAGATCAGCCTTTAGATCAATAAAATATTCATAATGAGAAGTTAACTGCAAAATACCAGGTAACACTTTTTGTATAGATGCGAAAATCTGGGAAAGTCTATATTCGGAATGAGCTTTTTCACCGACTAATATTAGCATGTTGAGATTCCTTGACCTTACGCCTTTCTTTAAAAAATTCGGATAATATTTTACCGCACTCGACTTCTAACAACCCTTCTTTGATATCTGATTTATGATTAAGGGCATTATTTTGTAATATATTAAAAACACTGCCTGCAGCGCCTCCTTTGGGATCACGTGCGCCAAAGACAACTTTTGCTATTCGCGCATGAATAATCGCACCTGCACACATCACACAAGGTTCAAGGGTGACATAAAGAGTTACATTATTGGTTAAACGATAATTCTGATCATGAAGCGTTGCCATACGAATGGCTTGAATTTCTGCATGTGCAGTCGGATCATGGGTGGCTATGGGGCGATTAAATCCTTCACCTATCATGACATTGTCGCGAACTATCACAGCACCAACGGGGACTTCACCTTGCGCTTTGGCAAGGTGCGCAAGTGAGAGTGCATGTTGCATCCAGATAATATCTGAGGAATCACTTGCAGTTAGCATGGTTACCCCTCACCCTAACCCTCTCCCGCAAGGGGAGAGGGAATAAGATCCCTGAATCTAGTTTCTGATCCCCTCTCCCCTTGCGGGAGAGGGTTAGGGTGAGGGGTGTTAAATTAGGAAACAAATTATTTTATTCCCACTCAATTGTCGCTGGAGGCTTACTTGAAATATCGTAAGTCACACGGGCAATACCTGGAATTTCATTGATAATCCGATTGGAAACATGAGCAAGCAGTTCATAAGGTAATTGTGCCCAGGTTGCAGTCATAAAATCGGTGGTTTCTACCGCGCGCAATGCCACTACATATTCATAGCTTCTGGCATCACCCATCACACCTACCGCTTTCACAGGTAAAAAGACAACAAATGCTTGGCTCACCTTTTGATAATAATTAAATTCATGTAATGAATCGATAAAAATAGCATCTGCTTTACGTAAGATATCTGCGTATTCAGGTTTTACTTCGCCTAAAATCCGCACGCCAAGACCAGGACCTGGGAAAGGATGACGCATGACCAACTTTTCAGGCAACCCTAAAGCAATACCTACTTTACGGACTTCATCTTTAAAAAGAAGTCGCAAAGGCTCACATAATTTTAATTTCATTCGCAGAGGTAAACCACCCACATTATGATGTGATTTTATTACATGCGCTTTACCCGTATGTGCACCAGCAGATTCAATCACATCTGGATAGATAGTGCCTTGTGCTAAGAACTTGATCTGTTCAAATTTTGCTGCTTCTTTTTCAAATATTTCAATAAAGGTTTTACCAATCGCTTTGCGTTTTTCTTCTGGATCCGTGACACCTTGTAAGGCTTCATAAAAAACTTGCGCAGCATTGACATGAACAACTTTGACACCCATATGTTCTGCAAAAGTTGCCATCACTTGTTCTGCTTCATTTAAACGCAGCAAACCATTATCAACAAATACGCAGGTTAATTGATTACCGATAGCGCGATGAATCAGCGCAGCAGCCACGGCTGAATCAACACCGCCTGATAATCCCAGTAATACTTGATCATTGCCAACTTGTTCTTTAATTTCTTTAACCGATTGTTCAATAATATTAATCGGTGTCCAATCTGCTTTGACATGGCAAATATCAAACAAAAAGCGTTCGATCAGCGTTTGGCCGTGATGAGTATGAGTTACTTCAGGATGAAACTGTAAACCATAATAGTGACGTTGTTCATCGGCCATTGCAGCAATTGGGGCATTCTGACTGGAAGCAACTATTTTAAACCCTGCAGGTATCTCGACAACTTTATCACCATGGCTCATCCACACATCAAGCGCTTTCATGTCATCAAATAACGCATTAGAATGAGTTACTGTTATTTGGGCATGACCGTATTCTCTTTTCCCCGATGGCGCAACTTTTCCCCCTAATTGATGTGCCATGGCTTGCATACCATAACAGATCCCTAATAGTGGGCACTGCAAATCGAATATAATTTGAGCAATACGAGGCGTATCTTCAAGATGAACCGATTCAGGGCCACCTGATAAAATAATGCCTGTGGGAGCAAAGGCTTTAATGTTTTCTACAGACCAATCAAAAGCATGCATTTCACAATAAACACCTGCATCTCGAACACGTCTTGCTATTAATTGTGAATACTGCGAACCAAAATCAAGAATGAGGATCTTATGCTGCGAAACAGTTGACATCTTAATTACTCTTAATCAGCGCGATAATTTGGGGGTTCTTTAGTGATTGTAACATCATGAACATGGCTTTCACGAATACCTGCATTGGTAATGCGTACAAATTGCGTTTCGGTACGTAAAGCATCAATATTGGAAACACCGGTATAACCCATGCTTGAACGTAATCCACCCATTAATTGATGAACAACATTTAACATGCTTCCTTTATAAGGAACTCGTCCTTCGATACCTTCAGGTACTAATTTTTCTTCACCTTGTTCAAAAGATTGGAAATAGCGATCGCTTGATCCTTGACGCTGCGCCATGGCACCTAATGATCCCATTCCACGATAGGACTTATAAGAACGACCTTGATATAAAATAGTTTCACCGGGAGCTTCGTCAGTACCAGCTAATAAACTACCCACCATCACAGAAGAAGCGCCAGCAGCAAGTGCTTTTGCTATATCTCCTGAGTAACGTACACCACCATCGGCAATCACAGGAATACACTTTTTCGCTAGAGCATTGGCAACATTATAGATGGCTGTAATTTGCGGCACACCCACGCCTGCAACAATCCGCGTGGTGCAAATTGAACCAGGACCAATTCCTACTTTTACAGCATCAGCCCCCGCTTCCACTAACGCTAAAGCACCGTCTGCGGTGGCAACATTACCGGCAATGACTTGTACATCAGGAAAATGCTTCTTGACCCAACGTACACGTTCAATCACACCCTGCGAATGTCCATGCGCCGTATCAACAACTAATACATCGACCCCAGCTTCTACTAAAGCTGAAGCTCTTTCATCTGTTTCCTTTCCAGTACTGATGGCCGCGCCCACACATAAACGACCAGACTCATCTTTACAAGAAAGAGGTTTGTCTTTGGCTTTTTGCAAATCTTTTACTGTAATCAAACCGCGCAATTGGAAGCGGTCATTCACGATTAATATTTTCTCTAAACGATGTTCACGAAATAATCCAATAACCTCTTCCATTCCTGTGCCTTCAAGAACAGTTACTAGACGTTCTTTAGGGGTCATAATGCGAGCAACAGGTAAATTCAAATCATTTTCAAAGCGCCAATCACGGTGAGTAACAATCCCAACCAATTCCTCTTGATCACTGACAACAGGCACCCCTGAAATACCATGTGCCTCAGCAAGACGAAGTAATTCACCAATGCGAGTCGTAGGCTTAACCGTGATAGGATTTTTCACCACACCACTTTCAAACTTCTTTACTTTACGTATTTCTTCAGCCTGCAGCTCAATTGACATATTTTTATGGATAATACCGATACCGCCTTCTTGAGCTAAAGCGATGGCAAGTTTCGCTTCGGTAACCGTATCCATTGCAGACGAGACTAAAGGAATGTTAAGCTGTATTGTTCGTGTGAGGCGAGTTTTCAAGTCAGCATCTTTTGGTAAAATAGCTGAATGGGCAGGCACCAGCAGGACGTCATCAAAAGTGAGCGCATCTTCAATTATCCGCATATCTGCTACCCTTAAAGTAAAAAAATAATCGCATATTTTAACTTATTCTTCTATTGAAAGGAAAGGCCTGTGTATGCACACTCTGATGGATAACAACGATAAAGAGATATTCACAGTTGCGCAGCTAAACCAAACAGCTCGCGAATTGCTAGAAGAAGCCTTAAAACTTGTCTGGGTAAAGGGGGAACTTTCTAATGTTGCCCTACCACGTTCAGGCCATATCTACTTCACCCTCAAAGATGAGCATGCTCAGGTTCGTTGCGCCATGTTTAAAGGCAGCAATCACCGTTTAAAATTTACACCGGCCGACGGGATGGAAGTCCTTGTACGAGCTAATGTTAGTTTATATGAACCTCGTGGCGATTATCAGCTGATTATTACTCATATGGAAGAATGGGGGCTTGGCAAATTACAACAAGCTTTTGAAGCATTAAAAGCCAAATTGCAGGCTGAGGGCTTATTTGAACAAAGCCATAAGAAGCCTTTTCCACCATTCCCCAAACATATCGGCGTCATCACTTCACATACTGGGGCTGCCATCCAAGATATTTTAAGTGTTTTAAAGCGCCGTTACCCAATTGCGCCTATCACCATTTATCATACCCAAGTGCAAGGCAAAACAGCGGCAAAAGATATTATTAAAGCCATAAAATTAGCCAACAAACATCAAACGGCAGAGGTACTCATTCTGGCAAGAGGCGGCGGTAGCCTAGAAGATTTATGGTGTTTTAATGATGAACAGCTAGCAAGAGTTATCTTTGATAGTACTATTCCAATTGTGACTGGGATTGGACATGAAATCGATTTTACCATTGCGGACTTTGTGGCAGATTTGCGTGCACCTACACCTTCTGCCGCTGCTGAAACTGTCACGCCAGATACGATAGAAATAATCCGTATATTTGAGCAAAAGAAATTACGGCTGATACAAGCAATACTGCGCATTTTGCAACATCATGCACAAAAGATTGATAGTCTGGAAAAGCAATTAATCCATCCTGGCAAAACCATTCAACAAACTCTTATTCATGTTACACATCTACAAGCTAGATTAGCGCTATTAATGACCAATACCTTGCAACGATATAAAAACTCTCTCTCTATAGCGAGTGCAAAATTACATACCGTAAGCCCTTTAGCAACATTAGCGCGAGGCTATGCCATCGTCACGACATTGGAAGGTAATGTTGTTGTCGACACAAAAGATTTAAAAATAGAACACGATGTGAGAATACAGTTGGGTCAAGGAACATTTATTAGCACTGTTAAAGAAATAATCAGTCAATAATCCTGTATCATCACACTCTTCGCTGGGACCAACCGCTCCACAACTGGGCATTAACCATCAGCCAGCTAGACCTGCATTTTGAGGGTAGGTTACAACTGCCTCTGAGATAGCACCCCACGGCTTACGTCATCGCGAGAGAGCGTAGCGACCGTGGCGATCCAAATCTGGACTGCTTCGTCGCTAAGAGCTTCTCGCAGTGACAGAATTTTTTACTTCAGACTGACACAGTTCAGTGAACACTCTCTCTATAAAATTGAGCATATCTTTATCTTTTGCTTTAATTTTTGCTCAAGTTCACTTATTTTTGCTTCTTTAGCTTTAAGTTTTTCTTCTAGTTCTCTTTTTTCTTTTAAATTTTTTAAAGCCAATATACAAGTTTGTTTATCACCTTTAATGCAATCTAATAATTCATCATGTGGCATACCAGAAGGTATTCCAGCATTGTCACCATAAATATAACTGTAGCCAATATTTTGTCTTAAAGGTTGACCTAAAGAATTTAAATCTAAAGCTATCGCAAATGCAGCAATAAGATCATCCTCGCGTTTTTTCATATCTAAAGGATTTTCTTGCTTTGCCATAAAACGCTCATTGGCTAGCATATAAATTACTTCTTGATATCGCTCAGAATTGACAGGAATTTGTTTGGCATAGAATTCAAACTTTTCCATATCGCCAATATCATAGAAAAACATAGCGAAGTGATAGGATGCAAATACCGGATCAATTTTAAAAGCTGCATCATGAACTGGTAAAACGATATTGCTTATAAAAGATTCAAGGGAAGAAAAATCTTGATTGCCTGCAAGAAGAGTATCTCGATATAAATTTCTCGCTTGCAGTAATTTATCTTTCAGTTCTACTTTTGCTTCCCATGGTGTTCCGCGAATAAGATCCTTAATTGATTTACCTGCATTATCTCCATCTTGTAAAGTTTTTGTAAAATCAAGTTTTGAAAAGTCTACATCATCTAATACCCTGGCAAATGCTACAGGATGTCCTGATAAAGCAGCTTCAACGATTAGGCATAATACGGATTGACCATTATGCTCATCAAACTCAGTGGGAGCTAGATTAAAGTCTATTTGTGATATATCTGAAAACAAAAACAAGTATTCTAATGGATGAGGGAAATTGAGCTTAGCCCCTAGTGCAAGCCACCAAATAGAAGAGACATTTTTAAAAGCCCCTATTTTCATACTAGCATTAAAATTTAGCTTACTAATATCTGAATTATTTAAAACAAGTTCAAGCGGCTCATCTATTCCTCGAACTAAAGCCGACACTATCCACCATAATGGTGTGACGCCATCAAATTCTCCTTGATTTTTATTAGTATTAAAGCGCAGCCTGTTAAAGGGAACATTTTTTAAAACATAAGTTAATAATTCTGGTTTATCTTGAGCAGCCATAAAACCCAAGATCCATAAAACAGTTGCTCCCTCATAATACCCAGACGGTGTTTTGATGTTAAATTTTAATTTTTTTAAATCAGCAGTTTTCAAAACTTTCGACAAAAAAGTATCATCTTCAAAATCCAGAGCAATAACTGCGAATAAATTTAAAATTGTAATACCCTGACCAAATTTTAACTTTGCATTAAAATTTAATTGCGAAGCATCTTCATTATCCAATAATAATATAATACTATTTGCAACTTCTTCATTGAGAAGAATGTCATTCTCTTTTTCAGTAAGAAAATTTTCGCAAAGTTGTTCAAGTTGTGCTTGAAGAGACATAATTAATCCTTACTTTTCTTTAACAATTTCGCACAAGTAGATTTTACCGCTGTTGCTTGGTCATCAAGCGCTGAGCCTTTTTGAGCCAAACTTGAAAGTGAATCAAGCTCAGTTAAACTTTGTCGAAAAGCTTTTTTATCACTAGAAGTTTGTCTGACATGTTCAAGTTTTTGACGAAATACAGCAAGAATCATTTTATCTTTCGGCTGCAATTCAATTGCTACGGCATCACTTGCACTTGCAGATTGTGTAAGCGCATATTGGGTTGTAGAAAGTCTTTGTGAAAGCATACCTAACGATGCATTAATGACTTCAGGATCTGATTCTATACTTGGAAAAACTTGAAATGCTGGTGGAATATTTCCAGATATAAGCGAAGGAACGTTTGATTTAACTTCGTTTAAACTCAACTGCTTCATTTTATCTAAGACATCATCATCTGAAGGTATAGATTCTTCTAATACAGAAGAAAGCAATATATCACCATGATTTGTTCCTGTTTTTGATTTCGATTTTCTTATCTGCGCAGCAGATGCTGAACTCATGCTTCTTTTTTTCAATTTTTCTTCATCCAACTTTTCAGACGTTTTGCATTTTGGTTCTGTTGTTACAATAAATTTTTCAGGTTCTGATTGACAAGATTTTTTTACTTTATCTTTTAATTTGCTGACTGAAGATGAGCGTTTAAGATGTTCCCTTTTAGATTTTGTTTTCGTGCTTGATTTTTTAGCAGATTTTTCTTTTTCCTCAGCTTGCTTTTCAAATGTCACTCCTTTTTCTTCAACTTGTGGTGTTGCTAATTGAGCATCACTTAGCAATAATACAGAATTTTGTCGTTTTAACTGTTTATATTTCGCGAATCTATCTTCTGCTGATTCTAGCTGTGTCATCTTTAATTGATCAATTTTGCGAACAAGCGAAGGTAGATATTTCTTTACATTATCAATCGATGGACGAAATTCTATAGTTGTATTTGTACAAAGTGATATTAAAGCTAAAAGTTCCTCTAATAGTTTTTGTTCACTTGGAAGCACACGTAAATTTTCACATTTAAAAGCATCTGGCATCATTTTTTTAATGTCATCTAATGATAATTCTTCAGAAGTATCACTACCCTGTTGCTTTAACCTATGCGTTCTTAGCGCTGCTTGATAATTATGGCAAGTTAATATCTCGGCAATAACAATACCTAATGCAAAAATATCACTTGCAAAGCTATAAGGTTCTCTTTTACTTTGTTCCACATTTAATTCAGGAGGTGCATAACCAAAAGTACCGACAAATTGTTTGAAGATTGCAATATTTTTGGCCGTCATCGTTTTCGGATCAATTGCACTACCAAAATCGACAAATTTTAATTTATTTCCTCTCAAGCGTTCGAGCAAAATAAGGTTATCTGGTTTAATATCTCGATGAACAATACCAATGTCTTCATGTAACCAGATAATAGCTTCTAAAGTTAAACAAATTAATTCTGCCTTTTCTATAAAATTCAGTTCTTTTTTACTAAAATATTCAACTGATTCACGATCTTTTGTTTTATCTTTATTATAAAGCTTATCAAGCAAATTATACCCTCTGTTATATTCCATAATAGTATATTCAATACTTTCTTCATCAACAGCGGTACCAATTAATTGCTTAACGCGTAAGAGGTTTTCTCTTTCTCTTGTAACTTCGTCGTTAAATCCATAGGTTTGCTGACATTTAACAGCCACTAATGCTCCTGTTATTAAATTCTGAGCAATGACAACTTCGCCTTGCGCCCCTTTGCCGAGCTTTAATTTCTCGAATTTGGGATCGTATGCGTGATATTCAATTTCACCTGTCGTTGAATTTTTAGAAACAATAATATGGTAGGTAATATCAGAATTTTTAGCTTTTAATTTAAAAACTGTACCTGTCGTTTGAATAGTTTCTTCGGTTATTTGAGAAATAATATCATCAATAAATTCATGGCGATGATTTGCGGGGATAAGAAATTCAATAGATTTTTTTGCTTTATGTTTTTTGGGGCCTTTAGTTGACATAGTGTACTACCACCTATAATTAATTTATGCAAATTGCGGCGATATTAAACTAACTAACAAAGGTTGTCAAGAAATTTATGACATGCAAAACCATTGGTCGTCAATAAAGATATTTGGGTATAAATTGCAAAAAGGTGGAAAAAAATAGAAAAAGGGATAGTCAACAAAGCTAAAATGTCCCCTCTACCACTTGCGGCAGAGAGAACAAGATCAGCCCTTTTTAACGTGCTTCATTAAACGTTTACGTTTATGAATTTGTCGTTTAGTGAGAATATTACGCTTACCCGCATAAGGATTATCGCCAGATTTACAAATCAATTTGACAGGTGTACCTACCAATTTTAAAGCTTTGATAAAATAATTGGCGAGATATTTTTCATAACTTGGAGGAATAGCATCCGTTTGATTGCCATGAATTACAATGGTTGGCGGATTGTGGCCACCACAATGGGCATAACGCAATTTAATACGCTTACCACGTACTAAGGGTGGTTGATGCGCTTCAATGGCACTTTCCAGCAACGCAGTTAAATCGGTTGTATTCATCAACGTCATTGCGCTTTTGTATACTTTATCGATGACTTTAAATACATCACCCACCCCCGTACCATGTAATGCAGAAATATAATGAATGGGCGCAAAATCAGCGAATTTTAATTTGTAACCTAATTGTGTTTTCACTTGTTCACGATCGTCCGCGTCCATCCCATCCCATTTATTAGCACAAATGATTAAACATTTGCCCGCATCCACAGTAAAGCTAATCAGTGAAAGATCTTGATCGGTTAAACCAATACGCGCATCAAATATTAATAAAACCACATTGGCGTCTTTGATGGCTTGTAGTGTTTTGATAGCAGAAAATTTTTCAACCACGTCAGTGACATTTTTCTTTTTGCGTACGCCAGCAGTATCAATCAGGGTATAAGATTTACCCATACGCTGCATATTGATATGGATGCTATCTCTTGTTGTCCCTGGCATATCACAAACAATAACGCGTTCTTCCCCTAACATACGATTTACCAGTGTTGATTTACCAACGTTTGGTCTACCGATAATCGCGACTTTGGGGGTTTTACTATCTATCTCATCAATAGGTTCAATAATCTCTTCTTGCTTGGGTATAGAGTCAAAAGCTTCCAATAACAGATCATTAATACCTCGATTATGACTGGCTGCAATCGGACAAATTTGCTTAAAACCTAATTGATAGAAATCGCTTTTCGCAATTTGGCTATCAATACCATCTGTTTTATTGATAACCAAAAATACAGGCTTTGACTGCTTGCGTAATTCTTTGGCAATTTCTTTATCGATACTAGTGAGACCTTGTCTACCATCCACAACAAAGAAAATAATATCAGCCTCTACCATGGCAAGACGTGCTTGCTTAATCATAGCATGGTCAATTTCTGATTCTGCATTTTCTCCAATACCGCCAGAATCAATGACAATATAGTGATTATCATCGATGTATCCTTGACCAAATTGACGGTCACGAGTCACGCCAGGTTGATCAACCACTAATGCTTGCTGGGAATGCGTTAAGCGATTAAAAAGGGTAGATTTACCAACATTCGGTCTACCGATTATCGCAAAAACTGGGATCATAAAACGCTTCCTGAATGGTCTACTTTGATGGCAGCCACTTTTCCGCTATGAGCGTTCACAATCAACTCATTACCTAAAGCAAGAGGGCCTTGATAAATTTTGCCAGATAAATGTAAACGATTAACGATATGACCTTTTTCAGTTGATAAGAAATGGACATAACCACCCCTATCTGCAACAGCAACCGTACCATCTACCACTGCAGGCCCTGTAATATAGCGCTCTGCAAGCGCTTTTTGTTTCCAATGAGTTGCACCGGTGTTTCTATCAATTGCCCATAAGCAATGATCATTATCCGTCACAAAGAGCAAGTCGTTTGCAATCGCCATATTTTGATAAGAGGATACTTCACGCTCCCATAGTAAATTACCAGAAGATATATTTACTGCAGCAAGCTTTCCTTGATAGGTAATAACATAGATAGTATCTTCAACTACAATAGGATCGGCACTAATATCGACCATACGTTGCAATTCAGAACGACCATGAGGCAACGTAATAATTCTATCCCATTCAATCAAACCGCTATGAAGATTTAAAGCAAGCAATTTTCCAGAGGCAAAACCCACTAATACCTTATCGCCTACAATGGCAGGAGCGCTACTAAAACGTAACGTCAATGAAGGTGTCGATTGATTAACACTCCATAATTTTTCGCCATTTTTACTATCTAAAGCATTAACAGAGCCATCAATGGAATGAACTAATACAATACCATTTTTTCCCGCTGGAGAAGCCAATACTTCACTGGATACTTTAGATTCCCAGAGTTGATGTCCATTTGAAGCATCCAATGCCACAACTTTAGCATCAGAGGTTGCCAATAAAAGCTGCTGATCAACTAACGTTGGTCCAGAAGTAAATTTTTGAGCTGTATTTGAACTCCAACGCTTTTTACCGCTTTTACCATCTAGCGCCACAACTTTACCAGTATGATCTGCAGCAAAGACGGTATTGCCACTGACATAAGGAATTAATTTTGTAAATCGTTGTTGTTTTGCTAGTGCATTAGAAGTCCATGCAACTTTTGCATGCTGCGTTGATTTTTCAACAGAAACTGGGGGTAATGCCCCAAGTTTAGGTTCTTGGCGACCCGCAAACGGATTACGAACCGGACTTTGTCCACAACCAGATATATTCGCCACGATGAGGCCCGCAACCAGCACCTTAATACTACTTTTTACTAACTGCTTTATCATAACGTTGCTGCCTCTTTTTCTTTCGCGTTCATATCAATATCAATACCTAATTCTTCCATTTTCATTTTTAGCAAAGGCCCATGCATGCCTTCTTCAGGTGCCGATGAATAAGCCAACAAGTAAGCTTTTTTAGCACCTTCAATATCTTTTTTCTTTAACAGAATGTCTCCTTTTAACTCTGCCATTAAAGTTAAAAATCCATCTGCATTTTTCTCATCATATAATTTCATGGCTTCATCCAATTTATCTTGCGCTATCAATAAACGCATTAGACGAAGCTTGGCAATAATCTGAAAATCGTCGATTTTACCTTGATGCACAACCCAATCTAATTGCTTTTCACTTTTATCGTATTCTTTTTTTTCAACGGCTTCATATGCAAGAACCAATTCAGCCAATTGAGCATAAGGAGAGCCTGCATATTGATTCAATATAATGTCCGCCTTGCTATTAATGGTATCGTTATCTTTCTTATCTAATGCATCCAATAGCGCCATATATTGTTCGGAAGCTTGTTCTCTTACCACTTCTTGATGATGACGCCAATACATCACACCTGATGCTATTAAAGAGACAATAATTATCGTCCAAGAAATATGACCACCATATTTATTAAACCATTTTTTAATGGCTTCGACTTGTTGTTCTTCTGTTGCATAGACGTCCATGGATTATTACCCTTTTTTATAAATCTTTAGATAAAACAATCTTTCAAAAATGCTAACGCTTCTTCTTGTGATTTTGTTTGCTGTGGTATCTCTTCTCGTAGTGATTTAATGGTGACCTGATTATTTGCCACTTCATCGTCGCCTAAAATAAAAGCAAACTTGGCGCCACTTTTATCGGCACGTTTAAATTGGCTTTTAAAACTGCCACCGCCACAATTGTTTAATACATGTAATGTGGGAAATTGCTGGCGAATTTCCTCGGCAAACGACATCGCTTTTCGTTCACCTTTTTCGCCCACTCCCACGATATAAATATCTATAACAGATTTTGCAGGAATTAATTGATTGTCTTGTAATAACATCAACAATCTTTCCATCCCTAAAGCAAAACCAACCGATGGTGTTTCTGGTCCACCCATTAAACTAACCAGACCATTATATCTGCCACCTGCACATACAGTGCCTTGAGAACCAAGATGGGTTGTTACCCATTCATACACAGTGTGAGTGTAATAATCCAAGCCACGTACAATGCGTGAGTCAACTTCAAAAGCTACACCCAAATCTTTTAACATCGCTTGAATGGTTTCAAAGTGATGCTTTGATTCTGTTCCTAAGAAATCTAACAAGATAGGTGCATCTTTATTAATTTCTATCACTTCGGGATTTTTGCTATCCAATATTCGCATTGGATTGGTGAGTAATCGACGTTGACTATCTTCATCAAGCATTAATTTTTTATCTTTAGCACCTATATCTCGTGCAAATTTCTTGTAATATTCAATGAGCGCTTCTCTATATTTAGCTCTTTCTTGAATAGTCCCCAATGAATTTAGCTTGAGGACTATCTTATCACTTAGGCCCACATTACGCCATAATCTTGCCATCATGAGGATTTGTTCAACATCTACATCCGGGCCTTCTAAACCAAAGGCTTCAATCCCGAATTGATAGAATTGACGATAGCGACCTTTTTGTGGATTTTCCCGGCGAAACATCGGCCCCATATACCACAAACGCTGCGATTGATTACGTAATAAGCTATTTTCTAAGGCTAAACGCACACTTTGCGCTGTGCCTTCAGGACGCATGGTGAGGCTTTCTCCCCCCTTGTCCGTAAAGGTGTACATTTCCTTTTCAACAATATCCGTCACTTCGCCAATTGCTCGCTTAAAAAGCTCAGTTTGCTCCAAAATTGGCATACGAATTTCTTGATAGCCGTAGGCTAATGCGATAGATTTCAGATGCTCTTCGACAAAATACCAACCGGGTATTTCATCTGGCAGAATATCTTTCATCCCTTTGACGACTTTTAGACCGAGCGACATGGAAAAACCCTTGGGGAAATATGGTAGCGCATACTTTACCAATTTTAGGGGTTTAGAGAAAGGAAGAAGGGGTTCAGAAGGGAGTGGATCCCTTCTGAATAGAGAAAAATATTATGTTAGATAGCTTCCCATGTGCCATTAGGATGACGACAAGCGGTACCATACACTCTTTCAGTTCGACCATTGATAGTCGCGTTAGTTACAAATTCACGGCAATAAAGTCCGTCAAAGCGACGATGACCATCTCGAATTGGGCGATAATAACCCCAATTACCAGTGCGAGAATTATTCCAATAAATGGTTTGTCCTACGGGCGCTCTGGTTGCTGTTGCAAAAGCACGATTGGCTTCTTTGATGTCCTCTTCTTCCATGCTTTTACCAACAGCATTACCGAAAAGACCACCCACCACTGCACCTACTGCAGCACCTACGACTCTGCCTGCGCCATGCCCAAACTGCGCACCGACAACACCACCTGCAACGGCACCAATCACAGTCCCTGCCGTTTCTTTTTCACCTGCGCGTTGACAACCAAATAATAAACTGCTGGATAAGAGAATGAGAATTGAAAAATGTATTTTGCTTTTCATGAATTATATCCAGTGCTTTGGCTTAGAGCTGAGCACGGCCTCCTGTATACGTTAACAAGCATCCTCGTATTGTTTTTCGGCTTATCGACTAAAATCTTTAATAGAGACTTAAGGTTTTAATGATGTGTCTCGATAAATAATATGGTGAACAACGAAAAAGGTGTTGATAACAAAATGGCGCAGAGTTTTGATCCCGGCCCACTGGAGGCGTTCTTTAAAGAAGTGTCTGAACAACTTGGCATAGAACTGAAATATCTTCCAGATAATCTTAAATTTCCCATTCAGCTTGAAAATGTACCCAATGGCATATCACGAGCCAAATGTATCGAGTTACTTCAATTTATCAAAGGGCAAGTTGATATGCGCGATAACGAGATTGGCGAATTCTATGCTAGCAAAACTAATCCTGGAAAGTTTTTGTTTGATATACGCATGGAGGCCGCAAAAGCATTGGCTGATGTCTATGCGATGAGCTTCTTCATTCCCCATGAAGAGGAAGAAGAAGCAACACCAAAACCAAAAAAAACAAAAAAGAGCAAATCAGAACAAGAGCAGCCGAAAAAGCAAAAAGAATAAATTAGCTTTTATGTCCAAATAAATCTGTTATTTTTGCATTTGGATATTGGGCATTGAGTATAACTTTATTACTTTCAGCTTGATTTTTATCTCCAAAATGCTTGGCTATCTCAAGTCCCAATAACAATGAACGTGCATTCGGTTTGGATAATTTCACATATCGAGAATGATATTCTTTTGAATCAGCAAATTTTCCTTCCCTAAATTTCAATATAGCCATCTCTAATAAAGCACTAGGTCGGTTAGAATCATAGCGAAGTGATTTTTCAAAATATTCTGCTGCTTTTGCCATATCTGGTACTTGAAGCACACAAAGACCTGCATTTTCATAAGTTTCTGCAGCTAAATTAAAGTTCGGATCATCCATTGCTTTAAGAAATTCTTTTTCGGCTTGTTTGAATTTATGTTGACGGCATAAAAAAGCCCCATACATATTGTGTTCATTGCCACCTTTTGCATTAAGACTAATCGCTTTTAAGTAAGATTTTTCAGCTTCCTCATTCTCACCGACGCGTTCTAAAAAATAACCATAAGAATAATGCACATCTGATAAATTAGGGGCAAGTTCTTTCGCGCGAATAAACTTTGATTTAGCACGAGAGATTTGATCTTGCTTTAAATAATTCAAACCTAATTCAAGATTCACTCTCGCTGCTTTTGAATAATCAACAGAACGCGGCAATTCATACAAACTACTTGCCGAAAGGTTATCTTTTGATTTTTGTTCTTTTTTAGGGTTTTGAGAACAGGCACTTAGCACAGCGAAGGTTGCTATAATGAAAAATTTCCCTTTTTTCATAAATCTATCCTCTTCCTTTTTACATCTGCTGAATATTCTCAGTTTTTGAATTCAGTTCAATACTTTGCTTAAATTTTAAGCTGCGTTGGGTTCTGTCTTGTACTTTACCTGCTAATTGACCACAGGCAGCATCAATATCGTCGCCACGAGTTTTGCGCTTCATCGTGACAAGACCCGCTTCCATTAATATATCTTGAAAATGATTAATTGTTTTTTCATCCGATCGTTCGTATTTTGTACCAAAAAAAGGATTAAATGGAATTAAATTAACTTTTGAGGGTACATCTTTTAACACTCTGATTAATTCATAGGCATGCTCAGGTTTGTCGTTAATCCCTTTTAGCATGACATATTCCATGGTAATCCGTCGGCGTTTATCATCCTTTAAATAACGCTTACAAGCTTCAAGCAGCACTTGAATAGGATACTTTTTATTGATAGGCACAAGCTCTGTACGTAAAGTATCATTCGGAGCATGCAAAGAAACTGCTAATGCAATGTCGGTGACTTTTGCGAGATTATCAATTCCTGGTACGACACCTGAAGTACTTAACGTGACACGTCGTTTAGATAATCCATACGCTAAATCATCTAACATCAGATTAATAGCCATAACAACATTATCAAAATTGAGTAGCGGCTCACCCATCCCCATCATCACAACATTGGTCACTGGCCTATCAATTGCTTTGAATACGCCTTCTTTTTTAAGGGTTTTTACCACATACCATAATTGACCGATGACTTCAGCTGAGGTCAGATTACGTTGAAATCCTTGTTGTGCAGTATGACAAAAACTGCAATTTAAAGCACAACCTACTTGAGAGGAAATACAAAGCGTCGCTCTTTCTGGCTCAGGAATATAAACTGTTTCAACGGCACTTCCCCCTTGCACAGTGAATAACCATTTTCTGGTACCATCTTTTGCAAGATGTTCACTTAATACAGTGGGTGCTTTAATCTCACATTTTTCAATTAACTTATGACGCAGATCTTTGCTCAAATTGGTCATTTCATTAAAATCATCGCTTGAATGAAAATGGATCCATTTCAAAATCTGTTGCGCACGAAAAGGCTTCTCACCCAAATCTACCATGGTTTGGGTGAGCGCCTTGAGATCTAACCCTAAAAGGTTAATTTTAGGATTGTCTAGCGTGTCCGTTGACATAATTCATTATCTTTAAAGAAGAATTTAATTTCGTTCGCTGCCGTTTCAGGCGCGTCCGATCCATGAACCGCATTTTCATCAATTGAAACAGCAAAATCGGCACGAATCGTACCTGGAGCTGCATCTTTAGGATTCGTTGCACCCATCACATCACGGTTTTTAACAATGGCATTATCGCCTTCAAGTACTTGCACAAGTACAGGGCCGCTCATCATAAAAGTAACTAAATCTTTAAAAAACGGACGCGCTTTATGTACTTCATAAAAGCCTTCAGCTTGTTCACGGGAAAGCTGCATCATTTTAGCAGCGATAACGCGCAAGCCTGCTTTTTCAAAGCGGGCAATGATTTCACCGATGTTATTTTTTGCTACTGCATCGGGCTTGATAATTGATAATGTACGCTCAACAGCCATTCTTATATCTCCAGGTCATTAATCCAACTAATAATATTAAGCTACGTAATTATACCTTAGGCAAGGTTTATTAAGAAGGTCTGATGTAAGGGAGGGTCGAGGTACCCTCATCATTCCCTATTCTGCCACCTCTTCCATCCAAGCTGCTTGTATCGCTTCTAGTATTTTTTCATTACTTTTTTTAGCATCGTCTTTAAAATCAGGCAATTCACACACCCATCGATGTAAATCGGTAAATCGAACCATTTGTGGATCGACATCTGGATGTTGTTCTGCCAAGTCTTGCGCAATATTTTGAATATCTGTCCACTGATATGACATTAACGTTTCTCCGATACCTGATTAATGGTGTACCTTGGTATTTCAATTTCCAAATCTTCATCATCAACAATGGCCTGACAACTAAGACGAGATTGTGGCTCTAATCCCCAGGCTTTATCTAATAAATCTTCTTCGCGCTCTTCAGCTTCATTAAGAGAATCATAGCCTTTACGCACAATCACATGACAAGTTGTACACGCACAGGATTTTTCACAAGCATGCTCTATATCAATTCCATGAGATAATGCAGCATCGAGAATAGATTGACCAGGTGACACTTCTATCGTCTTGCCTTCGGGGCAAACTTCGGCATGCGGCAAAAAAGTAATTTTCGTCATACTAAACTATTCTCTATATCACTGATGGATTTGCCCATCAGTGCTTGCGATAAAATGGTATTTAAACGTAATTCTGCAAATTCCTGCGTTTTGTTTTCAAGTGCTTCCAAGGCAATATTAATCTTTTTTACATCTTTACTATCCAGCGATTGTAATAATGCTGCTTTTGCTTGGATTATTTCTTCTAGTTTAATAGAAGACAACAGTGCACTATCTGTTCCAAGCGCCTTATCAAGACTCATTAACAATTGATTTGCCTCAGTCATTCGCTCATATAATTTTCTGTTAGCAATATCTTCTTCAGCATTAGTAATTGATGATTCAATCAACGCTGTTACTGCCTCATCTGTTAAACCATAACTGGGTTTGACGCAAATCTTACTTTTGACACCGGAGGCTTCAATAGCTTCAATTTCTAATAAACCATCGGTATCAATTCGAAAGGTGACATCAATGCGCGCTTTACCCGCAGGCATTGCAGGAAACCCAGATAAATCAAAATGAGCGAGCGATCGGCAATCTTTAGCCAACTCACGTTCTCCTTGCACAAGATGCAAGCTTAATCCATTTTGTCCATCAACGCTGGTAGTAAAGGTTTGCGTGGCAGTGGCAGGAATAGGCGTATTACGCATTAATATTTTCTCAACAACGCCACCCATCATTTCAATTCCTAATGACAAGGGGACAACATCTAATAACAACATATTGTTATCAACGCGATGGCCTGACAAAATGCTGGCAGAAATAGCAGCACCAATGGCAACCACTTTATCAGGATCAATATCTGTTAACGGCGCCTGATTAAAAAATTGAGCAACTTTCTCGCGAATAAATGGCGTACGTGTCATCCCCCCCACAAGAACAACATGATCAATGTCGCTAATCATGACAGCTGCATCTTTTAGTACACGTTGACAAATTGCTAATGTCTTATTCACTAACGGCGTAATTAACTCATTTAATATTGAAACCGTCAAAGTACATTGCTTGTCTTTAAGTGTAATGATGCTTGATGACTGTAACGTTAAGTCTTCTTTGGCAACTCTTGCTTTAACAACAACTTCAGAGTAATGAATATCTTGATTGCTAAGATTTAATTGATTCAACGCCCAATGTGCAATCAAATGATCAATATCATCACCACCACATGCGGTGTCTCCCCCGGTTGCTAATACCTGAAAAACACCTTGAGATAATTGCAGCAAAGAAACATCAAAGGTTCCACCACCTAAATCAAATATAAGGCAATTCCCCTGTGCATGCCTATCTAAACCATAAGCAATGGCCGCAGCAGTGGGCTCATTCAGTAATCGTAAAACTTTGATACCCGCAATGCGCGCAGCATCTTTGGTAGCTTGTCGTTGTGCATCATCAAAATAGGCAGGAACAGTAATCACTGCCTCATGGATATCTTTATCAATATGATGAGCTTGTTTCATCAGTTTCTTTAATATTTGTGCAGAAACTTCAATTGGATTTACTTTTCCAGCAATGGTGACTAGCTCACAAAATGATGCTTTAGTGTCGACAAATTGATAATCAAGAGAATGAGGGAGCGCAAGCACATCACTGGGACTTCGGCCCATTAATCTTTTCACTGAAACGATTGTATTATGAGGATCTTGGGCAAAGTGCGCTTTTGCTTCATTGCCAACGAGAACATCCCCTTTGGGTAAATAGCGTACTACTGAAGGTAATAAAACATGCCCTTTATCATCAGGAATGACTTGTATTTGTCCATTGATATCACAGGCTACTAATGAATGTGTCGTGCCTAAATCAATGCCAATGGCTGGTGGTTTTTGTTTTATTTCTTTTGGATTTTGAATTTGTAATAATGGCATGCTTAACTCATGATTGATCTTTTTCAATGATTTCTTCATTTAACCGGACATAAAATAACATTTTTCGCACTTCTTCTCGTGCTAAAGGTAATGGGGTATTTTGTGCATCTAATAATTCACTCAATTTAGCTTCACTTTCCATCAACTTTGCACGCACTTCTTCTTTTACTTGCAGGACCTCGCCATCTGCTAGGCGTTCACGCATTTCCATTTGCTGCATTAAAAACTCAATCGGCATATTGGTATCCGTTTCTGATTGAATATCAACGCCGCGAACTTTAAGTAAGTAAATTGCTCTTTTTAATGGCGTTATCAATGTACGGTATGCTTCATTAATTGTTGCTGCAAATTCAACTGCAATACGCTTTTCCTGGGGTGTAGCATGCACAAAATTATCTGGATGCATTTTCTGTTGCAACCGATGATAACGCGATTTAATTTGAGACAAATCTTGAGTAAACGTTTGCGGCAAACCAAACAAAGTAAAGTAATCGCCTTTTTCAAGCATGTTGATTATTACTCATCTGTTAGCGTAAAACTTGTCCCACAACCGCACTGCTGACCAACATTAGGATTCTCAAATTGTAATCCTTCGTTGATACCCTCTTTACGAAAATCCATCACCGTGCCACCTTTAAAGAATTTTAAATAAATTTCCTTATCAATAAGCACTGTCACATTTTCAAGCTTAAAAGCAAAATCAACTTCTCTTTGCATTTCCGGATAGGCATATTCCAATACATATTCATAACCTGAACAACCTGCCTTTTTCACCCCCACTCGCACGCCCATCGGTTTAGGTGTGCTTGCTTTTTCGATTGAGCGCCGAATATGATTTAGCGCGGCTTGCGTGATTTGCAATCCTGGATCAGAAGCTGGTAAATTAGTTGGTAGTTGCATCTTCGATTCGTTCATGTTTAGCTCGGTAATCATTAATAGCTGCTTTAATGGCATCTTCTGCCAATAGCGAACAGTGTATTTTCACGGGCGGAAGCTTCAATTCCTGTGCAATATCCGTATTCTTTATTTTATCAGCTTCTTCTAAAGTTCGCCCCTTCAACCATTCGGTTGCTAAAGAACTAGAAGCGATGGCGGAACCACACCCAAATGTTTTAAAAACTGCTTTTTGGATTTTGCCGGTTGTCTCATCCACCTCAATTTGCAACTTCATGACATCACCACAAGCAGGCGCACCGACCATGCCAGTGCCAACATGGGGGCTGTTTTTATCTAAATTACCCACATTTCGTGGGTTTTCGTAATGATCGATTACTTTTTCATTATAAGCCATTCAAAATCCCCTTTAATAAATTCTAATGTGCGGCCCATTCGATAGTGCTGAGGTCGACGCCTTCTTTGAACATATCCCATAAAGGTGACATTTCTCGAAGACGAGAAATCACTTTGCGAACAGATTGAATAGCACGATTCACTTCATCTTCTGTTGTAAAACGCCCCAATGAAAAGCGCAAACTGCTGTGTGCCAATTCATCATTTAAGCCTAATGATCGTAAAACATATGAAGGTTCAAGGCTGGCTGAGGTACATGCCGAACCCGAAGAAAGTGCCAAATCTTTTAATCCCATTATCAAAGATTCACCTTCAATATAATTAATACTTAAATTTAAAATCCCAGGCAAGCATTGTGTTGGGTGGCCATTATAGTAGATTTCTTCAATATCTTTGAGACCATTCCATAATTGATCTTTTAACGCTTTAATACGTTTGGCTTCTACAGTCATTTCTTCTTTTGCTAAGCGACAGGCTTCACCAAAACCTATAATTTGGTGAGTGGGTAATGTTCCTGAGCGCATACCCCGCTCATGTCCACCACCATGCATTTGCGGATTGAGTCTTACCCTTGGTTTGCGACGAACAAATAACGCGCCAATTCCTTTAGGTCCATATAGCTTATGACCTGAAATGGAGAGCAAATCTATTTCATTTTGTTGCATATCAATAGGTATTTTACCAACCGATTGTGCCGCATCAACATGAAAAATAATGCCTTTTTGACGTGTTAATTTGCCAATGGCTTCAATATCTTGAATAGTACCAATTTCATTATTCGCATGCATTAGCGAAAGTACTATTGTATCTTCTCGTATCGCGGCTTGAATCTTTTCAAGACTCACAACACCTTGATTGTCTGGTTCCAAATACGTTACTTCAAAACCTTCTCTTTCGAGTTGTCGACATGTATCAAGTACGGCTTTATGCTCAATTTTACTGGTAATAATATGCTTACCTTTACGCTGATAAAATTGCGCTGCGCCTTTGATAGCTAAATTATCGGATTCTGTTGCACCACTTGTCCAAATGATTTCTCGTGGATCGGCATTAATTAATGCTGCCACCTGCTCTCGAGCTGTTTCAACGAGTTCTTCTGCACGCCAACCAAATGTATGTGAACGCGACGCAGGATTACCAAAATCTTTCCGCATGCACGTTACCATTTTTTCGATAACACGGGGATCCATCGGTGTCGTTGCGGCATAATCAAAATATAACTGCTTACTCATATCACTTCTTCTATACGTAATTTCATCTGTTTTACTAATGCAGGCGGTTTACCACAAGGACTCTCTGGAAGAAAAGCGCCTTGGAATGGATCTTTTGGTGGAAATCGTTTTTTTAATTTCAAAGTATAGGGATAAAATTTTACAATATAAGCTAAACCATGATGAAGTAATTGCTGTGCCATTTTGTTGGAACAACTTTGAGCTTTATTATCGTTAGATATTAATATGACATTACGCATGCACTAACCTGATTAATTGCATTGGCTGACGTTTACTTTTAGCAATCGCAACGACTTGTGGCTGCTCGGCTAAAGCACTTAAGGTAATTCCTTGAAAAAAATGTGAGATTTTATGATTAAGCTCATCCCATAAATGGTGGGTTAAACATACCCCTCCTTCATGACAATTGGCTTTGCCTTTGCATAGAGTCGTATCTATATGTTCATCAACAGCATTGATAATATCTGCAAGGGTAATCTCTTCGGGGTTTCTTGCTAATATATAACCCCCCTTTGACCCACGAATACTTTTGAGCAATCCTTTAGCACGCATCTGCCCTGCTAGTCTTTCTAAATAGGCAGGTGATATCCCATGACGAGTCGCAAGCTGAGATACTGTAATAGGGCCTTCCTGTTGGTGAATGGCCAAATCAAGCAACGCAGTGACAGCGTACCGACCCTTTGTTGTTAGCTTCATGACAAAATAATCCCCTATTAATCGAGCGAAGATTGTCATACCCGACCAATTTAGTCAAGTTTGCTCTTTGCCTACTAACTTGAGGAATCCTCGTAAAATATTCACTTCTTCTTTTTCAAGCTGCGCTTTAGAAAACAGTCTTTTTAAGCGAGGGATCAATTTTTTGGGATGATTAGGGTGCATAAACCCTATTTTAATAGCCATCTCTTCAAAATGCTGGAGTAGTCCAGTCACTTCTTCCATTGTTGCTTTATCAATAGCGTCATCAGCCTCTTGTAAGCTGAATGTACCCTCTGACAATGATAAAAAGCGTTGATATATTTCATAGCTAAGGATCTGTACCGCTTGAGCTAAATTTAACGAAGAATAATCAGGATGGGTAGGAATGGTAAGATGGTAATCACAGCGCTGCAGCTGCTCATTTGTTAAGCCTGAACGCTCCGTTCCAAATACAATGCCCACTTCTTGTTTAACAGTCGTATATGAAAGGATCTTTTGCGCTCCCTCATAGGGTGTTAATTGCGGCCAGGGAAATTCTCGGGATCTGGCGCTAGTGCCGAATAACCATTGGCAATCCGCGATGGCTTCTTCAAAGGTCTGCACCACATTAGCATGAGCCAAAATGTCATCTGCCCCAGAGGCTCTTTTGATTGCCTCAACATGAGGAAATAATTCAGGCGCAACTAAGGTTAATCTGTAAAGGCCCATATTCTTCATCGCACGCGCTGTGGCGCCAATATTTCCTGGATGGCTGGGCTGGCAGAGAATAATACGGATATGGTTTAGCATTTTATTTTAAGCATTACATTAAAAACCCAAAATTTAAAAACATACAAAACTTAAGATTCTTACCCCCTCTCCCCTTGCGGGAGAGGGCGGGGGTGAGGGGTGTAAAATCTTGCGAAGATTTAGATACCCCTCATCCTAACCTTCTCCCGCAAGGGGAGAAGGGATCTGAAGTGCAATCTATCAAGATTACCTGGAACGAAAATTTAGGTGGCAAGATTATACCATGTGAATTAAGCAAGATACTGTTATAATGGCTACAATTTAACAAAATAGACTTAGTTTGCTAACAATATGCACCCAATCGTAAATATCGCTGTGAATGCAGCAAGACAAGCCGGCAAAATCATCATACGCGCCCAAGATCAAATGGAAAACCTGCAAATAATTGAAAAAGGTCGAAATGATTTTGCAAGCCAAGTAGACAAAGCTGCAGAAGATATCATTATTGATACCATTAAAAAGGCATATCCTCATCATGCCATTTTAGGGGAAGAGTCTGGACTTATTCCAGGCAAAAATTCTGATACCACATGGATCATTGATCCTTTAGATGGCACCACTAATTTTTTACATGGATTTCCACAATTTTGTATCTCCATTGGTGTAACCCACAATGACAAAATTCAACATGGCGTTGTGTATGATCCTATTCGCGACGAACTATTTAGTGCCACTCGTGGTGAAGGCGCCAGAATGAATGGCAAACGCTTACGCGTTAGCAATGCAGAAAAATTACAAAAATCACTTTTGGGTACGGGCTTCCCTTTTAGAGATTTTAGCTACCTTGACGAATATCTTACCTTTTTAAAGGCTGTCATACCTCATTGCGCAGGGATAAGACGTGCTGGCGCTGCAGCTTTAGATCTCGCTTATGTTGCTGCAGGTCGTCTTGATGGCTTTTGGGAATTTGGATTAAAACCTTGGGATATCGCAGCTGGCGCTTTATTAATTCAAGAAGCAGGTGGCTACATCAGTACCGTTCATGGCGAAAGCGATATACTGAATGGCAAAAGTATTTTAGCGGGACCACCCAAGATTTATCACGAAATGACCGAATTATGTAAAGAATTTTTCTAAGGTCTTGATAATACTATTATTGCGAGCGCAATGACAGAGGTTACCCTCCTTTCGATTTATGATATTCACTCGCTGCTTGCACAAATTCTTTCCAAAGCATTTTTTCTTGTTTAGTTAACACAAATTCAGGGTGCCACATCACGCCAATAAAAAATCTTTTATTTTGCGCTTCCATTCCCTCAATCACCCCATCGGGTGCTTTTGCGCTGACAATAAACTTTGGCGAGAGTTTGTTAATGCCAGCATTGTGATTAGAATTTACTTTCATGTTTTTTGTTTTCAGCATTTTATAAAGGGCTGTATTTTCCTCAATTTTGATGCTGTGCTGTAAAGTTTCTCTATCTTCATTACGATGCTGAATTGGTGTATTTAAAGATTTTTTTAAATTTTCATATATCGTGCCACCCATGGCCAAATTCATTTGTTGCATACCGGCACAAATGCCAATCACAGGAATGTCTTTTTCATAACCTTTTTTAATTAATGCAAATTCAATATATTCACGTGGATATTTTTTGTAGTTTGGTGTGTTTTTGATGCCCGTAGTATAAGCATTCGGCGGCGAATAAAAATCTCCACCAGTTAATACAATCCCATCTAACAATTCAAGATAATCGTCTATAGGTTGAATATCATGACCAATAAAGACTGGGATCCCGCCATTTTCAGCAATAACTTTACTGTAGTTTTGTCGCATTGCGTACCAAGGAAATTGTGAATATCCCCCATTCCCACCGTCATTTAACAATATTCCAATCAGGGGTTTATTTGATTTTGCTTGCACAACTTGCGTGTATAAAAGAATAAAAGCAAAACAAAGCAAAAAAATTCCAACAACAGGAGCAATCACTCCCTTACGTACGTTATAGGCCATGAGTATGTAGTCTCCAATTCTCGTTTGGCCTGAGAATATAATTTTCAGACAAGCACTGTCTAGCTTTCTTTCATCTGGGAACATTCACCTTTTGTCTCAAAAAATCAACAAATCCTCGTAAATTCAATTGTTTCGTTTACAATTACGACTAATTAAATTAGTTAGCTGGATATCATATTATGTTAGAGCAATTTGCTTCCCTATTAGGTTATGTACCCGCTTGTGCATCGAGTGCTTTTGTTTGCCAAGCCAAAGATTACATTCCCGACTTCATTGAGCCGATTATTATTCCTGCGCTTGAAACAGTCACAGAACATCCCTATGTGAGTTCTGGTCTTTCATTATTGGCAGCAGGCGGTATGCTTTGGCGTAATTATCAATATCGCAATCAATATCATGCTAAAGCCAGCGGTTATCGCAACAATTGTGGCCTACATACCGTAATTAATACTTGGTTGAGTTTAACAGAACGTCAAATCTACGAGCTTGCACAGAACTATCCGATTTTTGATGAAATCGTGAATAAATTTTATGAATTTTATCAACTCCCAGGCCAGCCTAATTTACATAATTTTTTACAAATATGCCGGTTATACAACCACCCGCTTGATAGAGAGATATTATTAGGTCAAGTATTTAGACGCGTTTTACAAGATAATATTCAACAACTCATTGCAGATCGTACTTTAGTTGCTGAAGAAATAACCAATGTATATGACGATGAAAGCATTCCAGATGATCTGTTGTCCGTATTGACCAAACAAATGGGTGCAGCCTTAACGATCCATAACACGACGCATTATCAAAGCGTTCAACAAGCCGTTACTTATGTACCAGATGAAGGTCCTGTGTTGTGGAATATTCAGGCTTATCATGTTGGTGGGCATTATGATTTTAAATTTGCTAGTTACCAACAAAATGTTGAGCATAATACAAGAAGATCGAATTTAAGAAATTCTCTTTTAGTACAGGCTGCAACAATTTCATCCATTACTCAAAAAGACTTGGCTTTACCTGATTCGACATACAAAGAGCAGCTTTTACAAGAAAAGAGTTTTAACGATATTCACTTGCAAGAACAAAGCATAGCAGAAAATGTTCTTGCAGCTTATCTTCAAATAGCAACTGCGCCAATCCAAACCCACAAAAAGATTTTTTAGGGTAAATCGTCCACCACTTTCTTAGCATTGGGCATTAGGTCTTGTCGACTTAAGCCCATGACTAAGGCCAAGGCACCTGCGATAAAGATCGAAGAATAGGTACCAATCACGATCCCAATAATTAATGACAATGAAAATCCCTGTAGGGATTCGCCGCCAAAGAAATAAAGAGCCACTACAACCATCAATGTTAAGCATGATGTCATAATGGTTCTAGAAAGTGTTTGGTTGATAGAAAGATTCATGATCTCTTCGGTGCTGCCCTTTCTCACTTTTCGAAAATTCTCACGCACACGATCATAGACAACGATTGTATCATTCAATGAATAGCCTATGACGGCTAAAATACCAGCCAAGGTTGCTAAATCAAATTCAATTTGAAAATAGGAAAAAATCCCCAAAATAATGATGGGATCATGCAATAGTGACACCGCAGCGCTCACACCAAAGCGGTATTCAAAACGCATAGCGATATAAAGCATTATCGCAAATAAGGCCACTAAAACAGCAAGCGCTCCTTGCTCTGCAAGATGCTCACCTACTTCAGAACCGACAAATTCGACTTTTCTTAATTCAATATTGGGATCATGTTTTTTTAATGTTTCAAGAACAAGCTGCCCTAATTGTTGTTCAGTCACCCCTTCTTTATTGGCTAGTTTGACTAATATGTCTCGAGTCGATCCATATTGGGTAACTTTAGCACCAGCAAATCCTGAAGTTTCTAGTTGATGACGTACATCTTCAAAGCTAATAGGATTGCTATATCGAAGCTCTAGCTGAGTACCCCCGGTAAAGTCCAAGCCATAATTCAAGCCTTTGGTAAAAATAAAGAACAAAGATACAACAGAAATAATAATGGAAATGACAGCCGTTATTTTACGGATCCCCATAAAATCTATTTTGGTTTGTTTATGAAATAGTTCCATGATTTATATTCCTACCCGTAAGCGTGTTACATGGCGACCACCATAAATGAGATTCACGATGGCTCTTGTTCCAGTGGTCGCGGTTATCATTGATGTTAAAATACCAATACAAAGTGTGACGGCAAAACCTTTCACAGGACCTGTACCAATACTAAACAAAATAATTCCCACAATAAGAGTAGTGAGGTTAGCATCGATAATAGTAGCTAATGCATGTTCAAAACCACCATGAATGGCAGCCTGAGCTGACATACCATTTCTCAGCTCTTCTCTGATTCTTTCAAAAATCAACACGTTCGCATCAACAGCCATCCCCACTGTTAACACTATACCGGCCATACCAGGAAGCGTGAGCGTGGCCCCCACGAGAGATAGTATTGCTATTAACAACACGACGTTAATCAGCAAGGCAAGATTTGCAATAATGCCAAACACGCTGTAGTAAACCAACATGGCAACCACAACTAATCCTAAACCTACCGCTATGGAAATAATCCCTAAGCGAATATTCTCTTGTCCCAAACTTGGCCCAACAGTTCTTTCTTCAACAATGGTAATTGCCGCAGGCAAGGCACCGGCTCTTAGCAATAATGCCAAATCTTGAGCTTCAGTATGTGATAGACCCGTAATTTGAAATTGGCTGCCTAAAGCACTTTGAATGGTGGCAATGCTGATGAGAACTTCACTGGTATGATTCTTTTTGACTAACTCACCATTTACCATTTCTTGATCAGTTTTGGTTTCTTTGTAAACAACGCCCAATAAATTACCAATATTTTCGATTGTGGTTTTTTTAAATAGAGCAAGACCTGCTCCCCCTACTCGCACGACCACAGCAGGTCTGCCGGTACGATCATCGGTTCCTACCATCGCGCCCGTAATTGATTCCCCTGTCAGTATTACTCTTTTTTTCAACAAGTAAGGTCTACCATCGCGCTCAAAATACCATTTCGTACCAGGAGGAGCATAGCCACCGGGATTTGCCGATGCGGTTTCTTCTTTTGCATGTAAATGAAATTCTAAAGTAGCTGTTTTGCCAAGAATATCTTTAGCACGCGCTGTGTCTTGTATACCGGGTAATTCGACAACAATATGATTCATCCCTTGACGCTGTACTACCGCTTCTGCCACACCTAATTCATTGACGCGATTTCTAAGCGTGCTCATCGATTGCTCGATAGTATAATTTCGTGTGTCTTGAAGAATATTTGCCTTCATTTGCATAACAAGTTGCGGTTTGTCATCTTGTTCTTTGACGGAAATATCAAACTCAGAGCCGGGTTTTTGTAGAATAGATAAAGCTTTCTCTAAGGTTGGTTTATCATCAAATGTAATGCTGATGCCCGTTTCACCTACTTTTGCCATTTGCCTGTAACGAATTTTATCATCACGTAATTCGCTTCGCATTGATGCCATGTCATCTTCAATACGACGACTGATGCCAGATTCCACATCGACATCCATCAGAAAATGTACGCCGCCACGTAAATCTAATCCTAATTTCATCGGTTTAGCGCCTAAGGCCTCTAACCATGCTGGGGTCTTAGGTGCTAAATTCAGTGCAACAATGAAGTTTTCGCCTAAATTTTCACTGATAACTTCTTTTGCTTTTATTTGAGAAGCAGAGCTAGGAAAGCGAATAAGCAGCGATTGACCTTCTGATTCGATAGATTTGAATGGTACATCAGCATCAACCAAAGCTTTTTTCACTTTGATTTGCGTATTACTTTGTGTTTCATCGGTGAAGGCATGCCCTGTGGTAGGCAACACTTGGATTGCAGGATCTTCCCCAAATAAATTGGGGGCCGCATAAATTATGCCCACCATTAACAATCCAAGTAACAGTAGGTATTTCCAAGTAGGATATTTATTAAGCATAATTACTTTATGTCCTTATCAGTACTTTTTATATGCTTTTAATGGTGCCTTTTGGTAACGTCGCGGAAATAGCTTGTTTCTGAACTTTCACTTCGATGCCTTCAGAAATAGCAATAACAATAAATTGATCGGTTACACGTAGCACTTTCCCTAAAATACCACCGTTGGTAATCACTTCATCATCTTTTGCAATATTCGTAATGAGAGCTTGATGTTCTTTAGCGCGCTTGGTTTGGGGTCTTATTAACATAAAATAAAAAATAAGCAGGAAGCCGGCAACCATAACAATATTGCTCATCATTGAAGGGCCTGCGCCAACACCAGCATCAGCTAGGGCAATTTGTGAAAATCCCATTAAGAATAAAATGCATAACCCTTTTTTCATATCACACCTACAAGAAATTAAGTTGAATGACATTCTTATATATATAGAATGCGTGTTTGGCTTTGCAATCTACCTTGGGAAGACGCTAAAGGCAAATTCTATTGCATTAAACCCAACCCATTGACGATTGCGATGGCTTTAGTATACTCTGCCCCGACAAACGCCGGAGTGGCGGAACTGGCAGACGCGCCAGACTCAAAATCTGGTGATGGTAACATCGTGTGAGTTCGATTCTCTCCTCCGGCACCAACCTTTTACCTGCTCGCCACTCTCTTCACTGTCTGCGTCACTTGACTGAGTTTTTTTGATTGTTCGCTAATGATTGACCATGAAGCAAAATATTCATCGTTCTTTGAAATAGCATAATGAATACTACGATTAAATTCCCCACGACCAATATCAAATTTTTTACTCATATTATTAACTAGCACATTTAAAGGTTCACTAATATCTTGGGGCGTAAATTTGTTTAATAACTCTTGATTACTTTTCTTTCTTTCGTTCCAGATACTAACCAATTGATGCGCTTGTAAATGTAAACAAAATGCAACAAATAATTTATTTGCATCCCTTTCAGAAGGTTTTGAATAGAAAAAACCGTGCGATCGCTTTTTGGACTCTTCAAGCAGAATTTGATGAAATTCTTTGATGGGATGCTTTTTTAATAGCTGATTGGGCACTATCATTTCTTGAGATAAATTCCATTGTTCAAATTTAGAATGCATTAAAGCAGAAAAATCATCAGATAAATTATGCCGTTTAATAAAATATTGATATATCGATTTATCAAATTCTTTTATATATTGAGGTAAAGCATCTTCTATTGCTAATTCTCGCACCTGTCTTAAACTCACTGTACGATAACGATTCCAGGTTTCAATCAAGTGTTCACTTTCGCTTCTTTGAATTGGCGAGCCTGCCACCATGATAAGTTTATCCGCATAATCTAAACAATGTTCAAAAAAAGAGCCACTCAAGCCTTTCATCATGCAACGTCGTTGACGTTTAGCAACTTGCGCAAGTAAATCATCTAGCACTTTTTTTTGAAATTCATCGCCAAAAGATCTTATAAATAATGCCGTTTGGATGAGTTTTTGTTCATTATTGATAGTTTCAGGTTTTGGATAATAGGTTGCTGTTTTTTCACTAAGCGAACTTGAGTCTTGATTTGATATAATTAAATCAAATTTTTCAATTAATGATTGCAATGATTTTTTTGCATTGATAATGGAAAGCTGTACTTTGTTACTAACATTGGCCTTAAGATTTGAATTTTCTGCAATTGGTAAACGCATTAACCATTCATATAATATCCCGTGATATAGCCAATTATCTCGCTGAAAAATAATCTCATTTATTTGCGTTGCATTGGACAGCAACAATATATTGTTTTCTAAACTACTCATGAGTTTTATTTGTATATGTTTTTTTAAATAATGTAAAAAAACACTTTGACAGGTGCTATATTTTTCATTAAAACAACTATAATTTATTAACGTTTGCTGGTTGTCTAATGAAGAGATAAGTTTAGTTGCCAGTACATTCGCAAGCGCCGGATAGTTTTTTTGTTTTGATCGAAACTGGCGAATTTTAATCAGATCTCTTTTTTGATGCTTCTTATCCTGATATTCATTCATCATCAAACCCATAAAAGATGATAAAGCTGGATGCAATGGATCTTCATGAGACAAATATTCTTGTATCGATTTCATCTTATTGATAATATATTTCTTAGTTTTTCTAGATAAATAATTTGAAAATAAAACCACATCCTCTTCATTAAATGAAATAAGATGCAATTTGTTGAAATGTAAATTGCCAACAAAATTCGTGACCTTTTCAAAAACATCAGAACTTTTTAAATGCAATTGATTAATTTTTTCTTTGAATACATCAGGCAACTCCGAATCTTGAATCGTTTGATGCAGCTTGTCTTTTTCCATTAGAAATAGTTTTGATTGCTCATCAAATGAAAGCAAATCAATTTTTGAAAGTATGGTCTCGTTGACCAACATCCCTTTATATTGATTCTCAAATTTTAGCAACAATATATTGAGGAATTCATTTTCATCATGAATAATTTTCTCTCGTTTTCTTTTTGGTTCAGCTAATTGGAGTAATTCAAGCCCTTTTAATTCTTGAGATAAATGACTGATGGCGGCTATCGCATCTAACCATAAACCATTACTAATACAATGTATTATTTTTTTAATTTTTTGATAATTTTCAAATTTCTTGCAGAAAAAATCGCCATCAGCATCTAACGCAAAAGCATTATCTTTTAAATAACTACTGATTAATTTAATATGTTCATCGCTTACTTTCCCATCTAAATTATCAATATATTGCATCATAAGATTTTTTAATAATGGAATTTTTCTTTTTCCATAAAATTGTTCCAAACTCACTGCATCATTAGGAATATCTTTATTTTGATAATGGTATTTTGCATCAAGCGGAATTTGTTCCAAATTCATTCTGTTAGTAAATTTAGTGGGGTTATTGAAAAACTCCTCTAACCATTTGAATCTAATATCATATAATAATTTTTTATCTTGCGAGGGAAGAAAATATTCTAAAAAATATTGCGCATGTCCTTCCCATCGGTTATGTTCTCGTAATTCATCAACATGAGATTGTAATATTTCAGTTAATTGTTTTTTGGCAGGCTCTAACGTTATCAATTCATTTTCTAAATTACCATGTAGATAGGGCGTTACCAACCCAAAATATGCTTTCGTCGAATCGACATTATTCTTGCTTAATAGCCTTTTAATTATCAGTAAGCGATAAGTTTCTTTATTTTGAGTATTCCCATAGATTTCAACCAAATGGCAAAAATCTGCTGATTCAAATTTATCCCATTCTTGATTGTTCACTAAGCTTTCAATATATAACGTTATTGCCTTATTCACAGAAAGCACAAATTTATCATTTATTAAAAAATCACTATATAATTTCTTATCTTGCACCAAAGCATGATAATCGCCATCTCTCAATAATTTTTCCCACCTTCTTGAAAAATAGCATGCAGTAACATCTGGATGATTTAAAGTTAAGATAAGCTCCGCACACATCGTATTCTCACCATGATATTTCTTATTAAGAATTTCAAGCAAGGCACTGACCAACGTGGGATTTTTAGATATTTGATAATATAGCTGATGTTCTTCCACACTGATAGAATCAGCTGGGATCTCTTGTTTAGTACCCAGAAGAAAAGAAAATCGCTTTTGGATATAACGAGCTATTATTTTTACATCTGATTCTAAACATAACCTTAGCAACAAATCTGCATAAAGAACATTACCACCTTGATATGCCTCTACATAATCTCTTGCTTTTTTAATGAGCAAATTGAGATTTTTTCCTTTATTTTTCATATCTTGATTTTTAATATCGTTGATATACATAGCGTAGTTTTTATATTTTAGCTGCGCTCCTCTTGTCTCATGCAAATCATCTTTGGATAAATCTCTCTCTTTTGAGACCCTTACTGATAAAAGTGAGTTTAAAATAATAAATTTTTCATCTATAACATTTTGGCGTTTTGATTGCCAATTACGAGCTGCGCGAGGTGCAAATCTCTTTAAAAATTCAAAAGCTTGTTCATTACCATCATCACCTGTTGAAAATATATATTTGACAGCAATAAGATTCATTAATTTCTTATAAGCTTGATTTTTATCTTCCCCCTTCAACAAGCAAGCAAGTTTAGCTGTAAGCATATTATCATCTGTTTCTATTGGAAAGGATGCTTTCATGATGATATCAACTATCGCTTTCACTGCCTGATATTGTTCATTGGTCCAATACTTTTGAGCAAACTGTAAAAATGAAAATAATGCATCGTCATTAAGATGGCGTACCACATCCCCCTCTTTTGCAGGATGTAAGAATTCAAATTTTTGCAATATATTGATGGGATCTGATAAAATCTTCAGTTTATCGATGTCACTTTTTTTACCATAGGTTGATATAAACAATTGTATATTTGACATCAGATCTGGTGTTAATAAATATGATTGCTGTGTGATACTATTCATCAATAACACTTCAAAATCTTCAAGAATAAACTGAGTTATATTAGCGCATTTCTCATCTATCGCCTGCTTGGCATCTTGTAATTCTTTGTCCCAAAGTGAAAAAAATTGATACGTATGAGCACGATTAAATAAAGGAATCCACTTGAATAAAACACCAGCAAACCAGGAAGGTTTGAATGTACTTGCTCTGGTTTTTTCCAATTCAATTAATTTTGGCAGCTGTAATGCCGCTAAAAAAGCACTCGATTTATTAATATTATTCAAATTCATCGCATATCCCATTCTGCGATAAACTTGAACAAAAAGATCAAAGCCTGCCACTTGGCGATTTGTTTCATTAATAATGGCTGCGGTTTCATTATAATCACCCACTATCATATTTCTTAATACACTCCAGAATATACTTAATTTTTCATGTGTTCTAAAATACCAATAGCGAAGCATTGCACCAAAACCAAATCCTATTTTATCAGGGACTAAATCCTTCAGTTTGCTTGGAATTGCATAACTATTTACAATATTGAGCTTAATTAGGTTTTTATTATCTTGATCTTTGATCCAAGGTGATTCTAGCCAAATATTTATACCCTCTGTATAATTATTATCACGAAAAATTTTTAATATTTGAACGACATCACTAAACTCCATATCATGGGCGATAGATTCTTTCGACATGTCAATTAAGTCAATGATGTTATATAAATCTTCTCTTTTATCGTGTTCAAAAACTTTTGTTTTTAATAATGTAGTTAACGCAAACATGCTATCATCGCAGCGCAAGTTGTGATTTAAAATTGCAGATTTAAGCTTCCATTTCATCGATGAAAGTAATTTGATCTGATAACGATTAATTCTCCTGGCATTGATGGAAAGTAGCGTTAATAGTTTAATATCAATGTTATTTTTAGTGTTTTTGGGAATTGATGCCCGAATAAAATCGATAAATTGTTCAAAATTGATTAATTCTTTATGAAAGTTAAGCAAATCTTTTGCATTACATTTTGCTAAACTTCCCATATTTTTCCATTCTAAACGTATTTTTTTTAGCAGACTACTTCTTGTCGTAGGTAGAACATTGTTCTTATCAAGCTCATCTGCTTTTTCTTGCAACCTGTGCCAAGGCGAATTGGCCTTCTGACATTCAATGAAAGATGACATCTGTTCGTATTTGCTTTCGGTTGCTTGCAAATCGGATAAACCTTGTTCATACATTTTTTTACGTGCGGCTAAATCCTTGATTAAATTTGCGCCTAAGTCGAATTCTTTATTTGCTTTTCCCCAGCGTAGTTTAGCAACTTGTAAAGCATCATTATATTGTTCTTGCAATTGGTAAGCTTTTTGATAATTCTCAAGCTGACTTTTAGGAGATACGAGTTTTTGATTTAAATTTTTGATTTCGTGATTTAGCACTTCAAAATAATTTTGACCACCATCTTCATTTGATAGCGTCCCTAGTAACATTTTCAAACGTAATGCAAATTGATTATTTTCATTGTCTTTTATTTCAATGAACTTTTCCATAGAATTACCTCGCTTGAAAATCTATTCACTGATTTTTTTTACTTGATAAAGAGCAACTCACGAACACATGAATGGATTATAGTCAAAATGAATGATTATTTACGGTGATATACCCGACCCTTTGTTAGGGCAAAGCAGAAATGAAGGGATGTTCTTACAAACGCCAGACTTTGATATCAACTTGCGAAAATGCTTCTTTATCTAAAACTGACTTCACATCAATAATGAGCCTATTGAGATCTAACATTTGTGCATATTGCTCAGCAGACAGCTCACAATAATGTCGATGCGCTACGGCTAAAACAATAGCATCCATATCTATAATTTCTTCCCAATCCACTAATTCTATATCATATTCTTTTAAGGCTTCGTCTTTATCTGCAATAGGATCGTGCACGAATAACTCAACCCCAAAAGAAGCTAATTCATTAATGATATCAATCACTTTAGAATTTCGAAGATCACGGCAATTTTCTTTAAAGGTTAATCCTAAAATAGCAACTTTTGCACCTTTGACAGAACTACCTAAGTGGATGAGCTGTTTTACAGTTTGATCGGCTATATATTTGCCCATTCCATCATTAATACGACGTCCTGCCAAGATAACTTCGGGGCGATAACCTAATTGCTTAGCTTTGTAGGTTAAATAATAAGGATCCACACCAATGCAGTGCCCTCCCACAAGACCAGGTAGAAAGGGTAAAAAATTCCATTTAGTTTTAGCTGCATTGATGACATCAATAGTTTCAATATTCATTTTTTCGCAAATGATGGCTAATTCATTCATTAAAGCAATATTGAGATCGCGTTGTGTATTTTCAACAACTTTGGCGGCTTCTGCCACTTTAATGCTGGGAGAACGATATACCCCTGCTGTCACAATAGAACCATATACTTGCGAGACGATATCTAAAGTTTCCGGATCTAATGCTGAAACAATCTTTACCACATTTGAAATTGTATGAATTTTATCACCAGGATTTATCCTCTCTGGTGAATATCCCACAGAAAAATCAACACCAGCTTTTAAATGTGAAAATCTTTCTAATACTGGAATACATTCTTCTTGAGTTGCCCCTGGATAGACAGTTGATTCAAAAACAACAATATCATTTGCTTTTAAATGTGGACTAATAATCTCGCAGGCCTTATATAAAAAACTTAAATCAGGCCGGTGAGCATCATCTGAAGGGGTGGGAACAGTAACAATAAAAAAATCTGCATCACTAAGATCTGTCTTTTCACTAGTGAAAAAGATATTGGTTGCATTTAATTCTTCGTTCGTCACTTCCCCTGTAACATCAATGCATTTTTTAAGCTCAGCAATCCGTTTGGCATTAATATCAAATGCGATGATAGGAGTTTTCATGCCAAATGCCACAGCCACTGGCAGTCCAACATAGCCAAGGCCTATAACGGCTATTTTTCGATTATGTTTAGACACAGATCCCTCCAGTATCTTCTTCATTTATCCGCAAAAGAAGACCCTCACCCTAACCCTCTCCCGCAAGCGGTAGAGGGGACATGAATTTCAGATCCTATTTCCGATCCCTCTACCGCTTGCGGGAGAGGGTTAGGGTGAGGGTCTTAGATATTGATTACAAGATATATAACATTGATGAACAGATCACAATCAATATAGAATTGCGTGTCTTTTATACCAAGGTTAATCATATGAGTCGCACAAAAAGCAATTCAACAAACTCACCTGCTCCACTTTTTCATCGCTTGGCTGCGATGGTTTATGACAGCTTTATTTTATTTTCATTTCTATTATTAGCAACAACACTAGCATTAATTGCCAATAAAGGTCAGTCCCTTCTTCCTTATCGGATTTATTTCTTAAGCTATTTATTTATTGTTACAGGGCTTTTCTTAGCGTGGTTTTGGCAAAAAGGAGGACAAACTTTGGGCATGTTGGCTTGGAAAATTAAACTCGTCGATGAACAAAATCAACGCATTAGCTGGCGGCGTGCATTTTTACGCTATGTCCTTTGTTTACCTAGTCTTGGTCTATTTGGTATTGGATTGTTATGGTGTTTATTCGATAAAAATAAACAAAGTCTGCATGATCTTATTGCCAAAACAAAAGTAGTCAAACGCTGATTAACGCGCCCTTTTCATGAATAACAATCCCGCTACAAAAAAGAGAATGGTGGGCAAACATGCCCCCACTAAAGCAGGAACATGATAAACCAAGGTTAAAGGGCCAAATAATTGATTAAAGGTATAGAAAACAAAGCCTACTAATACTCCCACCAGCATTCTAAGCCCCATCGTCGCAGAACGTAACGGCCCAAACACAAAAGGAATGGCTAAAAACATCATCACTAATGTTGCAATGGGACGCATTATTTTTTGCCAAAAGGCAAGTTTGTAAGGTTTAACATCTAACAAATTATCTTGTCGATATTGAATTGTTTGCCATAATCCTATTAAAGAAAGCTCATCAAGATCTTTTACACCCACCATACTTAAAATTTCTGGCGAAATGTGGCTTACCCAATGTAGTTCAGGGATCTTACGTCTTGTTGTTTTACCTTCTTCAAAATTCGTTTCTTGAATATCATGCAAAATCCAATGATCTTGTTCATAATTTGCAAACTGAGCAAAACTTGCTTTTTGAAGGTGCATTTGATTGTCAAACTGATAAAGTGTAATACCAACTAAATGCCCATCAGGTTGCATAGACTGTATATGAATAAAATCATCTGCATCACGCATCCATATACCATTTGTTGTTCCTAGTGCCTGCCCTGCACTCAAACTTGCTGCTTTATTATGATGTGCTAATTTTTCAGTCATAGGAGAAATAAATTCCCCAATCAGCCAGATACTCATACCTAATACAACGGCAAGCTTTAATACAGCAACAATGATATCTGCCACACTGAACCCTGCTGCGCGCATCACAACTAATTCACTGCGAGAAGCAAGCAAACCTAGTCCCAATAAGGTACCCACAAGTGTGGCCATCGGAAATAATTGAGTAATTTGTGCTGGAAGTGAAAGCAAAATAAATGCGACAGCTTGGCTCAAAGTGTAATCACCCGTACCAACGTAACGAATTTCATTTACAAATGAAAAAATAAATTCTAAGCCAATAAACAAAGTCATGACTAATAATATAGCCACTAAAATTGATTTCCATATATATAGCGTAATTTTATTTATCATTTATACAAATCGCTGCTTCATATGATGATAACCCTGATGCCATCTGCCAGATGTTTTAGCTAAATACGCCAATCCTATTACAAGCAGTAATAAATGTACCCACCACACACCAATGTAAGGTGATAAGGCACCACTTGCAATAAAACGTTTACACATGGTTAATAAATTAAAATACAAAATACAAATAAGTAATGCGATAAATAATCGCCCAAATCGACCTTCACGTGGACCGACTCGACTCAGGGGTAACGCAAGTAATGCAAGTAATGGTGCCGCTAAAGGAATGGAGAGCCGCCATTGCAATTCTGCCAAATTAGAAGGGGTTGGATTATCCATTAACATTTTTGTTGGCATTGTACGGTGAAAATATAATCCTTCTTGGACTTTAGGTCCTTCAAGCAATTTTTGATATTCTTGAAACGACAAAATACTATAATCCATTTCCCCGGGAGTGCCATTATAACGTCGCCCGTCTAATAACTTAAAATAGGTTAATCCACTCTCATCGGTATACACACTTCCTGCATCCGCACTAATGAGGCTCCAATCTTTATCGGCAGCATTTCCATTAGGTTGTTCCGCAATAAAAACACCATGTAAAGATTTTCTATCTGAACTTAAATCAGTGACATAGATCACTAATTTATCTTTTTGATATGAATGAAATCGGCCAGGGGCAATGGTTTGCATCAACAACATGGGCCCTTCATTGCGCAGCAATTGTTCTTTATATTGAGCCGCTTTTGGCGTGACATAACAGGTCATCGCTCCGGCTAAGATCATCACTATCAAGCCCAAAACAAGGTTGACTGATAAAAGACGCTGCCATGAAATCCCACATGCCAACATAACTGGAATTTCGTTATCGGCAAAAAAACGACTATAACAAAGTAACAACGCTAAAAATAAACCGATAGGCAATAAAAAAGCTAATAAATCTGGCACCTGAAAGAGAATAGCTTCAAAAAGAACATTCGGGGGAATACTACCAGAAGCAGCTTGTGCTACTAATCTTACAAGTTTATTGCTGACAGCTATAAGTAAGATAACTAATATTACAGCAAAAAACGTATAACTGACTTCACGGAACAAATAACGTCTGATTAACATGAACCCATCTTAATAGTAGTAGTAGCAAATTTATGATGGTAGGTAGATAATTAGCTTTCAATTAGCTAATCATAAATTATACCCGTCATAAAGGCGAACAAGAAATATCAAAATATCGTAAAATTGCACAGATAAAAAATTATTAACAGTTAGTTTATAGACTTATATCTTTCCATTTTGGAGAAAATATGGAATTTAGTGTCAAAAGCGGCCAACCCGAAAAACAAAAAACCCACTTGCTGATAGTGCCTATCTATGAACCTCGTCGACTTTCTCCTACAGCTGAAAAAATCAATGTCGCTAGCAATAGCGTTATCAGCAACTTGGTACGCAAAGGTGATCTAGAGGGCAAGTATGGTCAAATGCTGCTGTTACAAAATATTGAAGGGTTCCCAGCTGAACGACTGCTGCTTGTAGGGTGTGGACAGATAAGCGAAATGCAAGAGTCGCAGTTTCGTGATCTAATTTTTAAAATGATAGCCACTCTTAACGATACAAATTCACTTGAAGCTATCTTTTGCATTAATGAGTTTCATGTTAAAAATAAAGATAATTCCTGGAAAATACGCCAAATCATACAATGGATCCATACAGCCTTTTATCGCTTTGATGATTTTAAAAGTAAAAAGGAACCCGTAAGAAAAATTTTACGCCGCTTTATTTTTATCGTTCCTACAAAACGAGATCACACTGTAGCAGAACGTGCTGTGAATGAAGGCGTTGCGATTGCACAGGGAATTGAATTAACCAAAAATCTTGCCAATGTTCCTCCCAATATTTGTACTCCATCATTTCTTGCAGATAAAGCAAAAAAGTTTGCAAAAGAACACGCTAAAGTCAATGTTGCAGTGTTAGAAGAAAAGGATATGGCTGCGCTTGGCATGGGTTCATTATTATCTGTCACACAAGGGAGTAACTTTCCTGCCAAATTAATCACCCTGGAATATCGAGGGGCTCGTAAAGACGTAAAGCCTATTGTCTTTGTAGGAAAAGGTATCACTTTTGATACTGGTGGGAACTCTATTAAAATTCCACCCCATATGATTGGGATGAAATATGATATGTGCGGTGCGGCTACAGTATTTGGCGTATTAGAAGCTGCACTTCATCTTGAATTACCTTTAAATATAATCAGTGTTATTCCAAGTTGTGAAAATATGCCTGGCCCTAATGCGACACGTCCTGAAGATATTGTCACCAGTATGTCGGGTCTTACGATAGAAATTTTAAATACCGATGCTGAAGGGCGCTTAATCTTGGCTGATGCTTTAACCTACTGCGAGCGTTTTCATCCTGATGCCGTTATCGATATTGCAACATTAACGGGCGCTTGCCAATTAGCTCTTGGCCCCTATGCCAGTGGATTAATGAGTAACAATGATCAATTAGCCCATGATTTATCACAAGCAGGTTTTGATAGTTCAGACAAAGTATGGCAATTACCTTTGTGGGATGAATATCATGATGCCTTAAAATCAGATTTTGCAGATATTGCTAACGTGCCCGTTGCCGATATTGGTGCAAGAACTATTGTTGCCGGATGTTTTCTCGCAAAATTTGCTCAAAAATTTCCCTGGGCACATTTGGATGTTGCCAATACCGCAACATTATATGGCTCTAAAAGAGGCGCAACTGGCCGTCCTGTTGCGTTATTAGTACAATATTTGCTTAATCGGTGCAAAGCGTTATGACAATTGATAAAACATACCAACCACATGAATTAGAAAAAAAATGGTATCAACAGTGGGAAAAAGCCGGCTATTTTAAACCCAACGCTGGGGATGAACCCTATTGTATTATGCTGCCTCCTCCCAATGTGACTGGCACATTACACATGGGGCATGCTTTTCAAGACACCATCATGGATACACTTATTCGTTATCATAGAATGAAAAATCATCAAACATTATGGCAAGGCGGAACAGATCATGCAGGCATTGCCACGCAAATGGTTGTCGAACGTCAGTTATTGGCTCAAGACATTAGCAAACATGATCTTGGCCGTGAAGCATTTATTCATAAGGTCTGGGAGTGGAAAGCGCAATCTGGAGATACCATTAGCAGACAAATGCGTCGCCTTGGTACATCCATCGATTGGTCTCGTGAACGCTTTACGATGGATGAAGGTTTATCACAGGCTGTGAATGAAGTATTTGTACGCCTTTATGACGAAGGCTTGATTTACCGCGGTCAACGTTTAGTAAACTGGGATCCCAAATTACATACTGCCGTTTCTGATTTAGAAGTGATTCAAGAAGAAGAAGACGGAAATTTATGGTATATCCGTTATCCCATCGATAATTCAAACGAACATCTTGTTGTTGCGACAACTCGACCTGAAACGATGCTGGGCGATACTGCAGTCGCAGTGCACCCTGAAGATAGTCGCTATCAGCATTTGATTGGCAAAAAAATCAAACTGCCTTTAAGCGATAGGCTTATTCCGATTATTGGGGATGATTATGTTGATCCAGAATTTGGTACCGGCTGCGTAAAAATCACCCCCGCCCATGATTTCAACGATTATGAAATGGGTAAACGTCATCAATTACCGATGATAAATATTTTTAATATTGATGCTTTTATCAATGAAAATGCGCCTATTGCTTATCAAGGTTTATCACGAAAAGATGCAAGATTAAAAATCATTGATAACTTACAAAAAGCTGAGCTTTTAGAAAAAATAGAACCACATCGACTAAAAGTGCCAAGAGGCGATAGAACCGGCGAAGTGATTGAACCTTATTTAACCGATCAATGGTTTGTAGATGCCAAAGCTTTAGCTAAGGATGCGATTGATGTTGTTAAATCCAAAAAAATACAATTTGTGCCCGAAAATTGGGAAAATAGTTATTTTGAATGGATGAATAACATTCAAGATTGGTGTATTAGCCGTCAAATTTGGTGGGGACATCGCATTCCTGCTTGGTATGATGAAAACAGTAAAGTGTATGTTGGTCGCAATGAAGAAGAAATCAGAACCAAATACAAATTAAGTGCTGATGTTTTATTAACACAAGATCAAGATGTATTAGATACTTGGTTCTCCTCTGCTCTTTGGCCCTTTTCGACATTAGGCTGGCCGCATCAAACGCCTGAATTGAAAACTTATTACCCAACCAGTGTGCTTGTCACAGGTTTTGATATTATCTTTTTCTGGGTGGCTCGCATGATCATGATGGGCCTAAAATTTATGGATGATGTCCCATTTCGTAAAGTGTTCGTTACAGGTCTTATTCTTGATGCTCATGGCCAAAAAATGTCTAAATCCAAGGGTAATATTTTAGATCCTTTAGATTTAATCGATGGCATTGATTTAGAAAGTTTAGTTCAAAAGCGCATTAGTGGTTTGATGCAGCCTCAAATGGCAAAACAAATTGAAAAAACAACTCGCAAAGAATTCCCAAATGGCATACCCAGCTTTGGAACCGATGCTTTGCGTTTTTCATTATGCGCATTTGCAACAACAAACCGTTTTATCCGCTTTGATCTCTCAAGAGTAGAAGGTTATCGCAATTTCTGTAATAAAATATGGAATGCTTCGCGATTTGTATTTATGAATATCGAAGGCAAAGACTTAGGAAAATCGCAAGAAGACAGAGAATTTAGTATTTATGATATTGCGATGTTCTCCATTTGGCAAAAAACCAAACAAACTATCGAAGATCACATTGCCACTTTTCGTTTTGATTTGGTTGCACAAACCATTTACGATTTTATTTGGAATCAATATTGCGACTGGTATCTTGAATTATCAAAACCAGTATTATCGCAAGATGGCGTATCACTCAAGCAACAAAACGGCACACGTTTTATGTTGGTGAATATCCTAGAAGAAGTAATGCGTGCCACTCATCCTATTATGCCTTTTATCACTGAAGAAATTTGGCATAAATTGATACCTTACCTTGAAAAAGGCAATATCAATCTCGCATCCATTATGATTCAAGCCTTTCCTGAAATGGATAAATCAAAAATTAATGAAAAAGCTGAGATAACCTTACATCTAGTTCAAGAATTTATTATGGGGATCCGTAATATCAGAGGCGAGATGAACTTGAGTCCAAACAAGCAACTTCGCGCCATTTATAAAACTGATAATATTGATGTTGATAATGCTTTCTCTGCCAATAGTCAAAGCATGAGAACTTTAGCCAAACTCAGTGACTTGCGTAAACTCTATCCAGGAGAAACTCCCCCTGTTTCTGTTCATATTATTGCAGGTAGCTTTGAGATTTTAATTCCACTTGAAGGTGCAATTGATGATATACAAGCAGAAATTGACAGGCTTCAAAAAGAAATGAAAAAGCACCAGTCTGATTTCGATCATGCTTGCAATAAACTATCGAATGAAAGTTTTTGTCAACGCGCAAGTCCTGAAGCTGTTGAAAAAGAGCAATTACGCAAAAATGCTGCAAGTACTGCCATTGAGAAACTAAAGAAGACAATTGAATCAATGGAAGGGATTACGAAAACAAAGTAGCGGCTGGATTTTATCAAGCGAAACGTTAGGTGTATTTACACCTAACGTAAAATAGTCAAATTTGTTGCCTTTTATCGATTAATTTGGCTTTTTATACATTATTAAGTTAAAGTTCTTTCTTTGCGTTTTTGGCTGGACCTGGACTGATGATTGGTAATGATAAACGAGATAAACCTATAAATTTTGCTGAAAAATTGGCAAAAAGGCTATTTAGCACCATTTTTTCACCTTACATGTCAAAGCAAGAAGAGACTGATGATTCTAAGGAAGAGATTTGCCTCATTGAACTAGACTCTAGTGATGCCGAGGAAATACCATTAAAACGAAGTCCTGCCAAAAGAAAGAAACAAAAACCCCCTGTTTCACCTAATATCATTGATTTAACAGAAATTGCAGAAGTTATTGAAATAGACTCTGATGATGAGAAACCTTCCTCTAAAAAAGTAAAAACACCACCCAAGAAAAGCCCTTTAGAATTCATTATGATTCCAGAGGCAACACCAGAGGAACTAGCTGAAAGTCAGGCCCTTCTAATTGAAAAAAATACTATGCTTTTACAATACAAGCAGCAGCTTGGAATTGAAGATACAGTGAAAGCTAGTGCTTCTATGAAACAAATAAAGAAAAATGTTTTCGCCTTGCAATCGAAAGTTTATGAAAAATATAGCTCAGAAGGTGAAAAAGAAACTTTAGAAACCCTTATCAGCATGATTGAACATTTAGATGAAAAGCAAGCTAGTGATTTATTAAACGACGAATGGCTAAATGACGAAATTATTAATAAGTACCTTACAATTTTAGCAAATCAAAACAACCATATTGCTGTTTTGCCTACCGGATATGCAGTTGATCCAAAAGATTTTTTCAATAATTTAAAAATGAATAAAAATTGTGTGAAGGAAACACGCAATACATTAACAAAAGCTCAACGAATTTTATGGCCGATGGGTGATGGAAGTCACTGGTATTTGGTTGTTATTGATAAACTTCCCAATGGCAAATTTAATCTTTTTTGTTTAGATTCTTTAAATTCAGATAACGAAGAATATCTTGAAAAAGCAAAGTCATTATTGCAAAGTTTATATCCCGACCAAGTTATTGATGATCTCATTCATAAACAAGAATTCATCCAGGTCCCAACTCAAAATAATTGGGTAGACTGTGGTGTGGCAGTATGCTACTACGCTAAATTATGCGCAAACAAATTACTCCCAAGAAACAAAGCAGGCCTATGCGATTATTCTCAATTTCGTTTTAATATCGCAGAAGAATTTGCAAAAAATGTGGCAGTAGAACCCACTGAAGCCACTGATGCCAGTTCTCCTAAAAAACGATATGTTAAATCTATGTAATGAAAAGAATCGTTATCTGAGTTCTTTCGGGATTTTCAGATCCCACATCAATCCTAATTTACTGCATAGTACGATGAGCCATTTGCCCATATCAATTTCATACCAACGATGCCCTAGATAGGGCATTTGCATGTAACGATGATGATTATTGTGCCAACCTTCCCCAAAGGTAAATAAAGCAACCAGTGGATTATTCGTGCTCTTATCAGGTGTATTTGGATAATCACGTTTACCCCATAAGTGGCATACTGAATTTACACACCAAGTCATATGAATACAAAGGAAAACTCTTAAAAAGCCTGCCCATAACAATCCCACCCAACCGCATAAAACAAAGGGGATAATTAAACCAATAACGCTATAACCTAGGTAATATTTTGAAATGCTGCGGATCACTTTATCTTTTAATAGCCATTTACCATAGCGCCGAAAGTTAGGGCGATGCTCATGAAAAATCCAACCACAATGCGCAAACCAAAAACCCCTCTGATGAGGCGTATGCGGATCGCCGGGTTTATCTGAAAAACGATGGTGCTGAATATGCAAACTTGCCCAGCTGGCAGGTCCACCTTGCATTGCAAAAGCACCCCCAATTAACAAAAAGGCCTTCAACCAAGGTTTGGTTTCAAATGCGCGATGAGTGGCGAGACGATGATAGCCAACTGTTATTCCTAATCCAGAATAACAATATAAAGCAATTGTCAGAAACACTACTGTTGGAGTAGCTAAACCTTCCCACACTGTCCATATGGCTAAAGGTATTGATAGTGGCGTGAGAAACACTAAGAAACAAGCGTACCAAAAACTGACACTTTTCTTACGAAAGATATCTAAAAAATGACTTTTTTGAGTTAGATGGGTAGTCAACGTCATGTTGGGGCACCAAATTCATATTAATTGCTTGTATAATACCATCATTTATCTACAGAGTTCCTAAGTTGTGCCACTTGATCCAACGATAAAAAGGCTACTTGCCAAAGCCTACTTAAATGGCTTTGGGGACATCCATCATTTTACGCTTGAACAAGTACGGCGCTATTTATCACACCCGAAAATTAAAGTAGCACAGGCTTCTTTCCAAGATTTTACTATTCAATCTGGCCTCACCCTTCGCTGTTATACACCAACCCAATTTTCACCGGATACCATGTTGCCCGCTGTGATTTATTTATCAGCAACCGCTTTTGTACTAGATAGGCTAGATCCAAGCAATGATTATTGTAGTTTACTTGCTAATAATTTGGGGATGAAAGTGATCCATCTTTCACATCGCTTAGCGCCCGAACATAAATTTCCTGGCTACTTGAATGATGCCTTAACCAGCATCAAGTGGATCGATGCCAACGCGCGAGCATTAAAGATTGAAAAAGAGAAAATCGCAATCTGGGGAGAAAGCTCTGGCGGTAGCATTGTCGCAACTTGCACGCATGTTTTACGAGATGAAGGGATCGATATTATTAAACATCAAACATTATTTTACCCGATGGTTGATCTGGTTTCTCCTTTTCCCTCAAAAGAAACATATGCAAAAGGCTATATGTTAGATAAACCCTTCTTAGAATATCTAGATAATTTAGGATCAGAGCCAACTCAAGATAGATCTTCTATCCTGATTTCTCCATTATTATCCCCTTCTTTTGAAAATCTTCCACCTGCGACGATGATTACTGCAGAATATGATCCCCTACGTGACGAAGCAGAGCGCTATGCTCAAAAATTAAACGCAGCCAATGTGCCTGTAGTCGCTAAAAGATTTGATGGTATGATTCATGGGTTTATGCGGTTTTACACTAAGGTACAAGGTGCAAGAGAAGCGCTTGATTTTGCGTGTGGTAAACTAAAACGAATATTCAATGGAATACCTTCAAGAGATACCCCTCACCCTAACCCTCTCCCGCAAGGGGAGAGGGGATAAGATTATGAGCCCCTCATTTCCGATCCCCTCTCCCCTTGCGGGAGAGGGTTAGGGTGAGGGGTGTCAAATCTTTGAAAAGATTTACTTCTTCGTTGCATCAGCAGGATTACTAGGAGCGGCAGTTGCGCCAGTTCCTTGTGGTGCGGCTTTTGCTTGATCAGCAGATACTGCCGTGATGCTATGAATTGCAATTCCCGCTGGACTATCTGCATTAGGCACACGTACAATTTCAAGATTGGCTACAATGTTTTGTTTGATGGATTCACCCACGCCTTCATAGGTTACTTCGATTGGAATTTGAACATCCCAGGTATAAATCCCATTGTTTAAACTTTCTTTAACAACAGTTCCTTTACCGGCTTTACCTGAAACAGCTAATTTTTTATCTTGAACCACCTGCATATTTTTAGACTCATCCAAGGCTTTCATATATGAATCATATCCAGGCTGTGTAAAGTGATGACGAATACTTGTTAACACCTGTGGGAAATTTTTATAGTTATAGGTATATACTTCTTGTAATGTTTTTCCAGCCCAAATTAACACTTGTGCTGAAGGTAAATTCGCTTGATTTAATGGCACGGTAGACGCTTTACTTAATCTTAATTCACTGACATCTCTTTCTAACAAACTAATACGCACTTCGATTTCTTTCATTCTCATTAGCAACGAAGAAAGATCTGCCGATTCATCAGCGTGACAAAATCCGCTAATCAAAGAAAGAGCCGTTATATATAATATTTTTCTCATAGCAGTTTCCCATTTTATGAATAATTAGATTATTGCATCTTGCTCTAGTATTCGAGCCATATCGTCAGGTGATTTAGATTGATAAAAAAATTGCTTCCATGTGGATATCAAATTATGGTTATCTTGGTGCCAAGGATGGAAATAAGGGATCACATAACGCAAATAAGGTAAAATTAATTTACGTAAAAAGCCTGGCCCCCCCCAGCAAACACTAAAAAATTTTCTCCAAAAAGATAACTTAAACAACAGTTTGTCATGATAAACAAGATGGAAAAAATTACGCGTTAATAAGCCTCCAAGCATACTGGTTACAAACCACATTCCCATCATTCGTGCAAAGTATCCTCCTCCAACGGATTTATATAAATCAAAGACTACGGCTTTATGCTCAATTTCTTCAATGGCGTGCCAACGCCAAAGCGCAGCCACTGCTGGATAAGCATGCTGTAACCATTGTTTATCGCGCAAGATGAGATCTGAAATAATGGCAGTGAGATGTTCTGCGGCTAGCGTTAAAGATAGATGCATTTTGATTGACAATTTTTTTGATAGCCATTTAAAGCGTTTTAAATTTCCTTTCTCAAGACGCTTAATATCGTAACCCTGATTTTTCAAAATCTGATTGAAGCGAATAAATTCACTACCATGGGCGGATTCTTGTCCAATAAATCCTAATATTTGTTCTTTTAACTGCAAGTCTTGAATTTTATCTTTATAGGGTAAGGCACTTGAAATGGCTAAACGCTCAAAAGCTGGCGCCAAGATAGCAATGGAATTGAAAATATGAGTTTTAATTGGACAGTTGTCATTCCAATATCTTGGAAGATCCTTAGGGACATAAAAGCGGAGTCTTCTTGGTATGATTGCGTTTGAGTCTAGCAAATTACCTACCTTCCTTGGTTTGAAGAGGGGCGGATCTCTGTGCCGCCCTCTTAAATTTTAATGTTCCCGAGTCTCTTTAAATTCTAAATCAGGCCAACGTTCCATCGTCATCATTAAATTTACATTTGTTGGTGCTAAGTAAGCAAGGTGTTCTGCACTATCTAATGCCAAATTTACACTTAACTTGGCTTTGAAGTCCGCCAGTTTCTTTTGATCCTTGGCATAAACCCATCTTGCACAGTTAATTCTTACTTCGTCATAGGTACATTCAACGTTATATTCAAACTGCAAACGATAGGCTACAACATCAAACTGCAGTACACCGACAGCCCCCATAATGATCAAATTGGAGTCTAAGGGTCTAAAAATTTGAGTTGCCCCCTCTTCAGAAAGCTGAGTAAGTCCCTTTTGCAACGCTTTCATCTTTAAAGGATCTTTTGGTCGTACTGCTCTAAAAAGTTCTGGGGCAAAATTGGGTATCCCCATAAACTTGAGATCTTCGCCTTGAGAAAAAGAATCCCCAATTTGAATGGTACCGTAATTATGCAAACCAATAATGTCCCCAGGCCAAGCTTCTTCAACATGATCACGTTCACCCGCCATGAAAGTGAGCGCATTAGAAATTTGCACATCACGACCAATACGCACATGACGCATTTTCATGCCTTTTCGATAAGATCCAGAACAAACACGCATAAATGCGATCCGATCCCGATGTGCAGGATCCATATTGGCTTGAATTTTAAAGACAAAACCACTAAAGTTTTTCTCTTGTGGTAAAACTTCTCTTTCGCTGGTTTGACGTGGTTGCGGAGCTGGGGCGTAATCTGCTAAAGCATCCAAAATTTCACTGACACCAAAATTGTTTAATGCTGATCCAAAATAAACTGGTGTTAATTTACCCGCTAAAAAGGCTTCATGATCATAAGGGTGACTAGCACCTTTGACAAGTTCTAACTGTTCACGAAATTCCCTAATAATATCACCACATTTTTCATCTAGGAGAGGATTATTGATTCCTTTGATAGTAACGGGTGTTTGCACAACTGAACCCTTTCCAGGTTCAAATAAGAAGACACAATCTTCTTGTAAGTGATACACACCTTTGAATAACTTACCCATACCAATTGGCCAGGTCATTGGTGCACATCGGATGTTCAGTATTCTTTCAATTTCATCTAATAATTCAATGGGATCGCGACTATCTCTATCGAGTTTATTGATAAATGTCAGGATAGGAGTGTCTCTTAAACGACAAACTTCCATCAGTTTAATGGTGCGCGATTCTACGCCTTTAACAGCATCGATGACCATCAATGAGGCATCCACTGCAGTTAAGGTACGATAAGTGTCTTCAGAAAAATCTTCGTGACCAGGCGTATCTAATAAATTAATAATAGCGTCACGATAAGGAAACTGCATAACAGAAGTCGTGACCGAAATCCCACGCTGCTGCTCTAATGCCATCCAATCGGATGTAGCATGACGTTGCGCTTTTCGACCTTTGACTGTACCCGCTAGCTTGATAGCACCTCCAAATAAGAGAAGCTTTTCTGTAAGCGTCGTTTTCCCTGCGTCTGGATGGGAAATAATGGCAAATGTACGACGTCGAGCTATTTCTTCTTCTAAGCTAGACATCTTTCCTCACTATGGTTTTTATATATTATTATAAGGTATCGCATTACTATCATATTGTTTTGTATCTAGCAAACTACTTTATTGTGTTCTGTCATGATAAACTACTTGGCTTATCTTCGGCCAGGAGTACAGTATGAACGACACTGCAAGGGATCCCAAGACTTCCTCAGCCCATGAGCATCACCCAAAAGGTGAAAAACATAGTCTGCAGGTAATTCCCCTTCTCATTTGTATCGGTCTTGGTCTAGCAGGCTGGTTTTGCCCTCACCCAGAAGGGATAACCTTACAAGGATGGCATATATTAGTCATCTTTGTTGTCACCATCTTCGGTCTTATTATTAAACCACTCCCAATGGGGGCTGTGGCAATGATTGCTGTCGTGGTAAGCGTTTTAACGCAAACCATTACCATGAAACAAGCCTTTGCTGGCTTTAGCAGCGATGTTGTTTGGTTGGTTGTATTTGCGCTGTTTATCGCAAAAGGATTCAATGTCACAGGACTTGATAAACGAATTGCCTATTTTTTCACTGCATTACTCGGTAAAAAAACCCTGGGTTTAAGTTATGGCCTAATGGTAACCGATCTTATCCTTGCGCCAGCGTTACCCAGTGTTACGGGGCGTTCAGCAGGTATTGTCTACCCTATATTGCAGGGTATTGCGACCTCTTATAAAAGTTTTCCCCATACAGAATCTGCCAAAAAAATTGGTGCTTTTTTAACTGTGACCGCTTTTCAAGTCACCGTTATTACCTCAACCATGTTTATGACTGCTATGGCAGCCAACCCTATTTTGGCAAGCCTAACAAATAAAGAAAACCTTGCATTGTCATGGGCTGACTGGGCAAAAGCCGGCATTGTTCCTGGGATCCTGAGTCTCATTATTATTCCGTGGTTTATTTATAAAATATATCCACCTGAAATTAAAGAAACGCCTGATGCTCAATCCATTGCCTCTAAAGCTCTTAAAGATCTTGGCAAAATGCACAAGGGCGAATGGATAATGGCCTTTACCGTTATCACTTTATTAATACTATGGATATTTGGAAAACAAGAAGTTTTCGGCATTCAGTTTAATATTGAGGTAGCCATCGCAGCATTGGTTGGTCTTTGCATTCTCTTGATTACCGGTGTTTTAGATTGGAAATCTCTAGTCAGAATTCATGATGCATGGGAAACTTTTGTCTGGTTCTGTGTTCTGATTATGTTGGCCGGATATCTGAAAGATTATGGTGTTTTAGACTGGTTTACTCAAAGTGTGCAAGGGCAATTCAAAGGATTACATTGGAAATATGCATTCCCCATACTCGCTTTGATTTACTTTTATACGCATTATTTCTTTGCCAGTTCAACCGCCCATGTCACTTCTATGTATCCTGCATTTTTAGGGTTATCTCTTGCATTGGGGACGCCTCCCATGCTGGCGGTGTTTATTCTGATTTTCTTTAGCAATTTATTTGGTGGATTAACTCATTACAGTTTAGCACCCGCCCCCTTATTATTTGGCGTAGGTTATGTGGATATTAAAGATTGGTGGAAAATCGGCTTCTTAACCAGCCTCATTAATATTTTCATTTGGGCGGTCATTGGTTCTGCCTGGTGGAAATTTCTGGGTTTTTGGTAATATTAGCTTGAGAGTTTAGAGAAGAGTCCCTAATATGCGCGTTGGGAGCTTTTTACAGATATGTCGGGTAAATACATGAGGACACAATGGCTAATTTAAATCTTACAATTGCGGATGATGTTTATTCGGAACTGACTGATGTAGCAGAACAGCTAAAAATTAGCCCCGAACAATGTGCGCAATTGGCACTTCACCACTTTTTACAAACCGATACTATTGAAAATAGTATCGAAGGTATTGCACGTATGGATGATGGTGAAGAGCTTGTTGATTTTCCAGAGCTCAAAGAAGAACTTGGTATAGAAATTAAATTTCATCCTGCAGCAATGGATGAATTAGAATCGGTTACCGAAGAAGATCAAATTGAAATTTTGGAACAATTAGTAACCAGAATTTCAGCTCAAGAAGAAGATTTAGAAGCGACTTTAGACATTGTCATCAAAGAAGAAGGCGAAAATCAAATCGTATTATCCGGGTTTGATTTTGGTGATATCGTTTATCTACTTGGTCAAAATATCATCATCTATCATATCGCTTTAATTGAAGAAGAAGATGAAGATGATGAAGACGATGAATTAGAGGATGATTTTGAAGAAGATGAAGAAGCTGCTCTTGACGAATCAGAAGAGCATAAAACGAACTAAAGTCCTCTCTCCTAACCCTTTCCCGCTTGCAGGAAAGGGTTAGGAGGCAGGGGTTTCTCACATCAACTTCTGCATTACCTGCCAAGCATGTTTCTTCAGTCCAGCATTCACCAATAATTCGTGAAGCGACGGCAAAATTGCTATTTCTACCGACTGTAAAGTGAATGGATTTTGTGTTGTTGATTGTCCAAAAGCTTTAATAAGATTATCACCAAATACCAGGACTTTTTTAGGCTGGATTTCGTTTAGCCTCTTGGCAAAATCTTGTGATTGGAACACTTCTATTTGACACAAATTTTTTGGCCATTTAAGCGCTAGCAACATTCTTTCTAGCAAATGATTTTTTTCATCATTCAACGTCTCATCTATAAATAGCATAAATTCGCGAGTATCAACGTCCACAACGGCGTCTTGCCGCTGCCATTGCACAATACCCATGACAGCTAAACAATAGTCTTGTAGAGAATTCATGCCCATTAAATATCTGACCGTTTCTTCGATTTGCGCCATAACATAATCCGTCGCCGAATTGCTAGCACGGGACCAGATAGCACATAAAGTGAAAAACCAACTAGTAATACAAATGGAGGATCAATCGACACGCAAACGAGTACTATCAATACAGCTAGGACGGCAACAAAGGGGACGTGAGCTTTGAGATCGATATCTTTAAAACTGTAATAGCGAAAATTACTTACCATGAGTGCGCCAGTAATTAAGGTGACAATTGCTGCTAGTATCCACAAACGATGGCCCGGCATGCCGTAATCATTAGCAACCCAAACCATCCCAGCCACTAATCCAGCCGCAGATGGGCAAGGCAGACCTTGGAAAAAACGTTTATCTTCAGAACCAATACGGGAATTAAAGCGAGCCAGTCTGAGGGCAGTTGCGGCAGCAAAGAAAAAAGCCACTAACCAACCTGGTTTGCCTAAACTAGATAATCCCCAACTATAGACAACCAACGAAGGAGCGATCCCAAAGGATACGACATCAGCCAAACTGTCATATTCTGCCCCAAAAGCACTTTGGGTATTAGTAAGCCTAGCAACCCGACCATCTAAACCATCCATCACCATCGCAATAAAAATTGCTATAGCGGCTTTTTCAAAATCACCGTCAAGTCCACGCATACCAGCAACAATGGCGTAAAAACCAGCAAATAATCCTAATGTCGTAAACAAATTCGGTAATAAATAAATGCCCTTATTACGAGGGTGTTCTTCAGATCCATGGGGTTTCTTGTCCGACATTACCATTATTTACTTGCTCTCTCAAAAAAACTGGATTTTAGCATAGCCAATCGGCTTGAATACTGTCTATTTTTTGCTTAGTTAGCTAATTTTTAGCTGCATGGCAGCAATAATAAGTTTATACTCCAATTATGTGGTCACTAGTATACAACTAAACTAATAGGTGTATGTAATAAGGACTCACAAATAAACGCTGAAGATATCGATCCTATGGCAAAACCAAAAAAGCCGAAAATAATTATAGAAGGTGTGACCGCAGAAGGAAAAACCTTTAGACCATCTGACTGGGCAGAACGAGTCAGCGGTAATTTATCTACTTTTAAAAACCATCGCATCTATTACTCTCCTCTATTAAAACCCTCCTACCAAGGAGGCAATCGATGCGTCATATTAGATCCAGAATTAAAGGAAACAAATCCAGAACTCTATCATCATATTCTCAATTTCGCTAAATCAAATAAACTAAAAATATGCGGAGAAGAAACGGAGGAAGGCGAAAATTTTGAAGGAGAACAAATCAATGAAAAAGGATAATTTATGGCTTGTTTTTTTATGTTTGACGTTGATAACCAGCCCGGTCAATGCTGCAATTTATAAATGGCAAGATGCGAATGGGCAAACCCACTATGATCAAGTGCCTCCTAACGATGTGAATGCAACACAAATCAAATCTGATGTAAAACCATCAAGCTCAGCAAAATCTGAAAGTGATCATGCACAAAAATTAATTGAAGATTTACAAAAACAAGAGGAAAAAAACCTAGAAGCGCAAAAGAAAGCAGAACAAGAAGCCCAAGAAGCAAATACCAGAGCAATCAATTGCGAACATGCTAAAGCACACCTTAGTGATTTAGAATCAAGGGTACGTATAAGACTGCAAGATTCTGCTGCCAATACGACACAACTCACTCCCGAACAAAGAACAGACGAAATTAATAAAACCAAAGAAGCCATTGAACGCTTCTGTGCACCTATCAAACCTGCATCTCATTAGAATAACTTAATAATGTTCAAATGCCATTTCATGTGGTAAATTTAAAATAGCAAAGAAAAATTTAGTCATGAGATCCATATGAACAAATCTATACCCGGTTTTCGCGAAGTACCTCGCACAGGTGTCATTTATGTGATGCATCAGGCAGCTCAAATGGGATATACAAGCCAAGATCCAAACTGGATCAATCTTGGGCAAGGTGCCCCAGAAACTAATGCCTTAGCAGGCGCACCCCAGCGCATTACACAGCTCACTATTGATCCAAATGAACATGAGTACGGTCCTGTCACGGGGCAGAAAATATTAAGACAAAAAGTAGCAGATTTATATAATAAATTATATCGTCAAGAAAAATCATCTCAATACACTTGGGAAAATGTGAGTATTTGTGGTGGTGGTCGAGTTGCATTAGCACGAATTGTTGCCGCTCTAGGAAATATCAATATGGGGCATTTCCTACCGGATTATACCGCTTACGAGGAGTTACTGAGTATTTTTAAAGCTTTTATTCCTATCCCCATTTTACTTGAGCCTGAATATCATTACTCACTTCCCATCGAGCAAATTAAAAAAGAAATTTCAGGGCGTGGATTAAAAGCATTATTAATGAGTAATCCATGCAATCCTACGGGACAAGTTATTAAAGGGGAAAAGTTAAAAGAATGGGTACAGTTGGCAAGTGAGCTTCGTTGTTCCTTAATTTTAGATGAATTTTATTCTCACTACATTTACGATGAACCCAAAAATCACCAAACATTTAACATTGTCTCTGCTGCAGAGTATGTAGAAGATGTGAACCAAGATCCCATTATTATTCTAGATGGTTTAACCAAAAACTGGCGTTATCCAGGTTGGCGTATTAGTTGGACTATTGCTCCCAAAGATGTCATTCATGCTATCGCAAGTGCTGGATCATTTTTAGATGGTGGCGCTAATAATCCTTTTCAAAAAGAAATTGTAAAATTACTTGATATTGATTATGTCTCACAAGAAACCAACGCTTTGCAATCTTGCTTTCGTTATAAGCGAGACTATATGTTAGCTCGCCTTACTAAAATGGGAATTGAAGTTGAAGCACCGCCAACAGGTGCATTTTACATGTGGGCAAATTTATCCAATTTACCTGCGCCTCTCAACGACGGTATTGCGTTTTTTGAAGCGGGCTTGAAAGAAAAAGTAATTACAGTGCCTGGTGTCTTTTTTGATGTAAACCCAGAGAAACGGCGAACCTATGCACGATATCGACAATATGCGCGTATCAGTTTCGGACCAGAATTGGAGAAACTTGAAAATGGATTAGATGCGCTTGAACGCGTGATAACCAACGCAAAAAATCATCACAATGAGATATTAAAAAGTGCAGCTACAACTATTATTTGACAATACCCTTTGAAGATCTTAAGGTTGTGCATATTTTTTAACCCCTAAGATCGAACCTGTATATGCCAAATACTACATTTCTAAACAAAATTGAAAATACTATTTCTAAGCTCTGCAAAGATGACGGCTTATTCGATAATTGGCAAACAGATGAAATAGAAAACAAACTGGCATCATTACATTATTATATTGAATCGCTAAATTTTAATAATATAACTTTCCCTGCTATAGAAATAAACTTAAATGATTATCACCAACGCCTAAAAGCAATTTTACACAAATGCACACAGTACTGTAATCATGGTGAACCCGATTTTGACAGCGTCCAAAAAATTAAAACTCTTTTGCGTCAGGCTAGAGCGCTTGCCAAAGGATTAGGAATACTTTTAGCGTTAGGTTCACTTGATGAAGAAGAGGATATCCCTGAGTGGATTCATGAAGAACTGTTTGAGGTTTATATTGATCCTGAAACCGGTGAATCCCATTCTGAAAAAGATACTGAATTGGCTGAGGCGATTTATCGGGTTATAGCAGAGAGAGAGCATGGTGCTCATGCGCAACCTGATATTGATGCGTCAATCATAGCTTTAACAGAAAGAGTTTCCTCATTGCAATTACAAATTGAAGAAACCGCAGTGATAGATCTTGGCGATGGCATGAGAGGGTTTCTTAACGGTTCAAAAGCAAGAATTGTTGAACTACAGGAACTTCATGAAGTCGTGATGCACTATTTTGAACCCACCCATCAAAAACGCACACAGCAAATAGCAAAAAGTGCTGAAGAAACTTACCAAGCACAAACAAAAAAAGCACGAACGACACTTGATGCTAATGGACTCAATGCTGGTGAACTGATTATTTCTTCATTAGAAGCATTGCGTTCAGTTTTTCTGTTAAAAGAACCTCTTGTGGAACATGAGGAAAAATTATCCTGGGGACAAGCTGACATCAGCATACAACGAAAACCTTCTTCTGGTAATCGAGGCAACTTGTTCATACGCAATGTAGGTAGATACGGTTATAAGCCAGAGGATGGAAAAGTCAAAAAGAAGGATGTGCTAGATGTATTTAATGAAATAATTGATTATTGTGGGAAAGATATTTTTAACTCAATACTTGCTAAATATGGACATCAACCTGAAAAAATCACTTTAACGATGTTACATCTTCCCAACAATAAAGTCGGGAATAAACTACTTGAAAAATTAAAACAGCATTTATTTTTAATTTTTTGTGCAGAAATATTGCGATATTTTCCTCTGGAAGGTTGGGATTGCCAAAACATGTCAGCTGTAAAAAAGCTCCCCTTTGCCATGGCTTTGGCAATTGGCATTGAACTTCTTGATGCGGGCGAAATAGCATTAGAAGATCTCTTTGAAAAGGATGCAACACTTGGCCCCCCGACTGGCGAGGGGATATTAAAAAATTCTAATACCATTTATAAAAAATTTGCAGCGCTTCTTGATAAACAGCAAGAATATCAGGCTGAATGGGATATGACGATAGGAAGTTTTTTAAACGCTTTTCCACAAGGACGTGTAATCAAAGAAAAACGTGAATATCTTGCGCAACTAGAAAATGCTTTTGGGGACAATTTGGCACCAAGTAAAAAGCGGCTTTAAATTTTAGGCTTCTTAGCAACCTTGTGGGCATCATTCCATTTTTCGCTTACTCTTCTACTATCAGTAAAAGTATTCGAGTGGATCTGAATGATGCTATTTGCCTCAAATGAAAATGCTGACTCTACAGACATCTTTGATGTTGGTCCACAGAAAAGACTTGATATATTAAAAGGTACAATATGGAACTTACTTCGATCAATAAGTGAGGTTTCTTCTTGTAACAATCCATATAGATGTTCTGTGCCAGTAATAAAAATCGCATCTTGTTCAATTTTATTAATTTCTTGTGCAATCACTTCATTTCGCTCTTCAATGCTGGCTCCCGCATTTCTTTTGGGATGTTTATCGACAGCAATGAGGTTCATTTTAAATGAATCCCGTGCCTTTTTTTCGATTGAATGTAGAAACTGTATTGAGGGCAACTCACACAGTAGAGTTGAAATTCCTTTGGCTTTTACTTCTTTTAAAAGCGCCTTTTCAAGTTGATATCCTTGATAAGCTCCATGTAGCTCGCCTAATAAGATCAGGATTTTTTTACCAGATCTTCTTGCCATTATTTTTTCTTTTTCAATAATAGCCTGAAATTCAAAGGCCAAAGCAGCTAATATATCTTTCTTTGTGGCAATTTTATCTTTCAAATATATGGACACCGGAGAATGTTGCATATCTTTTTTTGCATAATGTAAGACATGATGTTGATAGATATCAACCTTGGTAAGATCAGCCCCTTTCTTAGATAATAATTTTACGGCTTTCAATTTTTGATAAAATGCAGCATAAAATAATGGTGTCCATCCATTACAATCAATTTCTTCCAATTGCTTTGGATCCTCTTTCAATGCTTGTATTAGCCCTGAAAGATTCTCTTGTTTAGCATAAAGATGTGTTTTGCTTACCCAAGGGATGTCTTTTATTGTTGCTCTTGATAAACCATAATCTTGCATAAATTCAACAAAATCATTATTTTGAAATGGGAAACCAAGAGGCAATTCATCTGCTGATTTTACATTTTCTTTGTTGGAAGTTTTTAATTTCGGTTTCATTACAAAAGATAGCATGCGTAAACACTTAATATCGTTTTATAACAGAGTTTTACGCCTTTCGCCAAATAGTTCCTTTAGGTGTGTCTTCCAGTACCACCCCCATGGAGCTGAGTTGTTGACGAAGCACATCCGCTTGCTTCCAATCTTTTGATAAACGCGCTTGTTCACGTTCTTGAATAAGCCGTTCAATCTCTCCTTTTTCGTCCATTTTACCTTGTAAGTAGCTTTCAGGAGTGCGTTCTAATAAGCCTAATATATTCGCTAGTTCTTTGAGTAACGCAGCAAATGCAAAATGATCGGGATCTTGTTTTTCTTTTGCCGTATTTACAGCGTGCACCAAATCAAACAATACCGACATAGCAATTGGAGTATTAAAGTCATCATTCATTGCTTCAAAAAAACGTGTTTTGAAAATAGCGGCACTGGGTGATGTTTTCGCTTTGGATAAGTCGATGCCTCGTAGCGCTGTATACATTCTTTCCAAAGCACTTTTTGCTTGTTCTAATAATTCTTTGGAATAATTAACAGGGCTTCGATAATGGCTGGCAATCAGAAAATATCTTATCACTTCGGCATCATATTCTTTTAATACTTCACGAATTGTGAAAAAATTATTGAGTGATTTTGACATTTTTTCTTTGTCGACCTGAACAAAACCGACATGCATCCAAGTATTAACAAATGTTTTCCCTGTCGCACATTCAGATTGCGCACGTTCATTCTCATGATGCGGAAATACCAAATCAGAACCACCCCCATGAATATCAAAGGTGTCACCAAGGCATTTTGTGGACATGGCTGAACATTCAATATGCCAGCCAGGACGACCTTCTCCCCAAGGTGATAACCAATGCGGCTCTTCAGGTTTGGCTTTTTTCCATAACACAAAATCAAGACTAGAGCGTTTTTGTGAAACAACTTCTACTCTTGCACCTGCCTGTAGATTTTCTAAATCTTTATGCGCGAGTTGCCCATAATTATTATATTTATCTACTTGAAAATAAACATCACCATTATCAGCTAAATAGGCGACGCCCTTTTCTTCTAACTGTTTCACCATGTGAATAATGCTATCAATATGATGAGTTGCTCTCGGTTCAAGATCAGGACTTAAAACATTCAATGCTTTGCCATCTTCGTTCATCGCTTCGATAAAACGGTTAGTTAGCGCTTCAATGGGTTCATTATTTTCATGAGCGCGTTTAATAATTTTATCGTCAATATCGGTAATATTGCGTACGTATTTTACTTTCCAACCACTCTCACGCAAAAATCTCACAATCACATCAAAAGCAACAAAGACTCTTGCATGACCTAAGTGACAAAAATCATAAACTGTAATGCCACAGACATATAAAGAAATATGACCTGGCACCAATGGCTTAAAGGGTTCTTTTTTATGCGTAAACGTGTTGTAGATTTGTAGCATAGTTGTTCCAGTAAAAGTTTTATTAAAAAACACTCCTCATCCTAAATAGAATCCCATATTCTTATCCCCTCTCCCCTTGCGGGAGAGGGTTAGGGTGAGGGGTGTTTACACAATCTTCTAATAAATTTCTATAAGAATAATTTCATATTCTTATACTATTTTCTTTCATTAATTTTTATATAAGTTTTTTAAAACTTATAATTATAAATTCTAACTATAAATTCTATAGCCTCACCCCTCACCCTAACCCTCTCCCGCAAGGGGAGAGGGGATCGGATAAGAGCTGATTTTACATATTATTCCTTAAACCCTTTACTCCTAGCCCTCGAAAATGTAAATCGAAAGCAAATCCCTGTTCTTATCCCCTCTCCCCTTGCGGGAGAGGGTTAGGGTGAGGGGTGTTTACACAATCTTCTAATAAATTATTTGCGATTTCTTCAACTACAATTTCCATGTTTTTCAACACGTCATTGTTCCAAAATCTGATAACTTTGAAATTATTTTCATTTAAATACTTTGTTCTTTGGTTATCATATTTTCTTTGCTCTAAATGATGACCACCATCTAATTCAATAATCAATCTTTTTTCTAAATAAACAAAATCCGCAATATATCCATCTAAGATGACTTGGCGACGAAATTTAAAACCCAATAATTGGCGGTTTTTTATTCTCAGCCATAATGCTCTTTCAGCATCTGTTTGTTCTTTTCGTAGTTCCCTTGCATACAACTTCATGCAAATCCCCTAAGAAAACCCCTCACCCTAACCCTCTCCCGCAAGGGGAGAGGGGATCGGAAGCAGAATCCCCGCCTTCTTATCCCCTCTCCCCTTGCGGGAGAGGGTTAGGGTGAGGGGTGTTAAAAAATATAAAACTAAAAAGAAAAATAAATTAATTTTTCATTGATGGTTTTACAGTACTACTTGTTTCAGAAATTTCTTTAGCAATTCCAACCCTCTTCAATAATAATTCTTTACCCATTAAAGAGAAAATATTTGCTAACTCAGGACCATCACATCTTCCAGTAATTGCAGAACGTAAAGGCTTAAATATCACTTTACCTTTCTTTTTAACGTGAAAGACAAGCTCATTAATAACTTCGTTATAGTTATCACCTTTTTGTTGAATTGCTTTTTCAAGTTCATCTAGTACTTGCTTTACACTGATTTCATTTTCTTTATTCTGATCTCTAATGACGTCTAAAGCTTCTTCATTGAAAAACTGATTCGAGTCAATATTAGTACCTAATAACTGAATAGCCCAATCAATTGCATCTTGAGGTAAAACAATGTTTTTCTTAACTGTTTGAACAAATAATGAAATTTTTTCTTTTGGCACATATTGCTCAACATATGGTTTTACCCAGTTCCAAAATTCATCATCAGATTTTGTTAGCACGGTTTCTTTTTGCCAATGATTTAACTGTGCCAAATCAAAACGTGCTGGTGAACGCCCAATATGCGAAATATCAAAATGCTCGCCTAATTCATCAAGCGATAACAATTTCTCATTTTCAAAATGATGCCCAAGTCTTGATAAATAATTATTAATTGCTAACGGAAAATATCCTTGTTCACGTAAACTCTCAATAGATTGACTTCCATTGCGTTTGGATAAGGGCTTACCATCAAATCCTAAAATAAGTGGCATATGACCATACAGTGGCGCTTTCAACCCTAACGCTTTTAAGATTAATAATTGGCGCGGTGTATTAGTAAGATGATCTTCACCTCGCATGACATGTGTCACTTCCATTAAAGCATCATCGACAGCATTACAAAACATAAACGATGCTGAACCATCTGCTTTTTCAATGATAAAGTCTCCAATATCATCGGTTGCAAATGTTTTAGGACCTTGAATAAAATCATCAAAATGAATTGATTCATTATCAGGGATACGAAACCGAAGTGCTGGTACAAGTCCTTTGGCTCTTTTGGCTTCAATTTGTTCTTGTGTCAGATGCCGGCAAGTCCCAGCATAACGCGGCGGCATTCCCGCTTGTAATTGCGTTTTGCGTGTAATCGTCAATTCTGTATCAGTGCAAAAACACCAATAGGCTTGTTTGTTTTGTAACAATTGCTGGTAGTATTTTTGATATATGCCTGTTCTTTGAGCTTGGTAATAGGGTTCATGACCTTTATGGTGATTTGGCCCTTCTTGCCAGTCTAGATCCAACCACAATAAATCTTTCATCAAGCTTTGGGTAAATTCTTGTTCTGAGCGAGCCAAGTCTGTGTCTTCAATACGAAGTAAAAACGAAGCAGCCTGCTTTTGCGCCAGATACGATTTAGCCAGCAGCACATTAAATAGCGCAGTTCTTAAGTTACCTAGATGCATTAATCCAGTAGGACTTGGACAAAAGCGTGATTTGATAGAAACCGATGTAGTCATGAACAAAAACTCTTCTGTGTTAGTTATTCGAATAGAATATTTTCTAGATGTCAATTGCGCTACATGATACCCTAACCCACTGATTAACTGCGAGAGACTTGAAAATGCAAAAAATCATATTTCACACCAATATGGGGCCCATTACTATTGAACTGGACTCCGAAGCTGCCCCAAAGACCGTAGAGAACTTTCTTGAGTATGTTAACCAAGGATTCTACGAAAATACGATTTTTCATCGTGTCATCGATGGATTTATGATCCAAGGCGGTGGCTTTGAACCCAATATGAATCAAAAAAAGGGTTTAGAACCTATTCGCAACGAAGCTAATACGGGTCTTAGCAATAAAGTTGGTACCATTTCAATGGCTCGTACTAACGATCCCCATTCAGCCAGCTCCCAATTTTTCATCAATGTGAATGATAATCTGTTTCTTGATCATAAATCACAAACTCCTCAAGGTTGGGGATATTGTGCCTTTGGACGTGTGACAGATGGTTTAGACATTGTAAAGAAGATTGCCAAAGTCGCCACTGGCTCTAAAGCAGGTCACGATGATGTGCCAAAGGACGATGTACTTATTGAAAAGGTAGAAGTACTTGCTTGATCCTCAATCCACAGTCTTTATCTCTGACATTCATCTGAGTGCTCAAGATAGCGCCTTGCAAAATCTCTTTATCGATTTTTTGCAAGGTCCTGCAAGTTTTGCTGAACGTATTTACATTTTGGGTGATCTTTTCGATGTCTGGGTCGGTAAAGATATTCAACCTGAATTTCACGATAAAATCAGTGAAATTTTTAGCCAATTAACCGCTAAAGGTATTCCATTGTATTTTATGGTGGGTAATCGGGATTTTCTGATTCAATCGTCTTTTTTGAAAAAAGCCAACCTACAAAAACTTAGCGATCCCACTCTGATCACTTTGCATGGTATACCGACGATTTTGACGCATGGTGATAAATTATGTACGCAAGATATCGCCTATCAACGTTATCGTCTTGTTGCGCAAAATCCCATTACACGTTTTCTTTTTCTATGCTTGCCGAAGTCTCTTCGAGAAAAAATTGCTCGTAAATTAAGATTGAAAAGCAAGCTTCATCAACAGAAACAAACCATAACTATTTTAGATGTAGTGCAAAATGCCGTCGATGACATGATGAATCGTTATGGTGTGACACAAATGATCCATGGTCATGTGCATCGTCCAAACATTCATTCTTTTGATCTTGGCAAAAAAGCAGCGAAGCGACTTGTGCTTGGCGATTGGCATAGCATGGTCAGTTTCATCATTAGCACACCAACTGAAAATTGCCTGGCGACTTATGAGCCAAGCAAAGGTATTCAGAAAATAGCGTCTTATGCTTTAGAAGGTGCTCGTTGATTCTTAGTGCTTGCATGCACTGTAGTTTCAACATTTTCAGCAACTGATGGTACCGCTGATAAAGCCAGTGTTTCACAGCTTGAGTTAACAACTGTTTTGCAGTACGTCACGCCTAAGATAAAGCCTACTCCAACTAATAGCACTGATTTTAGCCAGTGATTCACACGTTCTTCATGAACATCCGAGTCAGATGAGGAAAATAACTCATGGTAATCTGTACGAACTTTAGGTTTCATAGGGTTCAATATGACTATCCTTTTTCATAAATAATCCCTAAGAACAGAATACCTTAAGGATTTCGTGCAATTCAAGATGCCTGTACCATTATTTTAAGCAATTCAAGTTCATTATCTTGAAATCCTGCACGACGCCTTGCATCAAATGACAAAGGACCTCTTATATAATCAGGTGCGAGTTCTTTAATCAAATCAATAAAAGTTGTGATGGGTGAAATCTGGCGCTTTTCGCATAAATAATGATACCAGCGATTTCCCACCTCAACATGAGAGATTTCATCTTGAAAAATAATGCTTAATATTTCAGAAGCTTTGGTATCGCCTGCTTTTGCGATGCGTCTTGCGATATCTGGAGTCACATCCAGGCCCCTTGCTTCTAATAAGCGTGGGACTAATGCCATGCGAGCTAAAACATCAAATCCCGTTTTCTGAACCATTTCCCACAATCCTTGATGTGCAGGAAAATCTCCATAAGCATATCCCATTGCTGATAAATGCTGTCCCAGTAAAACAAAATGATATGCCTCTTCACGGGCCACCTTTAACCAGTCAGCATAATATTGCATCGGCATGCCTCGAAATCGATATACCGCATCTAATGCAATGTTAATGGCATTAAATTCAATATGTAAAATCGCATGAATTAATGCTGCTTTTCCTTCTACGGAATATAATCTTCTTCTTTTAAGAAATCTTGGTTCAACAAGAGGTAAATTGGGTGGCATACCACAAACGATAGCTTCACTAACAGGATAATTCTCATCCATCACAATGGCTTCAGATAACCAAGCATCATAAAGTGTTGTTACTCCTTGCACTTTATGACTCGCAAGGGGCTCTAACAACAATTGATGGGCTGTAGAAAAAAGAGATATTGTATTCACGTAGTACAACTTACAAAGAAAAGATCACACATTTTACAAATACTCCCCTTAAAAATCCAAGAATTCTGAAACTTGTACTTACCCTTTTTTTGGCACTTCTAAGAATGGAACTTTTTTCCCCTACTCTTAGTCTTTTAATATAAGTGCACATAAATAAGGTAAAATATATGTATCCCCAAGCCATGGAAATTGAAGAGGTAGGTCAAGCTTTTATTGATATCACTACCCCTGAATATACACCTGAACAACATAAATATTTAAATGAATTTCTCAAAGGGCATGCAATAGATTTAAATAAAGATGCTGCAAGAAAAGTTTTTAAAGATAAAATTCAAGTCGTAGATGCTTTGATTACTCTTAATGAATTTGCAAATCATTATCATGATGAAAAAGCCATCCTTGATGAGTTTAAAGATGAAATAGAATATCTCATCATTACGCTCAACGGATCGGATGATGGCTTGATGATATAATTTTATTTTTTAAATTTATAAATCTTAGAAAACGCTATTGTAAAAAAGCCATTTCCAGTTACATTCGTTGCGGTACCAAAAGGATCGAACAACATATAAATTGCAGTAATTAATCCAATCATCTCACTTGAAAAATGCAAATAGGTTTCAAGTAAGGGTGTCACAACAATAATAGCTCCGCCAGGCACAGCCGCAACCGCAAATTTAGCAAGCGCGTATAACAAACCAAACTCCAAAAATTCACTGATATGCGGCAAGGTATGTCCAAAGGCCAATAATGTCGTGAGTGATAAGATTGTAATGCCCAATGCACTACCTAAGGTATGTGTATTGATGGTAGCTGGGATCACAATTTCAGCGATTTCTGGATCACGCAAATTCTTTTCAGTGCACAATATCAGCACCGGCATAGAGGCAGCGCTTGATAAGGTACTAAAACCTGTAATTGTTGCTGGCAGTACATTTTTCAAATAATTGAAGAAACGCTTAAATGAGAACTTCGCCACAATGAAATAGAGCAATAACATATAGCTCGCTTGGGTACTTACCACAATAAAAAAGACTGGTCCATATGTTTTCAACGCTTTTGCTAACATCTGATCATGTTCAAGCTTGAATACAAACCCAAGAATGAATACAGGCAATAATGGAATAAAAATCTTCTTTAAAAAGAAGTTAGCCCAGCCATGAATAGTTTTTGCGACCGCTTCCGCTTTTTTGTTTCTTTTAAATGAAAAAAAGATCCCTAATATAAATCCTGATAACAAAGCATACTGATTTCCAACAAGCTTTGGTAAATTTAACTCCCAGATAGGACTTAATGCCGATGCAGGATCAACGGGCACATGGACAGGAATAGAGAGCTTTGAAAGTGTTAATGATCCAACCGTAAAACCAGTAAAAATAGCGGTACAGTTTGAAATAAATATCATACCAACAAGCGTGATAATAAATTTGAAGACACCTGATTTAAGATTCAATATGGCTGCAAAAATAAAACTAAAAATGATAAAAGGTAAAATAAATAATAATATCGCTTTCATCGATAAACTGATCGAATAAAGTAGCGATTTAGTTTGTGCTGAAATAAAGGGACCGAAGTATAGAGGTAAAACCAAGATAAGGAACAAAAATAATGGCAGCCCAACTCTTTTGAGTACGACTTTCATTTGGTTCAAAATTCTGTTTGTTGACATATTTTGATTTCTTTTAATTTTGATCGCCAACCAACTTTCGTTGGATCTAAGTTAGTTTTGAATTATAAGTACATCCATCGATTTAATCCAGAAATGAATAAAAATTCATTACCTGTTTGATTTAAAAAATAATTATTCAAATATTTGACATGGTTCGGCGCAGCAAGAGGGGTAAAAATTGACTATTGGGGATGAGGGGTGTCAAAACAATCTTAATAGTAAAAGGGGTAAAATTACTCCAGATTTTATACACCCCTCACCCTAACCCTCTCCCGCAAGGGGAGAGGGGATAAGAAAATCCTTTTAAATTATGTGTCGATTCCTCAGCTTTACAAGGAGAGATTGCTATGCAGCCACCCACTAATCCTTAGCAAAAACAATCTTTCCTTCTTTGACTCTGACATAAATCACATCCCCAGGCACAAATTCACCTCGAAGCAATGATTCAGAAAGTGAATTTTCCAATTCCTGACGAAGTGCTCTTCGCAATGGCCTTGCACCATAGACAGGATCAAACCCAACCTGTGCTAATTTGTCTAATGCTTCAGGCGTGATTTCAAGTTGCAAATTATGATGAAGCAATCTGGCTTGAACCTCTTGAATTTGAATTTCAGCAATTTCACGAATATTTTCTTTGCTTAAGGCATGAAAGACAACCGTTTCATCAATACGATTAATAAATTCCGGTCTAAAATAATCGTTTAGCATGCCAATGACAGCATCTTTCATTTGTTCATAGGGCTTGCCGGTCATTTCTTGGATTTTTTGAGCACCGATATTGGATGTCATGACAATGATACAGTTTCTAAAATCAACCGTTCGACCATGACTGTCTGTTAATCGCCCTTCGTCCATTATTTGCAAGAGAATATTGAAAACATCATGGTGTGCTTTTTCAATTTCATCTAATAGTACAATGCTGTAAGGACGGCGTCTGACAGCTTCGGTTAAATATCCGCCTTCTTCATATCCTACATAACCTGGAGGCGCACCAATTAAGCGTGCCACCGCATGCTTTTCCATAAATTCAGACATATCAATACGGATCATCGCTGCTGGCGTATCAAACAAAAACTCCGCCATCGCTTTACAAAGCGCAGTTTTACCCACACCGGTTGGCCCTAAAAATAAAAATGAACCGACGGGTTTATTAGGATCGGCCAAGCCAGCACGTGAACGGCGAATCGCATTAGCAACGACTTTTAAGGCTTCTTTTTGGCCGACGACTTTTTCGCCTAATACTTTTTCCATTTGCAGTAATTTTTCTTTTTCCCCTTCCAGCATTTTGCTCACAGGGATCCCTGTCCATTTTGCAACAACTTCTGCAATTTCTTCTTCAGTGACTTTATTGCGAATCAGGGTCATTTTTTTAGTATCAACTTCAGAAGCCGCTGCTAATTTTTTCTCAAGTTCTGGAATCTTTCCATATTGTAATTCTGACATGCGCGTCAAATCACCAGCACGACGTGCCGCATCAAAAGCAGAACGAGCACGCTCCAACTCTTCTTTAATGTGCTGTGCGCCATGCAATGTGGACTTTTCAGATTTCCATACTTCTTCTAAATCAGCATATTCACGTTCGACTTTATCAATTTCTTTATCTAATTTATCAAGTCGTTGGATAGATAATGCATCTTTTTCTTTTTTGAGTGCTTCTTTTTCAATTTTGTATTGAATTAATTTACGCTCTAAAATATCTAAAGGTTCAGGTTTGGAATCAATTGCCATCCTGATACGACTTGCCGCTTCATCAATAAGATCAATGGCTTTGTCCGGTAACATCCTGTCTGAGATATAACGATGAGATAAATTTGCAGCAGAGACAATGGCAGGATCGGTAATCTCTACCCCATGATGAATTTCATATCTCTCTTTTAAGCCACGTAAAATAGCAATGGTATCTTCTACAGAAGGTTCATCAACCAATACTTTCTGGAAACGTCTTTCAAGAGCGGCATCTTTTTCAATATATTTACGATATTCATCTAAAGTTGTAGCGCCTACACAATGCAGCTCGCCACGAGCAAGCGCAGGTTTTAACATATTACCCGCATCCATTGCCCCTTCAGCTTTACCCGCACCAACCATGGTATGAATTTCATCAATAAATAATATGATTTCGCCTTCTTGTTTGGATAAATCTTTTAATACGGCTTTTAAACGTTCTTCAAATTCACCACGAAACTTTGCACCAGCAATCAATGCTCCTAAATCCAATCCGAGTACACGTTTACCTTTGAGGCCTTCAGGTACTTCATCATTGACGATCCGTTGTGCTAAGCCTTCTACAATAGCGGTTTTACCTACCCCTGGTTCGCCAATTAACACCGGATTGTTTTTAGTACGTCGTTGTAATACTTGTATGGTTCGCCGAATTTCTTCATCACGACCAATAACAGGATCAAGCTTGCCTTGCTCTGCACGTGCTGTTAAATCAATTGTGTATTTTTCCAATGCTTGGCGAGAATCTTCTGCATTCTCATCCTGAATAGGTTCACCACCACTGATGTTCTTAATGGCTTCTTCGAGCTTCTTTTTATTGGCTTTGGCATTTTTCAAGGCAAGGGCCGCTTGACCATCATCATCCATCAACGCCAGCAAAAATAACTCGCTTGAAATAAATTTATCTTTTCGATCTTGTGCTAATTTATCAGTGATATTTAATAAACGGATTAAATTATCAGAAATGCGAATATCGCCAGTCACTCGCCCTAAACGTGGTAAGCGTTCAATCGCTTCACTCAAGCTTGATCGCAACTGTGGCAAACTGACATCAGCTTGTTTTAATAATGGGCGAATGGTTGAGCTTTCCTGATCTATCATCGCCATTAATAGATGTTCAGGTTCAACTGTGGAATTTTGTTGACCAACTGCAATAGATTGCGCTCGTGAAAGGGCTTCTTGAAATTTGCTTGTGAATTTTTCTATACGCATCCAATTATCCTTTTTATGAATTCTTTCTATCACATGGGGGCGCACATTTAAGATTTAAAGGTCTATATACCCACAACGATTGTTTTTTAGGGTAGGCGTCGAGTCCTTGAACAACAGGAGTGTGCATCTTAGTACATGACTGTTGGGAAAGGGCGAAGACAACACCCCATAAAAATCAATCGTGAAGGGTATAAATATAGATCTTTATGGGAGTGCTAACCAAATTAATGTCGCCATACGACCTGTTTCTCCATCTCGTCTGTATGAATAAAAGCGATCTTGATCAGTGTAGGTACAGTATTCACCACCATAAATAGAGCGAACGCCTACTTTTTGTAAACGTTGTTTGGCAAGCAAATAGATATCAGCCAACCATTTTCCAGGTTTATCAATAGGTTTAAACGCATGGCTTGCTTGTAAATCTTGAGATATAAAAAGATCGCGAACATCATTGCCCACTTCAAAAGCTTGTGGCCCAATTGCTGGCCCAAGCCAAGCCAAAATCTCCCCTTGCGCATGCAATCCAATTTCTTTGAGCGATTGTTCAATGATGCCACCAAGTATACCTTTCCAACCACAATGTATTGCAGCTACTAATGTGCCTTGGCTATCACATAATAGTAAAGGTAAACAATCACCCGTTAACACAACACAGGGAACGCCTGTTAGTTGTGTCCATGCACCGTCTGCATCAATCCCATGTTCAGCAAACTTTATTCCTTCGTGTCCCCTCTCCCCTTGCGGGAGAGGGTTAGGGTGAGGGGTCTTAACCTGAACCACACTTGAGCTATGTGTTTGATGTAACCATAGTGGTTCATACATGAAATTATATTCTTGAGATAAAGTTAAACGATTTTGTGCAACAGAAATAGGATTATCTTTGACATGTGCAGCAAGATTCAGGCTTGCAAAAGAACCTTGGCTTATACCACCTTCTCTGGTGGTCGTAATAGCACGAACCCAGTTAGGTGCTGGCCAATCAGGCAAAATCCTTGTCAGCATAATATCCCTCTTTTGCTATTAATAGTTTTAAAAGTTCCGTGAAATCCTCTGGCAAAGGTGCCTGCCATGATAACTCTTGACCACTAATGGGGTGAATGAGGCTAAGCGCTCTTGCGTGTAAAGCTTGGCGTTTAAATGCCAATAGACTGTTTTGTAATTCGATGGATGATTTAGCTGGAATTCGATAGCGCCAACCGTAGGTGGCATCTCCGACGATTGGATATCCAATATGTGCTAAATGCACACGAATTTGATGAGTACGACCTGTTTCTAGTTTTACATCAAGTAAGGTAAAACCATGATAACGCTTTTTACAACGAACGTGTGTTCTTGCTGGCTTCCCGGAATGAATAACTGCCATTTTGGTGCGCTGATGAGGATGGCGGCCAATCGGTTCGTCAATGGTGCTACCTGCAATCACTTCTGCCCCTACTAGAGCCACGTATTCACGTTTAATATCCCGTCGCTGTAATGCCGCCACTAAAGCGGTATGGGCTTCTAAGGTTTTAGCAACCACCATTAACCCTGTTGTATCTTTATCTAATCGGTGCACAATGCCCGCTCTTGGTAATTGCGCGAGCTGAGGAGCATGATAAAGCAAAGCATTCAGCAAAGTGCCTTGACGATTACCAGCTGCTGGATGAACCACTAAACCTGCCGGCTTATTGAGCACTAATATTTCATTGTCTTCATAAATGAGATTAAGTGGAATATCCTGGGGTGTTTCTTCATGAACAGGCAGCATGGTCGCTTCAATCCGCACCATTTCGCCTCCATTCACCCTGATCTTGGGCTCCAGAATTTTGCCATCTAAACTTACTTGCCCTTGTCTTATCCACTGCGTTATTCGGCTACGCGAATGCTCAGGAAAGCATTTAGCCAAGGCTTGATCGACACGCATCCCTCGACATTCCTCTGGGATACACGTATTGAGATTAATTATCTGATTTCCAAGCATACAACTCAGCACACCTTAACTAAGTGATTTAGAAGCAATAATTCTAACATATCTAAACTTTAAAGGATAAAATTGCAACCTGATGCACGCTAAGATAGACTCCGTGCAATTATTTCCATAGTCTTCGCACATGAATTCTCGGCATTGTTGCCTTCACCATCTCGCAATCCTCATGTATTTTATATACACTCCGGTTGCTCGAGGTTCGGCGCCTAGCCGAAAACTCATCTGCTGTGACTATAATCAACCAACATTCAAAGAAATATAGTAACCAATTATGAGAAAGCTAGCTTTATTACTTTTATGTTCTGCTGTTATCTTATCCGGATGCAATTCTAACTCAAAGGATGAGAAATATAACAATATGAGCCCAAATGAAATTTATAATCAGGGCACAAAGCATGTTTATAAAAAACGATATGCAGAAGCGATTGAAGACTTTGAAGCGCTAGAATCACGTTATCCGTTTGGTGAATATGCAGATAAAGCACAGCTTGGTGCTATCTACTCTTATTATGAAAATGAAGATTATCCTTCTGTCGTTCCTGCTGTTGAACGCTTTCTACGGATGTATCCCAGACACCCTGCTGTCGATTACGCTTATTATATGAAGGGTCTGACCCACTTTAGTGAATCTCAAGGTATTTTTGCTAACTATTTACCTTACGACCGTGCGGATCGCGATGTAACTTCTCTTAAAAAGAGCTTACAGGCCTTTCATATATTAACAACACGTTTTCCACAAAGTATGTATAGCAATGACGCCAGTCAACGCATGATCTTTTTACGAAATGCTTTAGCTGAGCATGAACTTGTTGCGGCTAAATATTATTTCAGAAAAGGGGCTTATCTTGCTGCGGCAAACCGCGCAAGTGTTGTCATCACTCAATTTAATCGTTCGCCTTCCATGCCAGAAGCGCTAGCCCTGATGGTGAAAGCTTACCGCAAATTAGAACTACCCACGCTAGCAAATGATACCTATGCTGTGCTGGTGTATAACTATCCTGAATCATCTTTCCTGAGGGATCTCGGTTAAGGACTTAAAGCTAGATGCGTACAAGTCAATTATTATTAGCCACGCTAAAAGAAACGCCTGCCGACGCTGAACTGATTAGCCATCAGTTCATGATGCGCGCAGGTATGATACGAAAATTAGGCCAAGGTCTTTATACATGGCTGCCCTTAGGCTTTCGTGTATTGCAAAAAGTAAGCAATATCGTTCGCGAAGAAATGAACCGCATTCACGCTCAAGAAATTCTCATGCCGGCGGTACAACCTGCTGAGCTATGGCAAGAAACTGAGCGTTGGAGTCAATTCGGTCCACAATTATTATGCATGAAAGACCGGCATGAAAGAGAATATTGCTTTGGTCCAACCCACGAAGAAGTGGTAACTGATTTAGTTCGAAATGAATTGCGCTCTTATAAACAGCTCCCCTGTTGTTTATATCAAATCCAAACCAAATTCAGAGATGAAATTCGTCCGCGTTTTGGTGTCATGAGAGCAAGAGAATTTTTGATGAAAGATGCTTATTCATTCCATCAAGATAAAGATTCATTGCAAAAAACCTATGATGATATGTATCAAGCCTATAGCAATATCTTTACACGTTTGGGTTTAGAATTTCGTATCGTGTTGGCTGATACGGGTGCCATTGGTGGTAGTGTTTCTCATGAGTTTCATGTTTTAGCAGATTCTGGTGAAGATGCGATTGCTTTTTCGCCTTCTAGTGGCTATGCAGCCAATATGGAATTGGCGACATCCTTAACACCCAAGATTGAGCGTCAAGCCCCCTCCCAAGCATTCGCTACAAAAGAAACACCAAATATTCGCTCTGTCCCTGAACAAGCAGCCTTTATGGGCTTGCAGACCAAAGATATTTTAAAAACCCTGCTTGTGAAAGGTAAAGATGTGCCTGTGGTTGCTCTTCTTTTAAGAGGCGATCATGAACTCAATCCTATTAAGGCAGAAAAATTACCTGAAATAGCGGTGCCTTTTGAATTAGTAGATGAAGCAACCTTAAAAGCACTTACCAAGTGTGGCCCTGGTTTTGTTGGCCCTAAAGATTTACATATTCCTATTATTGCTGATCATTACGTATTAACCATGGCTAATTTCTCTTGTGGCGCGAATCTTGATGATAAACATTTTGTTGGCGTCAATTGGGAAAGAGATCTTCCCCTGCCAACTCGCGTTGCCGATTTAAGAAAAATCCTTGCAGGCGATCCAAGCCCTGACGGCAAAGGCACTTTAGAAATATGTCGCGGTATTGAAGTTGGACATATTTTTCAATTGGGTACCAAATATAGTACCGCAATGAAAGCCACCGTTTTAAATGAACAAGGTAAGCAAACCGTACTTGAAATGGGTTGTTATGGCATAGGCGTGTCACGCATTGTTGCTGCTGCCATTGAGCAACATCATGATAGCGCTGGGATTATCTGGCCTGATGCAATGGCACCTTTTCAAATCGTATTAATTCCCATGAATATGGTCAAATCACAACGTGTGCGTGATACGGCCAATCAACTTTATGGCGAGCTGCAAGCTGCTGGATTTGATGTCCTCTTTGATGACAGAGATGAACGTCCTGGCGTCATGTTTGCAGAAAGTGAATTGATTGGTATTCCGCATCGCTTAGTCATCGGTGAACGTGGTTTAGATGCGGGAACAATTGAGTATAAGAATCGCAAATCCGGTCAAGTGGAACATTTGCCGGTTGCTGAGATTGTGAAGATTTGTAAAGAAAGAATTAAGAACTGAATCCGGTCCCCTCTACCGCTTCGCGGGAGAGGGCTAGGGTGAGGGTCTTATGATTATTTGAACCCCTCACCCGCCCTTCAGGCACCCTCTCCCGTAAACGGTAGAGGGAAAAGAAAAAAATCTCTTGATTAAGCCACTGCTTCCTCGGTCACATAAATCACTGCACGACGATTTTTAGCATTAGCTGCTAAGGTACGGCTTTCATCAACCATTTTTTCAGGACCATAGCTTTGCACTTCGATTCGGTCAGCAGAAACACCTTTTTCTTGAAGATATTTTGCTACGGCCTCAGCGCGACGCAAACCTAAAGCCAAATTATATTGTTGTGGGCCTTGATGATCGGTAAAGCCATCAACATGCGCTGTTACACTTGGATTTGCGGCTAAATAGGCAGCAAATTCATCTAAAGTTGGTTTATCTTCAACAGAGAGATCTGCTTTATCAAATGCAAAATGATAAATCGCATTCATTTCTTTATTTTGTTCTGAATATTTAGCTGGCTCATCAGGTCCAAATAAGGTGCAACAAGCAGAAAGGCCTACACTGCAAGAAAATGCTAATAAAACGGTAGGGATCAATTTTGTTTTTTTCATCGGTTTACTTCTTATATTGATGAAATGAAATGATGGGGCGCAAAAAATAACCGTTTCAAGTTTGAAAATCAAGTAATTTACTCTTTCCATTTTTGCTTTTAGGCGTTGTTGCCTGCGCCATCTCGCAATCCTCATTTACTATCATGTAAACTCCGGTTGCTCGAGGCTTGGCGCCTAGCCTAAAGCCAAACTGGTTCGAGTAAAAAATTACCTTATTATTGTAAAAGTTTGATGCTCCTCCCAGGGCGCATCGAAGATATCAACTGCAGTTACTTTTGCATAGGGTGGCCCTTGGCGTAACCAAACGATAAGTTTTTCTACCTCAGCCTCTTCACCACAAACCAAACACTCAACATCCCCATTATCTAGGTTACGTATCCAACCTTGTAAACCCAAAGTTGCTGCAATATCTTGGGTGAATTTTCGATAAAATACTCCTTGCACACGCCCCGAAATCACGCAGCGTTTACTGATTTTCATCCCATTTCTCCTATCAAGGATATGTTATAATCTTCGCCAACTTGTGAGGATTTTAGCATGACTCAATCACCCTATGTTCTTATTGTTTATTATAGCCGTCATGGTGCCTGCGCTGAAATGGCCAACCTTGTCGCCAGAGGAATAGAAAGTGTAACTGGGATGAGCGCGAAAATTCGTACTGTTCCTCCAGTCTCGCCAAACACCCAAGTTGCCTCACCACCAGTACCTGACCGTGGCGCCCCCTATGCCACTTTAGAAGAATTAGAACATTGCCAAGGCTTAATTTTGGGTAGCCCAACGCGTTTTGGAAATATGGCAGCACCCTTAAAATATTTTTTAGATTCAACATTGAATTTATGGTTATCAGGTAAATTAATTGGGATCCCAGCAGGCGTATTTACTTCTACTTCTTCTTTGCATGGCGGACAAGAAACCACATTACTGACGATGATGCTTCCTCTACTCCATCATGGCGCTTATATTGTGGGTGTCCCTTATAGTGAAGCTGCATTAAATGAAACCAAAACCGGCGGTACGCCTTATGGTCCAAGTCATGTTGCAGGAATAGACAGTAATTTAGCTATCAGTGAACATGAAAAAGCGCTATGCCAATCGCTTGGAAAACGCGTCGCAAGTTTAGCGTTGCAATTACAAAAATAAAGCAAAAAAAAAAGCGAGCTCGAAAGCTCGCAAGTGGGGGAATACGTTTTAAACTATCTTACCAGAACTTCCACCAAGGTTTAGATTGCTCTGGTGCTTGCTGTGGCGCTTGCTGTGGTGCTTGTGTTGGAGCAACAAAAGGAGTCCCTTGAGTCGCAGTTTTTGAGGCATCAAAACTTGGCGCAAATGTTTTTGGCGTTTGCGCTACAGGAGTGCCTGGCTTTGCACAAGGTTTGCCTTGTTGGCAAGTCATGCCCGAGTCGCTTGCAATCATACCGGTAAAGAAAGCTGTTGCATCATTGGCAAAATCATCAACTTGCTTTTGAGCTTCTGGTCCATTACCCATAAACTTTTTAAACAAACTGCCAAATGAACTGACTATCAAATGAATTAAATTGCCGATTAATCCCATCATCTTGTCATTCACATTATGGTTTTTAGGATCTTTTAAAGCTGAAAACAAATCCGCAATCGAGGTAAAGAATTTTCTGCCCCATTGCATCGCTCCACTACCTTTTTGTGGTGTTTGCGCTTGTTTGGGTTCAACAATTTCAGGCAAATCATTCTTTTGGAATTTTTGCTTTAATAATTGTGCCCAACGAATATTAGCTTTTTTAACTTCATCTACTCTTTTATTGGCAAGCGCTTCTTGCAATTTTTCATCTTCTTGACACAATTTCTTATATTCTTCGTACTTTTCTTTTAAAGCTCTTTCCTTCGCTTCTTCTTCATCCTTGCTAGTGCTAAATTGAATTGCTGCTGCTTCTTGCTGTAAATTTAGTAGATACAGTTTTCTTAATTCTATATTACGTTCTAATCCCTGCATGGCATCTGTGATTAAACCATATACTGGGAAGCCAAGCGCTAAATTAAGTCTTGGATCAGGATGTTTTACCCCATGAAGCTGGGCTAAGTTTTTATCCATTGTTTCAAGAATAGTGCGATAAGCATCGACCACGGGACCAAGATCGTCATGCATTATACCGGGCTGAGCTGCAACCATTTTTTCGAAATTGGCTAAACGATTAATTAAAGCTGCAATTTGGCTTTGATGAGTATAAAGAGCCTTCGCTTTTGTTTTGCTGGCTTCATCATGCTTTTTGCTTAATGTTGTAGCTTCACTGTTTGCTACGTTGGCTAATGTGCTGAGTGTTTCTAAGACTTGATTTAACATTGTTGTAACCCCACCCTTTTGGAACTGATCTTTATTTGCTAAGTTGGTAGACTACCTAAATTTAAGGGTAATTGGGAGCAAATCCTGATAAAAGGCAAAAAAAACGGGCCCATTGGGCCCGTTAGCTCTTAACTACAAAACAAATTATTTGTTTTTGTTCGCTAAGCGGCTTGAACGTCTTACAGTTGGTTCAACTGTATCGTTATGATCAACAGGAGCAACGTTAGCAGCTACAGCTGTACGCTTGAATGAAGGCAACATGTTGTAACCAGCTTTCAAGGTTTTGACAAACCAAATGAAAATGGTTTGCTAGCGTAATCTAATGCAGTTTTACCAGCATTTTTAACGCTTTCCATGTTTGGCATGCTTGCATTGTTGATCGCTGCTTTAGCTAAACGGTAAACACCGTATCCAATACCTTCCAAAGTAGCAACTTCAGCAGCAGCAATGATTGCAGCTTGTGCGTAGTCACCAAAAGTCATCTTAGCGGTGGTGGTAGCTAAATCAAGCGCTAACAAACCAATCGTACCAGCAACACCGCCAGCAATAAAAGGATGGTTTTTAACAGCATTCTTAGCTTTGTTTAAATATGATTCAGTAGCAGCAACTGGAGCATCAACAACAGATTCTGTACGTGGGCGACGTCTTGCACTGATTGGGCCTTTGTTAGACATAATATAATCCTCTCTCTAAATTAATAATTACTAAACGTGATACCAGATCTCGTGACCAGGTTGACGTGAAGTTTATTTTGATAGTTAACTTATTACAACCCCGGGAAGGGTGGGTTAAGATGAAAGGATGGATTTTCAAGGCAAATGGCAAAAAAAAGGGCCCGAAGGCCCTCTTTAATATTATGTCAGAGAAGATTAAGCACGTGCGCGACGTCTTGGCTCTTCAATAATATTTGCGAGATCAATACCGTTATCACGATGACGACGTGGAGCAGGCTTGGTCGCTTTTGCTTGATGATGCGAGAACAAGCTACCAACAAACTTTGAACCTGCGTTCAGTGCGCTTACACCGGTGTCACGTGCTGATTTTACACCGCTAACAACAGCTGAAGTCACTACATTTTGAACTTCTTGTTCTTTAGCAAAAACAGCTTTAGCAAATGATTTCACGGCAGCAACGGTACTGTTATAGTATGATTTTGCTGTATCAAAAGCGCTATTAGCGAATGATTTCACGCCATCAACTGCTTTTGCAAACATACCCTTGCTTTTATTGTAGAATCTAGCAAGCGGTGTTTCACCATCATTTCTTTTAGGAGCTGCAGTCTTACCTTTTGCTCTTAATCCGTTACGAACTTCATGAAGGTTTTTACCATTGAGGGTATCAACAGAAGCAAATTTAACGCGACGATTCTGCTTTAATCTTCCAGCGATGGTGTCTGCTTCTTTTGTACCAAAAAACGCTTTAACACTAGCAATTGCTTTAGGAGCAACTTGAGCTGCGCCGTAACCTAAACCAACAACAGCAGCAGCAGCGCCGGTGGCAGCAGCAGCAGCGGTTGCAGTTAAAGCAGTAAAACCAGCAACAAAAGGAGCTGTTGCTAATGCAGCAGTTGCACCTGCACCAATAACCCATTTGTTATTTAATGCTTTTAAATTCATTTTTTCAGCCAAATCAGCTAATGCTTTTTTAGTACCATTCAACATGGATATCACCTTTAAGTTAATTGAAACAGATTAAGAGTAAATGCTTAGTTTGTTTTCTAAGAATGGGTGAATGATATTTTGAAACTTAACTTTAGTCAACTAGGTAGGTTAAAATAGATCAATGAGCAAAATAACTTATTTGTCTTAATCATATCCCCTTGCGGGAGAGGGTTAGGGTGAGGGGAAATTAAATCTCTAACACCGACTTCACAAAAGGAACAGTTAATCGTCTTTGTGCGGCAAGAGATGCTTTATCTAGCTTTTCGAGGATTTTATACAATTGAGGCATTGAGCGCGCGGCGCGGCGAATAAGAAATACCCCCACTTCATGAGATAATTCTAAACCCCGTTGCTTAGCACGAAGCTGTAGAGCCGCCAACAATTGATCATCATCTAAAGCTTGGATTTGATAAGTCACGCCCCAAGCAAGTCGAGATTGTAAATCAGCAAGCTTTAAAGATAACGTACTTGGTGGCCCATTTGATGCTACCAATAATCGATGATTTGCTGTGCGTAAACGATTAAACAAATAGAAGATGGCTTCTTCCCAAGATGCTTTCCCGCAGATCACATCGATATCATCAAGACAGACTAAGCCTAATCGTTCTAAACCCTCTACTAATTTGGAAGGATCATGTTCAATCAAAGATGATAAAGGTAAATACACAGCAGCTAGACCACGACGCGTGGCATCATTACATGCTCCTTGCAGTAAATGTGTTCGCCCTACGCCAAGACGCCCCCACAAATAAATAAACTGCTCGCCTTTTCCTTGAGAAATAAGTTTAATTTGCTCTAAAACTTCATGATTATCGCCGGGGTAAAAAGTATCTAAGATACAATCATCGCGCAAGGCAATGCCAAGCGGTAATTGTTCACCTACAAGTTGATCTTTATTTACCACTCGGTTTACCTTTGTGGCTAGGTTTAGATTTGGAAGATATGGGAAGTGAGCTTGGCAATTTGTGCAATAATTCGCGAATAATCACAACAAGAATAGCCGTTAATGGAAGGGCTAAGACAACTCCAACAAATCCTAATAACTCTCCCCCAGCTAAAATGGCAAAAATAACTGCCACGGGATGCAAGCCTAATTTATCGCCTATCAATAAGGGGGTAAGTACCATTCCCTCTAGGATATGACCTATGCCAAATAATCCAAGCACGCCAATAACTGGCCATAGTGTATCAAATTGAAAATAAGCAACCGCTAAAGCTGCCCCTAAACCAACTATGCTGCCTAGATAAGGCACTATGCTTAAAATACCTGCCACCATCCCCAGCAATAAAGAATAATTCAAGCCTATCAGTGCCAACCCTAAACCATAAAAAAAGCCTAAAGAAACCATCACAGCAAGTTGGCCACGTACAAAAGTGGATAAGACCACATCACACTGCTTGGTAATTTGAATAATGGTCGGGGCATACGCTGTTGGTAATAAAGACTCAATTGCTGCCAATATTTTTCGCCAATCACGTAATAAATAAAATGTGGCAACAACAACAATAAGTAAATGCATACTCCATTCAAGAATAGCCATGCCAGAGTGGAATAAAGTTTGCCACATCCATTTTGCCACTTCCCCGGCCTGATTCATATGTTTACTAAGGGAAGTTTTCAGCGTGTCTAAACCTAAATCCTGGGGCAAAATTCCTAAAGCCACTAATTCTGGCATCACAACGCTTTGGATCCAGTCAATGCCTGCAGGCAATTTTGCAGCCAAAGTAACAAGTTGTTTTTGAAGTGCAGGCACTAAAAAAAACATCACGATAATCAGGATGAGGGCCACCACAAAAAAGACAAAAATCACAGAAATCGTACGTGGCACCTTCCATTTGGTCGCACTCAATTTTTCAACTAATGGATCGGATAAATAGGCAAGTACAGCAGCAATCATAAATGGTGTTAAAACGGGTGCTAATTTATAAACAAATACACCTAGCAATCCAACACTAAATAAGATAACAACAAATGTAAGCGCTTGCTGAACTGGATTCATTGTTAGTCCTCTATCACCTCTGCCTCTTCTCCCCACAATGCTGAAGTAGGCGCAGGATCAGGCGGTAAATTCATCTCTTGGGCTTGCGGTGCGCTTGGTAAAAGCGAGGCTGGTTTGGAAACCCAGCGATAAACAGACTCTACTCCTGATACACCCTGAACGCTATTGAGAGCCGGGATAAGATGGCTATCCATTGCAATAGTCTGTTCTAATGAGTGAAAACCATTTGCTTGGCGTGGCGTTACCTCAAAAACAGCAACTTGACCAAGCAATTGATGAATATTCACATCCACAACTTGATCTAAACTCTTTAGGTATTTTTCAATTTCAGCAAAATCGTTTGACGATTGAATACCCTCTATGCCTATCAGAAAAGGTTTACCACGTGCCGCTTGCAATGTTTTTGCATTATTTTGCGTAGGATTTACTTTTAAAAATTGCGTCGATTGGCTGATACCTTGTGACAATATCTCTTCAAGTGATTGGCCTTGTACTTTCCATGCAGGTACATCCGCTCGGGTTAATAATTGCCAATTTCCTTCCCAGGCAGCAGAAGCACTACCATGCGTCACTCTGCCTAATAAAATGATTTGAGCACCATAACGTTCAGATGCCTGCGAAAGTACAGCTGGGAACTGCCCCCATACATCCGTCACCGTCACAGCTGACATATCTTCTAAATCCATTAAAGGTAAAATAAGTGGGATCCCTTTTTGTTTTGCAAATTGGGATAAATAAGTATGCAATGCTGGATCGGTTTCAGCGCCAACAATCCGTCGTTGCTGATTGTCTTCAATCGCAAGCCATAAGACCACATTAGGACGACGTTGTCCCCAAACAGCTTGTCCTGTTTTTTCTAATAATTGATTAACAAGATCAGCGCTATATTTGATAGTTAAATTATTACCTTCATAGGCATATTGCTCAACATAATCATGAGCGCTATCTAATGCTTTTTTTACTTGGGGTGATGCACTCACATTCGTGTCACCACTGGCACGCTCTAATACTTGGCCTAATCCTTGTTGAACCAATTGTTGCCATTCATCTTCTGATTGAGATTGCACTGGCAAAGTCACATCATATAAATGCGCAAGAACAGCGCCAAAAGCCTGGGGAGCTCCGGTTAAGGAGACTAACAGACCGGCCAGGAGCCATAGCTTCTTTGGGTTGACCATGGTTTTACCCTATTCCTTATATAACTGAAGCGAGTATATCAGAGTTAAACAACCCACAGAAACTCTTCAGAACTGTCGCAATCCAAGTAAGGGGTTGTTAAAATGCCCGTTCTTTTTCCTATAGTTTAGGTTGTCAAAGATGGCTGAGCCAATTACCTACCGTGATGCAGGGGTCGATATCGATGCCGGCAATGAGTTAGTAGATAAAATTAAAAATATAGTGGCTATTACTAAAAGGCCGGGGGTCCTAGGTGGTATCGGCGGCTTTGGTGGTTGCTTTTCACTTTCTCAATTTAAGCATTTAGAAGATCCTGTGCTCGTTTCATCTACTGATGGCGTTGGCACCAAATTGCGATTGGCAATTGAATTAAATCGCCATCACACCATTGGCATTGATTTGGTCGCCATGTGTGCCAATGATTTAGTCGTGATGGGCGCAGAGCCTTTATATTTTCTTGATTATTTTGCAACGGGTAAATTAGATGTCAGTGTTGCTGAAAGTGTTATCACGGGAATAGCCAATGGTTGTAAAACTGCTAATTGCGCACTCATTGGCGGTGAAACAGCAGAAATGCCAGGCATGTATGCAGCAAAAGATTACGATCTGGCCGGCTTTTGTGTTGGCATTGTAGAAAAAAAAGATATCATCGATGGCAGTCTCATTAAAGAAGGCGACGCATTGATAGCACTTGCCTCCAGTGGCCCTCATTCCAATGGATATTCATTAATTCGCCATATTTTGAAGACTAAAAATGTTTCTCTTGATGAGCAACTTGATGGCATACCCCTTGCACAAACATTACTGACGCCAACACGCATTTATGTTAAATCCTTATTAGCATTAGCAAAAGCAAAAATATTAAAAGGTGCCGCTCATATTACAGGCGGGGGCTTTATTGATAACATTCCTCGTATTCTTCCTGAAAACTGCGCAGCTTTTATTGATACCCAATCGTGGCAATTGCCAAGTGTGTTTGCATGGTTACAAGCCCAAGGGGGATTATCAACCTTTGAATTGCGGCGTACTTTAAATTGCGGCGTGGGGATGGTGGTGTGTGTTGCAAAAGAAAATGTTGCACAAACGCTCACACTATTAAAAGAAAATGGTGAAACACCTTGGGTGCTAGGTCATGTTATCACACGCAAGGAACCCGCTCTTGGCGTGGAGTTTTCTGATGCCCAGTGATAACAACCCTTGTCGTGTCGTTGTATTAATTAGCGGCAATGGTAGTAATTTACAAGCAATCATAGACAATACAAGTAATGATCCCCTTATCAATATTGTCGGCGTGATTAGTAACCGTCCACAGGCTTTTGGCTTGCAGCGCGCAGAACTTGCGAGTATTCCTACTGCTATTGTCGATCATACCCTCTTTTCTAATCCTGCGGATTTTGAACAAGCCCTTATTAACAAAATCGAAGCGTATCAACCCACACTGATAGTGTTGGCTGGATTTATGCGAATTTTGTCCTCGACTTTTGTTTCTCATTTTGAAGGGCGCATTCTGAACATCCACCCTGCATTGTTGCCCAATTATAAAGGCCTGCACACTCATCAAAGAGTGTTAGCATCTGGTGATAAAGAACATGGAGCAAGTGTTCATTTTGTGACACAAGAGTTAGACGGTGGACCAATTGTGGCACAAGTCAAAGTAGCCGTACTCGCCAATGATGATGAAAAAAGCCTTTCTGAAAGGGTTTTGACCGCTGAACATTGGCTGTATTCACAGGTAATCAGCCTGTTTGCACAAAATCGCTTAAAAGTTGAACAAAATATTGTTACATTAGATGGCAAGCATCTAGCTGAACAAGGTTTGCAGTTATCGCTACCAACTGCGCAAGGAATAGTAAGTTGAAGAACCCAATATCGCAACTTAATTTCTTATTTTTTAGTACCCTCATTGCTATTATGATCTGGATGATGAGCCCAAGCGTTCATGCCTATATCAAAGAAGATCCCAATAGCTTTCCCTTAACTGAATACGAAGCGCACTACGCCGTCAGTTGGCATGGACTCTATGCAGGTGAGTCTGTACATCAGTTAAAACGACTCAACAATGGTCAATATCACATGGAAGCGCGAACAGAACCCAATATGCGTTTTTTACCCTTTCATTATGTTGAAAGTAGCGATTTTGACTGGAAGCAAGGTCAATTTTTACCTCAAAATTATTATTACAATATTCGCGAAGGTAAACGTCATAAAAAGGGCAATGTTTTATTCGACTGGAAAAGTAATAAAATCGTTAATCGAGAAATCCCAACCCCATGGGAAACTACAATGCCTCATGGGATCCAAGACAAGCTCACACAAACTTTGTGTTTGCGACAAGCATTATTAAGTGGAAAGAATGATTTTTCTTATATTGTTGCCGAAGATGACAAACTGAAAAATTATACCTTTGAGATCCTAGGTGCTGAACGTCTTCAAACAAAACTCGGCGTTTTAGATACGGTGAAAGTAGAACATATTTCACGCAAAGGACACCGAACAACAATGTGGTTTGCAAAAAAATTGGATTACTTACCTGTAAAAATGATCCAATTTCGCAAAGGAAAACAAGTTGCAACAGGTGAAATCCTCACTTTCTCTACGTTACCTCACCGTTCATAAGGAAGTTGTATTATGCGTGAATTAACATATGTTGAAATCCAATCTATTAGCGGTGCAAACTATGAAAATTGGCAAGTTGTCGCCATTGCTGGCGCATCTTCTGGTTTAGCATTTGGCACTATTGAAGCTATACATGGATGGTCTTTATTAGCTGGATTGAAATTCTTTGCCGCTTGCAGCATTCCTACTGCCATTGCCAGTGGTGCAATTATCGGTGGTGTTATGTTGTATGACTGGGCGAACGCTTCATTGTAAAATCCACCCGCGATAAGAATCGCGACCTCCTTTGATGCCAAAGGAGGCCTTGGTCGCCTTGAAGCGACCTCTGCCAATAGAAATAATATAACTGCTAAATTTGCTAAACTCTCAAGTCTCTTTGCGACTAACGCCCACTTTGAAAAAGGGGGCCGTATCGACGACGGGGGATTTTTAAGTTATTGGCAAGGTAACGCCTTTTTGCCCCTGATATTTACCACCTCTGTCGCGATAAGATACTTCGCAGACTTCATCGGATTCTAAAAACAACATTTGTGCTACGCCTTCATTGGCATAAATTTTTGCTGGTAATGGCGTGGTATTGGAAAATTCTAAAGTGACATGCCCTTCCCATTCTGGCTCAAGTGGCGTGACGTTAACAATAATGCCACAACGCGCATAAGTAGATTTCCCCAAACAAATGGTCAAAATATTGCGCGGAATACGAAAATATTCTACCGTTCTTGCCAACACAAATGAATTAGGAGGAATGATACAAACATCCCCGACCATGTTAACAAAGCTGTTTTCATCGAAGTTTTTCGGATCGACCACACTAGAATAAATATTGGTAAATACTTTAAATTCGTTGGCACAACGTACATCGTAGCCATAACTTGACGTGCCATAGGAAACAATTTTTTGATTCTCTTTGAAGCGCACTTGGGTGCTGACAAAAGGTTCGATTAAACCCGCTTCAGTTGCCATTTTTTTAATCCATTTGTCAGATTTAATTGCCATATATGTATTCCTTAATTTTTTCTAAAAATCCCCCGCCTAAAAGGCGGCCCCCTTTGATTCCAAAGTGGGCATTGGCTTAGGTCGCCGAAGACGACCAACGCCTCCTTTGGCATCAAAGGAGGTCGCGATTCCTATCGCGGGTGGATTACTCTTAGGTCTCCAAAACACTCTCCGAAAGAGCAATTGAATAATCCACTTCGCGAAGCGCAAGCGCACCTGCTACGCGTTGCGCCATTTCCCAGTAAGGTTTAGCCAATGTGCTTGTAGGATCGGATGCAATAATGGGTTCTCCCTTATCACACAGTTCTCGCACTTTGGCATGTAAAGGTAATTGTGCAAGTAAGGGCATATTAAATTCTTTTGCCATTTTTTCACCGCCATCAGATCCAAAAATAGCATCACGATGGCCACATGATCCACAAATATGCCAACTCATATTTTCTACAATGCCAAGTACCGGCACTTCTACTTTTTCAAACATTTTACATGCTTTGCGAGCATCTAGCAGTGAAATATCTTGTGGAGTCGTGACAACGATGGCTCCACTGATGGGGATCTTTTGTGCCATGGTAAGTTGAATATCACCTGTACCAGGCGGTAAATCTATAATTAAATAATCGCATTCGGCCCAGGCCGTATCATTGAGGAGTTGCTGTAATGCACTGCTCACCATGGGGCCACGCCAGACCATGGGACTTTCATCATTCACTAAATAACCAATGGATATCGATTGGATCCCTAAGCTTTCAACAGGAAGTAGCTTTTTTTGATGGGTATAAGCCTTCGTGCCTTGCTTACCTAACATCAGTGGTTGGCTTGGTCCATAAATATCAGCATCCAATAAGGCAACACTTGCTCCCAGTCCTCGCAACGCTAACGCAAGATTAACCGCAACCGTCGATTTACCCACGCCACCTTTACCTGAAGCAACAGCAATAATGTTTTTGATAGCTGGCTTATTTTTTAATCCTTTTTGAACACGATGGCGGCGCACTTTCCAGGTAAGGTTCAAAGAAACCTCATAACCAGGCCAATCAGTTTGGATAGCTAAATTAATTCGTTCTTTAATGGCCGCAACGCGGTTCAAAATGGGGTAAGGATATTGCAAGCGGATCTCTATGGTTTTTTCATGAATGGCAATTTCATGAATAACTTTAGCCCGACCTAAGTCCATATTGAGGTAAGGATCAATAATCGTTCCCAAAATCGACATAATCTGGGAAGGGATGGGGGCAACCATAGGGTCATCTCTCTCAAAGCCAGCGAAGGCTGACATTTTAGCATGATTTTTAGTCGAAAATGGAACTTATCCCCATAAAAAGTTATACTTGCATGATTTTCAAAACCCCTCACCCTCTCCCGCAAGGGGAGAGGGAATAAGATTTCGAGATTCTTATTCTGATCCCCTCTCCCCTTGCGGGAGAGGGTTAGGGTGAGGGGTGATTTATTTCACGGAAATAAAGAAATGAACAAATACGTAAATGAAAATAATTCATGAGTGAAAAAATGCCTAACAACCGCCATATTTTAGTAACTAGTGCCCTTTATTATGCAAATGGATCCTTGCACCTTGGCCATATCCTTGAAACCATTCAAAGTGATATTTGGGTGCGTTTACAAAGAATGCAAGGTCATGAATGCATCCATGTCTGTGGCTCAGATGCGCATGGCACCCCTATTATGTTACAAGCGGAAAAACGAGGCATTACCCCAGAACAACTCGTTAGCGAAATCAATCAAGAACACAAAACAGATTTTGCTGCATTTTTAATTGATTTTAATAATTTTCATACCACGCATTCAACAGAAAACAAAACATTAACTGAATTAATCTATTCCAGATTACAAGCTAATGGTGACATTGTTGCCAAAAAAATTACTCAAGCTTTTGATCCTGTCAAAAATATGTTTTTGCCAGATAGATATGTCAAAGGCGAGTGTCCTAAGTGTGGTGCTAAAGATCAATACGGCGACAGTTGTGAAGTTTGCGGAGCAACCTACGCTCCAACCGATTTGAAAAACCCTATTTCAGTTGTTTCAGGCGTGGCCCCTATTGAACGAGAATCTGAACACTATTTTTTCAAACTAGAAAACTATACCGATTTACTGAAAAAATGGACAACCCAAGAACATTTACAACCCCAAATTACCAATAAGTTAAACGAATGGTTTGAAGCAGGACTTCGTCAATGGGATATTTCACGTGACGGTCCTTACTTTGGTTTTCCTATTCCAAATACTGAGAATAAATATTTTTATGTTTGGTTAGATGCGCCTATTGGCTACATGGCCAGTTTTAAAAATTGGTGTGATAAAAATAAAACTGACTTATTCGAGACTTTCTGGGGCAAAGATAGTACTTGTGAGTTGTACCATTTTATCGGCAAAGATATTGTATATTTCCATGCACTCTTTTGGCCCGCGATGCTCGCTGCAAGTCAATTTCGCACTCCCACTGCATTGTACGCTCATGGCTTTTTAACCGTGAATGGTCAAAAAATGTCTAAATCACGTGGCACCTTTATCACCGCACGTAATTATCTGGATCATCTTGCACCAGAATACCTTCGCTATTACTTAGCCGCCAAATTAAATGATGGCATTGACGATTTGGATTTAAACTTAGATGATTTTACTACTCGCGTGAATGCTGATTTAATTGGCAAATACGTGAATATCGCCAGTCGTTGTGCCGGTTTTATCAGCAAAAATTTTGAAGGCAAATTAGCAGATAAACTTTTTGATGAGGCGCTATACTTGCGCTTTGTTAGTGAGAATACACAAATACGAGATAATTTTGAATCACGTCAATATCATCGAGCGATTCGCGATATTATGGCGTTAGCAGATTTGGCCAATCAATTTGTGGATCAAAACAAACCCTGGGAATTAATTAAAAACCCCGAAAATCATGAAAAGGTACAATTGGTTTGTACTCAAGCAATTAACCTATTTCGTTTACTGACGATTTATTTAAAGCCCGTTTTACCTCAAATTGCTTCCAATGTTGAAAAGTTTTTAAATATAGCCCCTATGCAATGGCAAGATATCCATAAACCTTTACTCAATCATACCATCAATCCTTATCAACCTTTGTTGCAAAGAATTGATCCCAAACAAGTAGAAGCTATACTTGAAAAAGGAAAAACGCTCATGACAGATACCCCTACTCCAGCAGAAAATATCAGCAAACCTACCCCATCTGATATCGCGCCAATTATTACTTACAATGAATTTGCTAAAGTTGATTTACGAATTGCAAAAATTGTCAATGCAGAACATGTTGAAGGTGCCGATAAACTGCTCAAACTAACTTTGAATATCGGTGAAGAAAACCGTCAAGTGTTTGCTGGCATTAAATCTGCTTATCAACCAGAAGATCTTATTGGTAAAATGACTGTCATGGTAGCTAATCTTGCTCCGCGCCAAATGCGGTTTGGTTTATCTGAAGGTATGGTATTAGCAGCAGGACCTGGTGGTAAAGATCTTTGGATTTTAGAGCCTCATGCTGGCGCGCAAGCAGGTATGAAGGTTAAGTGATGTCAAAAACTGTGTCAGTGGTCGTTATCGATGAAAGTTCATGCATCGGATGCACAAAATGCATCGATGCCTGTCCTGTTGATGCTATCATTGGCGCAACTAAGCAGACCCACACTGTATTATTTGAAAGTTGTATTGGCTGTAATTTATGTTTACCGCCTTGCCCTGTCAATTGCATCAACATCGTTGAAGTCATGGAGATGGATGCAAATGCCAGAAATCAACGCGCTCAAATAGCAAAATCTCGACACCATGCAAGAAAAGAAAGACTTGCAAAACAAGAACAAGAAAAGCGTTTGAAGGATCAAAGCTTTGCGTCCATCAATATGAAAGAGTTCATTGCCGCATCGCTCTTAAGATCGAAAAATAAAAAGAAGTTATTACTCTGGGCAGAGCATGAATAAGCAAACACGGGAAGAAATTTTTAAACGTTTTGCCAAGCAAAATCCAAACCCCACCACTGAATTACATTACAAATCAGAGTTCGAATTACTGATTGCGGTGATATTATCTGCACAAGCAACAGATATCAGCGTCAATTTGGCTACTAAAAAGTTATATCAAGTGGCCAATACACCCAAAAAAATACTGAAATTGGGGGTTGATGGGTTAAAAACCTATATAAAATCCATTGGTCTTTATCATACTAAAGCAAACAATATTATCAAAACATGTCAAATTTTAGTATCAGAACATCACTCTCAAGTTCCCCATTCACGTGAAGCTTTAGAAGCCTTGCCTGGCGTGGGACGAAAAACAGCAAATGTGATATTAAATACGGCTTTTGGAGAACCTACCATTGCGGTAGACACTCATATTTTTCGTGTTGCAAATCGCACTAAATTAGCATGCGGCAAAACACCGCTTGAAGTAGAAAAACAATTATTGAAAGTCGTTCCTAAAACATACCAAAAAGATGCGCATCATTGGTTGATTTTACATGGACGCTATACTTGTACTGCCCGAAAACCAAAATGTGGGCAATGTGTTATTGAAGATTTATGTGAATACCCAGATAAAATATTATAGGTTGGAATATGGACGACAACTCCCCTGCTTCCATGCGTAAAGTATACTTTGACGCTTGGCAAAAAGAATTGAAAAGTTTACCGTTAACACCAATGGAAGCCATCATTGTTGATATTATTAAGCGACATCCTGAATATCACCCTATTTTTTCACATCAAGAATCATTTGAGAATTTTCAGGCGGAAAAGTTTGCTATTGATGGCAATCCCTTCTTCCATTTAGCGCTGCATGTCACTATTTGTGAACAAGTGAGTGCCGATAGACCACAAGGCATTCGCGAACTTTATCAAAAATTATTAAAAAAACATCATGATCAAACGCTCACAGAACACAAAATGATGGAATGTCTGGCCAGAGTACTGGTTGATAATTTTCAACACGACTCTGCGTCGAATGAACAAAAATATTTAGAAATGATCAAAAGACTAATATAAATCCCCCGTCTAAATGACGGCCCCCTTTGATTCCAAAGGGGGCAATAAATCTACGCTACAAACGCTATCTATACAATTTAATCACAACCCGACGATTTTTTGCGCGTCCTGCTGCTGTTTTATTAGGTGCGACAGGAACTTTATCTGCAAAATCTTTTAATACAAACATTTTGGGAGAAATGCCATTGGTCAAAACAAAGAAATCTTTGATAGCCCACATTCTTTGATTGGCTAAATAAGCATTGGCTTGATAACTTCCTTTACTATCTGAATGACCTTCAATGGTTATTTTGCGAATTTTTCCATCGGCACGAATGAAAGCTGCGACTTCTTTTAATCGCGCTTCAGCACCTCTACTCAAAATCGCACTGCCACTTTCAAAATGTAACGTTGTTACTTTTAACTCGTTAAAGGAATCCGGGATCATTTGGGCAATACATTGTAAATATTCTTTATAAGGTTTTTGAAAGCCCACCGGCGATAACACAACTTTATCATGTTGCGGACTATTTTGAGGGGCGGTATTTGCAGGGGTCATAATAAATGCCGGTGTGTTGCCAAGCTCTAAACTTTGTAATAATTCATAAACTGCATTGTCAGTCATTTTAATCGGTCGTTGACCAACAGATACGGGGAGCTGCGCTATTTTTTTCTTTTGTTGATGATAATGCCAATGTGGGGGATAAGCTTCCAGTTTAGCCTTACCCGGCGTTAACCTACCTAGTATTGATACTAAAATAAAACGTTGGTGTTCATGCGATTCTTGACTAAATGTTGCATGACCATAGCCCGGAATAGTATGACTTAACCTGCACTCTAGTTTGGAAGTACTGGTTTTCCACTGTGAAGCATCAATAGGTGCTTTAAAGTTCTCAGAATAAGCAACTTCCACTAGGCTTATGAGAACGGAAAAAGCTACAATACGGTTAACGAGCGTAGGCAACATTAGTCCTTTATCCCTTGTTTTTTTTAGCTCACGACAGCTTATCGACCAAAAGATAAAAGAAGTTTATGCAACAAATAGAGATTATTTATCCAGATGACTGGCATTGCCATCTTCGAGACGGCATAGCACTGACAACGACAATACCAATGGCTACCAAGCAATTTAAACGCGTCATTGCCATGCCCAATTTGCAAACGCCGGTCAGTGATGTAGAGGCTGCTGAAGCTTACTATCATCGAATCATGGCACATGTACCTAATGATGTTTCATTTCAACCATTAATGACGCTGTACTTAAAAGATAATACGACCCCAGATATCATCACTCATGCTGCCCAAAGCCCTCTTATTTTTGCCTGTAAGCTATATCCGGCAGGTGTAACAACCAATTCACAAGCAGGTGTTGGCAAATTATTGTCTCTTTATTCTATTTTCGAGACAATGGCCAAGCATCAACTCCCACTTTTGATCCATGGCGAAGTCAATGATCATGACGTCGATGTATATGACAGGGAACGAGTATTTATTGATAAGCATTTACAAGATATTGTTAAACAATTTCCTGACTTAAAAATTGTTTTTGAACATATTACGACTAAAGATGCGGTTGATTTTGTTTTATCAGGTCCTGACACGCTGGCAGCAACAATTACACCACAACATTTGCTCTATAACAGGAATGCATTATTTGTCGGCGGACTGCGACCACATCATTATTGTTTACCCGTATTAAAAAGAAAAATTCATCAAGAAGCATTAATCAATGCTGCAATAAGTGGCAATCCAAAATTTTTCATTGGTACCGATAGCGCACCTCATGCAAAATCACAAAAAGAATCTGCCTGTGGCTGTGCTGGGATCTTTAGTCACCATGCAGCGATTGAAATATATGCTCATATTTTTGACCAGGCTAATGCATTAGATAAATTAGAAAACTTTACCAGTCGATTTGGCGCAGACTTTTATCAATTACCATATAATCAAGATAAAATCATCTTACAAAAGCAAAGCTGGACCATCCCTGAAGAATATCCCTATCTAGATGAATCGATTATTCCCTTTTTAGCTTCCGAAAATATCAACTGGCAGAGAGTTTCATGACGACTAACACTATTTCTACACGTTTTCGTGGTTTTTTGCCTGTTGTAATTGATGTCGAATCAGGCGGCGTCAATCCTGCCACGGACGCACTACTTGAACTTGCTGCAGTGAGTATCAAAATGGATGATGAGGGTATTATTCATCCTGATCAGACCTATCATTATCATATTCAACCCTTTGTTGGTGGTATTCTTGATCCTAATGCTCTGGCTTTTAATAAAATTGATCCTGGCCACCCTTTTCGCTTTGCCGTTTCTGAAGATCAAGCGTTAAAAGAGCTATTTAAAGCAATCTTGAAAGAATGCGAAGAAAAGCAATGCTCAAGAGCTGTGGTTGTGGGTCATAATGCCTGGTTTGATCAACAATTTTTAAATGCGGCCGTCAAACGCGCCAATATTAAACACAATCCTTTTCATCGTTTTACGAGCTTTGATACTGCGACCTTAGGCGCTTTAGCTTATGGGCAATCCGTACTCGCCAAAGCCATGCAGGCTGCCAATATTGCCTTTAATACCGATGATGCACATTCTGCGCTTTATGATGCACAAAGTACCGCCGCTTTGTTTTGTAATATTGTGAATAAATGGAAAACATTGGGTGGGTGGGGCTAAATCCCTTTCAGATCCTATCCCCTCTCCCCTTGCGGGAGAGGGTTAGGGTGAGGGGTCTCAAGAAAACTCATACCGCATTCTTAAGAACCCAGAATGCGCACGATAATCTTCTTTAGCATAAAAATCATATTCACCAGTAAAGACATAATCAAAGATATTAAATAATGCGACGCTAGTGCCAAGGTTAATACTTGCGCGTGCAGGATCAAATCCAAAGGTGTTAAAGCTTGGGCCTGCTCCTACAAATTGAGAAGTGGTCTGCATTCTGTCATTAAAAGCATCATAAAATCCCATGATATGAACTTCGGCTTGCAGTAAGTAACACTTATTAATTTCATAACTATCAACAAGCTTTACTCCTACTCCCGCTTGCAGGGTATCAAAATCTTCCTCTCGAACACTTTGACTGGCGTTCCCTGCCCCTTTTTCTTGGTAATCATGTAAATTTAAATGAGAATAAAACAATGAGCCTAATGGAATTACTTCATATGTACGGAAAGTATAAACATATCCTACTTCTGCTTTTACACCAGTTTGAATCCCATTAAATGTAGCACTAGGATAGAATTCAATATCATTAAATATAATATTGCGAGCAAACTTATAATTATTATATGCCACACCAACTGCCGCCGTCATAAAGAACGGACAGTTAAAATCAACACTGAACAAGCATACAGCCTGAAAAGATTACGGTATTCTTTCAATTAGAATGTAAATTCAAGACCATAGCAATAGAGATATTCCCGGTGTTGGGTGCTGAAATGAACTATTTTTGTGGAGGGAATGTTGTTATAAAATTAACTAAATGCTCGCTGCCAATTCTGTTCCCTGACGAATAGCACGTGTGGCATCTAATTCAACAGCAACATCCGCACCACCAATCAATGAGACATTGATTTTGGCATCAAGTAGTGGTTGTAATAAATTACGTAAGGGTAATTGGCCTGCACAAATCACAATATTATCAACGTAAAGAATTTGTGGCTTTTTATCTTTTATAATATGTAATCCATCATCATCAATTTTTTGATAGCTCACGCCTTCGATCATTTTTATTTTTTTACGCTTTAATTCGGTACGATGGATCCAGCCTGTGGTTTTTCCTAAATTTTTCCCTATCTTTTCATCTTTTCGTTGCAAAAGGTAAATTTCTCGGGGTGATGTAATCTCTAAAGGCGAAATACCTTCAACCCCACCACGTGCTTTATCTTGTGAGTCAATACCCCAATAATGAAGATAATCTGGAATACTTTGGCTTGGATGAATATCAGGATGATGTGATAAAAATTCAGCCACATCAAAGCCAATACCTCCGGCCCCAATAATGGCGACGCTTTTACCTACCGCTTTACTGCCAGTAATCACTTCGATATAAGATAGTACTTTCGGGTGAGCAATCCCTTCTATTTCCGGCAATCTTGGCTTAATTCCCGTAGCGAGCACCACATGATCAAACCCATTTTGTTTTAACATATCTGCATTCACACGTTGATTTAATCTTACCTCAACACCAAGAGCGTTTAATTGATATTGAAAGTAACGTAGTGTTTCATAAAATTCTTCTTTACCGGGAATTTTTTTAGAGAGATTAAATTGCCCACCAATTTCACTTTGTTGTTCATATAATGTAATGTGATGCCCTCTTTGAGCCGCAGCCACCGCAAAGGCTAATCCTGCAGGACCTGCCCCTACTACAACTATTTTCTTTTTCTTATTCGTTGCAACAAACTTTAATTCTGTTTCATAGCATGCTTGTGGATTGACCAAACAAGTCGCACGTCTTTTCTGAAATATGTAGTCCAAGCACGCTTGATTACAAGCAATACACGTATTAATCGCATCGCTCTTACCTTCACTTGCCTTTTTCACAAAGTCTGGATCGGCTAAAAAAGGACGTGCCATTGAAACTAAATCAGCATGGTTATTGGCTAATACTTTTTCAGCAACTTCTGGTTTATTGATACGATTACTGGTAATAAGAGGGATAGCAACTTCACCCCGTAATTGATGTGTCACCCAAGTAAATGCCGCACGAGGCACTTTGGTTGCAATAGTAGGTATTCGCACTTCATGCCAACCAATACCCGTATTGATAATCGTTGCACCAGCTTCTTCTACTGCTTTAGCTAAACGGACAATTTCTTCCCAAATACTGCCATCTGGTATCAAATCCATCATCGATAAGCGATAAATAATAATAAAATCTTTGCCGACTGCTTCACGAGTGCGCTTAACAATTTCAACGGGAAAACGCATGCGATTTTCATAACTCCCGCCCCAATCATCATCACGATGATTCGTGCGTTTTACTAAAAACTCATTAATTAAATATCCTTCAGAACCCATGATTTCAACGCCATCATAACCTGCAGATTTGGCAAGCGTTGCAGATTTGACATAATCATCAATGGTATTTTCAATGCCACGACGACTCAGCTTCCAAGGTGCAAAGGGAGAAATAGGTGATTGAATACGAGAAGGCGCAACCGCTAAAGGATGATAACCATAACGACCTGAGTGCAATATTTGCATCGCTATTTTACCATTGGCTTCATGAACGGCTTGTGTAATAACTTGATGTTCTTTGGCATGTTTTGCTGTGCTCATGCGAGCAGAAAAAGGTGCCACCCAACCAGCGCGATTTGGCGCTATGCCTCCTGTAACGATTAACCCTACCCCACCTTCGGCTCTTCTTGCATAAAAAGCCGCCATTTTCTCAAAACCATTTTTGGTTTCTTCTAAACCCGTATGCATGGAGCCCATGACGACACGGTTTTTCAACGTGGTAAATTGTAAATCTAAAGGGGAAAGTAAATGAGGAAAGGGTGATTCGTTCAACATGGCATCCGTTCCAGAACAAAAGGATCTGCAACTCTTACCCCCTCTCCCCTTGCGGGAGAGGGCGGGGGTGAGGGGTGTCAAATCCTCAGATTTAAATACCCCTCATCCTAACCTTCTCCCGCAAGGGGAGAAGGGATTAGAATAAGAGGAGCATTGACTTAATCCAAAGCCTAACCCAAAAAATTAAACTCTATTACAATCACAATACGCTTTCGTTATTGGCTAAGTAGGTCGCAACACCGTCTGGAGTAGCTTTCATTGCAGAATCGCCTTTCTTCCAACCCGCTGGGCATACTTCACCATGCGCTTCGTTATACTGAACTGCATCGATAACACGAATAATTTCATCAATGTTTCGACCAATCGGTAAATCGTTAACGATTTGTGAACGAATAGTGCCGTTTTTATCAATGATAAACGCCGCTCTAAAAGCCACGCCTGCTTCAGGATGTTCAACGCCATATGCTTGGCAAATGCGATGATTAATATCAGCAGCCATGGTGTAGGTTACTTTATCAATACCACCATCTTTAACTGAAGTATTACGCCATGCATTATGAGTAAATTGTGAATCGATAGAAACTGCAATCACTTCAACGCCACGTTCTTTAAATTGCTTCATCCGTTTATTCAAAGCAATTAATTCTGAAGGACAGACAAAAGTGAAGTCTAAAGGATAAAAGAAAACCAAACCGTATTTACCTTTAATGGCTTCGGATAGTTTAAATCCAGAAGTAATTTCACCATTACCCAATACAGCTGAACATGTAAAATCTGGTGCTTTACGACCTACTAATACGCTCATAATTTCTCCTTAAAATAAAAAAATGTTATATCTTTTCCCTCTTCTGCTTTTGCAGGAGAGGGCTAGGGTGAGGGTCTGAATCCATGCTAACATGGTTTTTATAAGTTAGCTATATCAGTAGTAATCCTGTCCTACCCTTTGGTCTATTCTTGGGCTGCCATTGTTTCCATATTCTCAGCAGTGACGCCAGCTTCAGTAAGCTGCTTTTGCAGATCACCTTGTTCAAAGAGCTCAGTCACAATATCACAACCCCCGATCAATTCGCCTTTTAAATACAACTGAGGGAAAGTGGGCCAATTGGCATATTGGGGCAATGTTTGTCGAATATCTGGATTCTCTAATATGTTTACATACGCATATTTTGCTTTACAAAGCTTCAATATCTGCGCTACTTGCCCAGAAAACCCACATTGCGGAAATTGAGGGGTTCCCTTCATATAAAGCAATAAAGGATTGTTAGCAATTTGTAACTTAATTCGCTCTAAAGTATCCATCATCAACCTATCGTATAACGGTAAAGATAAGGTAAGTATTCTAGAGCATTTTGCTTGAAGAATCATGCTTGCTTCCAGGTCTATTGGCCAATAGACTGTGGCCTTCAGCATGATAGCGCACTAACAAGTATGTTTAATAACTCTAATGGGAGAATAGCTATGACAATTCAGTTACCCCCTCTTCCTTATGAAATGGATGCACTTGCACCTCATATCTCTCGTGAAACTTTAGAATATCACTATGGTAAGCATCATAAAGCTTATGTCGACAACCTGAATAACTTAATTCCCAATACAGAATTCGCGAATAAAAGTTTAGAAGAAATTATCATGAAATCCAGCGGCGGGATCTTTAACAATGCTGCCCAAATTTGGAATCACACTTTTTATTGGCATTGTTTAAGCCCAAATGGTGGTGGCAAACCAAGCGGTGCATTAGCAAGTGCAATTGATAAAACATTTGGATCTTTTGAACAATTTAAAGAGCTTTTCACTAAAACCTCTGTGACAACTTTTGGTTCAGGTTGGGGCTGGTTAGTGAAAAACGCCAATGGTGCCTTAGAACTTGTCAGCACCAGCAATGCACAAACGCCAATGACTTCCAATCAAAAAGCCTTACTCACCTGCGACGTCTGGGAACATGCGTACTATATTGATTATCGCAACGCTCGTCCTAAATATGTTGAACATTTTTGGGAATTAGTGAATTGGGATTTTGTTGCCGCAAATTTTGAAAAATAAGCCTGTATATGAAACGATTGCTTTTTACTTACGATCCATTACCAGTTACCTTTACCCGCGGTGAAGGTGTCTGGTTGTGGGATGAAAAAGGCAATCGTTATCTGGATGCCATTAGTGGCATTGGGATCAATTTATTAGGTCATGAAAATCCCGAATGGGTAAGTTTTGTGCAACAACAAGCCGCAAAATTGGTTCATGTCTCTAATTTGTATCAGATCCCGGAGAAAGAATTATTAGCCGAAGTGCTTTGTCACAAAACAGGAATGGACAAAGCATTTTTTGCCAATAGTGGTTCTGAAGCAAATGAATGCGCTATTAAACTAGCCAGATTGTACGGTCATCGTAAACACTTCGATAATCCTAGCATATTAGTCTTTGAAAATGCTTTTCATGGCAGAACGCTTGCGACATTAACAGCAAGTGGTCATCGACAAGTGCAAGCTGGATTTGAACCCCTGGCAAGTGGTTTTGCACGTGCTCCTTTTAATGATATGAATGCTTTAAAACAAATCGCAAATTCACGCAATGATATTGTGGCAGTGATGGTCGAGCCTATACAAGGTGCAGGCGGTATTCATGTCGCTTCAGAACAATTTTTGCGTGAGATCCGCCAACTATGTGATAAGCATGATTGGTTGATGATCGTTGATGAAATTCAAACCGGCATGGGGCGAACAGGCAAGTTTTTATACTGTCAGCATCTTGATATCAAACCCGATATCCTCACTTTATCAAAAGGGCTAGCCAACGGTATTCCTATTGGGGTCTGTTTAACCCAAGGTATTGCTAATGAATTGTTTGCGCCCGACAAACATGGTTCGACTTCTGGCGGTAATCCCTTTGCCTGCGCGGTTGCATTACAAACATTAGGGATCATCGATAAATATGATCTGATGAACAATGCGAGTATACAAGGGGAAAATCTTCTCAAGGCCTTACAAGAACAATTTCATCATCATCCATTGGTGAAATCTGTACGTGGTAAAGGGCTCATGATTGGTATTGAGTTAAACAAACCATGTAAGGAAATTAGCAAAATTTCATTGCAGCATGGTTTATTAGTGAATGTTATCCAACATAATATTATTCGATTGCTCCCTCCTCTTGTTATCCAATCTCAAGAAGTGGCTTATATCTGCGAGAAATTAAATATCATTTTGAAGCAATTTGAAACTGAATCCTAATCACTTTTGAGAAATTAACCATTAATGCTATCCACTATTGCTTAATTCGGTGTAAGCCTTTTGCCATACATTTTTTTTAAGTCTTTCAATTTGTATTCATTTCATTACATTATCCACAAAATCCCTTCTATTAAGGTGAATTATTTTCAGTAAAAAGTGCGGTATATGTAACAAAAGCTGCTTAAGGATTAAAGTTAAGCCGCCGAAGCAGTATAAGACCAATCAGCAAACTGATGTCGCCAGATGCTGGCTACCTAGGGGGTATATATGGGCAAGGTGAGAACGAGCAACACTTTTATACCAACACCAATCGAGCAGTATCTCTTATCTGTGGATAATCCAAGTGTTGATGATTTTGAGGCAATCAAAGCCATTGCTACATTACCTGAAGATATTCCCGCATCACAAATGATTCTTAACGAAAGCATTCCTTCACATTTAGTTAAGCTATTTCAAACCGCAAGTGATTCTGAAAAAATAAATAGCATTCATTTTGCAAGAAACGAAATTGCCAATCAGGTGTTAGGCTGTGATTCACCTAAATTTTTAAATAATATCGCTCAGTTTGTATTAAAAACCTTACACACTCATCCTCAGCATTTACATGCCCAGTTCATCGTCGATTTTAGCATCGATGCATTTTTACGATTGGCAATGGTAAACCAAGAAATTGCATTAGGTGCTTTTTCATTATTGCTTGAACGTTTAACGTTAAAAGAAAAAAAATGGTTGTATTTAACCCTTCACCTTGAGCAAACCATACAGCGCTATCAATTCAATAATGAATCGCTCGAAGGACCCGCTTTTGTTCATACCAGCCAGTCTCACACTGGCAAGTGCGTTTTGCTTTATTTACATTGGCCACAATTAAGAGAAAAATTCAAAGCCTGCTTTAATGTGCAAAGTGATACTGATTTGGTTGAAGTCGAACACAAGCATCAACAACTTATTCGCCATCAGTTATCTGAAAATATCGATCCTTTTGTTTCTACCTATTTTCCAAAAAAATCGCCCAAATCATTAGAGATCCAACGTGATTTATCAAGATACTCTCCAGAAACTATTGCATGGTTTTTTGTTAATTCATTATCGAATGAACCCGTAGATTTCAATGAGATTGCACAATCAGTTGAACTGAGACAACAATTGGCTTTACTGCAAAGACAATATGAAAGAGAAGAACTCTTATTTGAATTAAAACAAAAATGTCCACCAACTATATTTGCTCAAGCTTTGGCAATGGTTGAGCGAAACTTTGATACTCAAATTAAATCTCTTTCTTTTGATGCCAGACGTTGGCTCTTTCTTGTAGTGATGTTAGAAGATGAAAACTACATTACTGATAACTATCCTAAGCCAACAGGTCATGAACTTGGCGTATGCCAAGAATTTCAAGCCTTGGCGTCAAATAGCCCCTACGTTACACGTTTATTACATCAAAGGCTCGTCTCTCGTTTAGGACAAGATGAACCAAGTGTATTATTTAGTTATATCAGCCGTTTCATTCATCAAGCAGTTGATAAATTTCCAGATCAAATGCGGTTATGGCAATATTTAGCACTTGAAACAAACAGTCAGCCGCTACTATTTAGCGCAACGCCCCATAGCATTCATGAGAACTTTAATTCTCGTGTCTTTTCAATGACAATGTCTACCCCTCTTACGTTGCTTTTTAAACACATGGCACAATATTCAAGCTATGTTCGGAATATGATTTATCATGCATTGTTAACCAAACAAATCCCAGATCCCACTTTTGATAAATCAATAAATCAACTAGATTTATATGAAAATCATTTTGTCTCAACCCAACTCCATAGTTGCGATGAAAATACGTTATGTTGGTTATATTTTACAATTGCAACGAATATGCATTTGCCGCAAATTAAACTAACGAGTGAAAAAGTTGTCAATAAGCCTCAAGATAGGCAATGGTTACATGCTCAGCTTGTTTTACAAACCATTTATGCAAATCCAGATATTAGCCCCTATTATTTAAAACAAATCGAGAGAACTATCCCCTTTCAAAAACTTGATTTATTGCAAAAAATTCAACGGGGATTTGTGCTGGCAAAATTAGGAAAAATAAGCCTTGATGCTAGAAAATGGTTATATTGGGCACTCAAGACTAGAACCTATCAAGGTTCCTTTGATACGTATACCAGTCAACCACTTAGTCTTAATAAAGAAAGTAAAGATGACGTAGCAAAAATCCTTTACATGATCTGTAATCAACCCACTTTACTACCCTTTGTTTTAGAATCTTTGACTTCCAATAATGCTGAATTAAGCCAGCTGCATCCAGAAGTTGATCAACTTGGATTGTTTGCACTATTTCATAATCCTGATGGTGAATTATGTTACCAACAAAGTGTATCTGAAGAAGCATCACACCAATTATTGCCGCTATATATGAAGTCGCTTTCAAAAACCACTCGTGGCTGGCTTGCCGAAGGTCTTACCTCTGGTAAAATCAACGCGCGTGAACTCTTACAAGCGCTCCCCAGTCATATGCCAACTCATGTTGCACAAGAAATGAAAATGGTAGCTCAACTTCTTGTGTTGGCGATCAAATGGCCATCCATCCGAGCACGAGTTATTACTGAATGTGGCGGTGAAGCGCATCTCTTACCTGCCTTTTCGACCTTGATACTCGATAAATTGCAATTTTCCGATAAAGGTATGATGGCTTTAGCGCAAAGCCTGCAAAACAATTGTCAACAGCTCAACCATTTTAGTGCATTGGATACTGATATTTCAGATGACGGCATTGCCGCACTTAGTGAAAATGTACTCGCAAGAGCGCCGCTAAAAATTTTCTTATTACATCAAAATCCAAAAGTCAGTGCGAGAGCACTTCGAACAATGTTACAAAAAAGTATTAAACACCAATCACCTGCGCAACAAAACATCATACTATCAACACTATTCGGATTTATCTTAGAACCAGAGATATTAAGCGGACTCTATGTCAGATTAAATGTAACGCAAGATCCTGCTCTTGCACATCAAATCAAAAAGGCGACAAGCTTTTATTCCAGCCCTGATAAAAATAAAGCGCAAATTGCCGATCTTATCTTAACATTTGCTGAATTAAGCCCACAGCATCTTAGGATGTGCCAAGATATGCTACATAGTGCTTGTAACCCTGTGATTGCAGATGATCAACTTGTTTTTACAACGGTTCATACGCATGATCCATATTTCACTCATTTGACGCTGCAACATATTCTTAAAAAATCAAATAGCCACCAAATCAAAGATTGGCTCAAAAAAGTGATTATTGAAGGCAAACTTGCATTACGTTCTGATCAACACTTTAGTCCAGATGAGCAATTACAATGCGCGCAACTTTTTTGCTTGTTATTGGCGTCTAACAAAGTTCAAAGATTTGAGTTAGCACAACATTTAGGGATACCACTATCCACCCCAATTCCAGATATTACCGAAGTTAGTCTCCATAGTGTTGAATTCTCGGATGTACTTAAAGTAGCCATGATCAAAGCGCTATCTCATCATTCAGATACTATTCGCAAAATAACCTGCAATGGTACCTTATTCAATGATGAGCATATTCACATTCTGACACAAGCACTCATGCATAAATCTCAAGTAAAAAAACTTGATGTCAGTTTGAACCCAACAACGCAAGACGCAGCTGAATATATTGCTCTTTTGATTGTAAACAATAAATCAATTCAACACTTAAATTTATCTAATTGTTTAGAGGGCGACCAAAGCGCTGCTTTAATTGCAAAAGCATTGCCACGTAGCAACCTAAAAGTATTAGAAATGCGGCATGCACCAGGTGTTTGGCCAGAAAGTCATCCTATTAGAATCACTGGTGCTACTAAATTAGCTAAAGCCTTACAAAATCCAAGCTGCACTCTTGAAGAGCTTGATTTATCAGACAATGAAATTGATAGTCTGGGCGCAAATAAATTAATGGATGGAGCAACGAAAAAGTCTTCGTGCACGCTAAAAACTTTACGTTTAAATCATAATAATATTGGCGATCATGCGCTTCTTCATTTAGCTCAAATATTAACCCAGCATAATATCTTTGAATGCATTGAGTTCAATGGTCATCATGCTAAAGCCCAGACGCTCCAAAGCTTCATTCCAACATTAAAATTAAATAATGTGCTTGAGTACCTGGATATTACCCCCATTTATGTTGCCAAACCTTTTCAATCAGGGATCCATGCGCAGTTTGAACAAGTGCGTGAGGCCAGGCACTATCTTTGTGAAATTCAAGATGTATTAGAAATGCATCTTCAAGAAAGAAATATGATTAAAAGATTAGCTGCTTTAGATATCAAAAAGGAAACTCCCTTAAAGCGAAGCGCTACTCCGATAAGAAGATGTGCATCACAAGCTAATTTGGTACTTTCAGAGCATTCACCTGTGCTTCAGTTTTCACAGTCTCCACAATTGGGCAGGCGCACCCAGCAACCGAGTAATACGCCTAATACCGATAAAAGACGGGAGATATCTTCATTAAATCGCTCGCACTGTTAATCGTCTTTATACCCCTTCTCCTCTTGTGGGAGAAGGGATTACAGTCCTACAGGATCCGTACTGCCACTTGCTCGTGATTACGATTGTAAGCAATATATTCTGTTTTTAAATGATTATCTTGAACAAATTCTTGAAATGCTTTCCACTCATGTTTTTCAAAATTAGGGTAATTATAAAATTCATCGAATACGATGATGGTCCCAGGAACGATATTAGCGGCTAATATAGTGAGAACATCTTTGGCTGATTGATAGGTATCACTATCAATATGCAAAAGCGCGATAGGATTTTCACCTAATACCTGATGTTTAAATTTTGGTAATATTTCTTTAAACAAACCTTTATATACAAGTGCATTTTTCACTAATGGGATTTTGGCATCTTTGCGTTTTAAACCAAACATCCCTGCTTTAAATATTTTATCTCCTTTGTCCCAATCAGTTGGTAATCCCTCAAAGGAATCAAATCCATATATTTTACGAGTAGGATTTAATGCAGCAAGAAAGTTTACCGATCTTCCTGTGCCAACCCCCATTTCAAGATAAAATCCACCTTTAATAGTGACGGAATCTGAAGCATACCTTAACACATCGGCATCAGCATCTAGTACTGCAGCTTTGCTTAAATATTGCTCAACAAAAGCAGTCGCTTTTGCATTATTTTTATAAAGTTTATTTCTACCGCCAAAATGAAAAACTTGATTTCCCTCATGGGTTGCATCAGGTACTTCCATAATATCAGCCCAATTGAAGGTATCAGCGGGGGTAAGTAATGGGTACTCGTATGAATAAGCTGGGAGACTCATTAATAACAGACAACTCGGTATGATGAACAGACTTCTTACTACCATGTTCAGAGGCTCCTTGGTACGTGAGTTTTATGCCCAAATCACAATTAACTTAATTTATGACGCTTTGTTTTAGAATTCTGAAAATATTAGGGGTATTAAGAAAATAATGCAATCAGCTTATACGATATTAATGCATGTAATATGCATACTTATGCTAAAGTTTGACATTTGAAAGTTAGCTAGTCTATATGTTGAAATTAAAATGCTAAGTTATGTTAGTCGAGGCTTCCTTTCATCAAGGGATGGCTTCTGTGATGCATTTTGAACCGGAAGCTCCCCTTTGAGAATTTGATCATAAATTTCCTTTCCTTTTTTAGCTCTTTGCCCAAAATGTGCGACAGTGGATTCCAGCTCTTTCTTAAATTGCTTAGCAAAATCTTCTGTTCCTGGATATTTACGTCGTCGTTCTAACACCCCTATCGCTAATTCGATAAGAACTTTATCAGGATTTTTAAGTCCATCGGCCGGCATATTTTTCAGGTGCTCTAACCATTTTTCACCAAAATCTGTTTTTGAATGCGCAATCATCAGTGGGTTATAAGCCCTAGGCGATTCTGGCCGTTTTGTTTCATTCGAGGTTGTGTTATTAGCACGTGAACGTCCTATGGAAACAGTAGGTGGTGATGCAGGCAATGCAGTAGGTGCCACCGGTGGTGCCCATGTCACATTTGCAAGATCAACATTAATGGGTGGATTTTCATTTTTCGGCGTTTCAGGAGATCGCTTGCCTATGGTAATGTCCTTTTGTTCGCTTGCCACTTTAGACATTTCAGCAGTCACCTGCGCCTTGATGAAACCTTTTTGTGGTACTGTTCTGACGGTAGCCTTCGGGGGTTGATTTGGTGCTACAGATGCTTGTGCCCCAAGAATTTTAGATGCTTTACTTGGCATGGGTGGCGGTTTTTCATCCTTACGTGAACGAAGAGTCCTAACAATATTAAGAGGACTAAAGGAACTTTTAGTTTTAGGATTTTTTTGCTCTGGCTTTTTCTCTACTGCTGTTTTTAATTTTTTACTAGGAGGACTACTAGGTGGGGTTATTGAAGGCTTAGCAATGATGTGCTGCGTGGCAGCTTCATCTGCTTTCTTTAATTTACCTACTAAAGCGTTATCTGATTCAAAAGGAATGTTCGGTTTAGATGCATTTATTTTTTTTATAAAGCTACTATACATAGGGCTATCGGCCCCCTTAGGTATGGGTTTTACTTTCGTTAATTCGCCTTTTTCATCGTAAATATTTGAATTATTACCTTGATCATATATAGCATTGGCGAGCATGTTTGTCATTAAGAGAGGTACTCTAGCTTTTTCCGCTGAATCACCAGGTTTGAAATTATGTCTTTCATTTACATATAAAGTATATTGGCTGTTAACAAGCTGAAATATCATTACCGTAAAAACTTCCTTTTTAGCTGTATTCTCAGCACTATCAATCTTGGCTTTAATATGATCTTCTAATGCTTGTGCTCTATTTTCTGGTTTTATTTCTCCCACTTTTATTCTATTATCTATTTCAATTTCAGCAGCTTTTCTTGCCTTATCCGATTTTGCATAAGCAAGAGAATATTCTACGTGGGCCGCATATATATCTTTAAGTGCCGCATATACTTCAGGAGGGATGTTTTGTTCTACATAATCTCTAATAGCTTGGTCAGAAATATTTTCTTTGTTAACATTTTTGTTATAGAGCATATCATATAATTTTGGCAAAAAATCAGGAGGAAGATTTGCTCTAAAAGCATGCCTTAAAATGTTATTTGCCGGTTGTTCGGGGTTTCTTATCACTAACATTGAAGCATTCGGTGAAGAAGTCTGCTTTTGTTGATTATATTGAAGTAAAGCTAATCTCCCCCCTAAACGCATCTGCTCTTGCCACGAAAGGTTAGCATCCACTACTGCATTCCAAGCTTCATTCATTTTTAATTGTTCTGGCTTGCCTTTCACATTGAAATAGGGTGTTTTAGTGATTTCTACGCCTTCAATACTCATTAATTTGCCTCAGAACACGGTACTATTACTTGTGAGACAGGCTAAACTAAATAAAGTTCTCATATTATTTGAGGGATATTATTTGAGGGATATTATTTGAGGGATATACACTAAATACCTAAAGAACTACCCCTTTTAATTTATCAAAATCTATTTGCGTCACATTTTCGCTGTTGCTTTTGGTTCTTTAGGAGGTGTAAGTTCATCTTTCATTGTTGACAAAAGTTCTTGAGTCTTTAAAGAGAGCTTACCCTCTTCATTATATGAAGTTTTAGATGCAACCTTTTTATCAATTTTGGCTTGATCAAGTACTGTTGATGCTTTTTCAAGTAATTTTGCCATTTCTTCTGGTTTGTTACTATCTATAGTAGGATTTGCATTTAAGTAAACAAGGATCTCTTTTAAAGCATCAATTTCAACTTTTAACTCATTCTTACTCGTTAGATCACGTAAATATTCAGAACGATTTTCCCCTTCCGGTACATCTTTGGGATTAATTGCATTATGTTCTACATTTAACTCTGACAATATACCAACAATTTCTTTCATATAATTTGCAACCATGGGTGATGTTTCAACTTTAGGTGCCTTAGCAGATGCAGATATCTGTACAACAGGTGATTTTGAGTTCGTCAATTCATTTACATCAACAACAACCGAGCCTGGCTTATCTATTTTAACAAGTCTATCTAGCAGCTCTACCTGTACTTTAGGAGGCTCAACTTTTTTAACTGGAGGTTTGGCATTTTGTAATGTTTCAGAAATTTCAGTTTTCCCATTAAGCTTAGCTAATTGACCCGCATTTAGAGGCGGATTTTCTGTAAAATGTTTGAATCCTTTACCTGTAAATAACCCTTTCATACCATCCGTAAATGCTTGAAATCCGCTTCTTTTGTAATTGGTTGTTGTGATTTTAGGATCAGCTCCTGCCTCTAGTAGTTTTGCAACCAGCTTTTTATCACCTTTCTTTGCAGCAATTTGTAACGGCGTTAAACCTTCTGGATTTTTTTCATTAATATATTTTTGACTTTTTAAAAGCTCGTTAAGTGCTGCCTCTTTATGTACTGGTGATTCACCAATTCGATCTTTTAATATTATCTGATGTAATGGGTAAGGTTCTTGTAACATTATTTTTAGTGCAGGATAATCTTTCAATGCAGTCGTGTTCAAGTAATCTATGCATTCATTTTCTATTTTACCAAACTCCCCTCTTATTTCATCGATCGATTTATCTGCAATATTTTTCAAAAAATCTATTCTCTTTTCATCAAAAGATATATTTAAGTTGTAATCTGTACTCGAATTAAAGTACTCTTTTTTGATTCTTAGCATTTCATTTTTGATTTCTTCAGTAGTAAATTTAGGCGGTTGCTCTTTATTACCCGCTATCATAGCATCTAGCTTGTCTAATACTTCCGAATATTCAAAATATTCACCAAGAGCGGGATATTTCATAATGCGAGAATATTCCGCACAATATTCCTTAGCCATGTTAAATTGATCTTTATCTTTTAAATCTATTTTTATTTTTTCTTGTGCGTCCGCAAGTGTAACTAGTTCTTTCATTTGTTCGTCGCTATATTTTCCTGATTGATTTGCGACTTCTAAAGGAGTTTGACCATTTTTATTCATGGTTCTTATATCGGCCCCTAACTCTATGCATAACTTTAGATCTTCAAAATTCCCTAAGCTAATCACATCATCAATGGATTTATTTAAATCGTATTGATGATCTCTTACAGCAAATTCAAGTGTACGAAACTGTTCCTTGGGCAAATGTCCATATTTCTTATAAAAGCTTCTGACAACATTAATTTCTGCTGATTTTGCAATAAGCTTTTGTTCTACTTCTTCGCTTGATTCCCCTTTTTTGAGCATGTTTCTTTGAGTCCTCAACTTGTCATATTCAGCAGTTAAGGTTTTAAGAGCATTTTGCTCTATGAAAATTGCATTATCTGAATAATTTTGAATTATTGCTGCTTGATCATCGTTTAAAACCGATGGTAACTTTGGATTAGCTTTTTCAAGCAAATGTTCATCCATGACAGACGTTAAATTTGCTTTAAGAAAATCAATGGATCCCGTTTGCAGCATAAGCACTGTTGCATTTACTAATTTACCTTCCTCAGCGATATCTCCCTCAAATTTTGCACCAGCCGTAAACTGCGGCAATACATAGGAAAATATAAATTGGTACATCATTTGTTCTTTTGATTTTTGAGTATTCTGATTCGCGTTAGTAAATTCTTGATATGCTAAAGCGAAAGATTCTTTTAAATGATCAGGTATTTCTTTCATTGATTTTAATAATTCAGCTCTTGCTTCTATTATTTTATTTATGGCTTCTCTCGTCGCGGGGGGCTTAAAATCATCATCATTAAGCGGTTCATTTTTATCATGCTTCTCAAGTATTTTTTTTACCATTTCACTTGATTCTTTATCTTTTACATCTTTAACCACTTCTGACAATGCATCAATGTAAGCAACAAGTTTCTCTTTGGAGGGATATCCTACTTTCTGGTTTAAATGTAATGCTATACCTTTTGATGCATATGAATTCCTTCCCAACCATTGATAATTTGGTTTGTCTTTTAATGCATTATCAGCAAAATATAATTCTGCATGTTGAACCTGCTGCAAATATGCAACTTTTTCCTTTTGAGATAATTGTTCTGAGCCTGCAATTGCTTCCCCAAATAGAAACATTGAATCAACTTTATTATTTTCACTCACTTTAAAAGCTGATGTAACTGCAGGTGTTAATTTTTCTGGTTTTGGCATAACGTTCTCCAAGAAGCGTACCATTAAAATTCTAATTTATATATTTAACATACGCCTTGAATCCAAAAAATCCTAGTGGCTATTACACGCTTTGGCATACGTGAAAGTTCACCTTTTCACTGGTCATAAACCATTAACTGAATGCGTGATATCTAGAAATCAGCCAGATTGGAGCTATATTTGGAAAAGCAATATTTTTCATTGAAACGAAGAGAGAGACTAATGCATGCCAAAGATTTCACTAGAATTATTAGACGAATTTTTAAAGCATTATGCCCTTGAAGCTCCATTTATTTATCCAAACAGTGATGAAAATAACAATAATGTGAGTGTTTCCTCAACAATCTTTGAACAACACGAATCTCATCAAAAAAATACGTGCAAAATTTTAGGATCTTATGCAAGTGATTTTATACAGCATGCAAATCAGCGTTTTACAAATGGGGAAATATCACCCCCAATCACTTTGCGAACGGTGCAGGCAATTTATACTTATTTTGATCAACTCAATATTGACTTAATTGGTAATCTTAATGGTAATGCATATGAAAAACAACGCGCCAAAGAATGGAATACCTATTGGCATAATGTTGTGGCTGAGTTTCAAAGAGAAGGGAAAAAATTCAATCAAGAAGAACTTACTAAAGTAAAAAATGATATTTTGACTGCCTACCGACAAAAAATTATTACTATGTGCAATTTTCACCCAAAAGGTCAAGAATCAGATGAAATGGATGAAATGCGTGCTCAAGAATATTTGCTAAGTATTAATCAGCTCTATGATAGCCTTACCGCTTATGAAGCCTATGATTTTATTCTTAAAAAACTGATTAATGATTTTGAAAATGACTTATGGCTTGATGTTCAATCTTTATCTAGGCTATTAAATACCACCAATCATAGTGATTATGTGAAGAAATTTGATGAAATGATTTCAAGAAAAACTGTTGAATTTCTAGGGTCAACTGCGCTCAATCGGATTTTTTCTGAAGTAACAAATGATAAAGAATTTCTGAAGCAATTACCCCTTTTGCTTGAAAAAGGAGAGAAACTAAAGCACTTTATCACACACTTTCCAGACAAAGAGAAAAGAGATAAATTGCTCACCGCTTCAATTTATGAAATTTTTAACGGCGAGCAAAACGAGTTTAATCATGCTATACAAAATAAATATTTTAATATGATTCAAAATTTGATGGAGACAAACTAAATCTATCTAATGTAAATTCATATCAGACAACTCAAAATCATCCACTTTAACCTGCATCGTCGTATTCACAGTATTATCATACGGCTCACAAGCGCCACCCAATATTATTGCCAAAAAACTTTCAGCAAGTGCATAAAATGCCATGCGATTTCCAGGGTGTAAGAATTGATGTCCTTCATCTGGAAATATGGCATACGTGACAGGAATACCATTTGCTCGCATCGCTTGAACCATTTTATCGGATTCATCTTGCATCACACGTACATCATTGGCCCCATGACCAATCAGCAAAGGTTTTTTAATTCTATCGGCATAATGTAAAGGTGAGCGTTCTTGTAAGTATGCTTTTCCTTCAACTGTATTAGGATCGCAACCAATCATTTCATGAATAGCACCTTGCATCGCCTTCCAATAAGGAGGGAAGTGTTTAACCATGGTTTCTAAATTAGAAGGCCCAACGATATCAACACCGCAACAGAATGTATCAGGGGTCAACGTTAAACCAACTAAGGTAGCATAGCCGCCAAAACTGCGTCCCATTATCGCTACTTTATCTTGAGTTGTAATCCCTTCTCGAATTGCCCAATCAATGGCATCTAATAAGTCATTGTGAATTTTGCCCCCCCATTCACCATGACCTGCATCTAAGTGCGCTTTACCAAAACCGGTTGATGCTCGATAATTGACACTTAACACCGCATAGCCTCGATTTGCTAACCATTGATGTGTCGCGTTAAACCCCCAAAAATCACGATAGTTAGGGCCACCATGAACTAATAAGATCAAAGGAACAGGTTTAAAGGGGATCCCTTTTTCTTGAATATCACTTTGTCTTGGTAATGATAAATAGCTTACACATTTTAAACCGTCTCTGCTTGTGATAATTCGTGGATGCATTTTGGTGAACGGAAAATTTTTCAGCGCAGCATCACTATCAAATAGATGGGTTGCTTGTACTTTAATGCGATCATAAAGATAAAAAGCGACAGGTCCATTATCATGTACAAAACTCACCAACCACAGTTCATTATTTTCACTTTGACTTAATACATCAATATCGCCATCGTCAATACTTTGCAAATAGGTAAAATCGCGTATCGTATTATCATTCAAGCAATGCCATTCTTTTCTTTGGTGATTAATAGCAAAAGCAAGAGGTTCTTTCGTAGAAGGGTTAAGAAGTACATCGCAGATATCTGCTAATGGATTGTGTCCTATTTTTTCTATTTTCCCTGTCATCACCTCTAGGCTAATGAGTGTAGAAGTATTACTGTCCATACTCCGCGTTAAGTATAATTTTTGATTATCTGAAGACAGCCCTAAACGTAAACGTGGGAAAAAGTATAAGCCCGATATATCATGCATCGCAATTTTAGTTAATGCTCGTGGTTGGTTTATCAAAGATAAATCAACCCATTCTCCACCTTTGCCATCAACTTTTAGCCCAAAGCGAAGATGCAGATCTTCATCAGCGATAAAATCCCAATACTGAATATTTTCATAAATGCATTGCATTTGACCTGATTGCAAATCAAGTTGATAAACATCAATATAGTGTCGTACTCGTTGATTCAAGCCTATAAGAATTTTGTCAGGATGCTTAGCACTGATATGTAAAATCCTAGACTGCAAGCCACTCTCAGTATACACATGTGTTTTACCAGTTGAGAGTTGGTAGCCATGTAATTGCCAGTTTTCATCACCTTTTTGATCAAAATAATATAAAATAATATCTTCATTCTTACTCCACCAATGATCTCTGATTGGATTTTGACTCGCTGTTACCAATGTGGGAGATAAGATATCATCGCTTGGTGTTATCCAAAGATTTAAATCGCCTTGAAATGGTGCAAGATAACTTATGTATTTTCCATACGGACTCACTTTGACTAAATATCTTGTTGGATCAGCCCAAATAATATTGCGAGGAATAATAGGATCAGGTGGTTGCATGCTTTTTTCCAAAATCTTTATTGTGATTGTTGATGTTTTATTACATCGCAAGCGCTCGACCAGATTCGCATCATTGCATTGCCATGGGTTTGAAATGCAAATGAAACGCCTCTAATCTCAACGCCATAACCTTTGACTTGTAAGAGGGCTGCAACTTCTCCTACATGTGGAGAAAGATGGCTTTCTTTTGTCACTAAAGGAAATAAGCGCACCTCGGGAGCGATACGGATGAATTCTTCAATAGCTTTTACATGAAATTCTGCTGAACGATGGTCATTATTCGAAAATATATAATGGTTTACAAGCGCCAAATCAAATTGCTCATCTTGAAATGTAAATTTTGGCAATGCATCTTGCGTGTAACGGCCTTCTTTTGTCCCTTTGGAAAGATCTTCTATTAACAGCCCAACATTCTCTTTATTGATGATATCTTTGTCGCGGCCTTTTAGGACAAAACGTTCAGGATGGTTGTTAATCTCTTCTATTAATTTTAATTGGGCTTTTTCGATTGTTTGTTTAATCTCATGAATAGGTTTTGCATATAGGGGATCACAAGCAACTACACGAAGACGATGCTCTGTCATCTCTTTAGCGAAAATGCTTGCCCCTGCGTAGCAATTTACAATCTTCATATCAAGCTCACTTGCCGTGAGTCCGAACATCTTTTTATAGTCTTCTAAACCATAAGAGCGAGCAGCTAAGTAATTAAAATCTGCTGTCATACGTGTAATTCCCCTTACAACTTCCTTTGATTTTCACTATGATATGAAGGCAAATAAGCCTTTATTCTTATATATGTATGGAATTATCAGGCCTTTTATCTGATCCCCTACTTACTTTGTCCCCTTTTTCTTGACAAATTTTTAGTTTTTTAGCAGTTAACTATTGAACTAGCAAAATTATTATGTATAATACCCTGAAACTTAGCAAACTAACGACACTTACTGTTCTAGCTTGCATTTTGATTATTGACTCCACTTTCCTGAAATAAAGTAACAAAGGAAACATATCATGGCCCGACGCAACGATAAACGTGAACGATTAGTAGAAGCTGCAGACACTTTGTTTCATCAACAAGGCGTAAGCAACACAACACTAGCTAATATTGCCACATTGGCAGACGTACCCCTCGGTAACGTTTATTACTATTTTAAATCAAAAGATTCTATTATCCTGGCTGTTATCGATCGCCGTAAAAAGCAATTAGCTGGCTTGTTTTCTGAATGGAACAACCGTCCAGACATCAAAAGCCGTCTCAAAGGGTTGGTGGAATATGTTGGGACTTTGGCTGACGAATCTGCTAAATTTGGCGATTCATTAGGCAGTTTATGTCAAGAATTAGGCAAGCAAGGCGGCACAATTGGCCAAGCTACTTCTCAGTTAATGAATGAAATCATTCATTGGTGTGAAAAGCAGTTTAAAGCATTGGGAAAGTCAGATGACGATTCTTCAAAGTTAGCTCTTAATTTAGTAGCTAGCCTTCAAGGTATCAGCTTGATTACTTTGACTTTCAAAGATCCACAGTATGTGGCAAGACAGGGTCAATACTTAGATCAATGGCTTGAAGCGATGTAATTTTCGTTTAGATTCTCTCCTCTCTTGTGAATATTTTTTGAATGTAGGGGTTGGCAATCGCCAGCCCAGTAATTCCGGGCCCACGCAGCAGTTGCCCCCTACTTTTGAAAAAACAAATGGCATTTCTCTCACAGCTTTTCCACAACTTATACCCAGGTTCTTCACTTGCTTTCACCCCCAAACCTCTCTATCTTGTATGTAGATGTTTTGATATTTCTATATGTTGGGGTTCAAAAGGTATTTCCCCAAATTGACCCACTAATTGTTAGTTGTTTTACTTAGCCGCTTTATAGCTGGCGACGACGTGTTTTTGACTTTTAATCTTCCATGCTGGAGGAGCCATAATGGATATGAACAGCCCCGCTACTCAAAATAAAGATAATACGCCCACATTAGAGGGTTTTACTGGGTTTCCTGTTGCCCCAAAACCAGGACAATTATATGTGATGCGACGTGACAATCGCTCTCTTGTTCCCTTTTCTGCCGATAAAATTCATATTGCCATCACCAAAGCTTATTTAGCGGTTGAAGGTGGAAATGCGGCAGCATCAAGACGTGTCCATGAAGTCGTCGATGCATTAACAGAACAAGTGACAAAAGCAATTTCTCGCTACCTTGCGACAGGTGGTATTGTTCGCGTTGAAGAAATTCAAGATCAAGTTGAACTGGCATTAATGCGTCAAGATCTACATAAAGTAGCTCGTACCTATATTCTCTATCGCGAAGAACGACGTCTTGCTCGTGAAGCAACTCAAAAAGCTGCCGTGCCAGAAAACACCATGCATGTCACGCTTGATAATGGTCAGCGAGTACCTCTTGATAACGATAAATTAACACATATCGTACAAGCGGCATGTCAACATCTTGAAGATGTTGATTGCGAAGCTATCATTGCTGACACCAAGCGTAATATTTTTGATGGCATTAAAGCCAGCGATTTACGTAAAGCGCTTATTATGAGCGCTCGCACCAAGATCGAATCTGAACCAAATTATTCTTTTGTTGCTGCTCGATTATTGCTCGATGATTTACATAACGAAGCACTTAAATTCTTAGCTTTCCCTACTCCACAAAATGAACAGGAAAAGATTAAGCTATATCCTAAAGTATTTAAGCAGTTCATCGATAAAGGTATCGAATTTGAACTTTTAAGTCCTGAACTCAAAGAATTTGATTTAGATAAACTGAGTAGCGCACTGCAGTTATCACGAGATAATCAATTTACTTATTTGGGTTTACAGACTCTTTATGATCGCTACTTTTTGCATCGTAATGGCGTACATTTTGAATTACCTCAGATTTTCTTTATGCGTGTTGCCATGGGCTTGGCTGCAAAAGAAGATGATAAAAATGCGCGCGCTATTGAATTTTACAACCTCTTATCCTCATTTGATTATATGAGCTCTACGCCAACGTTATTTAATTCAGGCACCATGCGTCCTCAGCTTTCAAGCTGTTTCTTAACGACCGTGCCAGATGATCTCGATGGCATTTATAGCTCTTTAAAAGATAACGCCTTATTATCAAAATTTGCTGGTGGCTTGGGTAATGATTGGACCTACATTAGAGCAATGGGTGCTCATATCAAAGGCACCAATGGTAAGTCTCAAGGGGTGGTTCCTTTCTTGAAAGTCGCTAACGATACGGCTGTTGCTGTCAATCAAGGTGGCAAACGTAAAGGAGCAATGTGCGCTTATCTTGAAACATGGCATTTGGACATCGAAGAATTCCTTGAGCTTAGAAAAAACACAGGTGATGACAGACGTCGTACGCACGATATGAACACAGCCAATTGGGTGCCTGATTTGTTCATGAAACGTGTGATGGAAAATAAAGACTGGACGTTGTTCTCCCCTGATGAAACACCAGATTTACATGATCTATTTGGTAATGCTTTTGAAAAAGCTTATCACCATTATGAAGAGAAAGCTGAAGCTGGCCTCATTAGAAACTTTAAGAAGATCCCTGCCGTTAATTTGTGGCGTAAAATGTTAGGGCTCATATTTGAAACAGGTCATCCATGGATCACTTTTAAAGATCCTTGTAATTTACGTTCACCACAACAACATGCAGGTGTTATCCATAGTTCTAACCTGTGCACAGAGATCACTTTAAATACCTCTGTTGATGAAATTGCGGTTTGTAACTTAGGCAGTATTAACCTGGCTCAACATGTAAATGAAAAAGGTTTAGATCTCAAAAAACTAGAAAAAACGATTCAAACCGCTGTCCGCATGCTGGATAACGTGATTGAAATCAATTACTACTCTGTTCCACAAGCCAAACGCTCCAACTTGCGTCATCGCCCAGTCGGTCTTGGTTTAATGGGCTTCCAAGATGCTTTATATCAATTAGATATCGCCTACAGTTCACAACAAGCTGTTGAGTTTGCCGATAAAACGATGGAAGCGATAAGCTATTATGCAATTAAAGCATCTTCTGATTTAGCAGAAGAAAAAGGGCCTTATGAAACATTTAAAGGCTCATTATGGAGCAAGGGTATTCTCCCTATCGATTCCATTGCTTTGTTGGCAGACTATAGAGGCGAACAGTATTTACAACTTGATCGCAGCCAAACATTAGATTGGAAATCCTTAAGGGAGCGCGTCCAAAAAGTGGGTATGCGCAATTCAAATGTCATGGCTATTGCCCCTACAGCAACGATTTCGAATATTTGTGGTATTTGCCAATCCATTGAACCGACATATCAAAATCTTTATGTTAAATCTAATCTTTCTGGTGAATTCACTGTCGTGAATCCCTATCTGGTGAAAGACTTGAAAAAACTAAAGATTTGGGATGAAGTGCTAGTGAATGATCTAAAATATTTCAATGGCAGCGTGCAACAAATAGATCGCATTCCTGCTGCTTTGAAAGCAAAATATGCAACTGTCTTTGAAATTGACCCTTCTTGGTTAATTGAGGCAGGTGCTCGTAGACAAAAATGGATTGATCAAAGCCAATCTCTCAATGTTTACATAGACAAACCCTCTGGTAAAAAGATTGATGCCGTGTATAAACTAGCTTGGTTAAGAGGCTTAAAAACAACTTATTACCTGAGAACACTTGGAGCATCGGATGCAGAAAAATCCACAGTTTCAAGAAGCACACTCAATGCAGTAAAAGCAAACATGGATGAAATCATCGTCACTTCTAGTAGTGCGACACAATTTTGTCCAATAGATGATCCAACATGCGAAGCGTGCCAATAATATCCAGATCTTAACAAAGATCCCCTCTCCCCTCGCGGGAGAGGGAAAGGGTGAGGGGCTCTGTAAACAGAACTCGAAAAGATAAAGGAGCTAAAAATAATGTCGATTGCGACAAATATTGAAAAATCAAATAAGCTTAATCCCTCAACATCAGCTGTAGGTGGAGCAACCGGTTTAGAGGCTCTCGAATTGGGCGCTGCTCGCATACGGGTTGATGATAAAAAAATCATCAACTGTCATGCTGATCTTAACCAACTTGTACCCTTCAAATATGAATGGGCTTGGGACAAGTATTTAACTGCTTGTGCAAACCATTGGATGCCAACTGAAATTAATATGTCGGCAGATGTGGCATTATGGAAAAGCACAGACGGCTTAACGCCTGATGAGCGCATGATTATCGAGCGCAATTTAGGGTTTTTCTCAACCGCTGATTCACTTGTCGCTAATAATTTAGTGTTAGCCGTATATCGACATATCACAAACCCAGAATGTCGCCAATACTTATTAAGACAAGCATTTGAGGAAGCATTGCATACTCATGCTTATCAATATGTGATTGAAAGCTTAGGAATGGATGAATCACGTATATTTAATATGTACCGTGAAGTACCCAGTGTTTCTAAGAAAGCAGCGTGGGCTCTCCCCTACACACAAAGTCTGGGCGATCCTAATTTCTATACAGGGACTTTTGAATCCAATCAACGTTTGTTAAAAGACTTAATTGCCTTTTATGTGGTGTTTGAAGGGATCTTCTTCTACGTTGGTTTTACGCAAGTATTATCACTAGGAAGACGCAATAAGATGGTTGGCACGGCAGAACAGTTCCAATACATCTTGCGCGATGAATCCATGCATCTCAACTTTGGAATTGATGTTATCAATCAAATCAAAATTGAAAATCCAGAACTATGGACTGCATCCTTCCAAAAAGAAATGATTGCCATTATTCGTGACGGTGTTGATTTAGAATATCAATATGCTGTTGATACCATGCCACGCGGTATTTTAGGCTTGAATGCGCAAATGTTCAGAGAATATTTGGAATATGTAGCGAATCGTCGTTGTGCACAAATTGGTTTGGCTGAACAATATCCTGGTGTTACCAATCCTTTCCCTTGGATGAGTGAAATGATTGATTTGAAGAAAGAGAAAAACTTCTTTGAAACTCGTGTAACCGAATACCAAACCGGCGGTACGCTTTCTTGGGAAGATTAATAATTTCTTCAGACTGTTAAAAAGGGCACTATGTGCCCTTTTTAATTGCATTTTTTCCTGATGGGGCGGGCGCTAGATATTCATCTTTAACTTAGAAGAAGTAATCTTAGTTAATATTCCCTTCTCAACATAAATCTCAGGATGAATGTCACCGTCTTGTATCCAATCTAAAATTCTTTTTCTTGCAAAATTCTTTTTTTCGAAAAATTTAATATAAAAAGGTAAAACTTCTTCATTAACAACGCTGATATGAAAATCTTGGTCGTTTTTTAGAATATTATCGGTAATATAACTCAATATCTGCGTGCTCATTCCTTGAGATTTATAGTTATCAACAACTTCAATCCATCGCAAATGTAATATATCAGCGTCATTATCTAAAGTAGCAAAGCCTATTTTTGCTTCTTTTATAGATAATTCTAGAACCATTCTTTCTTCTTCTTCCGCAATAGTAAACGTTAACATAGACAACCGCCAAACATACTGTATTTATCAGGATATATAATATGCTTAAAACATTCAAAGCTTTTATTAAATCTGACCGGAGGTTCTCATTACGTGATAAAACGTGAAAGGCTAAACAATTTTGATTTCTTTTTACAATTTTTTATCCTGAACAAAAATAACAAAGCACAAAGATAAGACCACTGATTACCTAGATCACGCCATTTATCGTATTTATATCAAAATTTATTGTTGTCTGATAACTAACACATTATCTTCTCGTCTTCGTTTAATCTAATCAAATTATGAAAATGAATGAGAGGTAATTATGTTAAGTGGTCAGGAAAAATCAGAGAATGTAGAAATGAAAGATAAACCAAAAGGCGTTGTCCAACATTTTAAAAATAATTGGCATCGCTATGGTATGTGGACATTAGGAACTGTTGGCTCATTAGGAGTTGATTACGCTCTAGGTGCTCCAGTTACTTCCATTTTTAATCCATTTGCAGTATTAGCTGCGTCAACCATATATGGTTTACCAGCTGTAGCATCTACAGTTGCATATGATAATGTTGTACAAAAAAGCAAAAAACGTAAACATGAAGAAGTGGTAAATAAAGATAAACCAACCACTTCTATCCAACTGTCAGATGTTGCTGAATCTGCTATACAATCTACTCCTGTTTTATTATTTCAAGCTCAGGAACAAGATGCCCCAGAAAAAGAGAATAACCAAAATGAAATCATTTCTGAAGCTAATCTCTTGGTTGAAAATGAGTCAGTAGATGAATCCGTTGATGCTGAAAAATCTTCATCTGATACTCCTAAAGCAAAACGTCAAAAAACACGGACGAATGAAGTTGAAAGCGAAGAAAGTCATGAAGAACAACATTCTTCTGATGAAAAAAGCACCAGAAAAGTAAGACGTAATCCACGAAGAAATTCTAGAAAAGGATTTTAAGATTTAAAAGAGGATGGATTAGGACATTCAATGCTATAAACATTGAATGTCCTCTCGATAAAAAGAAATGAAAAATGAAGAAACCGCTTATAACGGCATTTCTATAATAATTTTTCCTTGTCTTTTGTATTCTTCAATTTGAGCCGCTTCAGCTTCTGCTGCGACATCAACTGGATTAAAAATGCGATTGTAAATCATTTCAATAAGATCGAACTCATCAGGTAAATCATATATTCTCGTTGCATGGGTAGTATGTAATACAAAATCACCCATCTCTTGAAATTCTGCACCACTTACATTTTTGACTTCTTCAAGTTGTAAAGCTCTCATGAATACCTCTCACAATAAAGTTAAGTATTAAACTATAAATAGCACATCATTCCGTGTCAATATTTTTACTGACAAAACCAGTATATTTGGCAAAATCAACTTTTATTTAGTTAAGTAAGGAACTAGTTATGTCGCTACACTCATCCAAAGATCGTCATTGACATTAACAGCATGCATGACTGTTGCAAACACTTTATCTTCAATGATTTTCTGATCTTGTTTAAAAGAGAAATAACGAATCGTCAATTGAATGCCAAGTGGCTTTTCTTGCACGACTCTCAACATAAATTGCGGTTTGGTATGCAAGTTATTTTTATGTGGTATTAATCTTTCAAATTCAGCATGTAAAGCATCAATCAGTCCGTTAATTTTTTCCATTTTGGAGGCAAAAGAAAAAGTAAATACTATTTTTCCTTCGACTTGGTTATTCTCAACAGAGAAATTAACAATAGGATTAGATGCAATCAAACTATTGGGGATCTTTATCTCTTTACCTGTTTTATCGCCCCAGAGCAGATCACTCGCTTCTTCGATGGTAAAATATAAAGGGCCAATATGTTTGACATAACCACTATATTTTCCAACTTCTATGTAATCCCCTTCTACAAATAAATCACGCCACATGATAATAAGCCAACCAATCAGATTCATTAAATATTCTTTTTGCGTGATAGTAAAAGCGGCTGAAATGACACCTACAACGGTGAGTAAAAAGCCAAACCCATCTACCCAAATTTTGGCCATAAAAAATAAAAAGCAGAAAAATAAAACCCAGCGCAAAGAAACACGCCATTTTATATTTTTCTTTCTATCTTGAATTTTTCGAATAATAAGAAATTCAAAAATAAAATCAATCAATAGTAAAAAAGTGACCGTGCTCGCGGCCTTTAAAAAATTAAGATACATTTCGGTCATTACACTGGGAATCCTATGGTACGCTTTGGAAGACGCGGTCTTGCATGAGTTTCGATATATTCGATGACATGTGTTGCTATATCAACCCCTGTCACCAATTCAGCGATGCGCAAGCCCGCTGTTGAGTTCACATCAATCACTCTTGGGCCTTCCTTGGTACGAAGCAAATTCACAGAAGCAAATTTTAATCCTAGAACACGAGCAGCTTTAATTGCCAATTTTTTCTCAAGTAAAGTAATTTTAACAGGTTTGGCTCCGCTTTGGGGTAAGTGACTGCTCAAATCATGATCAGAATGCGCTTTTTCTATTGCTGCAACCACTTTATTACCTAAAACAATGCAACGAATATCTTTACTACTATTTTCCTTAATGTATTCTTGTGCAATAAAATTTGCTTTCAATCCACGAAAGGCTTGAATAACAGCTTCAGCGGCTTTATTGGTTTCTGCCAATACCACGCCTTTTCCTTGTGGCCCATCAAGAAGTTTAATCACAAGCGGAGCACCACCCACAATTTTAATCATATCCTTGGTATCACCAGGATAATGCGCAAAGGCGGTCGTCGGCATAGATATCCCTGCCCGTCCTAATAATTGATGCGCAAATAATCTGTCTCTGGAATGGCTTATTGCAGCTGAGTTGTTTACACAAAATGTACCTAATGATTCAAACTGCCTTAAAATAGCCACACCATAAAAAGTAACTGAAGCACCAATACGAGGAATTATCGTATCAAAACGATGTAATGGGTGCCCCTGATAATGGATAGTTGGTTTGTTTGAGCTAATATCCACATAACATCGAGTTGGGTTTACTATCTCTACTTTATGTCCCCTGCTTTCTGCTGCGACTACTAGTCTATCTTTGGTATAACTATTTTGAGCACTACTTAAAATACATATTTTAAGAGATTTTTTAGAGCGTCTTTGCACTATATTGTCATAAACGCAAGGGCTTAATGCTCCCAGCATAAATGATTTTTCAGGAATAACAATAAGCTTGCCTTCCATAGCCGAACGACCTATTAACATCCGATATGCCATGGTTTCTCTATCGGTAAGCGTAATTTCTATTGGCCATTTTCTTTTTCCGAATTGAACCATGGTACGAATGACATATCGTATTTCTGCTTGACCATTGGAACTGATAATTTCACGTTCATCAACAAGGTGAGCTTTACAAAAAACCTCAACTTCTGGTCTTTGAGGAATTGGATGAATACCAAAACGCACTTTGGTATCCCCATCTTCAATAATTTTCTCAACCATGAAAGCATGCAAAGCAGACGTCTTCGCACCAGTATCTACCTTGGCTCTAATTGCTGGGAGTTTTAAATCTGGCAGAGCTATCCATTCTTCCCAACCAATCTCTAATGGTTTATTCATTGGATCATTGCTTCCCAACTAATACAATTAGATAACTAAGTGTATTTCATCTATGAGTACATTTCAATATTATAAATAAAATATCAGCCTATGGCTCCAGCAAAGTACGTCTTAATGCGTGCGCTTTCACTAAGGTTTCTTCATATTCTTCTAAAGCTTGGGAATCCACCGTAATCGCTCCCCCTGTTTGAAAGGTAATCATTTGCTCGGAAATAGCATAGGTACGGATAGTAATGGATAAGTCCATATCACCATTAAACCCAATATATCCCATGCTCCCACAATAAGGTCCTCTCACCTTAGGCTCTATCTCAGATATGATTTCCATTGCGCGTATTTTAGGTGCCCCTGTAATTGAACCACCCGGAAAAGTGGCTTTTAGTAAATCAATAGTGTTGTTATCTTTATTGAGCTTACCTTCAACAACAGAAACAAGGTGGTGAACCGTAGCAAAACTTTCCAGTTTGCATAATTGCGGTACATTGATACTATGCGCTAAACAAACTCTTGAAAGATCATTACGCATTAAATCAACAATCATCACGTTTTCAGCCCAATCTTTTTCGCTATGAATAAGCTCTTGCTGGCTTGCATGATCTTTTTCACTATCTTGAAACCGTGGGCGCGTTCCTTTAATTGGCCTAGCCTCAACATGGTGATCATGAAGCTTCAAAAAACGTTCAGGCGAGGCGGAAGCCACACTCCATCCTTTATGCTGTAAAAAAGCCGCAAAAGGTGCTGGATTTTTTTGACGCAATTTACAATACAGCATAAAAGGAGTTAATGTTTCAGGCATGCGTGTGCTAAAACGTTGGGAAATATTTGCTTCAAAAATATCCCCAGCCCGAATGTACTCTATCACTTTTTCAACAGCTTCTTGATACGATTTTTCTGAAAATGTTGATTCAATTTTTTCGTCTATGATAACTGGAGTCGTTGACTCTTTTATAGGATGAGCAATGCAATCGATAGCCCAAGCCATTCTCTCTTGGGCTCTTTGCAAACGTTTATCTGTAGAGCTTTCTGGAAAACCACTTGAAAATATCCATGATTTTTCTTGAAGATGATCCCACGCGATAACAAGGTCATAAAAACCTAAAATCATCTCAGGAAATTGAAGATCGTCTTCTTTGGTTTGAGGGAGTTTCTCTAAATATCCTCCTAACTCATACCCTAACATCCCTGCCACGCCACCTTGAAATGGCGGATAATCAGGCAAACGAAGAAGTTGAAAACGCTTCAATTCATTTTCTAGTATTTCAAAAGGATCAGCATGAAAAGTTTTATCCCCTATTGTCACCATCTTATTTTTGCAGGTGATGACTTGAAAAGGAGATATACCAACAAAACTATATCTACCCAATTTATTATCTTTTCTGGCACTATCTAAAAAAATAGCATTTTCAAGCGAGAAATTTGTCATCAAGGCTATAGGATCAGGACATGCTATTTCGCTAATAAGTGGGAAAACGATATCATCCATGTTATTAAGCTTTATATTCAGGCAATGTTGGCAATAATAGTTCCATCACAAGCAATGGAGAATCATGAATAGAAAATACTGAACGTCTTCCCCACAGATCTTGGTGTGACTTTTTTCTAGGCAGTTCATTAAAAATCATTTTTTCTAACGGATGAAAGCGGTGGATATATACATATTCAAAAGGACCACGACTCACATCAGGATTATCATATAGTAGTGTTTCGCCAATTAAATTTGTGCCTAAAGAGGCAAATTGAGAGAAATGCGCATCATAGGTTTTTGGTGGAATAACAACTCGTCCATAAGTAAATGGAATATCATCACCACATAAAAACACTTGACGTACAAAGGCTAACTGATTTGAATCCATATTAAGCAAAGCGCATTCATCATCAGAAGCATTTTCAAATTGTTGAACAATGATTTTTACTTCAAGCCTCTGGCAAACCCGCTTTAATGCTCTACTCAAAATATAGGGTTTTGTTAACCAATCATGGACAAGATCAGAAGGCTTTTGTCTCATTTGGTCTATATTGTTAAACCATTGTAAATCAGTCATGACCTGCTCTTGTTATAATCTAGAATTTCGCACTTGGCTTTGGGTATGCTAGCAAAGGGCTTTGACAAAGACAAACCGTAAGAAGTCATTTAACTTTGTTGTTTATAAATCCCTCTGTCCCTTCGGTCCTTCTCCCTTTGATTCCAAAGGGAGAGTGTGGTTCGTTGCACTCACCTTCTCTCGTCTTCGAGCAAGTGGATTTATAAAATTCTTAATTCCCTCTCCCCATAGTTTTCTACGGCAAGAGAACCTTATAATGACTTATTATAAATTGAACAAACACAGCAACATGTTATATGACTAACAAGTCTTATTATAGTAAGCCACAAAGTAAATCCAATTTTCCATTAAACCAATGGGATCTTATTATACTTGTCCTTTTATTTGGGGTGCTGGCATCGCTTGTTTGGGGTGCACAACAAATGGCCGCCCCTTATGAACTTGGAAAACAGATTCCCATTTCATTAGATCCTAGCATGCTACCGCGTTACGCCATTGCCACTATCATTCGCATGGCTATCGCACTTTTTTTCTCTCTCTTATTTACTTTTACTGTTGCGACGTTGGCTGCTAAAAGTCATCGCGCTGAACGTTTTATTTTGCCCTTTATCGATATTATGCAATCTGTTCCTATTTTAGGATTTTTATCAATCACCATTTTGGCTTTTATCTATCTTTTTCCAGGCAGTCAATTAGGCCCTGAATGCGCAGCTATTTTTGCTATTTTTACATCGCAAGTATGGAATATGGCGCTTTCTTTTTACCAATCATTACGCACCGTCCCTAAAGATCTCAAAGAAGCCGCAGATATGTTTAGGTTAAGTCCCTGGCAACGCTTTTGGCGCTTAGAAGTACCCTTTGCGACTCCCAGCTTGATTTGGAACATGATGATGTCCTTGTCAGCAGGTTGGTTTTTCGTGGTGGCATCTGAGGCTATATCAGTCAATAACCAAAGCATTACTTTGCCAGGCATTGGATCCTACATTTATGTTGCCACTCAACAAACGAATTATGTTGCTATTTCTTATGCCATACTGACGATGCTCATCATCATATTAGTTTATGATCAACTTATATTTCGTCCTCTCATTGCTTGGTCAGAAAAATTTAAGATTGAATCCAACCCTGAAACAGATACCGAAACCTGGTTTCTGAACCTGCTGCATCGTGCCCATTTGATTCACTATGTTATTTATTCATTTCGCTATTTACGTGATCTCATTACTATTCCATTTTTTTCAAAAAAACATAAAACTATCTCTTTGCCGCCTCGTGTCCAACATGCCTTATCATGGACCATGGTTACTTTTTGGAATAGTGTTTTATTTATCGGTATTGTTGGTTCATCTTTGATCTTAGCGCGCTTCATTTATACTGAAGTGCATTTATCCGAAGTATTACAAGTCTTTGGGCTTGGGGCGATTACTGCTGTTAAAATTGCCATTTTGGTATGCTTATGTTCAATTTTTTGGGTCCCCATTGGGGTTTGGATTGGACTCAAACCAAAAGTAGCTGCCTTTATTCAACCGATTGCACAATTTTTTGCAGCCTTCCCAGCGAATTTAGTCTACCCAGTTTTATACATGTTAATATTAAAATATGATTTAAATATTAACATTTGGGCCTCTCCTCTGCTTATCCTTGGTACGCAGTGGTATATTTTATTTAACGTTGTTGCAGGGGCAAGTAGCTTACCGCAAGAACTGCATCTGGTGGCACAAAATTATGGTTTAAGAGGTTGGATATGGTGGAGAAAACTTATCTTGCCAGCTATCTTCCCCTATTACATTACTGGTGCGATGACTGCCGTTGGCGGAAGTTGGAATGCAAGTATTGTTGCTGAAGTTGTTAATTGGGGTGGAGAAACACTACATTCAACAGGCCTTGGAAGTTATATCGCTCAATACACTTCTGTCGGTGATTTTCCAAGAATAGGTTTGGGGATAGCGGTGATGAGCATCTATGTTATTGTCATTAATCGTTTTGTCTGGCAAAAATTGTATGATTTTGCTGAAGAAAGATTCCATATAGGTTAAATATGACTATTGATTCAGATAAAAAAGTAATATTTTCCGTCAAAGATTTGCGTAAAACCTTTCGTTCGTCTGAAGGACAAGAATTGGTTGTACTTGAAAATATTAATTTCACCATGTATGAAAATGAAATTGTAGCTGTTTTGGGTAAATCTGGCTCTGGTAAATCAACCCTGATGCGAATTATTGCTGGTTTGATGAAACCAACGAGTGGGCAAGTAAACTATCGCGGACAAAACGTGATAGAGCCTGTGCAAGGTATTGCCATGGTCTTTCAAAATTTTGCTCTTTTACCTTGGCTTAGCGTATTACAAAATGTTGAATTGGGCTTGGAAGCGTTAGGCATTGAAAAACAGCAAAGACGAAAACGTGCTTTAAAAGCAATTGATACCATCGGTCTAGACGGATTTGAATCAGCTTATCCCAAAGAATTATCTGGTGGGATGCGTCAACGAGTGGGTTTTGCAAGAGCACTTGTCGTTGATCCTGAATTGTTATTAATGGATGAACCATTTTCTGCTTTAGATGTACTCACTTCTGAAAGCTTAAAAGGCGACCTTTTAGATCTTTGGTTAGCTAAACGTACTCGGACTAAAGGAATATTGTTTGTCACTCATAATATTGAAGAAGCTGCCATCATGGCAGATCGTATTATCATTTTTGCAAGTGATCCTGGACGTATCCGAGCAGAATTAAACGTCAGTACACCACTTCCGCGCAATCCAGAAGATCCACATTTTCGTAAACTTGTTGATGATATTTATACTTTAATGACAACTAGCGAAAGCAAGCGTGTGAGAATCGGGGATGCCGGTTCTGACTTTCAAAAAATGGAATTGGGTTATCGATTGCCAGATGCTGAAATATCAGAACTTATCGGTTTTGTGGAAGAACTTGCTTTTGAGGAAAAAAGAGGCCCCATCGATTTGCCTTTACTTGCTGAAAGTTTACACCTTGAAGCAGATAGCCTTTTTCCATTAACTGAGGCTCTGGAAATTCTCAATTTTGCTACCGTTTCAAAAGGGGATATTACGCTCACTGAGGAAGGCAAACAGTTTTCAAGTGCAAATATTCTTGAAAGAAAGAAATTGTTTGCAAAACAATTAGAAAAACGTGTTCCACTTGCAAAACATATTCGTGACACATTAGACAATAATCCTAACCATCGTGAAAATGAAGAATATTTCTTAAAAGAGCTTGAGGAGTTTCTCACAGAGGGTGAAGCTGAACGTGTGTTTAAAGTAATGATAGATTGGGGACGTTACGCAGAAATTTTTGCATATGACTATGATTCAGGGATCTTAAGCCTTGAAAACCCTAAATAGAATCATTTTTGCATTTTTGTTTAGTACAATTTTGTTGCCCTATTGTTTTGCCAAAGCAAAAGAAGACAACATTCAAGTTACTATCACCGGCGTCAATACGGATCTTGAAACTAATATTCGTGATAATTTAAGTCTATTACGTGAATCAGTTGATGACGAATCTTTGGTCCAAGATAATGAACAAATTTCCATGCGTGCTCGTCAGGAAATTATTACTGCCTTGCAACCATTTGGTTATTATCATGCAGATGTACAAAGTAATATTGAGCAAGTAGATGGTAAAATTAAAGCTACTTTTAACATCAAGCTTGGTCCTGCCATTCATGTTAATGCGATACATTTCAATCTCATCGGTGAAGGCGAAAAAGATCCTGCACTTTATGGTTTGATGCAACTTTTTCCACTAAAAAATGGCGATGTGTTTGTTCATGAATCTTACGAACAGGGTAAAAAGGCCTTACTGTCAAAAACAATACAAAGTGGTTATTTAAATGCGATGTTCAGCGAACATCGCGTCGAAGTTGATATTGATAATAATACAAGTGTGATTACTCTCACTCTAGCAACAGGCCCAAGGCATTTCTTTGGAGAAGTGTCCTTTGGAAAAACTGAACTATCAGATAAACTTCTTAATCGTTATTTACCTTTTCAGCCAGGTGATATCTATTCTCCTGAAAAAATAATGATATTACAAAGTAGACTTAATCAAAGTGACTATTTTTCTTCTGTCAATGTCAAAGCCTTAACAGAAGATCAAAGCACCAAGGTCCCAGTGGTTGTTGAACTTGAAGATGCAAAACCCAACCAATATATTCTTGGCGCAGGGTATGGCACAGACACGGGAGTTCGAGGAAAATTAGGCTGGACACGTAGGCGCTTGAATTCACTGGGACATCGTTTTAGCGCAACAGCGCAGTTAGCTGAAATTTATAACCGCATACATCTTGATTACATCATTCCTGGCAAACAGCCCGCTACCGATCAAATCAAACTGCAAGCGGGTATTTTTGAAGATGAATTTAGTGAAAAACCTTCTCATATTTATGAAACGGGGATTATAGAAGAACGCGAAATTAGTGGATGGCAACGACGCTTATCTGTTAACTATCATCATGAGCGATTTAACGCTTTTATTACCAATGATGTTATTCAATCTAAACTTATCTTGCCCAGTATTACCTTTATTCAAATCAAAAGACATGAATTAGATAATTCCCCAAGCGGTAGAAGAATTGAATTAACCATGCGCGGTTCTATTGATGCTTTATTTAGTGATACCACCTTCTTCCAGACATATTTACAACTCAAGTGGGTCCATGCCTTCAATGAAACGACAAGGCTATTAGTCAGAGGTGACTTTGGTTTTACTGTGCCAGATGATAGTGAGAACTTACCATTAAGCCAACGCTTCTTTGCCGGCGGCGATCAAAGTTTACGCGGTTATGGCTATCGATCACTTCCCGATGAAATTGATAAAGATGGTAATCGTCTCCCTGTAGGGGGTTCCTATCTAACTGTTGGTAGCTTAGAGCTTGCCCATACAGTTAAAAAACCCTTTGGTGTATTCGCTTTTGTTGATGCAGGGAATGCATATCGCGAACTCTTTGTTGAAACCGAAATTGGTACAGGCGTGGGGATAGAATGGCAAACAAAACTTGGCCCGATTAAATTTGCGATTGCAAAACCTTTGACCAAACCTGCTGATTCATGGCGCATCCATGCGTCATTTGGTCCTGAGCTATAAATTAAAAGTCAAAGAGTGCTTTGCGTTTTCCACATTCACTTGCATCTTTGGTAAGATCAATCACAGGTTCTGCAGGTAAAAATAAACATCTACCGACTATTTGCTTTGGTTTTGGTTTTGCTTTTGGTACTGATGCTGTCCAACGCATATATAGCGCTTTTCGTTGTCTCTCAACTAGAATATCTACAAGCTTTTTTTGATGTATTGATGTGAGATCATCAATAAAACTTTCTTTTGCATTATCATTTTTTAAAGCTGAAAATTGATTTCGTATTTTCTGTACCCACAAACTAAAGAATGATCTTGAATTCAGTCTTGGACGGGATAATAATTTCAATGCTTTTTGCTGTAAAGAAATGGAAAATTCAGTAAATCTAGATTTAAAACTTTGTAAATAAAGTACTCTTTGTTGATCAACTTTTGATCGTACAGTTTTCACTAATTGCGGATCTGGAGCTGTCACCTGATTGCCTTTGGATATGATGCTAAGCAATTGTCGGTAGTAAGCTAATTTTTCTCTTGTTGGTATGCTTGTTGTTAAATTTTCATGAGCAAGTTGCGCGATGACATCTTTTTCCATCATGCGGCGAAAATCACTGATGGGAGTAGAAGGCATATTATCGCCAATATTTAATAACATTTGCCGCCAAATTTGGTGCATTCTTTTAACTATGGGCTTTTCATTTTCATCTAATGCTGCAATATTTGGATTCAGGCGTGAATTAACAGTGTTATTAAGCCATCCAGCTAAAAAATGCATTTTCGCACTTGTAGAAAGCAATTTAAATCTATTCTTGATAAGTTTGATCGAGCCGATGATTTGCACGTTTTTAAGATCATCTTGTAATTTTTGCTTTGGGAAATGGGGTTCTAACATGATGGCTACTCCGAAGGAACAATCGGGCATCCTAGCGATCGAAGTAACTAATAGCAAGATATACAAGATATTGTGTTTGCTTTCAAACTCATACCTGATGCCTACTCCATTTCTAAAGGTGACAGCCTAGTTCAGGAGGGGTACAATATCCTAAGTTAATCATTTACCTTTGAAGGTAAAATGCGAAAAACAGAAAATTTTTCCATGTTACGTCATTTTGCTGAACCGTTGTCTCTCATTAAAATGACGTTAAAGCTCTTTTGTTCGCTTTTTTTTGCGGGGATCCTTTTTGGCTTTTTTCTCGTCTTTACCCCCCAAGGAGCGACGCTCGCCATTAATCTTATTACAGATTACACCCCTTATTCCATCACATTTACTGAACTTCAAGGCAGATTAATCAGTGATCTGGAAATTAAAGAATTATCACTTGAAGGTCCCAAACTCAAAATAAAAGCACATACGATTAAACTAGGCTGGCAGTTATCAGAAATTTTTAAAAAAGATAAAACGCTCGATTACCTCACGGCACAGCAATTATCTATTTGGTATCAATCAGAAAATGATAAAGTATTAAGATTACCTGTCGAAAACACAACAGAAACCTTACATACTGTACAAATTGAACTAAACAAAACACTGCCCATTCCGATAAAAATTAAAAATATTCATATTGAACAGGCCAGTATTCATTGGAATGATTTTTCACATGACTTAACCGAATTAATTGTGATTGGGGCAACCAGTGAACTTGCCAAGATTGAAGAAATCCATTATCAAGGGGCTTTTGGAAAATTAGAAGCCTATTTGCAAAATGCTATTAAAGTAAATTGGGATCTTACATTAGTTAAAAATCCGTATTTAGAACAATTTCAAACAGATGCAATCATCACTAAAGGTAATATTTACCTGCCTTCCCGACAAATAGATGATCCTAAAAATCAAATTCAAATTCATGCTCAAACCAAAGACTTTAGGTTTGGTAAACATCATGTTGAAAATATTTCTTTAGAAATCAAAGGTAACTTGGAAAAACATGAAGCATCTATGATCGGCGTTTACAATAACAGTCCGATTGATGCTTTGCTGAGTGGAAAACTTAGCACTTCACATTGGCATGGGAAAATTGAAAAATTACAAGTAAAACATAAACGTTGGGAACAAATTGGTAATAGCCGTGGAACGCTTGATGTTGATTGGCATGAGAAAAATGTTCTTTCAACAATACATATTTTGTTTTCAGAACAATATCCCATTGATATTCAAACCACAGTGGCTAAAAGTAAACCTTATAAATTGTCCGGATCTATTGTTACTCATATTAGTAACATTAAAACTTTAGCCCCCCTTATACCTGACTTAACCAATATACGAGGCTCTCTAGATGTTGATTTACAACTTCAAGGCACATTATTACAACCACAATGGGTAGGCCATGTCATTTTACAAAATGCAAAGATGAGAGCCACCACATTAGGAAATAATGCCTTTTTAAACCAATTAGAATTTATTTTTCTTGAAAATAAAGATATTAATGTCAAAGGAAAAGGAACTTGGGGCAGCGGCTTATTCACTATTGATGGCGTGGGCAAGCTTTCAACACAAACCATGGAAGTATCGATTAAAGGTGAGAAACTTCTTATCAGTGACACTTCTGAATATTATATTGTTGCCGATCCAGATTTGAAATTAACTCTCAAAGACAAGTTAATGAAAGTGGAAGGTAAAATTTTTATTCCGCAAGCAGAGATCCAAAGTTTAAAGAGTCCTGACATGATAACCCCTTCTCAAGATGTGGTTGTCATTTCAAAGAATAAACCTACTGTCAAACCTCTTGCACAACGTTCTTTTGTTACTAACATTGCAACGGATATTGAATTAATTTTAAGTGACAATATCACCTACAAAGGCCATGGCTTCTCGACCAAAGCAAGCGGTAAACTTCAAATTAAACAACAACCAGGTCAGCCTCCAAATGCTAAAGGTAAACTCCAATTACGAAACGGCAAATATAAAGCCTATGGAAAAGTATTCGATATAGATTATGGGCAAATTCTATTTACTGGTGGACCGATTTATGATCCCATTTTAGATATTAGAGCCCAGCGTGAAATTAAACCTCAAACAATGCTGACTACATTTCAAAGTAGTCAAACGATATTGGCGGGCATTAAATTTGGTGGAAATCTTAAATCTCCTAAAATATCATTCTATTCTACCCCCTCTATGCCCGATGCAGATATCATTTCCTATTTGATTGTAGGTCGACCTCAGCATCAAGTGAATGAAGCACAAGCTGAACTTTTATTTCAAGCTGTATCACAATTAGCAAATATTATGGGAAATTCTAGAAAAGATGTGCAATTTGATTTAGCTGAGCAATTAAAATTAGATCAATTTGGTTTTTCGAAGAAATCAAATTATATTCCCACCCCAGGTCACCATAATCCCTTAGAAGATACTGTTTTTGTTTTAGGAAAACAGCTGTCTGATAGACTCTATTTAAATTACAGTGTGGGAATTGTTGATTCGGCATCTCAATTTGGTCTTCGTTATAATATTGGTAAAAATGTCATGATAGAAGCCGCCGCAGGCACACAAGGCTCAAGCGCTGACGTGCTTCTATCTTTTGAAGGCCACTAATTTCTTAATGTAGATGCTCGTTTTTCAACCTCATAACTTTGCAGATAGGATTTACGCACATCAATGGTTGGATGGGTCACTAACCCTAATTCATGCTTAAACCGATTGAAGAATGATTTAGGTTTATCCCACAAAGTTTCTTGTTCAAGATCGTTTTGCTTTACCGTCTTTGCAATATTTCTAATTTTATCAAGCCCAGCCATCAATGCTTGGGGACTCGCATGGGTTGCGGCAAACTGATCGGCAAGCAATTCATTTATTTGCGAAATGCCGTAATAAGCATAATTCACAGTCAATCCTGCCAACAATGCAACCGGTAAGCTAAAGGAAGCAAAGGCTAATACGCAGGTACTCCAAAATAAAAAGCCTGAAGTGACTTGTGATAAAAAATCCATATTATTGATATGGCCAAGTTCGTGAGCAATAATTGCTTTTTTCTCTTTTTTATTAAAAGGTGCTTTTAATATATTACTGAAAAACATAAGCGAATTGTTTACAAACCCTCCAGATGCTGAGGCGTTAGGTGCAAACTTCTTTTCATCGACATCACATACGTTCTTTTGGCTAATATGAATATTCGTCTTCTTTTCTAATTTTTCGATCAGATCTACATCTTCTTTTTCAGATAAACCCATAGGACGCTTTGTTCTCAACGCTCCATACCTTTTTGAGGGTGTCATGATGTTATAAGCAATTAAGCCGAGAAATACAGAATTAAAAGGTAGCGCTATTGGCGATGCTAATGCTAACAGTGGAGAAACTAATCTTAACAAAGCACTTTTCGTTGGGGGCAGGAGTTGTAATAGATGATACATGCCAAAACCTAAAGTAATGCCTAATACCGTTAATGGTGCTAATGGCGTATGCAATAAAGTAAAGCCTGCTGCCGAGATCATCACACCAAACCAAGCCACTTTTTTTGCTTGCAGCTGATAATAAAAACTATTAAACACTTTTTTACTTCCAATTCATTATTGTAATAGGCAGTTTTTATCTTAGCTAAACGCATAGTAATAACACTTAAAGACCGCAAGTAACTTGTAGCCGACAAATGGCAAGATTCAGTTTTGTAACTTAGATACGTTAGTATTTAATTATTGAAAAAAAACTTCAGGCGTCAGTCCGCGTTGACTCAACACATCTTTTAGAAAATCGAGTGCTTCTACTTGAATTTGGCGAACTCTTTCTCGCGTTAACCCAATTTCTGCACCTACATCTTCAAGTGTGGCAGATTCAAAGCCACGTAAACCAAAACGTCTTGATATCACGGCTCTTTGTTTTTCATTTAATTGATCAAGCCAATTATCGACTTCACGTAAAAAGTCAATTTCACCTAACATATCTGCAGGATCTTGATTACTATCATCAGCGACATTGTCGACAATTGATCTTTCAGTTTCACTTGCCATCGGTGAATCAAGCGAAGTGACTTTTTCATTTAACCCCAATATTTTTTTAATGGTATCGGGATCTTTTTGAACAGCATGAGCAATGTCATCTGGTCTTGGTTCATGATCCAATTTTTGAATAAGTTCACGCGAAGTGCGCAAATAAACATTCAATTCTTTTACGACATGAATAGGAAGGCGAATAGTACGAGTTTGATTCATCAAAGCACGTTCTATAGTTTGTCTTATCCACCAGGTACCATAGGTTGAAAATCGAAATCCTTTTTCTGGATCAAATTTTTCAACAGCTCGAATGAGACCTAAATTACCCTCTTCGATAAGATCAAGCAAAGGTAATCCGCGATTGAGATATCGTCTTGCTATTTTAACAACCAATCTTAAATTACTTTCAATCATACGATTACGAGATGCATGACATCCTTTGAGGGCAAGCCTGGCATAATGCACTTCTTCTTCAGCAGAAAGTAAATTTGAATATCCAATTTCCCCAAGATAAATCTGTGTTGGATCAAATGATTTTTTAGATCCAAAATCTGTGTGGCCATCTTCTTCGCATTTTTCTAACCAATTCTCATTGGCAGTAAATGCTTCATCCAATGGATCGTTTAAGAAAATTTCATTGTCAATATCACTATTGAAATCTTCCAACTCAATAGCAAGATCCTCATCATCCTTTTCAGATAAAGTAGCAACAATATCACTTGCTTCTTCATCAACTTCAACAAAATTTTCCCAATTATCCGCCATTTTAGGACTCCATGTACAAACGGCCACATTGCGTGTTTTTCACACAAAATAGTGATAGCCATTATGGCATTACCATATTATCCCGACTGTGCACTCTTACATTTCTGAAATTATTTTGGTTAAACCATCAAGCTCTTTTAACAAGTGCTCATATCTGTCCTGGCCTAATCCTGAAATAATTTTAGTTTGTGCAGCTTGCCACAAAGGGATCCCTTTCATTAATGTTTCACGCCCTTTGTCAGTTAAGGCATAGGCCTTTGAACGCTTATCACGCGGTTCAATGGTTTCTATAAAACCTAACTTCTCAAGTGGCTTGAGATTTCGTGTCAGGGTGGTCCTGTCCATAACTAGGGTACTTGCCATTTCTGTAAGCGTGCGTGCCGCAACAGAGGCCATCGAAACAAGCAAAGTAAATTGCGTTGCTCTTATCCCTGCTGGCTCTAAGCAATGGTCATAAAACTGCGTGACCGCTCTGGCTGCTTTGCGTACATTAAAACAACAATCCCTGGTATTAATTAATCTGTGATTAATAGGTTCGGTGACTTCCATGAGTTTTCCTCCTCACAAAAAGTGTAGTCCCCCGTTCCCATAACTTTCAAGGAAAGAAGTTAGTTTTCCTAAATATTTTTTAAACAGTACTTTATCAAATGACCAAAGAAGCGAGATAATACAAGGGCTGATTCGCAATAATGAGTAAAAGAGAATAAACTAACTCTTCAGATGCGAACCTAAATATTAAAGCTTTATCTGGGTTTAAGCCCAGTGAATTGGGAGACTGGCATGAAAGATAGTTTTAAAACCCGAGATCTATTAACCGTCAATAATACACCCTACGAAATTTACAATTTAAAAAAATTACCAGCCAAATATGACATTGACAGACTTCCCTATTCATTAAAAATCTTACTTGAAAATTTATTGCGCTATGAAGATGGCGTTACTGTGCGAAAAGAAGATATCGAAGCATTACTGAATTGGGATCCTAAAGCTGCGCCAACAACAGAAATAGCATTTACGCCTAGTCGTGTTATTTTACAAGATTTTACCGGTGTTCCTGCTGTAGTAGATTTGGCAGCGATGCGTGAAGCAATGAAACGCTTAGGTGGCAATCCTAACAAAATCAACCCACTTTCTCCTGTGGAGTTGGTTATCGATCACTCCGTCATGGTAGATTTTTTTGGTACAGACACATCCTTTGCACAAAATACAGCTATTGAAATAGATCGAAACAAAGAACGTTACATTTTCTTGCGTTGGGGCCAACAAGCCTTTCAAAATTTCAAAGTCGTTCCTCCAGGTACAGGTATTGTTCACCAAGTTAACTTGGAATACCTGGCGCGCGTTATTTTTGGTGAAGAACGCAACGGTAAGCTACAAGCATTCCCAGATACCTTACTTGGCACAGATTCACACACAACGATGATTAATGGATTAGGTGTGTTAGGTTGGGGCGTGGGTGGCATCGAAGCAGAGGCCGCAATGCTCGGTCAACCTGTCACCATGCTTATTCCACAAGTGGTTGGATTTGAAATTAAAGGACAATTACCCGAAGGAGCAACAGGGACTGATCTTGTATTAACAGTCACAGAAATTCTGCGTAAAAAAGGCGTCGTTGGTAAATTTGTCGAATTTTTTGGTGATGGTCTTGCCTCACTTACCTTAGCAGATAGAGCAACCATCGGAAATATGTCCCCTGAGTATGGTGCAACATGCGGAATATTCCCTATTGATGATGAAACCTTAGCTTATTTGGCACTTTCAGGACGCAGCGAAAGTCAACGTGCATTAATTAAAGCATACTCGCAAGCTCAAGGTATGTTTAGACTTCCCAAAGCAAGACGAGCTGATTACAGCGAAGTACTCACATTGGATCTCAAAGATATCACTCCTTGTATTGCTGGCCCTAAAAGACCACAAGACAGAATCAATTTAAAAGATGTAAAAGAAACTTATCATCAAGTCATTGAGTCTTTATTGAATGGCGACAAAGCTAACGGTAATGGTGAAGCGAAAAAAGCCCTTGAAAGAGGTCTCAATGAAGGTGCTCATATTCTAAAAAGCACAGCACCTGCTATTAAACCTGATATCAACACCAAACTACATCATGGTGCGGTTGTCATTGCAGCAATCACCAGTTGTACAAATACTTCTAACCCAGCCGTCATGGTTGCAGCAGGCTTAATTGCCAAAGCTGCTAATGAACGTGGCATGAAGCCAAAACCTTGGGTCAAAACTAGCCTTGCGCCAGGATCCCAAGTAGTGACAGATTATTTAAATCGAGCCAACTTGAGCAACCATTTAGATGCGATAGGATTTGAATTAGTTGGTTATGGCTGTACAACATGTATTGGCAATTCAGGTCCTTTACCAGAAAATGTCAGCAAAGAAATTAAAGACGGCAACTTGGCAGTTGCTGCTGTGTTATCAGGTAACCGTAACTTTGAAGGACGTATTCACCCTGAAGTAAGACATGCCTTTCTTGCATCTCCTCCCTTGGTCGTCATTTATGCGCTAGCAGGCACAATGGATATTGATCTTTACAAGGAGCCTTTAGGCAAAGATAAAAATGGTAAAGATGTGTACTTTAAGGATCTCTGGCCAACACAGGCGATGATACAGGAAGTCATGAATAGCGCTATTGAACCTAAAATGTTCTCCTCACGCTATGCCAACGTCTTTAAAGGAGATGAGCAATGGCGAGATCTTCCCGCCCCTGATTCGGAATTATTCATCTGGGATGATAAATCAACTTATGTCAAAAATCCTCCTTATTTTGAGCATATGACACATGAAATTCCAGCTCTGCAGGATATTAAAAACGCTCGTGTTCTTGCTAAATTAGGCGATTCAGTAACAACCGATCATATTTCTCCAGCAGGAGCAATTAAAGCAGATTCTCCCGCAGGTCAATTTTTGCAAAAACTAGGTGTTGCCGTAAAAGATTTTAATTCCTATGGTTCACGTCGGGGTAATCATGAAGTCATGATCCGTGGTACTTTTGCCAATATACGGTTACGTAATCAATTAGCACCTGACACCGAAGGGGGTTGGACGAGTTTTCAACCATCCAATGAAGTCATGTCTATTTATGATGCTTCTATTCGTTATAAAGAACAAAATACACCTCTGATTATTCTAGCTGGAAAAGAATATGGTTCAGGATCATCCCGAGATTGGGCAGCGAAAGGAACCAATCTTTTAGGCGTAAAAGCTGTGATTGCGATGAGCTTTGAGCGCATTCACCGTTCAAATTTAATCGGCATGGGCGTATTGCCATTAGAATTTTTAGAGGGTGAGAGTCCAGAAAAGCTCGGACTTTCTGGCAAAGAATCCTATTCCTTGTCCCTTCAATCTCTCAAAGCCAATGACACCATGGCAATTACTGCTGTTGATGAAAAAGGCAATCAGAAGCAATTTAAGGCTAAAGTACGAATCGATACTCCCAAAGAACTTGAATATTTTCAAAATGGTGGGATCCTTCATTACGTATTGAGGCAATTGACCAAACAAGCAGGTGTTTAATATGAGCAAACAAACCTTTAGAATTGTGAAGGATAGTATGGGTGAAATGCAGGTGCCAGAAACGGCTCTTTATGGCGCCCAAACCCAACGTGCAATTGAAAATTTCCCTATCTCAGGGATAAAAATGCCTCGTGGTATGATACGAGCGCTCGGCATCATTAAAGCTTGTGCTGCCAAAGCCAACTTAGCGTTAAATCTATTACCTGCCGACAAAGCTCAAGCTATCGTCAAAGCAGCGGAAGCGGTTTCAGAGGGAGAATATGACGCACATTTTCCCATTGATATTTTTCAAACCGGCTCAGGTACCAGCACGAATATGAATGCCAATGAAGTGATTGCACAATTGGCAAATAATTTCTCAGGTAGAGACATACATCCCAATGATGATGTCAACATGAGTCAAAGTAGTAATGATGTTATTCCAACTGCAATACATGTTAGCGCAAGTGTTGCACTTCATGCACAATTAATTCCTGCATTAACACATTTACTTGAAACTTTAATCAATCGTTCAAAAGAATTAAATAATATTACTAAAACCGGTCGTACGCATTTGATGGATGCAATGCCAATCACAATGGGACAAGAAATAAGTGGTTGGGCTGCCCAAATTGAAGCAGGAATAGAAAATATCAAATCAACTTTTTCGCATATACAGGCATTGGCAATCGGAGGGACTGCGGTTGGTACTGGCATCAATGCTCATCCAGATTTTAGTAACACCATCACAGCATTACTTAGCCAAAAATTAAATATCAAATTCACTCTCAGCAAAAATCGATTTGCTAGCATGGGTAGTCAAGATGCTGCGGTTTCACTTTCTGGTCATCTTAAAACCATTGCAGTGAGTTTAATGAAAATTTCCAATGATTTACGGTGGATGAATAGTGGTCCCTTAGCCGGATTAGGAGAAATCGCACTTCCTGCTTTACAACCAGGAAGTTCTATTATGCCAGGTAAAGTGAATCCGGTGATACCTGAAGCCGTTGCGATGGTATGCGCGCAAGTAATAGGAAATGACACAGCAATTACAATTGCTGGTCAATCAGGAAACTTTCAACTGAACGTGATGCTGCCTGTGATAGCTCATAACTTATTGCAAAGCATTGAAATTTTAAGCAATGCAGCAAAAGATTTAGCAGACAAAGCCATTATAGGATTTACGGTAAATAAATCGCACATTGATGAGCAATTATCACGTAACCCTATTTTAGTCACCGCATTAAACACTGTCATTGGATATGAACTTGGTGCCAAAATTGCAAAAACTGCTTATCAAAAAAGGCTCCCCTTGATTGAAGTGGCAAAAGAAATGACTGATCTTTCTGAGGATGAATTAAAACGTTTGTTAGATCCTGCAAAATTGACTCTTGGCGGGATCCCGCAGTAAACTCAGATTCTCCTCTCATGTCCCTTCTCCCCTTGCGGGAGAAGGCTAGGATGAGGGGTTCTTGAAATTAAAAACCCCTCACCCCCACCCTCTCCCGCAAGGGGAGAGGGGGTAGGATTCAAAGAACCTATAATCTTCTCTTTTATAAAATACATCCCTGTTGAATTTCTTAATAATAATAATAAGCTTGAGGTTGTGCAGATTGCGAAATCGCATAACCAAAAGTTGCTCCTAAAACGGCACCAGCGATAGCTAGATAAGGAGCTGCAACAACCACACCAGTTAAACCAATGTTCACTGCGCCTAATTGCGTCATGGCGGCAGCGCCTACTAAACTACCTGCACATACATTCGCTAAATCAATTAAACCTGCGCCATTGACTTGTTCAATTTCTGTCATCGTTAATGTTTTCATTTTAATCTCCTGGATTGAAGTTTTAGCTATAAACAGCAGAATGAGTTGCAGTTGCAAGATCGTAAGAAATAGATTCAATATTATACAAAGTGGCACCAATTGAACCGCCAATAAATGCACCGGCCAAAGGCAAGGAAAGAGGAACGACTCCTAACCAAGCAACATTGACCCACTAAATAATACAGATGCTGTTGCACAACCAAGAGCTGCACCTGAAACAATATTGATGAGTTCACCCAGTATGCCAGCACCATTTACTTGTGTAATTTCATTGATGGTTAATTCTTTCATTTTTATTCCCCGTTTGATGTTAAAAAAAAAATACATTCAACAAGCCGTAATGTAACCGAATGAATTTTGCGCGCAATCAGTGCAAGACGAATGGTGTGGATGAACGGATAGATTAATCAAAATGAATAATTTAGTTACAATATTCAGTTATCAAACATAGTATTATGCTGAATTTTATCCTGTCATTTCGCAAATTATTCTCTACTATTTATATATGTATCCTAGAGAGTTCTATTAATGAACTTAAGATCTCAGACCAAAATAAGCATAACTTATGTATTTTTACTGACTATTGTTCAGATTGGTTCACTGTGTGCCATTTATTGGTTAATGACTGAAAGCGAACATCCCATTTCTATATTTAGCTTTAGTCTTATTGCGCTTTGTGCAACTTTGTTACTTATTATTGGCAGCCTAGCAATTTTCAATCAAATGCTAAAAACGTTGCAAACAAATGAACAATCTTTGATCTTTCAAAGCAAACATGATCTTATTACTAATTTGCCTAACAGAATATATTTTTTTGAATATCTTACAAAACGTTTATCTTCAGTACAGAAAGATCCAAAACCAATGGCGCTAATGACCATTGGGATAGATAGATTCCCCCAAATTAATCAAGCGTTAGGTTATCAAGTAGGAGATAGATTATTAAATCATGTCGCTGAACGCTTAAAAAACTCGATAACTCAAGGAGAATTTATCGGTCGCTTGGCAAGCAATGTCTTCATTATACTGCTTCCTGATATCACACCTGACAATTATAGAAAAGAAGCAGAAGCCATTTTTGATATTTTTTCAACCCCCTTTAGTGTTTATACCGTACAAATTGATTTAGATATATTAATAGGATTAAGTTTTTTCCCTCAAGATGGCTTAGAGGCAACCCAACTTATCCAAAGGGCAGATTTAGCGCTTTATGCAGCAAGATATTCAACAGAAAGATGTGAGATCTACAAGCAAAGCAAAGATCCTCATCATCAAAATAAATTATCATTGATGAGTGAATTACGTGAAGGGATAACACAGAATGAATTCTATGTGTTTTATCAACCCAAAGTTCATTTAACCAAAGGTCATGTTGAACAGGTTGAAGCGCTCATCAGATGGGAACATCCCGTGAAAGGATTTCTATCGCCTGATCAATTTATCCCTTTAGCTGAAGAAACAGGCCATATTAAAAAATTAACCTTATGGTTACTCGAACAAAGTATTATGCAATGCAGCAAGTGGCATAAAGAAAATATCCCCCTTGGGATCTCTATTAATTTATCCGTGAAAGATCTTTTGAATAAAGAGCTACCGAGTTTTGTTGCAAGCCTTCTCAAGGAATACGCAGTCACGCCTTCATGGATAACATTAGAAATAACGGAAAGTGCATTTATGCGCGAACCCGATCTTGCTATTGCCGCAACACTAAAATTAAAACAACTCGGCGTGAACTTATCTATTGATGATTTTGGTACGGGGTATTCTTCATTAAGCTACTTAAAAAAACTGCCCGTCAATGAATTAAAAATTGATAAATCTTTCACTCAAGATATTATTTTATCAGAACGTGTGGCACAAATTGTAAAATCTACAATACGTCTTGGTCAAGGCATTGACATGACTATTGTGGCAGAAGGTCTTCACGATGAAAATACATTAAAAATGCTAAAGCATTTTGGTTGTGATTTAGGGCAAGGATATTTATTTAGCCAGCCATTACCATTAAAAGAATTTACAGAATGGTTAAAGACTTCAATGTGGGGCATACCCCACCGCTGACCAAACCGCTTTTTTCGCAAGCTCCCCTGCCACCATACCTAAATAAATTAATCTGGTATCTAAATCTGTTTGAATATCTGCACCTGGCGCATAAAAATTATCATGGGTTCGCGTTGAAACTGTATACAATACATCACCATCTAGTATGGTTGCATAAGGATAAATCACTTCTGACAAAGCATGATGCACTTGTCGACCTAACTGTTGTAAATGTCGGGGGGCCAATTTTTCATTAATAATAACAACAGTCAGTGTTGTATTTTTAGCACCAGGATTAAAAGGCTTTTTTTCTTGTTGTAATAGTGCTTGGGTATGTTTCAATAATACTTCTTTTGTCATCTGAGGTGAACCATAAACAATGTTGCCGTGCTCATCAAGAATAACGCCCATGGCATTCACCACGGTAAAAACGGCTATTTTGGTTTGTCCAATTTGTGCAAACGCCCCGCCTTGACCTGCAATTTCATAGCTATCACCTAATAACTTTCCAACAGTGGCACTAATGCCTGCCCCATGTTTACCTTGTAAAAATTGTCCTGTTTGTAAAGAAGCAAATGCTTTTTGGCCTAGTGCTTTATCAGGGTAAATTGCATTGTTGCGCGGAGTAAAATCAAAGATTACTGCACCTGTAATCAACGGCATTTTTGAAAAGCTCGTTTTATTTTCTTTAGCAAATAAACTTGAAATAGCGCCCGTCATGGCTTCCATTCCTAGGATCCCGCCGCCTGTAAAAGCAATTCCATCAATGTAGGCTTCGCCTTGAAACATTTTTTCTTGAGTAAAAAAAGTTCCTACCGAACCCCCGCGTACATCAATGGCCGCTTGTGCCCCTTCAGGAAAGTAAAAGAGTGTGATCCCTGTGGGACCATCACTATTTTCTGCCATACCAATTTGAACTTGTGGGAAATCATATTGCAATGTATTTTGCTGACATACTTTCCCAATGAGTGGGGTCGTGAGTAACGTAATACATAATGTGAAAACAAATGCTTTCTTTTTGCTAAAACTGCTAGCCATTTTTACTACTCTACAAAATCAAAAATTAAGCACTTGCTTTAGCTTCTGCTATTGCTGATTGAACCGCCTCTTCCTGACTGGTTGCATATCCTTGAATAGTAGACTTGAGCCAAATTAATAATATCAATCCTGGCATTGCAAACACTACCGTCCATAAGAAAAACTCTGACCAACCGACATTATCAACTAGAATTCCGGCAAGAGGACCCACAAATACTCTTCCCACAGCCGCTAAAGCGCTAATTAATGCAAACTGTGTTGCGGTGAATCGTGGGTTACATAAACTCATCACTAATGCCATGAAAGCAGCGGTCCCAAGGCCTCCGCCAAAATTTTCCAAACAAACCGTGATGATGAGCATGAGATAATTTGCCCCTATCAACGATAAAGCAAAAAATAATAAATTTGTCAGCGCCTGAATAATGCCAAACCATAGCAAGGAGCGAAAAAGCCCCATTTTAACCATCATCACACCACCAACAAAAACACCAAAAAGCGTAGAAACTAACCCGCCAGTTTTATTGATGAGTCCTACATCTTTCAATGTAAATCCAACTCCTTTTAGCAAAAAGGTAGTCGTTAGGGTGCTAGCGAAGGCATCCCCTAATTTGTAAAGAACAATAAATGCTAATAAACCAATCGCATGACGACGAGTTAAAAATTCTTTAAAAGGTTCAATACAGGCGGCAATAAAAGTGGGTGGCGATTCACGGTAATTTTGTGGCTCTTTAGCCCAAAATGTCGCCAAGATCCCAATTCCCATTAATGCCGCCATGATGAAATAAGTAACAGAAAAACCTGCATAATCAGCAATGATCAAGGTAAGACCGCCGGATACTAACATTGCTATTCGATAGCCGCTTACAGCCATCGAGGTACCCATACCTCTTTCTTCTGGTTTCAGGAGTTCAGTCCGGTAAGCATCAATCGCAATATCTTGTGTCGCTGACAAAAAGGCTAAACACAGGGCCATAAAAGCTAGCATATAAGGATCTGATTTTGGATCCATCATAGCCATCAAACATAAAACACCAATCAAACCAATTTGCGTGGTCAGCATCCAACCTCGTCTTCGCCCAAGGTACGGTAAACGCCATTTATCCATCAAGGGTGCCCATATGAATTTGTAAACATATGGCTGGCCAACTAATGCTAAAAACCCAATAGTAACGACATCCACCCCATCTATGGCATACCATGCTTGTAGGGCTGTACCACTTAATCCTAACGGTAGACCGGAGACAAACCCCAGTGCCAATATTAGTAACATCCGTTTTTGAAATAATAACCTTAGCCATTCGGGTTTATTAAACATATGTTATTTGGTCGACTTATTTTGGTTAATATTCGAAATTTGATACTTATTTTACTCGCAACCATCAGTGTTGCCAAAGCTGAATTGGGCCATGAGCCTTTATTAAATCAAATATTTTGTGATTATGAACACTACTATCAGCCGAAAGGTATTTTTCAGAGAACATTGGGTTTGGGGGTTGGTGGAATGATGGCAAACAGTGCCATCGATCCCAATTTCAGAGATGATTGGCAGCACAATATTAGAGGTGACTTTACTGACAAAGTATCAATTGTCACCAATGACTATAGCAAAGTTGCTACCTACCCTGTTGCAGTGCCAATCTATCTTATCTCAATGTGGATAAGCACTCAGAACTTCCAGCATGATGGTGCATCTATCTTAGAAAAGTGGGCCAATCACTCACTAAGAACGCTTGTTGTTGGTGCGCCTGAGCAACTTTTTTTTGCTCATTTACTTGGAGGGGGACGCCCTCAAACTGGCTCGCCAGAATGGCATTTTTTTGAATATCATCGTGCAGTAAGTGGGCATGCTTTTTATGGTGCAATACCTTTGTTAAATCTTGCGAAGCAAACGACTAATCCACTTATCAAAACTTCTGCCTATGCATTATCCATATTGCCAGGCTTAGCAAGAATCAATAACGATAAACACTATTTATCTCAAGTTTGGCTTGGTTGGTGGCTAGCCTTTAATGCTACACAAATAGTTTGGCGTAATGACATAGTTAGTAAAAAACCACAACTTTATACAATAAATTTAAGTCCTTTAGATAATGGAATATTTTTAGGAATGGAATCAAAATTTTGATATAGTGTTGTTCTGTTTCCCAACCGTTGATAAAAAGGATAGATCCATGAAACGTGCAATTGCTGCCTTGACTACGGCAAGTATTTGTTTATTAGTTCAAAATGTTTGGGCGGCAGGAGATCAAGGCGCTCAACTCAAAGATAAAAAAGATAAAATCAGTTATAGCATTGGCGTTGATGTTGGTAAAAGCATTCTTAAACAAAAAATCGACATTAATCCTGAACCTTTCCTTTTAGGTTTCAAAGATGGTCAAGCAGATAAATCAACACTAATGACTGAAGACGAAATTCGTCAAACTTTAATGGCACTACAAACCGAAATGTTAGAGAAGCAGAAAGCAGAAATGAAAGACGCCGCAGCAAAAAACTTAGCCGCTGGTCAAAAGTTTTTAGAAGATAATAAAAAGAAGAAAGATATTGTTACATTACCAAGTGGTCTTGAATACCGCATTATTAAAGATGGTAAAGGCGAATCTCCAAAAGCAACTGATGTCGTTACCACACATTATCGTGGCAAATTAATCGATGGTACAGAATTTGATAGTTCTTACAATCGTGGCGAACCTGTAAAATTTGCTGTGAATGGCGTTATTCCAGGCTGGACAGAAGCATTACAATTAATGAAGCCAGGTGCTAAATGGGAACTCTTTATCCCTTCAAAATTAGCTTATGGTGAACATGGTGTTGGTCAAATCATTGGGCCAAATTCAGCGTTGATTTTCGAAGTTGAACTACTGTCAGTAGAGAAACCAGAAAATAAAGATAAGTCTGCTGAAAAACAAGGTAAAGTAGAAAGTAAAAATAAGAAGGGTTAATTCTCTTCTCATCAAAAAGGGCGCCAATGGCGCCCTTTTTTTTGGGGAAATCTGTGCTTTTCCTCTAATCCCCTCTCCCCTTGCGGGAGAGGGTTAGGGTGAGGGGTACATTAATCTGTCTCGAATTTACGTCTTATATCAAATAAGATTTCTTTGACACCCCTCATCCCCACCTTCTCCCGCAAGGGGAGAAGGAGCAAGAGTTCAAGACACAAAAATTAAGTCGGCGGGGGATTTTTTCTTGAACTTCACTGACTTTTCTTTATTGGAAAATTCAAGATAGCGCGTTTAAATGAACGAGAGGGTGGATATGGCCCGACCCACATTCGAAGCAGCATATTGAAAAATGATTTTGCATGTGGCCAATAGGCTATATCATGCCCATTAATTTGCATTAGCACCCCATTTTGAGGGGAATAGTAAAATGCTAATTCATCTCCGGCATTTAATGTTTTTTTGAATGCTTCTTTTAATTCGATAATACGAGTTCTATCTAATTTTTTATTATTCCAACCACCGTTATTGACTAAAATGGCCTCAGTAAAAGTTTCACTTATCATTTCTGCTGTGATATCGTCTTGCACGAAATAAAAAAGCATCGCAATTGGTTCATCGTTCATCAATAACATTTCGGCTCTTTTTTCGACATGACTAGTATAAAGTGCCGCAACATAAGCTTCGCTTCCCCACATCGAAACAACTGCATGACCATTTAGATAAAGTTGCTCTTTGGTTTTTTCCAAGTCAATTTTATAAGGAAGAGAGACGCCTAAAACTTCAGCAAAGGTTTCATTTGTTCCAGCAAAAGATGTTTTTGCAATTGTTAGAAGTAAAACTGTAATAACAAATGCTTTTTTAATCACGGCGTAACCTTTCAGACACGGCAATTGGAGTTGGGTAACAATTGACTATCCAATAGGATGAGACCATAAAAGTAATGATGGTAGAAATTTGAATTAAAGAATATGCCGATTGACTAATTAATGCATTTTTTTCTGCAGTGTAACCAACTAATAATGAAAATTCACTGATTTGACCAATCCGAACCCCTACTTCCCAGGCTGCCGATTTAGTGGGTGCAATATTAGCAAGTAAAGGCCGAAAAACGATTGGTTTCACAATGAGCATTAAAGAGGCAAGAGCAAGTGCCCATACCCATATTTGAGAAAGAATCAATATGTCGAGTTTTGCCCCAAGAGAAAAGAAAAATAAAATAAGGAAGAAATCTCTTAGGGGGCGCAAGCTTTCGGCAATAAATCTTGATATTGGGCTTTGTGCGATAGAAATTCCGGCAATAAAAGCCCCTATCTCAAAAGACAACTTCATAAATTCTGCAAGTTGCCCCAATCCTAAACACCAACCTATCGCTACTAAAAACATATATTCGTGAATACGACTAAAGCGTTGAATAATTTTTATTAGAACAACGCGCTCAAAAAGAAATGCAAACAAAACCAATCCAGGTAATGCTAAGGCAACACGCCCCAATTCCAATAAACTTAATCTACCATCTTCACCTGCGCCATGTAGTAACAACAAAGTGAAAATTGCAATGATATCTTGGAGAAGCAAAATACTGATGACGATTTCACCAATACGTTGATGATGCAGTACAGTCGTAGGTAAGAGCTTTAACCCAATAATGGTACTTGAAAACATCATCGCTGTGCCGACAATCATGGCATCCATTTGGGAAAAATGAGCAACAATGGCGACAGAATACCCTACCAAAGCGAATACTAAGGAACTTAATAAAGTGATCACCGTGGTTTGACGAAGGAGTTTCAATAAATTCTGAGGCTGCAAATTTAGCCCTAAAAGAAACAATAGAAAAATGATGCCGATATCACCAACATCTTTAAGTACGACAGGATCGGAAATGAGTTTCATCCCCCCTGGACCGATTATCATTCCAAGAATTATGTAGGCAACCAACAATGATTGGCGCGTAAACAACGCAAGTGTGGCTAAAAAAGCTGCACCACAGAAGATAAGAAAGATAGAAAAGATGATATCGTTATGCATTGTCGCCTATACTGATTTTGAGCGTAAAAATATACTATATAAACAGCATTCTCTCACACCCAACCCTCTAGCGGGAGTGGTGTTGTTAGAAAATAACCTAAATATCTCAAAAATTATGACAAAAAACAACGATATCGAAATTCAAAAAAAGATTGAGCAAGCATATGCTCTCTCAAATGATAATCAACACGAAGCTTCTATCGAACTATTCAAAGAAGTAATTTCACAATCTCCCAATGCAGCTTACGCTATCCATGGATTAGGGATGGCATATGCTCAACTGCGAGATTTTCCAAAAGCCGTTCAATATTTACAGCAGGCAGTCAAAACTGATCCAAGCATTGCAGAATTTCATAATAATTTAGGTAATGCTTATCAAGCAGTTGGCCAAATTAACGATGCCATGACTCATTACCGTGAAGCATTGCGATTAAAAGCCTCTTACGCTCAAGCACATAATAATTTGGGAACATTACTCTATCGATTGGGTAAATATGAAGATGCTGCATCTCATTTTCAAAAGTCGTTGCGAATTGATCCTCTTGCTGTAGATACCCACTACAATTTGGCTAACTGCTATATTCAACTAGATAGATTGCTTGATGCTGTTCCCCATTACCAAGCTGTTATTAAAGAGCGCCCAAGCCATCTGGGAGCACTACATAATTTAGGTATTACGCTTTGTGGTTTAAAACGATTTGATGAGGCACTCCCTTTACTTGAAGAGGTTAGAAAACGAGAACCTCATAATGTGGATGCATTATTTCATTTAGGCGTGATATATGGTGCTTTAAACAAACTTGAAGATGCTATCCAATGTTATTTGCAGGTTCTATCGCAAAAACCCGATCATGGAAATAGTCATCACAATTTGGCCACAATCTACTTACATCAGAATAAGCGAGATCAAGCTCTTACCCATTATCAAGAAGCACTTCGCATTGAACCAAATAATAAAACTGCTGCTCACTTAATTGATGCACTCAAAGGAAAAACCTTAATTGAAGGCGCACCGGTAGAATACACGCGCGCTTTATTTGATCAATATGCCTATAGTTATGATAGTCATGTTAAAAATCATTTACATTATCTTGTACCGCAATTACTACGACAAGCTATTGCGCCTTTTGTGAATCAAAGCCAAGAACCTTGGAAAATTCTTGATATCGGTTGTGGAACAGGCCTGTGTGCTCCATTATTTGCAGATATAGCTGGAAAACTTATCGGCGTTGATATCTCTGAAAATATGATAGAAGTAGCACGCGCTCATGGTGGCTATTACAAGCTCTATGTCATGGATATTTTAACTTTTCTAGAGCGTGGAGCAAATGAGTTTGATGTTGTGATTGCTGCTGATGTGTTTGTTTACTTCGGAGGACTTGAGAAGGTTTTTGCGGGATGTCATCGCGTACTAAAAAGTAACGGATTGTTTACTTTTTCAATTGAATTACTAATGGATCTGGAATCTAAAGCTGATCCAGAACATCCTGATTTTCAACTCAGAAAAACAGGTAGATACGCACATCATCCTGAATATATTGAAAGATTGACCACCACCTTGGGTTACAAAATCGAATTTCAAAAGAGTGAAAATATACGGTATCAAGACGATGAGCCTGTCGTTGGGAATGTTTATGTGTTAAGAAAGCTGTAACTACACTCTAATAGTGATAAATACTATATATACTGATTTATAGTAGCTACCAAAATTGGGGCAATCATGCACCTACCACCTTATATGATGAGTTATGTCTTGGTTGGTTTAGGATTTTTCCTATTCATCTATTTTACCATTATATACAACAATCTCATTTCATTAAAAAATAATGCGAAAAAAGCATGGGCAAATATCGATGTTTTATTAAAACAACGTAATGATGAACTGCCTAAGTTAATTCAAACCTGTAAACAATACATGCAGTATGAAAAAGAGACCTTAGAGAAAATTACAAGAGTGAGACAAGAAGCTGTTGATGCGCGCCTAAAATCAGATATGGTAGCAATGGGACAAGCTGAAACAACGCTACGAGGAGCTTTAGGGAATTTATTTGCTTTAGCAGAAAATTATCCCCAATTAAAAGCAAATGAAACTTATGCTCATCTACAAAAACGTATATCAGGATTAGAAAACACCATCGCTGATCGAAGAGAATTATACAATGAAAGCGTCACTTTAAATAATATCCGTATTGAGCAATTTCCCGATGTGCTTGTCGCTAAATTATTTGGTTTTAAACATTTTGTTACTCTTGAATTTAACGCTTCCGATCTTGAAGATGTTGATGTGATGAGTCATTTTAACAAATAAGGGTGCCAATGAGATTCCCCCTTAACATTCATCAATTTCAGTTTAACAGCAGTTCTCTCAAATTTATCCCTATTCAAACATTTTCCATTATCTTAGTTTTTTTTATCATCTTTGGAGTGTGTTTTTTTTATAAGTGGTATCGATGTTTTATAAAAGCGCGCGCTATTGAAGACATTCCAACAGCTAAAATTCGATCAGCAGCTCAAGGATATGTTGAGCTAAAAGGAATACAAAAAAACTTCCATCGTTCTCCAACTGTTGCCCCACTCTCAAAAATACCGAGTACATGGTATCGATATAAAATCGAATACTTACAAAAAGACAGCTTTATTCCAATTGAGCAAGGAGAATCAAGTCAATCATTTATCTTAGCTGATGATACAGGGAAATGTATCGTTGAACCTGATGGCGCTTTGATAACAACCCCCATCTATGATGTTTGGCGTGGATTTAGTAAATATCCAAACGGAAAGCCAAAAAATATCTTATGGCGGATTATTTGTAGTCTCGGCCGTTTTCGCTATCAGGAATGGCGAATGGAGCAAGGAATGAATCTATATGCCGCAGGTAATTTTATGACAAAACCTAATCCAAAAGATCCTCATCTAACTCCTATCAATATTTTAAGTAATCATGGACTCGATAAACGTAGGCCATATATTTTGTCTGCTAAAAGTGAAAAGAAAATCATTCAACATTTAAAGCTTGAAGCATTTTTTTGGTTACTTGGATACATCAGCATGCTGATAATAGTTTGCTGGCTTTTAGTAATGCGTTTTAGTAATTAACTAATGTAAAAATGAGGTAACTGAAAAGTTGAGCCCCATTGAAACCAGCTGTTCTAAAGATTTCAGTTTTTTTCCATAAAAAGATTGAGGCGGAAATTTAGCTATTTCATTTTCTAAAACTAACATTAGCAAGGTATAGTTATTACGAGGATTTTGCAAAAACTTATCTAAATGGGTTGAAACATGCACCCAGCTTGCACAACATTTATGAAAATAAGATCTGCCCAGAAAAAGAAAAAACCAATTGTGGCCAAAGTTAAATAAATAATGATGAATTTGGGAAATAATTTCATTTAGCTCATGATCAGGTGCTTCAACCTTTTCAATTTTGACACTATCACCATAAGTTGAACTTTGTGTCGACATATCCTGATCACCAAAGCTTTTTATTATATGAAATAAAGTAAAACGTTAAAATTCCCTGTAATTACAACTATAAAATAACGTAACACTTAACGCTGTAAATACGCTTATTTACCTCATTAGCATATCACTATTTACATTATATGTTAACCAGATAACCTATTTAGATTTTTTATTAGCATATGCTTTAACCATGCACCATATGGAAATAACCCCTTTATTTTAAACAATATTTTGAGTATCAGAAGTCTTTTGCTGAACCTATTATTTAAAGGTAGTATATAGGTAACTACACTCATATTAGGATGGAACCATGATACAGCCAGCCCATGAAAGCTCCGTAGATATTTTACAGGCAGAATACAACGCTATCCCCTATCATAGTTACCCTTTTAGTCACACTCATCCAACTCATTTGTTCACTCTTGCTACTTTATTTGGTTTACAACCAAAAGCTGTGGAAAAAGCACGTATATTAGAATTAGGTTGCGCAAGTGGCGGAAATATCATTCCGTTGGCCATGCATTTCCCGAATGCTGAATGTGTCGGTATCGATTTAGCTGAAAAGCAAATTGAAGAAGGGTTAAAACAAATAGAAGCCCTCAATATTCGCAACATCAACTTGCGCCATCAATCAATTTTTGATTTTAGTAGTAAAGAAGGAAAATTTGATTATATTATTTGTCATGGCGTTTATTCATGGGTTGATAAAAATGTCAGGGAAAAAATACTGACTATTTGCACTGAGAACTTAAATAAAAATGGTATTGCCTATATCAGCTATAATACCTATCCGGGCTGGAATATGGTTAATAGTGTCAGAGAATTAATGTCATGGCACACTAAAAACATTTCAGAACCTGCATTAAAGGCACAGCATGCTCGTTCTGTCTTAAAATTTATCACCGATGGCCTTCAAGAAGACCAATCTCCCTATGCTTCTTTTTTAAGAGGTGAAATCAATTTACTATCAACACAATCAGATAATTATTTGTTACATGATCACTTATCATCTTTTAATCAGCCAATTTATTTCCATCAATTTATGGAACAAGCTAATGCACATAAGTTGTCTTACCTTTCAGATGCATTTTTAGCGACTATGTATACGGGTAATTTACCAGCTCAATTTGCAACTGAATTAAATAAAATTAACAATATCATTGTTATTGGACAATATATGGATTTTATTCGCAATCAAAGATTTCGTTGCACTCTACTGTGTCATCAAGACGTCCAAGTTAATCGCTCCCTCAAAACCAATAATATTGAACATTTTTATTTGCAATTACTTGCAAAGCCATCGAAAGCTGATTTAAACGAGAAAGATCTTATTGACGGAAAAGAAATCAACTTTGTGCATGGAGCAATTACTTTAACAGTTCGTAATCGTATTTCGCAAATAGCGATGTTAATTTTACATCAGGAAAGATTCAAACCCATACATTATAATGATTTGTGCAAGAAAGTTGCTAAAATGAGCAAAACAACCGATCTTGAAGTGGTAAAAAAGCACCTTAATGATGATCTCAATTTGTTACGTGCAGTTTTTGCAGGTCTCATTAACATTAGCAGTTATCCTGGGCGTTATACGCTTGTGGTTGCTGAAAAACCTATCGCATGTCCATTAACAAGATATCAAGCAGCAATTCAAAATTATGTCACCAATCGACGCCATGAACCTATTGCTTTAGATCCCATGACAAAATCCATTCTTCCTTATATGGATGGCACCCATGACAAAGATGCTTTGTTAAAAATTGCACGCGAATTGGTCGACAAAGGATCTTTGCTTGTTCTTGATGAAAATAAAAATCAGATCAAAGATAAAAAAGAGCTTGATAAGCGAATGCCTCTTTTTTATCAAAATGCATTAGATAACATTGCCAAGCAGGGTTTATTGATAGAAAAAGAGTAATGAGATAACCCCTCTCTCTCCTTGGTCTTATATAAAAATTACGACAAAAGACCAAGGGGGAACATTTCTTAATTCTGTCATATCAATAACGACTTACCATTGCGAATTTTTGTAGTAAATTATTCTATTAATAAAAATTAATTTAACTTACTTTGGTGATACTATGATTCAAGGGTTTGACCCATCTCATCTGCCAACATTTACCTTTAATCAGGTAAATAATATTTTACTTTTAGCGAATGAATGTAAAGAAAATTTTAAAGCCGGGGATTTTTATAGCAAAGACTGCTCTCAAGAAGGGCTGAATTACTTCATAAAATATATTTTACCCCATTTAGATCATCTTCTTTTGCAAAAAAATCTATTCCAAGAACATCTTACTACGCTTGAACAATTTCTTGAAATTGAAAAAGGAGGGGTTGCTAAATTTTGGGGACACTTAGTGCTTCTTTGTGCAAGAAATGGCAAAATCATTAACTTAAAAGATGAATCTGAAAAAGCCTGCTGGTCAGAATTAACCGAAAAATTGCCCAAAGCATTGGCATTAAGAGATAAAAAGCCAGCGCTGATGAAAGAAGTATTTCTAGGATTTATGGGAGATTTAACTCAAAATAAATGTTCTATTGTGAGTCAGGTCATCCATAATTTTTTTATGTTAGCAAAAAGTCTTGAGCCCGACGAAAGGGATAGCATGATTGCCCAAGTAAATTTTTGGGAACATATGGATGCTTTCCTATCCCTAGGTCTTCAATTGAAAGGAAAAATTGTTAGTGTCACAAGTAGGCAAGGTGAAGAAAATATTTTGTTACAAGAACTCATCATTAAGTTAATGCGATCATACGCATTTGATGCCCCTTTTGATAATAAATATTATAGCAAATTCCAATTTCCAAATGCTGAAGCCTTGCAAGTTTCCACGAAAGATAAAATGAAAAAAATACCATTTATCTCCTATTTACTTGAAAAGCTTGATTTCAAAGCTGATGTCGAGGAAATCACTCCCCATTCACAACCTGCAACAAGAAGTCTCCATTATCTTCAGTCTATTCATAGCGTTAGACAGCGCAGTGCTAAAGTGTCACTTTCTAAAGTTGAGTTTGAAACGCATGAAAATGGTAGATTACGATCGCAAAGTACTTCAACTATTGACAAGACGATAGTTAAGAATAAACAATAAATTTACTTATGCTTTGCAATCCATTGGCTCCAAGAGGTGCGATCTAGACCTTTTGGATCCTTTGCATATTGATAGAATTTTGTAATAAAATTCTTGCGATCAATAGCAGCTTGTTTTTTCCATTCATCATCTTCATCGGAAGGTATTTTAAAAAGATTAATACCACCTAATAATGCTTGTCGTTGCACAATATCATTTAATGAGACTTTTTTTGCATTTCGTAAAATATCGTACATCACCATAAAGGTGGTTGAACGCCCTCTCCCACCCCGACAATGAAAATATAACCATGATTCAGGCGGTACTGTTTTAATAAATTCAACAAAATTGGTTACATCTGCATCTTCAGGACCATGGTGATCAAGAACACCAATTCTCATATATCCCAAATTTAAACTATTCACAAGCGCAGATTCTGTACTGACATTAGAAATCTTCAACATCATGGATTTAGTCTTTTTAATATTTCCGTGACTCTTTTCTAAAATTTTATCCACCATAATGGCAGGTTGTCTTGCAATATCATTAAATAGCATTTGCTCTTGTCTTTGAATATTATCGTCACTTTCTCCAATGTTACTTTGATTACCAGGGCTGTACCAACTGATTGGAATACCATTAATAAATCCATGTGATTCATTACGTAAATCAATAATCCAGACAGGACCATCAAGTGACTTCAGAGCTTGCTCTAAAGATTGCTTCGAAAATTGTGCACTACCTGCTACTTTTAAAGAATCCAGTCCTTCTCGGGTGGGGACTTTGTCTATTGTAGGCTTATATTCAAAAAGTGAGGTTCGAAATGCGCGAGGCATTGTTAAACCTATATCTTCATCCAATACTAATAGCGGTATTGTAATCGTAATGAGGTTTTCTGGCATTGTATTAGCACTTAACAATTGATTGCTGAGCATAAAAAAGAAAGGCAGCGAGATAGCGGCAATTTTTAATAATGCATTGCTTTTGAACATGACCTATATCCATTCTCTTATATTCATATCACAAATATATCTTTTAGAGTGATTTATTCAGTATATACACTTTTAATAGAGTTTTACTCATCTGGTGACTATCTCTGATAGAGTATAAATAGAGGTTAGGTAAAACACTGTATAAGTGCAAATTCGTGTAGGCTCAAATATATGCAAAAAGATGAAAGAGATACAGACAAGCTCAAATCACTCCTTGAAAAAGGGTACCCTGCTGGCTTTATAACCCAAATTCAAGCTACACAACTTGCACCTGGTCTTACTGAAGCAATTGTAAGAGAAATTTCAGCCAAAAAAAATGAACCTGAATTTCTATTAGAATGGCGACTCAGTGCTCTACGGCATTGGTTTACAATGAAAGAACCACACTGGGCAAATATACATTATAATCCGATTGATTATCAAAGCATTTCATATTTCAGTGCACCACAAAATTATATCTCGGCTAAAAGTATTGACGACATTTCCCCTGAATTACGTAAAACCTACGAAAGACTAGGGATCCCACTTGAAGAGCAAAAAATATTAAGTGGTATTGCCGTGGATGCAGTTTTCGATAGTGTTTCTATTGCGACCACATTTAAAGAGAAACTAGCAACTCTTGGTATTATTTTCTGCTCTTTTTCCGAAGCTGCGATCAAATATCCAGAATTGGTTAAAAAATATTTAGGAACAGTTGTTCCATACCAAGACAATTTCTTTGCCTGTTTAAATGCTGCCGTCTTCACTGATGGTTCATTTTGTTTTATTCCCAAAGGAGTTCGTTGTCCAATAGAATTATCAACATATTTTAGAATTAATTCACCTAACACTGGACAATTTGAGCGAACGCTAATTATTGCAGAAGAAAATAGTTACGTAAGCTATCTCGAAGGTTGCACAGCACCCATTAGAGATGAAAACCAATTACATGCTGCTGTTGTTGAACTTATCGCTTTAGAAAATGCGCAAATAAAATATGCGACTGTCCAAAACTGGTATCCAGGTGATGAACATGGTAAAGGAGGAATTTATAATTTCGTAACAAAAAGAGGCTTATGCAAAGGAAACCATTCTAAAATCTCTTGGACACAAATTGAAATGGGAGCCTCTATCACTTGGAAATATCCCAGTGTCATCCTCAAAGGAGATAATTCCAATGGTGAATTTTATTCTATCGCTCTCACGAAAGCTTATCAACAAGCAGATACCGGTACCAAAATGATCCATGTTGGTAAAGATAGTAAAAGCACCATTATTTCAAAAGCGATATCGGCGGATCATGGTCAAAATAGTTACCGTGGGTTAGTAAAAGTGCTGCCTGGAGCAGAAAACGCTACAAATTATACGCAATGCGATTCTTTACTAATTGGTAGTTCATGTGGGGCACATACATTTCCTCATATTGAGTCAATGAATACAAGTGCACACTTAGCGCATGAGGCATCGACTTCTAAAATTTCAGATGAACAATTATTTTATTGTCAATCTCGTGGATTGAATAATGAAGAAGCTATTGCTTTAATTGTTAATGGGTTTTGTAAATCAATATTGCAAAAATTACCTTTTGAATTTGCTGCTGAAGCACAGCGTTTATTAGAAATAAGCCTTGAAGGATGCGTAGGATGAATTTTTTAGAAATTAAAAATTTAAGTGTCAAAATTCAAGATAAGATCATTATAAACGATTTTAATCTTACTATCGCACAAGGTGAAATCCATGCATTGATGGGCCCAAATGGTTCAGGGAAAAGCACATTAGCTTATGTATTAGCTGGGAAACCTGAATATGAAATAATGCATGGAGAAATTTATTTTGAAGGTAAAGATCTATTAGCATTATCACCTCAAATGCGATCACTTCAAGGCTTATTTCTTGCCATGCAATACCCTGTTGACATACCCGGGTTAAATAATAGTTATTTTATAAAGGCAGCAGTTAACGCACATAGAAAAACTCATGGATTACAAGAGATAGATGCTGTTGATTTTTTGGACGCTATTAAATCTAAATTAGCCTTACTCAATATGCCTGAATCATTATTGCACCGAGCTTTAAATGATGGTTTTTCTGGCGGTGAAAAAAAGTGTAATGAAATTCTACAACTTTTAATGTTAGAGCCAAAACTGGCAGTTCTTGATGAAACTGATTCAGGATTGGATATAGATACTTTAAAAATTGTTGCAAATGCTATTAAAATGCATGCGAATCCAAACCGCAGTACGTTAATTATTACCCATTATCAACGACTGCTCAATTATATTGAGCCTGATAAAATACATATTATGATTGATGGCAAAATTGTGGAAAGTGGTGATAAGTCTTTAGCTCATAAACTTGAATCCCAAGGTTATAGCGTATATGGAAAATAATTTATTCTCTTCAAATATACGTCAGCAATTTGAAAAATTGCAACCCTATTTGCCAGGCAGTGGAGATCTCGCATTACGCCATCTTCGTCATCAAGCCTTAGAAAAAGCCTCCCATGTGGGTATACCACATCATCGGCTAGAAACATGGAAACATGCCGATCTGCAATCTTTGTCCGAGCTAGAATATAAACCTTACCTGCACCTTACGGATGTAACTTTACCCGAAATTGAATTTTATCTTACGCCACACATAAAATGTAGTAAATTAGTATTTATTAATGGTTATTATGCTCCATATCTTAGTCACAAATTACAAGAGTTACATGATGTCACTATTACCCATTTACATCATCTTGCAAAAACACAGCCATCGTTACTAGGAGAGCTTATTGAAGACTCCATGCAAGAACCCTCTTTTTTTCATCAACTTAATAGTGCTTTCACTACAGATGGGCCTTTTATCATCATTCCTGAAAATTATAAGGCTGCATTCCCCATTATTATTTATTATTTTATTTTAGATAATCAACAACCTTCAATGGTAAATTCTCAAACACATATTTATGTTGAAAAAAATGCAAGTGCGACAGTAGTAGAAAAAACCATTAGTTTGACCAAAAACCCAACATTGATTAATACTCAGCATTTTATAAAAGCACATCCACAATCTGAGCTACATTTTCATAAAATGACAATGAATTCACCAAGTGATTACCATTTCGAACACTTTCATGCCTCTTTATTATCGAGCTCACTTCATTTTTCTATGTATGCAACAGGTAGCTCTTATCATCGTATTGAAACCAATATGTTACTGCATGATAAAAAAGCAAACATTGACTTTTGTGGCATGATGATACCATTTGCTAAATCACATATAGATTGGGTTAGTCAGGTTGTTCATATGGCGCCATTATGCCAATCTGAGCAAATCATGCAATCTTTTATATGCGATCATGGTCATAGTTCATTTTTAGGCAAAATAAGTGTAAATGAAAACGCTTATAAAACTGATGCGCGTTTAAAGAGTCTTCATATACTGCTAGGGAGCCAAGGAAAAGCAGATTCTGCACCGCAATTTGAAATTCACAATGATGATGTGCAATGCACGCATGGCGCAACTATTTCTGGGCTTGATGAGAATGCACTATTTTATTTACAAAGTCGGGGATGCAGTCTTTCTCAATCAAAGTCTCTGATTATTCATGCTTTAATGGATAAAATATTAAGCAAAATTGAAAATATTCCTATTCGTACTAATTTTTATCATTTTATAAATGAGTGTTTATATGATCTTTAATGTAGACATTGTACGCGCTGACTTTCCAATTTTAGAACTTAATGTTCATGGTTATCCATTAGCATATTTAGATAATGCAGCGACAGCACAAAAGCCATCACAAGTAATAAAATGCCTACAAAATTATTATGAATATCAAAATGCAAACATTCATCGTGGAACCTATTATTTAACTGAATTTGCAACGGAGCTTTTTGAAGAGGCAAGAAAAAGTATACAACAATTTATCAATGCAAAACATCAACATGAATGTATCTTTACACGAGGAACAACTGAAGGAATTAATCTTGTTGCAAACGGTTTTACTCGCGCCGTATTAAAGCCGGGTGATGAAATCATTATTTCTCAAACAGAGCATCATGCAAACATTGTTCCTTGGCAAATGGCCTGTGAATATTCTGGTGCTTCTTTAAAAATTATACCTTGCAATAATGCTGGGGAATTAGAAATTGACAGGTATATTGAATTATTAAATCCAAAAACCAAAATTGTTGCTATTGCTCATATTTGTAATGCCTTAGGTGCTATCAATCCAATCAAAGAAATGATAACTTTAGCACATCAAAATGGCACACCAGTACTCATCGATGGCGCGCAAGCCATTGCGCATCAATCTATTGACGTACAAGATCTAGATTGTGATTTTTATTGTTTTTCTGGGCATAAAGTGTACGGGCCAACAGGCATTGGTGTGATATATGGTAAAACGGATTGGCTAGAACGCTTACCTCCTTATCAAGGAGGAGGTGAAATGATTCAAACTGTCACCTTCCTGAAAACAATATATAATCACCTACCTTATAAATTTGAGGCTGGAACCATGCCCATAGCGCAAGCCATTGGATTACAGTCTGCTATTGAATACCTTCAAAAAATTGGCACGGCTAATATTTTACAACACGAATCCATGCTCCTAAGATATGCCTTAGAAAAAATGAAAGATGAAGCAACTATCAATTTTATTGGCTATCCAAAAGAAAGAGCCCCTATTATTTCTTTTCTTCTTGCGGACATTCACCCACATGATGTTGGTACTATCTTAGATCATAAAGGCATTGCCGTACGTACCGGACAGCATTGTGCGCAACCAACAATGGATAGATTTGGAGTAAATGCTACAATTAGAGCGTCTTTTGGTATCTATAATACTTTTTCTGAAATTGATAGATTAATTGATGGTCTACGTGACGCGGTTAAGCTCTTTAAGAGGTAAAATGTCTGATCTAACAGATTTATATCAGGAACTCATACTCGATCATTGTCGACATCCTCGTCATTTTGGAGCATTGGAAAATGCGACAAACAGCTCGCAAGGTATAAACCCTATCTGTGGTGATAAATTAAAAATATTTCTTGTTATTAATAATGACCGTATTGAAAATATTCAATTCACGGGTCAAGGATGCGCTTTATGTATATCAAGCGCTTCAATCATGAGTGAACAGCTTCATGGAAAATCTACAAAAGAAGCCTTAGATTTATTTCATTTATTTCATCAATTATTTTCTGAAAATTACTCAGAAGACAAAATTGAAAAATTAGGAAAATCTAAAGTATTTTCTACAGTTAAAAATTATCCTATCCGGGTAAAATGCACAACATTGCCATGGCATACCATGAAAGCAGCTTTGCAAAATTCATCTACTCCTGTTAGCACGGAGAAAGATTGATGGCACAAACAATACAAGTAGATGATGTTTTAAGTATTTTAAAAACGATATACGATCCTGAGATCCCTGTTAATATAGTTGAATTAGGCTTAATCTATGATATTTGCATCAAAGATAAAACTGTCATTATAAAAATGACTTTAACCAATCCATTATGCCCTGTGGCTGGTCTTTTTCCCGACATAGTGAAATCACATGTTGAATCGCTTGCTGAAGTTGAGGAAGTCATTGTCGAAATGGTATGGGATCCACCTTGGAGCCCAGATAAAATGTCAGAAGCTGCTAAGTTACAATTAGGCTTTTTATAATCCTTGCAAAAATAAGATGATTAGCTTAGAATGAGCATGCGTTTCAAATGTGCAATATTTTGCCTTAAACAAGGGAATAGCAGCCCTTCCCACTTTTGAAAATCTCATCACCTTTAAGCATGTTTTTAAAGGCATAGTTTAGATCAAGTTATCTTTTTTCTTGGAGTTTGCAATGTATTTAGGTCCTGAAACCATCGCGGAAATTTCCGAAGATTTAATAATCATATTATCACAGCTCGATTCAGTTCAAAGAGAATTATCATTTGCGTTAAGCACGCAAGTAAGTTCCACTGAGCAATGGCCTTTAGCACCTGAACTATATGAACATGTTGACCAGATTTTATTACATTATCCCAAGGCAGTAGAGCGTTATAAAAATGTTGCCTTTATTCTAGAAAGTACTATTACCACCTCCAAGATAAATGAAGATGATCTTTCGATATTATCTCAATCAGAAATTCCCAAAATGGTTAAACTTGCTCAAAAATTACTAAAGTAAAGCGGCATTGCCCGGGATAATGAAAATATAATACCCTTTGACAGGATGGGCCTATGCTGCTCATCCGACAAATTATCTAGCCGATCAACTTTTATCAATCCTGTTTTTGGCGCTATAATTAAAAAACTCACACTAAAATTATTTCTTTTGATGGGGACCTCAAATGAAATTAAGCAGTGCTATGATAACAATAATGCAAAATGAGCGATTAAAAATTCATGAAATGCTGGCGTGGACTTTAAGAGAATTACATCATCATCGTGAATTAAAAGCCCGATATATGCGTACAAATGCATTTTGGTGCTTTGCAAAAGAAGAACAAAAGCATATTGAAGTTATCATCGAGCATTATCCTCAGGCTGTCCTGCGCTATCAAGGAATAATCGAAATTTTTGATCATGTTATTCAAAATGGAACCATTTCTGACTCTCAAATTCAAACCTTAAGCGAATGTGAAATACCAAAGATTATTGGTATAGCTTATGATCTTCACATTCTAAAAACTCAACAATTCACGCATTAAATACCTTAACTCATCATTTTAAGCGGCTACAGCGACAGGTTGCTGTTGCGTTGTGTCTATTGCTGATTGCACAGTTGGATCAATTTGAAGTGGTACAACTGTATCTGCCACAGGAACACTCCCTGAAGATTGAGCTACCGTAGAATTATCATTACTAGGTAAATTAGGAATACTGCTATTAGATTGAATTACATCTTCATAACGAAGACCGACATTCTCTGCATGCCCTACTTTTCCATCGGCATAGGTAAAACTTAAATTACCATAAACAACATTACCATTTTCCAAATAGGCCGCTCCTGTTTGCGTTAAACTAATTGAAGATATTCCTAACTGGGTTAATGTCTGATATTCGCCTTTATCCATAGCACCATTAAGATTGCCATCTTGCCACATACCCAAGTTATCCCATATTGGGTTATTCCCATCAAGAATTCCCCCACTTTGTTTAGCTAAAGCTTGCAAAGCATCTAAGTCAGTTTTAGCACCTTCAACATTTTCCGTTAAGGCAAAGTTTTTGTGTTCAATAGCCCCTTCTCCACTATATCCATAAGTGAGAATGCCATCTGAAGAGTCAATCCAACCTGTTCTTTCTAATGCGCCATTATTGTTGAGAATAACATCTGATGTAGAGGCACTACTTAAATGAATGCCATCACCATTTAAGTCAAAGATGATAGGAGCTGTTTGTTCGACAGATTGTAATTCCCAATCAGTAGAGCCACCAGATACCAACTGATATTCATCACCACATGCACTTAAAAAGAATATTTCAGCATACCCCCCTTCGGTCTCAAAGCCACCATATGCAAGTTGCGATAGATTATCAAATTCGCTACCAAATACTGAATTAAAGTCACTTTCTGACGGCGCTGATGAAGAAGACCAATCTTGTAAATAAAGGTTAATTTCAATTGATGTAATAGGACAATCACAATCAACATTATAATCTGATGGAATAGAGATAACACCCGAAGTAAACCCTTCATTTCCATCTGGGGCGGTATATTCTATTTGTGAACCAGAGCCAGAATCAGAATCAGAATCAGATTCGCAAGCACTGCAGCCTTTAAAAGTAAAAGTGTATTGACTATTTAGCCACGCTGCCAAGGATGTATTTTCTTCTGAATAATAATTAAAGGTCCAACTTTCACCCTCATTCCAAGTAAATTCAGAATAAAATATATTCGTGACATTAATTTCAATGGGCACTTCACAGCAAGGATTTACTTCCGCTGAAATAGGCGCTGGAGGAATTTCAACAGGGATATAAACTTTTTGTACCCCTGGTGGGAATGGTGGAATACCTAAATCTCTAGGTACTGATTGTACAATATAGGGTTCGCCATAAGGATTATAAAAGAGATCGGAAATATTGCCGTCTTGTTCAAAAAGCTTCAGTAGTTGTTGCACAGTGATATTCAGCGCTGCAGCTTCTCTTTGTACATCTTCGCCTCCATCAGCCTCTGCTTGGGGTAGTTGTTGTGCTTCTTCTAAAGTCACCGGGGGCTTATCTGTTTCTTCACCATCTTTAGCGGCTTTTTCTTCTTTATCTCCTTCATTTGGCTGCGCTTGATCGTCTGCAGCTGGTGGCTGTTGATCATGCTGTTGTTGACTCTGATCTTTGGCATCATTTGCATCTTGGTTTGAATTAAGTGCTGCTAAAATATTATTCAAAGCCACTTTTTCAAATCCAGCATTATCTGTTGGAATAATGAAGTTTTTCTGTATTGATGCACCCATATGTCACCCTTATTCGGTGTATGTACCCGTTTATTAATATTTCTTACCATATATTATTTTCTACTTTTTGGCGGGGGTGCACATCTGACTTTGGTATTAGATCCACCATAAATTTTGGACCACAAACGGTGATTGTTGAAAAAAAAATGAACAAAATACTAATGATAGGAAGATGGTCAAGTTTGTTCTAGAGAATATACCCGAACTTATGACATTATATTTTAGGGGGGCTTTTGGGACCATAAATACTAATAAAATCACCTTCAAACTCTTCGCTGCCATGATGACCGATATTAATAGTTAAGTCCGCATATACTTTACCCCCAATGCTTTCCCATAATCTGCAAAAGCTATAATCACTTGAGATATATTCGCCATTTTTACATTCTTGATCAAAAAGAGAATATAGATAATCTTTGGCTCTTTCTGGAAATTCTGGTGGCGGGTTTTTAATCTTTCGCTCTGGGAATGCTTTAATCATTTTTTCAAATACTTCTCGTTGAAGCAATAAAAATGCGGTGCCAACTCTTTGTGCTTCAATAAGCCCACTAAACATTTCAGGGTTAGATGTGACACCAGCTGCATAATCCACAAGACCTGCTTTGATTCTTTTTTTAAATTCATCGAGGCTCAAATCATTATTCATGATAATTTCACGCATGTGTGGCAAACGCAATCTGTCCCATAGATATTTCTTCTTCGGGATCACGCCAGCGACAATTGGCTTATTATGCTTTAACAATTTAGCAACATCCTCAGGTTCCCAGCGTATATCTGCATCAATAAAAAGTAGATGGGTAATAGTAGGTTCAGCTAATGCATAGGCAACAAAATGATTACGTGCTCTTGGAATAGAACAATCGTAATTAATAAATCGATGGTACAATCGTATGTTTTTGAATTGTTGAAAGTAAGAATATGTTTTCATTAAAGAAAGCGTATAGCCGGTATAACAATCACCTGAATAGGTTGGCGTGGCTATCAATATTCTAATATCTGCACCTTGATGAGGTGTTTTATTTTCAGTATTTGCCACAAATATACCTTGCTAAGAATGTCCCTATTCTTATTTCGGCATAAGACTGAATAATTTTAAATTATTCAGTCTCTGTTAATGACATCAAAGAAGCATTTCCACCTGAGGCGGTCGTGTTGACTGAAATTGTGCGCTCTGTTGCTAAACGTGGCAAAAAGTGCGGACCACCTGCTTTGGGACCTGTTCCAGAAAGACCTTCACCCCCAAAAGGTTGTACACCAACCACTGCGCCAATCATATTTCGATTAACATAGATATTCCCAACATGTAAACGGGAAATGATATATTGAATAGTTTCATCAATACGGCTATGAATTCCCAGTGTTAAACCATAACCTGTGCGATTAATTTGAGCCAATACATCATCTAATCTTGATCCTTTATATCGCACCACATGTAAAATGGGTCCAAATACTTCTTCGGTAAGAATATCTAAGGTTGGGATTTCAAAAATTCGCGGCCCAAAATAAGATCCATTATCGCATTCAGGAGTTAAAGGTAATTCATATAGCAGAGTAGCTTTTTCCTTCATCTTAACAGCATGAGCATACAATTGTGATTTTGCATCAAAATCGATAACAGGTCCGATATCCGTAGAAAGTGCCGCGGGATGGCCTATTTTGAGCTCGGCCATGGCGCCAATAATCATGCTTATAATTTTATCGGCAATATCTTCTTGTAAAAATAAAACTCGCAAAGCAGAACAACGTTGACCAGCACTCCTAAAAGCTGATGTAATCACATCTTGCGTGACTTGTTCAGGTAAAGCGCTTGAATCCACTATCATGGCATTTTGACCACCGGTTTCAGCGATAAAGGGAACTATTGCACCTTCACGAGCCGCTAGCTTTTGATTAATGCCCCGCGCCGTTTCTGTTGAACCTGTAAACAAAACACCTTTGATACGAGGATCACTAACTAACAGATTCCCTACAATTGCACCACTTCCGGGTAAAAGCTGAACAACATCTCGAGGAATTCCTGCTTCATGTAGTAAAGCAATTGCTTTAGCAGCAATTAACACTGTTTGACTAGCAGGTTTTGCGATAACACAATTTCCTGATGCCAAAGATGCTGTAACTTGGCCAAGAAAAATAGCTAATGGAAAATTCCAAGGGCTAATACAGGCAATTATGCCTCTTCCATGTAAACTTAATCGATTATCTTCGCCAGTGGGGCCTTTGAGTATTTGTGGATGTTGAAAATGATTTTTTGCCTCACAAGCATAATAATGACAAAAATCTATCGCCTCGCGTAATTCACTCACCGCATCATCAATTGTTTTACCACCTTCAAAAATGAGCAAACTTAACAATGGCGCACGGTGTTCCTGTAACAATTGCCCCATTTTAATTAAAGCATTTGCACGTTCATCTGCTGTCCATTCACGCCATAAGGCTTGTGCCTTATACGCACGCTCTAAAGCAGTTATTGTCATTTCTTTAGAAGCTAAGGTAACTGTTCCTAATCGAAGGGATCGCGCTATTGGCGAAAATCGCTCCTGAACTGTAGAAGAACTTTGATACTCATATCCTGTAGGTATAGCCGTGTTTTCAACTAATGACCATTTGAGCACTTCTTGTAAAACTGGCAAAAACTCTGGTGGATGACTTAAATCGAGTCCTTGAGAATTAGCACGATTCGGTGCAAATAAATCTTGAGGAAGCGGGATCTTTGAATGTGGTTTTTCCGCTAATTCATTAATTTTATCAATTGGTGAAACTACCATTTCTTCTAAAGGAAGCTTTTCATCGACAATACGGTTAACAAAAGAAGTATTGGCGCCATTTTCTAATAATCTTCGTACAAGATAGGCAAGCAGCTCTTCATGCGTCCCTACAGGCGCATAAATGCGACACGGTATGTTATTATTGTTTGGATTTTCAAGGATCTGATCGTAAAGTGAGTCTCCCATACCATGCAAGCATTGAAACTCATAATTTGTCACGCTCTTATCTTTGGCTAATGCCATAATAGTGGCAAGCGTTAATGCATTATGAGTAGCAAACTGAGGGTAAATAACATCTGCAGCATCCAACAATTTTTTTGCACATACAATATAGTTCACGTCAGTGGTGACTTTTCTTGTAAACACAGGATAACCAGATAATCCTTGTACTTGTGACAATTTAATTTCAGTATCCCAATAGGCACCTTTTACAAGTCTTATCATTAAGGGTTGCTCATGCTCTCTGGCCAGATGAATTAACCAGTCTAAAACATATGGTGCACGTTTTTGGTAAGCTTGAACAGCCAACCCAAATCCTTGCCATTTCCCTAAAATACCACTTGTGATGACAGCTTCTATCATTTCCAAATTAATCATCAAAGTATGAGCTTCTTCAGCATCAATGGTAATGCCGACATTGGCATCTTTGGCTTGTATTACTAAATCGTTTAAGATGGGAAGTAATTCTTCGTGCAGACGTTCGCGCTTTGCCATTACAAAACGTGGATGCAATGCTGATAATTTTACTGAAATACCAGGCCCACTGATGGGACCTCGACCATTATTAGCAAGCCCCACTGCTTTAATCGCTTTTTGATAGGCTGCCAAATATTTTTTGGCATCAGTGGCTGTATAGGCGGCTTCTCCTAACATATCATAGGAATAACGATAACCTTTTTCTTCTTTGCGTTTAGCCCGCTTTAATGCACCACCGATAGTTCTGCCCATCACAAATTGACGGCCAAGAATTTTCATCGCATGCGAAATTGCCTGGCGTACAATAGGCTCACCACCTTTACTTGCCAAGCGCTTCAAAGTACGAGTTAAAGTATTTTCTTGTTGTTCACGTAGCGCATAGGTTGGTGATTGTATAATTTTACCTGTTAACATTAAGGCCATTGTCGCTGCATTCACAAAGAGTGATTGACTCTTACCCAAATGGGATTGCCAGTCACCCCCAACTAATTTATCACGAATAAGCTTATCAACTGTTTCTTTATCAGGAATACGCAATAGACTTTCAGCAAGACACATCAGTGCAATGCCTTCTTCGCTAGATAAATCATATTGAAACATGAAAGCGTCTAAACCACTTTGCTTTAAACGTCTTTCACGAACATTTTTCACAAGAACAGTGGCTTGCTCTTGAATAGAGGCCATCATGGCAGGTTCGATTGTAGCAGCCAACAATAGCTCTTCTACACAATGCGTCTCATCGCTTCGATAATGGTTGTCTATTTCACGACGAAATTTATCACTCACAATGTCGAATTCCGAATTGAGCATCATTCTTACCTATTTTTTTTGAATTTTAATTGGGGCTTTTGCGTATCAGAGTCCACGCTTTATCGAATTGTTCTGTTGTTTCTTTAGATGGTGGTTTATCTAGCAAACTGCCAATAACCACCCCGAGAGATCCAAACAAAAATCCAGGAATAATTTCATAGAGAGCAAATATACCGCCTAAATCGCTATAGAATTTCCATAGCAATACGCTAAGCGCTCCTAACAATATACCGGCAATAGCGCCATTTCTTGTCATGCGCCGCCAAAATAATGCCCCAATGACAGAAGGACCAAAAGAAGCCCCTAACCCAGCCCAAGCAAAAGCAACCAGTGTGATAACAGAGCTTTCTGGATCATTTGCTAATGCCATTGCAACAATCGCGATGACAATAATGCCAATACGACCTACCCAAATTAATTCTTTTTGGCTGGCCTTCTTACGGAATAATCTGTGATAAATATCTTCTGTTAAAGCACTACTGGAGGCTAGCATCTGAGAATCAATAGCACACATTATCGACGATAAAATTGCAGCAAATAAAATTCCGGCTATCCAGGGAGAGAATAATGTTTGTGAAAAAACAATAAAAATAGATTCAGGATCGATATCTTGTTCATAGAAATAGGCTATGCCAACAAACCCTGTCAGTACGGCACCTAGCAACGATAAACTCATCCAAGATAAACAAATTCGTCTTGCAATTCCGATATCTTTTGTTGTACGCACGGCCATAAATCTTACTAAAATATGGGGCTGACCAAAATATCCCAATCCCCATGCCATCAGATTCATGAATAATAATGCATCAAATTGGTGAAAAGGTTGCAAACGATGTGGACCGAGTTTTTCAATAATATCGATTGTTTTGTGCCAGCCTCCAAATTCTTGGCAAGCAACAAAAGGAACGACTAATAGACAGACAAACATTAACGTACCTTGAAAAAAATCTGTCCAGCTAACTGCTAAAAATCCACCAACGAAAGTATACGAAACGATAATGACAGTGCCTAATAATAGAGCTTGTTCGTAAGGTATATCAAAGCGCTGCAATAACATTGCACCACCCACCAAGCCCGAAGCTGTATAAAATGCAAAAAATGCCAACGTAACAAGGGCAAGAATCACTCGGATAAAACCTGATCTATCAAAAAAGCGATTATCTAAAAATGAAGGTAAGGTCAGAGAATCATTCGCGCACTCTGAATACACCCTGAGTGGTTTAGCGATAATCCGCCAACTGAGAAATGCACCTATGGTGAGTCCAATGGGCAACCAAATCTGATTTAACCCTAAAACAAAGATTGCTCCAGGTAAACCTAGTAATAACCAAGCGCTCATATCAGAAGCACCAGCACTTAGTGCAGCAACTGGCCCACCAAGCTGACGCCCTCCTAAAACGAAATCGGAAAGATTTCGCGTAATACGATAGGCAACAATGGCGATGACTACCACTACTGTTAAATAGCAAATAAAAGCAAAAAGCGTTATTGCATTCATATCATAACATTATGTTTTTGTTGCATTTTTATAAATAAATGGCATTATACGCGTGAGTTAAGGAGCCCATTATAGGGAATATGAAGCCTTCTAGCTAGGTATTTAATGTAAACACTTCACATTCTGTTGTGATCCTAAAGTAGTTTCAATGTGTAGTTAGTAAAATAAAAACGTAATAAATAGTTGTCATTCTACTGTTTATAAAAGTAGAATGCGCCGCAAAAGTGTAGATCCTCTGGTTATGAATAATTCAAAATCACATATAGGTACTTTGTTACTCTTGTATGTCGCCTTTTTATTTTATGGCGCTCTTTTCCCTTTTCGAGGGTGGAGTGTTCCTATTGATTCAATTATAGAAATCGTTTTATACGGATGGCTTGAGGACATTTTCTTATTTGATATCGTCCAAAACTTATTATTCTTTTTACCATTTGGTCTTTTTGCAGGTACATACCTCCTAATGCAAAAACGACATCTCACCGTGGTTTTCTTATTGGCAACCTTAGCTTCATTTTGTACCAGTTGTTGCATCGAAATATTACAAACTTATAATCCCGCAAGGATCCCTTCACTTTTGGATATGAGCCTTAATACTATCAGTGGGTTTTTAGGTGCCTGTTTTGCCATTCCTTTTGCTCGTTACTATCCCTTTATTCTTGAATGGGTAAAAGATTCACTGCACTTAGGTAATAAACAAAATCTCTGGCCTTTATTAGGAATAGCCGTCTGGATGGGTTGGGGTTGCTATCAATTATATCCTTTTATTCCTACCCTACATCCAACACAACTCTATTTAACAATAGAGCCTGTTTTATTGTTTCTAAAAAGAGAAATACCTTTTCATCCCATTCGATTCTGCCATTATGCTCTTCAAGCGATGATGTTGTATTTTTCAGGAAAATTATTCCTGACGCCAAATCGATTTCATGGCATTTTAATTACTTTTATCACTGTCATGTTAATTGGGAAACTTGCTATTGTGAATCGTTTGCTATCGATTGAAATGATACTGGGCTGTCTTTTTGCTGTTGGCATTTTATATATTGGGCATCGCTTGCTTACTCAATCGCTTGACAGACCATTGGCATTTTTGCGATCGACTTCTAGATAGGACGCCCCCTTTGACATCACATCAAAGGGGGGAAATATCATTTCTTTTTATTAATCATATCTGTGGCCGAGCCCTCAAACAATTCGGCAGCAATCATCACTGACTCTGACAATGTTGGATGAGCATGGATTGTCAATGCGATATCTTCTGCTACACAACCCATCTCAATGGCTAAACCTACTTCTGCAAGCAAATCACCAGCATGTGGGCCAACAAAACCAGCGCCTAATATTTGATGTGTCTTTTTATCAAATATCAGTTTAGAAATACCTTCTTCTCTTCCTAGCCCAAGTGATCGACCACTAGCTAACCACGGAAAAACGCCTTTATCGTAATCGAGCCCTTGTGCTTTGGCTTGTTCTTCTGTCAAACCAACCCAAGCCACTTCAGGATCAGTATATGCTATGTTTGGAATACATTTAGGCTCAAAGTAATGTTTCATGCCAGCAATCACTTCTGCTGCAACACGCCCTTCTGCTGTAGCTTTATGTGCCAACATCGGGTTACCTACAATATCACCAATAGCAAAAATATGGTTTACATTCGTTCTCATTTGTTTATCAACGGGTATATATCCACGTTCGTCAACTTTAACGCCTGCTTTTTCAGCATCAATAAGCTTGCCATTTGGCGTACGCCCCACTGACATTAAAACTTTATCGTAACGTTGTGGATCTTTTGGCGCTTCTTTACCTTCAAAATTTACCCAAATCCCGTCCTTTTTAGCCTCAGCGCCTACGACTTTCGTTCCCAACATAATGCTTTCATATTTAGGTTTTACAAATTTATAAAATGGCGTTGCAATATCTTTATCAACACCAGGCAGGACGAAATCTGTTAATTCCACAATATTCACTTGTGAACCGAGTGCTTGATACACAGTGGCCATTTCCATACCAATAATACCACCACCAATCACTAACATTCTTTTAGGAATATCGGACATTTCTAACGCGCCCGTGGAATCAATAATTCTAGGATCATCCGGCAAAAAGGGTAACCGAATAGGACGTGAACCTGCAGCGATAATGGCGTATTCAAAAGTTATCGTGCAAGGATTTTTACCTTCAACTTGTAAGGTATGATCCGAAGTAAATTTTCCTATCCCTTCTACAACTTGGACTTTTCTAAATTTAGCCATTTGCTTCACGCCACCAGTTAAGCGCTTGACAACACTATCTTTAAATCCACGAACCTTATCAAGATCAATCTTAGGTGTTCCAAACTCTACACCATGGCTTGCCATACTTTTGGTTTCATTAATAATTCCAGCGGTATGCAATAATGCCTTGGAAGGAATGCAACCTACATTTAAACAGACGCCACCAAGTTCGCTGTAACGTTCAACAAGTACAACACCTTCGCCCAATAAATCTGCAGCGCGATATGCTGCAGAATAACCGCCAGGTCCGCTACCTAATACAACGACTTTTGCTTTAATATTGTTATCTGACATGATGACCCCAATAAATTATAGTAATAATTTTCTAATATCTTGTAACTGCGCTGCAATATGCGCGGCAAATTTCGCACCCTCTACTCCATCTATGACACGATGGTCATAAGATAGACTGAGCGGCAACATTTTTCTTGGCACAAATTGTTCATTCATAAAAATCGGTTTAATTTGTACTTTGGATACACCTAAAATAGCAACATCAGGTGAGTTGATAATAGGCGTAAATGCAGTTCCACCCACACTCCCTAAGCTTGAAATGGTAAAACAATTACCTTGCATTTGTTCACCTTTGAGCTTGCCTTCTCTGGCCAAAACACCAAGATCACCTAACTCTTTAGCAATCTCAAACAAACTTTTAGTATCTGCATTTTTGATAACAGGAACCACCAAACCATTTGGCGTGTCTACAGCAACACCAATATTGATATATTTTTTAAATACAACATCTTGGCCATTAGAGGCAAGTGATGCATTAAACTGTGGATAGGTCTTCAATGCCGAAACACATGCCATAATGATAAATGGTAATGGCGTAAGTTTGGTACCGTGTTCCTCTGCTGCTTGTTTATTTTCCTGACGAAAAATTTCTAACTCTGTAATATCTGCTTCATCAAATTGAGTGACATGCGGAATGGTTACCCAATTTCTATATAAATTCTTGGCAGTCCATTTCTTAATTCGACTTAATGGTTTTACTTCCACTTCGCCAAATTGGCTAAAATCAATTTCAGGTACTTTTTCAATTTGTAAACCTGAACCCGCACCTTGAGGAGCTCCCTGCATGATAGATTTTACAAAAGCTTGCACATCTTTTGTGACAATACGATTACGAAGCCCTGTGCCTTTTACTTGTCTTAAATCAACCCCTAGCTCTCTGGCCATGCGTCTGGTTGCAGGACCTGCATGCACGTTGGAAAAATCATGAACCGTAACAGATTCTCTTGATATTGATTTGGGGACTTCTTTAGAAGGTTGTGCTTGAACCTTGGCAGCAGGTTCTGTAACAACCTCTTTGGTTTCTTCAACTTTAGGCTGCATGGCAACATGCATGGTCACAATTTTGTCGCCTTGAGAAACCTTATCACCCACTTTAATGAGAACTGATTCGATTTTCCCTTGATAAGGCGAAGGGATATCCATGCTCGCTTTTTCGCTTTCAAGCGTAATCAAGGTATCTTCTTGCTTAACAATGTCGCCCGGTTTAACAGCAACTTCAATCACTTCAACCTCTTTTGCAGCGCCTGTATCAGGCACTGTGACAGTCTCTAGTGATGGTGATGGTGCCGATGGCACAGTCTTTGTTGCAGCGGGTTCTTGCGGTTTTGCCTTTTCTTTTTCTGATACAACAGATTGAGGTTGAGCTTGTTCTTCTTTTGACACTTCTTCTTGCGCTTTTTCTTCTACTTCAACAAGCGCAATTAAGTCTCCTTGCGATACTTTATCTCCCAATTTTATTTTCATTTCTTTGATGGTGCCATTAAACGGGGATGGCACATCCATGGAAGCTTTTTCTGTTTCTAACGTAATTAATGAATCTTCCGCTTTTACCGAAGCACCATTCTTTACACCTACTTCAATCACTTCAACACCGGTATAATTCCCGATATCAGGGACTCTTACTTCTTTTATCGTCGTCATGTTATACGCTCACAGGTGCAGGTTTGTCTGGATTAATTTTCAACTTTTCCAAAGCAAGTTTTGCTACATCTGACTTCAATGACCCTGCATCAACTAATGCTTTGATTGCCGTGTACGCAACATAATATCTATCTACTTCAAAATGGTGACGTAAGGTTTCACGCGTATCACTGCGTCCAAACCCATCTGTTCCTAAACAAATATATTCTCTGTCAATATAAGGCATTAATTGTTGCGAATACAATTTCATGTAATCGGTCGCAGCAATAATCGGACCCGTTGTTTTTTCTAAAGAAGTTTGAAAATACCCTTTCTTCTTTTTTTCCAAAGGATGCAAAAGGTTCCATCTCTCAATATCGAGTGCTTCTTTTCTTAATTCATTAAAGCTGGTAACGCTCCATACATCCGCACTGATGTTATACTCTTTCAATAACTCAGCAGCAGCAATCACTTCTCGCAATATGGTACCGCACCCTAACAATTGCACATGTGCTTTTTGCTCATTTGCTGCTTTTTGAAATAAATACATTCCTTTAATAACTCCATCTTCAATACCCTTTGGCATTTCGGGATGTGTATAATTTTCATTCATTAATGTAATGTAAAAATAAACGTCTTCATTTTTCGCGTACATTCTTTGTAAACCATGATGAATGATCACAGCAAGTTCGTAAGCAAAAGTAGGATCATAGCTCACACAATTTGGGATGGTGCTTGCTAGAATATGGCTATGTCCGTCTTGATGTTGTAAACCTTCACCATTGAGCGTTGTTCGACCTGCAGTTCCTCCTAGTAAGAAACCTTTAGATCGAGAATCGCCAGCACCCCATGCGAAATCACCTATGCGTTGAAAACCAAACATAGAATAATAGATATAAAATGGGATCATTGTTTGGTTATAGGTGCTATAGGCAGTTGCCGCAGCAATCCAAGAACAAAATGATCCTGCTTCATTTATTCCTTCTTCTAAAATTTGACCGTCTTTTGCTTCTTTGTAATACATCACTTGATCGGCATCTACAGGCTTATATTTTTGCCCTTCGCTAGAATAAATGCCAATTTGACGAAATAATCCTTCCATTCCAAATGTTCGAGCTTCATCTGGCACAATGGGTACGATGAATTTACCAATGTTCTTATCTTTAACCAAATGTGTCAAAATGCGAACAAACGCCATTGTGGTAGAAATTTCTCGGTCACCTGTGCTTTGTAATTGAGCATCAAAGGCACTCAATTCTGGTAATACCAATGGGGCATGTGTTGCTTTTGCACGTCTTTTTGGAAGAGTACCGCCTAATTCTTGACGGCATTTTTTCATATACTGGATTTCAGGACTATTGTCTGAGGGTTTAAAAAATGAGACTTTTTCAACCATTTCATCTGTCACAGGGATATGAAATCTATCACGAAAAGCAATCAGCTCGTCATGACCTAACTTTTTAGTATTATGGGCAATATTTAAAGCTTCTCCAGCAGTACCCATGCCATAACCTTTTACTGTTTTGGCTAAAATGACGGTTGGTTGCCCTTGATGATTCACTGCGGCTTGATAAGCTGCGTACACTTTCTTCGGATCGTGACCACCACGATTTAATCGCCATATGTCATCATCTGACATATGAGAAACAAGCTGTTTTAATTCAGGGTATTTACCAAAAAAGTGTTCACGAGTATAAGCGCCACCAAAAGCTTTGTAATTTTGGTAATCACCATCTACCGCTTCTTCCATACGCTGTAATAGCAAACCATTTTTATCGGCAGCAAATAATGGATCCCAACCACTACCCCAAATTACTTTGAGAACGTTCCAATTTGCCCCTAAAAATGCCCCTTCAAGTTCTTGAATAATTTTACCATTGCCTCGAACGGGACCATCAAGTCGTTGCAAGTTGCAATTAATAACAAAAATCAAATTATCTAATTTTTCACGCCCAGCTAATGAAAGACCAGCTAATGATTCTGGTTCATCCATTTCACCATCACCACAAAAACACCATATTTTGCGATCAGTTTTTGGAATTAATTTTCTATCTTCGAGATATTTCATAAACCGCGCTTGGTAAACAGCTTGTAGCGGTCCTAATCCCATTGAAACGGTTGGAAATTGCCAATAATTTGGCATTAACCATGGATGAGGATAAGAAGAAAGTCCCTTGTGATGTACTTCACGTCTAAAATTGATAAGCTGTTCTTCTGAGATATCACCATGTAAAAAACTTCTCGCATAAATCCCTGGTGAGGTATGGCCTTGTATATAAATAAGATCACCACCACTTTCATGTTCCATACCACGCCAAAAATGGGTAAAACCAACATCATATAGCGTTGCTGATGAAGCAAAAGTACCAATATGACCACCTAATGAACCATCGATATGTTGAGCTCGAACAACCATCGCCATGGCATTCCAACGAATCAATGCCCTGATACGTTGCTCCATTTCAGGATCACCGCGCATGGCTGGTTCTTCATTTAAGGGAATAGTGTTGCAATAACGTGTGGTTCTTAAAAATTCGGTTCGTATGCCTGTTTCTCTGGCATTCTTAACTAAAGCATCCAACAAATATTTTGCACGTTCAGGACCTTCATTTTGGATCACTGATCCTAATGCTTGAAGCCATTCTTGTGTTTCAGATGGATCAACATCCGCATCTTGAGGGGTCAGCATCACCCTTTTCCTTCTACATGGTATTTTAATAAAACGTTGTTAGTCGTGGATTATATCATGCTCGTAAAGAATGACTAATCAGAAACTAGTTTATAAACTAACTTTTTATAGTGCTGCCAATCAAATGAAGGACCGGGATCAGTTTTACGAATGGGAGCAATATCACAATGACCAACAATATTTTCAAGTTTAATAGGATATTGAGCCAAAATTGCAGCGGTCACTTGCGCTAATTTCTCATACTGCACTTCTGTATAAGGAATGAAATCCGTGCCCTCTAACTCAATGCCTATAGAATAATTATTGCAATCAGATTGGCCTTGAAATGAAGACTTTCCAGCATGCCACGCACGTTTGGTAAAAGGAACGAATTGCCACACGTCCCCATTACGCCTGATAAACAAATGACTGGATACTTTCAAATGCCCAATTTCTTTAAAATATGGATGTTGGTTGGTATCTAACTTATTTGTAAAAAATGCTTGTACAAAATCACCAGCAAACTCGCCTGGCGGAAGACTAATATTGTGAATAACAAGCAAAGAGATATCTTGATGAGGTGGGCGCTCATCAAAATTTGGGGAAGGATGGTAATCTGCACCCGTTAATAAACCCATAGCACGATCAATGGTAATCATATGTTTAGTTTGATAGTAAAATAAATTAATTAATTCCTATAAAATCAGGCTACCGGATAACAAGAACAACATCAACGTTTACGTGTAGGGGACGGCTGCTGTGCCGTCCCTCTTATTTTCCGGGCGCATTAACAAGAACAACGTTACATATTGAACGGCCGCTGCCTGCTTTGCCGAAGCTTTAGCGTAGGCAGGTGCCGTTCCTCTGGTTTTTCTTGTAAATTGAAAACATTAATTTCAATTTACAAGAATAATCTTGACAAACAACGTTTTATCCTTGTAAATTGAAAATATAACTTTCATATTTCAAGGTGAATGAATGATTAGAACAGAGTATCTACACCAAATAATGACCGCTTTTAAGGTGACTCCTATCGTAGCGCTACTAGGTCCCAGACAATGTGGTAAAACAACACTTGCAAAGCAATATGTCGCAAGAGAAGAAGTGCAAGAAGAAAATTATTTTGATTTAGAAGATCCTGATGATCTTGTTCGTTTAGAAAATCCCAAACTAACATTATCCGGATTAACAAATTTAATTATTTTGGATGAAATTCAGCGTCTGCCAGAAATATTTCCTCTTCTAAGAGTCCTGGTAGATAATAAAAAATTGAATCAAAAATATTTAATTTTAGGAAGCGCTTCTAGAGAACTTATTCAGCAATCATCAGAAACATTAGCGGGTAGAATCTCTTATATTGAAATTACTCCTTTCTCTTTCAGTGAAGTACATGATCTTGAGCAATTGTGGCTAAGAGGTGGTTTCCCTCGATCCTATTTAGCACAAGATGAACAAATTAGTTTTTCTTGGCGTAAAGAATATATTAGCACTTTCCTTGAAAAAGATATTCAAATGATGGGAATCCAAGTAAGTCCGCAAAACTTACGTCGATTTTGGATGATGCTAGTTCATTTTCATGGCAATATATTTAATGCATCAGAAATTGCTCGCTCATTAAATATTTCTCATCCTACTGCAAGAAATTATTTAGATATTTTAGCCCATACCTTTATGATCCGTGAATTAAAACCATGGTTTGAAAATATTTCAAAGAGGCAGGTCAAATCCCCTAAAGTTTATTTTCGTGATTCAGGTGTTATGCATACCTTAATGGGAATAAAAAATAAAAAAGATTTAACAACTCATACAAAATTGGGAGCATCATGGGAAGGTTTTGCATTAGAAGAAATCATCAGATATATAAAGCCAGATCCTTTAGATTGTTATTTTTGGTCAACACAAGCTGATGCAGAATTAGATTTACTTATTTTGAAAGATGGTAAAAAACTAGGTTTTGAGTTTAAATATTCGGATATGCCTCGCATGACAAAATCAATGCATATTGCACTTGAGGATTTAAAGCTTGATCAGCTAACCATCATCTATCCTGGTAGCAAAAAGTACAGCCCTCAAGAAAAAGTATTTGTATGGGGATTTGAGGATTACTTAAAACAAAAAGATATATGAATTTGTCATAACTAAGAAAAACTCATATGATGACTATGATCATCCTTACTTATGGATTTCTCCAAGGTAGAGTTATCTGTAGAAATCAATTGGGTCAAAGAAACGGTATTTTTCGAGGACGTTTCAAAAGCTATACACAATGTTTTCGTTTTAATCTCTTTAAGATCACTATTTAATGCATTAATTGTGTCATTTACTTTATTTTTCTTGTCATTGTAAACCCAACTAAGCTCTCCTCTTCTCATTGTATCGATATGCAATCTATTTACTGAATGATATTGTTTTTTCATACGTATAAACTCATCTCGGCTAATGGATTTCACTGCGTCTTTACTTTCGCTTGCTATTTTTTTTGAAAGCTCCCTAATTTCAGAGTAGGTTTCTCCAATTTCAATTGCTGCTAAATGAATATAGAGCCGAGGTACCAGGGGAATATCATCACATTGAGTCAAAATAAGTTTACATATGTTCAAATGTTCAATCGTTTCTGACCAAACAATGCTCAAAAGAGCTTCTCCTTTGTAATTTGGAGGTATGTCATTTTTACATCTTTCTAACAACAATTTAACTATAGGAGTATACGAATAACAACTGGCTGTACAAAGTGCTTTACCTTTAATTTCAGAATCAATTCCCTGATCATATTCTTCTAATATAGCTTGAACATCCTCAAACTTTCCCTGTTTAACTTTTGTATAAAATAATTGACATTTGTACGTTAAGGATATTGCATCTCTACATTTTTCTAGAAGCAATTTTTCAATTGCAGTATGCGAATTAGCAGCAGCTGCACAAAGGGCTTCCCCCTTACTGGCCGAATCTATTTCCTGGTTGTATGTTTGCAACATAAAGCGGACAGCTTCAAGATTACCGTTTTGTGCCAAAACAACAAAAATGCTATTAGGTGACAATATTTTTAAATATTCCTTAATTAAGGTCAAATCTTCACTCTTGAAGGCAAGATTGAAACCATACCATAAATGCTCTTCGGCTTCATGGGATTTTACTTTGTAATTTTCCAATTGAACTTTAGACCGCTTTACAAACTCTCTTTTAACATTTGTAAGCGCTAGTTCGCTTATTTCATCTACGTTGGGGATTAAAAATCGAACTTCATGCTTATATTTGAGGGTTAATTTATTTTTTTCTTCGTCAGTTATGAAAAGTCCAAGATTGCAATAAATATTGGACTTAACGTCAGACATAGAAGGTATAGTAGGATTTTTGCTCAGTACAGGGAATGGCAGCTGACTGCTTTTGCTTGAAAAATCATATAACATTATATGGAGTTTTGGTGGGGTATTTTCAGAAGTTGATTTTTCTATTGAAAAATTAAGAGTGTCCTCGTCTAAAGGGGCTTTAAATGCCAACGCGATAGCTATTTCAGTCGCAAAATCTTGAAGTAGTCCTTTATTCCAAGCTGGATCTTTAAGATTAGCAAAGCTTCCTTGGTAGAGAAAGGGACGCTGACCAAACCATTCGTTATTTTTACAATCATAAACTACTAAATTTTCTTTTGATCGAAACTCAAAACTCTTAGAAATTAGAATATCGATAGAATAAAATATGTCAGCGTGAGGATCTTTTATTGAAAGTGAACCATGTTTATAAGTTTGTGTAGGTAGACCTATTTCTGCTATTTCTTTGCTAGCTGCAATTTCTTCGGAGATAATTCTTTTCCATAACATGGGATTAATTCGATCTACCGATGTATTTTGGATAAAAAAGACGTGACTACCATTACCAAAGCTAAAGGTTATTTTACTTCCACCGTGACCTAGTGCTTTAATACTTTTAGGATCTACTAATTCGCCATCTAGTAAAACGATCTCTTTCATAGTCCGTTCAGATGTATCAATCTCTTTAAATAAAGATAAAAATTTGTAATAATCTTCACTTTGCTCCATTTGATGATAACGGCTTTTGATTGGAGGATTTGAGGAAGCAGGTGAATCTTCTTCTCCTTTTGGTAGTTTAAGCTTTTTAGAAACTGGTTCATTCTCACTTAATGATAATTCTGCAGAATTATTGTCTACTACATTTTTGCCATTTAGCATTGGGATCTCAAATATTATTAATAATAAAATATTATAATTGAGCGTTAGAACTCCATATGCTATAAAAAACCCTAAATTATTGCTCACTAGCATGGAAGGAAGGAGTTATCAGATTAATGGGCTCAAAAGACGATGTTAATATTAAACCTAATCAGTGTATTATCACCTCATATTTATCTAGACAATGCCGATAAATACCAATAAACCATTATTCTAATAAGACTATGGAAGAACTCCCTTCACCTCAAGATGATAATAATACCCAAGGCATTGGCAAGGTCATGGTCATCTGCGCCTGGGTATTGGCTATTCTCATGATGACTTTGTTTTTTAGTCAATGGTCAAAAGAAAAACAGATGAATACTAAAGCTAAGTTGGTAACGGTGAATGGAGTCCCCGAAATGATTATTAAGCGCAATATTCATAATCAGTATATGGTAGATGGAAAAATAAACGGCAAACCTGTCATTTTTTTGCTCGACACAGGCGCAACGGATGTTGTAATACCCGGTAAAGTGGCAAAAGAATTGAATTTAATCCATGGACCTGAAGGGATAGCTGGCACTGCCGGTGGAAATATTACTGTTAATCTAACACGTATTGAAGAGTTAACCATTGGCAACATTACAATCCATCGAGTATCAGCTAGCATTAATTCTAAAATGGATGGCGACGAAGTCTTATTAGGAATGAGCGCTTTAAAAAGGATCACATTTTATCAACAAGGCGATAACCTAGTCCTGACAGTGACTCAAAAAGAAAACAAGCCAACGAATGATGACTAAATTAAGCAATCGATGCTGGCTTCACTATTCCTTCTAACAAAACATCTTCAGCTTTCTTTTTTGTTTCATCAACTTCAATTATCATTTTTTCAAAATGGCGTGTAGCGCTTTCTTGATAACTAATTGTGTCCTGAATAATCTCTGTTGTTCTGGTCTTTGCTTGCATCTTTTGGGTCAATTCAACTAACTGTAAGATACGATCTTGGACTTGTTGGCCATGCTCGTGAGCCGATTCTGTGATGCTTCCCCATCTTTTAGTTGATTGTTCAATGGCAGTACCCAAATGTAAGCATGCTTGAAGATTTTCCTGAGCTTGTTTCCAGCAACCATTGAGTCCTTCAAAATGCATCAGTAAATCTTTTAATTTTAATTTACTGACAGAAAGTGCATTTTTCACTCTATCTAATAAGCCAACAATATCCTGATAGATATCGTAGGAATCTTCAATTCCAACATTTTTGGGTAAACGTGCTAATTTAGACATAAAGTCTTGAAGTTGAGCGATGAGATATTGATTTTCATGAATTTGCTGTAAAACAATTGTAACCGTTTCTGAGAATCCAACCGTCTGTAGCAATGCTTGCTCAGTAGAATTAAATGCTTTACTGATAGGTTTAATATATGCCTGATTTAAACCCTTTTGCTCTTTGAGCAGGCCTTTTAATTTACTTAATTCTTGATGCATTACACCAAAATCATGTTTAGCTTCATTGACATTTCGACTGATTGAGTTTGATAAAATATTGACTTGCTGCATCGGTTGATTTAATGGTTTGATACTAGCGAGTTTAGTGGATTGTACCATCCCTTTCATTTGATCTATTTCAATATGCAACTTATGTAAATCAGCACTTAGTTGAAGCATCAATTTACTGGAATTTTTAATTAAAGGATGATGGTATTCATCAGAGTGCATTGATTCAACTGAAATATCTTTTTCTTTTTGATAAAGTTTAATATTTGCTAACGATTGAGTAAATTTTCTTAATTCATTTTCCGTGAACGATCTGTTTTTCGTTAATCTATCGGCATTCTCTTCTAAAGCCATCAACTCTTGACGAGAGGGATATATAATTTCGATAATATAGCCTTCAATGTCATTTTCTGATTTTATCGGCGTAATATTCCAATCACATATTTGGTTATAGTGCTCTGCAACGAAAGTTACATTCTCATTCTTTTGTAAGGCTTGCTGCAAAGAGTAAGTCATTTTTGGAAAAGTGGTATTTATTACTTCAACTATATTTTCATTCTTTGCTAATTTGGCTTGAATTAATTGATTAAATGCAGTACTTGCATGTTGAATATGATGTTCTTTATTAAGAATAACTAATGGCAATTTTGATTGCGCTAATGCATGTTCAATAATACCATCAAGCTGCTTTGAAACCACATTTGTTTGTTCTACTTGGATAGGTTCTATTTTTACTGCTCTTTGTAACCAAATGATCGTGCCTATACTTTCATTCTTAGTATTCCAAACCGTCTGCGCATTCAACTGGTAGTCTTCATCAGCAAATTGAATAGACTGCATATTTTCTTGCGTTAATGAATCTATATTTTTATCTTCAAGGCTTATTAATTTTAATAATTGCGAAATATGAATTCCTTCAGGCTCATAAACATTAAACTGCGGACTATGGCCTTTAATCCATGCCTGATGACGCAATAATAGCATTTTTAAATTTGAGTTAAGAAAAGTTATTTCTTCAAATTTATTTACAAATAAAAATGGTACAGCAACTTGATCTATTGATAATTTTGCAAAATCACTTTGATTGTCAGTTTCAACATTTTTTACATCATCCTTGATATGGCATTCAAGCAACGTACCCCAACGCTTACCTGTGGGTGAAAATAGTGGTATCAATGTACAAACATATGCCTTTGTATTCCAAGTAATATAGCAGGTAAATTTTCCAGTTAATGTATCTAATGTTTCTTTGACCGAATTGTTAAGTTTACTCTCATGTATTGCTATCATATCGACAAGATTATCTAAATGAGAAAGTGCAGAAGCTATTGGCAAATGGTGAAAGCCATCGTTTGCGTAGGTTATATTATGATTTATATCCGCAAGCAATACAGGGCTTGAAATTTTATGCAACACACAACTTAATTGTTGCTGCCAAGTCATATCATCTAACTGGCGTAAAAATCGATGGATGCACCAGAATATAATCGCTCCACCGGTTATCGCCAAAGCAACTAAATTTAGTAGTGAGAATTTATGGATGGATGCTTGGAATATCCCCAATATTGCGATGGGAATAAGCATGGAAATTAAGCAGTCTCGCTTAAAAGTAGTCATGTTAATTTTTTGCACTTGAATTTTCCTTAACCATATCTACTTCGGAAGGTTTTATTTCAAGTGTAGGTGCTACAATTATTTGCGCAAATTTTAGCTGTATGGGCAATCAGGCTAAAATTATTTAGGGAGTGAGGTACTTTCCACTTTAAAAATTGCTTTATACTCAGCATTTTCTCCGCTAAAGGAAAATTCATTTCCATCATCTTTTGTTTTCGTCGTGTTTTTTGGATCAGGTATTACCCATTTTTCAACTGCCTTCCCATTCACACATTCTACTTTCAGTTCAACTGAACCCAAAGTATCGTCGATATTCCAAGGAGTTAAATCTTCTTCAACGAGAGATATCAATAAATTAACAGGTTCACATTGATTTAAAGACTTTTGCCAAATCACAACATCTTTCACATTATGTAAGTATTTTGATAACCAGTGACTGGGAAATGCAGGGATCTGATAATGACTGGCTTTCTTATTGAGGGGAAATTCAGTCACACTTATATAAAGCTCATCACCGTATTTTTCTTGGGTTTTTACGACTTGTAAACTTTGAAGTTTTACTTCCAGCATTTCATTTTGAGCATAAACTGGCACTTGAACACAATATATGATGATGCCTGTTAAAGTTACAACCCACTTTAAATACATAACCACCTCAATTGACTATACCACTGCACAAATCTTCAACTTTATTCTATCCACTCAATAAACAGTTATTGCTCTTACTATATACAGTATCATGGAATTTTCATGTTCTACTAGTATAAGTCCAAAAAAGAGTTCCATCTTGGCAAAGCTTACGAATATCGTTTTTATCTAGAAAGACTTGACCTATCAGCTGTTGTTTTGCTAGTTTGAAACTATGAACACAAAAATCTCAAATCAAATACATTCCTTTCATTGGTGGCACACCTCCTACCGGTGGGCCTCTTTGAGCGCGTTACTAAATTCATAAACGTATAAAGAGATAAAAAGACCCACCATCACGGTGGGTTTTTTTTTGTCTTTGATTTTATTGGAAAAAACTAATGCAAACTTCAACAGCAAACATTCTTGAACAAATATGCCAAGGCCAACATTTAAATAAAGAGCAGGCCTTTGAGTACTTTAGATCTCTGATGCAAGGCCATCTTTCTCATCTAGAAATGGCAGCCCTGCTAACAGCGCTAAAATCAAAAGGTGAACATCCACATGAAATTGAAGGCGCTCTGCTTGCTTTTATCGAGGGTTCTCTACCTTTTCCAGATAAGGAATATCTCAAAAAGCATTATCTCGTTGTTGATTGCTGTGGAACAGGAGGCGACGGAAAAAACACGCTCAACATCTCCACAGCTGTTGCCTTGGTCCTCTCTTGCTTTGACTTAAAGATTGCCAAACATGGTAACCGAGCTGTTTCTTCACAATGTGGATCTGCAGATTTGTTAGAAAAATTAGGGGTAAAAATTGAAATCCCCCCTTCACTTGCGAAAAGATCGCTAGAAGAAATGGGGATGTGTTTTCTTTATGCACCGCTTTATCATCCTGGAACAAAACATTTATCTCAGGTACGTTCAACTTTAAAAATTAAGACTTTATTAAACCTTCTTGGTCCTTTATTAAATCCTTTACAACCAGAGTATCAGTTAATTGGTTTGTATTCTCCAAAATACTGTCAAATATTAGCAGAAGTACTTAAAGCGAGAAAAACCAAACGGGCTTTAATTATTCATGGTGATGGGCTAGATGAATTAGCCCTTCATGGCCGAACAACAGGCGTATTATTACGTGATGGTGATATTGTTGATTTTACTTTTGCGCCTGAACAAGCCGGATTAAAGCGATATCCCCTATCAGCAATCTCTGGTCAAGATATTGAGTACAATACCAGAGCATGTATTGAGTTATTGTCTGGAAACGGAACGCAAGCATATCGTGCAATGGTAGCTCTCAATGCTGGCGCTCTTCTATGGTTAATAGAGAAAGCCTCGTCAATTAAAGTGGGAGTCGAAATGGTACAAAGTATTTTAGATACTGATTTAGCATTGTCCAAGCTTCATCAGCTCATCGAGGTAAGTCATGCTATATAAGATTATCAAACAGCAAAAAACTGATATGGCAAACAAAGAAAATAGTCTTCCCCTTGAAACTATGCTTAAAGAGCTTACCCCTAGTAAACGAGATTTTATTAGCGCTATACAAAATAAATCCCCCTTTTTTATATTTGAATGTAAACATCATTCGCCAAGCGAAGGAAAACTAACCCAAGAATACCGTTGCAGCGAATTGGCAAAAAGTTATTCTCAATTTGCGGACGCTATTTCTGTATTAACAAATGCACCTTTTTTTGGCGGTGATTTTGAGCACCTCAAACAAGTCAGTGAATCTGTTGATAAACCAATTTTATGTAAAGATATTATTGTTACCCCTTATCAAGTTGCTTTAGCACGTTTTTATGGTGCTGATGCCGTTTTATTAATGTTATCAGTATTAAATGATACTGAGTATCTTGAGTGCCATCAACAAGCTCTGGATTTGAATATGACTGTTCTTACAGAAGTTTTTTCTGAAACAGAAGCTATTCGAGCAAGACAATTGCAGGCAAGTATTATTGTTATCAATCATCGTAACTTACATACCATGCAACTAGACATGATGCGTGTAAAACATCTTAAACCCCTTTTTCCCAAAGAAACTATTTTGATAGCTGCATCTGGTATACAAACAAATAAACAGATCCAATCACTGGCACCTTATGTTAATGGCTTCTTGATAGGAAGTTGTTTAAGTAAAAGTCAAAATGTTGAACGTACCATGCGAGAATTAGTCTTTGGGAACATTAAAATTTGCGGATTAACAAGAAAACAAGATGCAAAAAAAGCCTTTGAGTGCGGCGCTTCTTTTGGTGGAATGATCTTTGCTGAAGAATCTTCAAGAAAAATCAGTTTACAACAGGCCCTTAAAATCAAAACCATTCCTTTACAATATATAGGCGTATTTACCAATCAATCTATAGAGCAAATTACATATTATGCAAAAACTTTACGGCTATATGCTGTGCAACTATATGGTTTTTCTATTGATCTCGTATTACAGCTACGCAAACAGCTAGAGCCATCCTGTCAGATTTGGCTTGCAATGAATGGGAATGAACCTTTGCCCAGCATAATGCCCTTACATGTTGATAAACTTGTTGTTGACAATATGGCCAAACAACAAGGAGGGACCGGACTTCCTTTTAATTGGAATAATATTATCGATTCTCCGTTGTTAGAGCATATCATTTTAGCAGGAGGACTTTCTCCAATGAATATAGATATTGCAAAAAAGATTAATACGTGGGGACTTGATATCAATTCTGGGATTGAAATAACTCCAGGCATAAAAGAGCATCGATTGATTGAATCCATTTTTGCACAATTAAAAACCATAGGTGAACATCATGCAAAATAATAAATATTTTGGAGAATTTGGTGGAAGTTTTGTACCACAAATTCTTATTCCAGCCTTGGAAGAATTAGAGCAAGCTTTTGATTTTCTGCAGCAGGATCAAAACTTTAATTTGCAATTACGAACTTTACTCCAAGATTATGCAGGTCGCCCTACCCCATTATATGAGTGCCAACATCTTGCAAAAAAAACTAAAACAAAAATATTTCTCAAAAGAGAAGATTTGGTTCATGGAGGCGCTCATAAAACTAACCAAGTATTGGCTCAAGCTTTATTAGCAAAATATTTAGGTAAGAAAAGAATCATTGCGGAAACCGGCGCCGGACAACATGGCGTCGCAACCGCGATGGTCGGTGCTTTGTTAGGATTAGAAACTATTATTTACATGGGAGCAAAAGATGTTGAGAGACAACAAACCAATGTAAAAAGAATGCAACTTTTTGGGGCAAGTGTTGTAGACGTTAAGCAAGGTTCTCAAACACTTAAAGAGGCCGTTAATGCTGCCTTAGCTGAATGGTCTGCAACCTACCATAACACACATTACTTGCTAGGGAGTGTCGTAGGGCCTCATCCATATCCTTTAATGGTACGTCAATTCCAACGGATTATTGGTGAAGAAACAAAAAGACAAATATTAGATCGTATAGGAAAATTGCCAGATAAAATTATTGCCTGCGTTGGAGGCGGTTCAAATGCGATCGGTATGTTTACAGCCTTTATTCCTAATAAACAAGTTGAGTTAATAGGGGTAGAACCTCTTGGCGAAGGGTTACATTCAAAAAAACATGGTGCTACCCTTCAAGCTGGCAAAAAAGGAATTTTTCATGGCACTAAGAGTATTTTTCTCCAAGATCTTCATGGTCAAATCCTACCCACTCATTCTGTTGCTGCAGGTCTTGATTATCCAGGAGTAGGCCCAGAACACGCTTACCTACAATCCATTGGAAGAACAAAATATGTGGGTGTCACAAATGAAGAGGCAATTGAAGCATTTCATTTGCTTGCAAAATATGAAGGAATATTACCTGCCCTAGAATCTTCTCATGCACTTGCCCATGCTTTGAAAATTGCAAACGAGTCGGCTGATTATCAAATCCTCATTGTCAATATCTCAGGTAGAGGCGACAAAGATATTGATCAAATTTTAGCGATGAAAAAAGGAAATCAATATGTCTAGATTCAACCGTGTTTTTAAACAAGCAGCTTTACAAAATCGTTGCGCATACATACCTTTTCTCATGTTAGGCTATCCCAATATAGAACTTTGCATTACCACAATTGAAGAAGTCATAAAAGGAGGAGCTGATGCTTTAGAACTAGGGATCCCATTTTCAGATCCTATTGCAGATGGTCCAACCATCCAACAAGCAGCAAAAATTGCGCGCGAGCAAGGTGTGACACCATTAGCCTGTTTTCAAATCATTCATCATATTCGTCAAAGACATCCTACTCTTCCAATAGGATTATTAGTTTACGCCAATCTTGTCTTTCATGAAGGATTAATTAATTTCTATACCAAGGCTTATCAAGCAGGGATCGATGCTGTTTTAATTCCAGATGTTCCAACTCAAGAAGCGATACCTTTTGCCCAAGCTGCAAAATCATCACATATTCAACCTATTTTATTAGCCACCCCCGCCTGTAGGCAGCAAGATATACAACAACTTGCTTCACTATGTGAAGGATTTACTTATGTTGTTACTCGCAAAGGTGTCACAGGAACTGAGCGACAAAGTAAATTCGATGAAGCAAAAAAAATTGTTAGTATGTTAAAATCTGTGAACGCCCCCCCTGCTGTTTTTGGTTTTGGTTTAAAAAATTCCCATGATATTGAAATGGCCTATCAACAAGGTGCAAGTGGGGCTATCATTGGCTCTGCACTTATAGATGCCATCACTCAATTATCTGCCAAAACAATTCAAGATGGATCTACTATTTCTACAATGTTACGTAAATTATTTACCACGGATGTTATTTAGATTACTATATGATTTAAGTTGCTTTTAAACTCATCATCTTTTAAATATACTTCCATACTTTTATAAATTTGGATGCTTTGCTTGTGGATAACATATATAACAGAATAATCTTTGCAACCGATCTCGGTCCACAAAGTTATTATATCGGACTACAAGCAACCAAACTCAGTAAAATCTGCCAAGCACAAATTTTGGCTTTGCATGTTGTTGAACCTCCTATCACTTATACAGCTAATTTTTCTGAACGTGACAAATTTATTAAAAATGTGAAAACTTCAGCTGAAAAAAGTCTTCAAGCATTATGTGTTCAGTTAGGTCTTTCAGCAGATTGTCAAATGATTCGTATTGGCACTCCCCAAGAAGAAATATTAAATGAAAGTATCAAAGATCATTGTGATTTAATCGTCGTAGGCAGCCATGGTATTGGCGGATATACTCATTCATTAGGATCGACTGCTCATCATTTATTAAGTGAAGCTCATTGCGATGTTTTGATTATACAAGTCAGTCATTTGCAAAAGGCTATTGAAACAGCGCAACCCTCTGGATTATATTTGTGGCAAAATCCATTGATTAACCCTCCTGGGACACCTTATGTTGAAAGAGGTCCCAAATATAGTGGCTCCTCCCATGGTTTTGGTGAAAGCATCAAACGCGGACCTCGCCCTACAACAAGACCACCAAAATCTCCTAAAGGGGGCACCCGAACTCGATCATCAGAAGAAGACGATACAGATAACGAAATGGATAAATAGATTTATGCCAAAATTTTTGATATCCATCGGTCAATTCTTTAGAGGATGTATCAGCATCCTCCTTATTGTAGTTTTTACCATATTTTGGACCACTCCTATGTACCTTTTGTTAATATTAAAGGTACTCTCACCGCATCCGAAATTTTTGGCTATTGTTAATTATTTACTTTTACGCGCTTCTGACAAGTGGATACAGTCAAATAATCTAGCGATGGATCTCATGTTAAATATCAAATGGGATCTTCCTGACTTCAGTCATCTTGAGTATAAACAATGGTATTTTATTATTTGCAACCATCAAAGTTGGACTGATATCTTGGTATTACAAAGGATTTTCTTAAAGAAAATTCCATTTATACGTTTCTTTATCAAAAAAGAATTGATGTTTTTACCGGTCTTAAATGGTGCCTGGTGGGCATATGATTTTCCCATTATGCATCGTCATACCAAAGAACAAATTGCTAAAAATCCAAAACTGCGAACCAAAGATTTGCAAGCCACCAAGAAAGCTTGTGAAAAATACAAACTTTTTCCGGTTACCATTTTGAATTTTTTGGAAGGAACACGTTTTACTAAAACTAAACATCATAAACAACTATCCCCCTTTCACCATTTACTTGTACCAAAGCTTGGGGGTTTTGCTTATGCAGTTAATGCTATGGATAAAAAAATTACTCATATTCTTGATGTAACTATCATTTATCCTGAGGGAAGAAAATCCTTTTGGGATTTTCTCTGTGGTCGAGTGCGCCATATAAGTGTAAAATTACAAATTCGTGACATACCCCCGAATCTATTGCAGGGTAATTATACTGAAGATGAATCTTATAGAAACAATTTTAAAAATTGGATCCACACAATCTGGCATGAAAAAGATACTTTATTGAATCAATCATTAAAATAAAGGTTAAAACTGAACTCCACCTTGTTTTAAAATTAATTTTAATATATCTAGATAATCATCATAATTTTTCCAAGCCCGAGTAATGCACAGTATCTTTTAGTACAATGTAGTGTTTTTAGTCGGCTCTTAAATCTAACCTACTACCAAACAGTTAAAAGTAGTACTAAAGTCCCATATTGAAAAGTCCATTTAGTACTATTGTCCAATATTAAGCAACATGAATTTCCGGCGTAATGGAAGTTATTAACAAGTAACGTTATATAGGTGGATATTCACCTATATATAAATTTAATAGTAGGTTGAAAATCCATGAGTAGTTCAAACAAGACTTCCCTTCCTTCTAAAAATATTGAGACGCAGGTTAAAAGCCTTGATGCAACGGGACCTGATTCTATTAAAGTCAGCTCCCCTGTTGTATCGGGTCCTATTGATACACCAGATGAATCATTTTTTTCAAAGTTAAAACAATCAATTCATTCACTTCTTTCCAGTGAGGTACAAAGCAACCCTCAAGATCTTTATGATCAAGGCCAACCTGCTACAAGCGATGATAATTCTAGCAATGTTACCGAAGGAAATGACATTAAAGATCACCAAGTAACATCAACAGAGTCTAATCCTTCAACTGATCAATCTGAAATTGTTGGTTTGCCAGACGAAGGCCATGCAAATGAGTTATTCAATGAAAATGGGCTCCCTATTGGCGTTGATTCTGTTCCCAAAGATTTAGGAATTGGTGATTTAACACTTGAAGAAATTGAAAAAATGAAAAAGGCAGAGGCTGGCGAAATAGAAGGTGGTCATAACTCGGATTTAATGTGGAACCCCTATGGATTAAATTACATAGTGCAAAGTGCACCTCAGGATTTAGGAATAGCACCATTCTCTAGCCAAGTAGAGAAAGTTTTTATACCAGTTATACCAGTTATTCCTGTTGAGCCTGAACGACCTGATAATGGTGTTTTAATAACCGATCTTATACCCAAAATTCAAGGTGGTGATGCGGTCGTTGATGAAGACGATTTATTAGCACAGCGTGGGCCTGATGAATCACCGGGCTCTGATCCAACTAAAGAATCAACTACCGTGGAAGGTAATTTCAAAATCCAAGCTCCTGATGGCGTAGGGATTCTTAGCGTTGGTGGTGTATCCATAATTGAAAATGATGTATTTATTCCAAAATCGATAGTTACGCCGATGGGAAATACATTAGATTTTATTAACTATGATGCTGGAACTGGTACCATAATTTACCACTATACCTTAAATGATAATGAAACTCATCCTGCTGGAAATGGCGAAAATAGTATTTTTGAAGATTTTCCTGTGCATCTTCAAGATAAAGATAATGATGTTGCTAATGATACTTTATCTATCAGTATAATTGATGATGTGCCAACAATAAAGCCTTCAGAAGTTGAAGATAAACTTACAGTTGATGAAAGCGATTATTCTCAAGATGCTAAAGGTAACTTTGCAAATTTATTTATAGCAACACCTGGTGCTGATGGTGCGAATGTTCATTATCAGTTAGGGATCAGTAGCAATGACGCAGATAGTGGTTTAATTGACTCTTTTACCAATCAAACTGTGAAACTTTATTTAGAAGCTGGTGCTATTGTTGGACGCGTTGGTGGTGCTAATGGTGATGTTTCATTTACGATTACACTTGATGCAAATACGGGCGAGGTAACACTCAACCAAAGCCGATCGGTGATTCATGATGACCCAACTGATCCTGATGAAGCATCTTCACCAGCAATGTTATCCTCAGGCGATTTAATCACGTTGACGGCCAAGATAATAGATGCAGACTTTGATGAAGATCAATCTACAAGAGATATTGGTAACGCCTTCAGATTTGAAGATGATGGTCCTTATATTGATCTTAAAATAGTCGCAGCAGCGGATGAAATGATTGTAGATGAATCAGATTTATCGCAAAATGCGAGCGCTGATTTTGCAGATAATTTCAGCGTAAACACTAACTATGGTGCAGATGGTCCTGGATCTTCTTCAACGGCATATTCACTGGCTATTTCGGCTAATGGTGCTGATAGTGGTTTAATAGATACGCAATCAGGTCAAAAAGTTATTCTTGTCATGAATAACGGAGTGGTTGAAGGTCATACTGAGATTGGCAATGATTTAGTGTTTACCGTAGCCGTTAATGTATCTGGTGTTGTTACCCTAGATCAAGTTAGAGCAGTGGTTCATCCTGATGGTAGCAATCCGGATGATTCTGTAACCTTACAAGCGGCGAATTTAGTACAACTTATACGTACAGATACTATTATTGATAAAGATCTTGATAGTGTAATAGATACAGCTGTGCTAAAAATTGGCCAATCACTTATTTTTAAAGATGATGGTCCCAGCATTGATATAAAAGTGATTGCGACTGCTGATCAATTGACAGTAGATGAAAGTAATTTATCTCAAAATGCCAGTGCTAACTTTGCGGATAATTTTAGCATTGTTAATAGCAACTATGGGGCAGATGGAGCGGGTACAACTTCAAGCGCCTATTCACTTTCGATTTCAGCAAATGGCGCGAATAGCGGCTTAGTCGATACTGCATCTTCGCAAAATGTACTTCTTGTGATGAATAACGGGGTAGTAGAGGGTCGTACAGCAGTCAGTAATGAATTAGTCTTTACAGTCTCAGTTAACACTTCAGGCGTAGTAACGCTAGATCAAATACGTGCGGTCGTTCATCCTGATGCGACAAATCCAGATGATGCTAAGACTTTGAATTCAGATGATCTTATCCAGCTTACTCGTACGGATACCATTATTGACAAAGATAATGACACAGACAGTGATTCAGCTTCGTTAAATATTGGACAAG
>JACPOY010000015.1 GCA_016191245.1 Gammaproteobacteria bacterium | reverse complement strand
TTTGAAACATCTATATAGCGAAACGCAGCATTATGTATTACCTGATAAGAGGCGTAGAAAATCGTACCCAAGAGCGCTTAAAATAAATAAAAATCGATACCCCATAAAAAATGCCGGTCAGCTTAACTGACCGGCATTACCGCATAAGCGGGGTTTTATAAATCAGTTGACTTTATTTTATCTTTTCTTCATTAAACTCAACGTGCTTACGAACAACGGGATCGTAGCGTTTAAAGCTAAGTTTTTCTTTGTTACGTTTATTCTTTTTGGTTGTAAAGAAAAAGCGTGATGCACTTGAGCGCATAATGACATTAATGGAATCGGCGGCCATGATGTACTCTACTCCTAAATTTGTTCGCCATTGCTACGTAATTCAGCGAGTACTGTTTCAATGCCTTTTTTATCAATAGTTCTCATGCCTCGGTTAGAAACACGTAATCTGACAAAGCGGCTTTCACTCGCTACCCAAAATCTTTTCCAATGAACGTTGACCTTAAAGGTCCGTTTAATCTTTCTATTACTATGTGACACATTGTTGCCACAAGCTGTGCCTTTACCTGTGACCATACACGTTCTTGACATTACATGCCCCCATTCCTCTACGCGTTGAGCCAGCCTTTATATCAAATTCCATGGCTTAGAGCAAACAATGGGCGAATTTTGGCCTAAGTCCCTCAATATTAAGTTAATTTTCTAGGTTGTTTTTGAGTTGAAGGATGGAACTTATATTTATAGGGCGCTGTCTATCAGTTAAGTCGCTTTAAAATAATTGCAGGGGCATGTCATGACATTAGAATTAAAGCCTTTAGAAAAACCAACGATGCCAAAGGACAAAAAAGGCAGCAAAGCGCAAGAACTTGAAGCTTTGCAAGACAATATTGGCAAATTATTATCTGAACAATTAGAGGGTGGAAAATTGGCTGAAGGCGCCACACCTGTTGAGCTAACCCAGTATGGGACCGTAGTAATAAATTTTGCTGACGAAGCATTAGCAAAAAAATTTAAATCAAGGTTAGTTGCTGCAGGTTTTGAAGACCAAAGCCTATTTCTTCCACAATTTACTAATCAACTAAGTTTAACCCCCCCTGCCGTCGTAAAGTTTTGTGTTGAATATGGTGGACTTAGTATTGATGAGCTAAGAACTTTATTTAAAAAGAAAGGATTGGATCAAAGTTTAATAAATGCACCTATTAAAGAATATCAAGCCGCCAAGAAAGCAAAACCCACTGAAAGAAGAGCGCCTACAGAATTTACAATATCTGAAATAACCCCGGTAGGAATTAATGAAGACAATTTTTATAAAAAAATAGCTGAGTATGGATTTGGCGAGGTGGTAGGGAAGGTTACATCCGAAGAATCAAAGGAAGAAGAAACTGAAGAAAAAAAGGAAGAAATAAAGGAATATGAACTCACAACCGCAGGACGGGTATATCAAGAAATTCTTCTAACAGAACGGGACTATATTAACGATTTACGTCGTATAGGATCCAAAGAGCAGCAAGCTTATCTTGAAGTTTATAATAGTTCTACTGACAAATCTAATTTTTTAAGTGAAGCTGAATTTAAGCAAATCTTAGATCTTTATTCACAGTTTTCTATTTTGCATGAAGAAATACTGAAATCACTTGAAAAAGATCCGACCAGCATTGAGAGGTTCCTTCCCATAATGAGAGAAATGTATTCAAAGTATGTGCCTTTGTTTCATAAAATGGGTGATATTCCAAGTGACATTAACAACGTTTACACAAGCAATCCAGCTTTTAGAAATCTAGGCTTGCGGGATTTTCTAATAAAACCAGTACAAAGAATTGCTAAGTACCCGCTTTTAATTCGAGAATTTGCAAAAGAAATTCCTGAGGATCATATTCTTTATGCAAGAGTTCGATCGAATTTAGTGAAAGTTCCAGAAACAGTTGATGCAATTAATAGCAGATTAAAATCAAATCAGCTTGAGCAGTCATTTAAAGCAGTAGTGCAATCTTATGTACAAAAGCCTAATTTGAATTCATTTCAAAAAATGTTAAATGAATTTGAAAATATGCGTGCGAATCTGTATATAGAGTCTAACCTACAACAACCAATTTCACCCGATGTATATAATTTATTTCGGCAACTTGATTTGAGCAATGCTGGGAATAAAGAACAAGAAGAAATAATTAAATTTTTAGCTAAAAGATCGACGGTGCAAGGCAAAGAGCAGGAATTAATTAATATTGGCTTTTCGGAACTTCTTATTAATAAAATTAGTGAAGATAAACTTATCAAACACTTAAAAATTCAAGAAAATCCTGAGATAAAAGCGATCTTTTCAGAAATTAATAAACAGATTCTAGCTAAAGAGAAAATTAACGTCACCGTGGCAGCTATAAAAGCATTCGAAAGTACCAAGAATAATACAACAGAAGAACAATTCATGGAATCATTGCGTCCACTTCTTAAAAATCAAGATTTTAAGAACATTATTGATGAGCAAAAATTAAGAAGTGCTTTACAGGCCCCCACATTGGCGGATGCATTGAAAATCGCAAAGGAAATACCACAAGCCAAAGGTTCTTTTCCACTCACAATGAAAGAAACTGAAGCTACTGCACAAGTTGGTGATATAAAAATTTCCACTGATATCTCTGGCAATAATGCTAAAATAAAAGAGACGAGAAGACTGGCGAAAAATTTATTAAGAGGATACAACACTGAGAATGTTAAAGCGCAACAAAAAACCGCAGTAAACGATGCCAAAAAATCCAATAAAAATTTATCGAAAGAGGACATTGCCAAGATTGAAAAAGATATATTAACACGTAATGCAAAAAACCCGGCAGGTTTCTTAGCCTTACCAGGCTGGACTGTCATTGGTATTGAAAAAAAGGGTGGTATCAAGGCTGATTTCATCGTCAGAGATGATCAAAATCGTGAGGTATGCAGAGTTCTTGTTGGCAAGAATGGGATAACTGTTTCAGAATTAAAGGGAAGCAATGTTGAAGCTTTGAATCAGTTTATTCAAGCGTTAAGAAGTAAATTACCAAAAGAAAACATCAAGTCACCAATAGTTTCTGCATCAAATATAAAGCATATGGGTGAATTGATGGCTCAGGGAGTTTATGATCTAGATTCCAATACATCGATGCTCATTCAGAATGATAGAAGAAGAATAAAGACTACCTCAACAATTGATGATCATTCTGTTAATCTTCCACATAATCTTGAAAAAACCACTTTTGAACAAAGATTCCAGAAAGCGATTGACAATGGTTTAATCCCAAGAGTTGTTGACAAAACTGCTGAATCTGGATTTGAAAATCAAGGTTATGTTAGTGGAAAAGTCAGCATTAATACAAGTGATCCTTTTATTGCAATTAAGCAATATGAAGCTGCATTAGCTGCACAAATGACAGTGACGTTAGGTGAAAAAGCTAAAGAGGCGATTAAAAAGGGATCAGCAGCCTATCCTATCACGGTTTCTGCGCCCAAAGGCGACCAATGTGGCTTACAAGCGTTAATAAGAATTAATCTTGCAGTAAGAGATGGTCTTATTGTAAACCAAGTATCCCCCCCTGCTGCGCGAGAAGCTTTAAGAACACACCTTATTTCAAAAGGACAAAACGTCAAGCCAATGATATTAGGAAATTCAGATCCCTATTTGGTAGCAAAAAACTTAGTTAATTTGGGCGTAGATTTTGATTTACAATCCGGAAAAGAAGATGAGCTTCTCAAAAAGATACAAGAGAAACAAGGAAAATCTTCTGAGCGTTTCAACATTAATACAGGCGATGCAAAATCTGATTTTGACTTATTACGAAGCTATTTAAACAAAGGGATAGCTGTGAGTGTAGAGAATCCAAATAAGGTGTTAAATTCACTTACAGAGAGACTAGAAGTTATTCAATTAGACAAATTACCCAAAGAAGAGCAAATTGAACAAGTTAAAATGTTAGCAAAGATGGGAATTTGCGGAAAAATAAAGATGGAAGCGCCTGCCAATACTCTTGTTCCCATTACGTCAAATAATGCACAACGCGCGTTAAAAACATTTGAGGAATTGCTAAATCAAGGATTCAGGCCTAAATTTGATGTAACAACTTTAAATTTAATCAAACAAAGTAAAATGCTAGAAATCCGCGTTAGTAATCCTGATCCTGCCAAATTATTAGATAAAATAAATCAATGTTTTGAGATTGGATTAAAGGTTCAGATAACTGATGACTCAAAGAGAATGTTGAGTGACTATTTAAGAAAGAATCCTAAAGCTTTACCGGATGGAACTTTACAAATTAAAGGCTTTAACCCTCATGCTATAAGAGACAATATTGATTTAGTACAAAAATTGGGTGTAAAAGTAAAATGTTCACAAGATGCCATTTCAGTAAACAAACGTGGCGAAAAAGAGGGGGTCGCTCCAATCACAGTTATAGATATTCAAAAATCTGGTAAAAAGGGATCTGATGTCCTTGATGTAGAAAAGACTATGGATAGGGCTAAAAATCTTGCTGCAACAGGATGTAAGGTTGTATTATCTGAAAATACTCAAAGATATCTAGATGGTTTAAAATCACGCGAAAAAGAGCTTACCGAAAAAGCAGCAAAAAGAAGATTTTTGGGCCTCTATACACCCGCAAGTGCAAAACAAGCGCAAAGAGATCTAAAGGAAGTAAAGCAGTATGAAAGTTTTAACCAAGAAAAAGCTAAAGCTTCCATTCCTACTGTAATCGTTTCTCAACCACTAACTTCAGAATCTTCGCATCTTAAACAAACAAGTAGACAATCGGCTGTATTGTTGAATTCAATTCATAAAACTAAGCCTTTAATAACAGATAATCCCGTGACGATAGAATCTCTTATCACCGATTTTACAGAACAGAGGAAATTTTTAAGAATAGAAATTAATACTGATTCTAAAAGAATTCCAGAGCATACGGGCTTAGACAATATATTACATGTAATAAACCAAAGTAAAAGTTTACCTCCTAAAGATGTCGCCGCGGCATTAACGAAAAGTCTTAATGATAATTTGGATAGATTAGGCGTAAGAATTTCAGAAGAAAATCAACAAAAAATTAAAGCCTTAATTGTCACGCTAGATCCAGATTTAAAAATTGAAGAGAAAACAAAAGAGCATCCAAGAAGGATATAACTCATGAGCACTAGTGGCGCTAAAGAGAATCCAGTTTACAAGGAAATAACAGAGACCGATGCTGAATATCTGAAAAATCTCGAAGCAATGAGAGATGGCATTGCGGATTTAATTAAGCTATATAATCCTCCTGGTGACTTGGCAAAAAAGCCGGGAAAGAAACAATTAGAAGAAATTCAAATAATGGTTTTACAATTGATAGAAGCGCAAACCGATATACGAGATTCTTTAGTTGCTTTCAATGATTTTGCTCCCGAGGAATGGGCAGCTAAAATTGCTAAACATCAAAAATTATATGCAGATTTTATTTTTAAAACCAAAGACGTATCTTTTGGCGATCAAGATACAACGGATCTGATAAATATGAAATTTGTAGAATTTATAAAAAGAGATAAACAAGACAGACAACCTCTGAACTTAGCATCTTATTTAACAACACCAATGCAAAGAATGGGGAAATATCCCTTACTGATAAGGGAATTCATGAAGACTTTACCGGAAGAAGATAACAGGCTTATATCGCTTAGAAAAGCAGCACCTAAAATAGAAGCTGTTGTTGAAGGCCTTAATGAAGCAGGACGTTCTGCAGATAAAGCAAAACTGAAACAACAGTTTGAGGCGGACTTAAGCGCTTATTCAAGCAGACGCTTGCCTTCTACAAAAAAATTCTCAGCATTGGTAAAGTCCATGTTACACAATGTCGAAGAAGGTTCGCTGGATCTCGAAGATATTAGAAAGATGTTCCATACATACCCTTTAACGAAAATGTCTTCATCTGAAATAAAAATATTTTTAAAGGCTTCTCAAGTTTATGAGGAAAGATATACACAAAAGCTTGCCAGCGATAATGAAAACTTGAATAAAAATCAAAAGGCTATATCAACAGCAACTCAAACAGATGTGTTAAAACGCCAAATAGAATTCAATAAACAAAATATTAAAAAATCTGAAGATAAACTTCTAACTCTTAATGCATTAAAAGATGTCGTGACTCAAAAAGTTAAGTTGAATAAAATTGATGAACTCATTAAAAAGGCGAAAGGAGCCAATAAATCCAATAACTTTAAAATCGAATTACTCAATACATTTCGAGATATGATTCACAAACAATACCAAAAAGGCGAGCTTCTTAAGGTAGGAAATGCCTTCCAAGATGCCTATGCTGTCTTTGAAAAATCAAGAGATGCTAAATTTCAAGCAGAAATTCCTCATTTAGCATCACTTTTTAAAAGCTTAGATAAATTATTTCCCGATATGGAGATTTCTGTTGAAAGCATGCAAGATCTTGTAGCTCAAAAGAAAAGAATTGATAGTGTTGCAAACAACGAACAATCCACTCATCGCGCTCCCCTTGTACGATTGTCCACAACAGGACAGAGGGTATCTGATGCGACTCAAAAGCCATCCAAATCGGTGCCCTTGCTACCAGAGCTACCAGCCGTTTCTTCACGGGTACCCTTTGAAAAAATGAGAGCAAAAGTTATTCAAAATTTTGAGAATTTAATAAGTCCTGGATTGACGGGCACCCAAAAGCATCAACATGCTCAGGTTCACCTTGTGGCAGTAAAGAACCAAGTAGCTAAAATAAAAGGTGAATTACTACAGAAGAACTCACCTCGTGAAATAGCAGAATATTTGACTACCATCATCAATGATAAGAGTTTAAATAGTATAATTCACAAAAGAGCGAGAGAAGAAATGGAAAGAGTCGCTCCACAACAAGTTTTAAAAGATAAGAAGAGACCAGGACATGACAAAGGATAAATCAAAGAATTGAAGAATGACTTAATGAAGGGATAGATACTTTAAAAATATTTGTTTGAGCATGAGATAACCACATTTTTGCTAAATCTTCTACGGTGCCTTCGTAAACGCCAGGAGCCTCTTGTATACTTGCCAAACGATTTGGCACACCCCAATCTTCTAATAAGGGAATAGAGGCAATGACATTTGAAGGCAAGGAGGGGATCACGAGTTTTGATGGACATGGTGCAAAGGGAAATGTTTTCGAAGATCCAACTAACACTAATCCATGAAATTCGGCACGATATTTTTTACAATAAAAAACAACAGCGCTTAATCCTTCATCTTCGGCTGTCACTAAATAAAGTTGGTTTTTATTTGGTAAAGAGAATGCTTCGCCTTGTAGCGAAGATATTTCTACTTGTTTTTTTGTTTGAAGATAATCCATTTCAGATGCATCGACAATTATTTCTAATCCATTTTGCTGCCCTAACACATAACAGGCGAATTTTTTATCAATAATAACATAGTGACCAGGCAGGGCAGCTTTGGCTACATGTGGCGCATCTAGCACTAGATGATGATAATGATTTAACAGGGGTTGGGATGAAAAAGATATCAATTAAAACAACCTAGTATTCATATACGAGATTTCCTTTCAATATGGTATGAGTGACAAGTCCAGGAATTTCCCAGCTTTTGAAAGGGGAATTTTTACCCTTACTATGCATGCGACTATCTCCCACAGCCCAATAATGTTCTGGATCAACAATACAAATATCTGCACAAGCGTTAACAGAAAGGGTACCCGCAGGAAGTTGAAATAGAGTCGCCGCGCGATGGGTGAGTGCATGAATCAGTGTGGTTACATCTAATTTTTTCTGATGTACAAGATGTATGCCTAAAGATAAATAAGTATCTAGAGCGCTTAAGCCTGGTTCTGTATCACCAAAAGGAGCGAGTTTTGCAATGGTTTCTAACGGTCGATGGTCAGAAGAGATGGCATCAAGGGTGCCGTCAATTACCCCTTGTAATAACGCCTCTTGATCACGAATGCTGCGAAGAGGAGGATATAAATGACAATTAGCATCAAAACTGCTGACATCCATTTCAGTTAGGTGCAACATATGCATAGCTGTATCAGCGCTGACTTGTAAACCTTTTGCTTTAGCTTCTCTAATTTGTGCAACGCCCGCTGCGCTAGATAGACAAGTGAAATGTGCGCGAACGCCACATTGCTCAATTAATAATAGATGTTGTGCAACGGCGATAGTTTCTGCTGTGTAGGGGATCCCAGGCAACCCTAATCGTGTGGCAACTACCCCTTCATGCGCCACGCCATTTTTTGCAAGATGGTTATCTTGAGGCGAGATAACAATAGGGAGATTAAAGCTTGCAGCATATTCATAACAATTGCGTAAAATTTGTAAATCTTTAACAGGCTTTTGTGCATTGCTTAAAGCAATACAACCTGCATCCATTAACGCAGTAAGATCAGCAATGGATTCCCCTTCTAAGCGCGAAGTTAATGCGCCTATGGGGTAAATGCTAGGTAAGGATATATCACCTTGTTTAATTAATCGTAATACACTGGCTGTATTATCGACGATAGGCTCACCATCGGGTGGAATACAAAGTGAAGTGATTCCCCTTTTAAGCGCAGCGACAGCCTCATCTTGTAACGTGGTTCCATGAGGATGTTGCATTTGTGGTCTATGGCAGATATCAACCAGACCTGGCAGCACCCATCTGTTTTGGGCATCAATGGTTTTCTCTGCTGCAAAAGCAGGATCCAATTTGCCAATATGGGTAATTTTACCATTTTCAATGGCGATATCGGTAATCGTATCTATTTTGTTTGCTGGGCAGATAACGCGGCCATGTTTTATTGCAATTTTCATGAGCACCCTATAAAGATTTTTTGGCATTTTCAACTAATAGTGACATCACAGCCATACGAACTGCGATGCCATTGGTCACTTGATCAAGGATCACAGCATTTGGGCTATCTGCAATATCTGATTCGATTTCAACACCACGGTTGATAGGACCTGGATGAATGATTAAGGCATCTTTGTTTGCTAATCGTAAAGTTTCACTGGTGAGCCCATATTGTCGGTAATAAGCGCCGCCTTTTGGCAATAATGCTCGTTGCATACGTTCCAGTTGCAAACGCAACATCATAATAACATCCACGCCTTGCAGACCTTGTCGCAAATCATGAAAGACATGAACGCCTAATTGTTCAGCATGGCTGGGTAGTAACGTTTTAGGACCAATAACGCGAATTTCACCAGCACCTAAAATATTTAATGCATGAATTTGCGATCTGGCAACACGAGAATGCAAAATATCACCGACAATGGCAACATTCAATTTATGAAACTCTCCGCGATGTTTTCGTATGGTAAACATATCGAGTAAGGCTTGTGTAGGGTGAGCATGACATCCATCACCGGCATTGATAATAGAAACATTAGGATTTACATGTTGGGCCACAAAATGTGTCGCACCAGAGGTTGCATGTCTAATAACAAATAGTTGACACTGCATGGCCTCCAAATTGCGAACAGTATCACGCAAGGATTCGCCTTTTGATGTAGAAGAGTGAGAAATATCGAGGTTTAAAACACTTGCGGACAATTTTTTTGCGGCCAGTTCAAAAGTTGAACGCGTGCGAGTACTGGCTTCAAAAAAAAGATTGGCAACAGTTTTTCCTTGCAGCATATCAGTTTGAATGATTTCACCGTTGGGAGAAAAAAATGTTTCTGCTCTATCTAAAATTTCTATGAGATGTTCTTTTTTTAATCCATCGATGGTGAGCAGATGTTTTAAACGTTTTTGCTTATTAAATTGAAGCATGCGCTAAAATTTCCTTTGGGTGCTATTAAACCAGGATTCTAAGATTATTGCGGCGGCAACAGCATCGAGATCTCGATGCATGAGAATAGAAGAGCTTGTTTCTTTAGCTCTTTCTTTTGCGGCCACGCTGGTTAATCTTTCTTCGATATAATAAACGGGAAGATTGAAATGATGTTCAAGTTGCCGGCCTAATTTTTCTGCTTTAAGGCTCGTTTGCGAATGTGATCCATCAGGTTGCAAGGCGAGGCCGACAATGAGACCTTTAGGTAACCATTCATGAACGATTTTGCCAAGTTCATCCCAGTTTGGAATGCCTTTATGTACTGACAAAATAATAAGAGGTCTTGCAGTTTTGGTAATAGATTGCCCAACAGCAATGCCTAATCGCTTTGTGCCAAAATCAAAACCAAGAAATGTACCCTCAATTGTCACTATTGGCTCTCAAAAATTTCAGGCATGGCCCACTTCGGTGGATAGACAGTCCATATCCACCCCGAGTAAAGCGCCAGCTGCACGCCAACGATTTTCTGGTGCGATATCAAAAAGGACTTGGGGATCCGCAGGACCGCAGAGCCAAGTATTTTGAGCAATCTCTCGTTCTAATTGTCCACTTTCCCAACCCGCATATCCTAAAGCGATAATCATATCTCTAGGACCTTTATGATTAGCAATGGCAAATAAAATATCTTTAGAAGTTGTGATGCTAATACTTTTAGTCAATGCCAATGAAGATTCCCATTTTTCGTTGCCACCGCGATGAATAACAAAACCTCTTTCTTGTTGGATAGGACCACCAGCTAATACTGGTGTTTCAGAAAGCTTATTGTCTTCAGATTTTATATTCATATTTTGCAATACATCGCCTAAATGAATACTGAGAGGCATATTCACCACAATGCCCATGGCACCTTCAGGGGAATGCTCACATATATAGATGACAGAGTGAGAGAAATGCGGATCGGCCATTGTTGGCATTGCGATAAGAAAATGATCTCTTAATGAAGTATATACACTCATTATTACACCCCTAGGGTCCCACATTCCACCCTTAATATGTCATCTTACTATGTTCTAAGTTTTGAAGGTAGAGGGATAGGCATAAGGTCACCATAGTTTATGAGGTAGTTAATGATCCACGAAATTGCCAGGTACGGATAATTTCAAGTATTTCAATATCTTGAGCAATTTCAGGTGGGAGGGCCTCATAAGGAGCAGCTTCATAAACAAGTTTTATTGCCGCTTCATCAAGCTGGGAAGAGCCAGATGATTGACGAATTTTGACTTCATGGACGGATCCATCTTTATTTATTGCAACCAACAACCTGAGATCGCCCATTAAGTTATTTTTTAGTGCGATATCCGGATAATGCTCATTTCCGAATTGCTCAACATAGTTTTGCCAGCGCGTAAGATAAGCCGCATCACTACTTTTGTGCATTGCTGCCGAAATAGATCTTTTTCGAACATGAGTTTCTTTCCTAACAACGTTTTTATCTTTGAGTACCTGCGAAATCAGAGCCGGACCATTAATAGACTCCGCAGGCTTTTTGGCTTGTGTGGTTTTCTCATTTTCTAATTTTTGCGTCGCAACATCTATAGTTTGATCATTGATTTCAGGTAACACAGTGACATCCAATACCGTTGCCATCATTTTATTCAAAGGTGCGGCTGTGATTTTTGGAACACCCCAAGACAACAGCAAGTAGAAATGGAATATAACGGCCAACATTAGCATTTTTGCAAAGCGTTGCTGATCGGTCACGATAAAGGGGTGACGCGTTGATTGGGTGAGAAATTTTCGTACTGATAAATTAATCATATCCTGCTCATCATGCATCATAGGTAACATGATTGTTCATTGCTGCTATTCTTATGTTAGGCGCTTATATTCTGATGCGACTAAGGGATGAGAATATTGTAAGGCAATGGCATGCATTATCAACAACCAGATACACCTTTTGAAGTCTTGCTTGCTGCTAAGAGAGCCATTCTCTCTCATGCTAAAAGTTTACCTTATCATGATACATCAGTTGATAATTGGGTAGGTGTGTCATTTTTAACAGGACAGCAGGTTTTATTAGCTCAGTTAGAGGAAGTTATTGAGATCATGCGCGTTCCTGATCTTGCTCCTGTGCCTGGCGTAAAACCCTGGTTGCTTGGTATGGCAACCTGTCGAGGGGAATTATTTCCGGTAACAGATTTATCTGGATTTTTAACAGGTAAATTATCGGTATTAACTTTACACTCAAGGATCTTAGTCATTCGCTATCATGAAGACTATGCCGGAATTTTAGTTGATAGAGTGTTGGGCCTACAGCGCATTGCTAGTGAAAATCAAACGAAAGAATGGTCATCGACGCTAAACGAATTATCTCCCTTTATTGCAGGTGCTTTCGTCAATGATCATTTAGAATTGCCCATCATTAGCTGTAAAGCCATTATGGAGCATCCACAATTTCGTGATGTCGCTTTAAGAGAAGATGAAATACCCGAGGTTGAGGAATAACAATGGCAGTTATTGATAAAGAACCGTTATTTCAAACGGGCATTAAAAAAGATTATGCCTTTGTTGGTATTTTGTTAGCCTTAAGTATTCTCTTAATGTTTCTCAATTTTTGGTATGTCAGCGTACAAGACAAAAATGATAAAGAATATATTGGTATCGCAGGTGAGTTACGAATTTTATCACAGAGTTTGGCTAAAAATGCTAGTAATGCTGCCGATGGTGTTCAAGATGCTTTTAGTTTACTTCGAAATCGACGCGATGAGTTTGATAAAGGATTGGACGCACTGATAAATGGTGATCCTGAAAAAGGATTGCCGCCAACCTCTGCAGATATTCGCCACCGTGAATTGTTACGTTTAGAAGAAACTTGGAAGCCGTTAAGAGAGAAAACGGATGCTATTTTAAGTCGACAAAATTCATTACTAGAATTGCATCAAATCGCCACAAATTTAAACAAAACTATTCCTCAATTGCAAAATGAATACGATAAGGTTGTTGATATCCTCCTTAAAAATAATGCACCTGGTGATCAAGTTTCAGTTGCCAGCCGTCAAAAGTGGATTGCAGAACGTATCATGCGTTATCTTGATAAAGTACTTCAAGGTGGTCAAGATGCGGTTGATTCTGCAGATGCTTTTTCTAGACAAGCCAATTTATTTGGCAGTTATTTAAATGGAATGAGAGAAGGCAATGCAGCATTAGGCGTGAGCAAAGTAACCGATCCCGAAGCAAGAAAAATACTTGATGTTATTGCAGAAAAATTTAGTTATGTTGAGGAAAATGTCCAACAAATTATTCAAATTTCAGAACAATTAATGCTCGTTCGCACGGCTTCCTACGATATTTTTTTAGGTAGCCAAACGTTACTTGATCAAGCAACAGAGTTACTGCGTTCTTATGCCAAAGCTTCTGAAAGAAGAATGATAGGTCCTTTTTCTGGATATTTACTTGGTGCAATTTGTATCGTGTTATTATTGTGGATGTCATACCAACTTTATTCTGATACAAAAATTAGTCTTGCACAAACAGCAGCCCAGCATAGAGCAAATCGAGCTGCAGTTTGGCGATTATTGGATGAATTAGCCAATCTTGCAGATGGTGATTTAACTGTACATGCTACTGTTGGAGAAGACATCACAGGGGCTATTGCGGAATCTGTCAATTATGCAATCAATGCGCTTCGCAAACTCGTTTTTACCATTAATGATACAGCCGTACAAGTATCTGCTTCTGCTCAAGAAGCGCAGACAACTGCACGACTTCTAGCACAAGCTAGTGAAAATCAAGCAAAAGAAATTGTAGGCGCAACCGCGGCGATTAACGCTATGGCAGCATCCATTGAGCATGTATCAGCCAATGCCACAGAAAGTACTGCTGTTGCAGAAAATTCAGTGAATATTGCCAAAAGTGGCGTGAACATGGTTCAAAACACTATCAGTGGAATGGAGCGCATCAAGGGGCAAATTCAAGAAACGGCTAAGCAAATTAAACGCCTTGGTGAAAGTTCTCAAGAAATTGGTGATACCGTATCATTGATTGATGATATTACAGATCAAACAAATATTTTGGCATTAAATGCCGCGATTCAGGCAGCGATGGCAGGGGAAGCAGGTAAGGGCTTTGCGGTTGTGGCTGAAGAAGTTCAACGATTAGCGGAGAGATCAAGTCTTGCCACTAAACAAATTGAAGCTTTGGTGCATGCTATTCAAAATGATACCAGTGAAACAGTCAAATCCATGGAGCAGACAACAACGGAAGTTGTTCAAGGTGCTCGTCTTGCTCAAGATGCGGGTGTGGCATTAGAAAAAATTGAAAGCGTCTCTTTGCATCTGGCTGAATTGATACAAAATATCTCAAATGAAGCTCAACAACAAGCCGTGACGGCAAGTAAAATTTCAAAAACCATGGGCGTCATTCAAGAAATTACGACACAAACCGCCTCTGGCACCATGACGACAGCGGCTTCCATTGGCCATCTTGCTGAGCTTGCTATTGAATTACGTGATTCCGTAGCAGGGTTTAAACTTCCTGTACAAGAACGTGATGATACTCAAATGACTGACGGCATAAGTACAGAAGAAGGGCTACCAAAAGAACAAGCTTGGGGACAATAAGTCTTTTCTTGGGATTTTCATGAAATACGATGATGAACTTATTCAAATATTTATTGAAGAAGCGCATGATATTCTTGATGCTGTCAATAATTATTTTGAGCAATGGCGCTCATCTCATTTACAGCCTAAATTTCTAGAAATAATCCTACGCGAGTTGCATACCCTTAAAGGGAGTGCAAGAATGATAGGGTTAGCTCCAATCAGTGAATATGTGCATTGTTTAGAGCAAATTATTCAAAAATTGCATGCTAATGAGTTGTCAGTCAGTGAAAATATTTTAAAAGAAGTACAGCATGCCGTAGATTATTTGAATTTTTATATTGATGCATTATCAAAGTCCGGTTTGCCTCAGGATGAAGATATTCCCATTACACAATTGAAATTGTGTTTACATCCTGTCAATGATTTTATTCAATCACAAGAAGAGCAATCACAAGAGACCGATAGCATGACTCTTGACTTTTCTTCAATGAATAAAAATGAGCAAAGCGGTTCTGAAATTATCCGTATTAAATCAGACATGCTTGAAAAATTTAGCAAACTTGCCGGCCAAATCAACATTACACGCTCCCATATGGAACAACAGTTGGGTGTGGCACATGAGTCATTAGCAGACATGGCAAAGGAAGTTAAACTCATTCAAGAACAAATGCGTTATTTGCAGGTAAAAGCAGATACGAACCTGAGAATGTATCAAACAGTGTTAAATGAGAAAAGTTACGAAGAATTTGATATTTTGGAATTCGATAGGTATTCGTTTTTACAACAATCTACACGATTACTTGTGGATAAACTAAATTTTTTGGAAGAATTAAATAACTCAGTAATGAATTCAATGCGTAGTTTTGAAGGACATCTTCTTGAACAAGGTCGATCGGCGAGAAGTTTAGAAGAAGGTATTAGGCATGCAAGATTAATTTCAATAGACAGCATTATCCCGAGATTAAAGCGAGTTGTAAGACAAGTCTCGCATGAACTGGGCAAAGAAGTTCGGTTAGAGTGTATCAAAGCACAAGGCGAGATCGATAGAAAAATTTTGGAAAGACTGACTCCTGGTTTAGAACATATGGTTCGTAATGCAGTTGATCATGGTATCGAAGCGCCCCAGATAAGAAAACTTATGAATAAGCCAGAATATGGGGTAATCACCTTATCAATGTACCGACAAGATAATGAGATTGTGATTGAGTTAGGAGATGATGGCCAGGGAATAGATATTGAAAAGGTAAAAGAAAAGGCAATAGAAAAGAAATTATGGGATCCAAGGCTCAGTATGACAAAAGCCGATCTTATTCAAATAATATCTTTACCTGGATTCTCAATGAAAGACGTTGTTACGCCAATTTCAGGTCGGGGAGTTGGTTTAGATGTGATGAATGCCCAGGTCAATAAATTAGGAGGCGTGTTACGACTTGATACTCAAAAAATGGTAGGGTCGTATTTTACTATTCGTTTGCCATTTAGTTTATCTTTAAATCAAGCTTTAATTTTTCTTGTAAATGATCAACTCTATTCAATCCCTTTAGCGCATCTTAGAGGGATCACTCGAATGAGAATAAAAGAAATCAATGAAAAATTTAAAACAAATAATATCATTCAATATGCGAATGAGTCTTTTGAACTTTTTTATTTAGGTGATCTATTACTTGAGAGAGATTGGGAAGCAAATGATGTTGATATGGATGTTTTGCCAGTGATTTTTTTACAATCAGAATTTGAACGTGTTGCCTTTGTTATTGATAAATTAATTGGCAGCCGGGAAATAGTGATTAAGCCTTTGGGAACACAATTACAATATGTTAAAGAAATATCAGGTGTTTCGGTTCTTGGTGATGGGAAAATTGTATTAGTGTTGCATGCACAATATTTGGTTCAATGTGCACAAGCAAAGTCGCATAGACAAAAACCACTTGAAGTAAAACCTACCAACCCATTGAATATAGAAAAACAAGCAAATACGGTTATCTTAATTGTGGATGACTCCATGACCGTCAGACAAGTAACGAGCCGATTATTAAAGAGACATTTTTACAAGCCCCTTACTGCAAAAGATGGTATGGAAGCATTTGAAGTCATGACCCACACAGTACCTAACATTGTATTGCTAGATATCGAAATGCCTAGGATGGACGGCTTTCAAGTTGTTGAAAAAATGAGAAGCTTGCCAGAATATAAAAATATTCCCGTCATTATGATAACTTCACGCTCAGGAGAGAAGCATCGATTAAGAGCGATGAGTGTTGGTGCAAATGATTATTTGTGTAAACCGTACTTAGAAGAAGATTTGCTAGAGTTGCTAAGAAAATATGAGCGCCATGATAATGGATAACACGACTTATATTGAATGTATGTTGCTCCCCTTTGGCTCAGAAAATTATATATTGCCCATTGTTGCTGTAGCTGAATTGGGTTCTTTAAATGGTGTGGAATATGAATTTATTCAAGACAAAGGCTTTGGATCATTACTATGGAGAGAGTTATTATTACCTCTTGTCACTCCTGATTTGAAACCACAAAGTAAAATTACAACACTACCAAAATATGCAGTCATTAATGCCCTTTATGTAGATACGAATAAGCCACCCTATTTTGCTTTTATTATTGAAAATCATCCTATAAGACTGAAGATCAAGCCAGAGGAGCTAACCTGGATTGATAGGGACAGGCAAAGAGCAGCATTATCTACAATGACTGATGCTATAGATCAGATACAAAGCACAGAAGTTGTTTTGCTGGATCTTGTTGAAATTTCAAAAACGGTTGAAACCACATATCAAGCAAAATCACCAAACAAACCTTGAAGAATGCTAAGTGCGGTAATACTTGCGGTTTCAGTGCGTAAAATCCGAGGACCAAGCGTTGCGCTAGCAAAGCCTTGTTTTAACATAAAAGCAGATTCTTGTTCATCCCATCCACTTTCTGGTCCAATCGCAATCCTTATCGCGTTGGTTGGTGAAAATGAATTCAATGGTGTTTTTGAATGAGGATCAAAGAAAAGAGAGAGCCCCTGAAATGGTTGTTGGCACCATTCAAGCATTGAAATTGGAGAAAAAATGGCAGGAATTTCTGTTCGCCCGCTTTGTTCGCAGGCACTAATGGCAATATTTTGCCAATGCTGTAAACGCTTTTCTTTTCTTTCATCATCTAATTTTACAGCACAATTTTTAGTAATAAGTGGGGTAATACTCATGACGCCAAGCTCAGTTGCTTTTTGAACGACGGTATCCATGCGATCTCCACGAGCAAGCCCTTGGCCCAGATGAAGCTGCAATGGAGATTCTCGAGAAATGGGGGTATGATCAAGAATGCTAACACAAGCTTTTTTCTTATCAAGCGTCAATATTGCAGAATATTCTCCACCCAACCCATTAAATAAAATCACCTGTTCCTTATCTTTTAAACGTAGAACGGTCGTTAAATAATGGGCGATTGTTTTTTCTAAAACAATTTGTTCACCATGATGTAAGGGGTGTGGATAGTAAATCCGGGGGATAAATTTCATTTTACTCGGTTTTATTTAATATCGATAATATTCTGGCTTATAAGGACCTTCAACATTCACGCCAAGGTAGGTTGCCTGTTCTTTTGTTAAGACAGTTAGTTTTGCACCAATTTTCTCAAGATGCAACCTGGCCACTTGCTCATCAAGGTGTTTAGGCAGGGTATGTACACCAATGGGGTAGGAAGAATTATTTTTCCATAATTCAATTTGGGCTAGCACTTGATTGGTAAAAGAAGTTGACATGACAAAGCTAGGATGTCCGGTGCCACATCCCAAGTTGACGAGTCTGCCTTCTGCTAACAAGAGAATGCGTTTCCCATCTGGAAAAATGACATGATCCACTTGTGGTTTAATATTTTCCCAAACATATTGTCTAAGAGAAGCAATATCAATTTCTGAGTCAAAATGACCAATATTGGCAAGAATAGCTTGATGCTTCATCTTTTTCATATGATCATGGGTGATGACATGATGATTGCCTGTGGCTGTGACGAAAATATCAGCGATTGATGCCGCTTCATCCATCGTAACAACGCGGTATCCTTCCATGGCCGCTTGCAAAGCACAAATGGGATCAATTTCCGTCACCCATACTGTTGCGCCAAAACCTCGAAATGCTTGGGCACAACCTTTGCCGACATCACCATAGCCAAGTACTACAGCAATTTTACCTGCAATCATGACATCTGTTGCACGTTTAATGCCATCGAGTAAAGATTCACGACATCCATAAAGATTATCAAATTTAGATTTAGTCACCGAGTCATTGACGTTAATAGCAGGCACTTGTAAGGTACCCATTTTTGCCATTTCATATAAACGATGAACACCCGTCGTCGTTTCTTCTGAAAGTCCTTTAATATCTTTTAACAACGTAGGATGTTTTTCATGAACTATTTTTGTGAGATCACCACCGTCATCTAATAAAAGATTAGGTCGCCAGCCATCTTTACCATTAAGAGATTGCTCAATACACCACCAATATTCTTCTTCGGTTTCGCCCTTTTTGGCAAAGACGGGAATGCCTTGTTGGGCAAGAGCAGCAGCGGCGTGATCTTGTGTTGAAAAAATATTGCAAGATGACCAGCGTACAGATGCTCCTAATGCAATGAGGGTTTCAATTAACACTGCGGTTTGAATTGTCACATGCAAGCAGCCAACAATGCGTGCCCCACTTAAGGGTTTGGTTTTGGCATATTGTTCACGCAAAGCCATTAACCCAGGCATTTCTGTATGTGCAATTGCTATTTCTTGTTGCCCCCATTGTGAAAGGCTAAGATCAGCAATCCAGAAATCATTGTTGTTTATTGCATTTGATGGCATTGTCATGTTGGCCTTTATCCAAATACCGCATCACGTAAAATGGCAACTTTGTCAGTTTTTTCCCAAGTGAAACCTATCTCTTCACGTCCAAAATGACCATAAGCGGCTGTTTTTTGATAATGAGGTTTAAGTAAATCCAACATCTTTACAATACCTTTTGGACGTAAATCAAAATGATCTTGAATAAGAGCAATAATTTGCTCATCTGGAATTTTCCCAGTACCGAATGTATCAACAGCGATTGAAGTAGGTTTTGCTACACCAATGGCATATGAAACCTGTATTTCAATCTTATCGGCAAGTTCAGCTGCAACAATATTTTTTGCAACATAACGGGCAGCATAAGCTGCAGATCTATCCACTTTTGAGGCATCTTTGCCAGACATGGCTCCCCCGCCGTGATGTGCCATTCCACCATAAGTATCGACAATAATTTTTCTGCCTGTTAATCCACAATCGCCATGTGGGCCACCGATGACAAAACGTCCTGTTGGATTGATGTGATAGACGGTATTTTTATGCAACCATTCTTTTGGAATAACCGGTTTAATGATCTCTTCCATCACAGCCTCACATATTTGTGCATGAGACATATCTGGATCATGTTGTGTGGATAAAACAATACTTTCAATGCTGATGGGTTTGCCGTTGTCGTATTTAAAGGTAATTTGACTTTTTGCATCTGGTCTTAGCCATGGCAGAATATTTTGTTTGCGCACAAAGGCTTGGCGCATCATTAAAAGATGTGCGTAGGTAATAGGAGCTGGCATCAGAACGGAAGTTTCATTGGTTGCATAACCAAACATCAAGCCTTGATCACCTGCGCCTTGTTCATGATTTTCTGTTTCATCGACACCCATCGCAATATCAGGTGATTGTTTGCCAATGGCATTGAGTACCGCGATGCATTCATAATCAAATCCAAGATCGGAATGATTATAGCCAATATCTTTAACAACTTGACGAGTAATGGCTTCAATATCAACCCATGCGTTTGTACGTACTTCGCCGCCGACAAGTACCATGCCTGTTTTGGTAAAGGTTTCACAGGCAACTCGCGCTTGAGGGTCTTGCTTTAGGATCTCATCTAACACAGCATCAGATATTTGATCTGCTATCTTGTCTGGGTGACCTTCGGAAACAGATTCAGAGGTAAACAAACGATAATTTGACATGATAATCCTTGTTGGTTGGTATACTCTGCGTTGTGACGCAAGGCTAGTCCTTTAGTTCATGAGCTTTGATTATATACTGTGCCTTTTAAGTAGGCGAGAAAGGAGATATGAATGGCATTGCTGAAAACGCCTGTATGTGATTTTAATAAAATGGCACCCGATTTTCGATTATTAGGGGTTGATGGCAAATACTATAGTTTGGCGGATTGCTCTATGCAGAATGGGCTGTTGGTCATGTTTATTTGTAATCATTGCCCATACGTCAAAGCAATATTACGCCGATTAATTGAAGATACACGGACATTGCAGCTGGCAAAAATTGGTTGTGTTGCTATTTGTTCAAATGATCCTACCGATTACCCTGAAGATAGCTATCCAAACATGAAGCGCATCGCTAGCGAAATGCAATTTCCTTTTCCTTATTTAGTTGATGAATCGCAAGAAGTGGCGAAAGCCTATGGTGCTGTGTGCACCCCCGACTTTTTTGGGTATAACTCTAACTTAAAACTGCAATATCGAGGCCGATTAGACGAAAGTGGTATCAAAACTGCTCCTGTTGGCTCAAAAAGAGAGCTGGTTGAAGCCATGCAAATGGTAATTGCGACGGGTAAAGGGCCAAAAGATCAGATCCCTAGTCAGGGATGTTCAATCAAATGGAAATAGGCTTTTTCAACTATCCCCTCTCCCCTTGCGGGAGAGGGCTAGGGTGAGGGTCTTAAATCTAAGAAATTAAAGAAACAGATGGCTGTGAGACTAGGAAAGAGTAGGGACTTTTCTAGTCAGGTGATATAATTTGCCGGTTATTTTCCCACGTATTATGTAATCTTAATGACAAATTTTGTTCGAGGAGATGTTCATGGTCGCGCCTTCCCGCCGTCAATTAGCTAATGCAATTCGAGCCTTCAGTATGGATGCCGTGCAAAAAGCTAACTCTGGACATCCTGGTATGCCAATGGGGATGGCCGATATTGCCCAAGTGCTATGGACTGATTTTTTTAAACATAATCCGCAAAACCCAACATGGATGAATCGTGATCGTTTTGTTTTATCAAATGGGCATGGTTCAATGCTGCTGTATTCGTTATTGCACTTAACGGGCTATAACGTTTCAATGGAAGATTTAAGACAATTTCGACAATTGCATTCTAAAACACCCGGCCATCCAGAATTTGGTATTACCCCAGGTGTTGAAACAACCACAGGACCATTAGGGCAAGGTATCGCCAATGCGGTAGGGATGGCACTTGCTGAACGTACCTTGAGTGCGACATTTAACCGTGAAGGTTTCCCAATCATCGATCATTGGACTTATGCCTTTTTGGGTGATGGTTGCTTAATGGAAGGTATTTCCCATGAAGCTTGTTCGTTTGCAGGTACACTCGGTTTAGGTAAATTAATTGCATTTTGGGACGATAATGGGATCTCCATTGATGGTCCGGTGAAAAAATGGTTCAGCGATGACACGGCGAAAAGATTTGAAAGCTATGGTTGGCAAGTTATTCGCGATGTCGATGGACATGATGCAAAAGCAATTTCTGCTGCAATTGATGCAGCTCGCGCCAATAAAGAACAGCCAACATTGATATGTTGTCGTACCATCATCGGTTTTGGCGCGCCCAATCTGCAAGGTAAAGAAAAGTGCCATGGTGCCGCACTGGGTGAATCAGAAATCAACGCGGCCAGAGAAACCTTAGGTTGGCACTATCCGCCATTTGTGGTTCCAGAAGAATATAAAGCAGCATGGGATGCGCGTGAAAAAGGCAAAGCCTTCGAGGCAAATTGGAATGCATTATTTGCGCAATATCAAACCAAACATCCGCAATTAGCAGAAGAATTGAAGCGCCGAATTCAGAAAAAGTTACCGGCTGCCTGGAAAGATCATCTGCAAAATTTAACAATGACCACGCAAAACGCAGAAAAAGCTGTGGCTACACGTAAAGCATCCCAGCTTGTTTTAGAAAGCATCGGTGAATTGTTACCTGAAATGCTTGGCGGCTCTGCAGACTTAACTGAATCTAACTTAACCGCATGGGGTGGTTCAAAAGTCATCACACATGAAAATGCACATGGGAATTACTTGCATTATGGTGTCAGAGAGTTTGGGATGGCTGCGATGATGAATGGCATGGCGTTATATGGTGGTTTTATTCCATATGGTGGCACATTCTTAACTTTCCTTGATTACATGCGTAATGCGGTTCGTTTGGCAGCATTAATGCAACAGCGTTCAATTTTCGTTTTTAGTCATGATTCGATTGGTTTAGGGGAAGATGGTCCAACGCATCAACCCATTGAACACTTAACGATGCTTCGTGCAACGCCAGGATTACATAATTGGCGACCTTGTGATGCCACTGAAACAGTGGTGGCTTGGCAGGCTGCAATTGAAAGAGTAGATGGACCAACGACATTAATATTGTCACGGCAAGCTCTTCCTGCTGAAAAAAGAGATAACGAAATGCTGCAAAATATCCATCGCGGTGGGTATATCCTACTTCCTTGTCAGGGCGAGCCAGAAGTGATTTTGTTAAGCACGGGCTCGGAAGTTTCTTTATGTGTTGAAAGTGCCAAACAATTGCAAGCGAAAAATATTGCAGTGCAAGTAGTTTCAATGCCATGTTGGGAAGTCTTTGATGCACAAGATAAAGAATATCGAGATAGCGTATTGCCCCCAATGTTAACAAAGCGTGTTGCCGTTGAAGCAGGATCTAGTTTGTGCTGGCATAAATATATAGGCCCAATGGGTCGTATTATCGCCATTGATAGATATGGTGAATCTGCGCCTGCGCCACATATTTATAAAGCATTTGGGTTAACAGTTGAAAATATCGTCAAAACAGTAAATACATTGCTAAGTGAGGTTTCACATGACAATTAAAATTGCAATTAATGGTTACGGAAGAATTGGTCGCAATATACTACGTGCATTGTATGAATCAGGAAGACAAAAAGAATTTAAAATTGTCGCCATTAATGATTTGGGTGATACCAATATTAATGCCCATTTAACGCAATACGATACAACACATGGTAAATTTCAAAAAACAGTCACTGTGGGATCAGATGGTAGTCTTATCATTGATGGTGATGAAATTCAAGTGCTTTCTGAGCGTAATCCAGCAAAACTACCTTGGCAAAAATTGGATATTGATGTTGTATTTGAGTGTACGGGCTTTTTTGCCTCACGTGATAAAGCAAAAGCTCATTTGGAAGCAGGTGCAAAAAAAGTATTAATTTCAGCTCCTGCTGGTAATGATGTTGATGCGACTATTGTCTACGGCGTGAATCAGAAGGTATTGAAAGCTTCCGATACCATCGTTTCCAATGCATCTTGCACAACAAATTGTTTAGTGCCATTAGTAAAACCATTGCATGAAAAATTAAAAATTCAAAGTGGTTTGATGACAACCATTCACGCTTATACAAACGATCAAGTATTAACTGATGTTTATCATGAAGATTTAAGACGTGCACGTTCTGCTACGCACTCGATGATACCAACTAAAACAGGTGCTGCGAGCGCTATTGGTTTGGTATTGCCTGAGCTAAAAGGCAAGCTTGATGGTTTTGCAATTCGTGTTCCAACCATTAACGTTTCTGTAGTCGATTTATCTATTATTGTTGAAAAAGCAGCTAGTGTTGAAGAAGTTAATAAAATTCTCAAAGCAGCGTCAGAAACCGAGTTGAAAGGGATTCTGGGTTATAATAATGCGCCATTGGTCTCGATTGATTTTAATCACAATGCCTATTCTGCTGTGTTTGATTCTACTCAAACTAAAGTGATTGGCAATTTAGTAAAAGTTTTAGCTTGGTATGACAACGAATGGGCATTCTCCAATCGTATGCTTGATACTGCGAAGGCAATGGTTGAGGCGAAATAACATGCTAACCATGGATAAGGTCTCTCTCAAAGACAAATGGGTTTTGATTCGAGAAGATTTTAATGTTCCCATGCTTGATGGGAACATTAGCCATACAGCAAGAATTGATGCGGCTTTGCCTACCATCAAGCAAGCTCAAAAAATGGGAGCCAAGATCATTTTGATGTCTCATTTAGGTAGACCAATCGAGGGACATTTTGATGAAGCTTTTTCGTTAAAACCCATCGCCATCTATTTAAGCAAATGCTTAGGTCAATCCGTTCCTCTTTTTCAATTAGATCAAGATATTCCAGCATTACAATCAGGTGAGGTCGCTCTTTTAGAAAACGTACGTTTTCTGCCTGGGGAAGAAAAAAATTCAGATGAATTGGCTAAAAAGTTGGCGGCCTTATGCCAAGTTTTTGTGATGGATGCCTTTGCTGTGGCACATCGTGCTCAAAGCTCTACTGTGGGCGTTGCTCGTTTTGCAGAGGTTGCTTGCGCTGGACCGTTGTTGCAAAAAGAATTAACAGCGATTCATCAAGTCTTAATTCATCCACAAAGACCCGTTGTGGCTATTGTGGGTGGCAGTAAAGTCTCTTCAAAATTGAAGTTATTAACAAATCTATTGGATAAAGTGGATACGCTAGTTGTTGGGGGTGGGATTGCCAACACCTTTTTAGCGGCTAAAGGTTTTCCAATGGGAGAGTCTCTTTTTGAACAGGACTTAGTACCGACAGCTAAAGCATTATTGGAAAAAGCACAAAAATTGGATAAAACAATTTGGTTGCCAGTAGATGTGGTAGTTGGTGAACAATTAATAAAAGATGCCAAAGCGTTGGTGAAATCATGCAACGATGTGCAAGGGAAAGATAAAATCTTTGATATTGGTCCAGCGTCTCAAAAAAGTTTAGCCGATTGTATTCATCAAGCCAAAACTATTTTGTGGAATGGTCCTGTAGGGGTTTTTGAATTTGCTCCCTTTTCTGAAGGAACAAAAAATTTAGCCAAAGCCATTGCAGCAAGCGATGCTTATTCCGTTGCAGGTGGCGGTGATACGCTAGCTGCGATTGAGCAATTTCAAGTTCAAGATAAAATTTCCTATCTTTCAACAGGCGGTGGTGCTTTCTTAGAGGCTATCGAAGGAAAAGTTCTTCCTGCTGTTCTGGCATTACAAAAACAACAAGAGAAAGCAATTACACAATGAAAATAAGACCTCGTCGTACCAAAATTATTGCGACACTCGGCCCCTCAACTGATCCTCGTGAAAAAATGCTTGGCCTTTTACAGGCGGGTGTAAATTTAGTTCGAATAAATTTCTCTCATGGTGGACATACCGAGCAACAAGCGCGCATAGCTTTAGCCAGATCCTGTGCTAAAGAACTCAATAAAATTATTGGAATTTTAGTAGATCTACAAGGCCCTAAAATTCGTATTGCACGATTTTTAAATAATGAAGGAATTATTTTAAAAGAAGGTGCAACTTTTATTTTAGATGCTGTTCATGATACCAATGCTGGTAATGAACAGATAGTTGGTTTGGATTACAAAACACTTCCTCAAGAAGTTTCAAGTGGTGATCAGCTGTTATTAGATGATGGCCGCATCGTTTTGAATGTGAACAAGGTTGCTGGCTCTGCGATTGAATGCACGGTAGTCGTGGGTGGGAAGTTAACCAGCAATAAAGGTCTTAATCGTAAAGGAGGTGGCTTAACAGCGCCTAGCTTAACCGAGAAAGACATAAACGACATTCAATTTCTTGCCACTCAACCAGTTGATTATGTTGCCCTTTCGTTTCCAAAAACGGCCAATGATATTATTGAGGCGCGGCGTTTAATTATGGAAGCAGGCAGTAATGCGCAAATTGTGGCCAAAATTGAACGAGCTGAAGCCATTGATAACATTGATGAAATCATCCAAGCCAGTGATGCGGTGATGGTCGCTCGGGGCGATTTGGGGGTTGAAATGGGATATGCGGAGTTACCTGGAATTCAAAAAGAAATTATTCATCGTGCAAGGCTTAATGACAAAGCAGTCATTACTGCAACGCAAATGATGGAATCGATGATAAAAAACCCCATTCCTACTCGTGCAGAAGTATCCGATGTGGCCAATGCAATATTAGATGGCACAGATGCTGTGATGTTATCTGCTGAAACGGCAACAGGTGATTTTCCTGTTCAAGTAATATCAAGCTTGGATGAAATTTGCATTGCCTCAGAACGTCATAAAATTGCACGTGTTCCACGTAGGGATGATGCTCAATTTGAAAGACATGATAAAGCCATTGCAATGGCAGCAATGTACATTGCCAATCACGTGTCAATTAAAGCGATAGTCGCTTTAACGGAATCGGGTTCGACGCCATTATGGATGTCACGAGTGCGTTCTGGGATCCCTATTTACGCATTAAGCAGACACGGCGTCACTTGTGGACGCATGACATTATTTCGCGGCGTCTATCCGGTTGAATTTGATGTGACACGATATAAACCTTGGGAAATTTCACGTTCAGCATTAGATTTACTTATCACACAGGGCATTTTAGCCCCTGGAGATAAAGTGATTGTGACAAAGGGTGATGTATTAGGTGTGGGTGGTTATACCAACGCATTAAAAATTTTAACAGCCTAACTTTTATATTAACAGTGGAGAATACGATATGGCATTAATTACTTTACGACAGCTGCTAGATCATGCTGCCGAACATCGTTATGGTGTACCTGCTTTTAATGTGAATAATTTAGAACAAATGCGCGCTATTATGGAAGCTGCAGATAGAACGGATAGCCCCGTGATTGTTCAAGCTTCAGCGGGCGCAAGAAAATATGCGGGATCTCGCTTTTTAAAACACTTAATTGAAGCTGCTATTGAAGAATTTCCACATATCCCTGTTTGTATGCACCAAGATCATGGCGCATCTCCTGCGATTTGTCAGCAATCCATTCAATTGGGTTTTTCATCTGTTATGATGGATGGATCTTTACATGAAGATATGAAAACACCATCCAATTTTGAGTATAACGTTAACACAACGTCTTTGGCTGTAGCCATGGCGCATGCATGTGGCGTATCAGTTGAAGGTGAATTAGGATGTTTGGGTTCTTTAGAAACACTCACTGCAGATAAAGAAGATGGTTCTGGCGCAGAGGGCGAATTAACCCATGATATGTTGTTAACCGATCCTGAAGAAGCAGCAAGATTTGTAAAAGCAACAAAAGTAGATGCGCTTGCAATCGCCATTGGGACAAGTCACGGTGCATATAAATTTACCCGTCCACCAACAGGGGATATTTTGGCTATTGAACGCATTAAAGCGATACACCAACGGATCCCTGATACCCATCTTGTAATGCATGGATCATCTTCTGTGCCACAAGAATGGTTAAAAATCATTAATGAGAATGGCGGTACAATGGGAGAAACTTATGGTGTGCCAGTGTCTGAAATTCAAGAAGGCATTAAGCATGGCGTTCGTAAAGTAAATATTGATACTGACTTACGCATGGCTGTTACCGGTACATTACGACGTTTCTTTGCAACCAATGGCAAAGAATTCGATCCTCGTAAATACTTGGGAGAAGCAACAATTGCGATGCGTGATATTTGTATGGCACGTTATGAAGCTTTTGGTACAGCAGGACAAGCCAGTAAAATTAAAGTGCTAAGCTTAGAAAAAATGGCTGACAAGTATAAAAAAGGTGAACTTGATCCTCGAGTGAATGACTAGTTAATAACTCACGGCAATTGGATTTTAGGCAAGGCGTCAAGCCCTTGAGTAACCGGAGTGTACATAAAAGTACATGAGGATTGCGAAAGGGCGAAGACAACAAAGCATAAAATCCAATGGCGAAGAGTTAAGTGGATTCTGGCCTTTGATTGATAAACACAAACGGCGCACTATAACGTTTGTTTGAAGCTTCGATATGAATAACAGCATGCCAAACCATATGATCATGAATACAAGTAGGTAAAATGGTTTGCGTAGTATAAACCCCATCCTTTTGATGCAATAAAGTATAGCGAAACTCGCCCATATTCATTTCAGCACCTTTAAAATAGATAAAGATTTTTTTGACGGGAATATTATCGGTTTTTACTTCCAAATGAAGAGAAGTCAGTACCGGCATATGAGTTGGTTTTATTGTGAGTTCAATGCGTTCACCGGACGGGAGTCTTGAATAACAGGTGCCTTGGCGGAGATCGCAATCTGGCACAGGTAAGGTAATGACGCTTAATGTACGCCAACTAGCATAAAAGTGATATGCACAGAAAAGGGAGCCAAACAGAACACAGAGGCTGCCTATTAAAAGCCATTTATCATGTCGCAGAAAAATGGGCATGTATATGATTCTCTCTTTTTTGCGGGTAGTTTACCAACTGGAGGACATTTCGTATAGAGATGTATAAATATAAAGCATTAAAGAAAAATGATAAAAAAAAGCCTTGTCGGGGGACAAGGCTTCAAAGACAATCAATGGGAGAAAGATTGTCTAAAAAGGGTCCATCCATGGACAGGGGGAATGACTATAAATGTGCTTCACCAGTTACCACAGTTTCGATTTGTGGCAGTATTGGTGCAGCTGTTTGCAATGTTTGCTCGCCAGCATGTAAATCAACATGTTGTCTGTTCATCTCATGAACCAACTGGTCAACTTGTATTTCTTCATATCCTTTTGTCGCATCAGCATGAAGCATATCAGCTTCTTTCACTGCTTTTTCAGTTGTTACTAAGTTATCAAAAGCATCGCTTACCGATTTCCATGCTTTGGCAGTACTATCAAGGTGCTCGATGCGATCACTCATCTGTTTGAACTTATCGAAATGACCTTGTTTATCAATGTTTATCATCATCTGACCAAAATCTGTTTCTCCAAGTTTTCCATCTTCTGGTGAGATGGTGTTTGCAACTATCAGTTTTGACAATTCAATTTGGATAGCTTCAACGGTCGGTGCTGCTGATTCATCGGAAGGACCATGCAATTCAACATTCACTTCATTTAATGCTTGTTGAAGTTTTACATTCGCTTCATCTTTTAATTTAAGAGCAGCTTCTGCTTGCTGATGAGGTTCCTTATTTGCTAATTGAATTCCTAAAAGATCAGCTCCAACAATTTCATTTTCAGATAAAATGGTCAATTCGCCTTTTGCTTCGGCAAATTGTTGTTGAGCGACTTCCAATTTCAACTGTGCATTCTCTAAAAGATGTTTTGCTTCTAGAAGGAGATCAACACGTATTGGCTGAGGACTTACATCTAGCCCAACGATATCAGACTCATGTTGAATCACATCACTAGTGCTGAGTACGGACTTTTCACCGCTACTATGCACTGGTGAAGATGCTGGCAATAAAGTCTTCTGCGTTTGATCAACAGTTTCTACAACAGGCACAACTAAAGATGGTGTGGAATTTGTTGCAGGTTGAGTAGCAAAAATATCATCAAGAAAGTTATCAACTTTTACTTTATCAACTTCTACATCAACTTTTTCTTTAACAACTTTTGGTGCAACGGTTTTTTGGTCAAGAGGTTTTCGGGCTGCGAATCTTCCTCGACGTGGTTGTTGTAGTGCAATCACAGGAAGATTACCTGTAGCACTTTGAAAGGTAATTAAAGACGCCTTTTTAGCTTTTTGTTCACCACCTACATTCTTGAGGACGCCAGTAAATAAGCCGCTAAATATACTTGCAGCTTGAGTTGGTTGTGCATTGCTTGAATTTTTCATCATGCCTTGCACGTCACCAATCACATCAGTTACTAATTTTGTAGCTTCTTGTGGATGTGGGGTATCAAGTACAGTATCAACTAATGATGCGCCAGTTAATAATCCATTACTGGGGTTTGGTGCTTTAGAAATATCTAAAACTGACTGCACCAAGTTTGGTAATAATGGTCCTACAGCGTCTTTCACAAATGTATTAACGACATCATCACTTTCAATTTGTGGTACAACAGGTACTGTTGAAGGAGCTGTGATATCTTGCGTAAAAGCGTCAACTTCAGCTTGTTCTTTGAGCTTAGCTTGTTCTTCAAGCAGCTTTTTATATACTGCAAGTTCATTGTTGATATCATCAATTTCCCTGCGCAGTTCAGAAACTTCCTGTACGAGCAGAGGATCAATTGTAGGTGTTGGCTCAACAGAAATAGTTTGCACAGGGGCACGAACTGCATCGTTTACGAAACTTTCAACAGATGCGACCTCAGATTCTGTAAGTTGTTTACTTTGTACTTGTGCCGGCTGTACTTGGGATATCGGTAATCCGTTAAGTTCTTCGACAAATGCAGCAACATCTTTATCAGAGATAGGGCTGTCTTCTATCTGGTCAAAGTATTCCATCAGTTCACTTTGCGATGTTGTCAGAACTGGTTTTTCAACAACGATCTTTTTAGTATCAACGCCTAAATCCGTTGGATTTGAACTCTTAGGTTCCAATCCATCTAGTGAAAAATAACTATCATCAAATAAATCGAGTTCAGGTGTTCCATGACCAAGTTTTTCATCCAACCGCATTAAAGCTTCAATTTCACTCAGATTAAGATCTTTCGCTAGAGCCTTCTTTTCTCTTTGAGTCAATGGTGTTCGATCAATTGTATGTCCAAGTAGATCTTCAGTTGTCCTTAAAATGTCATCAAGTTCTATTTCTTGAGATTTTGATAGTGAGTTGCCAGAAGTTTCAGCAAGCAATTTGCCAAAATCAGCAGCTTGTTCTTGAAGAGCTTGAAATGATTCTGCGATATGCTGGCATTTTTCTTCGACCAATGTTGCATATTGATTGAGTCGATCTAAATTATCAGCAATCTCAATGGCTTTTTTAAGATCTACTATTAAGTAGCCAATCAATTCATCATTGTCTGGATTCATTGTTGGTAAAAGTTCAGCCACTTCTTCATAATTTTCAACTTTTGCAAGGATTATATTGCCGGCTGCTTCTTTAACATATTCATGCGCAAAATGAGATGCATCATTGGCAAGCCTTTTAAATAAGGTAACTTCAATTCCAGTTTGAATGATTAAATCCGCATTAGGTGCTTGTTCTACCGCAAGCATAGATTTGGTAATGACATCGGGTTTGATCTGGGCCAAAGTTTCGGCCACATGCTTCATGAGACCCGTTTGATTAACAGCGTATCCATCAACCACCATTTTAAGGCCGGCAAAATCATCAACAATACTGCTATCTTCTTGTTGTTCTGTTTCAACACGCTTGCTTAAGTCAGGTGTTGATACTGAACCAAGTTCAGCGGGTTGTTCATCACTGATAACAACATTATTTTTTGGTATTTCAACAGGATCTTTTGTTGCAACAAACATGTCTTGCACAAACATTTGGACAGGTTCATCAAGGGATGCTGTATGTTGTACCGGAGTTACATCTAACGTGGTGGTACTATTGTCTCGTTGTTCTGAATCACTGATATCAACAGTATTTTTTGGTAGTTCGACAGGATCTTTTGTTCCAGCAAACATGTCTTGCACAAACATTTGGACAGGTTCATCAAGGGATGCTGTATGTTGCACCGGAGTTACATCGGTAGTGCTATTGTCTCGTTGTTCTGTTTCAACATGACTGCTTGAGTCAGTTGGTTGTTGATCACTGATATCAACAGTATTTTTTGGTAATCCAACTCATCAACAATACTGCTATCTTCTTGTTGTTCTGTTTCAACACGCTTGCTTAAGTCAGGTGTTGATACTGAACCAAGTTCAGCGGGTTGTTCATCACTGATAACAACATTATTTTTTGGTATTTCAACAGGATCTTTTGTTCCAACAAACATGTCTTGTACAAATATTTGGACAGGTGCATCTAGGGATGCTGGCTGATGCAAGCTTTCATCTAAAACAGGAACATGAGTTATATCTGGGGTTGTAGTGCCATTTTCTTGTTGTTCTGTTTCAACATCAACATGATTGCTTGAGTTAGGTGTTGGTAATGAATCAAGTTCAACAGGAACAAATTCTGCGATTTTTTGCACAAAATCTTGAACATCTGCTTTTTTAGTAGTATCAAGTGAGGTAGCATCTGCTTCTGGTTTAAGGGTGATGTCCTTCACAAATTTTTGGACACTTTTATCTTCAAGGGATGTTGATGCGAGATGACGCACGCCAGATTGTTCTAACAATCCTGATGAGAGATCAACTTGTGGTACAGGAACTGATAACGGATCATGTTGTGGTTGGACTGGTTCAAGACTAGAAACAGTTTTTGAATCAGTAGGTACAGCGTCTTTAACAAAATCTTCTACAGCTTCAATTTCTGATGCTGTCAGAGTGCGAGATTGTGGAGATTGTTTTTTTGCGCCAAAAGTAAATTTTGGGAGGGCAAAAGGTCCCCAAATTGAACCCCCATTTGTTGGGGGAGTAGGATTAGACCATCCTGTCATGTCACCAACAAATGCGTCGACTGGATCTACATGCTTAAATGTTGGCTCGCTATCGTCATCTTCGAGCACGCCAAGAGCCATTTCTTCTGCCATGTGTTGATTATCTGTATCTTCAATCTCTTGCTCATCAAAATCGAGTAATTCAGGAGCAAAGATTTTCATTTTACTCTTTTGTTCTAGTGGAAGATCTTTTTCTGCTGATCTTTGTGTACCAGTAACTAAATGAGAAGGTCTCCAGCCGTTTAAGAAGTCTAATAAACCACCCACTGGTTGTACAGGTGTCGTCACAGGAGCTACATCAGGCGTAGCGCTTGTGTCGGTACCTTCAACTTTTGTGCTTTCTTTCTGTTCAGATTGCGCAGGCTTGTTCATATCATCTACAAAAGAATCAACTTCTTGATCAGCATCCTGCAATCCGTTATCTTTTTTGTCTTCTTGTAAAGGCTTAGGAACAGGAACAGAATTAGGAATCACATTAGGAAATAAATCGTTTACATAATCGTCAACTAATGGATCAAACTGATCCACAGCTACTGGAACGGGAACATCTTTTTGTTCTGTTCTGCTTGGTTCGGCCAACATCATATCTTGTATTAAATCTTTAACAACAGGTTCAGCTTCTTGGTTGCCAGTAGCAAGCACTGATGGTCTTAAATTATGAAAAAAGTTGCCAATTATATTTAATACACCACCATCTTGTTGAACTGGGGCAACCTGAGTTAAGTCAGGACCTACAGCAGTTGTTATTGGCGCAGGAATAGTATGAACTGGTACTGGAACAGGATTGGGATTGACCAAATCACCTACAAAATTATTGACTAGAGGATCAATTTGAACTTGAACTGGAGCAGGTAGGGGCGGTTGGTTGCCATGTATGATGACAGTAGGCCTTAAATTATTCAACATTCCGAGAATGCCTTGTAATAAGCCACCTTGTTGGTTGTTTACAACAGGTACAACGGGCGCAAGGTTATTCACAGGAGCTGGTGGAATAACGGGTACAGGCACAACATGAACAGGCACTGGTGCAACATGTACAGGCACTGGTACAACATGTACAGGCGCAGGAACGGGTACAACGGCAACAGGTATAATCCCAGGAACAACAACTACTGCCTGATGAGCTGCTTTTGCTTCATGAAGCTGAGGTATAAAATGAGTTGCTTTGGTAATAGGATGATGTCCACGCACGGTTACTTCAGTGTGCTCTAATGGTTTTGTTTCAATTTTATTGGAGAAATCAGCGGTCTTATTTTGACCGAAATTGGTAGCAATTGCTTTGGCTGCAGCTTCATCTGTAATAGTAATGGAAATTGCTTGATGCAAGTTTTGTTTGGATGACTTCACACTAGCATTGTGGCCATCATGTTTTACACGAGGAATAACATGACCGTTACCATTTGAAAAGGTTTGTTCAATCAATACTTCTTCATTTTCTTTATTTGAAATTTTATTATGAGCTTCATAACGCAATAGTTCTTCATCAGGAATTAAACTTTCGGGCACTCTTGCTTCGGCTTTCTTAATAAAGCTATTGGCTAAACCTTCAGCAGCAGCAACCACTTCATCATAAAAAGCTTCAAGCTTTGATTGTGGCTCTACGTTCTCAATGTCGTCAGTTGATGTAGGTTTGTTGCTCATTGTTGCAGTTCCTCGGATCCAATAAATCTTATAATATGAAATTTAACTAACTGTCGATGTTATCTGGAGGGGGAGGGGGTGTCAAACCTAACTATGTTGTTTTTTAGGGGAAAAATGCGTTTTACGACCGATGGTGGTCATGGCTAGATGAAGTGAATTCTGTCGCGAAGAGAGGACTACTCAGTTAATAACGGACTAAGGTGAGGCCAGATGTTATCTAATAATATGGGCTGGGCTTCGCTTGTTGGATGAATATGATCTTCAAACATCAATTTTGGTGAATGTACTACATTCTCTAAGAAAAATGGCACTAATGAAATGTGATGTTTATTTTGTAATTGACCATAAATCTCATAAAAATCTTTAGTATATTTTGGTCCATAATTAGGGGGCAGCTTTATTGCGACTAACAGCACCTTCACATTTGCCTGTAAAGATTGTGTAATCATTGCATCAAGGTTTGCTTTAATGCTTTCAACACTCAATCCTCTTAAGCCATCATTGCCTCCTAATTCTAAAATAAGGATTTGTGGATGATATTTTTCAAGTAATGAAGGCAATCGTTGTAATCCATTCGCCGTTGTATCGCCAACAATACTACTATTGATAACAGTTGCTTGAGGGTGGGAAGATTTAAGTTTATTTTCCAATAATTTCACCCAACTATCTTCAGGTGGAATTTGATATGCTGCACTGAGGCTATCTCCAAGGACTAATATGGTGGGAGTGCCATAAGAAGAAAAACAAGCAAGCAAGAGAGATAAGCATAGGAAGATGGGACCAAATCGGATAGTGTGGACTTTATACCAAACTTTGTTTCTAGGATGAGAATTGAACATGATTAATGCCTTTGCGGTTGAAAAGCGTGTAGAAACATTAGCAAGCCCTATAGATATCTTAAAAGGAGTTGATCTTCGCGTCAATGCCGGCGAAGCCATTGCCATTGTAGGCGCATCTGGTTCTGGTAAAACAACGTTGCTTAGTTTACTAGCAGGACTAGATACACCGACAAGAGGAGAGGTTATTGTTGATGGGAAATCACTTGGTAAGCTAAGCGAGGATCAAAGGGCCGAATGCCGACTAGGAAAAATTGGTTTTGTTTTTCAAAATTTTGATTTGCTTGCTTCTCTCAATGCTTTAGAAAATGTCATGCTACCTTTAGAGCTTAATGGTGAAAAAAATGCAAAGGCTTTAGCAATGGAAATCTTGACAAAAGTTGGTTTAGAGCAAAGATATAAACACTTTCCTAGACAATTATCGGGAGGTGAACAACAAAGAGTCGCTATCGCAAGAGCCTATGTGATTAAACCAAAAATTCTATTTGCAGATGAACCCACAGGTTGCCTAGATATTGCGACAGGTGAAAAAATTATAGAGTTATTATTTGATTTAAAAAAGCAAATGCAGAGTTCTTTAATATTTGTTACGCATGATTACGGTTTAGCAAATAAATGTGACAAAACTTTTCTATTAGAAGATGGTAAATTACAACTCATGCAGGACAAGTAATATGTTTGTGGAACTTGCTTTACGTCATCTGTGGCGTGAAAAAAAAACAACTGAATTCCGTATTATGGCCATTGCTTTGTGTATTGCGGTGTTTGCTGTTACTACCATCACTTGTTTGACGACAGCTCTTAACACACAATTATCTTCTGAAGCGTCCACATTAATGGGGGCCGATCTTATCTTAGAATCTCCAGATCCATTGCCTTTAAAATATCAAGAATATGCTATTTCCCAAAAAATAAACTCAGTGAATGTGATCGATTTCTTTAGTATGATTATTGCCAAAGATAATATGCAACTCGCCAGTATCAGTGCAATAGATAGCACTTTTCCATTGCGCGGTAAGCTGCTTATTCAAACTCAAAACAATCGCGACATTACCTATGGCCCGCCACTACCAGGACATATTTGGTTAGAAGAAAGCTTAGCGTTAAAATTAAAAGTAACATGGAATGATACAATATTAGTTGGAAATAGTAGTTTTGTTTATAGCGGCATGATTAAAGCCCGACCGGTTGCTGTTTCAGAAAATAGTACTTTAGCGCCCATAGCATACGTCAATGCAAAAGATCTCATGAGCATGGGGGTGTTACAACCGGGAAGTCGCGCTACTTATCGATTCCTTTTAGCAGGTACCAAAGAGCAAATTAATGGGATGCAAACGCATTTCAATAATAGCCAAGATGTTTCATGGGTAATGCCGACCAAAGGACGGCAAGCATTACAAAAGACGCTGATCTATTCTCAGCGCTATTTGGCTATTATTTTAATTGTACAAGTATTTCTTGCGGGAATAGCTGTTGCAATATGTGCTCATCAATACAGTCTGCGTCAACAAAAAAGTGTGGCTTTATGGCGAACTTTTGGCGCATCAGGCAAAGTCGTTATTCAAACACACCTTGTAAGCCTTTTTCTCCTAGCGATATTTGATGGCATTTTTAGTATCGGAGCAGGCTATATTAGCGCTCACATAATGATGACTTATGGCCAGCAGTTTGGCATGTCTTTTAGTGGATTAGATTGGCATGGTGGGGTATTAGGTGCATTAACAGGGATAATTATTCTTCTTGGATTTGCATTACCCCCTTTGCTGGAACTAAAGCGTGTTAGTCCAAAAGAAATTTTAAGTTCACAACAAATTGTTTTACCTTCTTTTAGTTTGCTCAGTTTTGCGTTAGCCATTTTAGCTTTGGGTGGATTATTATTCTTGTTTGTAGGTGAAGCAGATATTGCGCTTATCTTAAGCGCCCAAATTTTGCTCATGAGCATATTAGCTTTTTCTTGTGCGTTCGTTTTATGGATAGGATTTCAGTATTTAAGCCAAAAATTTGGACTTTCCATACGTTTTGGGTTGGGATACATGATACGACACAAATGGAATAGTATGACGCAATGGTTGGTTTTTACGTTGGTAGGAATGTTGCTTGTATTTATCCACATTGTGCAAAATGATTTAATTAACTTGTGGCGCTCACAATTACCAGTATCAACTCCTAATTACTTTTTGATTAACATTCAACCCGCACAAGTAGAGGCCTTATCTCATTGGTTTGATAGCAAAGGAATAAAAGAAGTTCAATTCTATCCTATTGTTCGAGGAAGAATGAGTCACATCAATGGTAAGAGTATTGAAGAAAGCAAAAGAGAGAGCAATTTACGTCAAGGATTGCAAAGGCCTATCAATTTAACATGGATGACAACACTCCCTAAAGATAATCAAGTTGTTTCTGGCATCAGTTGGGAAAAAATTCAACCTGGAAATCCTAATATTTCTGTTGAGATTGAGTTTGCAAATCGTCAAGGGTTGAAGATGGGGGATACAATAGGATTTCAAGTTGCAGATCAATATATTGAAGGAAAAATTGTACAACTTCGTAAAGTAGAATGGGAAAGTTTTAAGCCAAATTTTTTCGTTATATTTGCGCCTCTTATTATCGATCAATTTCCACATTCATATATTACGAGCCTCTATCTTTCGCCTTCTCAAAAGACGGTATTATCATCATTGGTAAAAGAATATTCGGAAATTTCGGTAATTGATATTGATGCTTTTTTGATAAAAATAAGGCAGATGGTAGATAAAATTTCCATTTCGTTACAAATATTAATAATGTTGGTTTTTGTGATGGGAATCATGGTTATGTATGCAAGTCTTCTTTCCAGTATCAAGGAAAGATTACTTGAGAGTGCTATGTTGCAGATATTGGGTGCAAAGAAACAATTTATTGTTAAAGTACTCCTGGTCGAATTTGGGATGCTTGGCTTCACTTCTGGACTTATCGCGAGCCTTATGGCAATGATTGTCGCGCAAGATATTGCACAAAGATTTTTCAACATGCATTTATATTTCCAAGCTTTTTGGATTGTGGTCGGGACTGTGATTAGCACAGTTGTGGTGATATTGTTTGGATTGATGGGAGCTAGGAGTGTTTTTCGCGTATCGCCATTATGGTTGCTTAGACAATCAGCATAAGGAGTGAATAATGGTTTTCAATGGAATGACAAAACATATTCGATGGCAAGCATTTTATACTTGGTGTCGTGGCGCATACAATATTGGGTGTGATCTAGGACAAGCAATCGCAAATCTTTTGCCGCAAGGGGTTTTTGGTTTATTTTTCAAAGTCGACCCGACTATGAAGATCTTTGACCCGGCTAAAGGATTAAGCAAATTTTTATTAGGACCTGTCATAGGTGCTGTTTTTGTTGTCGCCGGCCTGATACCAGCTATTATTGAAGGCATCATTTTAAAAAGACCATTCAAAAAAAATGATGATGATTGGGCGACCAAATTGGTAGTCAATCATGGTGTTAAATTGGTGTGGGGTTCTGTGGCAGCTAGTTTATTATGGGCAGCGGCGATACTTGCGGGGTATTCTAGTGCAGCATTATCAAGCGCTGTGATCTTTCCTATTGCTTCAAGTTACGGTTTGATTTCTTTGGTGGGTGTTGCTAATGGCTTAATTAATCTTTATGGTTCAATGACAAAGTTATATGTTTGGGGGATAAGGCGTGGGGATTGGCAATATGCTCTCAAAAGCACTGTGGACATTAAGTTAGACCAAGAGCCTCAAATAAAACACAAACTCAATGAGGAATTTCAGTACGAATTAGAGAAGATGTCGGAATTACATAATCAGGCCTATGCAAGATTGGTACAAGAAAACAATCATCCACCAACAAGTGAAGAAATCAATAAATTAGGGGTGTTAACTTATTATGGTTTACTCAAAGAACAATCTGATTTTCTATCAAGATTAACTCAAGATAAAATGCTAAAATCGACGCAAGCCAAACAAGCGGCAATTGAAGAGCGTCATCAAAAGTTTGAATTGAAATTTGGAACTTAAATTATGATAAAAAAAATCTTTTGGAATGGCATAAAAGTCTTTGTGCCCATTGCGATGACGATTGCAATTGTCATCTGGTTATTTACCAGTATTGAGGCATTTTTTGGTAAATTTTTACGTCATGTTGTTCCGCCTCAATATTACTTTGATGGTATTGGGATCATTGTTGGTTTTTTCTTGATTTTTATCATTGGTATTTTAGTCAATGCCTGGGTTGTGCGTAGTATTTATCGATATGGCGAAAAGCTTGTTAAAAAAATCCCTGTTATTAAAACAATTTATAATGCCATACAAGATTTATTAAACTTTTTTGATAAAAGCCAGCAAGCGGCCCAACAGTCAGTGATGGTAGATACAGGGTTTAATAAAATGATAGGTTTTATTACACGCGAAGCGTTAGATAAGCTTGATCCACCCATTGGTTCTTCAACCGAAGTAATGGTTTATATCCCATTAAGTTATATGGTTGGCGGTATTACTATGATAGTCCCACGTTCAGTGATAACGCCTTTAGATTGGCCAGTAAATACGGCGATGAGTTTCATTTTAACTGCAGGGATGGGGCAAAAATCTAAGCCTAGCAAATAGGTTGTATATTTTTACGACATATGTAAGGTAATTTCTTGACTTAAAAAGCCAAAAACATTAGTGTTAGCCTGCTAAAAACATATTTATTTTGAAAGGTGAATAACATGAGTTTGGTTGGCTTAGAATCCAAAGAAGAATCATTAATCAGCGCGATATTGGAAAAAGATGAAAAGAAAGCGCTACAAAGATTAAAAGATCCTAATATTGATCTTCATCAAAAAGCAAAAGGATTAGAAGCTATCCATCTGGCCGCGCAAATGGGCTTGAAAAATGTTTTTAGAGAGCTTGTCAAAAAAGGGATAAGTCCTTTTGTTGTCGATAATACAGGATATTCTCCTTATCACCATGCCAGAGCATCACAGGCTAAAAAAATAATCCCATTATACGATGATTTTATTAGTTTGCCGATAAACCTCGATCTTCAAAGAGCAGAAAAAGAAGTCAATGATGCACTTTTGGGGGCAGGTTTAAGTGTCTATTCACTTCCTATGTTTGAAGCAGAAACGGATGATGATGTAGAAGTAAAAGATAAAATAAAGGAATTTTTAACGCAAGTTTTGGCCCAAGGACAAGCTCTAAAATTTCTCCAAAAAGATATCAGTGCCAAGAAAAAGGAAAAAATAACAAAAGTTATTCTCATTGAGCCTGCTTTTCTTGCCGAAACAATAGCAGGTCTTAGCGAAGTCATCTCCCCTATGGAGCTTTTAACCCTTCTTGCCGAATTGTATAGCAACCTTGAGCTGCCTCAAAAACTGGCTTGCCTTTATTTGGTAAAGGAAATTTTATGTTATGAAGGTAATCAAAAGTGGATTACCTCAATTGAATGTAGAAGAGTACTTTTTGAATTTTTAGGAAAAAAGGTGAATGATAATTTTGCCATCATTACCATTGCAACCAAGCTGAAATCATTATTTTTGTCAAAATGTTCTCCTAGTCATTTGCTTGATGCTCAGGCTTTAGCGTTTGATTTGACAAAACTCTATAGAGAAAGAACTTTAGATATATCACCAGATGAATTTTTAGGTGAAAATCTGGTTAAAAAATCTTCTCAAAATGCAGGATTATTAAGATTAACCGCGCTGAATAATCAAATCCCATCAATGGTATGCTTGGATGTTTTAGAAGCACCTACCCTTGAAAGAGCAGCAAAGGTTGTAAGTTACTACTTAGATGTTATTGCTTATTGCCTCAATGAAAAACAAGATGGCGTAAAACGTGAATATAATTTTGCTGCCGCATTAATGATAATTTCAGGATTGCAATTTAATGTAATTGATAGACTCAAAGGAATAGATGAATTACTATCATCGCAATCTAGAAAGCAAATGAAAAAATATATAGAACTATTTAAGCCCGATGGTGTGTTTAGAAATTTACAAGAATTAATGGCAGAGCAGCCTTACTGCATTGCGCCGATCAATATTTTCACTGCAAGAAAAACAAATTTAATGGATAAACCATTAACTCAACGTTTATTGTCAATGGGTAAATTAAATCGTCAATTTCAAATGCAAAGACAATATTTGGTTTCTTTGGATATGTTGGATGCACCATTGCAAACCGATATTGAAGACGTTATTGCAAGGACGATATACGATGAGGAGCAAGCTTATTATTACTCTTTTAATATTGTTGCACCTAAAGTAATTGTTTTAGATGATAAACCTGATGTAGATGGCGTTATCCGACAGCTCAAAGATTGCAAAGCAATAAAGGCACCGCTGGTTGTTAAAATCAATAATCAACAACATAGTAGAATCAATGCACTAGCCAAGATAAAGGAATGTTTTGCAGGGTCGATGTATGTAGATGATATCGTTACTTTATGCGAAGAAGTCATTTCCACTTTTGAAAAAACCAATAAAGTAGTTACAAGCGAACTTGCCTCTGTTGATCTATTGGCTGATGAAATAGCTGATTTGAACTTGAATGGAAAGAAAAAGCCAAAAAAGAAACACTCCTTTACTACCGATGATGTTGCCAGTAGTTCAGCAGTAGGAGATATGATGCAAACACGTCATCATCGATCGACCACCACTGTTGGTTTTGCGCCTGATATAAGAACCAAAGAAGAAAGACTCTCAGAAGTAAGAAAAAGAAGAATGGATGCATTTCAACAAATAAAAGGCACGACTTCAATAATAGGATTTCAGCCAAGCCCATCACAAGCAGAATCCAGCAACACTCTTGATGTTGCTTCAGCGGCTTTAGCTCCCATTTCGCCAAGCATCACGCACATGGAAAAAGAGAAAAAACGCGCAAGTAGTAGGCGTCATGGTGAGCCATTACCAAGCTCGATAACACCAAAAGACAAGGATAAAGAAAAAGACAAGGATAAAGAAAAAGATAAGGATAAAGAAAAAGATAAGGATAAAGATAAAGTGAGGAAGAAGTAATCAAACCTCCCTTTTCTATCCTCTCTCCCACTTTGCGGGAGAGAGGATCTTACACGAACTATCTAGGGGTGATGGCTTCAATACCATTTTCGGTGGCAATTAATACTTTATCGGCAGCCCGTAAAGCGAATAATCCATTGGTAACGACGCCGGTAATATTGTTAATAGTTTGTTCTAAGGCAATGGGTTGCATAATATTAAGGTTATGAACATCTAATATTTGATTACCATTGTCAGTGACAAAACCTTCGCGATAGACTGGATCCCCACCTAATTTTACTATTTCTCTGGCCACATAGCTTCTGGCCAAAGGAATGACTTCAATTGGTAGTGGAAATTCGCCTAATTGCTTTACGTATTTGTTCTTATCAATAATACAAACAAATTTCTGTGAGCAAGCAGCAACAATTTTTTCACCTGTTAAAGCGCCACCGCCGCCTTTAATTAATTGGCAATGATGATTACACTCATCTGCACCATCTATATAAACAGCGATAGGGCCCTCATTGATATCTAAAACAGGAATACCATGAGCACGCAATAATTTTTCTGAAATTTTTGAACTTGAAACAGCGCCTCGTATTTGATTTTTTTGATGCACTAAAGCTTCAATAAAAAAATTTACGGTGCTGCCTGTGCCTATACCGATGATATTGTCATGCCCAATTTCTTGTAAAGCTGCCATCGCGACGGCACGTTTTAGACTATCTTGATTTGCCATTATTTATCCTTAGGTGAAGACATCATTTTTAAAATGGTTTGCCATTGGGCGAAAGATACTGGCATGACCGATAATCGGTTGCCTTTATTTAATAAAGTGAAACCTTTCAATAAAGGGTTCATTCTCAAAGATTCTAAGGTAATTGGATCATTGAATTTTTGTTTAAACTTGACATCTACCATGTACCAACGAGGATGAGTTTGGGTACTCTTGGCATCAAAATAGGGTGACTTGGGATCAAAAGCACTGGGATCAGGTTGAGGGGGCGTGATTATTTCTACTGTTCCAACAATGCCAGGTACTTTGCAGCTAGAGTGATAGAAGAAGGCTAGATCTCCTACCTTCATTCCATTTTTGATAAAATTTCTGGCTTGGTAATTGCGGACACCGTCCCAATGTGAGGTTTGGCCTTTGGCTTTGATAAGATCATCAATACTGAAAGCATCAGGCTCGGATTTCATTAACCAATATTGTTTAGCCATTGTTTCCCTCATCTTTGGGTGAAGTTTAGGGAAATTAGATAAAAAAGAAAAGCCATGATCTTGAAAACATAAAATTTAAGCTACACTAATGTTAAGGTTTCATGGGAGAGGGTGTTATGTCTGATAAAAAGTTCGATATTTTAATGCTTTTAGCAATTGTTGTTAGCCTTGGGTTAGGGTTAAGTAGTTATTGGATCATCGCGCCTACTTTATAATGGGTTGTTATGTATAAAAGCATTTTTCAGAGACAACCCCATCTAGTTTTAAATCCAACTTATTTCTTGGTACACTAAAAATCCTTTGAAAATCATAGGCCAACCCTATTAATAATGGGGTGACGCTCTTTCGTCTAAAAGCAAAAGTGATGTCATAAAATCCAGCTCCCATGCCTAAGCGGTGACAATGCTTATCAAAAGCCACCAATGGAACTAACACCACGTCTAATAAGGGTGCAGGCATCACTTTCATCATAGGGTAACAGGGCTCTAAGATCCCAAAACGATTTTGCATCATAGGGGTTTGTGAATCAATTTTGATAAATTGCAGACAGGTATTAGCCAATATGGGTGTATAGCAACTTTTATGAAGGAGTAAGGCTTGTTTTAAAAGGGGTAAGGTTGAAACTTCTCCATCAAAAGGTAAATAAAGCCCAATATGTTGCGCCCGTTTAAAAAAAACTTGTTGGGACAAACGGTTGGTTATTTTTTGTGCAAGATCAAGTTGCTCGTCGTGGGTGAGCTCACGTCTTTGCTGGCGTTTACGAGTTCTAATAGCTTGCTTTAAAGCGCGCATCGCTTCCTTAAAAAGAGAGGCTTTTTCCCAGCATGCCGCTGCACCGATTGCCTCGAACCCTTTAAGTTCAAGTGGGCCCCTCAGCTTTGTATCAGGCTTTCCACAACAAGGTAGACTTGCACAACAACAAAGACATTCTGGTTCCCGAGCAATATAGCATCGGCTCAAAAGACACTAGGCACTGGCAAACACGCCAGGAAAAAGCCATTTTTATACTGTTTCTTCCAATATTTCGAGTTCGGCAGCTTCATCTATCTCAATCGAATCAAACCTATCATTTCGCAGATTCACTCCGCTTTGTTCCTTCGATAAAGATTCCCTTGCCAGCACGTTATCAATTTTTTCTTGTAAAAGCTTTAATCTTTCAGCAAAAGCTTCATCAGGTTCAAAAGCTGTATTTTTCAGGGAGAGTAATTCATTGCTAATATTCAGTGCCGCCATGACAGCAATACGTTCAAGACCAATCACTCTACCACTTTGCCTGATAAGACGCATTTGCTTATCTAAATACTGCGCAGCCTCACGTAATGCCACTTCTTGGTTTTTAGGACAAGCAACTCGAAATTCCTTTTCTAGTATTCTAACACAGAAGCCGTTTTCCCCAATACTCATTAAGTTAATGCTCCAGCAATGTTGTGAATGTTCTAATTATCATAGGGACGCTTGAGCATGGGGTCAATATAAGGGATGTGTTAATCTAGCAGTCCAGCGGTAGAGGAGATCCAATCCGTGAAAAAGCACGATATGAATTGGCCAGATTTTGATACTTTAGAACATCGATTAATTGCAGCAAATACACCATTTTCACCCGCATATATTCATGGGATGATGGTGGGGTTATTGTGTGTAGCATCTGGCGTGCCTCAAAGTAGTTGGCTGCGGATCCAAACTGAGATGCCGGCCATTGCTGAACAAGCAACAACAGGTGAGTTATTTAATTCGCTTTTTTTATTGACGCTCAAACAATTACAAGACGTGAATAAAGTGGTGTTGTTAATGTTACCTGGAGAAGATCTCCCCTTATCGTATCGATTAGAGGCGCTGTCTTCTTGGTGTGAAGGGTTTTTGGAAGGATTTGCACTTGAACACTTATCAAAAGAGAAACTTGCCTCATTACCTTTGGTTGAAGAAGTACTATTAGATTTTGAGCACATTAAAGAAATCGCTTTTGATGTCAATGAGACAGAAGAAAATGAAAAAGATTTTACCGAAATAATAGAGTTTATTCGAGTCGGGGTGTTGTTAGTGCATGCTGAATGTAAACAAGAAAAAATCAGTCATCAACTACTGCATTAAAGGATAAAAGGGATGCAAAACCCCATCATCGCAAATCGTCATCAAGCACTTTTTAACCAAATGGCAGATAATAGTATTGCGCTTATTTGTGCGGCCCCTATGCAATATCGAAATAGTGATACGGAATATCCCTATAGACAAAATAGTCATTTTTACTATCTTACTGGTTTTGAAGAAAGTGCCAGTATAGCGGTATTTATTAAGAAGCAAGGTGAGTGTCAGTTTATTTTATTTTGTCAGGACAAAGATCCTCAAGCAGAACAATGGACAGGGCCACGCGTAGGATTGCAAGATGCGGTTGAAAAATTTGGCGCAAGTTTTGCGTTTTCGATTGATGATGTCAAAGTAAAATTACCAGAATTATTTAAAGGCACATCGATTGTTTATTATCTCATCAATACCGACAAAGATTTTGAAAGAAAAATATTTTTATCAATTCAAACCTTGAGCAAAAAAGTTCGTCAGGGCGTTGTTGTTCCTCATCAGTATATCGATTTAAGAGTCATATTAGATGAGAATCGATTGATTAAGAGCGACGACGAATTGCAATTGATGCGAAAAGCATGCGAAATGTCAGCGCATGCACATATGAAAGCGATGCAGCAATGTCAGGTTGGCATGTTTGAATATGAGTTAGAAGCTATTTTGTTGCAAGAGTTTTATCGTCATGGCAGCCGTTATCCTGCTTACTCTTCTATTGTTGCAACAGGGAATAATGCTTGCACATTGCATTACACTCGTAATACAGCACAAATCAAAAATAATGATCTTGTTCTTATTGATGCAGGTGCTGAATATCAATATTATGCAGCAGATATTACTCGAACATTCCCGGCAAATGGTAAATTTACAAAAGAACAGCAATCTATTTATGAATTAGTACTTGCCTCACAAACTGCGGCAATTGAGCAAGTAGCACCGAACACGCCTTGGGATAACGCGCAACAAACCATTTTGAATATTTTAGTACAAGGTTTGGTCGATTTAAAAATTTTGCAAGGAGAGGTGAAAACACTGATAGAGGAAAAAGCCTATTTTCCTTTTTATATGCACAATAGCGGTCATTGGTTAGGAATGGATGTGCATGATGTGGGTGAGTATAAAATGCAAGGCACCTGGCGCCATCTAAAACCGGGAATGGTGTTTACCATTGAGCCAGGTCTTTATATTTCTGAGAATAATCTGAATGTTGAAGAAAAATGGCGTGGAATTGGCGTTCGTATAGAAGATGACATTGTCGTCACAAAGCAAGGCTTTGATGTATTAACAAAAGATGTTGTCAAAACACCAGCCGAGATAGAAAAGCTGATGAAGAGCAGGTAAACATGTTGCAATACGATTGTGTCATTGTTGGGGGAGGAGCAGTAGGATTGAGCCTTGCAATCGTTTTGGGGCAATCAAACTATAAAACACTCTTAATAGAACAAAAAGTACCAGGCAAAATTCAAGATGATATCAATGCACGTACAATAGCATTATCTTTTGCCAGCCACCGTATTTATTCCATGCTAGGGGTATGGGAGAAAATCAAGGATCCTATCTCTATTCAAGAAGTATTAGTGACGGTGAAGGGCCAATATGGTTCTTCAAAACTAACAGCCGAAGATCAAGAACTCCCTTCTTTGGGCTATGTTGTAGGAACACAGGAATTAGAACAAGCGCTTGAAGAGACATTACAGGGTCTAACATATGTTGATATTTTGCGTCCGGCAACCGTTCTTTCTCGTGAAGCAAGGCAAGATGCTTGGCATATTAGCGTGTCTGATATGGCAGAGAAGATTTCCTGTAAATTACTTATTGCCGCAGATGGTATGACTTCTCAGCTAAGACAAGAGCAACAGATTTCATGCCAGCAAACAGATTATGATCATTTTGCTGTGATGACCAATCTTCATATTGAAAAAGGACATCATAATATTGCTTATGAGCGTTTTTTACCTAAAGGCGCTATTGCTTTACTACCTTGGCAACAATCATTGGCTACATGCGTGTGGACGGTCGATGAGATGCAAGCGCAATCATTAGTCAATCTTGATGATGATTCTTTTTTACGTGAATGTCAGCATCAATTAGGGGCTCGCATTGGAAAACCAATAGCATGTGGAAAAAGGTGGTGCTTTCCTCTGAAAATGCAATTGGCCACAAATCAAATGAGTGCAAGATTTCTATTAATGGGTAATGCTGCCCACAGCTTGCATCCTATTGCTGCGCAAGGTCTCAATTTAAGCTTACGTGATATTTGGCAAATAAGAAGTCAAATACGTAAAGCAAAAATGCATTGCGATATTGGCAGTGTTGACTTTTTAGAAAGCTATTTGCAAGCCCGTAAACATGATCAAGAACGCGTGATATTTATCACAGATAAAATTGCACGCTTTATGTCCGGGGGACCCATTCCTACTTGGTTGCGTGCACTTGGACTGACATTGTTTGATAGTCTGGGACCTTTAAAGCGAAGATTTACTGCTTTTGGAATGGGCATATAATGATGCAAAATGATACTACTTATGATGTTGTGATTACTGGCGCTGGTATTGTTGGCCTATCTTGTGCTCTTGCTTTAGCACAAAGAGGAATTCGCCTAGCTCTTATTGAAGCACAATCTCATCCGATGCAAGATTTGCCTCTCCCAACAGATCCATTTGATTCCAAAGTGGTGGCTATCACGAGAGCGTCAGAGCATTTTCTTGATAGACTCGGGGCGTGGACCATCATTCAATCATCTAGACTGTGTCCTTATCAACACATGAAAGTGTGGGATAATGTGATGGATGGTAGGATTGAATTTTCAGCAATGGATTTTTTTGAAAAAAACTTAGGCTACATCATTGAACAACGCGTTATTTTGAGTGCGTTATGGCAAAATGTTCTGCAACAAAAAAACATTCAGATATTTACTGGCACTAAGATTGAAAATGTAAATTTTCTCATGGATGAAGTAGAAGTTTCTTTAACAAGTAATACGTTGATAAAAGCCCAATTGGTGATTGGAGCTGATGGTGCAAATTCTAAGCTGCGAGAACTTTGCCAGATCTCGACTGCAGGTTGGGATTATCATCAATCGGCGATTGTTGCAACCGTTGAAGGAACACAGTCACATTATCATACCGCATATCAACGTTTTGCGCCGAGCGGACCTTTAGCATTATTACCTCTTGCACACCCTTTTCAAAGTTCCATAGTATGGACCTCTTCAAAAGAGGAAGCATCAACATTAATGGCGGCTTCTTCAAGTGATTTTGCCTTTATCTTACAACGAGAAATCAATGGCGTGATGGGTGAGATGAGATTAATAGGTGAGCGCTTTATCTTTCCTTTGCGTACTCATCATGCGAATCAATATGTCATGGCGAGAAGTGTTTTAATTGGGGATGCAGCGCATACTTTACATCCTTTGGCAGGTCAGGGTGTCAATTTAGGCTTACTTGATGTTGCTTCATTAGTAGAGGTTGTAGCAGCAGCCAAGACAAGCCATCGTGATCTTGGATCATTATCGGTATTGAAAAAATACGAGCGTCAACGTAAATGGCATAATCAAATGATGATTTGGACAATGGAGTTATTCAAACAAGGTTTTGGCTCATCATCAACGATTTTGCAGCGAGCACGCAACATAGGATTGAATTGGGTCAATAAACAGAGCTTTTTGAAGCAAATATTTGCTAAACTGGCGCTAGGAACAATGGGGCCAATACCTTCTTTAGCGAAAGGAATCAGTGAAAGGAATTCACATGCCAAAAACCACATCATTATATGAACAGCATCTTAAGCTAGGCGCAAAAATTATCGATTTTGCCGGCTGGTTAATGCCTTTACATTATGGTTCGCAAATCAAAGAGCATGAAAGTGTACGCAAAGATGCGGCAGTTTTTGACGTGTCTCATATGGCAGTGATTGATATTACAGGCAATGATGCACTTGTCTTTTTACGCAAAGTATTAGCCAATGATGTTGGTAAACTTATACCAACCAAAGCGCTGTATAGTTGTATGCTCAATCACACCGCCGGAATTCTTGATGATTTAATTGTTTATTGTTTAAGCGATTCGCATTATCGTTTGGTGGTGAATGCTGCAACCGATGAAAAAGATCTTGCTTGGTTACAGCAACAATCGGCATCCTATGCCATCAAACTACAACCACGTCGCGATTTGGCTATTTTAGCAATTCAAGGACCTTGTGCTTGGGAAAAAATTCGCCAGGTGTTTAATCAGGCACAAAATGAAGCCACGATGGAGCTAAAGCCATTTTCTGCAATTGAAATTCAAGACTGGTTGGTAGCGCGGACCGGTTACACTGGAGAGGATGGTGCAGAAATCATATTGCCACAGAGTCAAGTGCAGGTTTTTTGGGAAAATGTAATAGCCAATGGTATTTCGCCTGCAGGCCTTGGAGCAAGAGATAGCTTACGTCTTGAAGCAGGCTTTAATTTGTATGGCATGGACATGGATGATTCAGTTACACCATTAGAATCAAATGTCGGCTGGACAGTAGATTGGACAGATAAGGATAGGGAATTTATTGGCAAAGAAGCTTTGCAGCAACAGATCAAAAGTGGAGTAAAACGTCAGCTGGTAGGAGTTATTATGTTGGCAAAAGCAGTTTGCCGAGCTGGCATGGATGTTTATCTAGAAGATAACAACCATCAAGAGTTACAGGGAACGCTAACAAGTGGCGGCTTTTCGCCTACTTTAGGTTGCAGCATAGGATTGGCACGTATACCAATGGGTGATTTTTCTTCTTTTAGCATAGATATCAGAGGAAAGAGAATACCAGTTAAAATGATTAAACCTCCTTTTGTTAAAAAGGGTATAGCAAATTTTTCATTAAGTTAATTATTGGGGTTTTTTATGTCAGATATTCCAACTGAGTTAAAATATACAAAGTCTCATGAATGGGCTGCAAAAGATGAAGAAGATCTCATTACCATAGGGATAACACATCATGCACAAAAATTATTGGGCGATGTCGTTTTTATAGAATTACCTGAAGTCGGGATCCAAATTCATAGCGGTGAAGAATTTGGAGTCATTGAATCGGTAAAAGCAGCTTCTGATTTATATAGTCCGTTATCAGGTGAAGTGGTGGCGGTGAACGAGCAGCTTGCTGCGCAACCTGCTTTAATCAACCAAGATCCTTATCATGAAGGATGGTTTATTAAAGTACGTCCTGACGATGTTGATGAATGGGATGAACTCATGGACGCAGATGAATATGCAGACAAGATAGAAGCTGACGGAGCGTAATTAAAACATATGCCATTTATTCCTCATACTGAAGATGACATTCAAGAAATGTTATCAACAATAGGTGTTTCCCAAATAAAAGATTTATTTGCTGAAATCCCGGCATCCTTGCTTATTGATTCCCTTCCTGGGATCCCCTCGGGATTAAACGAGATGCAAGTCAATAGGCTGATGGGTGAGCGTGCTGCAAACACTCTGACGGGGAAATGCTTTATTGGCGCTGGCAGTTATCAGCACCATATTCCTCGGGTTGTGTGGGACATTACGATGCGCGGTGAAAACCTTACGGCGTATACCCCTTACCAAGCTGAAGCGAGCCAGGGAACTTTACAGCTTTTATTTGAATATCAAACCATGATGGCCTCGTTAATGGCAATGGAAGTATCCAATGCTTCTTTATACGATGGTGCAACAAGCTTGCTTGAAGCGGTTTTAATGGCTTGTCGTATTCAGAAAAATGCAAAAAAAATCTCTATATGGCTTCCGACCTCATTGAATCCATTGTATGCCCAAGTATTAAAAACGACTTTATTTTTGCATGACTTTGAAATTGTTTTTATTCCCTTTAATGAAAAAGGATTAATGGCTATTGATGTTTTAAATAATGTCAGAGAATCACATGGAAATTGTACTATTTTAGTGATCCCTCAACCCAATTTTTTTGGTTGTCTTGAGGATGTGAACGCTTTAACGGATTGGGCACATTCAATGAATGCCATCGTAATAGGTGTGGTCAACCCTATAGCGATGGCATGGTTAAAACCACCAGGTCAATGGGGAAATAAGGGGGCCGAAATTGCTTGTGGCGAAGGTCAGCCATTAGGGATCCCATTAGCCTCAGGTGGACCTTATGTTGGATTTTTATGTTGCAAAATGGAACATGTTCGGCAATTGCCAGGAAGATTAGTGGGAAAAACACAAGATAGTGATGGCAAAATTGGTTTTACCTTAACCTTACAAGCAAGAGAACAACATATACGACGCGAAAAAGCCACATCAAATATTTGTACCAATCAAGGCTTATTGGTGACAGCAGCAACAATATATATGAGCTTATTAGGTCCTAAGGGTTTACTGCAAGTTGCGAAAATCTGTCATCAGCGTACGAAACTATTGATTGCTGAATTGAAAAAAATTGGTATTGGGCCTCTTTTTGACACGAATCATTTCCATGAAATAGCGATTACCTTACCCATTCCTGCCCATGAAGTTGTCCTTAACATGCAAAAACAGGGTATTGCATGCGGTTATGCACTGGGTGTGGATTTTCCAGAATTAGAAAATGTTTTATTAGTATGTGTTACAGAAACCAAAACAGTTGAAGATATTTTTGAGTATGTTGCGACATTAAAAGAAATTATTGATTCAGGAAAAAATCATGCTCATATTTGAAAAAAGCCAACCAGGACGCAGTGCCTTTTCGCAAATACCCTCGGAAACTACTACCTGTGCTATTGATAAAGCTTTATTGCGAGAAGATGTCCCTTGTTTGCCAGAATTATCAGAATTAGAAGTCGTGCGCCACTTTACTCGACTTTCACAAAAAAATTATTGTATTGATACGCATTTTTATCCTTTGGGCTCATGCACCATGAAATATAACCCTCGTGGAGTACAGCATGCTGCCATGCTTGATAATTTTATTAACCATCATCCTTTGACGCTACCTCAATTTTCTCAAGGTGTCATGCAATGTTTATATGAGCTGCAAGATTATCTTAAAGAGATCACAGGAATGAGCGCAGTTTCACTTACCCCTATGGCTGGTGCGCAAGGAGAATTTGCAGGTTGTGCAATGATCCGTGCCTATCATCGAGATAAAGGTGATTTTGAACGTCTTGAGATGTTGGTACCAGATACGGCTCATGGTACAAACCCTGCAACGGCAGCGATGTGCGGATTTCAAGTAAAAGAGGTGCCGACTTTAGCAACGGGTGATATTGACTTGGCTGCGCTTAAAAAATTAGTGGGCCCTAAAACAGCAGGTATCATGCTTACCAATCCATCCACTTTAGGCGTATTTGAAAGAAATATTATTGAAGTGGCTAAAATGGTTCATGAAGCTGGAGGATTACTTTATTACGATGGTGCAAATCTGAATGCTATTTTAGGGAAAGTGCGTCCAGGTGACATGGGATTTGATGTGATGCATATGAACATGCATAAAACATTTGCAACCCCGCATGGCGGTGGAGGTCCAGGTTGTGGACCCTTAGCTGCCAATGAAAGACTGCGTGATTATTTACCGATTCCAATGATAGGCAAAAAAACACCTGAAAATATTGAAACATATGATTGGTTAAATACCAAAGATTGTCCCAAATCTATTGGCCGCTTATCAGCATTTATGGGAAATGTAGGCATACTATTGCGCGCTTACATTTATATTAGATTATTCGGGGAACAAGGCTTAAAGCGTGTTGGTGATTTCTCAACATTAAATGCAAATTATTTAATGGCGAAATTAAAAAAGAGTGGTTATGACTTGGCGTATCCAGAGCGACTTGCCGCACATGAATTTATTATTACTTTGGCTAATGAAAAAAAGAAATCCAATGTGAGCGCGATGGATGTGGCGAAAAGCATATTGGATGAGGGATTCTATGCGCCGACAACATATTTTCCATTGCTTGTGCCTGAATGTTTATTGATTGAACCCACCGAAACAGAGTCTAAGCAAACTTTAGATGAGTTTATTCGAGCAATGCAAAAAATTAAACAAGGCATCATTCAGGAACCTGAGAAAATACGCAGTGCCCCAAGTCGATTACCTTGCAAACGGTTGGATGAAGTGAAAGCAGCAAGAGAGCTCGAATTAATTTGGAAAAATAAAAAATGATTTGTGTGCTTAATGATGGCTGTGATGCTTGATCTCGGCCGGCGACTAAGTGAAGATGTGCATTAGTGTGTTTGGCATTAAATTTATTTTGAGTTAATATGGCTTACAAGCCTTTTAAAGGCTAAGGAGCTGTGCTTGAAGCTGTTTGGTTTCTAACAGTGGATAGCATGTTAACAAAATAAACTTGATAACTTAAATAAAAAAGTTTCATGGTTATTAAGGATGATTTCCCATGCGTATGAAATCCGTTTTGGCACTTTCCGCTTTATCCGCGGCTACTTTTCTAGCCGGCGCTGTTTATGCTGCAGACGCACAAACAACGAAGAAAACTGTTCAACAAACAGTTACAACAACACAAACACAAACTCAAACTCAAGCTGTACCATCTGCTAAAGCGGCGCCATCAGCGAAAGCTGCACAGCCGGCAGAAGCAGTAAAGTCAGTTCAAGATGAGCCAGCTGTTACAGCTGAGGCTCCTGTGAAGACAAAGCATAAGAAGCATCGTGCTCGTAAACATCACAGAAAGCATCATCGTCATCATCACCACAAACATCATCATGTTTATGATCATGACCGTCATTATGCTGCGGCACCAACCTGGAACTTCTTATTAGGTGGTTCTTTGGGCTATGCGGCACAAAAAGAAGATTTTATTACACGATATACCAGACCGGCGCCAAATTCTTTGGTTGTTGCAGCGGGTCCATTATTTGCAAATAATGCCATCATGCCAATTTATGTTGATCAAAGTAAGAAAATAACTGATCAAGGCGTGTTATTTGGTTTATTAGCAGGTTGGCAATGGCATTATAAGCGTTGGATGTTCGGCGCTGAAGCAAATGTCGATTTCGATAGTTTTGAGAAAGATCGTCAGTTTGCTTGGACCGAAGCAACAACCAATGTGCCAATTTATGGCACGGTGCTCTACGACCGTGGTGATATTTATGCCATCACAGGCCGCGCAGGTTATTTTGTGACCCCATTTTTTATGCCTTACCTGCGTTTAGGTGCGCAATTAAGTCGTGATGAGGTAAGTTACCAATCATTTACTGGGGCTGTGATAACAGCTGGCGCACCAGCACCAGTTGGAGCTGCTGTCGGAGGATTAGCCAATTTCTTCCCTGATTACAGCTCAAAAACTAAAGATGTTTATGGTATTGTGGCCGGTATTGGGGCTGAATTCCCAACTTACATTGGTGCATCAACCATTCGATTTGAATACAATTTCGTGAAAACCGAAAGTGTTATTATCGATGATCACGCCTTCCCAGTGATTGGTAATCATAAATTCCGTTACCCTGAATCTCATATTGGTAAAATTGCTTGGGTATGGAACTTTATGTAATATCGTTTTGAACGGAAAGTCATGGCGCCAACTTGAGAAATCAACTTGGCGCTTTTTTTTTGGAGTTAGTGTATGAAAAATTGGCGATATGTATTTGGCGCCATCGTTTTACTAGCAGCAAATAATAGCTATGCAGGTTGGCAGGGTAATTGGTTACTTGGTGTTTCAGGTGGTTATGCTGAGCGTCGGGGAGATGTAGATATTTCTATGCTATACACGGCTCTCCCTCTTGTTGCACAAACCGACTGGGATGATCACTATAGTGATACTGGCGCTATATGGGGAGTGCTTGCAGGTTACCAACTTAAAAATTGTGGTTGGACTTGGGGAGCCGAGGTTAGTGTCGATTCGCAAGATATCGATGAAGAACAAGCATTTGTATTCCCTGACGTTGCCCGTTTATTTAGTTGGGGAGTGCGTGCAAATTACTCTCGCGATGCCGTCATAGCGATATCAGGCAGAATGGCATATGAAATGGCACCTTATTTTATTCCTTATCTTCGATTAGGCGCAGAAGGCAGTAAAGATAGTTTAGATGTTGATATTTCTGGTGATAGCACAGTTTTTCCTTTTGCTGTTGCTTTACATAATGAGCATTGGGTATATCGTTATTTAGTGGGTGTAGGTACTGAGACACCATTATTTTGCAGTAACGCTTCTTTACGATTTGAATATAATTATCATTCAAAGGGAAAGTCTCTTGAAGCATCCGGCATAATGGTAAGTCCAAATCCAACACCATTTTTTATTACACAAATGCATACACGAACACAGTCTTTAAAATTATCTCTAGTCTGGAATTTTGTTTAAGACTAATTGCGAAGCTTTTGATCCCCTCTCCCGCAAGGGGAGAGGGAGTGAGAGAGAGCGATGCTCTGGTTAGTAACTTCCCAACTCATTTTGACAGCTCATCAATTCACAACTAATCGTAATAGTACTAAGCGGTCACGACATCGCCATTTTGGTTGCAAGTGAACTGACCAAATGGACTAGGAAAAACGATGAAAAAAATTGGCGCCCTATTTTGCCTCTTGGGATCTTTATTTGGATTAGGATCCTTGTCTGCCTATGAACCGCCACCGAAACATGAAAAATGGCAGGATCATTGGCCAGAATCAGTTTGGAAAAAAGAATGGGATAAAAGTTTTCTTGTAGGTGTATTGGGTGGATATGCAGATAGAGAAGCAAATCTTTTGGCAACCGTAAGTTATGGTGGAATACCAATTGTACCGCAATCAATTATTGTCAGAGACGTTAGTGATACCGGTCTTATCTATGGTGTTTTAGCAGGCTATCAGGGTAAATGCCAAAAGTGGATATTAGGTTTAGAACTGAACGTTGAAAATCATGAATTTGAAGAAGATCATCCTTTTGCTTTTTCTGATCCTGCGGGTTTATTTGGCATCACTGGGAATACGCGTTATGAAAGAGATTGGATGGCTGGGTTAACAGTACGAGCAGGTTATTACATTGTTGATTATGTGATGCCTTATGTTCGCTTGGGTGCAGAAACGGGTCGCGATCGATTACAAACAACGTTTTCAGCTAATTTTGATGGTGAAACGGGTTCTATCTTACTACAAGATGAGCGCTGGATTTGGCGCTTTTTAAGCGGAGTTGGTATTGAATTTCCTATTTATTGCACTGCGTTAACCATGAGAATGGAATATCAATTTCACTCAAAAGGTAAAACCCTTGATACTGATAACATATTTACAGATGGTGACGTGATGCCTATCTTTAATAGTAATATGCAACCTAAAACACAAACGGGCATTATCGCTATTGTGAGAAATTTTGATTAAGCTATGAGCGATTTTTGTTTTCGGTAATAAATAGGAAGTTTGACAGGATGCTAAAGTACGTTTATACCGAAGTATACTGACGTGTTTAATTTCTAATTTTAAGTTTGGGGTAAGTGATGATGAATAAATTGGGAACAGCTTTGTGTCTTTCCTCAGCTTTATTGGCCTGTGTGCCAGCACAAGCTGCTTGGCAAGGGAATTGGTTAGTAGGCGCATCTGGCGGCTATTTTAACCGTCGTGGTGATCTAGACATTACGATGATTGATACTGGAAGACAAACTGTAATCAATCGTCGCTTCGAAGATACAGGTTGGTTACTTGGTCTATTAGGCGGTTACCAAGTAAAATGTAACAACTGGTTGCTTGGTGTTGAGCTAAACGTAAATTGGGAAGATGTCTTTGATGATAATGATGAAAATAATTTAGCATTTAGCGATGCCAGTGTCCCTGTGGGGGGACAAGCAGTTCAAGCTTGGAATGCCTCTTCCACTTTTGAACGCGATTGGGTGGTTGGATTATCAGGTCGTATGGGTTTTGAGCTTGCTCCCTATTTGATGCCTTACATTCGACTTGGTCTTGAATGGAGCGAAGACGACCTCAATTATATTCAAACAAATAATAGCAATACTGCCTCAATCAGTGCTGATGGTAGTCGAGATGGCATCAGAGTATTTGGTGGTATTGGTGTAGAGGTTCCTGTGCCAACTATCAATGGTTTCACCATTAGAGCAGAATATGATTATCATAGAAGAGGTAGAAGAGTAGAAGCGGTAAATGTGGTCAATACGCTTCTTGTTAATGCCACAAGAGATCCATCTGCGCAAACAGCGATATTGTCAGTCATTTGGAATATATAATCGTTGGGGTGCAAACCCCAACCTTTTTTCTTTTTGAAGATGAATAAGTACCAAAATGCATTTTAAACCAAGACATGCCATTTCACACTTTTGCCTTTGGGCTGCTTTAGCGCTCGCGCCTTGTGCGAATGCGCAATGGGAAGGTAATTGGTTAATTGGTGTTTCCGGTGGTTTAGCCGAACGAGAAGGCAATTTTGATCTTGTTATTAATCATGCGCAAGGCTTTACCAGCAGCTTGGTGCAAAACCAAGAAGATAGCGGCGTTTTTGGCGCATTATTTGGTGGCTATCAAATTCGCTGTAATGATTGGTTAATGGGGGCAGAGCTTAATGTTGAATGGCAAGACTTGGGACGTGATCAAGAAAGCGCATTCACCAACGCCTTAAGGCAAGGTACTGCCATCACTACCCGTTATTCACAAACCAATGTTGTTGCATTAACAGGTCGTTTTGGTTATGAAATATTTCCAAATTTTCTGCCTTATATAAGGGCAGGAGTTCAAACAAGTCGTGATAAGCTCGACTTTTTTGGTTTTCCCATTGGCGGGGGAGCTGTTGATTTAGAAACATTGCGTCGTGTCTGGCGCTTTACGGGTGGCTTTGGTGTTGAAGCACCGATCCCAGTATTAATGGGATTATCCATTCGTGCAGAATATAATTTTCAAGCGAAAGCAGGTGCTATAGAAGCTGATGCTCTTGGGGTTGATAACGCAACATTAGTGAATACAAGTATGCGGCCAAGAACAAATGCAATTCTACTATCGGCGGTTATTAATCTGCTTTCATAAAATATACGATCTCAATTGTCATTATTTCGACACAAATAATAAAAAAAAGTGGAAAGAGATGAAATTGAAAATCAAACCGAGTCAAGTTTTTGACAACATATTAAAAAAATCTTATAAAATTTGACAAAGATTAGGGTAAGGCTTATACCTAAAATGTGTTTACTTAACTAACATTAAGTTTGGGGTGAATAAAATGAATAAACTTAAAACTGCTTTATGTCTTTCAGTTGCTTTGTTAGCTACAAGTGCGCAAGCACAGTGGCAAGGAAACTGGGTATTAGGTGTTTCTGGCGCTTATAACTGGTTTGGAAATGATAACGACGATAATAATCTTACGATTTTCCACAATACCACAGGCCGTGTTACCAGTCTTAATTTTGGTAATAATTTTAACGATGATGATGATCGTTGGGGTTGGGGATTACTCGGCGGCTACCAAGCGAAATGCAATGGCTGGTTGTTAGGTCTTGAATTAGCGATTGATTGGTTAGACCACGATGGCGATGACAATGGCGCTTTCGTGTTTACCGACAATAACTTGCCTAGACGTGTTTGGGCTGGTACAGCTGATTGGGATCGTGATTACGTTCTTGCATTAACAGGTCGTTGGGGCTATGAAATGTCTCCTTACTTTATGCCTTACTTACGTGCCGGTGTTGAAACCAGCCGTGATAAAGCAAGCTTCCAACTGAATACAGCGGATAATTTACTCCCATTCTTAACCGCTGCTGATGATGGTCATCGTCAATCATGGCGTTTTGTGGGTGGTATCGGTGCAGAAGTGCCAGTACCAGTTGTTGCTGGTCTTGGTCTGAGAGCTGAGTGGAATTACCATTCAAGCGGCAGAAATATTGATACTGCTGCTTTAGCGAATGATAATGGAACACTCATCGTTGTCGATGGTGACTCTCATCATACCAATACAGCTAAATTGTCATTAGTGTATAACTTTCCTGGCTAATGACCTTTAGTTTGTAGCCTTAATGCCCCAAACATTGGCAAAGCGCTGTAAAGCGCTTTGCCTTTTTACTGTATTTAATTCATCTATAATAAAGTTTGCTGAGTTGCCCGCCTTTGTGAAAAAATAGAATCAAATAGCATAATTGGGTAGTGAGTTCTGTGATAGATGAAAACGGATATCGCTTAAATGTTGGGATCATTCTTACCAATAATCAGGGGCAACTATTTTGGGGGCGCCGCGTCGGGCAAGATGCCTGGCAATTCCCTCAAGGTGGTATTCATGAAGATGAGAAAATAGAAGAGACTTTGTATCGAGAGCTGCAAGAAGAGGTTGGTTTGACAGCTAAAGATGTCACCATCATCGCGCAATCTCAACAATGGCTAAGTTATCGCTTACCAAAACGGTTGGTTCGCAGTGATACACGTCCTGTGTGCATTGGCCAAAAACAAAAATGGTTTTTATTACGTCTGCTTGATGAACAAAAAGTAAAATTGGATGCTACAATAAAGCCAGAATTTGATGACTGGCGTTGGGTAAATTATTGGTTCCCACTTTTTCAAGTCGTAAGTTTCAAGCGAGAAGTCTATCGCCAGGCTTTAATTGAGTTTGCACCCATCGTAATGGCGCTCAAACAGCCACTGATGACGTTAGATCCATTAGATAATTAATATTTATATATTCATTCTCGAACCAGTTTGATTTTCCCCTCAAGGGGGACCTAGTAAGCTAGGCGCCAAGGCGATCAACCGGAGTGTATGTTGAATACATGAAGATTGTGAGCACCGGAAGGCAACAACGTCTTAAATCAAAATAGAAAGAGAAATGCACCGAGTTAAAGGAGTTACCGTTGCTCAGCGTTTTGCGGCAAATAGTACAGGAAGTCAATGAAGCCCAAGACTTAACGGAAGTCTTACGTATCATTGTGCAGCGTGTTTCGGCAACGATGGGTGTTGAAGCTTGTTCAGTTTATCTAGCTGACAGGGGTCATAGTCATTATCTTCTTGCTGCTTCTGTTGGCTTCTTAGAAGGTGTCGATGGGAAAGTAACCATTCATTTTTCTGAAGGATTAGTAGGACTTGTTGGTGAACGCGAAGAACCAATCAATTTAGATGATGCTCCAAATCATCCACGTTATCGTTATTTTCCTGAAACTGGGGAAGAACGTTATCAAGCTTTCTTGGGTGTCCCCATTATCCATCAACGCAAGTTAGTTGGGATATTAGTTGTACAACAGCGACAACCTCGACGTTTCGATGAAGGTGAAGTTGCCTTTTTAGTCACCATTTCAGCGCAATTGGCAGGTTATATCGTCTCTGCGCAAACCGCAGGCATGATTTCAGATTTACCAAGCGATAACATTGGTACCATATTACATGGCATTGAAGGTGCCCCTGGCATTGCAATTGGGACAGCCGTTGTTGTGCTGACTTCTGATCTTGATGCGGTTCCTGATCGTGAAATTGAAGACACTGCTAAAGAAATTCAAGCGTTAGATCAAGCATTAGATTTAACTCGTCATGATATTGAACGTTTGAAAATACGCCTTGATAAAAAATTGTTACCAGAAGAACAAAATTTATTTGATGCATATCTTAGTATCTTGGATAGCCCAAGCATTAAGCAAGATATTATTGCAATCATTGAAGAAGGTCATTGGGCGCCTTGGGCACTACGTAAAATTATTAAGCGTCAAGTTCATAAATTTGAAGCGATGGAAGATTTATATCTTCGTGAACGATCTGCTGATTTATTAGATTTGGGAAGAAGAGTGCTGAATAACCTCCAATCTGAAAATCTACCTATTCAATCTTACCCTAAAGATACTATTTTAGTGGGTGATGAGGTGTCGGCATCAGCGCTTGCTGAGGTACCCCATGGACATTTGTTGGGAGTGGTTTCTGCAAAGGGCTCCGCAAATGCTCATGTAGCAATTTTAGCAAGAGCGATAGGGATCCCTGCCATTATGGGGGTCACGGGATTGCCTGCCCATAAATTAGAAGGCAAGAAGATTATTATCGATGGTTATAATGGAGATGTATTTACTTCGCCCTCCAAAGCGATGATAGCGGATTTTTATCGTTTAGCTGTGCAAGAAAAAGAGCTTTATGCAGGCTTAGACGAATTGCGAGAACTCAGAGCTGAAACGCCAGATGGTGTTCGTGTTGGATTATGCGTGAATGCAGGGCTTGTGGCAGATATCCGCCCCGCTTTACAAGCTGGTGCAGAAGGTGTTGGCCTTTACCGTACTGAAGTACCATTTATGATCCGTGATCGTTTTCCTGGCGAAGAAGAGCAATATTTAATTTATCGTCAACTGTTAGAAAGTTTTGCACCAAAATATGTCACAGTGAGAACACTAGATGTAGGGGGAGATAAATCTTTACCCTATTTTCCTGTGAAAGAAGATAATCCTTATTTGGGTTGGCGCGGCATTCGGATTACATTAGATCATCCTGAAATATTTTTAGTACAACTTCGAGCAATGTTACGCGCCAGTGCGGGATTGCAGAATTTACGCGTGCTGTTTCCAATGATTTCAAGTATCTCTGAAGTAGAAGAATCATTACGATTGCTAAGACAAGCTCATCGAGAAGTGGTCGACGAAGGGTTTGACGCCCGTTTTCCTGAGACGGGTGTCATGATTGAAGTTCCCTCGGCCGTATATCAAGCTGCAGAATTAATCAAGCGCGTTGATTTTCTTTCTGTTGGAAGCAACGATTTAACGCAATATTTACTTGCTGTAGATAGAAATAATGTTCATGTGGCTAATATTTATGATTCCTTACATCCTGCCGTCATTCATGCTTTGAAGCTGATAGTTGATGCTGCTCATTCACAAAATAAACGCGTCAGTATTTGTGGTGAAATGGCTGGTGAACCTGTGGCAGTGATTGTTCTTCTGGGGCTTGGCTTTGATATGCTAAGTATGAATGCATATAGCATTCCACGCGTGAAATGGATTATACGCAATTTTACTATTGAAAAAGCACAACAATTAGTAAAAGAAGTTCTGGGAATGCACTACGCCAAAGAGATCCGCGCTCATCTTGAAAAGGCACTGGAAAGTGCAGGGCTTGGTGGTCTAGTCCGCGCCGGACGATAATACTCTTTCCATTTTACTTTTATGCGTTGTTGCCTTCGTTCATCTCACATCCTCATGTATTATTTATACACTCCGGTTGTTCGAGAACTTAGGCCTAGCCTACAAGTAAAATGGTTCGAGTATTAGAGTTTACAAAGTCATTAAAAACCTGCCATGCTTTTTAAAAGTCCCAAGTCCGAATTTATTATATAAAAGAATAATATGGCCCTGATTAAATTTACTGTTGGTAAAAAAATACATGTATTTATCAATACAGTCATATTTTTTTCGTTGCTGTTAATTGGTTTTGCATTTTATGTATATTATAATGGCGCAATACTCAATAATATTGTCGCATTTATCATATTACTGATTATTGCCTTATCTCTTATTGTTGCGACCATATTATTTTTCATCCGATATCAAGCCCTATGCCAAAATGAAGAACGCTTAAATATGGCGTTATGGAGTAGTAATGAAATTTTGTTTGACTGGGACATTCAACATGATGATTGGTACGTCGATGATGGCTTTGAGGCTCTATTAGGTTATACACCGGATCAATTTCCAACCAAAAAGTCATCTTTTACCAAATTGATGCACCCACAAGATACGTCACTGCTTGATCAGAAATTTTTAGAGCTTTTAGCCGGCGATGTCCCTATTTTAATTGAAGAATTTCGATTGCAGCACCAGGCGATGCATTGGTGTTGGGTATTAGTGAGAGCAAAAGTGGTGAATCGAAATAAATACGGAAGAGCCTTAAGAGTCGTAGGAACGTTTATGGATATTACGGAACGCAAAAAAGCCGATATCAATAAATTCAAAAAAACAGAAGATCAACTTCATTATTTAACACATTTTGATGCATTGACTGGTTTGCCAAACCGTATGCATTTTATGGTACAACTTGAATCAGCGTTAAAACGTGCAGATTCATTACAAAAAGAAATAGCCCTTATTTTTGTCGGATTAGATAATTTCAAAATGATTAATGATACTTATGGACATGATTTGGGAGATAGTTTATTGCAGGCAGTTGCCAAACGACTTTTAAGATTCATTGACAGAGAAGGCTATGTAGCCAGAATAACAGGTGATGAATTTGCGCTCATCGTTGAGAATGTTCATTCCCGTCATAATTTACAAAATTTTGCCCGTACCTTATTAGATCTGCTTGGGGCAAATTTTATGATTAAAAAAAATGATATTATATTGACTGCCTCTTTGGGGATTTGTATCTACCCAGAAGATGCAACAGATATGGATAATTTATTCTTACAAGCAGACACAGCGTTATATCATGCTAAACAAATAGGGCGAAACGGTTTTCAGTTTTATACCTCTGGCATGAATAGCCAAGTGCAAGCACGCCAGCGTATAGAAAGATTACTAAAAAGCGCTTTGGATAATGAAGAATTCACTTTACTGTTTCAACCTAAAATTGAGACAAAAACAGGCAGAGTTTGCGGGGCTGAAGCTTTAGTGCGTTGGAATAATCCTGAGTTGGGAAGGGTGTCGCCAACAGAGTTCATTCCCATTGCTGAAGAAAGTGGCATCATTATACCTCTTGGTATTTGGGTGTTACAAAATGTATGTGAAAAAATTAAGAAATGGCATGGATTAGGGTTTGGTCATTTAAAAGTAGCGGTTAACTTATCTGCTTATCAATTTCGAACTGGCGATATTGTTGAAGATATTGCCAAAATATTGCATGACTCTACAATTCCTGCTTATGCGCTTGATTTAGAACTGACTGAAGGCGTATTAATGGAAAATTCAGAAAAATGTATCCTGATGTTGCAAGTTCTTAAAAATATGGGGATTACTATATCTGTAGATGATTTTGGCACAGGATATTCATCATTAAGCTATTTGCGTCGATTTCCAATTGATGCTTTGAAAATTGATAAATCTTTTATTAGAAACATATGTACCGATCCAGAAGATGAAAGCATCGTTAAAGCCATTATTGCCATGGCGAAAGGATTAAAAATCCGAGTGATAGCCGAAGGCGTGGAAACGAAGGAACAAGTGCAATATCTGATTGAACAAGAAGTCAATGAACTACAAGGTTTTTACTTCAGCAAGCCGTTGACAGAAGATGAATTAACCTCAAAACTTTATGAAGATACCGCTCAGTTGATTGCATTTAAAGATTAAGTATACTCTTCCCACTTTGCTTTTAGGCGTTGTTTCCTGCGCTCATTCACCCCAGTCATGTACCAATGCGTACACTCCTGGGGATTCTTTCGCTAGGCGCCTAGCCTATTAGGTCCCCCTTGAGGGGAAAACCAAACTGGTTCGAGTATAATTTTTTTCAGACTTTTTAAAAGAAACAAAAAAATGGATTTATTGAGTTACGTCATCGTTGGCATTGTGACGGGTATATTATCAGGATTGTTAGGACTTGGAGGCGGCGTCATCATGGTGCCAGCCTTAACGTTTTTATTTAGCTGGCAAGGATTTCCCCAAGAGTATCTCATGCAATTGGTAACGGGTACTTCTCTTGCGGCCATGATAATGACAACTTTCATGGCTACTTGGTCTCACCATCGCCGAGGCGGTGTGCAATGGACAATGTTAAAATATTTTCTTCCAGGCATGGTGGGTGGATCTTTGCTCGGAGTTTGGGTTGCCAAACAGGTGTCGACTCAAAACCTTCGTTGGATTTTTGCTTGTTTTGCGGTTCTGCTAAGTTTGAAATTACTCTTTGCTGCCAAAGACAGTGAGAGTGCTAAAGCACGTGCCATGAATGTTGTGATGCTATTTATGTTTGCCATTGGCATTGGTGTCTTAGCTGGTTTATTAGGTTTGGGGGGAGGCGTTTTATTAATACCACTATTTCTTTGGTTGGGTTTATCAATGACTCAAGCGAGTGCTACCTCGGCGGCTTGTGCCTTCCCAACTTCTATAGCTGGGGCGACAACAGCTATGATAGTAGGCTGGCATACGCCAGGTTTACCTCCCATGACGGTTGGGTTTGTGGTTTTACCCGTTGCTTTGATCTTGGGTTTTGCTAGTTTATTTGGTGCCCCACTTGGCGTAATACTTGCTCATCGCTTACCCGTGATGGTCATTAAACGTATTTTTGGTGGACTTTTAATATTAATAGCGTGGCGTATGGCCTTCAGTTAATCTTCAGGACAGTTGAATCTTTCAATGGTAAACTGAGCTTCTTATGATTCAATATCCTAATATTAATCCAGTTATCTTACATGTCACTGATACTTTGCAGATCCGGTGGTACGGAGTAATGTACCTTATTGGCTTTGCTGCAAGTTGGCTAGTGTTACGTTTTCGTACTAAACGTCTTCCTGGTTGGGAAACAACCGATCGACTCAATGATCTCCTATTTTATACCGCCCTTGGTGTGATCCTCGGTGGGCGTATTGGTTATATGCTATTTTATGCCTTACCGGATTGGCTATCATCCCCAGCAGACATTTTCAAAATTTGGCAAGGGGGTATGTCTTTTCATGGCGGTTTATTAGGCGTTATTTTTTCAACTTGGCTTTTTAGTCGTCGTTATCATGAAGCTTTTTGGACTATCGGCGATATTATCGCGCCCGCTATTCCATTGGGATTATTGACGGGGCGTATTGGGAATTTTATCAATGGTGAATTATGGGGGCGTATCACTGATGTACCCTGGGCCATGGTTTTCCCACATGCAGGACCCAATCCAAGACATCCTTCGCAACTTTATGCCGTGTTATTGGAAGGCGTACTTCTTTTTGTCATATTATGGATTTATTCTGCCAAGCCACGTAAAACAGGTGCAGTTTCAGGAATGTTTTTATTAGGCTATGGTTGCATCCGTATTTTTGAAGAATTTTTCCGTCAACCTGATCCGCAGTATGGTTATTTAGCTTTTGGTTGGTTGACCATGGGGCAATTGTTATGTTTGCCGATGATTCTTTTTGGTTTATACCTGATGTGTTGCTATTCAAGAAAATCAAAGACTTCTTTTCAAGATTCTAAGGCATAGAAATGAAAGCATATTTAGACTTAATGAAACTTGTCCTCGAACAAGGTACCAGCAAAAATGATCGTACAGGAACAGGTACCTTAAGTATATTTGGTCATCAAATGCGCTTTGACTTGAGCCAAGGTTTCCCCTTAGTCACCACCAAAAAATGTCATTTGCGTTCGATTATTCATGAATTATTGTGGTTTCTCAAAGGCGATACCAATATCAAATATTTAAATGATAATGGTGTCACGATTTGGGATGAATGGGCTAACGAAAACGGTGATTTAGGTCCTGTCTATGGCAAGCAATGGCGTTCCTGGAGCGGTTTTGATGAGCGAACTTTTGATCAAATCAGTGACGTCATTGCTCGTATTCGCAAGGATCCAGACTCAAGACGCTTGATTGTGAATGCTTGGAATGTGGCAGATATTGATAAAATGGCTCTAGCGCCCTGCCATTGTTTATTTCAATTTTATGTTGCCAATGGCAAATTATCTTGCCAACTTTATCAACGTAGTGCTGATATCTTTTTAGGGGTGCCTTTTAATATTGCTTCCTATGCTTTATTAACGATGATGATAGCGCAAGTGACGGATTTAATTCCTGGTGAATTTGTGCATACTTTTGGCGATGCACATTTATATTCAAATCATATCGAACAAGCGAAAACACAATTAGCCAGAGAGCCATTTCCCTTACCTTTGATGGCGATTAATCCAGAAATTAAAAATATAAATGATTTTCGTTTTGAAGATTTTGTGTTAAAAGATTATCAAAGCCATCCTGCGATAAAGGCACCCATTGCCGTATAGAGTAATGCTGTGAAAAAAATAAGTTTGATTGTTGCGATGTCCGAAAATGGCTCAATTGGCCAAGACAATCAATTATTATGGCATCTCCCTAATGATTTAAAACATTTTAAAGCACTCACGATTGGTAAACCCATCATTATGGGACGTAAAACCTATGAATCCATAGGTAAACCCTTACCTGGTAGACAAAATATTATTCTTACCAACGCCCGTTACTTAAAGATCCCAGATTGTGAAGTGGTGCATTCTGTCAATGAAGCTTTAGATGTATCTCAAGATGCACCCGAAGTGATGATCATTGGTGGGGGAGAAATTTATCGTCTTTTTATGCCATTAATTACAACAATGCATATTACTTATGTACATACGACGTTGAGTGGGCAAGTTTCATTTCCAGAATTCGATTCTTCAGAATGGCAAGAAATATCTAGAGAAAAATTTTCACAAGATGAAAAGCATCAATACGATTATAGTTTTGTGACGTTAGTGCGTAAGGGATGAGATTTTGAAAAAGTGGTTGAGTAACGTATAATTTGCATTTAATGAGTTAAACATCTTTCTTTAAAAAAATGGCAAGACTGTCACCTAAATTAGTAGGCGCCATAGGGCACTTTATCAGTAGACTTTTGGTGAAAACCTTAAGTGTCGATATTCGTGTACACCCTAATGTCGTGGTGCCCAATCAACATATCTTTGCCTTTTGGCACGATAAGCAATTTGCCCCCATCATGTTGTTAGCCAATTCAGCTTTAGGACAAGGTAAACATGCTTGTTTCGTCAGTGCTTCTGGTGATGGCGAGATGCTGGCCCAATGGTTGAAACGTTTGGGGTATCGATTGGTGCGAGGTTCATCAAGCCGTAAAGCACTGAGTGGTTTGGTTAATCTCATTGGCATTACCAAAGAAGGTTATTCAGTAGGCATCACTGCTGATGGTCCGCGTGGGCCTTGGCATCAAGCAAAAACAGGGGCAGCCTTTGTTGCCTATAAAGCAGGCATTGGTTTAATTCCGCTTGGGGTGGCATATTCCTCTAAATGGCAATTTAATAAATCTTGGGATAAATACCAATTGCCTAAACCTTTTGCTAAAGCCGTTATCTATATTGGTGAGCCGCTCTTGATAACGGATATTAAAGATATGGATGCGGTGATTGCTTCTGTCAATCAAGCGATTGATAAATCAGATGTTCATGCGCTTGAAATTTTAGAAGATAAAAATCAAGCACATGTTCAGCATTTGCGTAAATTGCATGATTCTACAAGTACTTAATCATGGCATTTTCGTTTAGAGACCTAGTCTTTTTTTATTTCGCATCACTTTTTTCTCTTCATCTTGTTTGTCAGATTTTTTCATTTCAACGATAAGGGCTGCTTTTCTTGGTTCATCCGCAGCTCGCACATCATTAGCAATCATCTTATTCAAATTGGATAATTCAACACTAATGGTTTGAAGTTCAGGCATGGAATTAGTTTTTTTAGATGCATCTTTTTTCTCAAATTCATTGGCAAAAAAATGATCTTGAAGCATCAACGTACATACATCATTAAGTTTGAATATTAAAATTGGCACTTTCTGAGGATCATTGTTAATTAATTTTTCAATGCTAGGTCCTAATATTTTACCAAGATTGTCTGGGCTCATTTTATTTTTTTCTGCAAACGTTGACGCTAATGTGATAATTTGAAAATAGCGATAAAAAATTTCACCTACGTTACGTTCGTTATTATCGTGGGATTTTATCAAGTCATTAATATATTCTTGTAAGATTTGTGCGCCTTGTTCTGGCTCTGAAGTTTCCAAATTTTCTCTTAGAAATTGAACCTGTAAATCTTCCGGATTGAGTAAATTACTTTCATTTAGAACAAGTTTCATAGCGCTAACATAATCATGAATAGGAAAATTATTCATGCGAGCAAAAAATTGCCTTTTTTTGAAAGACTTATTTTGCAAAATATTATTGACTATCTTTTTTGCTGCAGTTTGGTTACCTGAAAGGCGAAAGACACCTTCTTTGGCAAGCACTAATGGATTTTCTTGGAGATAGAGGGTTATTTGTCTTAAAACTTTGGCAACTTCGCTGGATGAATACATAGCAGAATCCTCATACAACTGACATATGAGGAAACATAGATTAAATTAAATCAAAAGTAAGCCTATCTTATTTGCAGGCTGATTTAAGCTTCAGTCATGTGGGTTTTACGTAAGAAAGCAGGGCGCCAGCCTGTGCCAATGAATATGGAACTCACTACTAACGCCATTCCAAATATATCGTACCAAGATAAACTCTCATTTAAGAAAATGATTGCAAGTAAAGTTGTTACCACTGGCATGACGCCACCAAAAATACCACCGGTGCTGGCTGGAATAAATGAAAGTCCCCATGCCCAAGCCCAAAAGAAAATTAAACTGCTTATACCTGCCACCATGACAAGACTCCATTCCCACCATGAATAGATTGTCAGATCAAATGAGCCCGTTAAAAGACAGCAAGGGAATAAGGTTAAAAATCCCACGACATTGGCAATAAAGGAGGCGCCTAAGGGGGTGACTCTGCCAGCTAGTTTTCGACTGAGGATGGAATACATTGCTTCTGGGATCATGGCAAGAAATACCAAAAAGTCACCAAAGTAAGTGTGCTCCAAATTAATAGAGCCTTCGAAGTGATCAAGATTGATAATTAAAATACCAAGCATGGCCAAAACAAGCGCAATCACTTTAGGCCAGTTTAAACGTTCTTTTAGCATCCAAACCGCACATAAAGCGATGATGGCTGGTAAAGAGCTACCCACGATACCTGCTGCAGTCGCCGTCGTATGCTGTAGACCCCACACAAAGAATAGATTAAATAAAAAGGCAGCAAAGAAACCTTGTAGTGCGGCAAATGTCCAATCTGTTGATGATAGTTTTCCATCAGGATGTTGTGGATCAAGAATACGAGTGTTTGTTGCTTTTAAGGTAAAAGCTAATATCACTGAACTTACAAAAAATCGGCTTGCTAATAACATGAACATCGGCATAAGCGTTAATAAGTATTTGCTTGTTACAACGTTAATGCTGATACCAGCTTGGGCAAGAGCGAGAGCAAGATAGCCAATCATTAGAGAGCGGCGCATGATTAATCCGAATAAATTATACAAGAGGTGAAATTTTAATATCTAAAATTCTAGCAGATTCATATCGGATAATATAATACTTTTCGGTAAAGCCTAAAAAAAAACAGACAAAAGGAGAGGTTTATTCACTTAAACTTTGGCAGTTTGGACAAAAATAAGTAGAACGTTGGCCAAGTTTTATTGCTTCAATGGGGGTTTGGCATTGAATGCAAGGTAAGTCTTTGCGATCATAAACATTCAGCTTTTGGCTGAAGTAACCAGGTTTACCATCTGCTTTGCGAAAATCCTTTAACGTTGTCCCCCCTTGTTTAATAGCTGCCGTTAATACCCCCTGAATAGCTTTATATAAACGGTGGTATCGCTTAAGAGAAATCGTATTAGCGCTTTGTGAGGGGTGTATCTTTGCTAAGAATAAACATTCGCTGGCATAAATATTACCAACACCAACGACAATTTTTTGATCCATAATAAAGGTTTTTACTGGGCAACGATGTTTCTTCGCTTTTTCGTATAAATAATTGCCGTTAAATGTTTCATCAAGAGGTTCGGGACCAAGGTGTTTTAGTTGTTTTAGATCTTTAAGATTATCTGTAAATAGCACAGCCCCAAAGCGTCTGGGATCATGATACCTCATCACGTAACCAGAACTTAAGATCCAATCAATATGGTCATGTTTAAGAAGAGGGGTTTTATTTTTTAGGATTTTGAGTGTGCCCGACATCCCTAAATGGATAACTAAAACCCCAGTAGGGAAATGAATAAGGATATATTTTGCTCTTCTGCTTACTTCTAGTACAGGTTGATCAAGAAGTTGCTTTTTTAATTGTTTAGTTTCAATAGGCCAACGTAGACGCGTTTCACGAACGATAAGCGATCGTACTTTGTGGTCTATAAGATGGGGGGCAATACCACGACAGGTTGTTTCAACTTCAGGTAATTCAGGCATGCTCTTTACAATTTTTTTTATTTAAGGCATTTTCTCTTAGCTTAAGGTTTTTACGCAAGCGTTGATACAAATCGTGTATTCCCTCGAATATTCAAGTGTTTATTGACATATAATTGAGATAGTTAAATAATTGAAATTGGGGTAAAAACGATGGCAGATGAATCAACCCATGAAATCAATCCTATTTGGGAAGCATTGGCTCAGCACTTATCAAATGAAGAGCTGCAACGTGCTAAAGCGGCTCCCATCAATGCACTGATGGATGCTGCTTATCATGGCCAATATGAGGTTGTTGAACTATTGATGCAAATTGAGCAAGTGAATGAGCGATCGTCTACTTGGGGGGTTGCAGCATATGAAAACGCAGTGATGAATGGCCACCATAAAGTTGCTGAGCTTTTCTTACATCTGCCTGAAGTGAGAAAAAATTCGAATCAGCATAAAACCCGTTCTTGGTTTGAGTTCCTTTTTCGCTTGTGGACATAGTAATATGCGATTGTGTTGAGTTTTTTTTGAAATCTTATATCTATGTCCTCTTTGCATCGCAATTTCTTTTATTTGATCTTCGCTTAAGTATTCCCATGCCTAATCAAAGAAAGAGATAACTTAATAGTTGTAAATGCTGATCTAAAAAATGAGATTACTTCTTTACATGGCAAGCGCAGAGACTAATTCTTTAAATCTCTCAGGCTGTTAATAACAATGTCTCCCTTTTACAAACCTAACTCTTCTACACAAGTAGGCTAATTGATGAGGTATAATAGCCGTCATTTTGAGAACCATAAGGCTTTTAATGTGACGGTTATTAATAGTAGCGATTCCTGGGCGGAAGAATTATTCGGTGAATGTGATTTAGGCGAC
>JACPOY010000006.1 GCA_016191245.1 Gammaproteobacteria bacterium | reverse complement strand
GGGATGAGGGGTGGAAAAAATCTTAATCGTTAAAAGACGTAAATTTGTCCCAGATTTATACACCCCTCACCCTAACCCTCTCCCGCAAGGGGAGAGGGGATAAGAAAAACCTTTTAAATTATGTGTCGATTCCTCAGCTTTACAAGGGAAGACAATGGTCGCTTTGCGACCTCCATTTTTTCGTGCATCCACACTCATTTACTCTCCATATAAAATCAGCTTTTTCAGTCGCGAACCTGGACAATAGTAGTATTTTGTTAGCTGTCATGCCAATGATATAATGAGTCATTGGAATAAATTTTAGATAGGGAAGTTTTCAAAAGAACAATAAAGCACTGCCTTTGCAGGTGGAGTGAATGATGAAGACCAGCTTCCATTTTAAAACCATACAAATGATGGTGGCAATGATCGCTTTAACCAGCTTTATTGTCCTTCCTGTTTTTGCCAGAGATCTTCCAGATTTTACGCCAATTATCGATACTGCTGGAAAGTCAGTAGTGAATATTATTACGATAAATAAAGATACCAAAAAGCTGGTGCCAGATGACGTACGAGGTGATTTGGAAGGTACGCCTTTAATGGATGTCTTAAAACAAATGTTTGGAGATAAATTAGAAGAAAACTTATCCGGTAAGGGGCCAGGTTTAGGATCAGGTACCATTGTAACTGCTGATGGCTATATTGTGACTAATTTTCACGTTATCGAAAACGCAGATGAAATTTATGTTCGATTACAAGATAGAAGAGAATTTCGAGCTAAAGTGATTGGAAAAGATTCAGGAACAGATATAGCTTTGCTTAAAATTGAAGCTGAAAATTTACCTTTTTTAAATTATGCTGATAGTTCGCAAATCAAAGTGGGAGAATGGGTGTTGGCTATCGGTTCTCCATATGGTTTTGAAAACTCAGTGACTGTTGGGGTTGTCAGTGCAACCGGAAGAAGCTTGGGTAGTGAACGTTATGTACCTTTTATTCAAACTGATGCAGCGATTAATCCAGGTAATAGTGGTGGACCACTTTTGAATTTACAAGGTAACGTGATTGGCATCAACTCACAAATTATTACAGAATCTGGTAGTTTCGCTGGCCTTTCATTTGCAGTCCCAGCTAATGTAATCAAAAGTGTTGTAGAACAACTTAAAGATCATGGTAGCGTTTCAAGAGGATGGTTAGGATTGGCTTTCCAAGATTTAGATAGAGATTTGGCTGAATCTTTTGGATTAAAAAGTGCAAAAGGCGCTTTAATTTCAAAAGTGATGCCAGATAGCCCTGCTGCAAAAGCGGGAATGAAAGAAGGCGATATTATTACTCAATTTAATGGAAAAGATATTATCAAGGCCACTGATTTGCCACCTATTGTAGGTATGTTACCCATTGATAGCAAAGTACCTCTTAAGGTTGTTCGTCAAGCTAAAGAAATGGATGTGTCTATTATTTTGAGTAAATACTCAGAACAAGATTCTGCTGGTTTGACTAAAAAGGAAATTTTTGCACCCCAAGTAGATAAACTTCATCAAGAAATTAGTGTAAGAGACTTAGAAGATTTTGAAAAAGAAAATTTGGCAGGAGATCAAACTGGGGTCATGGTGGTGAATGTTCATGGTAAACCATGGGCCATGGCAGGTGTAAGACGCGGTGATATCATTACGACCTTCAATGGCAAACGTATTACTAGCACCAAGGATTTTTATAGCAATGTGAAAGCAGCCGATAATGAACGTGCTATCCCACTTTTAGTCTCAAGACCTGGGGATATTCAACGATTTCTCGCCGTTAAGATGGGTGAATAACTAAATAAACCTCCTCAATTGATTCCTCATTAAGCCTTTTTAAGCGCTTAATGAGGATTAACCTCATAACAAATATCTAAATTGCTAGCTCATGAAGGGCCACTCGCGTAAAATACGCTACCATAACGAATTTTTTGGATAAGGCACACTTTGTCGTACATTATGGAGCACATACGCAATTTTTCGATTATTGCCCACATTGATCATGGAAAGTCTACGCTTTCTGATCGCTTAATACATTTTTGCGGGGGGCTTACGACGCGTGAAATGTCCGAGCAAGTACTCGATTCGATGGATATTGAGCGCGAAAGAGGGATCACAATCAAAGCGCAAAGCGTTACATTAAAATATGTGGCTAAAAATAAACAAGAATATCAACTCAATTTTATTGATACACCAGGGCATGTTGATTTTTCCTATGAAGTTTCTCGTTCGCTTGCTGCCTGTGAAGGAGCGCTCCTGGTGGTTGATGCTGCTCAAGGGGTTGAAGCGCAAACGGTTGCAAATTGCTATACAGCCTTAGAACAAAAGGTTGAAGTAATCCCCGTCTTGAACAAAATTGATCTACCGCAAGCTGATCCTAAACGTATCATTCATGAAATTGAAGAAATTATAGGTATTGATGCTCATGATGCACTCAATGTAAGTGCCAAAATGGGATTAGGGATTGAAGAACTTCTTGAGCAATTAGTTGCTAAAGTTCCTCCACCTCAAGGTGATGCAGCCAGTCCTTTACAAGCACTCATCATTGATTCCTGGTTTGATAGTTATTTAGGCGTCGTTTCATTGGTGCGTATCAAAAATGGAGTTCTCAATAAAGGTGATAAAATCCGCATCATGTCTAGCGGTAGAGAATTTGTTGTAGAAAAACTTGGTATTTTTACACCTAAGAAATTCTATCGCGATTCGCTCAGTGCTGGTGAAGTTGGTTTTATGATGGCAGGGGTGAAAGCAATTGATGGTGCACCTGTTGGTGATACCATCACGACAGTGAAAAATGCAGCCCTTCAACCTTTGCCAGGGTTTATTAAAGTACAACCGAAAGTTTTCGCTGGGTTATTTCCTGTCAATTCAGAAGACTTTGAGGCTTTTCGTGAAGCATTGGCAAAGTTAAATTTAAATGATGCTTCGCTTTTTTATGAACCAGAAACATCCACTGCGCTTGGCTTTGGTTTTCGTTGCGGGTTTTTGGGTATGTTACACATGGAGATAGTACAAGAGCGTTTAGAACGTGAGTACAATCTTGATCTCATTACAACAGCCCCAACAGTGATATATGAAGTTGTCACTAAATCAGGAGAGGTGTTGCGAATTGATAATCCCGCCAAGTTGCCAGATCCAAGTGCAATGATGGAAATGAGAGAACCTATTGTAGAAGCACACATATTGGTTCCTCAAGAGCATTTGGGTAATGTGATTACCTTATGTATTGAAAAACGCGGTTTTCAAACCAAAATGCAATATCTTGGTTCTCAAGTTTCAGTTGTCTATGAACTGCCGATGAACGAGGTAGTACTAGACTTTTTTGATAGGTTGAAATCAGTGAGTAGAGGTTATGCCTCCCTTGAATATAGCTTGAAAAGATTTCAAACCGCTGATTTGGTGAAGATGGATATTTTAATCAATTCAGAACCAGTTGATGCACTTGCGCTTATTGTTCATCGTGACAAATCTCATCAACGTGGCAGGGATATCACAAGCAAAATGAAAGAGCTTATTCCCCAACAGATGTTTGAGGTGGCAATACAAGCGGCAATAGGTGGACAGATTATTGCCAGAACAACGGTTAAAGCATTGCGTAAAAATGTGACTGCAAAATGTTATGGTGGTGATATTTCTCGTAAACGCAAACTGCTTGAAAAACAAAAACGTGGTAAGAAGCGCATGAAGCAAGTTGGAAGAGTTGAAATTCCTCAAGAAGCCTTTTTGGCAATATTACAAGTTGATAAGGAGAGGAAGTAATGCCGATATACACAGATTTTTCATCACTGTTAGCAGCTGCAACCGTGATAAGTGGTTTGATATGGGGGATAGATGCTTGGATTTTTAAACCAAAAAGAAAACAAACAGATTCAGCAGAAAGTGTTAAAGAACCAAAATTAGTTGAGTATGCGCGATCTTTTTTTCCAATTCTGTTGTTTGTTTGTATTTTACGTTCATTTATTGCAGAGCCATTTCGAATACCATCAGGTTCGATGAAACCCACTTTGCTAGAAGGTGATTTCATCTTGGTGAATAAATTTATTTATGGAATTCGATTGCCTGTTTTTGGGACAAAAGTCATTAAAGTGAAGCAACCCCAAAGAGGCGATATATTAGTTTTTCGTTTTCCTAAGGATACAACCATTGATTTTATAAAGCGTGTTGTTGCCGTTCCTGGCGATAAAATTAGCTATAAAGACAAAATGGTTTATTTAAATGGGAAGCCTGTTATACAAGATTCTTTAGGTACTGTTTATGATGTTCATTCAGGGCATAGTCATCAGGTAAAGCATTTTAAAGAAAATATTGAAAATCGACCCCATTCAATCTATGTGCACCCGGGTGTTGGACCTTCCATGGATGAGATCACTGTGCCAGAAGGCATGTATTTTGTGATGGGAGATAACCGTGACAATAGCGAAGACAGTCGCAGCTGGGGCTTTGTACCTGAAGATCTTATTTTGGGGAAAGCTTTTTTCATATGGATGAGCTGGGATAATACGGCAAAAGACATTCGTTGGCAGCGAATAGGGCATGTTATTAATGATTAAGGGACTATCAAAATGAGAGCTAAGACTAAGAAATCAATGCGTGGTGTGACAGTTATCAATATGCTAGTGGTAGCCATTGTCATTGTTTTTGCCGTTGTTATTGCCATTAATTTAATACCTCCTTATTTACATAATTTTGCAGTCAAAGATGCAATTGAGGAGTTGGCTAAAAATCCAGATGCGAAAAATATGACTAAAGCAAAAATAAAGGATTTATTATCTAGAAAATTGCAAGTCAATTACATCAAAGATGTTTCTCCTGATGCTTTAGTCTTAGAAAAGAAAGATGGTAAAACAATTTTAACGCTTAAATATGAAGTTCGAGTGCATTTGATAGGGAATATAGATGCAGTATTAATGTTTAATGAAGAGGCAGTCGTTGGTGAAAGTTCTCAATAATGATGTGTTAGAGCGGCGTTTACATTATAGTTTTCAAAATAAAAAACTACTGCAACAAGCGCTGACTCACAAAAGCGCGCATCATAAAAATAATGAAAGATTAGAATTTCTTGGCGATGCCATTTTGAACTTTGTGATTGCTGATTTGCTTTATCAACAATTTGAATATGCGAGCGAAGGGGAATTAACTCGAGCACGCGCAAGTTTGGTTAATAAAAATACTTTGGCTGAAGTTGCACAAGAATTATCGATAGGAGATTTTTTAAATTTAGGTATAGGTGAACAACGCAGTGGTGGATTTCGCAGAGAATCCATTCTAGCAGATACTTTTGAAGCGATTTTGGGTGCCATTTATTTAGATTCAGGTTTTGAGCAATGTCGAATTTCTTTGCAACAATGGTTTTTGAAAAGAATGGCCAACTTACAACCAGAAAATCAGGAAAAAGATCCAAAGACGCGTCTTCAAGAATGGCTGCAAGCTAATCAAAAACCTTTACCTAAATATAATATTATCTCGATCATTGGTGAGCCACATGCACAAACCTTCACGGTGAGTTGTGAAGTACAAGGCTGCCAAACGATTGTGACAGGGATTGGTTCGAGTCGCCGTTTTGCTGAACAAGAAGCCGCCCGTAAAATATTGGAGATTATCCTTGATGAACCCTCTTGAAAAAACAGATACCAGATGTGGCTTTATCGCAATTGTTGGTCGACCCAATGTTGGTAAATCTTCGCTACTAAATTGTATTTTAGGTAAAAAAATAAGTATAACTTCTTTTAGGCCACAAACTACACGCTATCAAATTTTAGGTATTAAAACGCATGATGCCACACAGACGGTGTATGTCGATACTCCCGGTATTCACTTGCGTGCAAGCAAAGCGCTTAACCGTCAGATGAATAAAATAGCACATCAATCCTTAATTGATGTGAATGCGGTAGTTTTTGTTGTTGAAGCAATGAAATGGACAGATGAAGATAGTTATATTTGCAAAATGTTAGTGAATAGTCCTTGTCCTGTCATTCTTGCTTTAAATAAAATTGATTTAGTTCGTGAAAAAAGTCAATTGTTAGCTTTTATAGAAAAAGTTTCTAAAGAGTTACCCAATGCTCAAATCATTCCTTTATCTGTCAGAAAACGTCAACAAGTAGATGAAATAGAAAAACTGTGTTTACAATACTTGCCATTGAGTCCTTTTTATTTTCCGGAAGACCAAACTATTAATCACAGTGAACAATTTTATATGTCTGAAATTGTTCGTGAAAAAATAATGCGTCTTCTCGATAAAGAAATTCCCTATGCTTCTTCTGTTCAGATAGAAAAATTAGAACACCAAACCGGAATTGTTCATATTCATGCATTGATATGGGTTGAACGTGAAGGGCAAAAGCGCGTTATTATTGGTGAAAAAGGGAATATGTTAAAAGAAATTGGCACGCAAGCCCGCCAAGACTTAGAACGCTACTATGGTAAAAAAGTTTGCTTAAAATTGTGGGTAAAAGTGAATGAGAGCTGGTCAGATAATATGCATGCCTTACATGCATTAGGTTTTGAATGAAAGTTGAAAATGTGCCGGCCTATATATTGCATAGCCGTCCATTTAAAGACTCAAGTGCATTACTTGAATGCTTAACACCCGAGCATGGTTTAGTCACATTAGTTGCAAAAGGCGCGAAAAGACCTCGGTCGCGTATGCAAGGAATATTACAACCTTTTATTTTAATTCACATTGGTTGGGTGGGGAAAAGTGAGCTTAAGACTTTAACTCATGTTGAAACGCAATCGATGTCTCCTACTTTGATGGGGCAGAAGATTCTTCTTGGTTTGTACTTGAATGAAGTATTGATGAGATTATTACAGCATCTTGATCCTCATCCACAGCTGTTTGACGATTATGATAATACGCTGCGTGTTATTGCAACAACTCAAAGCATAATCGAACATGAATTTGCTTTGCGCCAATTTGAACTTAAGCTGATGGCTGAATTAGGATATGGAATTGATCTAACAATAGATGCGAAAACCGGCGAATCGGTAGCGCCAGAATTACTCTACGCTTATGATCCTCAAGTCGGACTGATTGAGATGTCACATGTTTCAACAGCAACTGTAGTCGTATCAGGAGCAAGCATCATTGCTTTACATCAAGGGCAATGTACTAATGAGCATCAATTGCGGGAAGTGAAAAAATTAATGCGTTACGTTTTATCACTTCATTTAGGGAACAAGCCTATTGAAAGTCGCAAGTTATTTCAAGTGAAAAGACCAGAGACATCATGAGAATTATTGGTATTGGCACAGATATGGTTGAACGGGCAAGAATTTCTAAATTGTTGAACCGGTTTGGTCAAAAATTTATTGAGCGTATTTTATCTTCAGAAGAGCAACAATCTCTAGAAAAGCATGCAGAGCCATCTGGTTATATAGCAAAACGTTTTGCTGCTAAAGAAGCGGTTGCCAAAGCACTTGGTACAGGGATTGGCTTGGTAGCATTCAATGAAATCAGTATTACCAATTTGCCAAATGGCAAACCCATAGTGAACTTTGTAGGCAAGTCGAAAGATTATGTGCAATCTTTCAATATAAAAGACATTATGATTTCGTTAAGCGATGAAAAAGCCTATGCCTTGGCTTTTGTGGTGATTATCGGAGATTAGTATGCGACGTACTTCATTCATTGGTATTCTTATCTTAGTGTTGATGCAATGTACTGCAATGTCTTTGTTTGCGAAAGAGTCTCTTCAGTGGGAACAAGCATTAGTCATTAATGGTAGTGGGACGAAGACCAATGAAACATTTGATTTACATAACCATACGCTTATTACGCCTGATGATTTGCAACATTCGTACGTTCTGGGCTTTGATCCTGAACGACATCTACAGAAAAAATTCAGAAAAGGTTTAGTGAAACCGCTTCATAACGGTACATGGACAATTTATGGTAAGCAATATGCTAGTCAAAAGGTTCGGGACATTATTATCAAGCCTTGGAAAAAGAAAGAGTTAAAGCATTTTACAAAAAGAGTGCTAACCGACCATGAACTTTGGTCATACCAAGATAATCAAAAAGGCTTATATTTTGAAAGAGATAAAAAAGCAGTTCTTGTTGTCAAAAAACCAAATGGCACATACGCTTATTTGAATACAACTCAAGCAAAACAATTTTTTGAAAATATACAGCAAAAAAAATACAAATTTACAAAAGATGGACTGCCTCTTTTTGTGTATGCCCCAAAAATTGGAAAAATTAAAATTTTGACAAGTACACGTTTAAGTGAAGTATTAACCAATGTTCAAAAAATTGATGGTGATAAGCTATTTTTATTAATGGCTTGTAATGCATCTCGTTCAATAAACAAAACGCTCACTTTAAAAACAAAAGAAAAAGATATTGATTTATCTCAAAACAACAATTTGGTGTATGGAAAAATATTGTAATTATTAAGTCGTTATGACATCCAATAATTCTTTATTATTTTGTACATAGCGCTGTAATCTATTGATTTCTTTATTAAGCTCAACTACTAAGAAATTAATATTTTCTAATTCCTTTTTCGCTAAAGCACTCTCAACATTTAATACTGCAGCTTTCAACGCAGGTACCCCGCAATAACAGCATGCACCATGTAGTCGATGTACGTGTTCACGCATGTTCTTATAATCTTTTTTGGTAAAAGACTGATTGATATTGGTTTGCGCGGACTTTAAACTTTCAACTAATCCCATTAACATATCTTTGGCTAGCGTGCTTTTATTCGCTGCCAGTTTAAGCGTTTGTTGCCAATCAACAGGGATTTGGATTTTTGGTTTTTCTTGTGAAGGCATATCAGGTTGAATCTCATTACTGCCAAGTTTCAGTTTCTTTTTTGTCCACTGTGCAATAACCCGTTGTAGTTCTTTTTCATCAATGGGTTTGGTTAAATAATCATCCATTCCTGCACGAAGTACGGCTTCTCTTTCTGCCGCCAAAGCATGCGCTGTTAAGGCTATGATTGGTATATGCATGCCAGGTACTTCATCACCTCTAATGCGATTAGTGACTTCGATACCATCAATGCCTGGCATTTGAATATCCATAAAAATTAAATCGTATTTTTTACGCTCAATAAATTCAAGCGCTTCATATCCATTGTTAGCACAATCTGCTTTCACACCAAGGTTTTCTAAAAGAGCCGCAACTAATTTTAAATTAGATGGATAATCATCAACTGCAAGTACAGAAATCATATTGGGTTGGATCTGCTGCAAAGATGAAGTGTCTTCGTTCTTTGATGTGACTTTATCCGTATGGGTAATTTCATTTTTAGTGATCAGCACTTCAACTAGTGAATCATGTAACTTTTTACGTCTAACGGGCTTGGCAAGACAAACAGCCGCACCTGAACTTTGTAGTTCTTCATAAATAGTTTGATCTGTTGTATTAACTAAGACACAAACGCGGCATTGAAATTGGTTAGTAGCAAGCTGTGTAATATCAGTGATAAAAGTGCTGTTAGGATCGAGTTGATTAACACCTATAATTATCATAGAAAAAGGCTTTTGATTAGTCTGTGCATTTTGCAATGTTTCTTGGATTTTTGCGGCAGAATCGAGTTCTGCAACGAAAACACCCCAAGATGAAATCATATGGCTTAAGCTTAGTCTTGTTGTAGGTTGTGTTTCATAAATTAATATACGAAAATCTTTCAACCCAGGATGAAATTTGTTTTTGCTAGTTTCAAATACTTTGTTTGCAACAAAAGTAAACCAGAAAGTAGATCCTTTGCCAGCTTCAGACTCAACACCGATTTCACCACCCATTTGTTGCACAAGACGTTTTGAAATCACTAATCCAAGTCCTGTGCCTCCAAAACGTCTGGTTGTTGTTGAATCAGCTTGAGTGAACGCTTGGAAAAGAGATTTTTGCTCTTCAATAGACAGACCAATTCCAGAATCGGTGATACTGACACATATCACCACTTGGTCAGTCATCTCTTTTTCAAGCATAATTCTGACTACAACATTGCCAGTTTCTGTGAATTTAATTGCATTGTTGACAAGGTTTGTAATAATTTGCTTTAAGCGTAAATGATCACCAACAATTCTTTCTGGTACATCTGAATATATCATAGGTACCAATTCAAGACCTTTTTCATGTGCATTGGGTGCCATTAGCATAAGTGCATCTTCTGCACATTCTCGTAAATCCATCGGGACTTGATCTAAAGATAGTTTTCCTGCTTCAATTTTTGAAAAATCGAGAATGTCATTAATAATCGACAGTAAGCTGAAAGCGGATTTATGAATAGTTAACAAGTAGTCGCTTTGTCTTGAGTCGAGTTTTGTTTTCATTAATAAATTGATAAATCCGATGACACCATTTAACGGTGTACGAATTTCATGACTCATATTTGCTAAGAATTCAGACTTAACGCGACTTGCGGTTTCGGCTTCTTTTCTTGCCATTTCTAGTTCAATATTTTGAATTTCGATGGTTTCTAAAGTCTGTCTTAAATCAGCAGTAGCTTGTTCTACGCTTTGTTGCATTTCTTCATGGGCAGCCTTTAAGGATGCTGCCATGGTATTAATACCGGCTTCTAAGTGGCGTAATTCACTTCGAGCATTGGTGTAGACCCTGGTGTCGAAATTACCATTTTTAATTTTTTCAACCGCAGCAGCCATTTGCAGGATGGGGCGGGTAACATCGCGGCCCATCCTAAAAGCAAAGATGCCGCTGATACCCAATCCAATGAGTACAATAATGCTACAGGCGAATAAGACTTGATATTGGCGAATGGTAGTGGTCATGCGACCTAATTCGATACTTATCCACCCAAGGACATTATCGTGATTTTCAGCATGATCATAAGGTGAATCAACATAAGCGTAATCTTCAATAATCACATCACGGATAGTAACAGGTACTGTAAAAAGCAGGGAATTCCCTGTATCGGCCATGGTGATGCCATGAGATTGATCGCTCACCGACAGTATATTAGTGGGGGTTTGATGCTCGTGGCCTGCATGAGCTAGTAAGCGTCCATCTTTATTAAAAATGGAAACAGAGCGAACTTCGGGCTCGGACAGTGCGTCATTAGCAAGACGTTGTAAAGTGTGGGTGTTCCCTGAAAATACGCCATACTCACTTGCTGGCGCAAGTTGTAATGCAATAGCATAGCCTCTATCTCGAAGCGCCTTTTCTAAATCTTGAATTCTGGTGCTTGTAAAGTACGCGCTTAATAAAAGTGATATTGTAATAGTAGGTACTAAAGTGAGAAACAATACTCTACTTTTAATGCCCCATTCATTAACCATGGTTTTGTTTTTCCATTTTTTCAATAGAGTTTTTAAGTGCTGTCTCGCTATCGACAGCAAGTCCTAAAGAACGTGCCACTTGATAATTAACTGCAACTGCAAATTCCTTAGGGTATTGTGCAGAGGGTAATTTTTGATCTTTACTGCGACTGAACAATAAGATTTGTTCGGCAGTTTGATCTGCTAACTGTTTAGTTGTTGAATAAACAGAAGCAAGCGCACCATTATTGACATAGGTCTTTGAATACCCAATAAGGGGTACTCTTTTATGGAATGCAGTGAGTAGCATTCCTCGAGTCGTTTTGCTGTTATAAATTCTGCTATCTGGAATGGCTAAGACAATTTTTACTTCATCTAATAAAGCATCCAGCACAGCAACTGGATTTTCAAATTTATTCACATAGACCGTATTTAATAAGAATTTATTCTTTTGAGCTAGGTGCTGCAGATATTCTTGTTCTTGTAAAGAGTTGGGTCCTAATAAAATGCCAATTTGATTCTTATCTTGCTTTGGACTTAAAGATTGCAAAAGCAGTAATTGACGTTCAAAGGGCTGATCTAAGTAAATTACACTAATAGGATATTGTGGATCACTTAGTTTACGATCATGCTCTCTCAGCAAATAATGAAAAACGCTTTTACGCACGAGTACGCTTAAGATAGGTAACTTAGTTTGGGTTTTTAAAACGTTCGTTAGTGCTTCAGATCCTATCGTAACAATGAGACAACTATCTTTTCGCTTCTCAAAGTAATTTTCGCCTTCAATGTTTTCAGCAATGACATGTTTCAACTTCGGCTTAGGATTAGGTTGAGCATATAGCGAAGCCTCAATTCTATGCACCATAGCAAAATGACTATTGCTAGATACCAACGTAATGGAAGAGCAGGCAAAAAGAGGGGACAACCATAGCTGCAATGCAGCGATGAGCAATAGATTAAGTATTATTTTAGGATTTTTAAGCATTCTGGTCTTATACCGCTGACAGCATATATTGGCAAGAATTCATGGAAAATAAATTGTTGGATGCTAAACTTAAGAGGATTCATTAAAGAATATTTTGATTTAACCAAGGAGTCTCAGGTGGGCAAAGAAAATATAATTATGCTAACTGCCTTAGCCGTGATTGCGATCCAAGGTTGTAGATGGAATGATGACTTTCGTCAAAGAGCGCAACCCACTTATTTACGGCAACCTTCTCAGTACTTAGAGCCGCTACCCCATAGTCCTACTTTGAATGTTGAATCTGATGATTATGAAGGCAATGATACGAATAAAACCAGAAATATTGAAAGAAATACTCAAATGCCCGCAATTGACGATCGCTCGCCCATCCCAGAAATTCAGGAATTTCCGCCGGGGTTGTGATTTTTAAAAAATCCACCCGCTCGAAGACTCGCACCCTCCTTTGATTCCAAAGGAGGGGCATTTTGGGCTAAAGGCGCGTTTGTTACTTCTGAACTGTCGCTCCGGTTACTTTGCCTTCGATAACAGATTTATCATCTTGCTTGATAATCCCTGTGCCAGATTCAAAAGTAACTGCGCCTGCGACTTTAGTCCCTTTAAGGTTAAGCGTTTGCGTCTCTGGGCCTTTTTGTATAGTGATATCTTGAACGCTACAATTTTCTAATTCAATCTCTTTGCCTTTTAAAGTTAACATTTTGGCAAATGAAGAATCTTTTGCAGTTAACTGGCCGTTGACATTCAATGTATTATCAAATTTGCTTTTTTCTAACTTCATGCTGCCATTGATATCAGCAGGGCCTTTGACTTCAATATTTTTTAAATTTGCCCCACCATTGACGGAGAGATCATTAAACTTGCTATCTACGGCTTGTAATTGACCATTGATAACAGTTTGCTGTTTAAACTCTGAATTGACAGCTTGCAATGAGCCATTGATGATAGTTGATTCTGCTACTTTAATTTTTTTGACCAACAGTTTGCCTGAATGATGAAGATTTTCTACTTCAACTTCAGCCATATCGTCTTTACCAAATTGCATGTTGGTTTTAGGCGTCTCATCTTTCGCATCTGCAGCAAGAAGAGGAGATGTCCAAGCCATAGCGCTAAGGAATAAACTTAATGAAATAGGTAATACCTTTTTATACATAGCGTTCCCTTATTTAAAAAATCAAGGCAGATAAAGATCTGCCTTGATTATAATCATATTTACCGTTTTACTACCAACCATAACGCAATCTTAAGAAGCCTGAATTAGCGGTGTAGTCATCTTTGAAGTCAAAGTCATAGCTTGCGGTGAGTGTAACGTTGTTATCACCAAAGATAGACACACTGGCACCGATGTTATAACTGTCTTGCGCAGGTTTAAAGCCAGATGTGGTAAAGCTTGGACCGCTACCTACAAATTGTGACGTGGTTTCAAATCTGTCGCCAATAAAGTCATAGAAAGCATTCAAATGCAGTTCTGGCTGATACAAGGTTCTACCATGTGGGCAATCATAAGCAAACTTAATACCGAGGCCACCTTGCAATATGTCAAAACCTTCATCATCAATGGTTTGATTGGCGGTGTTGGCACCTATTTCGGTATATGATTTCATATCAAGATGTGAGTAATAAAGTGAAACCATCGGAATAGTTTTTAAAGCTTGTTCCCCAAAGATATAACCTAATTCAGCTTTTGCCCCATATTGCCAAGCATGGGTGTCACCTGTTGGACTAAAGAAAAGGTTTGCAAAATTCACGTTACGTTCATTATGGTAATCATTATAAGCGACAGCACCAAACCAGTGGAGGAAAAGTGGGTTGCTAAAGTGGTAATCACCATAAAGCGCAGCTTGGTAACTATCGATATCGGAATCGCCACCACCTGCGATATCATAACGAATATCAGCATTAGCCCAGCTAAGTGCAATCCCAACTAATGCATTTTCAGAAGTCATTAAGTCAAAGCCACCAGCGATACCCCACATATCATCGGTATAGCCATCGATATTATCACGTCGGTCTTGATCTGCTGTTTGACCAAACAATCTTACCCAAGAACCATAGCATGGTGCATTACGATCGCCTGCAGCATAACCGCTAGCATAGCTATTTGAGGCATGTAAATGTTGGTTCAAATTATCTAATCTATCACCCACCGCATCACTGGTCTTTCTTTGCAGCATAAAGCTTTCATACATATTAGCACCGGAGACATTAGGTGCTAATTCTGCCAGCGCTTCGGTTAACTGAGCTTGGCTGGTAAATAACCCTAAGCTGTTAATCACATTACCTAAAAGACCACCCACAGGTTGCCCGCTTCTGGCAATAGCATCTAATGCACTAGCCACGCCAACTGTATTAGATTGGTTGGTGTTAGCAGCAACAGCCTGTGATAAAGAAACCAATTCTAAGTTTTGACCATTCACTTGAGTGATAAATTGCGTTAATAAACTATTGGAGGTCACCAGAGGGGTTGGTGCACCATAGTTACCTGCGGCTCCACTTGTAATAATGGTGTTAGTAACAGGAGTAGGGGAATAACCAGCATTGAGAATGTTAATGGTAGTGGCCGTATTGGTAGTTGCATTACCTGCTACAGCGACTTTGCTGGTAGTGGTTGAGCTTCCTGCCATATCAATTTGCAGCGTTGATGCCGCATTCATGCTAAAAGCACCCGTGACGGTGAGAGGAGAATTTGCGCCCAAACTTAAGACACCAGGTTGAACATCGAAATCCCCAGTAATAGTGCGCGCGCCTGTTACGGCGAGAGTACCGCCATTGCCCACTAATACATCTGCAAAGATATTATTTTGTAGGTTAACAACTGTTCCTGCAGGACCAGATATTCCTACAAGCGCTAATGCGGCACCACCGGCACCAATTTGAGAAGTAATGGTTGAATTACCTAAGAAATTAAGTATACCTGCTCCATTAGCAATTGTAGTCACAGGGCCGTTAATATTAAACCCACTGCCAATACTTAGCTTGTTATTAGCTTGAAATTGAACACCCGCTGCGCCAACAAAAATATTACCATTAATGGTGGTATTGACATTTGCACCAACCATGATTTTGTTAAATACAGCATCTGATGTGCCAAGATTGCCATTAATCGTGGTTGCATTCAGAATATTAAGAATATTTAAATCGTTGGTTTTGTTTGTAATATTGCCAGTTAACACCATAGCGGCATTATCTAATCGTAAAGTAGTAGCATTACCTACGCCACCATCGAGAAGATTAATTGTTGTTGCGTTCACAACTGGGCTATCAAATATTAATGTATAAGCAGCACCGAGAGTATTTTGAGCAGTAATCAAATTAAAGGGATTGGTAGCACCAATACTACCGTTAACGGTATTGGTATCATTGAATATTAAAGTGCCAGTATTAGACGCTCCGGTATTGTCGATATCCGCTGTAATCACTGCAGTTTTAAATTGCGCCGTGCCGCCTGCAGTAACATTAAGATTTGCTGCGTTTACATCATTTTGAAAAAATACTGTGGTGCCAGAGCTGCCATTAACATTAATAGTATCTAGCGGATTAACAGCGCCAGTTTCACCTTGCACGGTTGAATTGCCATCAAAATTAAGAATAATACCTGCTTTATTGGCGGTATTATCAAATGATACAGCACCAGTTTGGCCAACGATATAGTTATTGGTAACTGTGAATACACTGTTGGTGAGTGTAAAAGCATAACCACCCACACCACCTGCACCATTACTTGGAGGATCCAAAAGTGTTGCCGTGCTATCTGGAGTCACGATGATGTTGGTTAATACAGCTTGTGCTGTCAAAGGAAATAAACAAAATACAGAAGACGCCAGCACTGCGCGTGTTAAAAATGTGCGACCTTTGGCCTTCATCAAACCCTCCTTGGTAAGTATCTTTAAATTCTTTCGCCTTATCAATCCTTAATAAAGCGATAACACTGGTTTCATAGCCAGTGTGTTAAGTTACTATATCACTTAAAATTAAGCAGAGAATTCGATTCTTCGCAAATTTTTAGAATTGAGTGTCCATGCATCGATCTATTTGTTGACTTGAAAGAGTCAAAAAAATATACTGCGGTCAGTTAAATTCCCAATGTAATAGAATTTACATGACATACGTATATTCTTACTTCTTACAATCCTATCGTCGACACCCGATAATTTTCGCGATGAATCACAATGTACAGCAATTTGCTGGCTACTCCTGAAAAATTAATCTCAGCAATTTGACAGTTTAATCACTTACCCTGGATAACTCAGGGAAAAGTCTCATGACTGTTTAAATATCTATATTCAACATTATTGATTGTTAGATGAGGAAAAGACATGAAAGATTTTATACGTAGTTTACGAAAAAATTCAAAACCCAAACAAGATCCTGATATACCTGAACCCATAGTAGAGCCGTCTTATGTAAAACGCTCTTATTCTTCACAGGAGCTGATTTGCATTTTTGAATATGCATTACAAAAAGATTTTTCAAATATACAAGCATTTAGAATTAATGAAGCATCAATAGAAGAAATGGATTTCTTTATTGAGCTAATTAATTATGAAATTTCAGATAAATCAGCTCAACCTGAAGAACATGCCGCAGATATCTCTCGTTTTAATGTAGATGCGCATGAAAAAGCAAGAGTTAGCCTAAATTTTAGCTCGGAAAATATCCCTTATATTTTATGTTCATTTATCAAATTTGGAATGATGAATTGGGATTTTTTACATCATGCTGATGAATCGCTGCAAGCAATACATACTAAATTTAAAACTGATTTTCTGACGAAATTTGATGAAATACGGGAAAGAATTTCTAGAAGTTTGGACTATACTGCATTTTCAAAAGAAGTCATGAAAATATTAACGTCTCATAGCGAACATAGAAATCCACAATTAATATATGCAATTGAAAAGATATTCATTGACTTTATTGCTGATATGACAGCACATGGATATCGGCAAGAAGCAAAAGTACTCCACACTTTTTTGATGCTATCTAAAAAAATAATTTCTCAAGCTCACGTCGATGAAGCAAATCAAGTAAAAACACTTTTAATGCTTGCTTTGCCGGTATTAAAAGGTTTAGATCTTTGGCCTGAAACTGATAGACAAGCAAATCCGTTTATCACTTGTATGATGAATCTAGTCTTGACCCATCCAGTATTTAATGAAGTCTATGATGACAAAGTTTATCTTCTGTATTCGCGGTGTAATGAAAAAAGTAAAGAACTTGGTGTTAAAGTTGAGACCAATCCCAGTTTGTTTGAACGTGGTGCGCAATTACCAATTAATGCTGATATTGTAGGAAATTACCAAAAAACACTTGGCTTAATTTCTCAGCATAAAGAGGAGTCCTTTCGACAAACAGTGGTGCTGCAATTTTTTAAGGACATCATAACAAGACATGCTAAATTTAATCCACCAAAAGCCGAGGCAATTCATAATTTTATCTATTTGTTAGGAGAAGTATATAAAGAGGATGAAGAAAAAGACAATCACAATAGAATAAAACTCTATGCAAAAGTATTGAGGCAAGTCTTACAAATACCGTTTTCAAAACATGCTAAACTAGAAAATATATTTGATTTTATTATCATGCGTAGTTTTATCGATGGGCAACCAAAACAAGATTTTAATATACCATACAATGTCATGCATTATGAGCTTAGCAATGAAGAGGTAAATCGTCATTGTGAAGTTCTACAAAATAATAACCGCGAAGCTAATATCAAGATCTCCCAATTACAAGCAGAAATTGATGAACTCAAAACCTCAGTGAAAGGATATGAGGATGATTGCAAACGGTTGGAATCAGACTTGGCAAAAATGAAAGATAAAGTGACACGCTTAACGCTAGAAAATAAAGAAAGAACAAGTTCGCCAAGTACACCACCAAGTACTCCTCCAAAAGACCGTAAAGTTATTTCTGCATCTAGCCGCACTAAAAGGACAGAAGAGTCCCATTCTCCACAAAACTCACCACCTAAAGAACGATCCATACCTCGACTTGGCAAGAAGGAAAGAAAAACAAGTAGTGAAAGACCAGATAAGGTTTATATGCGAAGTAATACGGTCTATGATCTAGATAGGCCCAGAAAATTGTCACAAGAAGATGTATCAGAAAATCCTGATAAAATTGGTGAAATACTAGATGATGTTCAAAAAAGATTGCTTCAATTTACATTGGAAGAAACAGCTACAACGCCACTTTCATCTCATGACTCAAAAGAAAGAAAAAGCCCAACGCATACACCCCATGGCTCACCAACTAAGGATCACAAGCATCATAAAATGCTCCACCACACTAAAAGCGAAAGCGATCTTAAGCGTAAGCCAGCAAAACCATTTTAAAAAAGAGTGACCAAGTATGCCAGGAAATCATATTCAAGAGCATTTACAGTTTAAAATTATCAATGGTGATAAAAGGGGAGTCAAAAAAAGAATAAAGACTCATCCTCATGAGATCAATGAGGTTACTGCTGATAACCAAAACGCAGCACATCTTGCTGCATTATATTATCCTGAAATTTTGGAATTACTGATTAAGAAAAATGTTGATTTAGCAACACTCGATATCAATGGTAAAACGCCTTTGATGCTATTAACCGATCCCAGGCTTTCTACCAAAATTATCAATGAGCTGTATCAAAGTACCTTTCAGAAAAATGAAATAGAGTCAACGGGAGTAAAGGCAACCTTTAAAAGGAATTTAACGAGAAATCACTGGTCAGAAAAACGATTAATACATTCAGAAGAAATATTAAATCCACCAGCCAAGCTAAAATTTCAAAAGCCAAATTCGGTTGGAACAAGGCTTACAAAACTTAAAAAACGAGAAAGCATTTTGCCTCAAGAAGAAAGTGAAATCGAAGCATCGGCGCTTGATGAGTTGATAAAATCGGATTCTCTGAGAAATTTTAGGCAATATTTAAAGCAATATTCATTAAATCATCAGTCATTACTAAAAAAAGCTTATCAAGCACGTGCAGTAAAAACATTTGTCTGGTTACTCAAAAATGGGGCTACATTACAGTACGATACGAATTCACTTCCGCTTTATCAACAATGGCAGCAAAATTTTACATCTGAAGATGCAGATTTTCTTTTAAAAGTTACTGAGCGTATTCAAAAATCGATTAAGGCACAGCAAATCATCACTGCTAAAAAAGAAGAGGAATTAGTTAAAAAGAAAGCGGAATTTCAACGACGATTAATTGAACATGGATTAAGCGTTAAATTTAAACGAAATCTTGTGGATGATGAGAGTCATGAGGAGGATCTTGAGCAAGTATTATACAAGCTATGCACAGGTTATGATGAGGGAGAAACTGACCAGGGTACTTTTGATTCAGAAAAAGTACAACAAAGAGTGTTGGGATTGCTAAATTTTTATTCTGCTACCCAGATCACCGCTACATTAAGTGCAGTTAATTTGAGATTGCCCCATCAAGGAAAAGTTGTTGCGTTATATGTATTGATGACAATGCTGCTGAATGATTCCATTTCAAAATGTTATGCAGATAATCATTATCTAGAGACAACCTTAAAAGAGTTTTTGGGAAGTGATTCACCTTTTTATGCGCAATTATTGCAGTTGGCTGCGTTGAAAAAGGCGACTGACAATCCTCTTATTAAAGCAGAAAGTCACATCACTGTCATACTCAAGCGGTGGCAGAGTGTCTTTGAGATTAATTTGGTAGATCTTGGACCAAACAATTTCGCTCATGCTTGCTGCGCGCTTACTCGGCAAGTGTATCATTTATTAGAAATATCAGAGTTTCAAGATCAGTCCTGGAGAAAAGAATTAAAATATCAAAAATCCCCAAACTTAGTTTACGCTAATTCACTTTTTGAAAAGTTAAAAGAATTGCTTGTTCAGAAAATTTTAATTCAACCCGATCTCAAAGCAAAAGTGACTATTATTGAATTTCTTATACAAACCTTAGATAATTTGATGAAGAGGAAAACTCAGGATCTCAATTCTGCTATGGCCATCGCGATGGCATTAATGTCTCTACCCATAGCGAGATTACAAGACGTTTTTAATGCCATTCACCCTAAGTTTAAAAAAAGATGGGAAGAATTGCAGCCAAATTTTTTTGTTATCAGGAACTTTGCTTTGCAGCGTGACATCATGGCACAAAATCCCTGTGCGCTACCCTTTATAGGGATCTATTTAAAAGACTACGATACAAGTTGTGAGAATACTCTTTGGAATAAATCACTATTTATCGGAAGATTAAATTTTGATATTCTCGCAAGAAAAAACATAATAGCAGATTTTCCACTTGATATAAGATGTGATCTTTTTCCCTATTTACATCAATGGAGCGCCGAAGAAAATATCGAGGCAGATCCTGCACCGCTCTTTGAAGATAATCCTGTCGACCCACTCGTTTATCAGTTTAATCAATTGAAGGTTTCTTCAAGCAGTCCAAATGTTTCAGAAACAGAATCGGTAGAGTTAACAGAACAAAAAAAAGATAAACGTCTAAGCTCAAGTGTGAGGTATTAAATCTCAATTTTGTTAATGGATTTTCTATTGGTTTCATGTCTATCTTGTGAGTTTGAATCCATTTCTAATTGATTTTTCTTTTCTTGAATAAGAACGGATATTTTTTGCTCTATCTTACATAACTGCTGGAATTTTTTGTCCAAGTCTAATAATTGATGAAATCCTTTTCTAGAATGAATAATGATTTTTGCGTTTTTATGGGAATAAAATTGTAGAGGCTTTTCAAGTTTTTGCAATTTTTCTTGAAGATTTTTTAATTGTTCTTCAAGAGTCTTAGTATCATGTTGATTTTCTTTGTTAGCACAGGTTAATGAAGCCTCAAGATCGCTCAGTTGGTTCCTCATTAATCTCATTTCATGGTATATTTCGAAATTAAATGGCCTTAATTTTTCAGCAAGCGCATCAATGACTTTAGCTTTTTTATGTCGATTGAAAAAATATTCCCCTTTGTCTAATTTTTCCCAAAATGTATTATCTTGATAAAGATCTTGCATGAATTGATTATCAATCGAGTTTAAAATATGACTAATCATTTCTGTATTCGTAGCCTCAAAGGAAAGTTCTAATCCATGTTTTTTCACTTCATTGTCTAAGTTGGTTATATTCATTTTTTCAGGATGCTTCAAGTTAGATTTTTTACAGGCTTGTAAAAATGTAATTGAATCAAATAGTGGGTGACTAGGATCTAATTCTATTAGATCATTATTTGCTAAATCCATTAATATTTTGATGCAAGGCATTATATCCACATTTGGATTTATTTCTTTTGCGTTAAGATAAATTTCAGAAAAAACATCTAGACTGGCAATATCTTGAATAGCTGGGTGGTTTTGTTCTAAAAGAAAATGAATTAAATTGATAGCCGCTATCATTTCATTATTTGCATATAATGCTTGAATAATATCAGTAATTTCGCTGTTTTCTAAATAATCATAAAAATAATAATTACTTTCATCTTTAATGTTATATTTGATAGCCTTATTTTTTAGTAAATCAGTCAACATGTTGAGTTTTTCAGGATTGTCTTTTTCTAGATTCGAACATGCATGTAAAGCTGTCCATTGATAAGCATTTCCTTTTTCATTGATATTCATTCCTGCACCAAGATAGGCATTCATCAGTGAATGGTTTCCTTGTTCAGCAGCACTGATAAAAGGATTGGGGAAGTTAAAAACTCGACCATCTATAAGTACATTCCTTGATACATTTTTGTCTGCTGGAAGCGCTGTTAGCAGGCTTGTTATAATTTTATCCCCAATTTCTTGAGGTAAACTTCTTTCTCTAGAAAGTTTAATGATACTATGCCCGTCAGGATCCTCTCTTTCATATTCATCCGTTAAATAATCATCTAGAAATTCACTAGAATGCCTAATCGCATGTCTATTTTGGCTGGCAGAGCGATCTCGAAAGCTACTAATGAGTTCATTGGCTCCTTTCCACACGCCAAACCCTATTACCCCTCCTTTTTCACCTCCGTAATTGCTCAACCCAGCAAGGGCTAGTGCCCTGCCATGGGCAACGCCTGTATTGGTTCCTAAATCATCCATGGTGGCAACATAGTAATTACGACGTTGAGTGCCGGTTGAGGAGACAACAGAAAAAAGCTCACCATTTTTGTTAGCAACATTCGCAAGATCTTTATTCCATTGACTAAAGTATTCGGCGTCATCTTGATTATCAGCAGTTTTATGCGCTTCTCTTATTTCCTTTGGATAATTAAAGCATGGAATAAGATGAATATTTCCTGTACTTAAATCTATAAGGCCAACAAATCCTTGATGTGGTTTTGCTTGTTCAAAAACCTGTTTAGATTCATCTGTCAGCTTTAAATTGATATCTTCAAAGTTGCCTTGAAATTTTTTAAATTTCCATGGCTTTTCAGAGGGCATTTTCATTCGTCCTATTGCTCGTATTATATTTATTTAGTCAATGAAGGTAGGTAGAAAGTTCAAAATAGGGTGTAGATGCGCTTAACTGAACTTAATTCATCCTTTCGGGTCTATATTTATACATTGCAACTTTAATAAATGACAAATATGCCAAAAGAAAAACCTTGGAAATTTCAAGCTTATGAGGGCAGCGCTGAAGATATTGAATTCAAACTAACGCCCCAATCCCTGGAGTTATTTGAACAAGGATCACCCGCACAAGGGTATATAGGGCTGCTTGAATTGGAATCAGGTAAAGTGCACTTAGTGCCAAGCTTTAATTATCCCAAAGAATTAAGAGAAATAAATAAATTCAAAGATTCGAAGGGTGTATTACAAGATAATAAAGAAGCTTATAAAAGTTGGGCTCATGATATTGATTATATGCAAAATAAAAAAGGAGAATTTTTTCATGCCAGATCCGATAGCGGTAAGGTCAGGGAAAATTACTATGTAACCACTTTTGATCCTCTAGGGAGTAATACGGGTAAAGCGCATGGAAAATCCGTTTCTTATACTAATACCGGACAAATTGCTGGTGCTAGAGGGTTGGTAGTTGGATTTGGTTTGTGGAAAGGTCAAGACACGGTCATTGGAGAATTCAGAGATCGATCGTTAAGTCAAAATAGACATGCTATTAAATTTTCAGATGAATTTACAAAAGATTTTAGAAGAAAATTAAGTGAACTTTCCGATAAGCGCCCTTTAGATGTCCTCGATTTACAGCGTGAACGTAGCTTGCCTCAAGAGCTAAGTACTAAACTTTTAAATTATTTGCTAGAAAATTTACCTTGTGAACCAGGTATGAAGAGAAATTTAAAATCTGAATCTGACGGGCGAGCATTCGATATTCCTAATCCCTTTATTCAAGCTGCGATGGAAGGAAATAGAAAGGAAGTCATTGAATTCCTAGAGGCAGGCATGCATGTCAATGAAATTGGAACGAATATGCAGCAAACCGCATTACATGCCGCAGTAAAGCTCGATAGTGCAAATATTGATAAAATACCATTAATGGCTGATTTGTTATCACACCCTGAGGTTAGGCTAGACATTATAAATGCCAGAGGAAATTTGTTTTCTGAGTATTTAACGCCTAAGGAATGTAAAAGTATTATTGATGAGCTTCTGAAAAGAAATCATCCTAAGCAAGCAGGGGAGTTAGCGCTTTTCCTCCTTAAGAACTCAAATGATGAATTACGCGCTATTTTAGATCAAAAACTTTTGTATCGCATATTTTTAAAACTCAAAAATGCCCATGCAGATGATCCTAATACTATTTTATTAAGCAAGGTGCTAAAAAATAAAGAAGAGATAAAAGCATATGAATACAATTACGACAATACCTGGAATTTGCACGATATAGCAAGTATGGATAGTAAAGATACAAATAAAATACAAAAATTATCAGAGTTGCTTTCGCAGCCTTTTGTACTAAATGATAATGATAATAAGTTATTTTATCGTAAGCTAACTAATGAGGAATTATCTCAGATCTTTAGTAAGATGCTTGAAATGGGAAAAGTATCGCAAGCAACAAAATTTGCGTTATGGTTATCTAAAAAAGAACATTTTAACTTAGTGTCTTCAATAGGTACAGAGGTAGTGTCAAAATTATATTCTGCAATGATAGAAAATGAACATAATAATTCACATCAGTTACTATTTATGTTAGCTGATGCTCATGAGAAAATTGATATAGAAGCGCCATTCTACAATGAACTTTTATTTGCTAAATGTTGTTTAGATGAGGATTTTGCTAAAAATAAAATTCATAAAGTAGATTTTTCTAATATTTCACAATCTTTGCTACAAAGTGGTTTGAAACAAACTATGTCAAATCATAATATCAAAGCTTGTGAGGTAATATTAAGAGAAGTCGAATTTGATGATAAAAACGCTTGGATGAAAATATTAAACTCAATACCGGATAAGCGTTCTTTAAAAAGAAGTGCTCATGCTCGCGAGTTTTATGAGAATTTTAGAGAAGGGTTTAGATCGCGGGCTAAAGAATTAGATTCTAATTTAAAGGATATTAAAGAAAGCTTAAAAGAAGATATTGACTCTCTCACAGAGAATGAATATTCAGAAGATATTGATGCACTAAAGACAGCCGTAAGTGTTTTTTCGCACCCTTATTTTCAAGCTAAACATGAGGGACAAAAGCCTTTTCCAGACGTCAAAAAATCCTTTGCAAAAGTAGTTTTGCTTCATGAAGAATTATCTACAAAATTAAGTGGAAAATCACAAATTGAAGTTAAGCACCAATCCAAACTAAGAGGAAAGACACTTTAGACTCGATGAAAGTACACGCATTACAGAACATCGGTAATTCGTTTGCTACTATCTGAATTGAATATAATAACCCTTTGTGAATCACTAAACTTATCAAAACGCTTTTTATATTGCGGGGATCGCCATGGGATTTATTACTAATTGCAAAAACTTCATTTCAGATGTGCTCAATATTGCTTCAAATGAAGGGATAGTAACCCTTGTTCAAAAAACTGCCGCTAATCCTCACTACGTTTTTGAGAAAATTGCCGAATTTGACGCACAAGACGCTGTTTTTAATCAAATAGACGATATGGTTGCTTATCTAAAGTTTCCTGCCCAAAAGCAAACATTTTTTAATAAACCAAATGCCAAAGAGTGCTTAACACAGCTCATTGCAGACGCAAAAAAGCTTGATCAAAGAACTGCGGTTAGATTCTTAGAAGATTATTTAACTGATTTCGAAGTATATCAAAATCAGCAACGAAACAGACCCTATGAGTTACTAAGAGCCCTCATCGAAAAAGAGGAAAGTTCAAGGTATTATCCACCTATCATTGAAGCTAAAACACAAGAGCCTTTACAAGTACAAGCTCCAGCTGAAGTCAAAGTCATTCAAAGTGAATTAGTCATTGAGAGCCAATCATCTGAGATCTATGATTGGAATGCTCCATGGGAACCCTATCTTGAATTGGAAATTGATGAATTATGCGACAAATTCTCAGCATTAGTGCTTGATGGCGATCCCTTGAATCCATTATTTGCAGCCAAACGCGTTAAGGGAAGTCATGAAGACTTAGGGTACATCCCATCATTAGAAATGATGGAGAAAACCCTAAGTTTTAAGTTGGCCTGCAACAAAAGAGAAACTCAATTGATGCAAGAAATCATTGGCGATATCCAAGATCATAGAGAAATTTCTTTAAAAAGAGCTTCGATTTAAATACTTTTAGGTATTTAATGAAAGCGTTTTAAGCTTTTCTGTAAGAACTGTTTGCTGTTTCTCAAGTTGGACTTTGTTACTTGCCAATTGTTCTTGAAGTGCTTGATGTTGAACAACAATCGCTTGTTGTTGCGGAATTAATGATTCTATTAATGCTACTTCTTTTACAGCAGCCAAATCCTGTACAGCTAAAGCACAAAGCTCAAATAAAGAGATCTCTTTGGTTTGTAAGTATTTTGCTAAATCATGATGTCCACAGACACTTGCCAGATGACGAGGTAAGCAATCAGCGTTATCAATAACATTTGCTTTTGCGCCATGTAGCATCAAAACATCAACAGCATCACGACTACCATGCTTTGCCGCCCAATGAAGGGGGGTTTGTCCGTCAGCATCTCGTATTGTATTGCACTCAATGCCGGTGCTGAGATATTTATTTAAGCTGCCAACATCGTTTAATTTCGCTGCTAAATGAATAGGTGTAACGCCTTTATTGTTGCCTACGGTGCACAATTGTGGAGCAGCGCTCATAAAGATATCAATCATCTCGGACTTGCCTGCTGCTTGTGCAATGAATAACCCTGTTTGCCCATGCCCATCTTGAGCTTTGATAGAGAATCCTCTTTCTACCATCATTTTTAATACAGCTAATAGGCCATATTCAGCGACTAAATGAATACACTCAAATAGAATGCCGGTGGTTTTGTTTTTCATCACAAAATTGAGGTTTTCGACCTGTTCTAAGTCTCTTAGGCAATTAGTTTCATCTTTTGTGCGCAAAGACTTGGCAAATGCCATTTGTGATCCGTTAATCATTGCATCTCCGATAGAAGGTAGCTTTAAAAGGATAGCCAGCATACCTTGCAAATATTGAATTGTAAAGTCACCTTACATAATTTTGTAATAATCTAATTATCTTTTATTTAAAAACGCTGGTCGACAAGTGAGTGAGTGTTTGCTCATCTTAAGTTATACTTCTGAATATGAACTTTTTTAGCTTAAAACTGCCTAAATCAATATTAAAGATATATATACATTTAAGTTTGAGGTAAATACACATGTTACAAGGTACCAGTCACAGCATTCAATCATTTGAAGAGAGATGGGAAAATTTAATAAATGCACTTGAAACCGGAGCATTAAACAATAGTGAGATCACTAATCTCATCCTCAAAGTTGATGAATTAGCGGCTGAAAATCAGGGCAAAATAGAAAAATTGGTTAACTCGGAAAGAGTCCAAATCCTATTGAAGTATGCAAAGCAAAGTGAATTATTGAAAAATGCTGTGAGTAAATGGTTTAAAATAGCTACTGATGTCGCTATTCCAGAACTCACTGATGAAGATGATTTTGTAATAGTACCCACAGGCGAAAAAGAATATATAAGAGCTGACAATCAAACTATAAAGACAATATTGCAACACGAATTCGACCAGCAAGCAGTAGGAGATGCTAAAGCTACTTATGCTTGGAAATATAAGAGTGGTCAAGACAAAATTGCATCAGGCCAAGATGATGCTAATCAAATGAATATTTTCTTTCTTGGGACATCGACGCCACCATTATTTGGTAAACATAATATTGATATTTGCGAAACTGGTCATATCATTTCTCAAGCATCCTTGCAAAAAGGTTTAAAATCTGAACCTTCATTACTAGTCAAAGGAATAGCCACTATCGATATGCAGCCAGATTTTCCTTTGAATGCATTAGATAACCCAAATATTCAAGGCGTATCATCGGGTGGATGGGTAGAAACATTTAGAAAAACAAAAACAACCGTTAAGGGAGCTGGTGTAGAACACCGCTTGGAATTAACCATGGATGATTATTTTGTTCCAAATCTATTGAAGATGGTTTTAAATCGACCTTTAGAAAGTCGCGGGGAGATTACCATTAATTTGGCTGGGCATAGTCGGGGTGGCATCACAACGTTTGTGATGGCAGATTGTGCAAATCAATTTATTCAAACCTTAGCAAATGGTCAGGAAGGAAAAGATTATAACTTAGATGATTTAGCGCAAAGTACGCATATGGAAAAGGAAGATATCAGAACTGCCATAACAAATATCAAAGGTAATACAGATAAAATTAAAATCAAAATTTGTGCGCTTGATCCGGTTGAAGGGGCTCGCTCAATGTCTGGATGGGATCCTTTAGGGGCTTATATACCTGATATATCAGTAGAGGTGAAAGGAATAACTAAACCAATTAAATGTTCTTATGTTGAGATGCCACCTTCGGTTAAAGAAGCAACAGTCTTTTTTGCTGCAGACGAACGTCGCTCAGGATTTAGGCCGACTATTCCCGTGTTTTCAGCTCAGACACAAGTTAATTTTATACGAGTTCCAGGCAAGCATGGTACTTTAACAGGTAACTATGGTAATGATGGTAACATGGGGCAATTTCAATATTCAGCTTCAAAAGATGATCAAGAATTTCAAGATGCACTACTTGGGATCTTTGATGAGACGTTACTTGCTATCAATAAAAAACTTAATAACATTAATGAGTTGCCGCCTTTTCCTTTAAATACTTTTCGAAGAATTATACGACAACCCGAATATGAGAATACTAAAAATTTACTTTTACAATCTCTTTTATTTAAAGATGGTTCACTTGAGTTTGGTAAGTTAAAAGAAGATGATCTAATTTCTATGATGTATAAAAGTATGGTAGAGAATAGCCAAGATAATATTATTTTCTACGATTGTTTAAGTCGTGATGCACAAGCGGCTCTTGAAAATCATAAAGAAAAGCTTCGTCTTTTGGAAAAAGATTGGAGACATGACACAAATGTTGGTGAAAGGGTTGATAGAGATGCATGGCAAGAAGATAGAACTGTCTATATTCGCGGCAAAAAAGTCTTTGGTGTGGTGAGCTGGCATGAGAGCAAACTAGAACAGTTGGCTCCAATTTATTTGCCCAATACGATGTATTATGGTCAGAGTGAACCATGTGTTATCAGAGAGTTCAAAAATAAATTTGACGATGATATGGTCATTCGATTTTATCAATTAAAGAACAAAATAGATTCAGTTGCTCATACGCCAAATTTATTAAAAGAAGATGCTAAAAGAGCGATTTTTGATGATGAGTTTATTGAGTTTGCAAAGATGTTACCACAAGTGACTAATCAAAATTTACTAAAAAACATGGTTGCTGAGCTGATGATAGATTTGGATTATAAATATCATCTTGTTGATTCACATGATTTTGCAAATAAATTGAAACTTGCCAATAGTAAAAATCAATTTGATGAATTTCCCAAATTTTGTCTTAAAGTGCAGTCAGACGCTTTACAAAAGTACTTGCAAAAAAATGGATTTTTAAGTTTATCCTTGGATGAGACGCTGAAGTTATCTGAACATGTGAATGAATTAGCATTGAGAGCACCGTCAGAAAATTTAGATTTGCTTAGTGAGCAATTACAGTTGAAAGCAGAACTTGATCAATATATTAAAGAATTAGAAGCCTATATGGAACTAAAGCCTACTATCACAGGCCAACAAACGGATAAGGTTAAAAATCTAAAAGATGATTTACTTGCAATTCGGTTGGGTTTGCGTGAGAAATCGCCAGTAGAAGTTAGGGATTCAATGCACAACACCTTAGATAACTATGTTTCGGAGAAGAAATTCCAGGGTTATATTAGCGCTTGGATAAAGCCTGCCCCAGGATCGGTCGTGTGCATTCATACTGTTACACACGAAATTCACACTGCTAAAGTGAGACAGGAAATGAAAAGGCTTCATGCATTGAATCAAACAGAATGGGTTAAAGAAGATCTACAAAAGTATATTCATGAGCTGGATCTTTATATTCAATCTTATAAATGGAGAAGTCCTGATGCTAGAACAGTGAAGTTATTAGAGGACCTTAGAGCATTAGATAGTCATTTTGATAGCAATTCGATTGAGAAAACAGAGCGAGAAATGAATGCATTAGTTAATGGTTATATTGAAGACAAGGAGTTAACTGTTTATAAAACGAAGTCAACTTCTGTTCAAAAATTAATTGAAATTAAAGAGCAAATAAGTAAATCACGGCATGAAATGTCGCATCTTTCTATGCTTGAAAGAACCAAAGGGCCTCTACGCATAACTGCATATGGCTAAATAGTGATTTAGATAAAATTAGCAATAAATACAATTAATATCCCAACTGGCGCGATATAGCGAATGCTAAAGCGCCAGGCAAGATAGATGAAAGGCGATTCACCACCAAACTCTTCCTGTACATTAGGCTCTTTCATTACCCAGCCGGCAAAAATACAGAATAAGAAGGCGCCAATAGGTAATAAGATATTAGTAGGTACATCTGTTAATATTTGAAAAATTCCCCAACGTCCCAAGATTTTGACATTCTGCCAGATGTTAAATGAAAACACCGAAGCTAAACCAAATACCCAGGCCAAAGCACCTATATATAAAGATCCTCGTGGACGAGAGATTTTCCAGCGTTCTTGTAATAGAGCAACTAAAGGCTCGCCCATGGAGATTGATGAAGTCCAAGCGGCAAATAATAATAAGCTAAAAAACAAAGAGCCGACAATGATAGAGGCTGGCATATGGCTAAAAGCAATGGGTAATACATGAAACATTAATCCAGGACCGCTTTCAGGTGTCAAACCATGAGAAAATACAATGGGGAAAATGGCAAGTCCAGACAAAATAGCCACTAACACATCTAATACAGAGATGATCATTACTGTTTCAACGATATTGGTTTGTTTTGAAAGGTATGAGCCATAAATTAAAATGCACCCTGCGCCCGTGGCCAAGGAAAAGAAAGCTTGGCCTAAGGCATCAATGACAGCCTGTGAGGTGAGATCTTCTGGTCTAAAAGCAAATAAGAAATTGATACCTTCTTTAAAATTGCCTTCAATGGCAGCATATATTACAAGCAAAATTAAGATTAAAAATAAACCTGGCATCATCCAGCGTGAAGCTCTCTCGATCCCTGCATTCACGCCAAGAGCAACTACTCCCATAGTTAAAAACATAAATAGGGTATGCCAGAGTGTTAATTCAAGCGGAGAGGCGAGCAGGTTTTGCCAGATATTTACGATAGTGTCTGGTGAGGCATTAACAAAGATCCCTTTCATTGCATAAAATAAATAAGCTACCGACCAGCCGGCGACCACACTATAAAAACTTAACACTAATAGTAGAGTGACTGCACCCAGCCATCCCAACCCTTGCCATGAAGGATTCGCCTTAGCTTCGATTGCTAAAGTGGCTAAGGTACTAACGGGATTTTGACGCCCCCTGCGGCCGATTAATAATTCAGCAATCATGGCTGGAATGCCAATTAATAAAATAAAAAATAGGTAGGCAAGTACAAAAACGCCGCCGCCATTGTTGCCAGCCATGTAAGGAAATTTCCAAATATTGCCAAGGCCAACAGCTGCACCCGCTGTGACCATAATGAAGGCAAATCGTGAACTCCAAAGACTGCGACTTTGCTTGCTTTGATTATCAAGCATGTAATGCTACCGTTAATCATTTAATTAGATCTGCGTAGGGTATAGTATTCATACCAATTTCCACAAGAGTTGACATCAATAGTAAGGTAGTACTATGAATGTATTTGTATTTGATATTGAAACCGTCCCTGATGTTGAGACTGGTCGAAAGTTATTGGGACTAGAGAATTTATCGGATGAATCTGTTAGCAGCGCAATGATAAGTCATGTTAAAGAGGCGACAGGGCAGGGTTTTGTTAAACACCACTTACAAAAAATAGTCGCTATCTCCGCTATATTTCGTCATGGGGATACTTTGAAAGTTTGGTCGCTTGGAGAAACACACTCAAGTGAGGCAGAGCTTATTCAGCGATTTTTTGCTGGTATTGAAAAGTATATGCCGACATTAGTATCTTGGAATGGCTCGCAGTTTGATCTACCAGTATTGCACTATCGCGCTTTATATCATGGCATAGCTGCACCACTTTATTGGGAAACTGGAGAAAATAACCCTACATTTAAGTGGAACAACTACCTAAGTAGATACCATGCTCGTCATTTGGATTTAATGGATACACTTGCCGCATTTAGCCCAAAAGCATTTGTGCGTTTAGATGAAATGGCGCTGATGCTTGGTTTGCCTGGTAAAATGGGGATGTCGGGCAATAAGGTTTTAGAACAATTCCTAGAGGGTAAAATAGACACAATTCGCAACTACTGTGAGACGGATGTGCTGAACACCTACCTTATTTATCTTCGATTTCAATTTATTCGAGGAATTTTAAATCAGGATAAGTACAATTATGAAATTGAACTAACAAAAAATACATTAATCCAATCACAAACTGCTCATCTACTGGAATTTCATGAGGCATGGGAAGCGAACAATGCTAAAATACCGGCTTAAGTGAAATTTTGGCCCCCTCCGGAAAAATTTTGATTTCTTATTCCCTCTCCCGCTTGCGGGGGAGGGTTAGGGAGGGGGGGAATCTTAGATCAGAAAACACAATTGCTAGGTAGTAGAATTTACAATGTCATCCAAACGTAGAAAACCTCTTCCCCAAGAACCCGTCACTCTTGAAGTTACTGGCTTAGGACACGATGGCAGAGGCATAGCCCGTGTTGATAATAAAGTGGTCTTTGTGTTTGGAGGGCTACCAGGTGAAACCGTTCGTGCTAAATATACACGTGTTTTTTCAAGGTACAGCGAAGCGAATACTGTTGAGGTAATTCAAGCCTCTCCTTTACGTATTAAGCCGTTATGCGAGCATTTTGGTGTTTGTGGCGGTTGTCAGATGCAACATTTAGCGCCATCAGAGCAAATAAAACAAAAACAGAAATTTTTAGAAGAGTTGCTGGTACAGCAATCTAAAGTCACCCCTAAAACATGGCTTGCACCCTTAGAAGGAAATTTTAAGGGATATCGTCAAAAAGCACGTTTAGGTGTGCGATTTGTCGATAAAAAAGATGCCTTATTAGTGGGATTTCGTGAGCAAGGCAATAATAAAATTGCGATGATTGATAGCTGCAGTGTACTGGATGAGCGCGTTGGTAACCGTATTGGTGCCCTTCGCGATATAATCAACACCCTTGAAGGCAAAACAACCATCCCGCAAATTGAAGTTGCCATCGGTGGTGATGAAGTTGCATTAGTATTTCGTCATTTAGAGCCTCTGAGCGAAAATGATGTGATGACTTTGACATCGTTTTGTCAGACCTATCATTTTTCTCTTTATTTACAACCGGCAGGTGTGGAATCTGTACACAAAATATGGCCTGCAACGGGAATGGATCTTTGTTATCGACTTCATGATCAGGATTTAACTTTTTACTTTCATCCACTTGATTTTACTCAAGTGAATCAAGATATTAATCAAAAAATGATTAATCAAGCGCTTATGCTTTTAAATCCTAAAAAATCTGAAACCATATTAGATCTTTTTTGTGGATTAGGAAATTTCAGTTTGTCTTTTGCCCGTTATGCTAAACACGTCGTGGGTATTGAAGGCACAGAACAAATGGTAGCGAGGGCAAAAGCCAATGCTCAATTTAACCAACTTGAAAATGTAGATTTTCATGCTTTTGATTTAAGTAAAGATTTTAGTCGTGAAGCTTGGGCTCAAACAACTTATGATAAAATTGTTCTTGATCCGCCACGTTGCGGAGCACAAGAAATAGTTACCAATATATCTCAATTTAAAGCTAAAGAGATTTTATATATTTCATGTAATCCAGCAACCTTTGCAAGAGATGCAGCTATACTTGTTCATCAACATGGGTATCATTTAGCAAAAGTGGGTGTCATGGATATGTTTCCACATACCGCTCACGTTGAAACAATAGGATTGTTTCAGCTCTAACATCGAAAGGGAATTGACATGGTTAAGATAAGAGATGATCTTCCCAAAGCTCAAGATGGAAGCGTCGATATTCAAACCTGGGTTGACAGGATTAGCCAACAACGTTCTAAAGAAGAAAAAGCATTACTATTAAAAGCTGCCATATTGAACTTAGAACATGGTGGGCATCATTTAACTTGCGTTAATGAATCTTCTTTACGTCAGGGATTAATCACTGCTGAAACGTTAGCGACATTAGAGCCAGATATTGAAACATTGCTTGCTGCGATGGTTTACTTTCCTGCTCATTACGGTGAACTGAGTTTAGACCAAATTAAATCAGCTTTAGGTGATGAAGTTGCAACGCTTGTCGCAGGTGTCATTGAAATTACTACGCGCACGCCGCAAACCAAAAGTCCCAATACGGCAAATTATCATGATAATTTACGCAAAATGTTGCTGGCGGTAGTGGAAGATGTTCGAGTCGTTTTAATCAAGCTGGCAGAAAGAATTACTTCTCTGAGAGCTGCTGCTGTTTTAGACAATGACATTCGACATCAATTTGCTTTAGAAACACGAGATATCTATGCACCGCTTGCCAATCGTTTAGGAATTGGCCAAATAAAATGGGAATTAGAAGATTTCGCTTTTCGCTATCTTGAGCCCGACGCTTATAAACATATTGCAAAATTGTTAGATGAGAAACGACTCGATCGTGAAATTTATGTCAAAAATGTGATAGAGCAAATAAAACAAGCGTTGACTAATGAAAATATTGAATCTGATGTCACGGGTCGGGTAAAACACATCTATAGTATTTGGCGCAAAATGATCCGCAAGAATCTTGATTTTCAAGATATTTATGATGTAAGAGCAGTGCGGATATTGGTTCCACAAGTCAGAGATTGCTATGCTGCATTAGGAATTGTCCATTCATTATGGCAGCATATACCCAAAGAATTTGATGATTACATTGCCACTCCTAAAGAAAACGGTTATCGCAGCTTACATACAGCCGTGATAGGGCCTGAAGGTAGAACGCTAGAAATTCAAATACGTACTTTTGATATGCATCAAGAAGCAGAACTTGGTGTTGCAGCACATTGGTTATATAAAGAAGGCGGCAAATTAGATCCTTCTTATCAAAAGAAATTAAATACTTTGCGTCAAATTCTTGATTGGAGCGAGCAGGCTCAAGATAAGGATGCAAGCGAGGTATTATTACAAGAATTACTAGAAGATAGAGTTTATATATTTACTCCTAAAGGGGATGTCATTGATTTACCTCTTGGGTCTACACCATTAGATTTTGCCTATCATATTCATACCGATTTAGGTCATCGTTGTCGTGGTGCCAAAGTGAATGGCTCCATTGTACCTTTAAATTATCAACTTAAATCAGGTGAACAGGTTGATATTTTATCGGTAAAAGAAGGTTCACCCAGTAGAGATTGGTTGAATCCCAATTTAGGTTATCTCAATAGCGTTCGTGCCCGCGCAAAGGTTCATACTTGGTTTAAACGCCAAGCAAGAGATCAAAATATTTCTCAAGGTCGAGAAATGTTAGAAAAAGAATTTAAACGTATTGGTTTAGAGCTAGCAGGATTGGGTAAGATCTTAGTCAGATTAGGGGTCAAAACGGTAGATGATCTCTATGCTGCCATTGGGGGCGGAGACTTGCGCATTTCTCAGGTAATTAATGCTTTACAAAAACAAGAGGTACCTGAAGAAGAGATCACTCCAATATCGCGCCCCTCAATTCAACAATCCGATATTACAATCCAGGGTGTGGGTAATTTACTTTGTCATTTTGGTCGTTGTTGTAAACCGTTGCCAGGGGACAGAATCGTTGGCTATATTACCTTAGGACGTGGGGTTACTATCCATCGTCAAGATTGTATTAATATTTTGAATAAGCCAGAAGAAGAGCAGCGTATCATTCAAGTGGATTGGGGCGAAACCAGAAAGAATGTCTACCCTGTTGATATCAGTATTCGTGCTTATGATAGGCAAGGTTTATTGCGCGATATTACCTCCATATTAAGTAATGAGAGATCCAATGTCACAGCGGTAAACACACTTACCAATAAAGATAATAATATTGCAACGTTAGTGTTAACTTTAGAAATTGCTGATTTAGGTACACTTGTGAACATTTTAAATAAAATTATGCAATTGCCTAATGTGTTGGAAGCGCATCGTTTGCATTCAGAAGGGCATCATTAGACCATGTCTACTAAAAATCCAATGCAGGCACTATTGGAAATGATGGCCAATTTGCGCTCTGAAAACGGTTGTCCATGGGATAGAGCGCAAACGTTTGAATCTATTGTGCCGCATACTTTAGAAGAAGCTTATGAAGTTCAAGATGCTATTGAAAATGGTACCCCAGAGGATATCAAATCTGAAGTGGGGGATTTGTTATTGCAGATTCTATTTTACTGCCAAATGGGTAAAGAAAAAGGCTGGTTTGATTTTGAAGCAGTTGCCAGGCAGTTACAAGATAAATTAATCAAACGCCATCCTCATGTTTTTCAAGACCATGCAATGAAAACCGAAGATCATCACGATTTGTGGGAATCACTTAAAGAGAAAGAACGTCAAGAAAAACACCAAGATAAAAATTTTGTTTTAACAGGTGTTGCATTAAATTTACCTGCTTTGTCACGCGCGCAAAAACTACAAGAACGCGCCGCACGCGTTGGTTTTGATTGGCCGCACATTCAGTTTGTTTTAGATAAAATTCAAGAAGAAATCAAAGAGTTTGAGCATTCATACAAAGAAAATGAGATAGAAGAAGCGAAAGAAGAATTAGGCGATATTTTATTTGTTTGCGCTAATTTGGCCAGGCATTTAAAAACCGATGCCGAGAGTATTTTGCGAAAAGCTAATCAGAAGTTCGAACGCCGTTTTAATGGCGTGGAATCAAAAGTCGTTTCATCCGATAAACCCTGGGATGCATTTACACTGGAAGAGTTAGATAGATTTTGGGATGAAGTGAAAGAAGAGGAGAGATTGAGATAAATCCCTCTGCCGCTAAAAGCGTCTTCTCCCTTTGATTCCAAAGCGGGGATGAGGGGTGGAAAAAATCTTAATAGTTAAAAGACGTAAATTTGTCCCAGATTTATAGACCCCTCACCCTAACCCTCTCCCGCAAGGGGAGAGGGGATAAGAAAAACCTTTTAAATTATGTGTCGATTCCTCAGGATTCCAAAGGGAGAGGTAAATTCGCTATGCTCATGAAGAATTTAGAATATACTTAGGCGCAAAGCGCCATCCGCCTCCTTTAGAATTAAAGGAGGTCGCAATTCTGATTGCGGGTGGATTTATCAAATCTCCCGACCTACCGCCAAACACCCCTTTCGTGCTTTATCAAAATATATTGAAAAATACTGAAAAAACCAGAAAAAATAATATTTCTTGTGTTGAGTTTGAAATTTAACATTGATATAGTCGAACACCTGTTGAGATTGTTTTTTTAACATTGTGGAGTTTATCAATGAGAAGTTTGGCAACAAATGAAATACAAAAGGTCAGTGGTGCAGGTTATGCAGAAGATATCGTCGCCGCCGCTGCAACGATATATGTTGCAGGAAGTATTAGCGTAATCACTTCAGGTTTTGTTGGCGCAGGTTGTTCAGCGATGACAACAATGGTAGGAATGGCAGGTATTGCGCCCTTGACAGCAGCAATGGGAACAATGGCTTCAGTGCTTACGCCGGTTGCAGCACTTGCAGCGCCATTTGCGGTTGGCGCTTATATTTTAGAAACAAACCAGGGTATGCAAGATGCATTGATTAGCAAATATCATTCATATTTTGGTTAATATACTCTTCCCATTTTAAATTTAGGCGTTGTTGCCTGCACTCACTCACCCCAGTCATGTACTCAGATGTACACTTCTGGGGATTCGCTTGCTTGGCGCCTAGCCTAAATTCAAACTGGTTCGAGTATAAGATTAAAGATCCGACATAATTTCTCGTTCTTTGGGCGAAGGTGTGGGGCTTCTATCTTTATAAAATTCATGTAAAGCTTGTACCACTTCTTCAGGGGTATTGACCACTTTATACAAGTTTAAATCATCTGCATGCACGGTATCATTAGCAACTAATTGCGTTTTAAACCAAACGAGCAGATCTCTCCAAAAAGATTCAACCACCAAGATAATAGGAATTTTTCTGGTTTTGCCGGTTTGCACCAAGGCAAGAATTTCAGCAAGTTCATCAAGAGTGCCGAAACCACCTGGCATCACAACATAAGCGGAAGCGTATTTCACAAACATCACTTTACGAGTAAAAAAGTGTCTAAAACGCAATGAAATATCTTGGTAATCATTCATGCATTCTTCATGTGGCAGCACAATATTTAAGCCCACACTTAATGAAGGGCCTTCTTTAGCGCCTTTATTTCCTGCTTCCATTATCCCAGGTCCTCCGCCTGTGACGACGGAATATCCAGATTCTGATAATGCTTTGCCGATTTCTTGCGTTAATAGGTACCAGGGATGATTTGGTTTGAGTCTTGCTGAACCAAAGATGCTCACTGAAGGAGGGATATTAACTAATCGTTCATAACCTTCAACAAATTCAGCCATGACCTGGAAAATTTTCCATGATTCACGTGCCATCGCACTATCATTGATATTGAGTGCGCGAGAGTCCTTCCTCATGTTTTTATCCTTTATGTTAATTTTTACATGTTTACATTTTTACTATAACACCCAACCGTAATAGTTTCCAGTTAAGGTGGATTACTAGCATTGATTCTAATAAAGAGTACTATGCTTAAGATGAAACCACTTGAGGACGCCATGCCACACGCCGATCCCGATGCCTCATTACGCGCCAATGTTAGATTGCTTGGGGAGCTATTAGGTAAAACCTTGAAAGCCCAAGTCGGTGAAGTTTTGTATGAAAAAATTGAATCCATTCGCCAATTATCAAAAGAAGTTTGTAATGGTGATGCTGAATGTGCGCTGCAATTGAATCAAATTTTACAAGCCTTGCCACCTAAAGAAATGCTGATTGTTGCCAGAGCCTTTGGACACTTTCTCAATTTAGCAAATATCGCTGAAAATGTGCATAGAATAAAACGTTCACGGTGGCATAAATTAAACCAACATTCTGCTCCTCAGGATGGTTCGATAGAAGCGACAATGCAGCTTTTAAACGAAAAAAGCGTTTCCTCTCAACAAGTATACGAAGCCGTTTTGAATTTAAAAATCGATCTGGTCTTGACGGCTCATCCTACTGAAGTGATGCGTAGAACCTTAATGCAAAAGTACGATAGGATTGCAAAATATCTCAGTCATGATGAACACCAGATGACACCTCAAGAGTCAGAAAATTTGCAACAATCATTATACCGTGAGGTCACTTCCATTTGGTTAACAGATGAAATAAGACGTAAGCGTCCTACACCAATAGATGAAGCTAAATGGGGCTTTGCTGTGATTGAAAGTAATATATGGCCGGTCTTGCCTTCATTTTTAAAAGAGCTTAGCGATCAGCTTGAAAAGACAACAGGCAAAATATTACCATTGAAAGCTTGTCCGATACGATTTAGTTCTTGGATGGGAGGAGATAGGGATGGTAATCCCAATGTAACATCCCAAGTGACGCAAAAAGTTTGTTTATTAGCACGTTGGGTAGCAGCCGATCTGTATTACCGTGAGGTTAATGAGCTCAGTGCTGTTCTGTCGATGAATACTTGCAGTCAGGAAATGCGAATGCAAGTAGGAGAAACAAATGAGCCTTATCGTGCGTTACTTCGTCCATTAAAAGAGAAATTATTAGAGACACGCCGCTGGATTGAAGATAAATTAAATAATCGCATATCACCCGTAATAAAACCAATGGAATCAAATGATGAAATATTGGAGCCCTTATTGCTTTGTTATCGTTCATTACAAGATTGCAATGCCGAATCTATAGCGCAAGGTGAATTAACCGATCTTATTCGTCGTGCTGCTTGTTTTGGTATTACACTTACCCAATTAGATATACGTCAAGAAGCAGCAAAACATACGGAACTGCTTGATGAGATTACCCGTTTCATTGGAGTTGGATCTTATTCAAATTGGTCGGAGATAGAACGGATCTCATTTTTAGAACAACAATTAATAAACAAAAGACCTTTGATACCAAAAGATATTCCTTTGACTAAAACGTCCACTGAAGTCTGGAATACATTTTTAATGATTTCTAAACAATTACCAGCCTCATTTGGCGCTTATGTGATATCAATGGCAAGTCAGCCTAGTGATGTCTTAGCTGTTTGTTTGTTACAACAAGAAGCCGGTATTAAAAATTTATTGAGAATTGTGCCTTTATTTGAAACGTTAACGGATTTAACCCATGCTAAAGATTGCTTTAATGGAATGTTAGCTTGTCAATGGTACAAAAGTCACATTCAAGGGCATCAGGAAATCATGATTGGCTATTCTGATTCAGGCAAAGATGCAGGTATATTAGCTGCAGGCTGGGCGCAATATACGGCGCAAGAACAATTAGTGGATGTAGCCAAAAAACATCACGTGAATTTGACATTATTTCATGGTAGAGGTGGATCGGTAGGCCGTGGAGGTGCACCAGCTCATATGGCAATCCTCTCTCAACCTCCAGGCTCTGTTCAAGGCAGATTGCGAGTTACTGAACAAGGTGAAGTTATTCGTAATAAGTATAGTTTACCTGATAGAGCACGCCGCACATTAGAGCTTTATACTACCGCAACGTTGGAAGCGCAACTGATGCCTTCGCCAGAACCAAAGCAAGAGTGGCGTCATATGATGCAGTTGTTGGCAGATAAATCTTATGATGCTTATGCTCGCATTGTAAAAAAAGATAAAGATTTTGTTTCATTTTTTCGTTATGTGACGCCAGAGCGTGAAATTGGCTCTCTTGCAATAGGTTCAAGGCCTGCTCGGCGTAATGATATTGCCGGAATTGAAGGATTACGAGCAATCCCATGGGTTTTTGCTTGGACTCAAAATCGTCTTTTATTGCCCGCTTGGCTTGGCGTGGGAGAAGCATTGCCTCCATCGGTAGAAAACTTGCCGCTTCAAACCGTAAGAGAAATGACGAAAGGATGGCCTTTTTTTCGATCTTTGTTAAGTATGATTGAAATGGTATTAACCAAGGCTGATCCATCAATATTTAAATACTATCAAACCAGGCTTGTTCCACCAGAATTACATTCTGTTGGTGAATTATTGATAAAAAAATATGATGAAACAAAAGAGGTTATTCAATTAGCATTACAGATTGAACATTTATTAGAAGCCAATCCTATTTTATTACGTACTTTATTATTGCGTTCGCCTTATTTATATCCACTGCATGTGCTTCAGGCTGAATTATTGCGGCGTGTGAGAGCAAAATCTGAATCGCACAAGCAAGATGAAGATAAAGATGCTTTAATGGTAACGATATCTGGCATAGCAGCTGGTATGCAAAATACAGGCTAGCTAACTATATAATTAATTAATCATTGGCCTCATTCAAAACTGTCGTTATACTTTCTTAGTGTTGTATGTCGAATGTGAGGAATAAGCCAAAATGCGGTTAATACTTTTGGGACCCCCGGGATCAGGTAAAGGAACACAAGCACAATTTATCATTGAGCGTTATGGGATCCCACAAATTTCCACAGGTGACATGCTCAGAAAAAGTGTTGCTGATGGAACTACCTTAGGTAATCAAGTAAAGTCAATTATGGACTCCGGTGGTTTAGTCCCAGATGATGTCATCATCAAATTAGTACAGGAACGTATTAAAGAACCGGATTGTAGTAAAGGTTTTTTACTCGATGGATTCCCTCGCACAGTAAAGCAAGCTGAAAGTTTGACATTAGCTGCTATTCCAATCGATAAAGTAATTGAAATTGAAGTTCCTGATGAAGATATTGTTAAGCGTCTGAGTGGACGTCGGATCCACCCAGGATCAGGTCGGGTATACCATATAACTTTCCAACCTCCACAACGAGAAAATCGTGATGATGTGACAGGCGAAGCTTTAGTTCAACGTGATGATGATAAAGAAGAAACTATTCGTCGACGCTTAGCTGTTTACCATACACAAACACAGCCAGTTGTTGGCTACTATATGCGCTTAACTTTGCGTGAACCACAAACGGCACCGAAGGTGATTAAAATTAATGGTGAAGGCGCGCCATTAGTCGTGTGTGAACAAATTTTCAGCTATCTTACTTAAACTACCTCGGATGTTATCTTAAACATATGGCCATACTATCTTTAACATATCAGCAATTTGATGAAGTCGTTCAAAGCAATGATTTAGTCGTTGTTGATTTTTGGGCAAAATGGTGTGGTCCTTGCCTTGCTTTCTCACCTATCTTCGAAAATGTAAGTAATCGTCATCCTGATGCTGTTTTTGCAAAAGTAAACATTGATGAAGAAATTGAACTTGCCCAAGATTTTGCTGTGCGTTCTATTCCTTTTTTAATGATTTTTCGTCGTGAGTTTGCTGTTTTTGCAGAAGCGGGTGCTCAAACGGCGACCCAATTAGATGCTCTGGTGAATGAAGCAAAAAAAATTGATATCACTTCCCTTCGTCAGCAAATTCAAAATCAAGAATAATGCTCATTTTCGCTTGGTTTTATGCATGAACTTGTTCAAAATTTCAGTGAATTTCATCAATTTTACATCAAAAAAAACTTAATAAAGTCATAGAGTTATCAATAATTTCGCAGATTTTTCGCTAAACTATCTGATTTGACTTTAAAAAGTTGTTGAACTTGAAAATCCTTGTGCTATGTTTTTTATACGCGCCTTGATGTAGGTGATTTTTTGGAGATTCAAGATATGAAAGCAAGAAAACGTAAAACTAAAACTTCAATGAAGCGACGCTTGACCAAATCAGGTCGCAAAATAATACAAACCCTCAATCAAGCAAAACGTTCTGAAAAATTAGCGTTGAAAAAATTAGGGATGATTACACGCCAGAACAAAATGCTGATAGAAAAAATGCGTAAAACTATTAAAGCTAAAGTAGCGGAAAAGGTAAGACAAGCTGCAAAATCCCGTAAACTATTAATGAAAAAACATGCTAGCATGATGAAAAAGCTTCGTAAAGAGCACGCGCTTGCAATGAAAAAACTCCGTAAAATGAAAGGAAATGTGACAACGTTTAAACGTAAAACTAAGAGCAAAAAAGGAACTCTTGTTAGTAAAGCAATGACAAAACGTAGAAAAATAGGAGCAAAAAAGACGTTTTCATCACGTCGTCGCCGTTCATCACGTGCTCGTCTTAGAAGAGCTGCATGATAAGCGCGGTCATTGGTCTTATACTAAAATAAGACCAATGACTTGTTTGGAAGTTAGGACATCAAGGATTGATGAATACAATTGCAGTAGATAGGTTAATGGATGAAACGCGTCGTCTTGCTACTCTTTATAGACAAACCACTGGTCAAACATTACCCATCAGTGCAGAATTAGCTCGTTTTGATGCTGCCAAGCATCTTCATCTTCAAACACTAGCGATACCCGCCAAAGGAATAGACTTTGTCGGTACGCTCGGGCCTATTCAAGATAAAAACATCCAAGTGAAGTCACGTGTCATATTTAATGAAAAAAACACGCGTTACCGATTAGGCCAGCTTAATATGGATTTGCCTTGGGATGTCATTATTCTGGTGCTTTATACAGAAATGTATCAACCCTATGCTATGCATGGAGCCACCAAAGAAGTGCTGCTTGAAAATCATACTGCTCGCGGTTTGATATCCTTATCTAAGTTTAAAGCTATCAGTCACTTGTTATGGACAGAGGATAGTGGCATAGAATGGGATGAAATCTGGACTAACCAGCCTAAGAGTGCATATCCTTAGAATTTTTGTAAATTGTCGCTGGACACTATATGACAGTTAGCTTATTATTTTGCCCCTATGGAACCGATTATTCTCGCTTTAGAAACATCCACTAATGCCTGTTCAGCTGCGCTGATGATAGGTAAGACTCAATACTGCCGCTTTGAGCCAACACAAAAAGCCCATACGCAATTACTGCTACCAATGATTGATGATCTGTTACAAGAAGCAAATATCCGAAGACAAGATATCAATGCAATAGCAGTAGGTAGAGGTCCTGGAAGCTTTACTGGCGTTCGTATTGCTATTAGTGCTGCTCAAGGTTTAGGCTTTGGTTTAGGTATTCCTGTTTATCCTATCTCAACTTTACAAGCGCTTGCCTATCAGATTTGTGAAGAATCTATTCAAGATAATGAGGCGATTATTGTGAGCGCCCTTGATGCCAGAATGCATGAAGTTTATGCTGGCGTTTATCATTTTCAAGATGAAAAAATCGTGTTATTGCAAGATGAGATATTGTGTCCACCTCAAGCATTATTAACCTCAATAAAACATCAAACAAATAATATTATTGCGATTGGTTCAGGATGGGATGAATATTTTGAAGAAATAGCATCCGCTCATTTAAAACATATTCACTTCCTGAAGCTGCGCCAGCCTAATGCAAAGCATATAGGTTTGATTGCTCAAATTCTAATGAACCAGAATGTACATGGGGTGAAAGCCGAAGATGTGCGGCCTGTTTATATTAGAGATAATGTGGCACAAAAATCAGCCCCCTCCCTAACCCTCCCCCGCAAGCGGGAGAGGGGATCGGAAAAAGATCTTGAATTCTTGTTCCCTCTCCCGCTTGCGGGGGAGGGCTAGGGAGGGGGTTCAGCGAACCAACAAATCCACCAAAATAGCCTCATACAAATGCGATAACTGTTCCAATTCCTCGACATCAATCCATTCATTCACTTGATGAATAGAGGAATTGTTGGGTCCAATTTCAACCACTTGTACGCCGTATTCAGCAAAGAAACGACCGTCTGATGTGCCACCGGTTGTAGAATGAATCGGGCAATATCCCAATACTCTTTCAATGGTTTCTGTGACGCTCTGTACTAGTTTACTGTTAACGTTAGTGTAAAAGGGTTTCCCAGATAGGCGCCATTTTATCTCATATTCAACGTCATGTTGTTGTAAAATAGTTTCCACTTTTTGTTGAATGGTTTCTGGGGTTAAAGCGGGGGAAAAACGTAAATTAAAATTAGTTTCTAGTATTCCTGGAATAACATTATTTGCACCAGTGCCAGCGTGAATATTCGCAAATTGTAAGGTGGTGGCAGGGAAGGGATGATATCCTAAATCCCAAGTGGTCTGTGCTATCTCTGCAAGTGCTTTTAATGCCATATGAATCGGATTTTTCGCTAAATGTGGATATGCTACATGTCCTTGTTTGCCGATGACTGTGACATCGGCAGTTAAAGAGCCTCGACGCCCAACTTTAATGGTGTCTGCTAGTTTATCAGTGCTAGAAGCTTCTCCCACTAAGCACCATGTTGGGATTTGAGAAAGCGACTTTAATTGTTTTAGCACAGCTTGCGTGCCATCAATAGCGGTGCCTTCTTCATCGCTAGTAATTAAAAATGCAATACTACCTTGATGTGATGGATGTTTCTTAATAAATCTTTCACAAGCAGTAATCATAGCAGCGATGCTGCTTTTCATGTCGGCAGCCCCGCGAGCATAGAGTTTGCCATCGCGGATGGTAGGTATAAAAGGTGGGCTTAACCAATCAGCTTCCTTGCCAACAGGGACCACATCGGTATGTCCTGCAAAACACAAAGTAGGTTCTTGTGTCCCACGTTTTGCCCATAAGTTGCTGACTTGATTCAGAGGATAATCTGTTATTTCAAATCCAATCGCTTTGAGTCTTTGAGCGATGATTTGTTGGCATCCGTGATCATCAGGGGTAATGGAAGGTCGACTTAGGATTTCTTTAGCGAGCGTCAGTGTCGCAGACATTAGGACAGTTCCTTGGTAGCTTCTCTCAATAAATTGTTTAATCCCACTTTGGCGCGTGTTTTCTCATCTACTCTTTTGACAATGACGGCACAATACAAGCTATATTTGCCATTTTCAGAGGGAAGAGTGCCAGAAACAACGACAGCATTTTCTGGAACGCGCCCGTAAAGAATAGTGTCATTTTCTCTGTCATAAATGCGTGTGCTTTGACCGATATAAACGCCCATGGAGATGACCGCTCCTTTTTCGACGATAACTCCTTCAACAATCTCTGAGCGTGCACCAATAAAACAATTATCTTCAATAATAGTAGGATTGGCTTGTAAAGGTTCTAAAACGCCACCAATTCCCACACCACCCGAGAGGTGTACGTTTTTGCCAATTTGTGCACATGAACCCACTGTTGCCCAAGTATCAACTAGGGTTCCTTCGCCGACATAAGCTCCAATATTAACGTAAGAGGGCATCAAAATGGTATTAGGACCGATATAGGCACCTGTTCGAATGCATGCTGGAGGGACAATTCTAATGCTGTTTTTACGAAAATCAGCAGCGGTATACTGCTGAAATTGCAATGGAATTTTATCATAAAATTGTGTAAATCCAGCATTAATGACTTGATTCTCATTTAAACGAAAAGATAATAAAATCGCTTGTTTAACCCAAGTGATGACTTCCCAGTTGCCATTTGCATTAGAAACGGCTGCCCGTAAAGTGCCTGCTTCAAGCTTTTCAATTACGGTTTTTACCGCTATTTTAAGTTCGTTACTTGCATTGGAAGCGTTTAGCGTATTCCTTTGCTCAAAATTGTTTTGAATAATATGCTCAATCTCGTTGTGGTGCATGTCTGCTCTTGAAAAGGATCGGTAAAACTATAGAGAATACGGTTTTTCCCTTTTTAAGGCTAGAGGTTCATTAAGATGAAAAGAGTAATGCTAAATGGCTAACATATTGATTGTTGGTTGTGGTTATGTTGGTTGTGAACTTGCTAAAGTCTACATCAACAAAGGCGATCAAGTATGGGCCTTGCAGCGTCACAGCGTGGCTGTATTGGGGGTGAATAATATTATTGCTGATGCGATGACAGTAGATAGCTTACCGAATGTCGATGTGATTTTTTATATGATTGCAGCAGATAAGCATGAAAGAACTTCTTATGAAAAAGCTTATCTGCACTGTTTGGAGAACATTTTACAATTAATTCCTTTATCTTCTCATGCTCAATTTGTTTTTATTTCTAGCACTGCAGTATATGGCCAACAACATGGAGAATGGGTTGATGAAACTTCAGAAACACGACCAAACGATTTCTCTGGGAAAATATTATTAGAAGCGGAATCTTTGGTGAGAAATAAAGCAAAAAGCTATGCCATTGTAAGATTTGGGGGAATTTACGGGCCCAATCGAGATAGGATGATTCGATTGGTAAAAGAGGGTAATGCACAGACTTGTCCTCAAGAGATTTATACTAACCGGATACATCTGGCTGATTGTGTTGGTATATTGCAATTTATTGCTGGCATTCGCAAAAATGAGATATATTTGGGCGTAGATAATGCCCCCGCACTTTATAATGAAATATTACGATGGTTAGGAAAAATATTGAATAAAGAAATAAAAGCCGGTGATGAGATCCCAGCGCGTTTAAAATTAAGTCAAAAACGTTGCTTGAATTCAAAAATAAGGCAACTTGGGTATCATTTTATCCATCCAAATTATGAATCGGGTTATTTATCAATAATAAATAACTACATTTAGGTTGACTGACTATTGGTTGTTGGTCAATTTATCGGTTAGAACACTTTCTATTTGTTTCTTAATAGGTATAATGCGAAATAGTAATTCTAATCTAGTTAAATCATGAGTTTATCTGATTGTTTGGAGTAATCGATGGCACGCACTAAAAATAACAATGCAAAGACGAAGCAAAATCCTTCAGCTGATGTCTCAAAGGCCGCTTCAGACGTTGAGAAGAACAATCAAGAAATAAAGGATCTAATTAAAGCCAGGTTTGAAAGCGCTATCCATAAGCAGCGTTTATCCTATGCACAGGGAATTGTAGCCAGAGCTGAAGATGGCCCTGGCGCCGTGGAAGCTGCTGCAAGAGGAGAATCAGAAGCGGTTCCTGCTGAAATTGAATCAGATTCATGGTTGGACACTCAACATGTAGAAGGAACGATTCAAAGTTTAGTCGCAGAAAAACCAAAATTAAGAAATACTGTTGGGATATTTCCAATTTTTACCATTGAAATAATGGAATATCTTGCTCAGAATGCAGCCGAAGAGAAAGTCATTCAAGATCTTGGTTTACCCACTCGCAGAACACCGGCTGGTGACTTAGTCTTAGTAGAGAGACCTTTGCCTTCTATTGAAGGTTTAAATAAAAGACAACTTGCCGCAAGAGAAAAAGAACACAATAAACGTAATAAAGAAGCGCAAGAAAGAAGAGAAAAAGCTACTGAGATCCTAGATGAAAATGATATGACGACCAATGAGCTCTTTCAGCTCTTTCTGGAAGCCATGGCAGACAGTGATCATCCTTTCTTAGGAAATCCAAAAGCGCCAAATATTCGCTTCGATGATTGCACACAATTCATTATTCCAATACGTAAAAATGCCAATCATTATACAACCGCAGTTGTGCATGTATATCAAGAAGAAGGTAATTGGATAGCGAATATTAAATATTATGATTCCATGGGCGGCGAAATGGACGATAATTTGCAAGCGCAACTTGTCGCATTTTTTACGAGTCGCGGTTATGAACCTCAATATGAGTGCGTATCAGAATCAGATCAGAAAGAAGGCTATAACTGTTCAATATTTGCGAGCTTTAAATCTATTGATATTGCCAATGAAAACATTGGGGAAGAAGATCGCCTGTTGGACAAATTAACCGATGATAATTACGAACAACGCATGAATTATTATCGATATATTGTCACATTAAAATTAAAAGAACTGGGGCAAAATGTGTCCCCTAGTGAAGGGTTAACCGAAGATATTGTACAGCAACAAAAAGAGTTTGCTAAGTTAAGCAAACATTCTCAGCAAGTAACTGTTTTAAATCGATTGTTAACAGATATTATTTCTCAAAGCAATATTGTCATCAGCAAAGTTCAAGCTAAGAAAGGTCCTCAAAAAGCTGTAAAATTATCAAATGATTCCAAAAAACCCATCTCAGATTTAGATCCAAAGCGTTTGTTTGCCCAATGCGATGAACAATGCAAAAAAATGAATGAATTACTCAAGGAAAAATCAAAAAAAGCGAGAAAAACAGCTAAAGACAAAAATGATATTCATTTGTTAATGGGAGCTATTTCAGCTTTTAAATCTATCAGGGAAGATCTAAAGCTAGATCTAGCTAAAATTACCGGCAAAAAAGCGGTATTAAATAGCCCGGCTCCTGCGAGTGCGAACATAAAATGGTTTAATAAACTTACTTTGACGCAAACACTCATCCTTGGCGTTATTTGTAGTGGTATTTTATTCGTTGGTCTGCCTTATGCTTTAGCTATCATGATTCAGTTAAGTATGGCAATGCCAACTAACCCTTTCATTTCTATTGCTTTAGGGGCAGGTGCTTTTGCGCTTGGATTACAAGCTCTCAATTGGACCGTCAGTCTGATTAATTCAGGAAAGAAAGAAACAACTGCTGCGAATGCAACGGTTAGTAACGATTTGGGATCTTTGGATGAAGAAGACTGTGAGGAAATGTGCGAGGATGAATGTGAAGAAGAGCTAGTAGATGACATTGAAATCATTAATGTGGATGATAAAATGCCTACTATTGTGCCACGTTTTAATAAAACACGTGCGCAAGCAAAAGCAAAACCTCATTTAGCTACGCCACAAAAGAAGAGTGCAGAAAATTCTGATGATGTGGTTTTTGTTAGCGAGACCCAAACATCTAATGCGAGAAAAAAATTAGTATTTAGTTAATCAAAAATCATCATCATCATAAAAAAAGCGGCCCGTTGGCCGCTTTTTGTTGCTTAAGGAGAAGCTGTTATTTAATGATATAAGCGCTCATAAGCCCTTCTGCTCATATCAAAAGGAGCTGTTTGAAACAACTCCTTAAACGAGATTAACCGCCTTCAAGACCTTTTACACCGCCACCTTTTGAGTCAGCGTTTTGCATACCACTTCCAAATACAGTCGATCCTGTTGTGGTGATAAGGCTGGGTAAGAACACAAGGCCTGCTGCAATAGCTAATAATACAATTGGTTGGCTTAATGGAACTTGGGTTGGGTTATCTTTATGTGCTTTAAATTTTAACATTCCCATTAAAGCAAAGCCTACACCGGCAACGTAACTTGCCGCAGTGATAAGTTTGGCAACACTTGTCATGGTTCCTGTAATATTCTCAGCAACTTTACCAAGATCTTGTCCGCCACCACTGGCAAAAACAAAATCCGATACACAATATAATGCAACTAAAATCCCAAAATATCCACACAGGCTTAACATAGACTTAAGCGTTGTGCTGTTTTGGGTTTGCGTCTTACTATTCATAGCTATCTCCTCATACTTCCTAAAATGAAATTTAACAACTTATAAAGGAACTTTTGCAAACACGGTTTTTTTCCAATAATCAATTTGTACAGTAAAAGCCTTTTTTGATGGTAATAGTCTTAAATGTCGTAACACCTCATGCTGTAATTGATCTTTATTCAAATTGGCATCCAGCAATCCTTGCCCAAAAACTCTTGGCTCCATTGACTCAGGACCAAAACAATTCACAACTTCCTTACTTCTATCTTTGAAACTCATGTAAACTGCTTGTAACTTTCCTTTGTATGCAGATTCTTTGTCCAACGAACAATACAGAACACGGCAAAAATTATTTAAATCAGCTTGGCTAAGTTCCGGAAGATGAATAATAGATCCTCCCGTATTACTGTCAAGCCCCACTGAGTCAATAAAAAAACATTGAGCACAAAAACAGCAAGCTGTTACCATATTATTAATGTCATTATTTTTATAATTTTGATCATTATTAACGACTTCTTGGAATTCTTTTGCAAAGAAACCACAATATCGGCAGGTATAATTATCTCTTTGCAATACACGCTTTTTAATAGCCAAAAACTTATTATTACGTTTTCGTGCATTATATGCACGCCACGCTCCTCGTTGAGCTGTAATTGTAATAGGTAATAATTCCACAGTTATTGCTGACCTCTTAACTTTAACATGCACCGGCGCCTGTATATCCGAAAGTACAAGCTAAAATAGCAACAGTTTCTACAACATTAATAAGGAGAACACCACCAATTAAATGGATTAATCCTTTGCCAACACTTCCAGGCTGAGAACCAGAATGTCCCATCTTAGATAAGATGACCCATCCACGCACAAAGGCGATAAGACCAATTAGCTTCATATACTCTATAACCACAGTGCTAATTTGTTGCCACTTTTCTGAGCCTGATAATGATTGATAACCAATGAGTTCTGAGGCAGGAGAGATATCACTCGTTACAAATACACTTGATAACGATGTTGTTAACGTACTGGGGAAGTATACCAGTATTCCGCCTACGATAATAAATACTAAGGGGCCTGCAAATTCACCTTTTTGGGCGCTACTCATTGTTTGTGTTGCAAGTGCTTTATACATCATCACCCCTCTGACCATCAGAGAGAGACCGATGACATAAGATACTGCAACAATTAAATGTTCAATACTTGTAAACGCATTATTCAAATTCGTTAATGCTGTAGTTAAACTAAAAGCATCTGCGTTAATTATTCCACTACTTCCACTCATTCTTGATTACCTTTCACTGGTTGTCATAAGTGTTGGTTTTTCTCTTTATAATAAGTCTACCATCAAACTTTGTTATTTATCATTACTTTGATTAAAATTTTAGTAAATTCGCTGTTTAAGCTTTCAGTTTTTATCCCTTTTATATTTTAGACATATGGCATGTAGAGAAGTTCCTTCTTTTTTTCATCAATAGAATTTGAATCTTAGTATTAAATGCCGAGGAATTTATCATTAAAAATATATGTTTGGTGATAGGTAATTGCTTAGAAAGGAGGCCTATCTATAAAAAAGGGGAATATACGCTTATTGTGCCGATCTTAATCAGCAAGCTAATCATTTGCAACTTTTTTCATATGATTAAGAAAGAGTTGACAAAAGATCTCAATATAAATATGGTAGCCGTCTTGCAAACAAAAAAAATATCAGAACATTGTGTCACTACAATCAGTTATCGATATCTATCAGCCCTTTCTAAGACAGCCAAGTCAACCCCTTAAATGGTTACTGATGGCTTTACTGGTTATTGGAAATATGGCGCAAGCGATATTGATAGTTGTAACCAATGTCTTATTTAATCAATTTTTTGCTCTTCTTTTTATCTCCCAATTTTCTTATGCCCTTATTTTTGAGGCGACTTTTTATTACCTCTTGGCGGTGGCAGGGTATACTTTTACCGCCGGTATGAACTCCTATATTGGCGATAAATTAAGTCATATTTTGAATGTGACATTTACGAATACTTTTTTTGAAAAATGGATAAAATCAAAAGCATATTTTGGATCGAACTTTTTAAAAAAACGAAAGGTCATTAATCCGGCAAGTAATTTAACCAATGATTTTCGCGAAGCAAATCGATTAGTGGTGAAGCTTGGTGACAGCTTTACGAATGCATTTTTTGCATTTTTAGCAGGATTATATGGCTTATGGTCATTATCTTTTCCTCTCTCATTTTCAGTTGCCTCTATCGCGATTGTGATACCCGGTTATATGGCGATAGGAGCCATTGTTTATGCCATTGTCTATAACTTAATCGTTAACAAAATAGGCGGATCTTTAAGAAAAGCAACTGAAAATCAACATAGATTAATCAATAAATTAGAAACTCAAGTTCATCATGTTGAAAAGAATGCAGAAGGCATAGAACTTCTACATGCTCAAAATAAAGAAATAAATAATTTTTCACATAAATTACAAAAGAGCAGCATACATCATGCCATCATGGCGAAACTGCAAGCCGGTTTAATTGCATTTACTGCGCTTAATGAACATTTGCGCTTTTTTGTCGGTATTCTTTTTAGTATTCCTCAGATATTAGCGAATAAATTATCGATAGATAATCTGCTGACGGTGGGGGATTATTTTACAAGGGTAGCGAGTTTCTTTACTTGGAAACATGACAACTATGAAAATGTGACAAATCTAGATGTTTTAACGAGTAAATTAAAATTATTAAAAGATGAAATTGCAGAATGGGAAACCATTCAAAATAAAAATAAATTAGAATTTTTAAAAGGTAAAAATGTTGCCTTAAGAAAATTTATTATTAGAAAACCTGATGACAGTATTATTTTACATTCACGACAATTTGATTTTAAAAAATCGAAGATAACCCTTATTCAGGGGCCTTCGGGAATAGGAAAATCAACTCTTATACGGGCAATGACAAGATTATGGCCTTATGTGCAAGGACAAGTGGTATTGCCATGTGAATTGCAAGATGTACATGTGATCCCACAAAAAAATGTATTTCCCATTAGAGCGACATTATATGAAGCCATTTTGTACCCTCAGGATATCAAACAACAAAACATACCTGAAAATGTAATAGATAAAATAGATTTATTACTAAAGAAATTTAAAATAGACAATGGCGTATTAGCAAAAAAAGAAGAAAAAAGAGATTGGTCAAAGACACTCAGTGGGGGAGAGCAACAACGGATTGCTTTAATCAGAGCTATTTTGACTCAACCAAAACTATTGTTGATGGATGAACCCTTTTCAGCCCTGGATTCAACATTACAAAAAGAATGTGAGCAGCTTTTGCTGCATCATTTAGCGAAAGACACAACTGTTATTTATATTGATCATTGTTCTAAAGAGTTAAGAACAGAAAAAAAACAACTCTACCAAGATAGAGTTGTTTTTAATCATAAAATGTTAAGTCGTAGTTTAAGATGATACGCCCAGTGCAGTTCCTTCATAGACTTTCATGATTTCATCAATCAATTCATCAATGACACCTGCTGCTACTTGATCATCTACTCGTTGTCCAGACTCTTTACGTTTTGCCAAGCGTTGCTCGACCACTCTTGCAGCACTACCACCAGGATATAACATGGCCAGCAATTTACGTGTTTCAGATGAACCAATTTTCTTATATAGCGCATTTCTAATTCGCGCATCTTCTGCGGTGGTATTAAATGCCCATAATTCTATTGGTCCTAAAGTACTGGTACATAACTGGGTATTCATCCCCAGTTTAGTGGCAAATTGAGCCAAGAATGTTGCACCTTCGGGACGTGGACCATGAACCCGGGTTGAAAGCGCAATCCGAGCTGTTTCTGACAATCCGAACGTTTTAACAGATTTATCAACGGCTTGTTGAGGGCCAGCATCCATAATAAAGATACTCGTGGCAAATTCCACCATCACTGAATCAAAATCTTCAAGTGATTGCGAAAGAAGCGCAACTTGAACTTTCCACTTTCTTCCTTCACGCATATCCACCACAACTTGGTCACGCACCGATTGTGCTTTAGATGTACGATGGAATTCATCTAATACAATTCGTTTGGGATCTTCTCGAATTTGAATGATACGCTGACGATGGAAATCTTGATAAATTGGTGGAAAGTCTTCAACGTTTTCTTCTGTTAAATAAAAGGTTTTTGCTAAAACATATCGCGCAAGCATATACATAACAGCAGTTTGTCTGTCCGCTGCGTCGCCGCCTGTTTTAGCAACTTCATCTAAGTCTAAGGACACCACTCTGGCATCACCTAAATCAAATTTGGTGATTTGAGATAAAATAGGGTATTCACGAACAGCTGCAGATAACATACGACCAAAGGCGGAAATTAAAGGCTCACCTGTGGGTACGACAATCTTGCCATAAAGATCTTCAACAGCTTTGGTTCGACATATTGCAACACAATCATTAATCAAAGGTGAGCAATAACGTTGTGCAAGTTGTGCTTCGTGAATTTTTCCACCTAAAAATAGCGCATCAACAACTTCCCACCAAGAGGTATGCGGATCAGCTGTAAAATTAATGGAATCTAAGCATTTATCTATTTCCGGCTCAAGATCGCGAGTATATTTATTTGGATTTTGGTTATCAGTTAGATTTTTATAAACCTCATCGACTACCATCCCTGTCATATCAGAAATACCATCATACGCTTTTGGTTCATTCACCGGTGTTGCGAGTAGCGTAATAAAGTTAACCAAGAAACTACGCTCTTGCGGAGTAGGTTTGCGACAGCCAAGTTGTGTATCGAAAGGGTTAATTGAATAATTGGGCGCCATACGTAAGCGATGGTGCGCTGCAAGGTGTTGTTGTTCTTTTGGTAGTGATTCTTTGATGAGAGATATTAGTCCAGAGCTTGATGGACCGATATCAATAATGGCAATTCGTGGTAAGCGGGAAATACCAGCTTGTAAGCATAGTGCCAAATTAATGGAATTAGATAGTACGGATTTACCAGAACCAGGCCTTGCATACACTAAATCAATCCAGGTTGTTTGTTGGGTAGATCCCGGTTGATAAGGCCATGGTTTCCCATCTGGTGAACGAAATAGTGTTGCTCCGGTTATCCAAGGTGAAGCGGGGCGTGTAAATGGCAGCATATAGCAAACATCATTCAATGGTGCAACGGATGCTGTAGCGATGCTATTAAGGCCAAGTCCAAGACATGTTGTAAGCGCAGCCTCGTAACTATCACCTGAAAATTCGCCAATTTCGCAGTGTCCCCAACTTTGCACTGACTTGGCAAGTTCTGCAGATCTTGTGCGCAGAAGTCGCTCTTCGCCTAAATTAGCCCATGTAGTAAGCGCCACACGATATTTTACAATGGCATAGTCGGTACTCGTATCCAGATAATGTAAAAGTTCTGCAGCATCAGTAATCAACGGATTCTGAGATGATGCAAAACTTAAAATGGAAGCAAGTAAAGGCTTCACACCAAGTGTTTTAATACCATCACTTTCTATCAAATAAGAAATTCGCCAGGGAAAACGAGAATGTAAACATTTTTTAAATAATTCAAAAAATGGTTTAATTTCTTGTGGAAAAAGATCGATATAATGAGTCGCGTAAATTTTATCTCCAATACGGCAAGTACGAAGATTAATGATTTCACCATCGCGCGGAATTAATTGATTTGGTAGGGGTGGCCAAACAATTTCAGAAACATCACGTTTTTTGGAATCTTTAAAGTTGCGTATTGGAATTTTATCGCCAGGTAATACTGGTCGCCAGTCTCTATCAGTGTAATCGGGGTCAACACTTTTTCGCATTTCATAAGCTGCTTGGTGAACATCAAGAATCACTGAGTAGAGATTGACGTCACGCATATCATTCACAACAGATCTTACAAATGAATCATGTGTTTCTCGTAATTCGGGCACTGCTGCCATGATATTTTGTGCATGCTTCATTGCTGGAAATTTGAGATCTTTCGTTCGCTCAAGTTTTCCTTTCCTTGACTGTTCAAGCTGCATTTTGGTTAAGGAATTAGGGCGCGTCCATAGAACAAAGAAGCAAGCTTCAGTGGCGCAATATTTTGAAAGATGATTAATTCTTTCCTCAAATAGATCGTGTAAATCCATCTTTAAACGATCGCAAGTTGCCATTGCTGGTCTAAAAATATCTCTAATTTCTTCTTTAACTAATTCTTTGTCATAGTGAAAATACACTTGGATGGCATGACCTGATCGAGATAGAGCAGGGGATAGGGTATTAATCAAGCCTTTATGAATTCTATCGAATTCTTGAGGACCAACAAGTTCGGTTGCACCATGTAAACGGATAACTGAAAGTAGAGCACCTTCTTTTGAAACTAAGGTATGGCGACTATCAGCCGTTTCGATAGAGCAATAATAATCTGTTGTTTGGCCAAGAGAAGAACCTATCCAAGCCATAAATGCATCAATGCTATCTAAGACTGGATCGATAAACGTTCCCATTTGCTTCCTCTCTTTTGCTCTTTCCTATGATCTTTGCATGAAATCTACTGCTTAGACCATTATAGTCCATTCTCTACTCTTAAAATTAATTTCTCAACGTAAAGTGACTCCTGATGATGTCAATACGACACCATTAGGTGCATCGATCTTCAAGACCTTTCCATATTCACCAACGGTATCACCTTCAGTGATGGTAATTGTTTTGCCATCAGCAGTACGGATCCAAGCACGACCGGGGATAATGGCATGTACTGTTAAATGAGGCGTTGTAAAAGCTGCCGATTTTGGACTGATTTTCTGGCTCTTGGGTTTAGCTTTTTGTCTTGCTTTTTGTTGTCTTTCTTCTTCTTTTGCTATCAAGGCAAGCTGATCATCACGTATTGCTTTTATTTGTGCGGTTAATTCTTGCACAGTTGCAGACAATGTTTGGACATCATGCTGCATAGTCGCTAAATTTTTTGTGGCATTAGCAGCATTTTGTTGCGCAATAGAGAGATCTCGATGTAAAGCATCAATTTGTTGTTTATTTGTTGCTTGAAGTTCATCAAGCTTTTTTTGTAACTTGGTTGTAACAGCTTCTTCACTCTGCGCAAGTTTAGCTTGCTGTTGTGCTTCTTCGAGGTTTGGAATTGCTTTTTGTGGTTGCAAATCCACTTTAGGTGAAACTGTTTGCTGCTTTGGTGGAAGTTTTTCCCCTAAGTCTGTTGGTAATTCTTTTGGAGCACTGAGCATGCTATAGACTTTCCAACCAATAAAACCAACGACAACGATACCAATCACCATTGGCAACATGATGTTTTTGTGTTTAACAGGAGGAGGTTCCATACTCGTTTCTTCAGCGCCTTCTGAATCCTCAGGAGCTAAGGGATCTACTTCAGAACCTGATTCAAAGTCAAATTCTTCACCGAATTCTTCTTCGTGTTCTTTGGGGTCATTATTATCATCGTTTACGTTGTCGGCCATTCCTCAACCCTCTTCATCGGTCACTTCGACATCACTTAAGAATAAAAGTCCAACACTAGTGCCCTGATCGACAGTCACAGTGTAGGGTGTATTAAAGTATGGTTTAATCTGTTGACTCCATTGTTTACCTACTTCCCCGAGCGCAACTTGAATCTGCTTTTTTCCATCAAGTTGAGGGGTTGTTGTGGTTGTTGTGCCTGTCAAAGGTGATGTGGTTGTCGTACCTTGTTGAGTGATAGCTTGACCATAACCTTGAAGGAAAGAGGAGGCAAACAAACTTCCATAACGTTGTAATAGATGGCGGTCATAATCCGTTGCTAATGCAGTTCTGGCCGTATCAGGATCAATGGCAACCACTGAAACACTAAATGAATGTATACGTTTTGGCACAGTCATTTGATTAAAAGTCATTGTTACTGAGGTTTGTTGGGCTTGATGTTGGAATGATCCAATCAATTTTGCACCATTATATTTGCCACTAACAACAGTAGCTAGTATTGGGCCAGGTTCATCAGAATTAACGGCGGTGTCTACAACACCAAATAAAATTGAACCGGCTTTGATATATACTCTTTTGGCAGTCGGTCTGACATTGCCGTATCTTTGTGCAGAAGGACTTGCGCCAGAAGATTTGCTTGTTGTTTGCGAACCAACTACTTCATCAGTACTACGTTTGAACGTCTTACCGGCAAGGCTACCTTGTACAAATTGTTGTGTAGGATATTTTGACCAATCAGCATAGGCTGTACCTGCAGCTGCTTTCATTTGAGTCGCTATTTTTTGCACTGAGGCTTCATATTCTTTTTGTTGCATTTCAGCGAGACGTCTTTGTCTTTCTAACTCTTTAAGACGCTCTTGTTCTGCTCGTTGTCTTTCAAGAAGTTCACGCTGTTCTCTAAGTCTCTTTTCTTGTAATTCACGATCTAAATCGCGTTGTGATTTTCCAGCAGCGCCTGCACCGGCACCAAAAGCACCGCCTGCACCTGCACCGCCTGCGCCAAAAGCACCGCCTGCACCTACACCGCCTGCACCCGCACCGCCTGCGCCACCTGCACCGCCTGCACCACCTGCACCACCTGCACCACCTATTCCACCCGCAGCACCACCTGCGCCACCTGCACCATAAGCACCGCCGCCGCCGCCAAAACCGCCACCTTCAGCATCACCTAGCCCTAGGCGACCAAGCTTGTCTCTTTGTTGGTTACGAAGCGCAGCATCTATTGCTGCAGCATCAGCGTTTCCTTTGCCAGGGGTTTCTGAGATAGCACCTATGATAGTAGGGATAGCACTCGATTTTTTTTGCATGGCCTCTTGAGCACGGCGTTCGTTTTCCTGCATTTGCAATTCACGATATTTTTCGGGAACCACACTACCTGGCGTAGCTTTAATATCAGCAGGCACAGCTACGGCTTGGGAGCCTTGCTTGGAAAGATTATCTTGGCCTTCATTTTTGCCACGTAAAATAGCAATAACAACTCCAACAGCAATGACCGCACCAAATATAATGACAAAGGTGCGTGTCTTTGAATTGGAAAAACCTGCAAGTAAATTCGCCGTTTTTTTGGCCATAACTATAACCCTGATAGTTTAATATCGATGGTTTTGCCATTTTGTGATGCTAAAATGAACGGAGTTAGCATCATCTCATATACGTGTGTTCCATCAGGACTTGCAACAGTTGCTGTCCAGGCTGGTGATAACACCGTCAATTTTGTCCTAAAATAAACTCTGCCGTCAGCATACCAAGCTTCCCCATAACCGCCAGTTACCCCTAATTTAATGCTTCCTCTTGGAGGAATACCGTCTAATATGTTGATTAATAATGGGTTAACTTTGGCATTATAGGTTGTATCCACGATGGGAGGTTTAGCATCAGGTCCACGTCCGCCTACTTGTAAATCGACCCTGAAATCAACATTTCGTTGTCCAGACACTAAAGTGATCATCACTGGTGTGTCTAATCCCCATAAGCGCACGGCAAGATTACCATGAGAATATTGTTTCAAACTTTGAACGAAAAGTGCATTACCCTTTTGATCCCATTGAATATTGAAATTTTGAGGATCACCAATGCTATATGCTGTTACGGGCCACGCCGAACCTGTGGAATCTACAAATAGAATTGAAGTAACAAATCCTGCGGATAACCTAACAACAGGAGGCTGGCTACCGGGCTCTAAATTCACAACAATCGAGGTAAAATTAGGGGTTGGAGAAGGACTAGGCGTCGAAGCTTTTGCTTGTAGCGTTAAATCATAAAATTTATGAAGCTTTGTTATCTGATCTGGACTCAACGGTAAAACCTCTTCCATCAGCGAATTAAAAGCTTGTTCACGTTTTAATTCATCGAGAGATATCTCTCGATTCGCAGTAGGTGCTGCTTGCTGAGTTGTTTTAGCAGCAACCACTTGCTGAGTTGCTTTTTGTGTCGCAGTCGTTCCGTGAGCGGAAACTGTTTCCTCAATTAATCCTGAATTAATATCAATTTGTTTGACACCAGGTTGCGATTGCAACGTTTTTGCTATTGCCTGCAATTGTTCTGGTTTCAGATTTTTTGCTTGCTTCATTAATTCATTTGTCTGTTCAGGGGTTAACTTAGATAAGTCTTGGGGAATTGCAATTTGGTTTGAATTAGTTTGTGATTGCGTATTCTGCACAGATGGTTGTTTATTTGTTGCTTGAGTATTTGCTGTTTGAGGATTTCCAGGGCGAGAGGATGTATTACCAGTATTCTGATTGGAAGAGGGCATAGGAAGCGCATTGCTTGAGCCTTGTGCTTGAGGGTTTTCTACAGCTGCCGCATGCGCAGGTTGTAAAGCAGTTATCAGAAACAATAACAAAAGCTTTAGATTTTGTTTCATTGTCTAATCATCCACATCGCTTCTCTATCCATATAGTCTATCCAGTTATGATGCAAAGCAGCGCAATCTGACCTGACGAAATAAGGAGTCATCACTATTGAGCTTCTCATATTATATCTCTAAGTACAAAGTTATTACTGTAATACTTCTCTAATAATAAATGAATCGATTCCAACGCCTATTGGCGATTCCAGGACAGACATACGTGTAACTAACATAGTTACGATATTATTTTGTACAATTTTGTCGTCAGGAACACTGTTCTCAAATGTAATTACCACAGGAATTTGAACTTGCCAAGTAAAGGCACCATTCACGCGTAAGTTTGGATCTGAATTACTATCTTTCAAGATAACGGGTGTACCATTTATTCTTGCATACACCACCATTTTCTTTCTTTTAACAGCTTCTAAGTTGTTTGAATCTTTGACAGCATTTAAATAATTTAAATATCCCTTACGTGTGAAATATGAACGAGCATTTTGTACTGCTGTACGATAATTCACGAAATTTATACTATAGGCTGCAACAGTGGCCTCACTGGCCCAAGTTAACAAATTATTTGGCTGTAAGTTAGGTAAACTTAGGTCAATTAACGCTAATGGAACGCCATCATTTGTGGTGGCGAAATATTTTGGTGGTTCGACATTTTTAATTTCTTTATGTAAAAAAACAGCGAGCACAGTAGTTATTGCTAATAAACCAAGACAAATAATCATGAGTTTATGATAAATATTTCGGTAATAGTAATTTCGTACCAATACCATTTCATAAGTACCTATATACTTAAAATCTTCTAAGGATGGTTTGACTGTTTCTTTCATTACAATATGTCCAACTAATTCCTTAATTAGGTAATCTACCTTCGCGTAATATGAGAGCAGCGATTGCAACACCTCTTGGTGCTTCAGAGAGGGGGGCGCGTACGATTAACATAGTCACCACCCAGTCAGACTTTAGTGTTTCTTTAACATTTTGAAACGTTAACTGTATTGGATATTGAATTTGCCAGGCATAGATACCATCAGGTGAAGTTTTTTCTTTCAAAATAGTCGGAGCACTGGTTGGGACCACAGAAACGACATATCGTTTTCTTTCAACATTATTGACCATGCTTGTACCAATTAGAATGCTGCGGTAATTTTGGTAGCCAATTTTGGTATAAAGGATACTGGCGTTGGTAATAACTTGTTCATAATCAATAAAATTAAACCCAAATGAAGTTTTGATTGAATCTACAGCCCATTCAAGTATTGCAGGAGTCGACATGCCAGGCTCAGATAATGGGGTAGGGTAGATAAGTTTGCCATCAATGGTCATTGGGAATTTTAAGATTGGATCGCCCGCATTAACGATAGTATTTCCTCTGCTATCGTTCATTGTTTGCTTTGAAAGGTAACCTTGATTAGGCACATTCTGGAGAGTATGTTCATAGTAAGCCATCAACCCAAATCCAACACATATCACAATTAAAGTTAAAGTGATAAATGCGAGAAAATAATAATGATCATAGTAGAACTCATTTCTAAGAGTCGAAACAGTGTATTGACGAGCCGCTGGCTGTTTTTGGGGTGGCTTTGCTGATGTGGTATTAGGCTTAGCCTGCGCGATGCTTTTTTTAACATTCTCAGGTGGCATTACATACATTCCCTTTTCAGCATATTATTTGCGCTTCCTTGCGATTCACTTTCCTATAAAGAAATTGATTCTTATGCCTCCCGCACTTTAATTGAAGCAATACCAATTCCTTTAGGTGATTCTAAAGTAGATCTTCTAGCAATAAGCATAGTAAGTACAATATTCTGCTTTCTGGTATCTGAAGCACTTTGATAAGTTACAAGCATAGGCAACTGAACTTCCCAAGCATAAATACCATCAGTTGTTGGGCCTTCCTTTAAAATAACAGGTTTGTCAGTCGCTATCGCAGCAACTACCAATTGTTTAGTTCTAACGGTATCAATCGTGCGAGCTGCAGTTAGGGCATTAAGAAAATTCTGATATCCGGCATCTGTAAAATAAATTTTAATATCTTTAAGTGCTCTATCGTAGTTACCAAAGTTAAAATTGTACGCTGTGGTACCCGCCTCAACAACCCAGTCAAGCAGCGAACTTGTCGTGAGATTGGGTTGATTCAAAGGATATAGCAAAGTAAGTTTGCCATCGTTAGATGTAGTAAAATAATGAACGGGTGGTTTATTTAATCTCTCAAATATGACCCAACCCATTAAACCGCAGATAACGAATATAAGAAAAATACAGAAAATCATGAGACGACGCATGTTATCTCTGTAGAAATTCGCTCTAACCATAATGGGATCGTTAAAGATACCGGTATGAATATCTGGCTCAGTAAGAGTAGATATATCTCTCATAGGTTTTTTTTTGGAAGCTCCGCTAAGCGCAGCTTGTTTTTTTTGTGAATCAGTTGCACCACTATCCATTGCAGATTGATCCTCTTAAAGCCTCATTCCCTTCAGGCAGATTACTATTGAGTATAACATTGAATATGCACAGTACCTAGATACTTTAGTTAAATAAAATGATGGATAAGGAGATTAAGATCATTCATTAATCATGTTCTTTATGATCTTTGTAAAAATGAGCCGTGCGTTGGTTGCCGGCGATAAATGCTCTTAACCAACGTAAAAATATGGGTAAAGTGAACCCAAATCGGTTAAGTACCATAAAAAAAACACAAACACCAATAGCAGTGAAAAAAGTCCACCACCTAATATGCAGGAGCATCAGTAATAAGGGAATAGCTGAAAAAGCATCCAGAACGAAGAACTTTGGCGTTCGCGAAGAATCTCGCCAATGTGCTGTATGAGGATTACGCATAACAATTCCTTATTCGCTAATACCCGCATCACGATCAGCACTTTTTGATGACCGTGCCATTAAATTAAAAGTTCGCTCACTAATAAGGCCTTCATCAAATTTCTTCTTGGCATCAACGACCATAGGCTGTCCACGTTCTTTGAGCAAAATTCGTGTTTTTGCAGCAAGCATTTCAACTTCAGTGCTCACTAAAACATCGCGTACTTCCTCATCAAATACTAAGTATTCTCTTAGCGCAACGCGTTTATTATCAACTGTAGGTACTAATTTTTGCCAGATGACCATTCTGAGTGTTTCTAATATATCTAATGCTCGGCCATGGCGTTCTTCAGCTGGAAAGGTCGAAATCATACGGCGAACGCAGTCGGCAACACCATTACTATGTAAAGTGGTATACACTGGGTGACCAGTCAATGCAGCATCGATCACAGCAGCAATGGTTTCTGCGTCGCGTGCCTCACCTACTAAGATCAGTCCAGGTTTACGACGTAATGCGTTTCTTACACCATCAGCAAAAGAAGGTAAATGCTTGGGAATTTCAGACTGACTAATAATAGAAGAAGGTTTGTCTACGGCATCATAGACAAATTCTATTGGTGCTTCGTAAGTCAGTACTTTACGGTGTGCATCTTCTTGCATGACAATTTCACGAATAATAGATGCAAGTAAAGTACTTTTACCAGAACCTGTTGAACCGGTAACAACAATAGTACCTTGCATAGGTGCCATATGTTCAAGAATAGGGGGATCAACATTCATACCACTGAGTGGAGGCGGTTCTGCTGGAATAGTTCTAGCAGTAATTTGAATACCATCATGGCCTTCAACTTGACAGGCAGTACCATTGATACGAAAACGAAATCGAGAAGTTCTGTCTGGTCTTATTTCGTAATGCGTATCGACATCTTTACCCGAAGAAAGCTGAGTCGTTCCGTTAGGACCATAAATACCATTTAGCATTTCACCGACTTCTGTCTGTGACATTTTGCGTGTGGTAACAGGGTATAATCGGCCATGAATTTCAGTCATGATTTGAGAATCAGTTTGAATCGTAATATCTGAAGCACCTAATGCTGTGCAGTGCAGCATCAAACGATCCATATCACGTGGAGTAAACCGAGATGGTTCATCCGGAATGAGAAATTCTTTATTTACCGCCATAAATTCAACGCCCCTCGATTAACGATCTTCAGGTGCAAGTTGTCTCTCATCCTCAGTAACCAAAGCCGTCCATTCACTACTTGCATTATTAAATTGAGGTAAAGTTGTAATTCTTAAAATTCTATCATTGATAGCCATTTGAGAATCACCACCTGTCACCCCTAAATTCACTTGCGCAACAAAAGGTACACTGACCATATTTTGAGCAAGCAAGGTGTGATAACGAATCATCCCTTCGTAATCTCTTTTGAGGCGGCCTAAGTTTTCAGCGAATATCACATCAGCTTGTGTTACGCCGGCTTGCCAGCCTTCATCTAGATATTTATCCCAAACATTCTTTTCAACTTCGTTTCTTGGCATTAAAGATGTATCTGGTAATTCAGGATCTTTATATTGCATTTTTAAATAGTCTCTCCACGTGGGAGCCATCGTCACAAAACGTGCCTGAGCTTGAATAGTGTATGCCCGATCAGCAACACGAATCACATCATCAGCCGTTTGTTCTAATGTTTGACGACCTTCAATCAACACGGGAGGTAGCACATTATTATCAAGTAACAAACTATTAAAATTATATATCAAATCAAGCTGACGTTCGTTTCTTGAAACTAAAACGTTAATCTCACTTGCTCGCCAAGCTAAACCTGCACGTGCACCTAAGCTTAGAGCTGTATCACGTAACCCAATATTACGAATGCCACTAAGCGTACCCCCTTTAGGATTAAACTTAACGGCATGATATTTACCAAGTGTAGATTGATATGCGGGTGGTGTAGAGCAACTTACAGTGATAGTAGCAAGGCCAACGACTAATAACGTACTGCTAATATACTGTTTCATGAGTCCAGCTTTCCTTTCTTAGTGTTGTCCTCAAACGTTGGCCGCATAACGAAGTTCAATAATACGACTAGTCGGATACACAACCAAATTAGCACGTTTGCCAGCTTGCAATCCAGCATCTTTAAGAATGTCTGCAACAACGCGTTCTCTAGAAGATATAGTTACAATTAAAGGAATAGGAGGAATGGGTCCAAGTACTTTCACACGATAACGGGTCATCTCACCAATTTTTTCTAGCAATGGTTCAATAGGACCTGACCAATCAAGACTTGCTAGCCCCCCCATACCACCTTGAGGCGTAACGAGAATATCAGTATTAATTGCGTTTTTCGCATAGATGTCCTGAGTTGCTGCAAGTGTTTTTAACGAATTTTCAACTGACATAGCAGATTTCATTAATTGATACTCGACATCACTCATTTCATAGGTAGGTTTTGGTGAGCATCCCACCAATATTGCTACAATTGAGATGATAAACAGTTGCTTGTCCATAGCCCTCTCTGTTAACTCCCTACCCAAAAAAAACTTCTTTTAATTATATCTTTAATCAGGCGGATATACAGCCTTTCATAAAAATAAATAAAATCTTTCTAATAAACCGAACTCTAGCATAACAATAACACTCTAAATAATTAAGAGTGAATATATAACAATCATGCTAGTGAAATAATAACAGTAAAAAAGTATTTGTATTGAAGTTAAGTTAACTGAAGTAAAATGTAAATATTAAAACAATAATTTTATGACCTAATATGAAACTCGGTCATAAGTATGATTGTAAATACAATCAGTAACGAATATCATTACGACAACTAGCTATTACTATGAAAGATCTGTAGGTGAGAAATGGCAGACCATCCGATAATTGAACAACTTTCCGCAGTTGCTAAAACACTGCGTTGTAATTTTACGCTACGCGAACAAGCTATCTCAATTGAACAAGTATTAGCTGAAACAGGTTTATTACCGGCCATTATAAGAAGAGCTGATCAATTGTGCTCTTTTTGTTTAGGTTATGGTCTTGGCGTGAGTTTTGAAGAAGCGCAAGGAGCGATGTTAGGGGTGAGGGTCAAATTTGATGATGCAACTCCCAATTCTCTACGACTGCTTTGTGCATCCGACGTCATCATTGAATTAATGCAACATGCTCCTTCGCGTGATGTGACCCCATTAGATGATTTAATGTATGACTAATTCAAATTCCCTCTCCCCTTGCGGGAGAGGGTTAGGGTGAGGGGTAAAAACTCTCATTTAGTAAAAAAGAGGTAACCAGATATGGCAGGACAAGGCGGTGGCGGCGGACAAGGTGAAGATAAAGATTCATATGCCTTGTTATGGATATTAGCTTCAATATTTATTATTGGCGCTTTGGTATGGCATTTTTATGGTGATAATCTCAAAGTATGGTTTATCTTATTCAAACGTTATGAAGCATTGGCGATTTTATTTTTTCTAGATAATGAAAATCTGCAAATTGTTATCAAAGGGTTGGGCATGGCGGCAAGTGATCCCAGCACTTTCACCTTAGATATTGCAAGTAAATATAGTGAGTTTATAGGGGAGTATATAAAATACCCTATTTGTTTTTTCCTATTACTCATGGGCATAGTGATGTTCAAAGGGCATGCTACCATGCGTTTCACTAAAGCATATAATATGGATACACTTGCCCAACAAGAAAAAGAGAATTATCCGCAAATTGCTCCTGTGGCCGATCTTGATTTAATTGAAGCAGATATGAATAAAGGTCCGTGGGCAATGTCACAAAATCCGATGCAATTTGCCAGAGCAGAGAAGCTTTTGAAAGTTGAATTGGCCGCAGATAATAAAGCAGCTTGGAAATCAGAAGGCGTTGCCAAAGCAACTGTTATCAAAGATGCCGCTACACAAACATTTGCTAATCAGCTAGGACCATTATGGGCAGGTGTGAATAGTTTACCCCCGCATACCAAAGCTATCTATGCGGCATTTTTAGCACGTACTGAACATGATACAGATGCTTGTCGAAAATATTTAGGAAAATTGGCTAAAACAGCCGCGAAAGGTCAAGTCGATTATTCAGATACAGAAGAATATATAAACAAATACGGTAAATCAAAAGCAGCTCAAAAATGCCAGCAAAAGCATGGGTATGTTTTAACTGTAATGGCATCAATGTTACTCCTTGCAAGAGTTGATGGCGTTTTGCCATCGGCTGACTTCTTATGGCTTAAGCCGCTGGACAGACGTTTGTGGTATGTGCTTAATTGCGTAGGCAGGCAAGTTGTGGTTCCTGAAGTCGCAGGCGTTTTTGCGCATTGGTATGCTGAAAGGGAAATGGGCAGAGCATTAACCGTACCGATGGTGGAAGAAGCTGTCAAGGCATTAGAAAAGGCACTTGATAATATGGTGTACACGCTTGAAGAAGATGAACAAATACCGATGGCGGCAGAGAATCAATAATTTTTTTACTCTCTTACCCATTCAGGGGAAGTGAGGAGGCAGTGTGTCAATTAGAGGTCTAGAAGAGAAGCATGAGCACGGCGCGTCCGAGATGGCGCGGGACACGCGGCCGTTAGGTCAGCGTGTTGCCGAATTTTTCTCAAATCCTTTATATGTAGCAATGATGCTTGGGGTATGTATTGGGATATCCATTATTGTACCTGCTATTGCTGATTTATCAGGATTTTTTGGTTTATCCATTTTTTTATATGCCTACACGCGTAAAGTAACGTTACCTTGTAAGATGCCTCTTATTTCAAAATTGCCTGATTATAACGATACAATTCCTGGTACCTCTAAAGCTAAAACAGCATCAGGCATTGCCTTCTTTGGTAATGAAAAAAACTCGCAGAAAGAACTGTGGTTTTCAAATGATGATATGAGAACTCATATATTAATCTTTGGTTCAACCGGTTCTGGTAAAACAGAAGCATTGGTGTCGATAGCCTTTAATTCATTAGCACAAGGCAGTGGCTTTATCTACATCGATGGTAAAGGTGATAACTCACTTTACGCAAAAGTATTTGGTATGGTACGTCGAATGGGACGTGATGATGACATGTTGCTTATCAACTTCATGACCGGTGCCAGAGACGTTATTGGTGCGCAAAAATCTAGACTTTCTAACACGATGAACCCATTTGCCAATGGCTCATCTAGTATGTTAACGCAGCTGGTGGTGAGCTTGATGGATTCAGGCGGTGGCGGTGGCGATGGCGATATGTGGAAAGGCCGTGCTATTTCTTTCGTGGAAGCCTTGATGAAAATTTTAGTGGGTATGCGAGATGAAGGTCATATTTTGCTGGATGCCAACTTAATTCGAAGTTATTTTATGTTGGAAAAATTAGAACAGATTGTGGTCGATAGACGGTTTCCTTTAAATGAGAAAGAATCAGTTCCTTTAGATTCGCTAAATGCTGCCTACTTAGATCCAATTGACAACTATATTTATAACTTACCTGGCTATAACAAATCCAAAAAAGGCAATCAGGCAGGTGAGGTGCGCGAACAACATGGATTTATCACCATGCAATTAGGTCGTACTTTCAGCTCATTAGCAGATACTTATGCGCATATTGTTCGTACCAATTTGGCGGAAGTAGATCTCAAAGACGTCGTATTAAATCGTCGGATCCTCGTTGTATTATTACCAGCGCTTGAAAAATCACCTGAAGAATTATCAAACTTAGGCAAAATTATTATTGCCTCTTTGAAGGCAATGATGGCTGCAGGTTTAGGGGATGAAGTTGAAGGTGAATACCGAGATGTGATTTTACGCAAACCAACTAATTCACCTACACCTTATGTCTGCATCATGGACGAGTATGGATATTATGCTGTGCCAGGGTTTGCAGTAGTACCTGCACAAGCGCGTTCTCTTGGATTCTCTGCTATTTTTGCTGGACAAGATTTACCTGCATTCCAAAAAGCATCAAAAGAAGAAGCGGCATCCATTGGGGCAAACTGTAATATTAAGATTTGTATGAAAATGGAAGATCCGACCGAAACATGGGAATTCTTTAACAAAGTGGCTGGTGAAACTTATGCAACATCCGTCAGTGGTTTCCAAGTTAATGCCGGTAGTATGTCTAACAACTATACCGATACCAGAAATGCTTCAGTTGAAAAACGTTCACGAATAGACTTACTTGATTTAAGAGACCAACGTGAAGGTGATGCTCATATATTCTGGCGTTCTAAAATCATTCGAGCCAGAATGTTTTATGCTAACCCTAAACCTGCGAAAAAAATGCAGGTCAACCAATATCTTTGTGTAGAAAAACCAACAGAAAGTACTTTGGTGAATTTAGATAAACGAATTCGCCGTTTTGCACAAGTTTTCAATGCTCCTCAATTTATGATGGAACCACCTGCGCCAAATGAGGACATTAATACGGTTGCCCAGGCCACACAAACCTATAATACATTAAAACCTTTTGAACGTTCCATCGCAGCCGTTATTGCAATTTTAGAAAAAGAAGTCGACAAACAACGTAAAGTTCGCGAAGAAATTGAAGCGGAACAATCTCAAGAATTCGCTAATGAAGTACACGCATTTACCCCTGTACATGTACCTGATTTTGCCGTTGAAATTATTGGTGAAGAAGATTTAAAACGCTTCTCAAATCCTCTTTTATTACGTGGACGCACACGTGAAGCGCTCACTCATATTGAAAGACTGTGTGGAAGGCCAGAAGCTGACGCAGCGAAAGTGGCTGAAAACATCATTAATGATATTATCAAAGCAACCTATTATCCTCCCAAAGATGTTCTGCATAAAGACATTGAAGGTGCTCTTGATGCCCTTGAACAACTGTATGACATGTTCAATGCTTATGCATCGGGTGGCAGTAAATCTCAAGGCAGTTAACCCTTAAAATTTTGAAACTTCTCCCATCAAACGCAGTCTAACTTTATAGAACGGTATGTTTTAAAAAGTCGTTTTACCTGCAAATGCACGTAAATATGACCTAATAGCATTCATTAACAGGGGTTAGTTAGTCAGATATAATGTAATGACATTAAAGCAATTGAGGAGATAAATATGATTAGTCCGGGGGATCTGAGCGGAAAATCATTTAAGCTATTGATGCAGCAATTCCACGAATTAAGAATAGATGTTTATCTTAAAGACAATTCCTCAAATGAATTACAACAAAAATTAGAATCGATAAAAAATGAATTACTTGATCTGCTTGAAGACAAAAAACGCACATCAAAAATGGAAATTCAAAGAGCAGATAATAAAAAATCGAATTTAATTAAAAGATTGGTCTTATTAGAAAAAATAAAAGATCGAAATGCTGAGGATGAGATTATCAAGGAGTTAGAAGAATACAGCAGAATCAGACGTTATCGTGATGCCCAATTAGTAAGAATTAATAAAGAAATTGAAGATATCAAATTAACAAAAAGTGAATACAAGGAAGAAGTAGCACGTAAGCAAAATAAAGTCAGTGCTAGTGACGCACGGCTGAGCATATAGTGAGGGCATAATGGCAGATGATGAACCAAAAGGAACAGGAACCGTTCCAGAAACGCCGCCAACAGAACCTAAGCCTAGTCTCTTAAGCTCAATGGTAAAGGGGGCCAAAAAGGCCGTAGATTTAGCAAAAGACACAGTGAAACTACCCGGTCAGACAGCCTTTGTTCCTGGAGAAGACACATCTGATCCAACACGTCCTACTACCACAAATAATGACACTGCTAAATTTGTACGTGAAAGCGAACAGAGAAAAGGTGTTCAATCACATCTAAAAACGGACTCTGAACAGGAATTAAAAGAGAGGAATGCGGCAGCTAATCAAACAGCTAAGAAGAAAAAATTGGATTCAGCAAAAGCGGAAGAACTAGCGTTACGAAGTAATCAGGAAAGAGAATTAGAACTTGCAGCGTTGGATCTCAACGAACAACAGCAAGAAAAGGCAAGAGAAGAACGAGTAAGCACAGCACAAACAATAGTTTTGCAACAACAACAAGCAACGGCTAGATTGCAAGCGGGGATTGTTTCTCCTTCTGACAAAGCAAAAGCACAAGAATCAAAGCAATCAAATAATCTTGATAAAGAAATAGAATCTGCTGAAAATAAAATTAAAAGTCTTGAATTAGCTGCTGATAAATATGCTCAAAAGGAAAAGGAGCATGAATCAATCATTGAGGTGGCAAAAGGAAAACTTTCTTCCGTCGAAAGTTCATTAGTTACAGTAAATAAAGATATTGCTGATGCTACAGCGCTTAAACAAAATTCTGAGAAAAAACTCATAGAAATTGATAATAGTTTAAAAGCAGGATCTCAAGCACTTAAAGAAAAAGAAACCCTTGTTAAAGATTTAAAAAATAAGATTACAACCCAAGAAGGTGATATTTTAAGTAAAGAAGCAAAGCTTGAAAAAGATCGACAAGAACTGCAACGCCTTGAGGGAAAATTAATTGATTTGAATAAAGAAAAATCACCTTCGGCAGATACCATTAAAACTAAGAATAAAACTTCAGATAAAATAAAGGATTTACAAGCGAAAATAGGAAAAAGCGAAAAAGAAATAGAACTTGGCAAACAAGATGTAGCTAAAAATAAAGCTTTACATAGTACAGAAAGTGAAAATGTCGTAAAACTTAAAAAGGAGCAAAGTGGTTTAGAAGGTCAAAAGGCTATAGAAAAGAAAAACATTGATACCCAATCAGAAAATCTTAAAAATCTTAAAAAACAAGAAGGCAATCTTCGTAAAGAAGAAACTGCTTTGAAAGCTGAAATTTTATCTAATGAAATTGCAAGAGCTGAAGCCAAGGCTAAAAAGAATGAGTTAACTGAACAGAAAGTGAAATATGAAAACTTGAAACAGACTAAGTTAGAAGAAAAAGCACTACAACAAGATATTGGTGGTTTAAAAGACAACATTGCTTCCCAACAACAGGTAGTGGATAAAAACAAGGGTATTCAAGCGAATGAATCGCAAAATATTAGAATGTTATCTGCTGAAATAGCCCAACATGAAGTGGATATTAAAGATCTCCAAAATCAAAATAATTTAGATAAGCAAAAAATGGGCGGTGATTTAAGTGATGATGAAAAAAGTAAATTAACAGAAAAGATAAGCGAACGTGAACGTGATATTGCAACTCATCAATCACAAATTAGCAGCAAAAATTTGAGCATTAAAGACTCTCAGAAAAAAATTGATGATGCTAATGTAGTGCTATGGCTAGAAAAAAATAAAGATAAGGATCCAAAAGAAATTGAGGAGCATAAGGCAAAATTAGCTGGACATAAGGAAGAGTTGAGTGAGCACAGAAAAAATCTAAAAGAAGCAAATAGAAAACTTAAAATCCACCAAGAACAAAAACCTGGCAAGCAACTGCGTAATCTACAAAAAGGTAGAGAAAAAGCAAAAGAAATGGTTAAGGATAGTTTCGAACAATTAGGTAAAATTGACGATCCTTATGAACGCCTTGCTGCGGCTATTGTTGCCTTGATAGCTGCCCTCCTTGCAGGTCTTGGCATGGCAGCAAATAAAGGGCTTGAAAAACTTGCAGAGAACCGATTTAAGAAAGCTCAACCACATCTTGAAAAGCTAGCGAAAAAAGGTAAGCAGATTAGGCAACTTGAAACAGACATTGCCAAGCTTAAAGACAGACAAACAGATGGGCCACCACTTACTCCTCGTGAAGAAAAGAATTTAAAGGATAAAGAAGAAAAATTAGAGCGAGCACAGGCTAGCTTTGATGCTCGTGCAGCATTATGTGAACAAATTGTTAAAGGTAAAGATGAAAAATTTGATAACTCTAAAAAAGGGCTGGAAAGTACCTTAGAGCAAGCCACTAGCCAAGCAAAAGATGCCGCAAAAACAAAAGATGCCATGGCTAAATATGAAGGTAAAATTCAAGGCGCTTTAGATGCAAATAAGCAAGAGCAAGCAAGAGTAAAGGGAGAATTAAAAGCGGCTGAAAATGAAGGGGTAAGAAATGGTAAATTAGCAGAGCTAGAAAAGTTACAATCAACTGAAGGTAAATTAGAAAATGCCCTCGCTAAAACCCAAGAAAAGAGAAAAGAAGCAGAAAAAGATGAAAAGGCTCAAAATGCCATTGCAAAAGATGCACAGAAACAGCTTGATAAAGTAGATGCAAAGATTGAAAGAAGTGCTGATCAAAAAGCAGTTCTTGCTGCCCAAACGTCGACGGAACCTTCAGCGATAGGATTAAGTGGTCAACAACCTCCTCCGCCAGCTCCGCAAACAACGAATCCTCAAACACCACAAGGAACAGCGACGCCTGTGGTCGAAACTGAAAGTGCTACAGCGCCGAAAAAAGCAGCACATAAGCCACCAGAAAAGGGATCAACGCCAGCTCCTGTGCTAAGCACTACGACAACAGGATCTGCTAAGAATGTCGCAAATACAGCTCAACAACAGGCGCCAAAACAGCAAGGTGTAACTGGAGGGTGTGTTTCAGGTGGTAGTTTAGGTATTCCTGCACATATCTATGTGAATGCTGCCAGCACTACTCCATTAGCCACCGGTGATTGGAGAGGTGTAGCTGGCGCTGTTAAAAGCAAATTTGGTGGCGATCCAGCCCTTGAAGCAGATTGGAAAAAACATGGTCAAAAAGTAGGAGTAGGGCAAGCAAGGCTTGTTGGTGGAGATAATCCACCACAACCACTTAAAATGAGTGGTGGAGGGCAAGGATATTTAATTCATGCAGGCGCACCTCAAGGAAGCGATCCGACTGCTAAACAAGATCTTAAAAGCGCTTATAAAGAAGTTCTAGAACAAGCAGCTAAGGTGCAAAAAGGTGAACCCGGTAAACCTGGCCCCAATCCAGTGACAGTGTCATGTCCACCTTTAGGAATAGGTATTTATAAAAACAAGCCTGAAGATTCTGCTAAAGCGGCTTATGATGCAATGAAGGAATTCAAATCCGATCCCAAAAACGCTAACGTCAATATAGATATGAAATTTGGTATTTATAATGATCCAAATGATCCAGATGCGGCACAAAAAAATAAAGCCTTTGAAAGTGCTTTAAATTCACATCTTGCAGCTGATCCTTCTTTTAATGCGTCATCACCTGGACAAAGTGTACCAACACAAGCTCCAGTTCAACAGTCAAGTCCTTCTAACACGGAAAGTGAGCCAACAACATCTGAGGAAAAGAAACCAGCTGCCTTAACACAGAAAAAGGGAAAATTTGGCACTGAAGCTGAATTAAAAGCCGATAGAACTCAATGGCTAGAAAAAAATAAAGATAAGGATCCAAAAGAAATTGAGGAGCATAAGGCAAAATTAGCTGGACATAAGGAAGAGTTGAGTGAGCACAGAAAAAATCTAAAAGAAGCAAATAGAAAACTTAAAATCCACCAAGAACAGAAACCCGGAAAGCAACTGCGTAATCTTAAAAAAGGCAGAGAAAAAGCAAAAGAAATGGTTAAGGATAGTTTTGAACAATTAGGGGATATTAAGGATCCTTATGAACGCCTTGCTGCGGCCATTGTTGCCTTGATAGCTGCCCTCCTTGCAGGTCTTGGCATGGCAGCAAATAAAGGGCTTGAAAAACTTGCAGAGAACCGATTTAAGAAAGCTCAACCACATCTTGAAAAGCTAGCGAAAAAAGGTAAACAGATTAGGCAACTCGAAAAAGATATTGCCAAGCTTAAAGACAGACAAACAGATGGGCCACCGCTTACTCCTCGTGAAGAAAAGAATTTAAAGGATAAAGAAGAAAAATTAGAGCGAGCACAGGCCAGCTTTGATGCTCGTGCAGCATTATGTGAACAAATTGTTAAAGGTAAAGATGAAAAATTTGATAACTCTAAAAAAGGGCTGGAAAGCACCTTAGAGCAAGCCACTAGCCAAGCAAAAGATGCCGCAAAAACAAAAGATGCTATGGCTAAATATGAAGGTAAGATTCAAGACGCTTTAGATGCAAATAAACAAGAGCAAGCAAGAGTAAAGGGCGAAATAAAAGCGGCTGAAAAAGATTTAAAAACTGCTAAAGACACAGCGAAAAATAATCCTAATGATGCCAAGGCTAAAGAGGCCGTTGGTCTTGCTGAAAAAGCACATAAAGACAAATTAGAAGAGTTAGGAAAATTAAGTTCTAATCAAGGTAAATTAGAAAATGCTCTTGCTAAAACACAAGAAAAGAGAAAAGAAGCAGAAAATGACGAAAAGGCTCAAAATGCCATTGCAAAAGATGCACAGAAACAGCTTGATAAAGTAGATGCAAAGATTGAAAGAAGTGCTGATCAAAAAGCAGTTCTTGCTGCCCAAACATCAACAGAACCTTCAGCAATAGGATTAAGTGGTCAACAACCTCAAGCAACCTCAAAATTGTCAGATACAGAGGCTAGTGAGATAAAAGCCAAATTGCCTACAGGTTATGATCAAAAGAAATATGAAGCAGACCGGGAAGGTATGAAAAAGGCAGAGTTAGCTGGCGATACCAATTCGGAACGATACAATCAAGCCAAAGTAAACACCCAAAATTGGGAAAAGCTTTCCAGTAGTCAACCTACTTCTGAACAAGGAATGAAGGCAAGTGCCAAACCTGAGACCCCTCAAGCGACTTCAAAATTAACAGAACAAGAGGCTAGTGAATTAAAAAAGAAATTGCCTACAGGTTATGATCAAAAGAAATATGAAGCAGACCGGGAAGGTATGAAAAAGGCAGAGTTGGCTGGCGATACCAATTCGGAACGATACAATCAAGCCAAAGCAAACACCCAAAATTGGGAAAAGCTTTCTAGTAGTCAACCTACTTCTGAACAAGGAATGAAGGCAAGTGCCAAACCAACGACAGATGATAAAAAACCTGTTTTGGAAGTAAAGACACCTCAACAGAAAAAAGCTGCTGAATTTAAAGAAGCTTATGGTAAAGCAAAAGAGGGTATGGCAAAAGCAAAAGACGGCATAGCAGAAGAAAAAGCATGGCTTGAAAAGAATAAAGATGCGAGTGCTAAAGATAAAAAACCACACGAAGAAAAACTAGCGGGTCATAAGAAAGATTTAGGTAAACATGCGAAAGATTCATATGCATTAAAGCAAGAATTATCACCTAGAATGAGAAGAGCTGTTGCATTTAACGAAGCTCATCAAAGAACAAAAGAAGGCATGGAAAAAGAAAAAGATTGGTTGGAAAAGAATAAAGGTGCAAGCGCTGAAGATAAGGCAACACATCAAGCAAAATTAGATGCTCATACGAAAAAATTCGACGCTCAGAAAAGTGTTATGGATTATCGTCAAGCAAGAACAGAAGTGTTTAAAGCAAGGAAAGAGATAGGACAAGAAAAAGCAGCGTTTGCAAAGATCAAAGATGCAACCCCTGAACAGAAGAAACAACATGAAGAAAAATTAGCGGGTCTTGAGCAAAAATTAGAAGGTCAGAAGAAAAATTTAAATGATAAAATTCAAGCATTGCCACCTCATCATAAGAAAAATGCCGAATTAAGACAATCCATGAGTGATGCTAGAGTGGGTATGGCTAAAGCCAATAAAGGCATTAGAGATACAAATGCATCGCTTAAAACAGAAAAAGATCCTGAAAAGAAAGCAGTGCTTAAAACACAATTAGCAGGTCACAAGAAAGATTTAGCTGATAATACGAAGAAATTAGATGATTCAAAAGCAAAATTAACAACCAAAGCCAGATCAAAAGACAAACCTGGTCATCATCTTCGTCAATTGAAAAAAGGTAGAGAAAAAGCAAAAGGAATGGTCAAGGATAGTTTTAACCAATTAGGTAAAATTGACGATCCTTATGAACGCCTTGCAGCGGCTATCGTTGCTATTATAGCTGCCTTATTGGCTGGTATTGGTATGGCAGCTAATAAAGGCCTTGAGAAATTAGCTGAAAAGAAATTTAAAAATATTAAACCCCAACTTGAAAATTTAGAAAAATTGGTAAAAAAGAAAGACAAACTTGAAGAAAAAATTGCAGGTTTGAAGGATAAACAAGACAAAGGTCACTTAACACCACGCGAAGAAAAGAGTTTAAAAGACTCGGAGAAAAAGTTAGAGCAATATAAGCAAGGTATTGATGCTTATAAATCTCATATCGAAAAGCTTGCCAAATTTAAAGCAGGAAGAAATGATAAAGAAGAAAAGACCCAAGAGCAAAGATTAAAAGATGCGACCGAGCATAGAGATGCGGCTCAAGTAACACAGATGAAAGCTCATAAATGGGAAGAAGCACTTAAAGAACAATTGAATACAAATAAAGAAAAGCAAGAAAAGGCAAATGAAGATCTTAAAGCAGCCCAAGATCAGCAGAAGAAAGCAGAAAAAGATGTAAAAGAAGCAGAAAAAAATCAAAATGATGCACAAAAGCAATATGATAAGAATAATAATGATCCTGCTGCTAAACAGAATCTGGATAATGCAAATGCAAAATTAGAAGATGCACAAGCTCAGAAAAAAATTGCAGACGATGAACTTAAAGAAAAACAAAAAGATATGGATAAATTAAAGGATCAAGAAGGCAAATTAAACAAGGCTATGGAAGCAAATAATGAATTGAAAGCCGATGCTGAAAAGGACATTAAAGAGCAAAATAAAATCATTAATGATTCAGAGAAAAAGCTGGAAAAAGCTGAAGATAAAAGCGCAAAAGTTAAAGATCAGCAAGCTACATTAGATGCTACTTTGGCAGGTAAAGAGAAAGGTATTGGTTTAGATGGTCCCGATTCGGCAGATAAGAAAGATTTGAATGACCCAGATCCTGCTAAGAAAATGGAAGGACCCAAACCACCAACCGATCAGCCTGATCCAACTGAGGATACTGGCAAGAAAGCAGCTGCAGCAGCCAAGAAAAAGGATGAAGACGAGGACCAAGCTCAATTACAGCAACAACAAACACAAAGAGCACAACAACAAGCACAATTAACAGCAGCTCAACAACAAGATCAACTAGATGCGCAGCAGCAAGCGCAACTACTACAGCAACAGCAAGCACAGCAAGCAGCACAGCAAGCAGCGCAACAACAAGCATTGGATGATGCTAATAGAGATAGATCTGATGATAATGCCGATCAAGCTAAAAAATTAGAAACTGACAAAGCAAAAGATGAAAAGGATCAAGACGAAGACAATAAAGATAAGCAGGCTTTACGGCAAGGAAATGACGACCAAGATACAAATAATGATAATCAACCTGTAACAGCGGATCAGACTCAACCAACAACAACGGATGAGACACAAACGGATGATACACCGTTAAATCAAAGCACAGTAGGAACTGATCCTAACCAATCAACGCCTTCGCCTAGTGTGAATATGGATACAACAGATGTTGGATCTCAACTTAACCAATCGACACCTTCACCTAGTATGAATATGGATACAACAGATGTTGGATCTCAACTTAGCCAATCATCTCCTGGACCTAGTATGAATATGTCTGGACCTAGTATGGGTAATGATGATACCCAATCATCACCTGCGCCCAGTACTAACATGAGTAATATGGATCAAGATGATGAGCTTGGTGATGATATCGGCGGTACTATTGGCAGCACCATTGGAAATCAAGGAGGTCCTGTAGGCGGTATGATAGGACAAAAAGTAGGAGAAGTGGTCGGTGAGGCGGTCGAAGATACTGTCAAAAGTACGATGGATAGTGGTGGTCCTCCCGATGAAGGTGGTGAGCAACCTGATGATGAGCAAGACGATAAGATGGGAATTGGAGCTGCAATGGATGCCATAGGTAAAGGTATTGGCCAAGTAATGGATGCAGTGCCTTCAATGGGTACCAATGGACCTGATATGGGCGAAGGTATGCCTGATATGGACATGGGAGGCGGCGGTGGCGGATCAAGTCCTAGCCCATCACCCGATGAAGGTGGTACGACAGATCCTATGGATGAAGTCGAAGGAATAGCCAATGATCCTATTGGTGGAACAATGGATATGGGGCAAGATGTGATGGGAGGACTTTGTGATAAATTGTCAGCTGTAACGAGTAAGCTTGGACAGATGATACCAGCCAATAAGGCAGCAGAATCGAGCAGTCCTCCTAATCAAGATAACCAAAGCATAGATAAGGCTCTTACAACGTTGTTTAATGGCATGAAAGAAGGCATGGGCACGCTTAAAGATGCAGCCAATCCACAAGCTGCTCTGGACACAGTAAGTCAAACTGTAGAGGATCCAAGCTCTTCAATGACTTCTTCTATGAAGATGAAGTAATAGCTTGTATATGCTCTTAAATTAATCTTTTAAAATCAACCATTCGTCTAATTGAACTTTACATTATTGTGCATAACCCCTATTTTCATCGCATAAATCCCGCATTACGTATTTTTGATAAATAGCTAACTTTACTTTCTGACTAATATATGGTTAAATGGTGCCAGAAAAAAGTAGTTAAGGAGTCTTATTATGACAACCGGTTTTTTTAATGCGAATAATCTTCATGCGCAACAATTAGCAGATGAGCGCAGAGCAAATGAAATCAAAAAATTTGAAGAAATAACGAAGAAACGTATTGCTCAAAGAAAAGCAGTTCGCCCTCCTAAAAATCAACATCCTCATGAAGGTGGTATTTTAGCTAAATTTGATCACTTGAATGATTTAAACCCAAACAGCTTGATCGGTTATGCACTGACTGCATTCTTTTTCAAACTGTTGGAGTTAGCTTTTCATACAAATTTTCTCATTCAAAAACGTGATTTTAACAAAGCGAAACAAATAGACGCTGCAAAAGAAATGAGAGGCGAAGATAATGATGATCACATCCGTCTTGCTTATCAACAAAGGAAAAATAAAGATGGTACGCTGATGTTTGACGCCCAAGGCAAACCCGTTTTTCCTGCGGTATTTCAAGCCGATGAAGCAGGTAATATTGATTATCATCGTAAACCAAACACAGATGGTACAGCTGATCGTTTCTCTATTCGTGCAAACGGTTTTGTTCCGCAAGAGAACTTATACGAATCTTATTTGACATTGAAAGATGAGTTACTCGAAGAATGGTGTGGTAAGGGCGAATTATCTCCAGAACAAAGATTGCGTCTGCACCTTGAGTTAGAAACAGAAGAAAACAAGCACAAAGACAAAAGTGGAAAGGATTTTGCTGCTGATAATGTGGTAGCCAATCCAGCGGCAAGAGCTGCTGCTATGTCAAGAAAAGCATAATAAAAAAGGGGGATTTATATCCCCTTTTTTATTCCGCCTGAGTTGCAAAATAATCCTTCAGAACGTTTACAAGTTCACCCATCAAGCTTTCATTAAAACCTTGTCTTATTACAATTCTTGCTGCCATCGTATCATCTGCTGGCCGTGGTAAGTGAAAAGTGGGTAAATGCCATCCATTGGCTGCCAAATAAGAAGCAAGGCCCGCCAAATGATGTTGTGCTTTTACACTTTCTACAGTAAAGACAATACCAGGTAATGAAGCTGTTTCATTGGGTGTAATAATTTTAATTTGTTCAAATTTTTTCAATTCTGTAAGCAAGAGTTGTTGCATGACAAATAATTGCTTAATTGCTTTTTGATAACCTTCAAAGCCTAAAGATTTTACATAATAATATTGTGTCGCAAGATGCGATCCTGAATGTGAAAATTGAATGGGATAGCGTTTAATTGACTTTCCAAGATAATGACTTTCATGTTGCAGCTCTTCAGAGGATATTTCACTTCTCACGCATAGCCATCCTAAACTGGGGTATATCATGCCAAATTTGTGGCTGGAAACATTAATACTAACAACATGATGTAAACGAAAATCCCAAATTATATTAGCATTGACAAATGGTGCAACTAATCCCCCACTAGCAGCATCAACATGAATAGGGATAAAACTATTTTTTTCAGTTTGATATTTTTCTAGCGTATGGTTTATTTTTTGAACTTCATCAAAATTTAAAGTAGTGGTTGCCCCCAATGTGCAGCCAATACCAATCGTATTATTATCAATGTTCTCTAATATGTGCTTTTCATCTAAATATAAATGTTGAGGATGCACATTGATCTGACGTAGCTCAATATCAAGATAAGAAGTTGCCTTATGCCAGGCAGTATGACCATTAGTGCCAATGACAAAGTTTGGTTTACCTTGAGTATTTTTATTGTTTATTTTCCAGTAATATTTCATAAAGATTAACGACATAAAGAGAGCTTCTGAAGAACCCGAAGTAGTAAAATAACGGAAATCATCATGATGTTTGGCATGAAATAATTCAAGGAAGAATTTACCACACTCTTGTTCCATATGTGTAAACTCAGGATAAGCGCAGCTGTCAACTGCATTGAAAGCACTATAATGATTAAATATTTGAACTGCGTTACTCATCATGTGAGTAGTTGAAAAAGTTCCCAAGTTTTTTGCAGAACGACTTGGGAAGGGGATGAGGCTAAGAATTTTTTCCAATGGATTTTTATTTGAGGACATACACTTTATAACTCCAAAGTGCAACGACCAAGATGGCAATGATTTTAATACATAAAGTAATGTACTTTGGAAAAATTTTATGGAAAAAATAAGCAAGCAAATTCTGCTGAATGAGCTTTTTCATCACAGTCTTGCTCACCCGGGTGGCAGGGCCGTTTTTTACATTTTCATGAATAGTGATATCAGGATTTTGATTGGCTTCAATAAAATACCCTCGCGAACTTTCAATGGGAATGTTAATGTCCTCACAAATTAAATCAAAACCAACAAAATTTAAATTAAGTGCTTTTGCAGCCTTTTCGGCGAGCTTTGCATTTTTGGGATGAATTTTATTAAGAGGTAAGCCAATAATAGATCCACCAAAGGTTGAATTACAAATATATCGCAAGGGGATTTTTTCATTTTTTTGGGGTATAGTCTCTGCGGTCACACCAAGTTCTTTAAAAATTTCCATTGTTTCATCCATGATGACTAGATTTCCCAAAGGAAGCACATTAAGTAAACGTTCTCTTTCACTATTTTGAATCTTTATCAATTCGGAGATAGTATGAATTCCATCGCCAATAACATGAGCTGGTATTCGTTCTACAAGCCCTATTATTTTTCCGTATAGAATCAGCACTCGATAGGAGCGTAAATCCGCTTGGTATTCCTCAATGCTTATGCAAAAATAATATTCGTAGTTTTTTTTTAGAATAGAATGTAGTTGTACTTCATCTTTAATATTGCAAAAAACATCTTCTCCGCAGGAAGAATCGTATGTCGGTTTCGTGACCAGGGGGAAATTTAATTGACTGATATCGAGTTTTCCTTGCTCAAAATAATCCCTTGTACAAGCGATTGCCCGTGGCACGGGAAGTTCAGATTTTTCTAAGAGCTTATTCGTAAAAAATTTGTCGTAGGTGATGGAAGCACTTGCCGCATCATTAAATGGGGTATTGCCACTACTGAAAAAGAAGGTTTTCTTGCCAAAAGAAACTTTAAATCCATTAATTTCTTCAATGACAAAAGGATGCAAATTTAATTCCTGGCAAGAAGCAAAGTAGAGTTCCATTACTTTATTCATTGTTGAGTATTAGCCTTCGCCTTTGCCTTTGCCTTTTTTCTTACCTTTACCTTTGGCTTTTTTACCCAAAGAGGTCACCATACCTGCAGAGCCTTTCATGAGTTCGCCACCAATTTCATGACCTTTTTCTGCAGATTTTTTAGCTTCTTGCATGAGCTGTTTGACTTGTGATTGTTCAGCTTGACCACCAATCCAACGCATAATTTTATCTGGTAAGACATGGATAAGGCTAAAGCATTCATGAATAATAGCGATAGCAACACCGGCATATAAGGTAAGCAAAGCAATGCATCCAAATACACCTATGCCATGGACAGAAGCATCGACGGTCGCAAAAAATCCATAGTTGAGCATGCCAATCATGGCTTCAGCTAATTTTGCTGCTGTGGCAAACCCAATAACCATTAAGCTGGGTCTTAAGAATACATTGGCAACAAGTTGTACAGCCGGGGCAGCTTTTCCCAAGTGTTCTCCAGAAGGACTCACTAATCCCAGTGCAACGATAGGAGCGGCGACTATGGTTTCTATCACCAATAATACCCAACCTAAAGCAGTAAAAGTGAAAACGAGGTAGGGCACTAAGGGGAGGTAGATACCAATCATGCCGCCTGCGACCCATAAAATCATAATGACAGCCATTAATATGGGGACTAATACTGTAATAATGGAACCTACCGCCATGCAAGCCGGTTGCATACCAGACATGATACAAGCAATGAGCATTGCTACTAAGCTTGCAATCATCATTCCAAACCAAATATTTTCAGCCACCGCTAATAAATCTTCGCCAATACTCGCCAAAGAAGCTACAGGGCCTCGGGGATCATTGGTAGTTAAACTTAGCATGAAATCTTGAATAGCGCCTCGTAATGGACCAGTGATAGCATCAAGAAATTGCGCAACATTTTCATCGGTTTCGACGCTAGGCAAAGATAGAGAACCTTGATTATTTCCCTCGCTGCTTCCAGCAGGATCCGACAAAGCTAAATAGGCAGTCATATTTGTTTTGGCGGTCGTGATTTTGCTCAAGCAGGCTGAAGTCAGACTCCCACCCGTAGGGGCACCTGTGGCGGTAGGTGGAGGGTATTTAACATTGTTATTTCCATTTGAAATCATCACAAAATAATAGCTTCCCGCAAAAATCCAACCATTTTTAAGCGCTTTTTCATTTTCACTTGCTAACGAAGGTCGCGCTTGTGGGGTGGAAGCGATGTTATTGAGCATCACGCTAGATGCGGTATAAATAACACTAGAAGTGGAAGGCGTTTGTCCTATTGCAATTTCAGAGGCGGCGCTTCCTAAATTATTATACGCCATGTTGAAAGCCATCACATTGGATGCATTCCAAGATGACACATCCTGTGCTTGTGAGGGGGCTGATCCTGCGGAGATACTTCCACAGACTGTTGCGTTAGCAGTGTTTTCAACGCCAAAAGCGAGCTTATCTGTGCTATTGAGTGGTTGATAGGCCGAGACAGTATTGCTGCCCATTGAAGCTCGGCATTCTGGGGTATTGTTAACAACATAGCTACAGATAGCACTTTCTAATAATTTATTAGCGGCTGTCGCAAGGGAAGGTGAATATCCTGCAGGATTTGAATCAGTCATTTCTACCGTACCGAGTAAACCAGTACCAGAGCCTGAAAAGGCATAAACAACTTGAGCCCAAACCTGATTTGCTGCTGCAACACCATAAACGACAACTTCCATCATCATTATTTGCAATAGTGAATAACCGCTTGCTGTAGGGAGTAAAAAAGCCATCCCGACAGCCGAACGAAGTGGGATCCAAAGAGATGACCACTTCTTACCCATAACCTCACCTTCTTGAGCGGTGTTAATGGTGGATAAAACGATGGTATAACTAACAACGATACTACCTAGTGTTAGCACTGCAATGTTAAAAACTGAAAATAACTGGCTAATTAAGGCATTACCTGAGCCACGAGGAAGAGCAGAACCCACTGGACCAAAAATTTGTCCTAAATAAAATAATGATTTATCTTCATCTGGGCTGCTCCAAGAAAATTCAAAACCTAATACTATGCTTGGCACTAAGCTTAGTGCTAATCCGAGTAAGATAAAAACTGCAGCATTACCTTTCATATCACATACCTACTTGAAACCATCATTTGCCAGATGCCATTTGTAAAGAACCACCCATTAACTTTTTACCTACTTCTTGACCTGCGCCCATTGAACCTTCAGCTTCTTTGGCTAGATGTCCGGCTTCACTGCTTTCACCATGTTCACCCATCCAACGAAGTACTTTGTCTGGAAGTAAATAAATTAAGCTAAATGCTTCATGAACTAAACTAACAGCGATACCAGCATATAACATTATTACGGAACAAAACCCGAATAGTCCGATCCCACCACCCATGCTCATCTGTAAGGTTCCAGCGAATCCAAAGTTAAGCATACCAATCGCGACCATGATCATTTTTTGAGCGAATATAAAGCCTAAAATCATTAAAGCGGGTCTTAAGAAAAGCCCGAGTAATATAACAATAGCGTGACCTGCTTTACCGATTTCATCTTCAGAAGGGATAATCAAAGTTAAGGCAATTAATGGTGCACCAAGCACAGCCTCAATCACGAGTATCACCCAGCCCATGGCACTAAAAGTAAAGACTAATAGCGGTATTAGCGGAATATAAAGAGCCATTGAAATGCCAGCCATCCAAAGTATCATCAAGATAGAAGAGGCAATAGGAATAATTACTGCCAATAGAAAATCAACAGCCATACATAAAGGTTGCATACAGCACATAATGGATGTGCCTAAGAAAACTAAAAAGATAGCGATTAAAGCACTCCAAAATACTGTTTCAGCGGTGGAGGTCAAAGTCGCACCAAATGAGGCCATGCAGGTAACAGGATCACCTAATTGTGAATTTGGATCAGCCGAATTACTTAAGCAGCCACTTGTGATATGGTTGCCAAGACTCGCAGCGAGATCGCTGAAGAAAGAAGAGCCAAATATAGCATTAAAAACGTTACCAATATCCCCACTTTGAGCAGCTACATTGATAGGTACTAAAGATCCACCAGCGCTTTGAGAAGGTGAAAATGCCTGCATACTTGGATCGGTCAGCACATAACTTTGGTATGCACCTGGTGAATTTGCGCCTCCACCTAAGTTGTTAATAGTGGCAATGAGAGGGGTTGCTTTAGTGGGACCTATGAGTGTAGTTATAACACCAGTATTAGGTTGGTTATAAGCTAGACTTACTGCAGGTGGGATATAACTTCCCGTTGATACTAGCTGAAAATAATAGTTTCCTGCGTGGATCCATCCATCGAGTAACGCTTGTTTATTATGATCTTGAAAATCGCTAGCTTTTAACGTTGCAGCTTGGGCTGCACCTTGTAGCACACGTGCTGCACTTACCCAAGAACTTGAATAATTCCAAGCTGATGGGGTGGGATTTGCTATTGCCTCTGCTGCGGAAGGTTCTAAGGCTTGTTCGGCTGACATAATAGCATCGATAAAAGCTTGTCTTCTGCCTTGTACAACAGGATCACTAGTACTAACGCTACCAGTAATCGGATTTGCTCCTACGTCAGGTATTTTAACAGAACCACATAAGGGGGTTTCATTCGCTGGTGCATTGGAACGGCTAAAATTAACTGCACCACCATCACTTGAGGTAACAGGACTAATAAAGCCATCTTTTAACCCTTCAGCAATGGTATTATCTGCGATAATACCGTTATTAATAACCTGCATGCAGACAACGCTTTTGAAAATGTTTGCAACCGCAGTGATGCTATTTTTAACGTCTGCTAAACGCGTATCGGAAACTTGACTTCCTCCGACTTCATTGGATTGAATTGCTTGAGCCCATAAGGCATTAGCGGCACCGACCCCTTGTACAATGAGCCACATTACTATTACTTGTATCCAATTATAACCACCGACAGAAGGTAGTAATAAATACATACCAAAACCTGCACGTGCGGGGATCCAAATAGACGACATTTTTTTACCTAAGGTTTCGCCTTCTTGAGCGGTATTGATGGTACCAATAACTGTCGTGACAATAATGATTACGATAGCGAGAGCGAATACAATTTGATTAAAGATGTAAACCATTTGACTGAAAATCGGGTTACCGCTACCTGACAGTGGTAAAGAGCCGACAGTACCAAATATTTTTCCAAGATATTGCATCGATTTATCAGTCGCCGGAACATCAAATGGTCCTGCAAATGCAAGTATTGGTATAAAAAATAAAGCAAAGAGTAAAAATACTCTCTTCACTATTTTCATTATTTTGCCTTCTTGTGCAAAGCATCTTGCTGCGAGACTTCTTTCGGATCTCTTTTTAAGGTAATATCATGACTTTCAACTTGATGAATTTCAGAATTCATCCATTCTTTTACGGTGCAACCTAATTTGCGATTGCGTAATTGAAACAACCAAAAATGAAATCGGAAAGCTTGGGTTAAAGCATATAAAGCTAAACAAAAAGCAATTAACGAAGGAGTCATATTTCTTTGAAATGCTAAATAAAGCGCATAAAGAACGATGACTAACGCAAGCGCTACAAAAAAGTAGCATAATCGCGTAAATTCTTTCTTACGTTCGACAAGATCTTCTTCGCTTAGTTCCAACCTTTGCATGGCTTCTTCGAATGTTTCGGCTGAAGTGGCTTTCTTAGGGATAACAATGTCCATAAAAAGTATTTTGAAGCGGTCCGCTGTTTCACCGAGATAATCCCAGCTCATCCATTTGTCAACGCGTACATCGACTAATCGACCGCCTACTTTTCTAAAAATGCCCATTGATTACCTCATCCAAATTCATTTGCTGATTGTTTATACTGCCCAATGCATTTGTTTGTATCCACACTTATAGAGGTAGATGCAAACGTATAGGCCTTATACTCTTTATCGCATCTTCTTTATAATATGTTTACATATTAACATCAGTTTATCATGTAACATAAACCTTCGAAAAATATGTCTGACATTTTTTCGTAAAAAATCTTGATTCCCCGTCAAATGTTTGGTTGTAGGTCGTAAATATATTTCCTTTTTGTGGAACTTTTCTATTGGGTATGACCCTCTATGATATTAAATGCGCTTCAAGTTTATTTTTTTGTGGTTATGAACATTTTTGTATTGAATGCTAGTTTTGAAAAATAAGAAGGGGTAATATGTTAGTGATACCTCTAAATATTATATCTGTAAGTCTTTGACCTATATATATTTTCAGTATTAGAGTTAGGTCAAAAAATGACAATAAGGCCCATAGGAGAGAATCATGCCTGATATGTCACTTGAAGCGGTTCATGCCTTTTGGCATGACTATGACAAAAGGACGTTATACCGAATCGTTACGTCCATGGAAGGTATAGAAAATTGGGCAGCTGACGATGATCCTAAAGTGGAAGAGACATTGCTACGCATTGGTGCTTGTTTAGATGAGATAACTGATTTTGAGATCACTGATGAAGCAACACTCATTAAAGTTCTTGCAAATATGCGTTCTGGACGTGCGCTCAGATTGATGCAATTTTTAGACGTACTCAAACCAGGTACGGCATCAAAATTATTAATTTATGCTGAAGAGCAAACCAAGGATCCTGCACATAAAAATCGATATGCAGATTTATTTTTGAAACGTAATCTTGCTTTTGAACGGCTACAATTATTGGGCCGCGTTTTTGCCCCAGAAAGAATAAATTTAGTCTTGAAAGCATTGGAGTCTAGCCATGAATAAATTACCCAAAACTTTATTGATGTTAGCATTATTCGCATTAAGTGGACATTCAATGGCGAGTTACCAATCCGATGCGGCGGCTTTTGATTCTGCAGCTGGTACAGGAACAAGTAATGCAATTCAGACATTTAAAAGTGATGTCGATAAATTTTCTCCACCAATGCCTTGTGTTGATACAGCTGGCGCAAATAATACGTCCCCCATTCCTTTTACCTTAGGAGCGCCCGCGCAATTATCTTGTGGCGGCGGCGGCGGCGGCGGCGGTGGCGGTGGTACGCCATTACCTCCACCGACTGTTCCAAATAATGGTGGTGGCAGCGGTTTACCTTGGTAGTAGAGTTTAGGCTTTTGGAAAAATGAAGCAGGTGCGATATGAAAACAACTAACATGATACATTCGATAGGAGCGATAGCACTTGTTGGTGTGCTAATGTCGCCAACGCTAAGTTTTGCAACGGAGCCTGTTTATGACGCTCAAGTAGAATCAGCAGTTAATAATGGACTTAACAATGCTAATAGCAAACTTGATCAAGTCAATTCTTCGGTAAATTCTGTGCAACTGAGTGCTTCAGATATTCTTAATTTTATGAAAAATAGTGCTGATGGTTCTCCGTATACGAGTATGGATCAAATCAGTGCGAAATATGTGCAAGCGCTGATAAACTATGATGCAGCGGCAAGATTAAATGAATATCAATATAACCAAGAACTCTTATTTATGAAAGCACCCGGTAGCGAATCTGCGGTAAAAGCAGGGGCGTTAGTGGGTAGTTCTAATGTCAGTGCAAGCGCATTAAAATTTTCAAATCTGAGTTTTATTGCCGCAGTATCGCCTTTTTCAAAATCTAAGAATTTTACAGGAACGTTAACTGGTGGAAGTGCAGCTATTCAAGCCACCCCTATAGATAAAGTAAAATTATATGATGATAATTTTGCTAGTTTCGTTACAGAAGGTAATACATCTGGCTTAACGGTTGTTAACCCTGCTCAATTTATTCAAAGCACAAACCTTGTGAAAAGCAATCTTGATACGCAAAGTCAACAGATGATCAGTCTTCTCACTAGACCCCCATCCGTCGCTGATCCAGTTTTATTGCAACAAATTGCAGCTTCTGGAGGTCCTGAAGGAGGTGGTAAAGAATTAATCGTTGATTCGTTATCCGAATACGCGATTATTTCTTTGAGTATGAATGCGTTAGGAGATATCGTTGCAAGACGCACACCCGGAACTGATTCAAACAACAATCAGTTAACCCAAAGTGTGATGGAAGTGATGGATCAATATAGTGGCGAACGATTTACCAATAAAGATTGGTACACAAAGTTGAGCACAGCATCTGATACGGCATTGCTTCGTGAAATTGCTCACATTCAAGCTTATAATGCATGGGTTCAATTTCAACAATTCAAGGTTCAAGAACAGCAGATGGCTTTGCTTTCGACGATGAATGTGGTACTAGCTAAAATGAATATTGGCATGAGTAGATTAGATGCACAAATTCAATCTGCACAAGCGCAAGCTAGTAAAGCAGCGAGCGATTATCAAAATGCAGCTTCAAAGTGTAAAGCTGGACAAATACTTGACGCGACTGGTAGTTGTATAGATTATTCACCTCCAGAAACGCCATCCCAGTAGGAGCGGTTGTTTACTTGGATAAAGCACTGTATAACTATTTTAAATAACCTCAAGAGGGGCAATGATTGCCCCTATTTTTTGCGATGAAGCATAAACGATATATTAATGCCTTTTTAGCCGTATGTGGATTTGCCATTGTTGGATGGCTATCTTTAATGCGGCCAGATTGGCTGCTAAGTTATGGCGTCTTCACCTTTATCGCAGGACATTTTCTGATCCTGATTTGCCTAACCCCTGCCGGGAATCTTACCCTTGGTGATGAAAGAGAAAAAATTCCTCTACTAAAATGGCTTTGGCAACTTTTCAAAGGCCAAATGGCTTTACTTCTATTTTCAATTGCCGCGGTCATTGCATTTTTAGGTGCAGGGCCAAGTTTTGCTGAAGGTTCCATTACGCTCAATTTTGCTGAAAATGTCATCAAGGATTATTCAAAATGGCAATGGGGAATTTTTCCTTGGGGAGTTTATGGCATTTGGGGAGCAATCATTGCGTATGTTAGCTATGTCAAGAAAGGCGAACCTTATCTGTATCAAATAGCCAGAGAATATAGCAGCCGTCGATTTGAGCCGAGTTTAAAAACCTTTGTTGAAGGGACAAATAGTGGTTCTACGATTTTAGCTTTAACGATGGTCGTTAGCGCTATTATTTTATTATTAAGCTATAGTATTGAAGTCATATTCCACATACATCATTTTGCCGTTCCAATTGTTACCTATACTGTGATGTCTTTAGTGATCCCATTAATTTCAATCAGAATAGGGCGTAAATTAGTATTTCGTCTTACCACGAAAAATGGAAGTTTAATTAAATTTTATTCTGTCATGATTTTTATCATGGTTGTTATTATCATTATTTCCTGTTTTGCCAATCTTCTTTTTATTAAAAAATTTCCTGATCTTTATAAACTGCAATGTCAACAATGCACTAATTATTTTTATAACTTACCCATTGATGTTCGCTTTGGCACTCTTTACTGGGGTTGGTGGTTGATTTGGACGCCTTTGGCCGGCTCTTATTTAGCTGTTATCTCCAAAGGAAGGAGTTTACGTGAGTTTGTTATCGGCCTGCTTATCGTTCCTTTTGCGATGTTCTGTTTTGCCATCCTGTGGGGACATGAGCCTATTATGTGGCTGATTCGTGTTGCTGAAAATTTATTTTTATACCCATTAACCTTTATTCATTTTGAAACGCCTGAAGCTTTATTTAATGCAAGTAAAGCGTTATTTTTGATTTTGCTAGCCATTATCACTTGGGTAATATTTGGCAAAATGATAGGTCATTTTAAAACAACCGCCTTTTTTTATACCGGATTTATGCCTATCAATGAAGAAGTAAAACAAAATAGATTATGGCTAAAAGATGGTATTAGAATGCAAGGCATATCCATGCTGGCTAAAAAATTATGGTTTAGCGTGATTGGGACCTTATTTTTGCACACTTTAGCTGGATGGTATGGCATTCAAGTACAAGTCGGTGCCTTGGCTATTCTTGTTCTAGCAGCCCTTTACGCAGCCATTGATTTATTCTTTGTGCGTTTTTTCACCGACAAAGTATGGATAGGCAATAGAAATATACCGCCGTATTAGTTTATTCCAGAGAAAATCCCCCGCCAAGAGGCGGCCCCCTTCGTTTGTCCCCTTGTGGGATTTCAAAGTGGGCATCAGTCGCAAAGCGACTTGCAGCACTAGTTGGTTATGAAAAAACTTCTAATGGCACAGGTTGCTTTGCAACCTTCGCCTCCTTTGACAAAGGAGGTCGCGATTCTTATCGCGGGAGGATTTTATCTTAAGTTAATCAACAGAAAATCCCCCGCCAAGAGGCGACCCCCTTCGTTTGTCCCCTTGTGGGATTTCAAAGTGGGCATCAGTCGCAAAGCGACTTGCAGTACTTGTTGGTTATGAAAAAACTTCTAATGGCACAGGTTGCTTTGCAACCTTCGCCTCCTTTGACAAAGGAGGTCGCGATTCTTATCGCGGGAGGATTTTATCTTAAATCTTCAACAATCTGATGTATTTTTTCAAGAACTTCACGCAAATGAAATCTAACTTGATTATTATCAAAACGCAAAACATGGATCCCTAATTGACCTAGAATAGCATCACGATTTTTATCTTGTTCTATGTGATTAATTTCTTGATGTTGGGAGCCATCAATTTCTATGACAAGCTTTATAGCTGGGGCATAAAAATCAACGATAAAACGGTCAATGGGTTTTTGACGATAGAACTGAATGCCAGATATTCTTTTTCTTCGAATATGTGACCAAATGATTTTTTCAGTTTCAGTCATTTCACTACGAAGAACGCGTGATACAGGCTTCAAAATAGGGTTGTATTCTTCCATGAGTCTATCCAAGTAGCTGCTCTGATAGTCTGTGTATAATAATAAAAATCTTATGAATATCAATCATTTCTTTTTTTTCTTATGTTTACCTACAATATTGCTAGAACCACAAGTCGCTTTGCGACTGATGCCCACTTTGAAATCCCACAAGGGGACAAACGAAGGGGGTCGCCTCTTGGCGGGGGATTTTCTCTAGATTGATTCAAGATAAAATCCTCCCGCTCGCAGATTCGCGACCTCCTTTTTCAAAGTAGGTGATGGTCGCTTTTGGCGACCGGTGCCATCATTAATTTCCGTCAGACTGCTAGTATCACGAGTCGCTTTGCGACTGATGCCCACTTTGTAATCCTACAAGGGGACAAACGAAGGGGGCCGCGTTAGTGGGGGATTTTCTCTTGATAATACCCACGTCTTATTTTGCGAGCATATACACCAACCTCTTATTTATATCGAACTTTTATCAGTATTTGCTTGTCTCATAATTAAATAATACTAATTCAATACAGTTTTACATCGCTGTAATTAAAACTATTTTAAGATTGAGGTGTGTAATGCCTAATGATGAAGATGACTGGGAAACAGATTCTGAACCAGTAGGTAAGAATAAATCCACACCACCCAAACGTTCAATTGAGGAAGTGGCAAAGTTAGGGAAGGAAGCTTTTGCTAAAAATTTGAACATTGAAGATGAACCAGATTCAACAATAAAACCAGCTTCACCATTAAATGCAGAACCTAGTATAGCTAAACCTATCCAGACTTCCATCATTGATTTGCTCAAAGAATTAAATATTACTGCTTCGTTTACAAATGATAATAAATTAAAAGTAGTGTATCCAAAATCTATCAATTTGTTAGAAACCATTAGAATAAATAAGGTTTTAGAAGAGCATGGTTTAAAAGGTCAAATTGATGTTGAAAAAGTATCTGCGCTAATGAAAAATGAAGCGGCTAAAGCTGCTTTTAAAAATGAAGTTAAAGGTTCAGGAACACAACCCGCAAACAACATGACTGAATTGAGAACGCAATTTGTAACAAAATTGGCAGAGCAAGATGCTGATAAACCCGATACTAAACCTACCATCCTTAGAGCAGAGGCTCAAACATTAGATGAAGAGGCTACCGTAGCTAAGCCTGTCAAGACGCCGGTAGAGGATAAAATAAGTGCAGAGCAAGGTTTTGAATATTTTTTAAATGAAGATAGTCCCTTTTTTAGTCTTGTGAAATTGGAGGTAGATGTTGCCACTGCAGAAAGAACATTTGGTAAGAATAACGTTAAATTAGAAACCTTGGAGCTTTTCACAGCAATATCACCAGATGATATAGAAAATTCAAATTTATCGAATGATCAAAAAGTTCTCATTCGTCAGGAATTAGAAGCTTTAGAACAAGCATTGGTTGAAGTAGATTTAAGAGCAGTATCTGCAGATAAAGCCTCAGATCCAGATAGTTTTAGTGGTTATACAAAAGGGACGGGTATGGAAGATACCGCCGCCTTCGTTATGATCCTCGATAGAAAAGAAATTGCTAAACACTTCGTTGAACTATCCGATACATATAAAACAAAACTAGCCGATATTAAGGAACGAGATATAAAGCTAGCAGCAGAAGAACTAAATGATGAAGATGAGGAGGAATCTGCTGATTTAGAGGACGAAGAAACTTTTGAAAACGTATATGGCACAGATGAGGTTCCCCCAGCAGAAGGAATTTCTCAAGAGGAAATGAAGCGCAGGGACGAACAAAATGACGAACTTCCTCCTGAATCACCACCAGTATTGACTCGATCACCGGTTGTTCCTCAAGAAACAACAATACCTCAAAAACGAAAAGAGCTAAAAGACTTTACTGAAGCAGAAATCAACTCCGAAATGAGTAAAATTAAAGCGTCAGATCTATCGGACAAAGATAATCCTGTAACAAAGTATAATCTAAAAAGGTTAGAAGCGTTAAATTCTGAACTTGAGAAAAGAGAACAAGCTAAGGCTCCTCAAGCAACCCCTGTCACCGTACAGCAACCTGATAATCATGAAGAATTAAAACAATCGATAATAGAAGATAAAAAGTGGTTAGAAACGGATGATAAAAGTAACAAAGAAGAAACAAAAAAACGTGAAGAAAATATAGCAAAAGCACGAGGCAAACTCCTCAATAAAGAAGCACCGGGAAAGCATTTGCGAGGATTGCAAGAAGGTAGAGAAAAAGCGAAAGAAATGGTTGAAGGTGCTTTTGCAGATGCAGCTAAAATATCAAACCCTTATGAGCAATTAGCTGCCTATATTGTGGCTCTTTTTGCTGCAATTTTTGCGGGTCTTGGCATGTTGGCCAATAAAGGGCTTGAAAAATTAGAGGAACAGCGTTTTAAGCAAATTCAACCGCATCTTCATAATCTAGAAAAACTGAGTAAACAAAAAGCAAGTCTTGAAGAAAAAATTGCAAATCTAAAAGATGAAGAACCCCTCACACCGCGTGAACAAGAAAATTTAAAAAAATTGGAAGAAAAATTAAAACGATGTGATGCCGGTATTAAAGCGCATCAATCACTGATTGAACGTATGGCTACCCAGAAAGAAGCAAAAGCTGAAAGTAAGATTGAAGCAGCAGAAACTAAATTAGAAGATGCTAATGCGTTGAAAAAATCGGCAGATGAACTGCTAGCGTATTGCGATACTGCGGAAGAAGAGTTGAAAGCACAATTAGAGCAAGAAAAAGATAATCCTGATGAGCTTAAAGAAATTAACGCTCAACTTGAAGAGATAGGTAAAACCCGAAAAGACGCCGAAAAAACAAGTAAAGAGCAAGAAAAGATAATTAACGCAGCAACACAAGAGCTAGAGCAAGCAAAGAAAGATAAAGATACAGCGAGTAATACCTCAAAAATATCTGCTTCATTAGGAGCAACAGGTCCCGGTGGCGTTGGTCTTGGGCAGCCACCAGCTCCAAATAACACAGGAACAGTTCCCATTTTAACAACAACAAATACACCCGCACCTACAAAACAGCAAGTTGTTTCACCTCAACCCCTTACAAGGGGAGTGACTGATCCAGTAGCAGTGCCAGTTCAACAAGGTGCGCCAGTAGTCCCTTTATTTACTCAAACTAATGGAGTTGGTACCTTAGCGGCAAATATGGGAAATAGAGTAGGTGCGCTACAAGCCGTATTAGAAGTTCAGCCTAGTATTGCTCCTACTGTACAACCAACCGCTACACCAGTTACGGCTCGTGCAGAAGGTGAAACTGATGACTTAGAAGAAGAGAAACAAGAAGAGGAATTGGATGAGGCATTAGGAGAAGATCTTGATGAAAAACTTGAAAAACATGGCAATAAGGTTGACTTAGAAAAAGATGAATATGTCTCAAAAATTGTTTTTGGGGGTGCAGCAAAAGCGAAAACAGAAGCGGCTAAAAATGCAACGCTTGCAGAAATGGATTTAAGAATTGCAGAACCATGGCCAGTTGAAGAAGTTGAAATTGATGATCCTGATAATTCAGAGGAGCCTGAATTGGATGAAAATGAGGAACCAATTCCAACAGCTAAAAAAATTGTAAAACAACCAGTAGAATTGGCACCTCAACTTAAAGGGGAAGCTAATGAAGTTTACAAAGAACAATATAAAGATAATACATTAGAGAGCGCTTTGAACTTTATTAAAGATCGAAAAGATGTAAAAGAAATGAGATCTCAATTGCAGTTTCTTTTACGTGGTGCTCGTCAGGAAGTCATGGATTTAAAACAAGCGCAACCTCTTGATAAAGAAGCGATTGAAATGGCAACACGAAAGATGATGGCCTTAGAAAAAATGGAGCATATGTTTGCAACGATGAAAGCAATGAATAAAAGTGGTCAACAAATGTCAGAAGAACAATATAAAATACATTGGGCTAAAATTCACACTATTCTTACCAAGGCACCTCCTATCGTCCAACCTGGTTATATTGGTCAATTAAAAACAGCATTGGAAAATATTGATAAAGCCAATGTTTATAGACCACCTGTAACGCGCCTTGGCAAAGCAGGCGAAGCGCTAGCAAAACCTGGAAAAGCAATGGCTGCTAAGGTGAGAGAATCGCCTGTTGTCGTAAAATCAGATGATAATGGAAAACATGTGCAATTGAATCTTAGTTATAATCGCGCCAGAATAGCAGGCACAGTAGGTGTATTTGAGCAACATAAAAACAGAAAAACCAAAAGTGGTGCTATTGATCATATGAAAACCCAAATTGCAGATGGCCTTACGATTGCGATGAATCAATATGGAAAAGGAAGTGCTCAAAACCCTATTAATATTACTTATATTCCACCTGAACGCCCACAACCTGAAGCTGCGCTTGCTATGTTGATGGAGCTTAAAGAAAGAGCCATGAAAAGTGGACAACCCATTCATCTTATTCACCCTGAAACGAACAAACCTATGGTAATTTCACCTCAAAGAGAACTCAGTCCTGATGAATCATCTTGCTTTAATCATTTTGCTAATCAACGACCTATTGTGGGAGCCAGAATGGGGGCAGAATGTGCAGGCTATACCATGTTAAAAAATATAAGAGACGAAGATGGTAAAATTTTGGATAAAGATGATAAAAAAGGCGGTAGTGTTGATTTTACAGCTGCAATCAATATACACATTAATACCAAGATGAATGATTTCGATATGAAAAATGAAGAAAAAATAAACAAAGTTGTAGGTATTAATCCTGATAAGCCAAAAACCCGGCTAGCGACATAATTTATTTCTTTGATTTATATCCCGGCTTCAATGGTGATTTGCTCGCACTGCGGGTATTTTCTTCTTGCTCATCAATTCTAGCCCGTTGTCTTCGCGCTTCTTGGGTTTTTCTGTCTTTGAGTTCTTCCTTGGCGGAAAGGGTTGCTGCTTCATCAGGTAATTCGGTTAATTCACTACCAAGGGTGGCAATTTGCATGACTTCTTGTGGGCTCAGTCCCAGCACTTTTGCGATTTGAGCAACTGAACAAAAACCAATGAGATACCAACAGAGCATCCACTGACGCAAAGCATGAATGGAACCAATAGGTAATCCTGTAAAATCATCAAAGTCACTAACACCACCATCGCCTTTGCAATTGAGACAAATATAAAAGTGTCGTTGATCTTCAACATCAGGTGGAGGATCGCGTCTGACAACATTGCTAGAATGACATCTTGGACAAATCACACCTTGTGGCCAACGTAGCATTTTTAAGGTTTTAAAGATTTCACCTTGTCCTAGCAGACTTTGAATCGCTGCTATGCGTGAATCGACTTGGGTACCACGTGGGAGATCACGAAGTCTTTTTAAAGCCTTGATATTGTCATCATCATGCGTTTCCTTGCTCACAATTTTTTCCTTTTCCTTGGAAGGACTCATGGCTATGCTTTCTTCAGCGCGAGGGGCAACAGGAAGAGCCTTAGAAAGTGTAGATGACGGTTGTCTTTGAGTAAATGAAGGATCACGTCTTGGGGCAGGAGAGTCATGAAAAAGACTGACTGGCATATTATCTAATTTTTTTAAGATGGCTTTATTGATTTGGGTTTTACTTTCGTAAGGTGTAGCTGCGCTTTCTTCAGAAGAAGTAATGAATGCAGTAATTTTTTTAAACCAATCAGACATACAAACTCTCTATATCCGTCTAAACTACATAATCCTTGTGACTTTGTTAGGCAAAAAGTGAAAAAGCCTAACGACTCCACGGCGAGTAATTAAACCTTATTCCTTAGTTTTGGTCAACTGATTGAAAAAATTATACTTTATGACCATTGCGGTGAATGGTTAATTTGGCGAATTTCTTCGCTTTTACTGTCTTTTTGGCTTTACAGCTTGATTAAGTGTAGTTCTTACATCACTTAAGGTTTGAAGTTGATCTAATATTTTGTTTTGGGTTGGCGTATTGCGTCCATGAGCTTCTTGAGCCAATTTTTGCCATTTATCCTTTTCTGTAAAATTTCTCGTTAAAGGCTGTAAATGATTAAATACTTCCTTAATATTATGAACCGCATAATTGGGGTCGAGTTTTAATTCCTCAACCAGTTTTTGAAGTTTTTCTATGTCAGCATTAGGCATGTTTTTGCTCCTTCTGAGATGTTACACGGAAGCATGTTGAGGGATAGTTACCCCTATTAATTTGAGCTCATGTGCAAATACATCTTCAGTTAAATCGTCTAAGTGATATTTCTCAATAATAGGCATTAGTTCAATGACAAACTCATTGAAGCGGATTATATCATGAAGTTGTTTAATTCGCTCACTTACTTTTTCAACCGCCTCGGTATCCCAATGAGTCCCACGCGGACTAGGGACGCCCAACTTATTGAGTAATTCTGCAATCCCAGCATCATTCATTTGGCGACCACGATATTCAACAAATTGCTTTTCTAAATTCAGAGCAGATTCATTCATTTTGATGCGTTCAAGGACTTTTTGAAGCTGACTAAGAACCCAATGCCCACCTTCTGGAGCAGTAAAACCATCTTCATTTAGCGCCGTTACCATGCGACGTTGAGAGTAACCCTTTGCACGGTAATCATTGATGATAGGTTGGAGCATCAAAGCAAAAATAATGGCATTATCAATTTTTGGCTTATTTACTTTGGTGATGACATCAGATGCATGAGGATTGCCTGATTTAGCCGTTGTGCGGCTTAAACCAGCTTTAATTAATTGACCATGTAATTCTCTTTGCTTTTTTGCATGTTCAACAAGAGCGGCAAAATTATCTTTTTTAATAAAAGGTTGGTCACAACAATATAGTTCTGCATGAAAAGATGTACCTGGATGTTCATTTAATAAACGTAATATTTGCTTAGCAAAAGCATCATTATTAGTAAGATTTCTGATCTCACCAATCACAAGATGCGCTTTATTTGCCAAACAGTATTCAATGGCTGCTTCTAATTCTGGCCAACGGTGACGATGTCGATTATCTTCACCTGTTTCTGTAAATGTTTTAAGAAGGGTGCCTTTACCTTCTTGGGTAATATATTCTTGAATACGTTTTTCTTGAATATTTAATGATTGATTTGAAAACAGCACTTGAGTGCTGCCCCGCCTTGCAGGATTTACAAGATAGCCAACGTATAAATTTGCACTTGTCACAAATCATTCCTTACTGAACAAATTTATAAAATTTGAGCGTATATACATGCTGGTATAAAGCATGGTCCCATAAGACCTAGTATAGAAACATATTTGCTTTGTAGCCACCTGTGTATACGCCTACCAGTTTAGCTTTATGCTTCCTTGTCTTCACCTCCTCGCAAACAGTCGTGTACTAAAATGTACACTCCTGTTGCTCTGGGCTTGACGCCTCGCCTAAAGCAAAACTTGTGGGCGTATATACTCTCTTACGATGGAGGTTTCTTACGATGGAGGTTTTATTTACTGTGTTTAGAAACAGCTTCTAATATGGCGGCTTTGAGTTGGTGTAGTCGCACTGGATCAATAATTGCGCCATGGGTATTGGGATCACTTATATAAAAGACATCTTCAACTTTGTTACCAAGCGTATTTATCTTCGCGCTGTGCAATATCACATTATTTTTTACGAAAGTTTCACCAATACGAGCCAATAAACCCGGAAAATCAGGCGCATCCATTTTAATAATGGTTTTATCTTTAGATTTTGTAGCGCTGATTCTTATTTTGGTGTTCATACTAAAAAATTTTAGATTTCTTGGAACATGTCTTGATACAAAAGGGATCTTTAAGTCACTGGTTTGGTTTGTTAATGGTTTTAACAACATTTCAAGAGAATGACGTATTTCAGAAAGTCGTTGTGGCCCAGTAATAGGGGTGCCTGAAATATCCAGCACAATAAAACTTTGTAATGAATAGTGATTCCGCGTGGTGGTGATTCTGGCTTGAACAATATTAAGAAATACTTTTTCCATTGTTGCACAGATACTGGCAAATAAATTGACATTTTCTGTAGCATAAATCAATATTTCAGTCCCCACTTGAGTTTGATGGGTTCTTAACGCGATAGTAAAAGCTTTTTGCTCTATTTTCGATTTTAATAATTCATTCGTTTGCCACGCGATATTTGATAATGTTTCATTTGTAAAATACTCGTCATGGAAATCTTGCCATAATGCTTCAACTAATGGTGCATCAAAACCGCCAATATCGATTATTTTTTGTTTTATATGGTCAATATTATTGGACCGCGTGGTTTGAGGGTGGTTTTTGTCTTCAAACTTTTTAATGGTTGCGAGATATAAATCTTGTAATAAAGCTGCACGCCAATGATTCCACAGTGTAGGATTAGTTGCAACAATGTCTGCTACGGTCAATAGATATAAATAACCCAAGCGTTGAGGTGTTTTGACAATATTGACAAAATTTGCAATAACCTTATCATCAAAAATATCTTTACTTTGAGCAGTCATTGACATCAAAAGGTGATTACTGACAAGCCATGAAACTAATGAGGAATCTTCATCGTTTAAGGAAAGATGTTTACAAAATTGTAACACGATTGTTGCCCCAATTTTGCTATGATCGCCACCTTGTCCTTTACCGATATCATGAAATAGTGCGCTAAGATATAAAATTTCACGTTTTTTATTATTTTTACACGAGGATAACAGTTCGAATTTTTCAAATGTTTCATGTTGATAAAAAAATTGAATATTGTGAAGAACCAGCAATGTATGTGCATCTACAGTATACAGATGAAATAAATCATATTGCATTTGTCCGGAAATAGAAGCAAAAGTAGGGATAAAGCGTTGTAAAACTCCCAAGCGATGCATGAGTGCTATTGATGTTGCGCAAAAGTCTGCTTGTAAAATGTGTAAAAACATTTCTTGGGCCTGAGGGTTACTAAAATAATCAGGCGGGCTTGTCTTCATGTATTGGATTATCAATCGACTAGAACCCGCACAAAAGCCATTTGCTTTATTTTTAGCTACTTGCAAAAAAAGATTGAATAGATATTCTGATTTGTTTACGGCAGTTTCATCAATTTTGATATATTGTTTATCAGCAATTTGGGTTATTTCTTCTTTATAATGCTGACACAATAAATCGGTAATATCTCGCACGCAAGTAATATTTTGAAAATAAGCTTGCATAAATAATGAAAGGGTTTTATTTAATGTTTTCCCTTGAAAACCAAATTTATGAGCCAATATTTCTTGATATTCAAAATAGAGTCTATCAGTTGTTTTAGTTGCTATGAGATGTAAGGCATAACGAATACGCAATAAAAATTGACTTGCTTTATTCAAAGCATCATATTCATCTTCGTTAAGATCTTGGTTTTTTACTAAAGTTTTTATATCATCTTGATGATATTTTTTTATCATAAGCCAATGGATTAAAGAGATATCGCGTAATCCACCTAAAGAATCTTTTATATTTGGTTCCAAAAGATATTCAGTATGTTGATAGCGACTTTGACGCGACTCTCTTTCTTGGAGTTTTGCCGCAAAGAATCTCTCGAATGTCCATAGTGTTTGATCTGTAATATCGGTTTGTAACTCATTAAAATCTCGAGTTCTGCCTGTCAGCATTCTAAAGGTGAGTAAATTTGTAAAAATGGAGATATCTTCTCGAGCCAGTGCTAAACATTCTTGTGTCGTTCTAACACTTAATCCCAGCTTGATGCCGCAATCCCAACAAAAGGCCACAAATTGTTCGATTTGCTGATTTAATTGATTATTCTGCATCGATGGGATCAAAATGAGTATATCAGCATCAGATCCAGGATGAATTCGCATTTGCCCATAACCACCAACAGCAATAAGACAGACATCTTCGTGTAAATGGAGTTGATATTTTTGCCATGCAAATAAAAGAAGTTCATCAAGACAGACGGCGCGATTGTAAAGTAGATCTAAGATATTTTGTCCTTGCCAAAAATGCATATCGAGCAAAGCGCAGGCTTTGCTCCATTTTTGCCGAATTTTGGCAACAATTTCTGAGGAGGGAGTATTTGGTTTGATATCTTCTAGATGTAATCTCGTGAGTAGCAAAGCACTCATTAGGTTATATCAGTTTCTTCTGTTCTTTTGGTGAGAACTTCATGCCCATGTTCTGTCACTAAAATAGTGTGTTCCCACTGGGCAGAAAGACTATGATCTTTAGTCACGACAGTCCATTGATCAGGTAACAATCTGGTGTGACGCTTGCCGGCATTTATCATGGGTTCGATGGTAAAAATCATGCCAGGTATCATTTCCATGCCTGTTTTCGCTTTACCATAATGTAAAATTTGTGGTTCTTCATGAAAAATTTTACCTATGCCATGTCCACAATATTCTCTGACGACTGAAAAACGATTGGCATGAGCATGTTTTTCAATAATTTCACCAATATCGCCTAGAAAATTCCCAGGTTTCACTTGAGATAGACCAAGTAATAGGCACTCTCTTGTGACTTTAATTAATCTTGAGGCCTGCACTGAAGGGGTGCCCACAACAAACATCTTAGAAGTATCGCCATGATATCCGTCTTTAATGACAGTAACATCGATATTGATGATATCGCTTTCTTTTAATTTTTTATCGTTTGGGATCCCATGACAAATCACATGGTTAATAGAAGTACAGATAGATTTAGGAAAGCCTTTATAATTCAATGGGGCAGGAATAGCTTGTTGAACATTGACAATATAATCATGGCAAATATCATTCAATTCATTAGTAGTGATACCTACTTTGACATGTGGACCTATCATTTCCAAAACCTCGGCCGCTAAACGTCCTGCGACTCGCATTTTTTCTATGTCTTCTGAGGTTTTGATAGTTACATTTGAATTTGAGGCCATGTAAGTTCCATTTTAAATTTATGCGCAAGTAAAAAGTACTTTAATTAAGCGTCACCCATCCCCCCAGGAGACCCTGCCACTTAATTAAAGTACCCCTTACTTGCGCGCTGTAATTACTTTTCTATGTTAATACATAGTATATAGGGCCAAATAGGGATAGTCGACCAAGTCTGGTCTTGCAGCTTTATTTATAGGTGTACATATGGTATAAAACCGCGCCTAGGAGTGCAATTTCGCACATCTAGTTATTTATATACCACACATATGTCGGCACATTATCCAGGGTGCTTGTAGGGTGAAACTCAAAGCATAAAGTAAAATGCGAAGAGTCCTACAGGTTGGGTGATGGGACATATGGAGGCCTAACCCTATTTGGAGACTATCATGGCTAATAACATCACAATGCGTCAAATGCTAGAAGCAGGCGTTCATTTTGGACATCAAACCCGTTTTTGGGATCCTAAAATGAAGCCTTATATCTTCTCGACTAAAAACAAAATTCATATTATCAATTTAGATATCACCTATCCCATGTTTCATGAAGCGATGAATTTCATTAAACGTGTTGCGCAAAGAAATGGCAAAATTTTATTTGTTGGTACTAAGCCAAGCGCCGGAAAAATTATTAAAGAACAAGCTGAACGTTGTGGCATGCCTTATGTCAATTATCGTTGGCTTGGTGGTATGTTGACTAACTTTAAGACGGTAAAGCAATCCATCAAACGCTTACACGAACTTGAAGCCATGAAAGATGATGGTACTTTCGAAAAATTAGTGAAAAAAGAAGCACTCACTCGTTCACGTGAACTAGATAAACTTGAAAGAAGTTTAGGCGGCATTAAAAACATGGGCAGTTTGCCTGATGCACTTTTTATCATTGATGTGGGTCATGAAAAGATTGCTGTTTGTGAAGCAAACAATTTGCGGATCCCCGTTGTAGGCGTTGTTGATACTAATAACAACCCACACGGTATTGATTATATTATTCCTGGTAATGATGATGCATTGCGTGCGATTGAACTCTATGTTTCAAGCGTAGCAGATATCATTTTGGATGCGAAAGGCAACATGCAGCCTATGCACGCAGAAGCGGGTGAATATGTTGAAGTAGAAGGCGACGAAGCTTAGACTTTTCGATTGAATTTTAGGTAATGTTGAGGGGGCTAATACCCCCTTATTTATATTTAATGAGGGCACAATGGCAGACGTGACAGCAGCAATGGTAAAAGAGCTTCGTGAGCGCACAGGCGCAGGCATGATGGAATGTAAAAAGGCGCTGGTTGAAGCGAACGGCGATATGGAAACCGCGGAAGACATTATTGCCAAATCAGGTCACAAAAAGGCCGCGAAATCAGCATCAAGAACAGCAGCAGAAGGGAGAATTGTCATAGCGAGCAATCCTCAAAATGCGGCAGTTGTTGAAATTAATTGTGAAACTGATTTTGTGGCAAGAGATGAAAATTTTGTGCAATTTGCTCAGCAAATCGCAGAGAAAGTATTGGCGACCGGTATTGTTGATGCAGACAAATTATTAGAAGCTTCGATGGATGGTAAAACCATAGAAGATGCTCGTAAGAATTTAATTACGCGCTTGGGTGAAAATATCCAAATCAGACGAATGAAAGTCATGAATGCGCAAACTTCTCAACGTATTGGCCAGTACGTTCATAATTCACGTATAGGAACTTTGGTACTTGTTGAAGGTGGAGATGATGCTTTGGCAAAAGATTTAGCCATGCATGTTGCTGCAATGAAACCCCAATTTGTTTCTCAAGATGAAGTTCCAGCTAAAACCATAGCTAAAGAAAAAGAAATCATGATGGAACGCGCTAAACAAAGCGGAAAGCCAGAAAATATTTTAGAAAAAATAGTAGAAGGGCAGTTACAGAAACATTTAAATGAACATTGCTTGATTGGACAGCCTTTTTTCAAAGATCCAGATCAAACTGTAACCCAATTGCTCAAATCAAAAAATGCTAAAGTACTGCAAATGATACGATTTGAAGTAGGTGAAGGCATTGAAGTGATTAAAAAGAGCTTTGAAGAAGAAGTTGCCCAAGCCCGCGGGAGCAACTCATGACAGGAACGCCTGTTTATAAGAGGATTTTGTTAAAACTCAGTGGTGAAGCACTCATGGGTGAAGAGCACTTTGGGATAGATCCTAAAGTGCTAGACAGAATAGCTAAAGAAGTAGGCGAACTCATTGCACTGAACGTTGAAGTGGGATTGGTAATAGGTGGCGGTAATTTGTTTCGTGGCAAATCGCTCTCCAAAGCTGGTTTAGGCCGTATTTCTGGCGATCAAATGGGTATGTTGGCAACCGTGATGAATGCCATTGCAATGCGTGATGCTTTAGAAAGAGCAGGCTTATCAACGCGTATTATGTCGGCTATCCCAATGAGTGGCTTTGTTGATCATTATGATAGACGTAAAGCCATGCATCATTTGCAACGAAAAAGAGTCGTTATTTTTGCAGCAGGAACGGGAAATCCGTTGGTCACAACAGATTCTGCAGCCAGTTTGCGCGCAATTGAAATTGAAGCAAATATTTTACTTAAAGCTACGAATGTAGACGGTATCTATTCAGCAGATCCTGCTATTAACCCCAAAGCGGAACTCTATGAGCGCATCACCTTTGCAAACGCTTTAGAAAAAGAGCTTGGCGTGATGGATTTGACTGCATTTTGCCAGTGTCGTGATCACAATATGGCTATTCGGGTGTTTAATATCAATAAACCTAATGCGTTATTACGCATTGTCAAAGGTGAAAATGAAGGCACTTTGGTGGAAAAGGGGGAATCATGATTAATGATGTTCAAAAAGATGCAAAAGAGAGAATGGCAAAAAGCATTAAATCCTTAGAAGATGATCTCATTAAATTACGGGCCACTAGAGCGCATCCGAGTTTATTAGAGAGCATCTTGATTAATTATTATGGTAATCCAACACCCCTCACACAAGTTGCTTCCGTTGGTGTAGAAGGTCCGCTGATGCTGACTGTGAAGCCATTTGAAAAGAAGCTTGTGCCAGAAATTGAAAAAGCGATTCGTGCAGGAGATTTAGGTTTAAATCCTGCGACCAGTGGTGATGTTATTCGAGTACCTTTACCACCACTCAGTGAAGAAAGACGTAAAGAACTTATCAAAAAAGTAAGAGCTGAGGGTGAGAATGCTAAAGTTGCTATTCGTAACATTAGAAGAGATTCAAATCAGCATCTTAAAGAGTTGCTCAAATCGAAATCTATCAGCGAAGATGAACAACGTAAAGCTGAAGATGCTATGCAAAAATTAACGGATAGCTATATCCATCAAATTGATGAGATCCTCAATAAACGAGAGAAAGATTTAATGGAGATTTAGTCTACTTGACGTATTTGAATCATCCAGGCGTTAAACCAAACCCCAATAACCTACCCAAACACATTGCCATCATTATGGATGGCAATGGAAGATGGGCTGTTGCTCGTGGAATGAGTCGCACCACCGGTCATCGTCGTGGCGTGGAAGTGGTTCACAATATTATTTCAAGTTGCCAAAAGAAAGGAATTCAAGTGCTCACTCTTTTTGCTTTTGGCGTTGAGAATTGGAAGCGTCCATCAAAAGAAGTGAGGAACTTATTTCGGATCTTCTTTTTAGTGTTACGTAAAGATATTTCAAGATTACATGAAAATAATATCAAACTCAGGATAATAGGCGATAGAACTGTTTTTAATCGCGCTCTTAACGCAGCGATTGATGATGCGGAGTCATTAACAAGCAAGAATACAGGTTTGGTGCTGAATGTTGCTGTTAACTATAGCGGTCGTTGGGATTTACTGAATGCGATTCAAAAATTTTTGAATAATTCTCCCGATGCGCCAATCTCCTTGACAGAGGATAAATTAGCACAAGAATTATCTTTGTATGGATTGCCTGAACCTGACCTGTTTATTCGTACCGGTGGCGTGCAAAGAATTAGTAATTTTATACTTTGGGAGCTCGCTTACACCGAGCTTTATTTTTCCCCCCTTTTATGGCCAGATTTTAATCAGGATGAATTTGAACGCGCATTAAGTGATTATACGATGCGTGAACGCCGTTTTGGGTTAACGGGTGAGCAATTAGGGTAAACCATGCTTGGATATCGCATTTTAACGGCCGCAATTCTTATACCTCTTGTTCTATGGGCCGTTCTATATTTAAATGGAATAGTTTTTGCGCTTGTTTGTGCTGGGGTATTTTCTCTTGGTGCTCTTGAGTGGTGTGGTTTTTGTCAATTTCAGTCAAAGCTCTCAAAAGCATTATTCCTTCTTTGTTTTCTGCTCACGCTAGGTATCATTTATTTTCTAAACAGCGCATGGATATTAATGCTAGGGGCGTTGTTGTGGCTTGCGCCAGTCTATTGGGTTTTATCTTATCAAGGGCAAGCGCCACTCATTTTGCAATCCAATATTGCAAAAGCCTGCATCGGTATTCTTATGCTTTCTTTGGCATGTTATGGTCTGATTGCGATCAAGAGAATCCCGCATGGGGGACTCTGGATAATATTATTATTTGTACTGGTATGGTCAACAGATACATTTGCCTATTTTATAGGCAGAAAATGGGGAAAGACGCCATTAGCTGCACTCATTAGCCCAAAGAAAACACTTGCTGGTTTTTGGGGAGGATTGCTAGGAGCCATGAGTACAGCTCTTTTGGCATTTAGTATCATTAGCTTCCAAATCAATGATCTTCCTTCATATGCGGCATGGATGAGTATTGCTTACATTACAATTTTATTAGCAGTGATTGGTGATCTTTTTGAAAGTCTTATCAAAAGATTAACCGGGGTCAAAGACAGTGGTAATTTGCTTCCAGGTCATGGTGGTATACTCGATAGACTTGATAGTTTAATTGCCGCATTACCTTTTTATGCATTGAGTCTGCTTTGGGTTTGTAACCAGGGGTTATGATGCAAAAATGTGGGATTAGCATTTTAGGATCGACAGGCTCAATAGGTCAAAATACCCTTAATGTTATCAGTCAGCATCAAGAAATGTTTGAAGTGATAGCCTTGAGTGCCAATACTAATGTAGAAAAAATTTTTGAACAGTGTCATCAATTTACTCCAGCCTTTGCTGTGATGGCAGAGCCGGATGCTGCCCAGCAACTGCGTGTTTTACTTGAAACTTCACATCTTGATATTCACGTTTTATCCGGTGAAGAAGGCTTATGCTTTATTGCTCAACTTGAACAAGTGACCAAAGTTGTTTGTGCCATTGTTGGGAGTGCAGGTCTTTTATCGACGTTGAGCGCGGTTGATGCGGGTAAACAAATTTTAATTGCTAATAAAGAAGCATTGGTGATGGCAGGGGATTTGCTCTTAGAAAGAGCAGCGAATACAGGAGCAATATTACTCCCTGTTGATAGTGAGCATAATGCTTTGTTCCAATGTATGCCTGCCAATTATCTGACAGGGAAACGCCCTGATGGTGTTAGTCGTTTGATTTTAACTGCATCTGGAGGCCCATTTTTACATGCTTCACAGGAAGAGTTACGGCAGGTGACCCCTGAAATGGCATGTAAGCATCCCAACTGGAAAATGGGAAAGAAGATAACAGTTGATTGCGCCACATTGATGAATAAAGGCTTAGAAGTGATTGAGGCGAGCAAATTATTCCAAATGCCTCCAGCAGCGATTGATGTCATTATTCATCCTCAGAGTATTATTCACTCCTTGGTAGAATATCTAGATGGATCACAACTGGCACAACTTGGTACTCCCGATATGCGCATACCAATTACCCATTGTTTATCTTGGCCAGAGCGTAGAACGTCCGGGGCTAAAGCCCTTTCTTTAACTGATATTGGACAGCTCGAGTTCTTGACGCCAAATGAAGACAAGTTCAAATGTTTATCTTTAGCATACGAGGCTATTCATATTGGGAAAGCGGCTCCTACTGTACTCAATGCCAGTAATGAAGTTGCAGTACAAGCGTTTTTAAATAAAGAAATGCGCTTCGTCCAGATAGCGACTATTATTGAAAAAGTACTTCAAAAATTCTTCGATTTATCTGCACAAACCTTGGATGATATCTTGATGGCGGATAAACTAGCCAGAGAAAAGACATTTAATTTAATACAATCTATAAGTCATTAAAAATTATTTATGAGTACCTTTTTAATCTCCATTTTAGCTTTTATTGTCGCCATTGGTATTTTGGTTACTTTTCATGAATTTGGTCATTTTATTGTTGCACGCGCATGTGGGGTAAAGGTATTAAGATTTTCCGTCGGGTTTGGAAAATCGTTGTGGTCTTGCAAAGATAAACATGGCACAGAGTATGTGATAGCTGCGATCCCTCTAGGCGGCTATGTCAAAATGCTAGATGAGCGAGAAGGGGCGGTTCCTGTTGAAGAATTAGATTATACTTTTAATCGAAAATCAGTTTGGGCTAGGTTTATCATTGTCTTGGCTGGACCTGCATTTAATTTATTGTTTGCCATCTTTGCCTATTGGTTAATGTTCATGATAGGGATAGCAGGTGCTATTCCTATTGTTGGAGAAGTCAAACCTGGTTCTATTGCAGATAAAGCAGGCATCGTTGCAAAAGATGAAATTATTTCTGTTGATCACCAACCCACCCGCACTTGGGGGCAAGTTGCTAAGCAGTTGATGAATCGCCTTGGTGATAAAGATCAACTTGAGATTGAAACTAAACAGCCTAACAATCCAGTGAAATCCCATGTTCTTCAAATAAGCAACTGGGAATTTAAAGGTTCCAGACCTGATCTTACGCATGGATTAGGAATTGAACCCTATATACCGCCAATTCCTCCCGTCATTCTTGAGATAATCAGTAATGAACCTGCCGAGATAGCAGGGATTTTACCAGGTGATGTCATCACTCAAGTGAATGGAAAACCCGTTACGCAATGGAAAGATTTTGTTGATGTGACTACTGTTAGCATCAATCAATCACTCAATGTTGTTCTAAAGCGACAAGAAAAAGAGATAACACTCGTTCTTATTCCGCGCGCAAAAGAAAATGCAAATGGTGAAATTGTTGGCTTTGTTGGATTAGTCGTCAAAACTGAAAAATTGCCTGATTCCTTGCAGCGATTGGAGCGATTAAATCCAATCCAAGCCTTATTTGCTGCAACACAAAAAACTTATGATTACACAATGCTGAGTTTTAGGATTATTGGCAAAATGATTATTGGTGACATTGGACTTCGTACGTTAAGTGGGCCCATTACCATTGCACAAGGCGCCGGAGCGAGCGTTATTGTTGGTATACAATACTATTTAAGTTTTTTAGCCCTCATTAGCATCAGTCTTGGTGTATTGAATCTATTGCCTATTCCAGTTTTAGATGGTGGCCACCTCTTATATTATGTCATTGAAATCATCACAAGACGCCCTGTTTCAGAAAAAGTTCAAATGTTCAGCTTTAAAATAGGGATGCTGCTTTTGCTTTTCCTCATGACAATAGCGTTCTATAACGACTTATTGCGTCTATTTTGATGACCTTACGTCTATTTTTTGCAATCGCTGGTCAAATTAAGGTGTAATTGTTATCAATCTTCGATTGTCTGCGTTATAATGTTCTTGCTAAGTGACGTTATTCCCTAGAAGTAAGAACCCTCTTTAGGTCCAATGTCTAATTAGCATTGTTTTAACTTTTTGTATCTTTTGGAAATTTTTATGCAAAACAAAATTTATGTTGGCAATCTAAGCTACTCTCTTGATGAAGCTTCCTTACGTCAGTCTTTCGCAGAATTTGGGGAAATAACTGATATCGCATTCCCTAAAGACCGCGTTACTGGCCGTCCTCGTGGCTTCGCTTTCATTACTTTTGCTGATGCAAAAAGCGCTGAAGGCGCTTTGAAGCTCGACGGGCAAGAGATTGGAGGCCGTAAGGTAGTTGTGAAGTTTGCGCTAGAGCGCAAAGCTACCGGAGGTAGTGGTGGAGCAGGCGGTGGCCGTAGAGGTGAATCTCGCTGGTAGTCACTTAGCGTAAGATCACTTTTATATCGTCTGAAAAGGGCTCTGGAAACAGGGCCCTTTTTTATTGGGTTGAATAACATAAATTGTGGTCATGGGTTCAAGTCCTAGTGGGGACGCCATCTTATCCCCTCTCCCTTGCGGGAGAGGGCGAGGGTGAGGGGTGTAAAATTTTAAGATTTAAATTCCCCTCATCCTAACCTTCTCCCGCAAGGGGAGAGGGGACAAGAGACAAGAGACAAGAGTGGAAGAAGAGAGGGACCAGAATAGTGCAATTAATTTGGTTTCTAAGCTTGCGAAGACTTCAATTTATTTTGTGCTGTGTTAGTATGGCGGCTGCGCCAGATGTGCGCGCGCCTGAAAATAAGTACTATAAATAAGTAAAAATACAGATATGAAGAATCGTTGGTTGGTTGCTCTTGCTGTTTTAGCTTCACATTGTGCCATTTCAGCGCACGCTCTAGAATCTTTTGTCGTAAAAGATATTCGGATAGAGGGTTTACAAAGAATCACCGAAGGGACGGTTCTAAATTATTTACCTATCCATGTGGGTGAAGAATTATCTGAATCAAGAACATCAGATGCATTAAAAGCATTATTTGAAACTGGATTTTTTCAAGACATCCAATTAGAAAGAGATAACAATGTATTGGTAATTAAGGTAACTGAAAGACCAACCATTGGTAAGATTGTTGTTTCTGGCAATAAAGATATACCCACAGACAGTTTAATGTCGACGCTTAAAAGCGCGGGGTTAACAGAAGGTTACGTATTCGATCGCTCTATCCTAGAGCAAGTTCGTAATGAATTAGAGCGCCTTTATTTTAGTCATGGGAAGTATGCGGTAAAAGTTGAAACTACCGTAGAACAACAAAAACATAATCGCGTGAATCTGAGTATCACGATTGATGAAGGTCAGGCTGCTCGCATTAAAGCAATCAATATTGTAGGTAACAGAAAATTTTCGACACCAGATTTGTTAAGTACATTTACGCTTGCTCCCTCGAATCCTTTGAGTTGGATTACAAAATCTGATCAGTATGATAAACAAAAATTAGGGGCAGATTTAGAAACACTGCGAACCCATTATCTCGATCGTGGTTACCTCAATTTTCGAATCATTTCAACGCAAGTATCTATTACACCTGATAAACAAGATATTTTTATTACGATTAACCTTGAAGAAGGTGAGCAATTCACTTTGGGTGGATTTCAGTTATCAGGGGATACAATATTATCTGAACAAGAATTAATGCCCATTATTAAATTAGAAGTAGGCGAAGTTTTCTCCCGAGCAAAAGTAGCCGCTATTGTTAAGGCATTAACAGATAGATTGGGGCAAGAAGGTTATGCCTTTGCAAAAGTTAATCCTGTACCTGAAATACAAGAAGGTGATCTCAAAGTAAGACTCACTTTTTATGTTGAACCAGGCAATAGAATATATGTTCGACGTGTTTTATTTGAAGGTAACACGAAAACCAAAGACGAAGTCGTACGTCGTGAAATTATTCAAATGGAAAGCGCGCCAGTCAATACAAAGAATGTTGAAGATTCAAGAGCTCGTTTAAATCGAACGGGATATTTTACTGAAGTAAAAGTTGATCTGCGACCTGTAGCCGGAACCACCGATCAAGTCGATGTATTGTATACCCTTGAGGAAGCATCGGCAGGTCAATTGGGTGGGGGGGTAGGTTATTCAGATGTGGATGGTTTACTGTTTAATGCCAATATCAGTAACCGCAATTTTATGGGTACAGGTAAAAGCATCGATTTAAGTTTTAACAATAGCAGAGCTTATACTACCTACAGCATGGCCTATAACAATCCGTACTATACAATTGATGGTATGAGCCGCGGGTTTAATCTTTTTTATAGTAAAACAGATCTCGGTAAATCAACCAGTATCACAAGTTATACAACCGATGCCTTTGGCGCCAATGTCAGCTACGGTTTACCAATGTCACCCGTTGACAGATTAACTTTTGGTTATGGTTTCCAATCCACAGAATTAAAGGTGGGAAATTCTGTTCCACTTGAGATATCCAACTTTGTGAATACCAATGGTAACCAGAGCAACGAAGTTACGCTTGCGGCAGGTTGGATACATAACACATTTGATCGTTATGTTTTTCCTGAAAATGGTTTACAACAAGCAGCAGGTTTTACTATCTCTGTGCCTGGTTCAGATTTACAATATTGTCGTTTAACTTATAATCTCCAATGGTATCGAAGCTTAGGTTATGGGTTTATCTTCACAACTGGTGGAACCTTGGGGTATGGTACTGGTTATGAAAAAACCGAAAGCTTGCCGTTTTATAAAAACTTTTTTGCAGGTGGCTCGCGTACGGTACGTGGTTATGAAGAAAGCAGTTTAGGACCAAGAGATTCATTGAATAACCCATTTGGTGGTAATTTCTTGGTAACAGCAACAACAGGTTTAGTGTTACCAAACCTAATTGCACCAGAAACACGAGCTGTTCGACTTTCTTGGTTTGTGGATGGTGGACAGGTTTACGATTTACAAAATACAACAAGCTTAGTGAATCCTTTGTTGTCCCGTAATCCTACTGGCTTACGTTTTTCCACAGGGTTGTCGTTAACTTGGATGTCACCGATTGCGCCTTTAGTGTTTAGTTTAGCAACACCATTGAATGAACATGATGGCGATAAAATACAGAAATTTTCATTTACGTTTGGAACAGTTTATTAGTTTTAGGAGAATCATTGTGAAAAATTTACGCAAATCATTATTAGCATTGAGTTTTGTTGTGGCAAGTGCTTTACCTTTGCAATCTTTTGCGGCTGATGCGCTCAAGATTGGTGTCATTGATATGAGAACCATTGTTAATTCAGCGCCACAAGCTAAAGAAGCAATGGAAAAATTAAAGAAAGAATTTAAAACAAGAGAAGAAAAAATTATTACTGCTGAAAAAACTTTAAAAGAAAAAGCAGAAAAATTACAAAGAAACAGCGCCGTGATGAGCGAAGCTGAAAAATCAAAATTAGAAAAAGATGTTGTTGCCGGTCAACGTGAATTACAACATATGCAATCTGAATTTCGTGAAGATGCCGCTATGCGTCAGCAAGAAGAAATGAAAAAAATCATGGATCGCATCAATGTTGTTGTTGACGATTTAGCGAAAAAAGAAAAATACGATTTAATTATCCATAAAGAAGTGGTCCCCTATGCTGCAAAGACTGTTGATGTTACTGACAAAGTCGTTAAAGCAATAGCGCCACAAGCGTAAAAGAAATGCAATTGATAAAAACAAGAACGAATGCAAACACCCCTCAAACATTAAGTTTGGGGGAGCTTGCAGAACAAACAGGCGCGACGTTGCACGGTGATCCTAATATTAGGATTGCTGGCGTAGGCACAATTTCTCATGCTAAAGAAGGCGAAATTGCCTTTGTTGCCGAAGCAAAATATCGTAAATTTATACCGACGACAAAAGCGTCTGCAGTCATTTTAACCGCTAATGAAGTGAGTGCGTTCCATGTGAATGCAGCATTGATAAGCACTGATCCTAAATTGGTTTTTGCAAAAGTAATTGAGCTGTTATTTCCTACGGTTTCAATTCAGCCACAGCATCATCACTCAGCAACAATCGCTAAAAGCGCGCAAATACATCCACAAACTTTTATTGGCCCCAATTGTGTGATTGGAGAGCGGGTAAAAATTAGTGCCAATGTTATTTTGCAAGCAGGTTGTTTTATTGGTGATGATTGTGAAATAGGTGAAGGCACAGTCTTAAATTCAAATGTCTGTATTTACCATCATTGTCATATTGGACAAGACTGCAATATTCACTCAGGAGTCGTTATTGGAAGCGATGGATTTGGCTTTGCTAAAAATAAAGATAAATGGTTAAAAGTAGGCCAAATTGGTGGTGTAAAGATTGGTGCAAGAGTTGAAATTGGCGCCAATACAACCATTGATAGAGGTGCGATAGAAAATACTGAAATTGGAAATGATGTCATTTTAGATAATCTGATTCAAATTGGTCATAACGTTAAAATTGGTGATGGAACAGCAATTGCAGCTTGTTGTGGTATTGCTGGAAGCGCAGTTATTGGTAGGCATTGTCTCATTGGTGGTGGAACCAATATTGTCGGGCATATTCAAATTGGTGATTTTGTGAACCTTGTTGGAAGCTCAAATGTAGGTCAATCGATATCAGAGCCAGGAGCTTATGCCTCAGGGATCACAACGACGGATATGAAAACATGGAAGCGAAATTTAGTTCGTTTTCATCAGCTTGATGAATTGGCAATGCGTTTATTTGAATTAGAAAGAAAGTTGAAGGAGGCTTAGGAGTGTTGTCGGAAGCTAACAAGACTTTAACTATCCACGAGATAATTAAGTTACTACCGCATCGTTATCCCTTCTTAATGGTTGATAGAGTACTCGATTATAATGAGATGGCACTCAGAGCAATTAAGAATGTAACGGCTAATGAGCCATGCTTTATGGGACATTTTCCTGAAAACGCAGTAATGCCAGGTGTACTCATTACAGAAGCATTAGCGCAAGCTGGTGCCATACTAGCTTATACCAAAACAAAAAGTAGTCCTGCCGAGCATATATTTTTTCTCGCAGGCATCGATAACGCCAAATTTAAGCAAATGGTGATACCAGGTGATCAAATGGTTTTAAATGTTGAAATCACCGGCCATAAAGCTAATTTTTGGAAAATTCACGGTGAGGCAACGGTTGAAGGTAAGATCGTTTGCTCGGTTGATATATTAAGTGCGATGAGGGAAGTGAGTCAGTGATTTCAGATAAAGCTATTATTGATAAAAGCGCTAAAATTGCTGCCAATGTGGAAATTTCTCCCTATGCAATCATTGGCCCAAATGTAGAAATTGGCGAAGGTACTTGGATTGGTCCACACGTTGTTGTGAATGGTCCCACCAAAATTGGTCGCAACAATAGAATTTACCAATTTGCATCGATTGGCGAAGCGCCTCAAGATAAAAAATACGCAGGTGAGCCAACCAGACTTGAGATTGGTGATAATAATATATTCAGAGAATGTACGACTGTATCAAGAGGAACAGTGCCTGGTGGCGGTTTAACAAAGATTGGTAATGACAATCTTTTTATGGCTTACGTTCATATTGCTCATGATTGTATGGTAGGTAATAACACAACTTTTTCAAATAATGCATCTTTAGCCGGTCATGTTACCGTCGATGATTATGCAAATTTGGGCGGGTTTGTTGGAGTTCATCAATTTACCAACATTGGCAGTTACTGTTTTTGTGCTGGTGGCAGTATGGTAGTGAAGGACGTCATTCCATTCATTATGGTATCAGGAAACCTTGCTCAAGCTTATGGCTTAAATGTAGAGGGTTTAAAAAGACGTCAATTTACTTCAGAAGAGATAGTGGTATTAAAGCGCGCCTATAAAACACTTTATCGTCAAGGGCTTACTCTTGAAGATGCGGTGCATAAACTTGAAGCCATGATTCCAGAATGTCGCCATATTCCTATGCTGATTGATTTTATCAAAAAATCAACACGCGGTATTATTCGTTAATGGGTTTAAAAATAGGGATTGTTGCTGGAGAAGAATCTGGTGATATCCTGGGGCAAGCGCTGATAATTGCGCTCAAAAAGCGCTATCCTGATGCGATTTTTGAAGGGATAGGTGGTAAGCGGATGATAGCGCAAGGCTTCAAAAGCTTATATCCACTAGATCGTTTATCTGTGATGGGTTTTATTGAGCCATTAAAACGGTTACCTGAAATTCTTCGCATTCGTAAAGGTTTAAAACAGCATTTTTTAAATCAAAAAACGGATATTTTCATTGGTATTGACGCGCCAGATTTTAATTTATCCTTAGAACATGTTTTAAAATCGAAAGGCATTAAGACAGTACATTATGTCAGTCCAACGGTATGGGCTTGGCGTTCATCGCGCATTAAAACGATTAAAAAAGCAATTGATTTAATGTTAACTATTTTTCCTTTTGAAAAACGAATTTTTGAGGAAAATGGTATTCCAGTTTGTTTTGTCGGTCATTCACTGGCTGATAGCATTCCCCTACATTCTAATAAAGAGGAAGCCCGCTTAACGCTCAATTTACCTCTTGAAGGAAAAATAGTTGCGCTTTTACCTGGTTCTCGGGCTCAGGAACTTAAATATTTAGCAAAAGACTTTATTCAAACAGCGAAATGGATGCTACAGCGCAATCCCGATATTCGCTTTATCAGTGCTTGTCCTAATGAAATGCGTGAGCAACAATTGAGAGCTTATTTGCAAGAATTAGGTGGATTGGATATTAATATTTTTCAAGGGCAAGCAACCACAATTATGGCAGCAAGCGATGCTATTTTATTGGCCTCGGGCACGGCTTCTCTTCAAGCAATGTTAGTTAAAAGACCAACCGTGATAGCTTATAAAATGTCTCCGTTTGTCTTTGCTATAGCAAAACGCATTGTTAAGATCCCGTATATTGGTTTGCCAAATTTATTGGCGAATAAATGTGTGATGCCAGAGTTTATTCAAACCGATGTGATACCCGAGAAAATGGGGCAACAATTATTAGCCTTTTTGGATTCACCGAAAGACAATGAAAAACAGTATGCTTTCTATGAAAAAATGCATCTTGAATTAAAGAAAAATGCAGGAGAAACTGCAGCAACTGCAATAGGAAAATTAATATACTCGAAGTAATTTGCTTTTAGGCGTTGTTGCCAGCACTCAATCACCCCAGTCATGTACCAAAGCGTACATTCCTGGGGATTCTTTCGCTAGGCGCCTAGCCTAAAAGCAAATTGAAAAGAGTATAAAGGGATAGTGAATATGACTTTAACGGCTGGTGTTGATGAAGTCGGACGTGGCCCTTTGGCTGGGCCTGTGATAGCGGTGGCAGTAATAATCCACCCCAAACAGATTTCAGGCTTAAGAGACTCCAAAAAATTATCTGAAAAGAAACGCAATGAATTAAGCACATTAATTAAGCAAAATGCAGTAGCTTGGGCTTATGGATTTGCCTCTGTCATTGAAATAGACAAAATTAACATCCTACAGGCATCATTATTAGCAATGCAAAGAGCCGTTAATAACTTAGCGGTAAGACCTGATAAGGTTTTAGTTGATGGTAATCGTTGCCCCTATTTGGAGATGCCATCGCAAGCTATTATTGGTGGTGATGATACTGTTGTGCAAATAAGTGCCGCTTCTATTGTTGCCAAAGTCATACGTGATTACTTAATGACAGTGCTTGATAAACGATATCCAGAGTATGGTTTTGCTAAACATAAAGGTTATGGTACGCAAGATCATATGGTTGCATTACAAAAATATGGTGCAACTCCTATTCATCGACGCAGTTTTGCGCCAGTAAGAGAAGTTTTATAAAACATATGAACAGATCGTTTGTACACTTACATCTACATACGGAATATTCCATTGTAGATGGTATTGTACAAATAAAACCTTTATGTGAATTAGCAAAAGCGCAGGAGATGCCTGCCATTGCTATTACAGATGTTTGTAATTTATTTGGCATAGTCAAATTTTATAAAGAAGCGATTCAAAATGGTATTAAACCGATAGTTGGCAGTGAAATATGGGTAGAAAGTGAAGATAAGAGTCACCCCTACCATAAAGTTGTTTTATTGTGTCAAAATTTGCAAGGTTATCGTAATCTCAGTCTGCTCATTAGTAAAGCATATCAAGAAGGTGAGCATTTAGCTGTTCCTATTGTGAAAAAATCATGGGTTTTTGAGTACGCTGAAGGTTTGATTGCATTAAGTGGGGCGCAAACGGGTGAAATTGGACAAGCAATTTTACAAGAATCCTTTGAAAAAGCGAAAAGTTCACTCAAAGAATGGATGCATGTATTTCATAATAGGTACTATATAGAAGTACAACGCACTAATAGAAGTGGCGAAAATATTTATGAGAAAGCCATTTTAGATTTAGCAAAAGAATTTAATTGTCCCTTAGTTGCAACCAATGATGTTGTGTTTTTAGAAAAACAAGACTGTGAAGCACATCTTGCAAGAGTGTGTATTCAAGAGGGCACAACGTTAGAACTTGCTAATAAAGAACGTTATAGTGAGCAGCAATATTTTCGTTCTAGTGATGAAATGTGGGCATTGTTTGCTGATATTCCTCAAGCTCTTCTCAATACTGTTGAAATTGCAAAACGTTGTTCTTTGCTCTTAACTTTGGATATATCAGTTTTACCTTCCTTTCCTGTCCCCAATGGGATGACAGAAGATACATTTTTGCATAAGGCTTCTGTTGAAGGACTAGCGCAACGCTTAAGTTTTAAATTTAAGCAAAAAGAATATACCTTCGAGAAAATTCAAGAAATAACAAAAATTTACGAAGACCGTTTGCATACCGAATTATCAGTAATAAGCACGATGGGTTTTCCAGGTTATTTTTTAATTGTTGCTGATTTTATTCAATGGGCAAAATCTAATAAAATTGCAGTGGGACCTGGTCGAGGATCCGGAGCAGGTTCATTAGTTGCTTATGTGTTAGCAATTACTGATCTAGATCCAATGGATTATGAATTATTGTTTGAAAGATTTTTAAATCCAGAACGTGTCTCCATGCCAGATTTTGATATCGACTTTTGCATGGATAATCGTGATAGGGTGATCGAATATGTTGCCGATAGATATGGACGTCATACCGTTTCACAAATAGCCACTTTTGGTACCATGGCTGCAAAAGCGGTGGTTCGAGATGTTGGACGTGTTTTAGCTTTGCCATATGGCTTCGTGGATAAAATTGCCAAACTCATTCCTTTTGAAATTGGTATGACCTTAGAAAAAGCGCTTTCTCAAGAACCAGCATTTCAAAAAAGATATGAAGAAGAAGAAGAAGTAAAAACACTCATTGATTTGGCGAAGAAATTAGAAGGCGTGACTCGTAATGTAGGCAAACATGCAGGGGGGGTAGTGATAGCACCATCGGCCCTGACAGACTTTGCTCCATTGTATTGTGAAAAGGGAAGTCAGCATGCGGTCATTCAATTTGATAAAGACGATGTTGAAGCAATTGGATTAACGAAGTTTGACTTTTTAGGTTTAAGAACATTAACAATTATTGATTGGGCAGTTATCAATGCAAATGTGCTTTTAAAAGCACAACATCTGCCGCTCATTGATATACAACATATCCCCTTAAATGATTCAAAAACTTTTGATTTACTCAAAAATTGCGCAACGACTGCAGTTTTTCAGCTTGAATCTCGTGGGATGAAAGATTTAATTAAAAGATTACAGCCGGATCAGTTTGAAGAAATCATTGCATTGGTAGCTTTATTTAGACCTGGTCCATTACAGTCTGGCATGGTAGATGACTTTATTAATCGTAAACATGGTCGAGCGAAAGTTGAATATTCCCATCCTGCGATTGAGCCTATTTTAAAACCAACTTATGGTGTCATTTTATACCAAGAGCAAGTCATGCAGATTGCGCAAGTATTAGCTGGCTATACTCTAGGTGGTGCCGATTTACTTCGACGGGCAATGGGTAAAAAGAAGCCTGAAGAAATGGCCCAGCAACGAACTATTTTCACTGAAGGCGCAACAAAGCGTGGTGTTGATGAAAAAGTGGCCAGTGGCATTTTTGATTTGATGGAAAAATTTGCAGGTTATGGTTTTAATAAATCACATTCTGCAGCCTATGCTTTGGTTTCTTACCAAACAGCCTGGTTAAAAGCGCATTTTCCCAGTCCATTTATGGCAGCCGTATTATCTGCGGACATGAATAATACGGATAAAATTGTTAATTTAATTGATGAATGCAAACAATGTGACATAACGGTGATCGCACCCGATATTAAGAGAAGTGAATATGCTTTTATTGTGAATGAACAAAATCACATTCTCTATGGTTTGGGTGCGATTAAAGGAGTGGGTGAAGGGGCTATTGAACATATTATTGAACAACGTAAAGAAAAGCCATTTATCGATTTTTTTGATTTTTGTGAACGAATAGATCCCCGTAAGGTCAATAAACGAGTACTTGAGTCTTTGATTAAATCCGGCAGCATGGATAGTTTTGGATATGAACGTTCTGCTTTAATGGCAATGTTAGCAGAAGCATTACAACGTGCTGAACAATTGTCAAAAAATTTATCGAACGGTCAAACTGATTTGTTTCAAGAAGATAGAAATATCCTTGAATCTAAAGCCATACTTGCTCACGTTAAACCATGGACTGCTCAAGAAAGATTACAAGGTGAGAAAGAATCTTTGGGGATGTATCTTTCGGGACATCCTTTACAAACGGTTGATGTTGAGTTAAAAAAATTGGGTGTTGTTAAATTAAAACAAATTACCAATATTAAAAAAGATCAAAAAGTATTTGTAGCAGGACTTGTCATCTCTATTCGAAGTTTAGTCACAAAAAATGGCGATAGAATGGCTGTGGTGATGCTAGATGATGGCCATGATCGTTTTGAAGTTACCGTTTTTCCCGATCCTTATCAAAAATATAGAGATCTGATTTTAAAAGATCAATTACTGATTATTGAAGGATTGGCAGGGCTAGATAACTTCTCTGGTAGTATGAAAGTGAGAGCGCAATCGATATACACATTAGCAATGGCAAGAGAAACTTTTGCGAAAAGACTTAAAATTCGTCTTCCAAATGATCCTCTTATTGAAGAACATCTTCAACGTTTAAGAGATACATTAAGTTTACAAGAACGTGGTTCTTGCTCAATATATATCGAATATCAAAACGATATCGCAAGTGCGCAAATTAAACTTGATAACAAATGGAATATTGTCCCTTCTGATTCTAATCTTCGAAAAATCTACGAGCTTATCGCTTGTACGGTTGAGCTTGAATATTAATTTATAAAAATAGGAGATCCGAAGCCCTATTGCATGCCTTTTAAAGGAGGCTATGCGATGCATGTAAAATCCACCGTAACATGAATTAATTTCTTATCATATTAATAATCACCACATAGTTATACAACTAACATTTCCGCTTGTCAGTTATTTTGTTCTTTTGGCGTAATAGGGTGAATAACTACTTGTCATGCCTGCATCTGCGGTTATAATGCACCACACCATAGCTAATTAACTAATGAGGATACTAAACATGTGGGATTATATCGAACAAGCAAAAAATGCAGCAATTAAATATGGCGCTGCCACTTCATATGGTCAAGGCTGGATCAAAGGCTACTTAAAAGAGCGTATTGAATTGCACTTTGGAGAGGCTGGCGTAGAAATTGAAAGCATTAAGAAAACAATTAAAAGTGACAAAAAATTATCAAAAGAATTAAGCGCAACTTTGGAAGAAGTCGAAGCCAAAACTGGTGAATTGTTAACTTTTGCAACCGCAGATGAGCAATTAGATGTTTTTGCTGCCATTATTGGTAAGAAAGTAGGTGATTATGCTTCCGTAAAAGATTTTAAAGAAGCATTACAAGCTAGTCCTGCCATTAAAAAAATGAAAGAATTTGCTTTAAAATTGGTTTCTCCTGATATTTATGAAGGGCTATCTGCCGTTATTAAAAAAGCAGGCGATATTAAAAAATTAAGCAAAAAAGACCAAGCAGAATTGGTTAAAATACTAAAAAGCGATGATATTGCTGATAATTTGAAAGATATCGATTTGAAAAAATCCTTAGATGGATTTAAAAAGAACGGTATGGCTTTTTGCAAAGAGTTAAAGCTCAATGCAGATGATACTCAAGATTTAGAAACTATTTTTGATGATTTAGTAAGTGAGCATTTAGCCGGTTTTGAGAAAATCAAAAAGGATTTAGAAGCGCATTTGCCTACAGTTTTGAAAAAATTGTTAGAGTATGTTCATACTGAATGCCCACATTTAGCCATTGAAGATGCGCCAAAGACAGTTATACATTCTAAAGCTGCTCCTAAAAAGGCCCCTAACTCCAAACCTGCTCCGAAGAAGCCTGCTCCTAAAAGAAAAGCTGAAAAGGAAGTAGAAGTAGAAGATGAAGATGAGGAAAATGTAATTGAATTGTCTGATTCTGATGAACCAGAAGAAGTTGTAAAAGCTCCTGTTAAGAAGAAAGGCCCAGGCAAAAGATAAATAATTGTGTTGAGCCACTCGCACCCCTATTCGAAGGGGTGCGAGTTTTCTTTTCTGACTATTCTCTTTTTTTAGCCCCTCAAAAAGTCATAAAACTAACATTTCCGTTTATCCTGTAATATGCGCGTTTTGCGAAATAACGTGAATAACTACTTGTGGTGATTTTTGAGGTAGTTATAATCCAACCACATCATAGCTGTATAACTATTGGAGAAATTAAAATGCTAGGTTCAGTTCTTGGCTTTGCTGCCTCAACATCACTTGGTCAAAGTGTTGTTAAAAAAATGATCAAAGAAGAAATTACGAAAAATTATAAAGAAGGAATGAAAGATTTTGAAAAGTTGAAGAAGTTTCTTGGGACTGATGAACAAGTATCAGCACAATGGAGCTCTATCTTCGAAAAGATTGAAATAAAAACAGCGGAATTTTTGGATTATGTTACCTCAGATGAACAATTGAGTGTTTTTGCAAAAATTGCTGCTGATAAAATTCCTCAATTTAATGGTTCGGTGGAAAAATTTAAAGAATTCTGTTCCGACAGTCCTGCTTTTCAAAACATGAAAGACTTTTCTGCTCAACTACTTTCTCCGAAAATATTTCAAGGAGTCATGAGTGTTGCAGAAAAATCTGGGCATATTGAGAAATTAAGTAAAAAAGAACAAACAGAATTGGTTAAGATTCTAAAGAGTACGCAAACAGCCGAAAATTTACGTAATATAGATCTTAAAGAAGCAGTTAAAAAATTTGAATCTAATGCTAAAGCATTTTGTAAAGAGCTTGAATTAGACGAAGATGACACTCTAGCTTTAGAAGTAATTTTTGAAGAAGTAAAAGGGGATCATTTTGCTAGTGTTCAAAAAATCAAGAGAGAACTAGAAGCACATTTACCAACTATTTTGGAAAAATTGCTTGAGTATGTTTATACAAAATGTCCTGATTTAGCAATTGATAAAACACCTAGCAAAGCAATTACGCATGCTAAAAATGCACCGAAAACGGGTCCTAAAGAAGCAGCGCCGAAGAAAAAGCCTGCGCCTAAAAAACCTGTTGAAGAGCTTGAATTATCTGATTCTGATGAACCAGAAATTAAACAACCTGCTGTTAAGAAAAAGCCTGCTCCTAAAAGAGTCGTTGAAGAGGTTGAATTGTCTGATTCTGAAGAACCAAAAGTTCAGCACGTTAATAAAAAGAAAAGAGGGCCAGGTAAAAAATAAATCCTTCTTTTTGTTCACTCACACCTCTTGTCTTGAGGTGTGAGTTTATCCGCTAAACTTGTCGTGAATGAGTTAAACAATGGACAGTGGTTTGTTTGCTTAGGTAATATGCTGTTATCTGCATGTACATTTTTGATTTAAGCAGGCGTCATGTCATTTCAAAAACCTGAAGAAAAATACTCTTTGTTATCAGCAATCGTGTCTACTGCGATAATTGCTTATGATGCAACCTTGGCATTTTTACCAGCAGTTGCGACGGTAGCAGGAATAAGTATTGCAACCTATCTGGTGATAATCATTGGAAGGTATTTGATAGATTTAGCATTGCACATTAAGAATGTGGTTACAAATTTTGATAAAACCATTGAAAGTGTGAATGCAAGAGTTATTGAATCAAAGGTGACACTCAATGAAGTCAATGAAGTTATTAGTGAGATGAAAAAAACAGTATCGACATTAACGCCTGAAGTTAAAAATACATTAGGGCATGTCAATGACACCGTGGATGGCATGAATCCAGTAAATCTCACTTCTCGTGCCGTAGGAGCTGCAGGCAGTGGGCTATCAAATTTTGGTCATACTCTCTTAAGTTATCTACCCTTTTATGGACGAAGCACTACACAGACAGTTGCACCTGTGGCGCCTACTGTTGTGCCAAGAGTACCTCGTAGCAAACAACCCAAAATAAAATGACAATCAGTTAGTCGATAACTTTGTGTTTTCAGAAAGCAAAGTTTATTGTCTGCATTTCGTTATTCATCCTAAAATCAATTGTCATCCCTTAAAGGTTTCATAAAGCATGAAATTACCTTCCATTGCTGTCGCCTGGTCAACTGGTATTGCGATTTTTTCAATGTTTTTTGGTTCAGGAAATGTGGTCTTTCCATTATTGTTAGGTCAAATGACAGGAGAACAGATCCCCTGGGCCTTAGTTGGGTTAACCATCACTGCGGTGGGGGCGCCATTACTTGGTTTATTGGGTTGTGTGTTATTTGAAGGGGATTGCAAACAATTTTTCTATCGCATTGGAGAAATACCTGGCTATTTTGCTGTGCTACTTATTCTTGCCTTGCTGGGCCCAATCGGTGTGATGCCAAGATGTTTTATTGTTTCTTATGGCGCAATACAACCTTATTTTCCTGATTTGAGTTTAGGTCTATTTAGTATTCTTGCAGGATTCATCACTTTAATTTTGATTGCACGCAGAAATTTCATTATTCCAATTTTAGGCTATGTATTAAGTCCGCTTTTAATTTTAACTTTGATCATCATCATTATTGTCAGTGTACTAAAAGTAGGAGTCTTACCTGAAAGTAACTATACCCCATTGACTGCAATTAAAGAAGGTTTAGCGGTAGGTTACGACACAATGGACTTACTAGCTTCGCTTTTCTTTTCCGTCAGTATTTGGATGTTACTGAAAGAAAAGCTAAATATTAGCTCTTTGTCTGATGTTAAATCGAAATTAATTCCAACTTATGTTGTTGCTAGTATCATCGGTGGGGGATTGCTAGGGATTATTTATGTTGGGCTTTGTTATAGTGCTGCAGCTCATCATCAAGCTTTAATTGGCGCAGTGCCAGAACAAGTTTTAGCAAACCTAGCTGTTCACTTGTTAGGGGTAAAATTTGCTGTTGTGGCAAATATTGCGATTGGGCTAGCCTGTATTACCACAGTAATGAGCTTAGCAGTTGCTGTTGTTGATGTGATTCATGTTGAGATCATGAATACGAAGATTGGTGCAAAGATCCCCTTTAGTTATGGGTGGATGATGGTGATTACGATGGTAATTACAGTTATTTTTTCGAATCTTGGTTTTACTTCTATTATGAAGTTTTTACACCCCATTATGGTAGTTTGTTATCCGGCGATTATTGTATTAACGATATGTAATATTTTATATAAGCTCTATGGTTTTCAATATGTTAAATTGCCTGTTTATGGCACATTATTCGCTATGTTAGCCTGGAAATTACCTGTGATATTATGACATTAATAAGCCAACCAACTTACTTGACCGGTTTAAGTTAGTTCTTTACAATCTAACCATTATTTTCAGTTGGATGTAAACCATGGCAAGAACAACCCGAAATTCTTTAGCCGCCGCCGCCGTAGAAGGCACAAGAGTAGCTGCACCTCAAGCCAAAAGAGCGCCAGTAGCAAAACATGCGCCTCATGCCAAAAAAGCACCAGTAGCAAAATCTACTGCAAAGGCCAAAGAAGAGGCAAAGAAGAAGCTTTTTGAAAAAACCAAAGCTGAGGCAATAGCAAAGGCCAAGGAAGAAGCAAGAAAAAAGGCTATTGAAAAAGCCAAAGCTGAGGCAATAGCAAAGGCTAAAGAAGAAGAAAGAAAAAAGGCGATGGCCCAGGCTCAACAAGCAGCAAGAGCCGGTGCGCAAGTAACAGCTGCAAATAATAAGCCAGTTGAAAACAAAGATAAAAAAGAAGCCAATTTACTCTACTTAAGAGCAGCTTTGGCTACAGCTTTTTCAAATCAATTTAAAGGATCAGCTTGGTCCATTCCTCAAAAAGATGCAATTACCAATTTACATAATAAAGAATTTACTGTTTCACGTAAAATTGGCAATACTGAGCATCGTTGTCAGATGGCTATGGATCAAGATACGGCTTCTTTTCAATTAACCCCAGTCAGTACGACATCACTCGATGGATTAAATCGCTCTTTTGCTGCTTATTTTGAATCTTATAATAAATGGAGAGTGCAGCAAAATTTACAGGGGAATAAAGAATACGATCTTACTTTTACATTGAATGTTGTGAATAAAGAAGATCTCAAAGTCATTCTTAAAGGTTTATGTAAAGAATGTAATGTAACAAAATTTCAAATGAAAGGGGTAGATCTCACTGCGGCAGAAGTAGAAGTCATTCAAAATGAAATTGCAGCTGAAAATCCTGCATCTCGTCCAAAAGCAAAAGTAAAATAATATAATATAGTCAAAACAGGGAAGTTATTGTGCGCTTAAATATGAAAACGCTTGTTCCAATTATTTTAAGTTTATCCATTCAACCAGCGTTCGCAATTGGTCCAATATTAATTGATGCCGCAGTAGTAGGAAGCGCGCAATCACCAATGATTGAACCCCAACAATTTCAGTTTGATGTAGGGCAGGAATATTTATTGGTTATTGACAATGATAGCGCCGATAGTATTGCATTTAATATTGGCAATTTTGGACAAAAGGTATCAACTATTTCTGTGTATGGCACCTCAAGTATGACTCAAGATGCGATGGTAATTAATGGAAATACTAAATTGCAATGGCAATTTACACCCAAAGAAGCTGGGGAATTTACTTATTATGCAAGCAATACCAGTTTAAATAAACGTGGTAGTGATGGAAAAATTGTGGTGAAACAACTAGAAGTTGCAAAACCAATTGTCACAGCCGAAAGTGACCCACAAACGACTATCAAAGAAGATATCAACATTGCAAAAAAGAAAAAACGCCATTTGCGTGATTAAAGAAAAGAAAGGGTTTTATGTATTTTCAATTAAAAGTAACTCAGAAAAATACTTCGGTTTTTTTACAAGCATTAGCCAGCTTGGTTGAAGACTTGTCAAATATTAAATATAAATTGGAACAATTAAAAGAACCTAATGAATCATTAAACAAAACCTACCAGTTCAAAAATGATACCATAGCTTTTTTGTTATTCTGCTTAGAAAAACTTCAAGGTCACTCCCTTCCGGTCGTTTTGGATATCAAACAAAAATTAGACGGTATTATTCGTATCATCAGTGGCGAACTTAAGATGTCTACTTTTGTCAATGTAGAGCAAAAAATGAGCTCACTTTCTCTTGTAGGTTGTGCTGAATTTTTAATGGCAGAAGAAGAGATACGTTGTAAAATTTTTACAACTAGATTAGAGAAATTAAGAGAAATTGAGGCAGTAATAGAGGATCTGGTTCTCAAAGCCCAGAGACAAGAGGTGTCTGATAATCAAGCTTATATTCAGTTCTCTTTTGAAGAATATTTGTTTTATACGAATAGATTTAAAGCCAAGAGCGATTTTTTAGATAAGTTTTTTGGTGCTTTTGATTGTCTGGGGGATAAAAATGTTTCCTTCTCCGGATCTCTTGCTGATAGTCGGTGTTATCTTAAAAAGGCTTTACTCAACGCTCAGCGAAATTTGAATCAAACATTATCTGAACAAGATGTATCAGGACGCGCGATGGCCCCACAAGAAGATGCCGGAGGGCTTAGACAACAGGAAGTCTTGCAAGAGCCGCAAATGCTGCAAAGTGAATGGAGTCAAGAACAACAACCTATGTTGATTGTGAGTCCTTCAATGAAACGCAGTTCAGCAAGTTTGAATCTATTGGATTTAGCTGAGGGTGGTTTCGAGGGAGATACTCCAGAAGTTGAGCAGCCCCCCAGAAGCCCTTCGGCGCTGAGGTTTTTATAATTTAACCTTCTCTTAAAAGAGAAGCTGGCGGTTGACGTAAATCCTTAATGATTCTTAATTTTTCTAAACCTAATAACAAATAATAGGTAATATCAATTTGCCACCATTTGAAACCTTGTCTGGCGCTTGCTGGATAGTGATGATGATTGTTATGCCATCCTTCGCCGAAACTGAGCAAAGCAAGGAATATGTTGTTTCTACTATTATCTGAGGTTTTAAAAGGCTTTTTACCAAAACAATGCGACAAAGAGTTAATGGTAAAAGTTGCATGGAATACACATACCGTTGAAATACAAAAGCCCCAAATAAACAATTGTAAGCCATTGGTACCTAATGCAGGATGAGCAACTCTTAAGTATTCACCCAGAGCATAAAGACCGATCCCAAAGACAATGGGGACAATTACGTCAAATCTATCTAGAAATCTTAGTTCGGGATAACGATTAAAATCTTGGATCCGTTTGGGATCATGGTGAAAATATTTCTTAGATAAAAACCAGCCAAAATGGCTCCACAAAAATCCATGTTGTACAGGAGAATGTGGATCGGCTTCTTGATCTGACACCATATGATGTTCACGATGATGGGATGCCCACCAAAGAGGTCCTCTTTGAATAGCTGTCAGACCTAACACAGCAAAAATAAATTGCCAAAAGCGATTGGTTTGAAAAGTTTTATGCGAAAAATAGCGATGATAAAAAGCAGTGATTGAGAATACTCTTAATGCGTATAAAAATAATGCTAAGCCTAGCGCGAATTTACTGTAACCGACAAAGAATACGGCTAAACAAGCAACATGAATTCCTATAAAAGGAATAATACGGGACCAATCAATTTTATTAGGTCCTAAATGCTCCGGAGTCGCTTTGTTATCAATCCATCTTAATGGAAGTTGAAATATATAAGAAAGCATCGGCAATATATTATTTTTTGAGATCATTTATACTTCAAGTGTCATAGGGTTGATGAACAATCGGCATTATAAGGTATTTAACCGAAATTATCATTAATTTTTATTTTGTGTTAGCCTAATAAATCTTGCTGACCATTTCTTCGTGGATCCACTTATTTAGCGTTTGAGCAGCCGTCATGGGGATATCATCTTCAGGAACGGTATCAATCAAAGATTCACAAATTTCACCAAAATCCGCATTCGCTTGAATGGCTTCAAACATTAATTTTTCAGCCGGATTGCAAGATTGGAACAAGCTTCTTAAGCCTTTACGCCATAACAACCATCTAATAGGAGTTTCATGTTTGACCGGCGCACGTTCTGGTTTTTCGCTATCAATGTGTTGCCATAGTTGTGGGGTATCCCATGCAAAACAATGGCTAATAACTGAGGGATGAAATGCAAAATGCAAACTTGGCCAATCCATAGGGTTTATACTTGCCAAATCTTGTGATGTCACAAGATTAGCGTCCTTGGCATCAATCGTAAAATTAATTGCCCATTCAAATTGCGCCATTTCAGCAAATACTTCGCAATTGGAATAGGGGGGAGTTGATGCGAGAAATTGACTAAATTGTTGACCAAAATATCTTACTGAAAAATGTGTTGAAGGAAATTGAAGCAAGTAGCTTAGAAATGCTTGTTCAAAGGCATCATCACCTAATAGAGTATGGGTCTTTGGAAAATCAAGCTTTAAAATTTCCATTAATCTTATACGATAAGCATCAAAATAAACTCTTAAACGCTTATCAGCGCTAAAGCGTTCATCAGGCGCAATTTCAGGAAATATATGATTTGAGCCATGGGTTAAATATTCTTGAAAATGAGATTGGAGTTGTTTAAGCACCTGCATGTTCCACCTGAAATACATCTGCTGCGATATGTTTGGCTTGTTCAAGTTCTTGGATTAAAACAGATAAAGCAGGAATATGATCATCTCTTTCAATCATTGTAGAGACTCTTTCAAAGTACTCTAGAGATTGAGCGTAGAGTTTCCAGACAGGATCAATAATAGGGTGATCATGGGTATCAATGATGTGATCCCCATTATTGGTATGGCCGGCAAGGTGCATTTGCTGAACTCTATTCGCAGGTATCGCTTTTAAATAATCGATTGGATCAAAGCCATGATTAAAAGCACTAACATATATATTATTAATATCTAGCAAAATTAAGCAGTCGGCAGCTAATGCCATTTCCCGCATAAAATCCCATTCAGTTAATGTCGAGCTAGAAAATGTAAGATAGGTTGAAGGATTCTCTATTAAGAGCTGAGTTCCTAAGAAATCTTGCGCTTGTTTAATTTTCGATACCACATGTTTTAAAGCTTCTTCGGTGTATGGTAACGGCAGTAAATCATGCATATTTTTTTGATGGATACCTGTCCAACATAAATGATCTGATATCCAACGTGCATCAACACGTTTAGCAAGATTCTTGACTTGCTTCATGTAATCCATATCCAATGGATCAATGCTTCCTAGCGACATGGATACGCCATGCATCACGATAGGATAGTTTTCACTAATCTTGTCTAAGTAATAAAGTGGTTTTCCGCCTGGGACAAGATAGTTCTCAGTTAATATTTCAAACCAATCAATGGCGGGTTGTTGATCAATGATATCTTGGTAGTGATCTGTTCTTAAGCCAAGCCCAAAACCTAGATAAGGAAAAGGAGCAGTATTCGCTTTTGTACTACGCATTTAAATTCACTTGGAGAGGTTAGTGAGAAAAAAGCCTAAGGTAACAAGCCGAAACTTGCTACCTTAGAGGTAGAGGAAGGTTTAGTCTACGACTGAACCACCTGTTCCTACGCATTCACTTCTGGTCATGTATGACCAACCATTGCCTTTGCAACCGTTGCGGCCTTTGCATGAGTTGTCTGGTGTAGCACATTCACTTGAGCCTTTGCACGCATTTGAACCTGCGCATTTAACTAAGGCTTCATGTGATTCGCCGCACATTGTAGAACAACCTGTTGCAAAGAGTGCAGCTGCTGCCGCAGCAAGAGCTAGAGCTGTTTTGGACGTCCGTTTCATCTAGAACACTCCTGATGGTGTTATGTTAGTACTAAGTCTGAACACAAAGTTTCTTATAGATATTAAGTTTACACACAACACCTATTCGAACAACTTCGCATTCATGTAAAGAATATGACAATATTATCGCGTAATTACAAGGGATTATTAAAATATTTTCATTTTTTATGATTTTATTGGTTGGACTGCTGCCAGAATGCTATAATTTAATTCTTGAGCTGAAGAAATCTTGTCGAAAAAGTAGTAAGCTTCCCGCCAAATTGGTCAAAATTCAAATGTAACGTTTATTCAGGTTAGAAATAATGAATCCTAATTATCTTGATTTTGAACAACCTATTGCTGAACTAGATGCCAAAATAGAAGCTCTTAGGTTAGTTAGCTCAGACAGTGAGATCAATATTGGAGAAGAGGTGACTCGTCTTCAAGCCAAGAGCCGAGAGTTAACTCAAAATGTATTTAAAAATTTAACGGCCTGGCAAATTACGCAGCTGGCCCGCCACCCCATGCGCCCCTTTTCCTTGGATTACATTTCCAGGATATTCACAGATTTTGATGAATTACATGGCGATAGGACCTTTGCCGATGATCATGCGCTTGTCGCAGGTATTGCTCGACTTGATGGCGAACCTGTGATGGTGATTGGTCAACAAAAAGGAAGAGATACGAAAGAGAAAATCTATCGTAACTTTGGCATGTTACATCCTGAAGGGTATCGACGTGCAAAAAGACTGATGGAATTGGCAGAGAAGTTTTCTTTACCCGTCATTACTTTAATTGACACTCCTGGTGCTTACCCTGGCATTGATGCTGAAGCACGTGGGCAAAGTGAGGCGATAGCCAGAAATTTATTTGATATGGCGCAATTAAATACCCCCATTGTGGCAGTCGTGATTGGGGAAGGTTGCTCGGGTGGGGCATTAGGGATCGGGGTCGCCGACAGAGTATTAATGCTGCAGTACAGCTATTATGCCACTATATCACCGGAAGGCTGTGCCACCATACTCTTTAAGAGCGCAGAAAAGGCAGCTGATGCTGCAGAGATCATGGGCATCACAGCAGAAAGGTTACTTGCATTGGGTTTAATTGATGGCATCATTCCTGAGCCTTTAGGTGGTGCACACCGTAATATGGACAAAATGGCTGAAGTGCTTAAATCTCATCTTATCAATAACATTCAATTGGTAAAGAAGATCCCTAAAGAACGCCTTGTGGATTTGCGTTATAAGCGTTGGATGGCATTAGGAGAGGATTAGGAAACTAATGCTTGAAATTGTAGACAGGCTTTCAGTTTGGTTACAGTTACAAACTGCGACGAACATCGTCGTAGCCTATAGCGGAGGGCGTGATTCGCATGTGTTATTGCATGCGCTATGGAAATTAAAGCCGCAGTTTGGATTTCAACTGCGTGCGATTCATGTCAATCATGGTCTCCAAAAAGATGCCGACAATTGGGTACTACATTGTCAACAAACATGTCAATCGTATCAGGTGCCTTTACAGATTGTCAGTTTGCAATTAATCATTCCTCCTGGAGAAAGTCTTGAAAATGTAGCAAGAATAAAACGCTATGCAGCATTTGCAGATCTTCTTCAAGAAAAAGATGTTTTATTAACAGCACATACGCAAAGCGATCAAGCTGAAACCTTTCTATTACAAATGATTCGGGGAAGCGGATTGCAAGGCTTAGGCGCCATTGTCCCAAGCAAAAGACTAGGCAAAGCAAAACTTGTTAGACCTTTGTTGGATGTCAGCAGAGATGCAATAGTTCTTTATGCAAAGACTGAGCAGTTAACTTGGGTTGAAGATAAATCCAATAACGACTTGCGTTTTCGACGTAATTATCTACGAAAAATGGTATTGCCGCCTTTAAAAACCTTGAGTGAAAGTGTTGAAACCTGTATCGCTAGAACAGCACAGCATTGTCAGCATGCACAAGCATTATTAGATGAATATCTCATCCAAGATTTACAGCTATGCCTTGGCGATGAAACCAATATTCTGAATGTAAATGCATTTTTAACTTTGACGACATTAAAACAACAATATGTTTTTCGTCATTGGTTAAAGTTAAATGGTGCAATGTCACCCTCGTTGCGTAAATGCCAGGATATTCTCAATCAAATAAAACACGCAAGAATTGATTCAGAACCTTGTATTGCTTTTGGTCATTGGGAAATCAGGCGTTATATGGGCAAACTCTTTTTGCTGACAAGAAAAGAACAAAAAGCGCATACCTTACAAACACTCGAATGGCCATTATCCCAACTCTTACAACTTCCAGATGGCTCATCCTGGCAGGCTAAGATAGTTAAGGGGCAAGGTATCAGTGTCGAAAAAATACCCAAAGCAACGCTTCAAATAGCCTTTAGAAAAGGGGGAGAGCGATGTCGTATACAGGGAAGAAAGCATTCTAGAGAACTGAAAAAAATCCTTCAAGATTTCAAAATCCCTACCTGGGAACGTGCTGGATTACCATTATTTTATCAAGAAAGTGAGCTAGTGGGGGTGGGGGCGCTGTTTATTTGTGAGCCTTTTGCTGTCCGGGATCCAGAAGCGGAAGGGTGGTTAATTGAAAATGTTACTTAACTAAGTAATGCTTGGTAATTTACCTTCAATTCTGTTATTATGTCTTCCCGTCCAGATAGTGTTCTATTTCTCCGAACTTGCTATAAATTAAGGTAATTCATGACGCGCTTTATATTTGTGACGGGTGGCGTAGTCTCCTCCCTTGGTAAAGGTATTGCAGCAGCCTCACTTGCTTCTATTTTGGAATCTCGAGGCTTGAGCGTTACGCTTTTAAAACTTGACCCCTATATCAATGTTGATCCTGGCACGATGAGCCCATTTCAACATGGTGAAGTCTTCGTAACCCAAGACGGCGCTGAAACCGATCTTGATTTAGGTCATTATGAACGATTTGTTCGTACGACCATGTCACGTAAAAGTAATGTCACCACAGGCAGTATTTATGCCGAAGTTATTCAAAAGGAACGTCGTGGTGAATACTTAGGGGCAACAGTACAAGTCATACCGCATATTACCGATGAAATTAAATCACGTATTTTAAAAGCAGCCTTTGGTTTTGATATCGCGATGGTTGAAATTGGTGGAACAGTGGGCGATATTGAATCGCTACCATTTTTAGAGTCAATACGTCAATTGCGCGTGGAATTAGGAGCGCAGAATTCTCTTTTCATTCATTTGACGTTGGTACCTTATCTTTCAACTTCAGGCGAAATTAAAACAAAACCAACACAACATTCCGTCAAAGAATTGCGTTCTATTGGTATTCAACCGGACATACTCATTTGTCGAAGTGAACGTGAACTGCCTGCAAGTGAACGCAGCAAAATTGCTTTGTTTACAAATGTTGAAGAAAGAGCAGTGATTACCTCTGTTGATTTACCTTCGATTTATCAAATACCTCAAGAATTGCATCGTCAACATCTGGATCAAATCGTGATTGAAAAGCTAGGGCTAAAAGCCAAAGAAGCTGATCTATCAGATTGGGCACAAGTTGTCGATAAACAAAATCATCCTAAATCAACAGTGAAAGTTGGACTCATTGGTAAATATGTTAATTTAGTTGATGCCTATAAATCATTAAATGAAGCATTAATCCATGCTGGCGTGCATACGCTGACAAAAGTGGAAATTATTTACATTGAATCTGAAGAAATTGAACGTAAAGGTACGTCACTTTTGCAAAATCTCGATGCAATACTCATCCCCGGTGGTTTTGGAGGCAGAGGCATTGAAGGCAAGATCACAGCTGCCCAATATGCTCGTGAGCAACGTATTCCTTTTCTAGGAATATGTCTTGGGATGCAAACTGCCATGATTGAATTTGCTCGTAATAAAGCTGGAATGAAAAACGCAAACAGCACAGAATTTGACAAAGAAACACCATTTCCAGTCATTGCCTTAATTACAGAATGGATTAACACTCAAGGGAATGTTGAAGTGCGTGATGAAAATTCAGACTTGGGTGGCACGATGCGATTAGGAGCTCAAGTTTGTAAGCTTGTACCCATGTCCAAAGCTCAACAAATTTATGATAAAGACGTGATTATTGAAAGACATAGACATCGTTATGAAGTAAATAATCGTTTGTTAGACAAATTAGTTAACGCTGGATTGATGGTTTCTGGACGTTCTGTTGATCAAAGCTTGGTTGAGATGATTGAAATTCCAGATCATCCTTGGTTTATTGGTTGTCAATTTCATCCAGAATTTACTTCAAACCCTAGAACGGGTCATCCTTTGTTTATTCGCTTTATTCAAGCTGCGAATGAATACCATAAAAAACACAAAGAATCAGGAGTGTTCGAAAGTGAAACTTTGTCATTTTAATGTAGATTTAACAACACCGTTGTTTCTTATTGCAGGTCCTTGTGTTATTGAAAGTGAAGGCTTAATTCTAGAAACAGCCGGCATGTTAAAAGAAATTACCCAAAAATTGGGTATTTCTTTTATTTTTAAATCTTCGTTTGATAAAGCAAACCGATCTTCTTTAAATAGTTTTCGTGGATTGGGAATACAAGAGGGCTTAAGAATACTAGAGCGGGTAAAAAAAGATATTGGTGTGCCAGTATTAACTGATGTCCATGAAGATACCCCTTTAGATGAAGTGGCCTCAGTTGTTGATGTTTTACAGACCCCAGCTTTTTTATGCCGTCAAACAAATTTTATTCAAAATGTTGCTAAAACAGGAAAACCAGTCAATATTAAAAAAGGTCAATTCCTTGCACCTTGGGATATGCAGCATGTTGTTGCTAAAGCTAAAGCTACCGGCAATGAAAACATCATGGTGTGTGAACGCGGTGTTTCTTTTGGCTATAACAATTTAGTTTCTGATATGCGTTCATTGGCAATCATGCGTCAAACGCAATGTCCTGTGGTTTATGATGCGACACATTCTGTTCAGCTTCCTGGTGGACAGGGGCATGCTTCTGGCGGTCAACGAGAGTTTATTCCGGTGTTGGCGCGTGCAGCAGTTGCCGCAGGTATTTCAGGTATCTTTATGGAAACACATCCGAATCCTGAAAAAGCCTTAAGTGATGGCCCCAATGCCATGCCTTTAGCAAATATGGAAGAATTACTGATAGTGTTAAAAGAAATTGATAGTACCGTTAAAAAGAATATTTTTTTAGAAGCAAAATTTGAAAGTAAATAAAAATTAATTACCCCTCACCCTAACCCTCTCCCGCAAGGGGAGAGGGGATCGGAGGAGGGGAACAAAGGAAGATTTATAATGTCGACAATTAAAAATATAATAGCTCGTGAAATTTTAGATTCTAGAGGCTTTCCTACCGTAGAAGCGGAAGTTGAATTAGATAATGGTGTTACAGGCCGTGCCATTGTTCCATCTGGTGCATCAACTGGAAGTCGGGAAGCTTTAGAACTTCGTGATAAAGATCCCAAACGATTTCAAGGAAAAGGGGTGCAAAAAGCTGTTCACAATATCACGGATAAAATTGCACCACTTTTAAAAGGGCGAATTGTAGATCAACAAAAAGCAATCGATGATGCTTTGATAACACTAGATGGTACACCAAATAAAGATAATCTAGGTGCCAATGCTATGTTAGCAGTTTCTTTAGCTTGTGCTTGTGCTGCTGCAAAATTTAAAAAAATCCCATTATATACTTATCTCAATTCATTAGTTGGTGGTGATATATCCATCCCTGTTCCCATGCTGAATATTTTAAATGGGGGCGCGCATGCAGATAATAGCGTCGATGTGCAAGAATTTATGGTTATTCCATGTGGCTTTGACAACTACGCAGATGCATTGCGAAGCGGCGTTGAAATTTATCATAGTTTAAAATCGGTATTAAAAGCTAAAGGCTTAAATACCAATGTGGGAGACGAAGGTGGGTTTGCACCCGATCTTCCTTCTAATGAAGCCGCTCTTGAAATGATTATGTTGGCTATCGAAAAAGTAGGCCTCATCAGTGGTAAAGAAGTATTTTTAGGGTTAGATGTGGCAGCAAGTGAATTATATAAAGATGGCAAATATTTTCTTGCATCCGAAAACAAAACCTTAACATCACAACAATTCATCGACGAATTAGCAAAGTGGACTGCATCCTATCCTATTGTGTCGATTGAAGATGCTATGGATGAAAATGATTGGGAAGGTTGGGGCTTGCTCACCAAGCAATTAGGAACAAAGGTTCAATTAGTTGGTGATGATCTTTTTGTTACCAATCCTACCATCTTTAAAGAAGGCATTACCGCGAATGTTGCTAATGCGATTTTAATAAAATTAAATCAAATTGGAACATTAACCGAAACAATTGAAGCCATTAATTTAGCCAAAAAATCACAGTATAACACGATTGTTTCTCACCGCTCAGGCGAAACGGAAGACACTTTTATTGCAGATTTAGCAGTGGGTTTACATGTCGGGCAAATTAAAACAGGTGCGCCGGCACGTTCTGATAGAACCGCAAAATATAATCAATTGCTCAGAATAGCGGATTCATCAAATGCAAAATATGCAGGAATGAATGTATTTCGTCGTTGGGTGAATAAGTGAAATTTCTGACCATTACACTTGTTATTTTACTTGTGCTTTTACAAGTAAGATTATTTAAGGGGGATGGCTCCATCCCCCAAGTGATGGCTTTACAAAAAGAAGTCGCTTTGCAACAAGAAAATGTAGAAAAACTAAAATTACGTAATCAAACCTTAGAAGCAGAAGTACAAGATCTTAAACACCATTTAGGTGCATTGGAAGAAAGAGCGCGCACCGATTTAGGAATGATGAGAGAAAAAGAAACTTTCTATCAATTTGCGCATCACGGTGATTAATGATTCATGAAAGCAGTTTTTGGGTAGTGATTCCTGCTGCTGGAAGCGGTCAACGATATGGCAATCAACTCGCCAAGCAATATTTAATGCTACATGGTAAAACAATTTTAGAGCATAGCATTGATTTATTTATCCATAAAAAGGGTCTTTATAAAGTTATTCTAGCGTTAGCGAAAGATGATCCTCATTTTTCAAATTTATCAATAGCGAACCATCGCAAAGTGCAAGTTGTTGTCGGAGGCGAATCGCGCGCAGAATCTGTTTTGAATGGATTAAAAGGTTTGCAATCGATTGCTAAACCGCTGGATTGGGTGTTGGTGCATGATGCAGTCAGACCTTGCTTACATCAAAATGATTTGCACCTATTGATGCAAAGTGTACAAGATGATCACGTTGGCGGTATATTGGCAACGCCTGTTGCAGATACAATCAAATCTCTGTCATCCAACAGTATTTTGCATACTGTACCAAGAGATAATTTATGTCATGCATTAACGCCGCAAATGTTTCGATATGGGATTTTATTTGATGCTTTACAGCACTGTCTTGAAAACAAAATAGCAGTAACAGACGAATCATCTAGTGTTGAACATATAGGCTTGAAACCAAAAGTTGTGTTTGCACAATATCCTAATCCTAAGCTTACCCTTGCTAGAGATCTGAGTATGATCGCACATTTATTAGCATTAAAACATCAAGAGGAAGTTTTAGCATGATGCGAATAGGGCATGGTTACGATATTCATCGTTTTGAAGAGATCCCTTCGAAAAATTTCATTACATTAGGCGGGGTGCAAATTTCTTATGAAAGAGGTCTTGTAGCACATTCTGATGGTGATGTAGTGATTCATGCAATCTGTGATGCTTTATTGGGCGCATGTGCATTAGGTGATATTGGTAAACATTTTCCTGATACGGCAATAGAGAATAAAAACAAGGATAGTCGTGAATTCTTGCGCAGTATTATGTTAAAAGTAGAAGGATTGGGATATGCTGTTGCAAACGTTGATGTCTCAATTATCGCACAAAAACCCAAACTTGCCCCTCATATTTTACAGATGCAAGAAATATTATCACAGGATCTTGGTGTTTCTCATAATCAAATCAATGTAAAAGCAACCACAAATGAAGGTCTAGATGCGGTTGGCAATTGCCAGGCAATTGCAGCACATGCTGTTGCCTTATTGGAGAAAAAATTAGCATGAAAATACTGATGAGTAATGATGATGGCGTTAATGCGATCGGGCTTGCTACTTTAGCTGCGTCATTATCTCATTTAGCCGACATTACTGTCGTTGCACCTGAAAGAGACAGAAGTGCGTCAAGTAATTCTTTAACGCTAGATATGCCACTTCGGATTAAAAAACAAACGAATGGTTTTTTTGCTGTGGATGGTACTCCAACTGATTGTGTTCATCTTGCTATCACAGGATGGCTTGACACTCATCCTGATATGATTATTGCTGGAATCAATGCCGGAGCAAATCTTGGAGATGATGTGCTTTACTCAGGTACTGTTGCTGCTGCAATGGAAGGGCGTTTTTTGGGATATCCTGCCATGGCAATTTCTTTAGTCAGTCACTCTAACCATGATTCCTCTATTGGCTTTGTACATTTTGATACGGCGGCAGCTATTGCGAAAAAATTATTAGAAAAATTGATAAGTCATCCATTACCCCGTGACACTATTCTCAATGTAAATGTACCTGATATTGAATTACATCAAATTAAAGGGATCCAAGTCACGCGTTTAGGCCAGCGCCATCTTGCTGAAAAAATTATTGAGAGCGTTGATGCACGTGGTAAACCAATTTATTGGGTCGGGCCTGCTGGAAAAGAGCAAGATGCAGGACCAGGAACCGATTTTTATGCAGTTAACCAGGGTTTTGTTTCGATAACTCCCATTAAAATTGATCTCACTGATTATAAAGCCATCGATCCTCTTAGCGAATGGGCAGATTCCTTAAATAATTATTCTATGTCAAAATAAGTGCAATTCTACATTTCAGATCGATAACTACAGTGGCTATATTTCGTCGGCTATATGACAAAGTTTTAAGCTGGTCAACGCACCGCCATGCTCCTTATTATTTAGCAGGCGTCAGTTTTGTTGAATCTTCAGTGTTTCCGATACCTCCAGATGTTATGCTGATCCCAATGGTATTAAGTAAGCCATTAAAAGCTTGGGAATATGCCCTCATCACCACCGTCGCTTCAATTTTCGGTGGAATATTAGGTTACGTGCTTGGTTTGTGTGCTTTTGAACTTATTGGTGAGCCAATGTTACAAGCATTTGGTTATCAACAAGCCTATGCCAAAGTAGTAAAGTGGTTTGAGCACTATGGATTCTTAGCGGTGTTTATTGCTGGTTTTACTCCTATTCCTTATAAAATATTCACGATAGCAGCTGGGGCATCTCAGATGTCTCTTTTTCCTTTTATTCTTGCATCAATATTTGGTCGTACCATTCGATTTTTTGTTGTGGTATGGGTAATTAAGGGCTTAGGCAAAAGATTAGAGCCGTTGATTATTGAATATATTGATATCATTGTATGGGCAGGATTGGGATTAATTGGTTTAGGTTTTCTTATTTATTATTTATATTATTAATACATACTCAAAGCAGGTTATCTGATGTGGCAAAGATTATTATGTTGTACTTTAGTCCTCACTGTTGCTGGATGCACTACGTATGTTAATGATTTATTCAATCAAGATGCAGCACCCGTTTTTAATATAGGGAACGATACGCCGGTTACTCATGGTATTCATCAGGTTCAGCCAGGTGAGAGCCTCTATGAAATCGCTTGGCGCTATGGCAGAGATTATCGTGATATTGCGGAAGCTAACCATATATCTGCGCCTTATGTTATTTATCCTGGACAAAAAATAAATTTACGAGCACCTAAAAGATCTGCAAATACTTATGCAACAAGAGTGATGCAACCACAAAAAAGAGTCGCTCAAAATGAAAATCCTAAACCATCAATACCAACCCAAGCAAAAATAACTTCTTCAAAATCAATAGATAAATCAAGCGTCACCTCAAGTACATTTAAGAATGAATGGCAATGGCCTGTAAAAGGTAAAATAATAAAACACTATTTGGCATCAGGCGTCGGTTTAAAAGGGATTGATATAGCTGGAGATTTAGGAAAAGAAGTGAAATCAGCAGGAAGTGGTAAAGTTGTTTATAGTGGACAAGGGTTACGTGGCTATGGACAGTTAGTCATTATAAAACACAATGATACGTATCTTTCTGCCTATGGTCATAATAGTGAACTATTAGTAAAAGAAGGGCAAACGGTCACTAAAGGTCAAGTAATTGCACGAATGGGACATACAGATACAGATACGGTAAAACTTCATTTTGAGGTGAGAAAAAATGGCCGACCAATAAATCCACTGGATGTGTTGCCAGCGGCTTGAATAAATCAACAATAAAATCAATGGAACTTTACCTCAACATTTGCGCTCAAAGCTATTAAATAGATTAAAAATGAACGCTATGTTGAGGAGAGCCTATGTTATCATTTGCCAGTCAGATTTCGAGAAAATATGACTCAATATATCAGTATCTTGTTGAAATCGGGCAAATAAAATTATTAACACCAGAGCAAGAAAAATCTCTGGCAAGAAGTATGTTAGCCGGAAATAAACAAGCAAAAAATCAGATGATTGAGGCTAATTTGCGCCTTGTTGTATGTATTGCTAGGCGCTATATTAATCGTGGATTGCCATTACCTGATTTGATTGAGGAAGGAAATTTAGGGTTAATTCATGCAGTAGAGAAATTTGATCCTGAAAATGGAGCGCGTTTTTCTACCTATGCGACTTGGTGGATTAGGCAATCCATAGAAAGAGCAATTATGAATCAATCCCGGATGATTCGTTTACCAGTTCATTTGGCAAAAAAACACAGACAATTTATAAGAGCGCAACAAAAATTGCTGCAAAATGGAAATCATGAACCCTCAATGCATGATATTGCAAAAGAAATGGGAATATCCATTGATGCGCTACAAGAATTAATTTCTCTTGATAGACAAGAAGTGTCCATTGATGCTGCAATTAATGAAGAGCAAGACATTTTCTTTGTGGAAACATTGGCAGATCATACTCATAAGGATCCGGTTGATCTTCTTCAAGAACAAGATTTACACCAAATGCTTGAATATTGGTTAAGTACCTTGAGTGAACGAGAGCGGGAAATTATTGAAAAACGGTTTGGTATCCATGGTATGGATATGATGACATTGGAAGATATTGGTGAACATACTGAATTAACTCGCGAACGTGTTCGTCAAATTCAATTACAAATTTTAAAGCACTTACGTAGACAATATCATTCTGTAGGTATACACAAGGATATGCTCACAGATAATTAAGAAGGGATGAATATGGATATTTGCTTACAACAACAATATGCCGCCCATAATCAATGTTTTGGCTGTGGGCCAGCAAATATGAAGGGTTTACAAGTTCAAAGTTTTGTCAAAGATAATGAAGTTATCGCAGATTGGCAGGCGCAATCATTCCATGAAGCATTTCCTGGAATATTGAATGGTGGCATTATTGGCACATTATTAGATTGTCATTCAAATTGGTCGGCAGCATACTTCTTGATGCGACAAATGGACGCCAAAACCCCTCCCTGTACCGTAACATCATACTTTAACGTTAAGCTAAAAAGACCTACCCCTAGCAACAAACCCGTGCATATTATTGCCAGACTCAAAGAGATAAAAGAAGATAGAGCACTCATTGACGCAAGTCTTTATTCCGAAGATAAATTATGTGCCACATGCGAGGGTTTATTTGTGGCAGTAAAAGAGGGACATCCTGCATACCATCGTTGGTGAAGAGTTTGACATTGCAAGATTTTTTCGTTAAATAGTACACTTCATAACTAAGGCAGGAGAGAGTAATGTTAAGTGGTGTACCAGAATCAGATGATATACAAGAAGAAGATGATGCGGAGCTTGATAAAAAACAAGCGGAACTTGAACGAAAGTTAAAAGATCTTTTGCGCGAAAGAAACACGATGACAGAACAAGCGGCCAAGATGCAACGAACTCGTGATGGCTTAGAAGTTCAGGCGGATAAATTAAAAGTAGCAGTTGTTTGGAGTGCTATCACAGCTAGTGCTGCTGAGAAGCCGCAAATGACGCGTTATGAACAAATGCGTAGGAGAAAGGATCGTAGGGCATCACAATTAAAATCACACGTCGTCGTTCAAACGACAACGGAATCTGATATTGAAAAACCAAAAAAAGTTGTTATTAAGAAATAAATGAAAGAAGGAAAAGCAGTCTTAGACTGCTTTTCTTTTACGTATAATGGTTTCTTTTTGTTGCTGTAAAGGACGCTGCGCAGTTTGCTTTGTTTCTTTACGAGCTTTATTAAAGCCAGGTAATACATCATTGCTTGCGGTTTTTTTGCTTCTGCGCTGTTTACTTGCATTATCGATGAGTTTGCTAACAGCAGCGAAAAATTGTCGACGCTCTAAAATATCCGATTGCTTTTCAATAAAATTCACATATTCAATAATCGTTTTTTTGGGTTGTGGTTTTGGAGGTTCAGGTTTGCTGAACAAGCCTTTCCATTCTCGAGGTTTAGCAGGTTGGATATCAGGATTAAAAATTCTCATCAGATCAGTTACAAAAGTATTTTCACCAGTATGCGCTCCTTTTTCGAGCAACATTTTAACAATGGCTTGCGAAGGTTGATTGGCATGCAGCGCTGTAATGAAGGGGGTTGAACCATCTTTATTATTAAAATCAACATCGACATTTTTTAGACTCAGAAAATATTGTGCAACGTTATGATGACCATAGTCGATAGCTGTATTGAGTGCAGATCGCGTAAAGGCGCATCCTTTTGCCATTAACAATTTAACAGTGGCAAGATGACCAGATTGTGCAGCTAAATCAAGCGCTGATTTATAGGTTGTTTGCAAATGATGAACATCGATTTGCTTTTGATATTTGTCAAAGATAGCTTGTGTTAGGTTGCCATTTAAAATGTAATGGATGAAATCAGCTTCATATTGTGCATTTTGAATTTTATTTTTATATATTTTATCTTCTTTGAATGCTTGTAAACAAGTTAAGAAATATCCGCTTGATAGCGCGAAAACACTTATTCCAATTAATGGATTTGCTAATGCTAGTAAACCCGAGGTAAGTGTAATGACGGAAGCGGGTACAAGGTTATCTTTGAGATTTTCACTTCTAGGTTTTGTTAAAAAAGTTTCAGAAAATGCAGAATGATATTTTAATTTTTGCGCACGTTTTATTTTCACAAATTCGGCATAATGATTAGGTTTGGCGTTATGATGATTCACAAAATCAAAAGAAAGACCTGCTTCAATGAGTATTGTGGCTATTTTTTTACGTGTAGCTTCATTTTTAATATTTCCCACATAATGAAAAGGGGTATTACCCTCATTATCTTTAAAGCTTTTTCTGAAAAAATGCGGATGACGTGCCATAACACTGACAACATCGGTAAAGCCTGCTTTAATAGCTTCAATTAATGGATTTTGATTAACTTCATTGAATTCATGTAGATCTAAGAAATCATATTTTTGAAATAATAAAAAACTAACGATATCGGCATGACCTAATTTTGCAGCATGGAGTAGCTTAGAATATGTGCTATCAGTTATATCATCTTTTGCTTTTGCACTAGAGAATGACCATGTATATAATCTTTTTAAGTTGCTGAGATCATGATTAGAAATAGCATCAAACATGAGTTGTTCAGTGGTTCGTATAACAGGCTCATTGCTTTGTGAGGAAATTTGCTCTTGTTTATTATTGGCTTTCTTTTTTGGCATAAGTCAACTACCTGAGTTATTTGTTTTGATGCTAGGCGTTAACAGTACGGTAAACGCCTACATTCTTCAAGCGTAAATACATTGTTTTATAGTAAAAATGCATAGTATTTATCTTAATTTGCACCACAACATATGAGCGTGAATTGATGACAATAGATAATCATTTAACAAAGGATGCATGGTTTGCTTGGGCATCTGAAATTCAGTCTATAGGGCAAAATGGCTTAACTTTTGCCGAAAGTGATTATGATAAAGAGCGCTATGAAAAGTTATTACAGATTGCTTCACAGATGATGGCCTCTATCTCATATCTTCCTGCAGCCCAAATTCTTGAATTGTTTGTTAGTCAAGCAGGTTATGCAACCCCCAAAGTAGACGTTCGTGGAGCCGTCTTTCAGGGGAACTCGGTATTATTGGTAAAAGAGAGCCAAGATCATTGCTGGACCCTGCCAGGTGGCTGGGCGGATAGAGATTATTCAGCGGCGTTTTGTATGCAAAAAGAAATAGCAGAAGAATCTGGTTATGATGTGAAAGTACAAAAATTAGTTGCATTATATGATAAATGGAAACATCCTCACCCCCGTCAATGGCCTCATACATACAAATGCTTTTTTCTGTGTGATATTACAGGTGGGGAGCCTAGAACAAGTATTGAGACTTTAGCGGTTGATTTTTTTCCTATTGATAATCTTCCCGAGCTTTCATTACCGAGAGTCACTGCTTCACAAATAGAACGTTGTTATCAACATTATCTTGATCCTTCATTGCCTACAGATTTTGACTAAAGATTGGAAATTAAAATGATCGGAATAGGTTTACGCGGTAGATTTGTCAGAAGAACACATACAGAAGTACGAAAACAGGATAAACCTAGTAAAATCAGAGCAAAGGTTACAGTAGAGAATACTGAAACTCAGCTGTTGACTCAATTTCAAAATATGCATATTAGTGTTGATAGCAAAGCTGTTGTAGAAAAATCAAAGTTCAAATTATTTTGTCCACGTTTTCAATATATTCAGAAAAGATCTTATTTCACTACTCCCATTTTATACAAACGAGTCTCAAAAGATGTGTTTGATCTGAATGAGAAAGGAAGTATTAAAGAAGAAATTTTAAGTCAAAGAAAAGCATTTTTGAAAGAGCATGACATGCTTGAAAACAAAGTAGATTATGTAGGTCGGCCAGTTTATGCGAATTATCATTTGTATGATATCAATCAAATCGACATGATAGGACGTACTAATTTGCAAAGAATGCTAAGTGGGATATGCCCTATCGATAAAACTGGTCAAGATATTCTCACTATTCATCATTTTGATCAGACGATGGAGGGCCCTTGGGTTATTTTGCCTTGTTGTTTTCATCAACAATATTCAGCGAAATTGCATAGTGAAGTTACTTTAACCAATGGTGTCAATAAGCAGCATTTTGCCAAGGAACGTATAGCATATTGGAAATATCAGGCATCGCTTGAACTTGAACTTAAGAAATGCGCTCATTCTTTCTCAAAGCACAGTTAACAAACTAACAACCTGTCAAAATATCGCAAGCTTTGAATTGATGCCATATAATATGGAAAGTAATTCTTTAACTCCTCAACTCTGCAAGCCATGGAGTAAATAATGTTAAGAAAGATTTTATACTATTTAATAGGTTGTATTATCGTTGGGGTCATTTTATCTGCAATATTTTCCTCGTTGCCGGTGTATAAATTTGTTGCAGAGGGATTTATGGTGAGCGTGAGTAAAGGTGAATACAAGCAAGCCTATGCGATGCTGTCGAAGGAATTTCAAGCAAGATATGATTTGCCAGCATTTATCGCTAATATTGAAAAAAGCGGATTAAATGATTATCAAAGAACAATTTGGAAAGCCGAAAGTTCAGCACCAGATAAAAAACATGGTGTACTTTACGGTATTGTATACACAAAACATAATGTTGAAATACCAATAGAGTTTAACTTTGTTGTCGTTGATGGACCATCGATGGCAGATAGGGGTTGGAGAATTGATAACATTATTATCAAACAAAAGACTGAGGCAGCTCCAACACAATAACTGCTAGAGGGTGGGAATTGCAGACTTTTTGCGTTTTGCTGATTTTTTTGGAGGTTGTTTTTTGGTTTGTGGCGCGTACTCAAATGAGGGTGCGCTGCCACTAGTTGCAACTTCTTTGCCAGTGGTAACGGCGGTTTCGTTAATAGGCATAGTGAAGCTTGCATAAGCTTTGTGAAACCAACGTAAGTATTCTGTTGGATTGAGCTTTGAAAGAAAACGCACAAATGCTTTGAGCTTATTTAACATCCCTTCAAATAGGGACAGTTCTTCAACTAATTTATTATAATCAATCATTGGGCTATTGGCAGCGATAGGTTGGCTACATAGAAAAGCGTACATATCATTAGCACGTCTTTGTCTTTCTTCAGCTGAAATCACTTTTCTTGTATGAGAAAATGGATTTGACACAACTTGCTCCGCACCCGCGTAATTGATTCGATATTCAAGTCTGGATATTATCTGATTTTTGCTGTGAGATCTTCCCTTTTCCCGATGAAAATACAGTAGAATAGGGTTCAACGGCAATCTATAACTAGAAAACTAACAAATATGAGTATTAAGATGCTTCCAGAAGGATTTGTTGTACTATCAAGCATAGTGCCCGGACTGAGTATTGATTTAAAGTATTGTGGATCTGATAACTTGATTGGGCGACCCTTAGCAGGCTATGCCAAAGATGGCATTGCGCTCATCACAGAACCTGCGGCACGCTCTTTAGCGAAGATTCAAGATTACCTCCATAAAAGTGAAATCCGCAAGCAATTAAGCATGACTGAACCCACATTATTAATTTGGGATGCCTATCGTCCTCAAATGGCTTGTGAAGATTTTTGGCAATGGAGTCAATCTGACTGCCAAAAGACGAAAAATGACTATTATCCCAATGTTGATAAGCGAGATTTTTTTAAACTTGGCTATGTTGCCAGAAAATCCAGCCATTCACGTGGTAGTACTGTTGATTTAAATATCGTTGATGCAGTCAATGGGAAAATCATGCCGTTAGACATGGGCACAAGATTCGATTTTATGGATGTGTTATCACACCCTGATAATCCAAATATGCCGGATCAAGTCTTTCACAACCGACAATTTTTAAAAAAATTAATGCAGGATTTTGGTTGGTTAGGAATTGATCAAGAATGGTGGCATTTTACCTTTACCAATGAACCTTATCCGGATACCTACTTTAATTTTCCAGTAATAAACTACAAAGAATCATAAAATGCTCATTAAAATTATTGAAAATAAATTTTCTCAAGCTTTTCAACAAGCTTTTCCAGATTTGGATAAAACGACAAAAATAGAAGTCACACGTAGCACGCATGCTAGATTTGGTCATTATCAATGCAATAGTGCAATGAAACTCACCAAATTATTAAAAATGCCACCACGAGATATTTCACTCAAAGTGCTTGAAACTTTAGGGGAGCAAAGTGAAATAATTGAAAAGTGTGAAATCGCAGGCCCTGGTTTTATCAATATTAGTTTAACTTCAAAATATATTACCCAATCTTGCCAAGAAATGACCAAGGATATAAGAGGTGAGGCAAAAGCTGATAAACCCATTAAAATTGCCATTGATTTTTCATCGCCCAATACAGCCAAAGAAATGCATGTGGGTCATTTGCGTTCCACTATTATTGGGGATTCATTAGCCAGGCTTTTAGAATTTCAAGGTCACGATGTTTTAAGACTTAATCATATTGGCGATTGGGGTACAGCTTTTGGCATGTTGATAGCAAAACTTCAAGATCCCAAAGTGAAGTTCGATGAAAAAACAGCAGATTTGTCTTTTTTGGTGACGTTATATAAAGAAGCAAAGAAACAATTTGATGAAGATGAAAATTTCAAGAAACAGTCACAACTTGAAGTGGTAAAACTGCAAAGTGGTGATGCACAAACACTTCAATATTGGCACACGATATGTCAGATCTCTCGAAAAGCATATCAAGAAATTTATGATTTACTCGATATCAATATTACTGAAAGAGGAGAGTCTTTTTATAATCCGCTTCTGGCTGACACGATAAAAGACTTAGAAAATAAGAAACTAATTGAAGTATCTGATGGTGCAAAATGCATGTTCTTAGAGGGATATGTAAATAGAGAAGGTGAGCCCTTACCCTTTATGTTACAAAAATCAGATGGAGGTTATAACTATGCCACTACCGATATGGCCTCTATTCGTCATCGAATTGAAGATGAAAAATGCAATCGATTGATTTATGTCACCGATGCAGGGCAAGCTACGCATTTTGCCATGTTATTTAAAGCGGCAGAAATCGCGGGGTATTTAGATCCACAGAAAGTGAGAGCCGATCATGTCCCTTTTGGTCTGGTATTAGGCCCAGATGGCAAGAAGTTTAAAACCCGTTCAGGGGAAACTGAGAAACTCATTGATTTATTAACAACTGCAATTGATAAAGCTTATAATATTTTACAAGAACGTGCTAAAGAAAAAGAGGCGGGTTTTGATCCCCAGGAAATGAAAGATATCGCAACAGTATTAGGGATTAATGCTGTAAAATATTCCGATTTATCCTGTAATCGTACCCATGATTATGCTTTTAGTTACGATAAAATGTTACGTTTTGAAGGTAACACTGCAGCCTTTTTAATGTATTCTTACGTGCGTATTCATGGCATTAAACGTAAAATTCCTAATGCGCAAGTGTCCAAGATTGATTTACAACATGAGTCCGAAATTGCTTTAGGATTGCATATTTGTCAATTTGCTGAAATTTTAGATTCCATTAGTGATGATTTGATGCCAAATCGTTTGTGTGAGTATTTGTTTGAATTAGCTGAGAAATTTAATGGCTTCTTTAGGGATTGTCGGGTAGAGGGCGTTTCTGAGCAAAATCAGCGTTTAGCATTATGTGAGCTAACAGCCGATGTATTGCAGCAAGGATTATCTATCTTAGGATTAAAGACAGTGACAAGAATGTAGTGGATAATTGATATATAAAAGGATTTTCTTATCCCCTCTCCCCTTGCGGGAGAGGGTTAGGGTGAGGGGTGTATTAATCTGAATAATTTGCCGATAAAGATTGCTTTGACACCCCTCATCCCTGCCTTCTCCCGCAAGGGGAGAAGGGGTAAGAGGTGCCATTTCTTTAAATCAATGTAACTAATTACTATATCGTCTACGTCCTGAGAGAACAAAATCTTCGTTATTTTCTACTAAAGATGAAGGTCGAGCTTCAATTCTCGCTATGGGGGTTGGAGCTTGAAATCGCAGCACATTAGCAGCATCTAATCCGTCTTCGCGTAAATCAATTGGTGCTTCAGTTGATAAATTCAGTGCATCTTTGAAACTATTCCATAACGATCTTGGTGCATTGCCGATAACTCTAACAGGCTCTGCTGCATAGTTAAGCGTATTTAATACTTGTTCTGCTTTTTGAGTAGCTTGATCATATTTTTCAGATAGAAAATGTCCAAGATATCCTAATGTGAGCATGCCTAATGGACCCCACCAAAGAAATCCTACTGCACCACCAAGGAGCAAGGGGCGATTGTTTTTAACAAAATTACCTACTTTTTCTGGGAAAAGCGCATAAGCGCCAAGCGCTGCGACCGTTGCACTTAAATATAAAGTTTGCAGACCAAAAAATCCTGCAATACCTAAAGAGGCAATCCCTAAACCTATCAGAGAATATTGTTTTGAAATATTGAAACTCATTTTATTTACCCTAAAAAATTATGTAATTCATGGAGAGTAAATATCACGAGCAATAAATGCTTACTACGATCGCCAGATTGTCGTAGTAAAAGTACCGATAGCCGGCGAGTGTTTGTCGACAAACTAACTTGGTTTGTTCAAGATCCTCACCCTAATGGTATGTTTAATTGCCTGTAATTGTTCAAGCATTTTGGCTTCTATTTCACGGTTAATATCGGTTATCACATAACCAATCTCATCATTGGTTTTGAGAAACTGTCCTTCAATATTACATTCATGTTGAGCAAAGAGACTGTTAATTTTTGCTAAGATCCCGGGCACATTTTTATGAATATGAATAATTCTTTGAGGATGATTCATCGTTGGTAAATTTAACTGCGGAAAATTCACGCTACCAATAGAGGAACCATCAGAGATATAGGCATGTAAATTTTTAGAAACATACTCACCAATATTTTGTTGGGCTTCTTCGGTGCTGCCACCAATATGAGGGGTCAAAAATACATTCTCAAACTGTTGCAAGGAGCAAATAAAATCAGCTTTTGAGCTATGTGGTTCTTCTGGATAGACATCGATGCCAACGCCAGCAATTTTGCCAGATTGTAAGGCCTGTGTTAAAGCATCAATGTCAACGATAAAGCCTCTTGCTAAATTTAGAAATACAACGCCATCTTTCATCATTGCGATTTCTTTACTTGTGATGAGATTCTTATTTTCTTTTCTGCCATCGACATGTACAGAGACAACATCAGATAAATTTAATAAATCTTCAAGAGAATGGCAGGCTTTAGCATTTCCTAAGGCGAGTTTATCTTCTATATCGTAAAATAAAACGCGCATGCCCATACTTTCAGCCAAAATAGAAAGCTGGGAACCTATATTGCCGTAGCCGATAATGCCTAAGGTTTTTCCACGAACTTCGTGAGCGCCTTGACTGGATTTATCCCATTTTCCTTTACATAATTTATTATTTTGTCCTGCGGCTTGTCGCACCAGTAAAATAATTTCCCCCATTGCTAATTCTACAACACTACGTGTATTGCTATAGGGGGCGTTAAATGCGGCGATGCCTTTTTGTGAACAAGTTTGTAGGCTGATTTGATTTGTTCCAATGCAAAATGCCCCAACGGCCTCAAGGGATGGGCATTGTTCAATGATTTCTGAAGTGACTTCAGTTTTTGAACGGATCCCTAAGACATTAACGCCTTGCATTTTTTCAAGCAGCATTTTGCCTTCAAGTGCATTTTTATGATTTTCGACTTCATAACCTAAATTTTTAAAATAATGTGTAACCTCAGGATGAATATTTTCAAGTAAGAGCGCTTTTTTATGCGAGCTTTTATCGCTATAAGGGATCTGACAGGCCAGAAATAAGCCTTCTAATTCATCAACCACCACATCAGCCTGTTCGATAACAGATTCTCTTTTCACATTTTCTGTAAAAGCAACAAAAGTATTAGCAATACCTGCAGCTTTGACTTCATAATCGGTATAACCATCACCGATGATGATGATATCACCGGCAAGTTTTAATTGATGTGCTAGTTTTACTTTTCCTTGATCTTGGGCTAAAGGATTATTTCTATCATAATCGATGAAATTACCCTCAAAATCATAGAGTAATCGATTGGCAAAAACATGGTTGCGTTTAATACCAAACGATTGCACACAAGGCCAAACAATTTCAATAAATGCACCAGAAAAAATGTAAATAGAGTCGGCATTTTTCTTGAAAAAATCAATATTTCTTTCAAAGGAAGGCGTGATTTTTTGCTTCAGAATGGTAAGTGCTTGCTCAATATGTGCAGCCGATAAGTTTAAAAGAGGAATGCGTTCTTGCAAACTTTCTTGATAGGAAAAGCGTCCTTCCATGGCAGCTTTCGTGATATCGGCAATGGTCTTTAAGCGCTCATGTTTATCAGGAAGATTGGCAAGACCAATTTCAGCGAGAACATCAAGCGCTTCTACTTGAATAAAGGTACTATCAAAATCAAAAATATAAATTCTGTTATTAGCTGTCACGCTATCACTACTCCGGCTAGTTTACCATTTTGTATTGGGGTTTAAGGATTTCCCACCTACATAAAACCATCTATCCCCAATTTTATGAAATTCACTTTTTTCACAAATAGATTCTTGGTTCCCTTGATACAAATATTTAGCTTCAAAACTGACAAATCCTAACTTATCAGATTTTACACGTTGCTGAATAACTTTTAATCCCTGCCATTTGACGTCGGCCAACCATTTGACGACATCCTCGGGTTTAAACTGTCGTAGGGGCTCGTCTTTCATGGTTTGTGCTATATAAGCCACTTTAGCAAACACATAGGCACTATAGCGAGAACGCATCAAAGCTTCAGGAGTAGGGGCTGGTATGTCATTTTCAATATATAGACCACAGCAATTCTCATATGGTTTATTTAGTCCACATGGACAAAGTTCATTCATGATTATTATCTTTATTTTAGTTTTCTAATTGTTGAATAAAATTTTTAATTGTAATCCAATACTGTTCTTGGGCAATTTGATAAAGATTATTATGATCTGCTCCATTCACCCAATAAGATTGCTTGAATCCAGGACTTGCTGCAAATAATTTTTTGCCATGCCAGGTGGCGATGATACTATCTTTGGTCCCATGAATAACCAGCAGCGGGATCTTTAAATCAGAAATTATATTGATATTAGGGTATTTATCAAAAGGAAAGAGCGGGATCTTTGTTTCAACTCTAAAGGCGCTGACAAAGGAACTTTCTAAAATAAGAGCTTTGACAGATGCTGATTTTGCAAGGTAAACACTAGGTCCTGATCCCAAAGAACGTCCATGGAGAATAATATTTTCGGGAGGTATTCCTTGGTCTTTAGTTAAAAAATCATAAGCAGCTTGAATATCCTGATAAGTATTTTTTTCAGATGGTCTACCTTCACTAGTTCCATAACCTTGGTAATCATAAGCAAGAATTGAAAAACCCTGTTGTTGGTAGAGCTGTAAAAAGGGGAGCATTACCCCAATATCTTCAGCGTTACCATGACTAAACAATATAGTGTATTTAGCATGAGGATTGGGCAAATAAATGGCTGATATTTTTTTTCCACTTTTAGTCTGTAATTTTATAATGTCGCTTGAATCACGATAGCTTGGATACTGTGGCGCAAACATAACCGAATCTGCTAAGAAATAAAATCCTGCAGCAAGCAACACATAGCCTACAAGCATATATTGCAGAATGCTTAATATCGTAGAATTAAGAAAGGTTGGCAACTTATTTACCTTTTGATCTTTGAGCTAATAAAGCTAAATCTTAAGCTCTTGTCCCCTCTACCACTTCGCGGGAGAGGGTTAGGGTGAGGGGTCCAAATCTTAAGACCCTCATCCGGCGCTTTGCGCCACCTTCTCCCGCAAGCGGTAGAAGGGAATTGGAAGCAGAGTATTATATCTTAATGATAAATGTTTCGTGATTGAAGTGCTTTATAAAAGATTCAAATGATTTGTTATCTTTATAACATTTTTTCTGATTTCTTAGCAAATAGCTGAGAAAAGCGCAAAGATATAATGGCAAATATGTTGGCATTGATATTGTCTGGCAGATGCAATTCATTTTTGGGATCGTCTTTTGAAGTATCATGGCTAATAGAGCCATCATCATTGTTTTTGTCTTTTTCTTCAATTTTATCTTTATCTTTTTCTTTATGCTTAAAACTTAATCTTATTTTTATTCTTTCTTTTAATTCAAGTATAGGTTCTGGCCGAGGTTCAATGACAGGTTTTTTGAGAGTAGATATATTTTCCCCATCATGACTAAACATACCTTGACGATTCCAAGGTAAATTGCGATAAGGACTTTCCGCATAGCCAACAAAAGGATATTTAATGATTTCAAAATAAGGTGAATAATCAAAATCACGGGGTGTAAATAAACGTGGATTGCGAATAAATAATTCTATCCCAGATTCTTCATGCTGTTTGACAACAGGTAAGATCGGAAAATCGATAGATGAAAATGCTTCAGCTATCATGGTAGAGCATACTGTTTTGGTAGGTTCACCGACATTATGTTGAAATAAGCTTGAGCGCCAACGTCTAGGGAGAAAAGACCAAGGGAAGAGAAAACGTGCTAGATCAAATAATTGCCTAATATCATAGCCGGTACCTAATTTATTGATAGCAAAAGCAATGACTTGTTGTGCATCATGCCGTGATAAACCTCTTGGGCGACAGATCCGAATATGATCGCTTTTATAATTATCCAAGGGACTCACAATGGTACCTTTGCCAAGATAACCTTCGATCACCAATTGGACATCAGGATCGCCCTGAAAGTGTTCAATCAGTTTTTTTCTGAGTTCTGCATCATCAACATCGTGAATACGACCTATATACAGGCAAGAGTGCGACCAAGCGCTTTGCGTAACCTGTTTGATAACCTCACTCACGCGACTTCGACCTTCTATCAATAGTACATCGCATGGACGGATTTCGTAGCGAATTCTATCAAAATCGCATAAAGGAAAGTCGGTGTTTGGTCTTTCCTCGGCTATCCAATCTATGAGTCGGTCAACAAGTTTTTTAAACATTGGAGGTTAACCCTAGGTATTATGGGACATTTTAATTGTAGATGAAGGTTCGGTTTCTTGCTTTAGCTGATTATTTAACTAGATAACATTTGCTGTGCTTTCTTTCTTTTAAAGGAAGGGACTCGTATAATCTGCGCTCAAATTTGTCCAGAGGAGTCGCGGGTTTTGTCCACCCACAGTCGTGATAAATCTTTACTTGGTGCTTCATGGAAGGTAGCAGGCTTTGCTTGTTATGCAGGATTGAATGCTATCGCTAGATATCTATCTGGGGGAGTTGATGCTGCGCTGGATAAACATTTAAGTGTTTATGAAATTGTTTTTTTCCAAGATCTCTTTGCATTGTTATTACTCTTGCCTTGGATGATTCGCCGCGGAAAAATGGCGCTTGTTCCAAATCATTTTATTTTGCATCTTTTGCGGGTTTTAACTTCTGCTATTGCCATTATCTCTTGGTATTTTGCTTTGGTTTTCATGCCTCTGGCACAAGCTGTTGCTTTGAGTATTGTGGGACCTATGATTGGTGTCATTGGCGCTAAATGGTTTTTAAAAGAAAAGTTTGGCTGGATAAGAGGAAGTATTATTGTACTTTCATTGATAGGTGCTTGTATTTTGCTGCATCCTGGCTCGGTATTGTTAGAGAATAAATCGAATCTTAAAGGTTTATTATTTATCGGATCTGCAGCTTTTTTCTTTGCCATGGCAAAACTCGTCACAAGACGTTTAGCGCAGTTAGGCGAAACAGCACAAACTTTGACCAGTTACTTATTTATTTTTATCGTCCCGGTATCATTTATTCCTGCCATGATGCATTGGGTCACTCCGGATTGGAGCCACTGGCCATGGCTGATTTTAGCGGGCGGTTTAACAGCACTTGCTATTTATTGCGTTAGTTCTGCCTTAGTTTATGCCGAAGTCAGTTTTCTTGCGCCTTTTGATATCTGTCAGTTTATTCTTAATACCATTGTTGGCTATGTTGCATTTACCGAACTACCCGCTCCCTGGGCAATCTGGATAGTGCTTGCCTTTATTGGCTTTAGTTTATCCGCCAGAAAAAAATGGATTTAATGAGGTCGCGTTAACGGCGCAAAAAGCTTGCGTGGTTTTAATGGACTCATCTCATCATATTTTTTGTGCTGTTCGCCGCGAATCTTCGTGATGACTGCTGTATCCGAACAGGTGCGGTACAATAATGCAGGACGACGTTTTGGTTCCAAGTGCTCAAGAATTTCTTCTTCACTAATATAAACCGGATAGTCGGGCTCATAGTAATGTCGTTTAGGTGGCTTGTTATTTTGGGCTGTCTTAAATAAAGTTATCAAGGGCTTAACTTTTGCGAGCAATGATTCTTTTGATAATGACTGAGAAAGTTGGCTCAAAACGTTCAAGGCATTGGCTGCAAAGTGTAAATTAGTATCTCTGCCAAGATAGAGTGCTACTCGATATATATTACGATATAGACTATATAAACTTTCTTGATCTAACAACTTGCCTTTGGTCATTTTTATATTGAGCGCATTAATTGCTTCTAACCATGAAAGGATCTCTTCTTGATTTTCATGATCTTTCAAAGTCTCTGCATAATCGATTAGATGATCATTTGAACTTAATGGCACAAGTTTCAATAAAAGATTTTTGATAAGTCCTGGGACAGCGCTGTCACGGTCATTTTGAGAATCCGTTGGTTGCCAAGGGGTGATTACTGCATTAACTGAATTTGAAAATTTTTCAATTTTTTGTCTTTCTTGGACAGTTAGATTGCGAGTCATAAGGTATCCTCCAATAAATCAGGTAATGCCAGATTTTCATCTTGGGGTAGGACTTCTAATTCTACCTTTTCAATTTGGGTAAAACGCTTGGTGATTTTTTGCGCCGAAGTTTGTACTTGCTCGACATCGCTATGGGCTTGCTGAATATGCCGAGATAAATTATCCATACGTTTTTCAAAGCGGGTGAAATCTTGGGCTAATAAGCGCAAATGTTCTTGAATGACGTGCACTTGTTGGCGAGTAGCCGAATCTTTTAACACTGCACATGCCGTGGTAAGAATTGCCATCATGGTACTGGGTGAGGCCAGCCATACTCGAGCTTGCATTGCATACTCCACCAAATCTGGATGAGCGCTATGAATGTCAGCAAAAATCGCTTCAGCAGGGATAAACATTAAGGCGCCATCGCCGGTTTCACCTGGAATGATATATTTTTGGCTAATATCTTGAATGTGTTTTTTTATATCGACTTTAAATTGTTGTTTGGCTGTTAAACGCTCATTTTCTGAACGTTCATTGTCTGCATATTTTTTATAATTTTCTAAAGGAAATTTAGCATCGATGGCTATTTTGCCAGTGGGTTCAGGCAATAGCAGTAAGCAATCAACCCGCGAACCATTAGATAAAGTATGTTGTAAATGATAGCTATTGGTGGGTAAACAATTTTGAATCAACGTGTTAAGTTGTACTTCTCCAAAGGCACCACGTGATCTTTTATCAGATAAAATTTCTTGTAAACTGACAACATTTTTCGATAAATCTGTAATTTTCTTTTGGGCATCATCAATAATGGCTAATCGCGAGATGATATTGGTAAAGGTTTCATTGGTTTTTTCAAAGCCTTTGGCTAATTTAATATCAACAGATTCACTTATTTTAAGCAGATTTTCTTGGGTGGATTGATTTAACTTATCAAACTGTTGAGAAAGCGAAGTGGTAGTGCGAAGAAGAACGTTATTAATTTGCCTATCGATTTCTGCAAAGTTTTCTCGTAAAGAGGTTTGCATTCCTAGGAGATTTTGTGAAGAGAAATCTCGTAAGCCATTATTAGCCAGCTGTTGATTTTTCAGCAAAGTTTCATAAATTTTTTCTTTATGAGCTTCTTGTTCTTGTCGAAATTTTTCTAAAGATATCTTGAGCATTTTGTGAGAGTGGGCAAAAAAACCCATTAAGAGGATCAGCAGCACGAGGCCACCCAAAGCAATCCAAGCAGTTTCCATACCCATACAGTTTAGCCAACAATTTAACTACAAAACATCCTTTATTCTATCGGAGGTTCTGATAAGCGGCAACAGAATCATCAAATAGTCGATCAGCTACTTTTGCAGCATACTGGCCAGTCGTATTGGCAACAAGCGCTTCAAGGCCACCCATGGGGGGTAAACTAGTTTCAATTGCAAGTGCACAGGTTTCTTCGACAACGAAGCTAACCGCTTGCTTTATATAATTTTGCCATTGAAAGAGCATGTCATTTGCCTTGGTTATTTAGGATAAGCGAATACTATTGTAGCTAGATAACATAGTAAATGATATTCATAGAAATATCGATTAAAGGTCAGATTAAGATGATAAAACGCCTAATTAAGTAAGGTCTGGCCGTTTTCACCATCTTTTTCGATAAGTTTTTTGAGTTGTTTTAAAGCTTCGGTTTGTAACTGGCGGACTCGTTCTCGAGTCAAACCTATTTCAAGTCCGGTTTGATCTAACGTGGAAACATCATGTCCTTGTAGACCATAACGTCTAATCACGACTTCGCGATGTTTAGGAGAAAGTCGCGTTAACCAACGTTCTATATTTTCTTTAAGATCCATTTTGGCAAAGCGATGCAAAGGATCGTAATCTTGATTATCGTGTAGAGTATCGATAAGCGGTTTGTCAATCATATCCGAAATCGGCGAATCCATGGAAATGGTTTTTTCATTAAACGATAGCATTTGCTCAATTTCTTCAGAAGTACGCTGCATAGCATGGGCGATGTCACTTGCGCGTGGTTCATGATCTAATTGCTTGGTTAATTCTCGTCCCTTTCGTAAACATGCATTCACTTGTTTGACAACATGAACAGGAACGCGAACAGTACGAGATTGATTCATAATGGCACGTTCAATGGTTTGTTGGATCCACCATGCGCCATAGGTTGAAAACCGAAATCCTTTTTCAGGATCAAATTTTTCAACAGCGCGCATTAAGCCAATATTACCTTCTTCTATCAAATCGAGAATGGGGATACCGCTTTTAATATAGCGCTTGGCTATTTTAACAACCAATCTAAGATTAGATTTAATCATTTGATGTTTGGCTGCAATATCACCTTGCTGAATGCGTCTTGCGTAATAAATTTCTTCTTCTTTGGTTAATAAATTCGACGCACGAATTTCTTTATAATATTGCTCTATTAAATCAACGGGTTCACTTGAAATATATTCTTTTTCAGCGTTTTCAATAATATTAGCATTTGCAGAATTTGCATCAATTTGCTCAGGCAAGGTTTCTTCATATTCTTGTGTTTGCGAAGGATCAGAGCATGCAGGGATGCTTTTTTTAACTCCGTAATTCCACTTATCATACATAAGTGATGACCTCATTTAGTTGCGATGTGAAAATGCGGAGTTCCATTCCATCGACTAACAATTCATTTGTCGGCCTATTTTGTCGGATTCTTTAATGAGGCCTTAAGGAAGTAGACTATTACTTATATTACTTTTAAGAATATCTTTATATAGAAGAGGTGCACCTGGATTGATTTCCCAGATCCCTAACAATTTATGAGTAAAATCAGTGATATAAATTTGATCGTTAATGCGATGAAAGAAAAGTCCATTTTTAGCTTTTGATTCAAGAGACTGAACAAACTTATTATAATCACTGAGATTTTTCATTTGCATGCCTTCTCTACTTCCGGCTTTAACTGTACATAACTACAGACTTAATATTTTTCATATCCCCATTAGTATCGACTCACAACAAAAGAATTTAACTAGAAGTATTTTCAGTTAGAAATTTGTTGTTTAGACTATCCCGCGACTATGGCTTGAAACCCATAGCGATGTGTTAGGGAGTTACCTTTGTTGAGGTGTAGATTATGGCAGAATCTAAAAAGAAAAATGATTCATTTCCTTGGTGGTATTCATGGATGAAGTGGGCGTTACCAATAGGGCTTGCAGTGGGAGCAGGTGGTTGGGCAGGGTTAACCTTAACAGGTTTGATACCAGCATATGGCATGCTGAAATGGGCTCCAGTCTTTTTTTCCTCATTGGAAGGCTTTTCAGCCACTGCGGTCTTAGCGCTAACCACAGGCGCTGTTGCTTCAATGGTTGGGCTCATGTCCTCTTTATTGGTAAGAGCGGGGTTGTTTCAAGTCACCGAAAATATTGCAACAAATAATTTACACCGAGCTGATGATTTAGAAAATCAATTAGGTGAATTGGACAAGCAAATAAAAACGCTTCGTGAAGAATCAGATAAAGCTTTAGATATAGCTGTCCAAGAGAAAAAAGATATTGAGACACAATATTATGAAGCGGTTGGACGTAAGCATGCTCCCGGTAAAGTAGGTGCTAAACCACGTCCCGAAGATAAACCTGAACCCACTTCTGTTGCTGCAAATGATCAAGCAGAAGTTGCTCCAAAGCGGCCCCCCGTAAGAAAAAGAAGATAAACTTTATTCTTCTTTTTCAAATTTCCAGCAGGTTATCTTTGGTTTTGCATGACCTGCTGGATCCATGACTGGCACATTCTCTACGGTATTATTTTTTAGCATTTGTCTTAATTGTTTATTTTCTTTTTTCAGCAACTCAATAACTTTAAATAGTTTATCGAGTTGTTCTAAATGATGAAGGTAAAAGCTAAGGGTTTCTTTTTTATTATCCTGTTCCAAGACTGTTTTGGTATTTTTGCTTTTGGTTAAAGGCTGCATTCCATTGTCCTTGTTTGTTGCGCTTACTTAAAGGGTATTCCCTGACTCCGTATATAGTCTAATAACTCATAACAATTTTTGTATAAAAGTGAGACTGTTCATTAATCATGCTAGAATTTTGCACAACGAATGTTTTGTGTACCAGTTTTATAACTTATTTTGAGGTTTGAACGATGACAACCGATCAGCGCTTTATTGGAGCTTTATTACAAAAACGTCATATGACTGTGCCAGTAAAAATAGGCAAAGTTGTGATTGGAGGTGGCGCACCAATTGTCGTTCAATCAATGACCAATACGGATACGGCGGATGTTGAAGCCACCGCAAAACAATCTTATGAATTATATAAAGCAGGATCTGAATTAGTCCGTATTACTGTCAATAATAAAGAAGCAGCTAAAGCGGTACCACATATTTATGAACGTCTTGTACAAATGGGTTGGGACGAACCATTATTAATTGGTGATTTTCACTATATTGGTCATCAGTTATTAACGCAATTTCCAGATTGTGCCACGGCTTTAGCAAAATACCGTATCAATCCTGGTAATGTTGGATTTGGTGATAAACATGATGTCAATTTTAGCACCATGGTTGAAGTGGCATTAAAGCATGATAAACCTGTTCGAATCGGCGTCAATTGGGGCAGTTTAGATCAAGATCTCGTTGTTAAATTAATGGATGAAAATGCTAAACTTGCCAATCCTAAAGATGTGGCAGAAGTCACAAGAGAAGCTTTGGTTATTTCTGCTTTAGCAAGTGCTAAACAAGCAGAAGAAATGGGGATGGGAAGAGATAAAATTATATTGGCTTGTAAAGTGAGCAAAGTACAAGAGCTTGTTTCGCTTTATATTGAACTAGCTCGTAGAAGTAATTATGCGCTGCATTTAGGATTAACTGAAGCGGGGATGGATAGCAAAGGTATTATTGCCACGGCTGCGTCTTTTGCTATCTTATTACAACAAGGAATAGGCGATACCATTCGTGCCTCTTTAACGCCTGAACCAGGTGGCGATAGAACCAAAGAAGTGCAAGTTTGCCAGGAAATTTTACAATCGTTAGAGTTACGCGCCTTTACCCCGATGGTAACTGCTTGCCCAGGCTGTGGACGTACCACAAGCTCAGTCTTTCAAGAACTTGCGCAAAAAATTCAGCACCATGTAAGAGACAACATGCCTATTTGGCGTGAAAAATATCAAGGTGTAGAAAATCTTAAACTCGCTGTGATGGGATGTGTTGTTAATGGTCCTGGTGAAAGTAAGCATGCCGATATTGGTATTAGCTTACCAGGTACGGGTGAAAGTCCAGCTGCTCCTGTGTTTGTTGATGGTCAAAAATACAAAATCCTACGTGGTGAGAATATCGCGGGTGAGTTTATTGAAATAATTGAAGATTATATCAATAAAAAATATATTGCCGCTTAATTTCGGACTTTCACTCATGCTTAATAAGTGTTAGGATGCTATTTTACTAACACTTATTAAGTGAGTCGAATATGTTAGGCCAAGATTTAGATCCTGAATTACTTCAAGCACTTGAAGCTTCACAAAAAGAATACGAAGAAGAACAAAAAAGAAAAGAAATCGCGATAAAGGATAAACCAACACTTGATAATGAAGAAGATGAAGAGTTCAAAAAAGCGATAGCATTATCTCTTGAAAGCCAGCCAATACTAACGACAATACCAACCTCAACACCAAATAATTCAACGTGCCCTAGCCCTCATTCTGAAAAAGAGACAATATTGCTCACTCGCCAGCTGAGATTTATATTAAAAGTCCCAAGTGAAGAAATTGAAAATTGTGTATTGGCCTTGCAAGCCCAAAAGCATTGGGATAATTCCTTTCAAGCTTTAGAGTCCTATGAGAAATCTACTAAAGAATATTCTGCAAAGGGATTAATCACTTTTATGCAAGAAGGGCCAAAAACGGCTGTGACAGCTATTACTGCCAATACTACCGATACAAATGAAAAAGATACGAATGTTGAGAGAAAACCTAAACGTAAAAAAAATCTTTAAGTTTTATTTTTTTCAAAAGCGATTCGCAAGCCTTGCAAAACGAGATCAGGGAAGATCACATCAAACAAATTATCTTCTTCAAATAGATGAGCAAAACCTCCTGTACCAACCACCACTAACGGTTCGCCCTTGAACATTTCTTGGCTAATGACGGCGATTAACTCACGTATTGCGCCTCTTTGCCCATAATATAAACCAGATTGAATATTAGATGCTGTTGATTGGCCAAGCGCAGCGCAAGGTTTTAAAATGCGCACTGGTGGTAAATTGGCGGTCTTCTCATTTAATGCTCGCATTTGCATCTGTAAGCCAGGAATTATCGCACCCCCTAAAAAAGCGCCACTTGAAGCTATCACTTCAAATGAAGTGGCTGTTCCTAAATCAACAATAATAATATTTTTTTGCGGAAAGTGGTTTGACGCGGCAATGGCATTAGCAATTCTGTCTGATCCAACTTCGCCTGGATTTTTATATTTAATTTGTAGGCCAGTTTTTACACCTGCTTGCAGTATAAAAGGATCGATATTGAAATATTTTACAAAGGCAGAGCGAATGGAATAATCCAGTGATGGCACAACAGATGAATATGACACATGTTTAATTTTTTCAGGCCCAAGTCCAATTTCTCTTAAATAACTTTTTAAGAAAATACCTAACTCGTCAGAGGTGCAACAACTTTTGCTTGGATATCGAAATTGAAAGGACAATTGATCGTGATCAAATATGCCACCATAGATATGTGTATTTCCCACGTCCAGACATATAAGCATCTTCTCTGCCTTCTATAAAGTAGTTACTACACGCGATTTCAGTCGTAAAAGATTATAGAATACCCCTACGATAGAAATCAAGATAGGCTAGTTTTCTAAATGGAGATACAATGAGTCTGGTCATAAATAAAACCAAGCCTGAAATTTCAAAAAACGCTGAAGATGACGTTATTAATGTATGTGAGCGTTGCACGCGGTGCTTTATTGCTAAATATTGGGATGACGAGTTGGATTGGTACATCGAGCTGAATGTTACAAATCTTTGTCGGCAATGTCAGAAATCAGATCAGGGATCTTAACATTATCTATTAATCTAACATCTCCAATCTTAACGGCTGCAAATAGCCGTTTCTGCCATTCTTGTACATACTCTACTTCAAAACCTTGTGTTTCAAGCTGTCTTCTTATCTCATGATGCTGTAAACCTGATGTAAGTAATTGTGAAATCAATTTACTTTTATCAATTTGTTCTTCATTCAGGCGATTATTCCTAGAACTTAGTGCAAGTCCACTAGAAAGCCGAACGGTAGGACAGGCCACAATGTCTATATTAAGAAAAAATGCCTCGACCATCCCTTTGATAAGTAATAACTGTTGATAATCTTTTTCACCAAAATAAGCGCGATGAGGTTTCACTAAGTTAAATAATTTCATGACAACAGTTAAGACCCCATCAAAATGACCTGGTCGTTGTTTACCCTCAAGTAGCTTACTGATATTGCTTTCACAGATTTGATATAAGTAATTGTCATGGTAGATATCATTGGCTTGGGGTAAAAAAATAAAATCAACATGGCAATCAGATGCAAGTTTTACATCTTCCTCAAAGGTTTTTGGATATTTTTCAAAATCATTTTTATCATTAAACTGAGTAGGATTAATAAAAACACTTAACACGCAAAAATCATTTTCATTGCGTGCTTTATTTAACAAACTAGCATGTCCTTGATGAAGGTTACCCATAGTGGGTACAAAGCCAATACTCTTTTGGGGGGAGATAGATCTTCTGATAGCTTGCCATTCTTGAATAGAAGATATCACTTTCATGAAACTTTTCCTTGAAAACAATGCTCTTGAATATTTGGAAAGGTTGTATTTTTAACCTCTTTATCAAATTGATTGAGTGATTCGGTCATTAAATCAAAACCTTGCAGATAGGTTTTGAGGAATTTTGGCTTTATCTCTTTTTGTAACCCAAGTAAGTCTTGAAATACCAGGACTTGACCCGATGTATAGGGGCCAGCACCAATGCCTATTGTTGGGATAGCTAGTTGCTCTGTAATTTCTTTAGCAAGTAAATAGGGAATGCATTCTAGTACAACGGCAAAGCAGCCGGCATCTTGTAATCCTTGCGCTTGAGCTTTGATCTTTAAAGCTGCTTGCTCATCTTTTCCTTGAACTTTAAAACCACCTAATGCGTGAAATGATTGCGGCGTCAATCCAAGATGTCCCATGACAGGGATCCCTGATTTCACGATATGAGAAATGATCTCAAGATTATCATCAGCTCCTTCCAGCTTAATGGCATGACTGCCGGCTTTCATCATTTCATCAACAGTGTGCATTGTTTGGGAGAGCCCTTTTCGATATGAACAAAATGGCATATCGCCGATAATGAATTTATTGGGGGCGCCACGGCTGACAGCATGGATATGATTGAGCATCATATCCACTGTAGCAGGAACAGTAGTTTTATGCCCATGAATTACCATCGCTGCGCTGTCACCCACTAATAGACAATCAATATTGCTTTTATTTAAAATTTGAGCCGACCAAAAATCATAACAAGTCACCATGCTGATTTTTTCTTCTTGGGTCTTCATTCGTTGAAAATCAAGTACATTCATGTAAACCTCTCATTGGAAAATTTTAACAAAGGATTGATAAACATCTAAAAATTTATCATTTTCTAAAGCTTGTAAATTCGCTTGAATCGTTTTTTGATCATTACGAGCCAAGGGACCCGTGAGTGCCCCTTGAGGATTTTTTAATAAATTATGCATGGTTTGTTGAAGATAGGGCAGTCCGATAGAAGGTGGCAAAGATAAGGTATTTTCCAGTTCATGGAAAAATTTTTGCCATAAAATGCAAGTGAAATTAGCACTTAATACACATATTGCGTGATAATATGATTTTAATGCGCAAGGAATATAATAAGAAGCATTAGGTAATCCAGGTAAAAGCTCATTCAGTGTTTTACTATTTTCTTCCAGAACAAAGGGAATGCGATCATAATCCTCTTTATTATACAATTCATGTGTGAATGTACTTAAAGGATGTGCACTAAAAATGTGAGGTAAAGATAATTGCCCTGAAAAATGAATTAGGATCTGATGATCATGTTTATTTATTTTTTTTGCAAAAGTTTCAATCTCAGCATCACTGATTAACAGGATAATATGAGTAGCTTTTTGTACGAGCGCCTGCAATTTTTGTTCTGATTGCTTGCTTCTTGACCATTGAAGATAAGGAATGTGTAGAAGTGAAAGATAATGGCAAAAATGTTTTGCCATTCGGCCGGAGCCAATAATTAAATAAACGATAGGTACCTGTCTCATGATCAAGTCCATTATTCTTCGCATTTTCTTTTAATACTTCGTTGTCTTCGCAACTCGTGTCAGTCATGTACTTATATGTACACTCCTTCACTCTTTCTTTTAATACTTCGTTGTCTTCGCAACTCGTGTCAGTCATGTACTTATATGTACACTCCTTCACTCTTTGCTTGACGCCTCGTCTAAAAATAAAATGCTTTGAATAATATATTCTCCACATTTTCTTTTAATACTTCGTTGGTCATTGCTTTTCAGTCAATGCGCAGCCATCATAAAACCATCTGCTATGTTAAGCAACAGGGTACTTTTAAAGTTAGTCGATAAACTTAAAAAATGAACGGTACTTTACTGGCGATAAATGGTTAAGTACAATTTGTCATCTTAATAGCTAATACGGGGAAGCACTATGCTTTCAGGTCCACAGAAGCAATTCATTACATTAATTCAAGCTCAACGTGAAGATGAGGCTTTAGTAGCCCTTGATAAATTGGATTGCCTAGATTTCCAAGATTTACAGGGAAATAACATATTACATCATGCTCAAAATCAGGATCTTTTCAATCTTGCTAAAGAAATTGTGAGCCGCCAACCCAATTTAAGAACACAAGCCAATCAGCAAAAACGTAGTCCCCTGCATGATGCTGCCGAACAAAATAAAATTGATTTTGTTCGTTTGTATTTACATTTGTATATTGAAAACCATCATTTTCCATGTGAATTAGAAGGACGCGCGGAAAAGGAAAGAACACCATTACACCTTGCCGCTATCAAGGGGCATGAAAAAGTGGCGATGTTACTCAAAGAGGCAGGGGCGAATTTAGAAGCCAAAGATATAGGCAATTACTCTTCTTTTGATTATGCCTATGTAATGGGCCACCAATTTGCTACTCTTTTACAACCTCCTAAAGTTCCGTCATTGTTTACGTTAGCTGCTATACAGGCATTTAAAGCACATCCAGATTTAAGCACAGCTATTGCAGAATGTGTATTTCAACAAGCGCAGACAACTGTTTTGTTTCATCAACAAAACCAAGAAGAAACGGCTAAAAAAACAAAATCTGTTGAGCAATCACGCTCAAAGTTTTTTGATTTGGTCGAAACTTTCAAAAGTCTAAGATTATCTTAATTTTCCTACCGTTAGTCATCTTAGGTGAGCAACTACTCACCTAAGATGATATCATCTTTATATTATTTAAACAGTCTATTACGTGTAGATACGTATTAATCAGCAAATACAGAACTATTTTCTTAAAGGAGAAGTCTTATTTGCTAGAAACGATAATAAAAGGTGATATTAATTATGATGTATGGTCCAGATGAGCCCCATGTAGCACAAAACCTGCTTAATCAAGCATTACATGAATTCTTTGAGTCAATATTTCTTTCTAAAGAGGAACCTTCTTTAGAAATCCAAAAAGAGTTTCTTCGAAAAGTAAATTTGATTATCAAAAATTGCAATGATCCTAGATCGTTATCATTAGATCAAGCAATTAACATCAAAGAGCAAAAGTTTACCGCAAAAGGTTTATCAGAATCATTAAAATTATTCGTCATTGATGAAGGTTTTACGAGTTTTAAAGAACGATTTAACCTGAGTTATGGTGCTACTGCTGTTGTATCTCGTCAAAAACCTACAATTTTGAAGCAAGTTAATGAAGATCTTATCGATGAGCATACAACAAGATATCATATTACTAAAAAACTTGAAGGACGCGGTCAAGCTGGGTTGGCGAATTTCTATTCTGATGGTGGACATGAAATGCTTATTAAAGAGGATGATCCTGCGACCTGTGTATTGGAGGGGACAGCTTCTTTTGTAAACCAATGTCAATTATTGCCAAAAACCTTACAAGATTGTGTGAATTTTGCATCTGTTGGTGTGGTAGAAAAAACTGATGATCAGTCAATGGTTGTTTCTATTCAAGATAGAGTGATGCCTTCAGAGCAAAGTGGAAGGGTGCGACCTTGGGATGAAATTGTTTATGGCGTCAAGCGTAATCCAAATACGATCAGTAGCTATGAATCTTGGTATCCAGATAATATCAAACAAAGCATTGCTTCGCTTTCACCCAATGTGAAATGGCAGCTTGCGGCAAGTCTTTTTTCATGTGCTATTGCGGGTGATGAAAGTCTCCACGTTGGTCAGTTTATGGCTATCTTAGACAAAGATAATAATATTACAGGCATTAAACGTATCGATTTAGGGGCAAGAGAACGTTATGCTGTGGCTAGAGCTCAAACTGGCCAACATGATCCATTTCATGATTCAACGCAATATCAAGCGCATGGTCAATGGGGCAAAGATTATTTAACGTATTTATTAGCCGATCCTTCTTTTCGTAGCATTTATACGATGCTATGGATGAATTTAGCAACACAAGACGAAACCGAATTAAAGGTTAAAGTAAAAGCAGAAAGCAAAAAAGCGTTTTTAACGCAATTTGAGACTATCCCCGAAAAGCTACATGAAAAGACATTACAAGATGTTTTGAATGTGTTCAATAAAGATGCTAAAACAAAGATGGTATTATCCGGTCATACGACAGAAGATAGAATTACTTCTTTAGCTGATCAAATTTCAGATATTGATGCAAACAGAATGATAGAGATGCTTTCTAAAGCAAAACAAGAATTTGCCTTAGAGTCTCAAAGGGAAGCACATCGTTTTCTAGTGATAACGGATCCTACTCTTTTTAAGAAATTAGGTGAAGCATCTGAACTTAAGTACGCAATGTTATCTGGTGAAAGTAAAGAAGTTAGATTAGAGGATGTTCTTGGGATCATTAAGATTTTTGATGCGAACATAAATGAACGGATATCCTCTACTTCAGAAACGAAATTTCAACAGCTTCAAGTCTTGAGCGAGTCGTCGGTAGATTTGCTTCAAGCGCTTTATTTGCAGTTACTTAAACAAACGCATGATAAAAATCAAAACATTGAAGAATTCAAAGCACTTGAAGAGATGATTAACAAATATCAAACCATAGCTGATTTGTCTAATTATTGCTTAAAAACCAGATCTACAGATAAAATACCTTATATAGTAAGAGCGATGGAAATGACTATAAAAGGAAAGGATGCATTAGAAGAATATATCACTAATAAGAATTTTATCAATCTTATAACAACTCATACAAGTAAAGTCGGTTATGCTAAAAGTTATATTGTGTCAAACCAGGCACAAGGTGAAATCTTATTACGAAAAATATTTAAACGACATCAAATTGATGAAGCACCTATTGCTCTTTCGAAAAGTGCACGTGAGTTATTACAATCCATTTCAGAAAATCGTTGGGGCGATGTAGAGATGGTTACAAAAGATAGCAACTTTAATGTTTATGATGCCCTTACAGCAGATGAAACAGGAATGACAGCGCTGCATTACTTGATGGCTAGTGAAGCACTCGATGGACATGGTTTGAATGCTATCGTCAATATCTTAACCAAATCCTTAGGTCACATCGGTTATACTAATGCTGTACTTGATTTACCTAATAGAGATGGCAAAACACCTCTTGATTTATTAATGCAAAATAAAAATGCCAAAGTGATAATTGATAAAGTGAATGATAGTCATATTGGAGTAGGCATGTTAAGTAGTGGATATAGAATGCAAGATTTCTTTAGCCTTAAAAAATATGATGAAAAATTGCAAGAAAGTCTTGATAAATTGAGTCTTCCACCAAAACCTAAGAAAGGTTGGTGGGGTTAAGGATGAGATAGTTGAGCAGACAATCGTTGGGCATTTGCTAGTTGATTTACAGTAAGATAATTACCTATTAATCGTCTTGCTTCAATTGCTGGTTTTAGCCCAGTATCTGCAGCTAAAGATGCCCAAGCGTAAGCTTTCACATCACTGTGTTCAACACCTTGGCCTTTACTGTAGAGGGTTGATAAATTAAATTGTGCTAACGCATTACCTTGAAGACCTGCTCTTCTATACCAGTTTGCCGCGAGTTCATAATTTTTAGGAACCCCCAAACCTTGATGGTAAAACAAACCGATTAAAGCTTGTGCTTCAACTAGACCAGCATTTGCTGCACTTTGAAAATACAAGGCTGCTTGACGAAAATCTTGTCTCACACCATCACCTTCTCGATACATCTTTCCTAAAGTTAAACAAGCTTCATGATCACCTTTGATAGCAGCGCGTCGTAACCAAGGTAAAGCTTTTTTAAAATTTTCATTTAAATGAGTGCTGTAATATAATCTTCCGAGTAAGGATTGTGCTGGAGTGTAATCTTGAATAGCAGATTGTTCTAACCAATAGAATGCTTTTTTACTATTATGTGGCACACCTCTGCCATATGCGAGCAATGCGCCATATTGGAATTGGGCATACGGATCGCCTAAAAGGGCTGCTTTTTTATACCACATTGCAGCTTGAGCATAATCTTGCATACCAAATTCACTGTAAAGGAATATGTCTCCTAATTTAATAAAGGCTAAAAAATAGCCATTTTCTGCTGATTTGATATACCATTCAAAAGCTCTTTGATAATTTTGTGCAACCCCTTCGCCTTTTTCATAGCATCTTGCCACCGCAAATTGACTTTCTGGCACTTGTTGATTAGCTGCTTTGAGATACCAATAAAAAGCATCCCGTATATTTTTGGGGACGCCTTTACCATGATAATAAATTTCAGCTAAATGAAATTGTGCAAGCGGATGATTTAAAAGTGCTGCTTGTTGATACCAATAGAATATACGTGATTCATCTTTGTGTTCAATTTCTATATCGTAACTTTGGGCTAATGCATACATAGCATCGCGGTTACCAAATTTTGCTGCTGTCATGAAATAGTCTCTGGCCATGACGGTGTCTTGAGTTAAAAATAAGACGCCTAATTCAAAATTCCTCATCGATGGCGAGGGATTGCCTTCAATTACGACGCAGCTTTCATAGCGCTGATCTTTTTGCTGGGGGATAAAATACCGCTGACAAAAAGCGGATTGGATGATTTTTTTATCTGTTAGTTGAGTGCTTGAGAAAGCAGAATGGTTAAACATCATACAAATAGTTGTTTGTATGATCAGTGCCCAGTGCTGATATAGCTTGAACCGCATTTAACAATTCCCTGTTTTGAGAACGATTCTTATATATTACATTTAACAAATAGTTCGAGATGCCGATCTTTGCTAAGAGACCTTTTAAAAATTCTTTATACCATTATCAATTGATTATAAGCAAACGGTGTATAAATGATCAAGAATGCTAAGAAACAAATTCACTTTGGGGTAAGTACTGCACTATTGATGGCAGCACTTACTTTTTGTCAGCAAGCTCAAGCTGAAGATGCTACACAAAGTGGAACGCAAGCTCCTCAAGGACAGGCGCAAGCACAACCTCAAGCTCAAGGACAGACTCAAACTCAAGGTCAAGCTCAGTCTCAACCACAAGGCGCTACGACAGCAACCACACCAGTTACTACACCAGTTACTACACCAGGTCAAACGGGTGCTGCGCAAAATATAGTCTCACCTGAAGCAGCAGAAGAAAAAGCCAAAAAAGATTTGGAGGTTACGCTAGAAGTTGCTAAGCAAGGTAATGCAGAGGCCCAGCTAGATGTGGGCTTGATGTATATGCATGGTAAAAACGTTGAAAAAAATGAATCTACAGCGGTTAACTGGTTTCGAAAAGCAGCAGAACAAGGTGTTGTTGAAGCTGAATATAATTTAGGAGTTTGTTTGGTAAAAGGAATAGGGGTAGCAAAAAATTATCAAGAGGCATTAATTTGGTTTCAAAAGGCAGCGGACAAAGGTCATGTGCCTTCAGAATACAATCTTGGTCTTATTTACAATGAAGGCTTGGGTGTTGAAAAAAACTTCATGCTAGCAAATAAATGGTTTATGAAGGCAATTCAGAAAAATTATCCTCCAGCTAAATATGCTTTGGGTTTAAATTACAGTAAAGGTCAAGGCGTGAAACAAGATGATATTAAGGCCATTTCATTATTTGAAGATGCTGCAAATGATAATTATGATCCTGCCTTTTATGTCTTAGGCATGATATATCAAAGTGGCCTGGGCGTTGAGAAAGACATCAAGAAATCGATGGATTATTACGCAAAAGCGGCTTCAAATGGCAACGTGGATGCGGCCCTTATCCTAGCTGAAACTTATAAAAAAGGTAATGGCGTTCCAGCAAGTATGGAAGAATCGTTTAAATGGGTTAACACTGCAGCAAAGACTGGAAATGAAAAGGGATTAGTTGCCCTAGCTTTAGCCTATCGAAATGGTGATGGCGTACCAGTTGATTATGCTAAATCAATTGAGATTTTAAACAATGCGATTGCTCAGGGTTCAACACAAGCAATGTATGAATTAGGAGTTGCCGCAGAGAAAGGTTTTGGTGGTGAGGCAGATAAGCTCAAAGCTTTAGAATGGTATGAAAAAGCGGCAGCTAAAGATAATCCTGCCGCTAATTTTAAACTCTTTGAGTATTATAGCAATGGATATGGAACAGCCACTCAACAAAGTTCGGCAAAAGAGTGGTTAAAAAAGTCCGTTGAAAAATCATACCCCCAAGCGATTTTGTTTATGGGACGTGGATATGCAAAGGGGAAATATGGATTTGAACAAAATGCAATAAAGGGATGTGATTGGTTCAAAAAAGGTGCCGAAAATAATGTTATTGAAACATTTTATGAATATGGCGCTTGTTATCGAGATGGGATCTATGGGCAAGAGAATGTCAGCAAAGCTTTGCAATGGTTTTTAAAAGGAGCTGAAGAGGGAGATGGTGCTGCTGAAAACGAACTAGGTAAAATGTATGCGCAAGGTACTGGTGTTGAAGCAGACGAAACAAAAGCACTTCAATATTTTGAAAGTGCGGCTAAAAAAGGCTTTAAGGATTCACAATACAACCTTGGAATAATTTACCGCACCGGAAAGATTGTTGGGAAAGATGATGCTAAAGCGACGAAATTATTTGAACAGGCAGCTCAGCAAGATCATTCTGGAGCGCAATATGAATTAGGAATGAGTTACCTTAAAGGCTTAGGTGTTATTCAAGACGATGCAAAGGGGGCAAGTTGGTTGGAGAAGGCCGCCTATCAGGGTGACAAAGGTGCACAATATGAATTAGCTTTGCTTTATCAGTCTGGTAAAGGTCTCCCACAGGATAAGGTAAAAGCCTATGCTTGGCTAAAAGTTGCTTCAGCTGGCGGCGGAGCAGAAATTGCTAAAGCCAGAGATAATCTTTTGGCATCGTTAACACCCCAAGAGTTAGATCAAGCGCAGAAACAAGTTGCTGAACTTTCTAAACAGTTGATGTCTAAAAGTTTTGATACCGACAATAGTAAAGAAAATGTAAGTCATTAGTGACGTTAAAGTTGTCGCATTTCATCAGCAGTGGTAATTTATGGGCTTTGGGGTTTAAGAGGAAGTAATTCATGGCGTCAAAGGTTGAAGAAATCACAATTGAATATGTAGATGGTGGGGTTGTCACAGTCAAAGAGCTTGATAAAGTTATCTTGAGTAAGGGGGCCTGGGCGACCATCATTTTTAAATATCAAGATTGGGATAAAAGAAAGGAAGAATACGGTCCTGCAAAATACAGTATTCGTCGATATCAGAAGAAAAATAATGAATATCGTCCAAAATCCAAATTTAATATTTCAAGCAATGATCAAGCTCAAAAAATTATTGAATCTTTGAATAATTGGATGTCGCAAGGTGAATAGTAGAATATAATTATCTTCAGATTTTTACCCCTCACCCTAACCCTCTCCCGCAAGGGGAGAGGGGATAAGAGGCTTAAGGCTTCATATTCCAAGATTGAATAGAAGGTACTAAATTGCTGATAGTTAAATCGCAATAGTGGCCGGTGCCAACTTTATACTCTTCCATTTTTTTCTGTTCAACCAAGCTTTGCCATAGAGAAGGAATAAAGTGAAGCATCATTCTTAAAATTCCATTGCTTGAGATAGCAATAATGGGTCCTTGATTGGAGGCTTGAACTGCTATTTTTTCCAACCAAGCTTTTAGCAATTCTATATGATGTTGGAAAGTACTGTTAAAAATATGTTGTGGCCATATAGCTTGATCTTTCCATGTTACATATTCTGCTGGCCATGAAGCTTCGATAGCATCACTGGTGAGTCCTTCCCAGCTACCATAATCTATTTCATCAAGGGCCTTTTCATGCGTTGACAATATAGCATTGTTAAAAACGTTATGAACGATTTGCGCTGATTTAACTTGCCTTTGTAATGAACCTGCATAAATTGCAGTTGGCTCTAGATTGTTTGCACGTAAATATTGTGCGAATTGCTCTGCTTGGGTAATGCCTTTATCAGTAAGAGGTAAATCTGTTTTACATCCAACTTGAACTGCTTTCTCATGTGAATGAAACGTATTGCCATGTCGTAGCATCAATAACCGAAATGGTACATATTGAGTCATGAGATAAGTTCACCTTCATTTGAGATGATTTTTTCAACCAATTCAATATCCTGTGGGGTATCGACAGAGCCATGGGTACGGCCCTTGTAATCCACGCAAACGATGCGAATGGCAATGCCATTTTCTAAAGCACGTAATTGTTCTAGCTTTTCTTGCTCTTCAAGAGGAGATTGAGGCAATGTATTTAGTAATTTTAAAGTTTTATATCGATAGCCATACATACCGATATGTCGATGCATCACAGATGAAGACGTAATTGAACGCTGATAAGGAATTGGCTGTTTTGAAAAATATAATGCATTATTATTTTTATCAAATACAACCGTTGTTCCTGAGCTAGGACTAATTTTTTTGTGGTTTAAAAAGTCCAGGAGTGATTGCCCAGTCAGTTTAACAGCAGGTGTTGCCAAAGTGACATTTTTATCTTCTTTCATCGCTAAAAGCAGTTCATCGACAATCCAAGGAGGAGTAAGAACGGCATCGCCTTGAAGACCGACAAGAATGGTTTCATCTGTAGCAAACATTTTCGCAGCTTCAGCGACTCTGTCAGTGCCTGTTGGACAATGAGGAGAGGTCATCAGAACGTGGGCACCAAAACTAGTTACATGTTCTTTAATTTCTTCGCTGTCTGTTGTAATAAAAACAGCATCAGCATGATTGCATTGTGAAGCAATACGCCACACTCTTTCAATCATGCTAAGACCGTGAATCTTTGCCAGAGGTTTACCTGGAAAGCGCGATGAATCATATCGCGCAGGGATAATGATCACCGCTTGTGCTTTAGTCATTGGTTAGATAATTCCAGAAAGTAACAGGGGAGGCGACGATACGCGCAAAATAATCATTTTCATCTGCCAACCAACCATTGGTATATTTATCGCCAACATAGTTGGTAAATTCGACAAGACCCATAATAACGTGTGGTATAGAGAGAACAAACATTATACCTAGTTCAGTTGCATGACCAGCACTGATTTGTTTGAGTTCTTCTTGGGAAATAACAGTCATTTGTGTATTCATTTTGCGCCTTCTAACTAACTTCGTTAAGAAAATGAAATAGAGCGCAAATGATACTCATTCTCAAATAAGGTGTAAACCCCAAAGATGTAAATACAACGGTAATAATTTCTCTTTATATATTTTGTATGGCAATTGTTGGGTAAGTTATAATGATGCCATTTTAAATGGTTACTTTAGTATATGTTAGGATTAGAAGTTTTAAATTGGCATGTCAGCGCCCAAGATAGCAGATCATATTTATCGATAGTAAAAAAATATCTTTTTGGGGATGATATCAGCCATTGCGCGATAAAAATTACTATTCCTTCTAACGCTGCAAATGATCAATTAGTACAACAATATTGTTCGCCTATTCCCCATTTTAAAACAACCATTATGGTTCCTGAAAAAGTTGCGTCCGCTTGTTCATACCGCCCTAAAGAAATTCCTGCTTGGATTATTTATTTTAGCCGATGGCCATATAAATTAGCCACTGAATATGAAGATAGGATATCTGCAAATTACAGTACTAAATATGACTTAGACGAAAAATGGTCAGCCTTTTTTGACAAGAAAAAAATAACGCCTTCGCGGGGTATGCTTGGATACTGGATAGGCAAAAAAATCTATGATTTTTGCTTTGGAAAACCTGAGAAAGTGGCAGCGCCACTCATGACATTTGTTCATCCGCATCATCAAAGAGACGAATGGATTGCTCGCATTGAGAAAGCAAAGACGACACATCAGAATATCCGACAACAAATGATGGAAATTTTACAAACATCTTGCAAGAAAACGGCAAAATTGTATTTGCTTTTACTTAAGATGGAACGCATGAAATCTTCTTTGGATAGTAGTCACTATTTTATGTCTGAGACTGGGCAAAAAAATCTGCAGGATAGAATTTTCTTCATCACAGAAAAAGCAGAAAATCTGATGCAAGAGTTGGAGGATCTCAAGGGATTGCTTTCTCAAACGGAAGCAGCACAAGAAGAAGCCAATTGTGAATTGATTGCATTGGAAAATATTTTCTATTCCCAAGTTGCAACCATTGGTTGCAAACCAAGCCATTCTTCCCGATTACCAATCAGTGGCCTCTATTGTTCACAAAATGGTTTATCTTTAGAACATATGTTGCAAAAAATGCATATGATTGCTTCTGATAAAGACAGCTTTAATATGGTCACTAATAATTGCTCGAATGCGGTTTTCGATGTTTTATTTGCTGGTATGACAGCACAGTGTCGACAAGCCTTAATTGCCGGAAGATTTTTGCAAACAGCAGATTTTGTTTACCCATTAATAGCTTGTCCTGATGAAGTTCATCGTTTTGCACAAAAATTAGAAGCAGCCTGGTCTACCTTCGGGCTGTCAAGATTTCTCACTATTGCAAAAGATGCTGACTACCAAGAAGAGCCAAATACCGTATACCTCACAAGCGCAATATCAACTGAGAAATTAGGTGAACGACTAAGAGTTGAGCAGGCCTCTTCGTATCAGCCTAAAAGAAATTGTCCGACGTCATGATAAGCTGCAAGGAAAGATTCTTGCAAAATAGGATATCTAACGCTAATGATATAAGATATTGATCTTGCTCTTTAGAGTTAGAACGTAGACTACTTTAGGGGTCGAGCTTTACATGAAACATAAAGCAAAAAACACAGAGAAAAAAGTTTGGGTGGAAGTTGAAGTCAACAAATACACCGATGGCATTACTGTATTTCGTGGCCAAATGCTAAAGGCTGATCTTGAAGCATGGTCAAGAGGCGAACTCGTCGAGTGTGCAGTGAAACTTGAAAAAACTTATTGGTTTTTGGAAGATAATATTTGTGTTTTAGGCAAGGGTGATGACAATGCACGTCAATACACTGGTGAAACCTATTTAAGAGCAGATACCATCATGCTGATATTTGCATTAAAAGATGATAGTTTCCCTACGCATGCCTTACCCAACATTGACAATATTTTTCCTTTTCCTGGTCGTTCGAAGCAATGATATACTCATTCCATTTTGTTTTTAGGGCGTTGTTGCCTACGTCATCTCGCAATCCTCATTTACTATTATGTAAATTCCGGTTGCTCGAGACTCGGCGCCTAGCCTACGAGGTCCCCCTTGAGGGGAAAACCAAACTGGTTCGAGTATATAGAGGTGACTTATATGGCATCATTTAAATCAATACATACAGTGGAAGCGCCAAAAGCAATTGGACCTTATTCTCAAGCCACGCAGATCGGTAATTTTATTTTTTTATCAGGTCAGATAGGTCTTGATCCTTCAACAACAGAATTAGTCAACGGTGGTTGTGAAGCCGAATTAAAACAGGTTTTTAAAAATATGCAGGCGGTTGTTACAGCGGCCGGGGCTACTTTTAATGACATTGTAAAATTAACTATTTATCTTAAAGATTTAAAAGACTTTTCTATCGTCAATGACATGATGAAAACTCAATTTCAAGAACCTTATCCTGCACGCACTACCATCCAGGTAGCGGCATTGCCTAAAGGCGCTCTTGTCGAGCTCGATGCGATAATTATATCGGCAGAGTTTTAGGAGTTATTGTCACGCCCATCCAAGTAGGACCCTGCGGCGGTGCTCGGCATATACAACCCTTCTAAAATTCAAGATATTTCAATTTAATGCAGTACAGCATAGTTATTATTCGTTTTTTATATTGGCGTTTAGGGGAGTCCGTGTTATCTTTTGCGGCTATTACGATTAGCTGATAATGATTAATCTATATAACTAAATGTTATTGAGATTACTTGGTTTTGATTCATCACAAGGATGCTGAATTGAAGCTAACAAAATCCCAGCTAATTTCTTCAACCATGATTACCCACCACGGAAGGTATTTGGTTTAAGGAGAGTGCATAGTGATACGGAAGTGCTTGGATTTTTTAAAACCCGCACCCTATCAGCCGATTACGAAAAGCCAGGTCGAGATAGAAGGTGACTATCGGTATTGGCGTATTCGGATCTGTTATTCCATTTTTTTAGGCTATGCCTTATTTTATTTCACGCGTAAAAGTTTTACTTTTGCTATGCCTTATATATCAGCAGATTTAGGCTTCTCCAAAGGAGAGTTAGGTCTGTTGGGTTCAATATTATATTTATCTTATGGTGTCAGTAAGTTCCTCAGCGGCGTCATGTCAGACCGTTCAAATCCTCGTTATTTTATGGCAACAGGACTTATCATCACTGGCATATTAAATATCCTATTTGGATTAAGTTCCTCATTATGGACTTTTGCTATCTTTTGGGGACTCAATGGGTGGTTTCAAGCCTGGGGGTGGCCTGCGTGTTGTAAACAACTTAATTATTGGTTTTCGCAACAAGAGCGTGGTCTCTGGTATAGCATTTGTAGCACGTCCCATAATCTAGGCGGGGCGTTAATTCCATTGATTGCTGTATTTTGCGCAGTGAATTTTGGTTGGCGATTTGCCATGTTTGTTCCTGCTGTGTGCAGTATTATTATGGGCTTTGTGTTGATCAATCGTTTACGCGATGTACCTAGAACACTTGGTTTGCCTACCGTTGAAGAATACAAAAATAAAGATGCTAATAAATCTCCAGAAGCGCAGGAGAGTAAGCATTCTTTATTATCAATTCGAGAAATCCTTTTTAATCAAGTATTAAACAATAAATATGTTTGGATTTTTTCAATATCTTACTTTTTTATCTATGTTGTCAGAACAGCTATCAATGATTGGACATTTTTCTATTTGACTGAAGCCAAAAACATGGAAGATATGCTTGCGAGTAGCGGGGTGTTTTGGTTTGAAGTAGGTGGGTTTGTTGGTATGATAGCCGCCGGTTGGGGCTCTGATTATATCTGGAAAGGAAACAGAGTTCCTTCGATGGTGATATGTGCTGTCGGTTTAATCGCTTCATTGTTTGGCTTAATGTATGTACCAGAAAATCATGTGTTCTTGGATATGCTTTTATTAGCCTTTATCGGAGCATTTGTATTTGGACCGCAAATGATAGTTGGTTTGGCAGCTGCAGAGTTTGTTGATAAGCGCGCAGCAGCAACATCAAATGGATTTGCAGGCACATTAGGCTACTTTGGTGCAGCAGTCGCAGGTTACCCAGTAGGAAAAATGATAGATTCATGGGGATGGTACGGATTTTTTATCTCGCTGCTCATTTCTTCTGCGGTTATCTTTCTAATGTTATTACCTCTATGGTCAGGTCAAGGTGATCATAAAAGCAAAAAAATGGGATGGGCGGCCAAGCAGCGTACAATTGAAGAAACTTAATTTCTATAGAATTACTGTGTAGATGGAAGGACTAAAATAAAAGGAGGTTTGCAACACGAAAGATAGGGAAATAAATTTTAAACGTAATGGTTGTAGAAGTTTCATGTTGTATTTAAGAGGTTGACTATGCCGTATTTTCTCGTACCCGAAGAAGACATTAAAGTAATTAATAAAGATAAAAGCTTAATAAAGCTTAATGCAAAAGATGTTTTAGGTTTACTTTCGTATACACCTGAAACTGCCAAGAAAAATCAAGCTTACGTTCTATTTGATAGTTATGATGCCGCTGCTGAATTCGCGCTTCATGGCACAACAAAGGAAAATCCTGAACATTTTCCTATTTTCGAAGTTGAGCTCAAAAAGGGAGTTAAGCCTACTCCAATTAAAGTTGATGAGACTGGCGCTCAATTAGATGAAGATGATATTGATGAAGATAATGAAGAACAAATCGTTCTTGATGCATTCGAAGCCGATGCTAAAGACGTTATCTTTAAAAGAGCATCTTTAAAATATGTTAATAAAGAATTCGAAGATATTGTTTTTTCTCAAGATGCAAAAGCAGCACCTAAAGGCCGAAGAGGAAGATCTTCTTCCGCGAGCTCAGACGCTAAACCAGATGCAGATACTGAACCAAAACCAGAAGTTAAAGCAGGTTGGCTTGATTCAATAAAGAATGTGGCAACCCATGTTTTACCTAGTGCTTTAATAGGTACCGGCTTTTGGTATAGTGGTGCCGTTCCTGCTGCCGCAGCGATGCTCACAAAAGCAACGGGCTTTGCACTTCCTGCTGTTGGTTCTGCCGCTATTGCAGCTCAAGTTGGTATTGCAGCAGCTGTTGGTGCACTCGCTTACGGCGTTGGATTAGGGGCTTGGAAATTTGTTGCTCAGCCTATTTGGAATGCAGGTAAATCTGCTTATGCTGATTTCAAGAAAACCTCGAAAGAACGTTATGAATCTAATAAGGCAAACTTAACTAAAGAAGTTACTGAATTAGAAGAAAAGCTTGATCCAGAATATAAAGATAAAATTGTTGATTTGTTAAGCAAGCGTTTAGCTAAAGCGCCAGATGCTGCTTTCGAAGGTGACAATTTAGCTAAAGAACAGCCTAAAGTACTTACCCAGCTAGACATTTTGCGCAAAGAAAAAGCATTATTGAAAGATATTGCTGCTGCAAATGATGACAAACGTAAAGAAATGGAAGCTGAGCTCGTTAAAAAAGGTCCACAATTTAGCAAACCCTAATATGGTTTTTTAATTTTTGGATACTAAAGAAACCCACTACTTATTTTATAAATAGTGGGTTTTTTTTACGACGCTGAAAATTTATTTAACTAAGTTATACCTTCTAAATTCTGATAAGCGGTTAATTTTTATGATTGAGGTTAGCAAGCTTTATTGATAGTATTGCGTCACCAGAGGTTGGTTGAATGCAGTATTAGTTAATTTTACATGTAAGTTAAATGGCTAATTTTTGTGAAAAGTTTAACCCCGTGTTCAGAATTTCTGTTCAATTTGGTTAGTGTAGCAAAGGGAAATAAAAATAATATTAGGACATGTTTACCCTTAGAGGTAAGCAGCAGCTACTCAATTTACATTGTGTTTAATCATTTCATGTTGTTGTCATATTTAAGAGGTTTTGACTATGAAATATTATGTTGTAAGTAATTCAGTTGCTATTAATAAAGTAACCCCCGAAACATTAAGAGATGCATTATTTGCGAATGATCGTTTTTACGCTTTCACCAATAAAAAAGATGCAGAAAAGTTAGCTCTTGATGGTGTAAAGGCTAATGCTAGAAACCAATTTGCAGTTTATGCAGTTGAGTTCAATGATGAAGTCAAAAAAGGCTACAAAGCTACTTCTTGCAAATTATCAACTGGCGAAGTATTGAAGAAAGGCGTAGTTGTTGTTAATCACGCTGATGCTGAAGACTTCACTTATACTGATGCAACCCTTTCTCACGTTGATGCTAAAAAATTCAAAAAGCCAATAGATGTTGCTGCATTTGAAGAAGAAGCTTCAAACGAAGAAGAAGTTGAAGAATCAAACGAAGAAGAAGCTGAAGTTTCAAACGAAGAAGAAGCTGAAGTTTCAAACGAAGAAGAAGCTGAAGAAGAAGTGAAAGCTGCTGCTTCATTAAAAGATAAAGCTAAAGCTGCTTTGAATAAAGCTAAAGACACTGCGTCTTCAGTTGCTAACAAAGCTAAAGATGCTGCTACATCAGCTGCTAACACAGCTAAAGATGCTGCTAACAAAGCTAAAGATGCTGCAACTTCCGTAGCTAATACTTCAACATTTAAATATGCTGCAGGCGTAACCACTGCAATCGCTGCTACCAGTGCTGCAATTGCTTATGGTAATGTTGTTCCTTCAATTCTTGGTCTTTTAGCTAAATCTGCTACAGTTGCTCCTTACGCTGCTGCATTTGCTGCTAAAGTAGGTGTTGCTGGTGTTGCTGTTGCTGCTGGTACAGTTGCTGTTGCTTCTGCTATTGCAATTGCTGCTGCAGGTTATGGCTTGTTTAAATTAGCTAAGTCTGTTGTTAGCAAATATCAACAAACTGCTAAAGAAAAACATGAAGCTAAACTTGAGAAGATCAAGGAACTTAAAGCTAAGTTAGACAAAAAAGACAGACCATTTGTTAATGCTTTGGATAACATGCTTGCTAAAGCTCCTGAAGCTAAATTTAAAACTGATGGTAGTGAAGCTGTTAGACAGCCAAAAGGTAACAAAGCATTGGTTGCTGCATTCGAACTTGATCGTTTAGAGAAAGTTGTTGCTCTTAGTGGTGCAGCTCGTGCTCAAGCTGAAAAAGAAATATTGGCTGAAGCTAAGAAAACCTTCAAAGCGTAATTAATTTCTTTTCAGTTCTCTTTAAAAAGCCTGTGTTTGCAAAAACATGGGCTTTTTTTTGTCTATGAATTCGCATAATGTAAGGTAATGAAAAAATCCAAGGAAGGGTATATGAAAATAGTAAGCACATTAATGACATTTTGTTTGCTTATTTATCTACCTCATTCATATGCATTATCAAATACTATAATTCACCCAAAGCCCGCCATTGAATACGACTCGAATGTGAAAGAAATCAATTTTTCAGATGCACAGTGGGTAAAAATATTAACCCCTGAGCAATACAATATTTTAAGAAAGAAGGGGACCGAGCGCCCCTTTAGTGGACAATATGATCACTTTAATGAGGCAGGTACCTATATTTGTGTTGCTTGTGCTAATCCTCTATTTAGCTCAAAAGCTAAATATGATTCAAAAACTGGCTGGCCGAGTTTCTATGAACCACTGAATACAAATAGTATCAAAACCCAAGACGAATACTATTTAGCCATTATCAAACGTACAGAAGTGCTCTGTAAGCGCTGCGGTGGACATCTAGGGCATGTTTTTAATGACGGTCCTCAACCAACGGGTTTACGCTATTGTATGAATTCGGTGGCATTAAGTTTTGTGCCTGAAAAGACCGGGACTTAGCGTTTCATATTTTTATACGCTTCTAAAGCACGCATCCGACCTACAGCATGATCTATCATTGGTTTGGGATAAGTTTCTCCAAGTGTAATATTTGCTTTTTTTAGTACTTCTGTTGGTGCTTCCCAAGGCGAATGAACATATTTGGCGGGCAAGCCCCTCAATTCTGGCAGCCATTTTTTAACATATTTGCCTTCTTTATCGAATTTTTCTCCCTGTAAAACAGGATTAAAAATTCTAAAATACGGTGCTGCATCGGCGCCACTGCCTGCTACCCATTGCCAAGAAGCTGCATTATTGGCTAAATCGGCGTCAACTAAAGTATCCCAAAACCATGCTTCACCATCTTGCCAAGGTTGCAAAAGATGTTTAATTAAAAATGAAGCTACTACCATACGAACACGATTATGCATCCAGCCGGTATGCCATAACTCACGCATGCCAGCATCAACAATAGGATAACCAGTCAGGCCTTTTTGCCAAAGTTGAAGATGTTTGGCATTTTTCTTCCATGGAAACTTATCAAAATCTTTTCTGAATGACACAGTAGGTAAATCAGGAAAATGATAAAGTAAATGATATGAAAATTCTCGCCAGGTAATTTCAGACAAGAAATGATGAACATCAGTTTGTAAGTTAGCACTTTCTTTACACTCAATAGCAGCATGCCAGATTTGAACCGGGCTGATTTCACCAAAATGCAAGTGGGGCGATAGCCGTGAAGTGGTTTCTAGTGCAGGGTTATCGCGGGCTTGTTTATAGTTTTTTACATTCTGGGCGAGAAATTTCTTTAATTTATTGCGAGCTGATATTTCTCCAGGCACCCACATACTTTCAAAACCTCGATACCAAGGAATGATAGGGATTAGATTTAAATCGGCTATCCTTAATCCAAAGAGGTTTTCGACAATGGAGAGTTTTGATGGTGCAGGATAAATATCCCGAATCAATTGTTTTTGTAAGGATTTCCAAAAAGGAGTAAATACTTTAAAGGGTTGTTTGGATAAATTTTGTATTTCCCAAGGTTCTTTTAACAGCGAACCATTAAAAGAATGTACAGCTAAGCCCCGTTCAGTGAGCGTTTTTTTTATTTTCTGATCTCTTTCAATATGATGCGGCTCATAGCAGCGATTCCAATAGACAGCTTGTGCATTGGTATCGGTTATTAATTTATCTAAAATAGCAGCAGCAGAGCCTTTTAATAGTACTAGAGTAGCACTATATTTTTTTAGCAAGGTGTCATTTAAGGCCGTTAAGCTTTGATGTAACCACCATCGACTTGCAGCTCCCATCTGCCATGGCATGGTTTCATCGAGAATATAGATAAAAATGATAGGCGCTTTCATTTTGGCTGCGTGAACAAGCGCTGGGTTATCATGTATTCGCAAGTCTTGTCGGAACCAGACAATAATAGGAGCAGATACCGTCATGTTAAGCTTCTTCTTTTAACGTTAAGCCTTGAGCCGAGTCATGTAAGTCGTTCGTTGCGATATGAACATATATCATTGTTGTTGAAATATCTGCATGTCCCATCAGCGTTTTCACTTTTTCAATCGGGCAGCCAGATTTCACTAAATAAGTACCATAGGAATGACGTAGCCAATGGGCTGAAGCTTTGCGTAATTTAGAAGCACGGTGCAGCAATTTATGGCTATTTTCATGTTGGCTATTGGCTAAACTTTCAAGCTTTTGGGCTCCCAATTCAAATGACCATTTTAAGATCTGATCGATGCGACGACGGTGAATTGGGGTGATTTTATCTTGAGAAGGGATCAATGGCATAGATTCTTCAAAAGCAGGTAACATCGTGGCGCATCCGATAGCTTGTCGAAACGCTATTAAGGCATCTAAATATTCATCGACAACAACAATTTTTCGAGGTTTTTCACCTTTACCAATCACTTTTAAATACCAGGCATCTTCAAGTAATGTAAAGTCACCCATTGTATGATTGGTTAATTCAGCCAAACGTAATCCAGTATAAAACAATGTTAAAATAATATATTTCGCTCGAATAATGACAAAATCATTCTCAGTTTTGTTTTCAAGTTGTTCATGTAAACTGTCAAGTACGATATTAATTTCAGATTTTTCAAGCCATCTTTCCATGCCTTCGTTGTGAGCCTTTTTCTTTCTTCTTTTGTTAACAGAAAGAGGATTACCTTTTAAGTATTGTGTTTGCACAAGATAATTAAAAAAACTATCTAATATACTCATTGTTTTTTTAATGGAAACGGGTGAGAGTTGACTTGCAAAGGGACGCCACATCGGATTAAAAGAGCCGTCTTTATTACATTTTGCACGCTTATTACCACACCAAATCGCTTGAGGAGAAGGATTACCTAAGAACGATTGATAAGCCATCAAATCATCAAAGGAAAGATCAGAAATACTTACTTTTTGCACATAGGTACACCATAGGACGAGTCTTTCTAGTTCTTTTACATACGTTTGATAAGTTAAAGTTGAAGCTTGATAACCGATTAAAAATGATTTTAATGCTTCAGCATCGTTAGTCGCTTTAAGCATATTGGGAACATCATTTTGGTTATAGCCTGGGGTATCACTTAAAGTTTTTGTTAGTAATCTAAAATCAGTGGAGTCATTGGATGTGAAAATTGGTTTAATAAATTCAGACATTGTTTTTATACCATTATCAATAATCGATATCTACGAAGAAATTGCTACAGATCATAGCTCTTCTAGTATGAGAAGTCCTCTATGAGTATACTAAACTTAACCCAGCATAAGTGGTTAAAGGACGAAGGCATGAAAGGAATAAAACATCTAGTCATATTCATATTTCTTTTTATACCTTGTATTCTTAGCGCACAACCTGTCTCAATTCTTCAACAAGATGTACTGGCCCACTTTAAAGGTGAGCTGATGACGGGCGTAAATCAAAGTAAAATGGATAGACTTTCAAATAACTTTTTACCTACTGCTCTGATTGTCCTTGAAAATGGACAAGCATTTCATTCAATGACGCAATTAAATGAATTCATGAAATCTCCCAACAATACTGAAGGCGTTAAAATAAAAAAATTTACAATTGAAAAAGTAAATTTTGATAAAGATGTAACGATAGTAGATGAAAGTACATTTATCGCAACAGGAACAGCTTTATTTCAATATCAACTTGTTAGAGGCAAAGTAATCAATGTTCCAGTAAGATGGAGCGCAACGATTACTCAAGTCATTGATAAATGGAAAATAGCTGGGTTGCAAAATACTGTGAATGTTTTAGAAAACCCTGTTATAGATGAGATGCAAAATGATTTTTACATGATGTGTTTTATAGCATTCATTATTGGCCTTATTATTGGATATTCTTGGAAGAAAATAGTAAGAAAAAAATTGTAAGGATTTAATCTCAATATGAATCTATATCTTGTAAGACATGGTGAAGCTTATAGTAGTGAAGAACGTTTTGAGCGCCCCTTAAATGATCGCGGCAAAGATGAAGTACAGGCCATTGCTCAATATTTGCTAACGAAAGATATAAAAATAAAACATATTTTTCATAGCCAAAAAGTACGCGCAATTGAAACTGCCGAAATAATTGCAAACACTTTAGGGATGATGGATAAACTCGCTATCATGCCTGATCTTTCACCAGATGAAGATGTTTATAAGCTGATTGGCGCTGTACATGAGCTAAGTGAGTCCTCATTGCTTGTGGGACATCTACCTAATTTGGCACTGCTTGCGAGCTTCTTTCTTACTGGTGATATTCACAGCCCTAGATTGTCGTTTTCAACGGCTAGTTGCGCACTTTTTGAGTTTCAGGCACCCATTTGGACTTTGCAGTGGACAATTGATCCGGCGGCAATAAAAAAACATAAATAAAATTCGCAAGATGTAATCACCAACTACTATTATTAAATTAATACCTCTGTATTAATTGTCAAATCTTTGACATGTGAAAAATAAAAGTGAGTGGTTATGTTTTTTGCAACCATCCTAAGTGCATTATTACTCGCCGGATTTTTATTCTGGTGTAAAAGATACTTCTTTAGAAAAAATAAAGAAGTTCAACCTCAAAAGAAATATAAAAAGTATTTTGATGTGTTAATAATTGTAGTGATAAGCTTTGTATTCGTTGGAACAAAATATCTTATTGACTATTTTGTTAATACTGAAAAAGTAGAAAAAACGACTTCATCTTATTTAGATTCAAATGAACAATTTAAAATTGGTAAGGCATTTTATTTAGGAAAAGGCCTACCTAAAGATGATAGTCAAGCATTAATGTGGCTATTACTAGCGGCTGAAAATGGCAATAAAGACGCACTTGAATTGGTCCATCTTTTTGGGTATGACGTATCAGGTCAATCTGGAGATAAAGCATCCCCAACAGGGGTTTCGACTTTTGCCGTAGATATTATTCCAGCAAATAAAATTAATACAAAACTAAGTGATATTGCTGGTATGAAAGAAGCAAAAGAAGACGTGAAGCAATTTCTTGATTTTATTAAAGATCCTGAAAAATTCGAAAAAATTGGTGCTAGACCGCCCAAAGGGATCATGATGTATGGACCTCCTGGCACCGGCAAAACAATGATAGCACGAGCTATAGCAGGGGAGGCGAATGCCACTTTTATTTCAGCCTCGGGAGCTGCATTCGAAGAATCTTACGTGGGAACAGGCGCAGCAAGAGTTCGTGAATTATTTAAAATAGCGAGAAAAAATAAACCTGCAATAATATTTATTGATGAAATTGATGCGCTTGCCCCGGCTCGCGGCACAGAAAATTTATCCATGAGTCATATTCAAACGGTAAATCAATTATTATCAGAGATGGAAAATGTAGACACAAGCAAAAACAAAGGGATTTTTGTGATTGCAGCAACCAATAGACTAGAAGCGATTGATAATGCATTATTGCGCCCCGGTCGATTTGATTGGCAAATTCATATCAATCTTCCAACTGATGAAGATAGAAAAGAAATATTAACAAAAATGCTTAAAAAAATAAAAGTCTCAGATATCGATATTGATAAACTAGTAGAAAATAGTGCAGGATATTCTGGTGCGGATTTAAGTAACTTAGTAAATGAAGCAGCTATCATAGCAACTAAAAATGATAAAAAAGCAGTTGATATGGATTCATTTCAATTAGCGTTTAATAAAATTGCAACGTATGAAAAAGACTTGAGCCCTACTTTATCTATAAAAATATTATCTCCTAATGAAGTTAAAACACAATTTTCAGATATTGCAGGAATGAATGAAGCTAAAAAAGAAGTGACTGAAGTTGTCGACTTTCTTAAAAGTCCAAAAGAATTTACCCGTTTGGGAGCAAAACCACCAGGTGGCATTATCATCTATGGACCTCCTGGTACAGGTAAAACATTGATGGCCAGAGCGATAGCGGGTGAAGCTAAGGTTAACTTTTTAGCTATTTCAGGTTCCGCATTTGATGAACGTTACGTGGGAGTAGGTGCTTCTCGAGTCAGAGAGTTATTTAAATTAGCAAGGAAATATAAGCCATGTATCGTATTTATAGACGAAATTGATGCATTGGCGCCAACACGAAATCCAAGTGATATATCCGGAAATGATCAAACGCTCAATCAATTCTTAAATGAAATGGATAATATTCAAAAAGGGATTAATGAAGGCATTATTTTTATTGGAGCGACAAATAGACTAGATATTATCGATCCTGCTGTATTACGTCCTGGCAGGTTTGATAGAAAAGTATTTTTCAGACTACCTACAATACAAGAAAGAGAAGAAATTCTACAAGTTCATATGAAAAATATTAAAGTTGGAGCTGATGTTAGTCTGAAAAAATTAGCGCAAACTACAACGGGATTTTCTGGGGCAGATTTGGCCAATTTAGTTAATGAAGCAGCAATTGAAGCCACTAGAAAGAATAAAGATGCTGTTGATATGAAGTCTTTTGAAGAAGCAAATGACAAAATCATACTTGGTGTCAATATGGGGAGTGGGAGTTATACCGAGCAAGAGCGTAAATTAACTGCTTATCATGAAGCGGGTCATGCGCTTGTTGGATTATTGCATCCTGATCATCCTCGAGCATTTCATAAGATGACCATAGGATTAAGAGGTTCTACTCTAGGTGCCACGCATTTTAGAGTTAAAACAGAAGAATATTCATGGACCAAGAAGCAACTAGAAGCATTGATATGTACCTCTTTAGGTGGTTATGTTGCAGAAGAGCTCATTTTTGGCAAAGATAATGTTACCACAGGAGCTTCAAGTGATTTGATTAATGCAAATGAAATTGTCAAAAAAATGGTTACTAAATATGCTATGTCTGATAACCAATCGTTAATAGTAGATGATGTAATATCAGAAGGTGACGTAGCTAAAAATGCAGAAATTATTTTAAAACGAGACTATGATATTGCAAAAGATATCTTACAAAAAAATATGGATAAATTGCATTTGCTGGCTAATGCACTCTTAGAAAAAGAAACTTTGGATTATGAACAAATTGTAGAATTGCTCAAGATTAAAAAATTGTAATTATATTCAGTTTTAATTCTTTCCCGTTACGGTTATAAAATCATTTACCGTCTTCTATATTAGTCATCTTACCACATAATAACTTTTGGAATATTCTATATGCTAGACTTTTTTAAAAAAAAGGTAACTCGTACTACTTCGCTTGTTCAACTTGAAACCAACAAATCAATAAAATTCTATTCTCAGGATCAAACTAATAAACTTTTATCCATATTAACTGAGTTTATGAATCCGCAATACGTATTTTTTCTTAAAGAGGCTCACGATGAAGCGGCAGCTATTTTTTTTGATTTGCAATTTTTACCTGTATTAAATGCAGAGCTGATTTCTGACGATCAAATTAAAATTGCTTTAAAAAATGTATTACAAAAGATAAGCGAACGACTTCTTAGCCAACGTTTATTTAGACTTTTAGAGAATCAGGTTTCAGAGCTAAGCGACTTTAATGTAAAGTTTTTATCAGAAGAGAGCACTCAAATTATCAAAGAACTACAAAAAGAAGAATTTGAGCGGTTAAAAAGACTTCCCATTGAAGAATTATTTGAAAAAGTGAAAGACAAAAAGGCAATAGAGCTTATTAAAGCATTGTTAGATATTAATGAAGAAACGCCAGTAAATATATCTGTGAATACTCTTTTGACAGCATTGGCGAATGATCATTCAAAAACAGGTTTAGAAATAAGTCAATTATTAGGACATTATTACAAGGAGTCCTTTAGATTAGGGCAAATTTTAAATTTTGAGAATAAAAGAGTTCATTATATTTGGGAAAAGTTTACTAATAAGTTAAAGTTAATTCTTAATGAGCAAAAGTATAAAGTTGATGAAAATCAGTTGCATCAAATTGAACGATGCTTTACTGATTTTATTTCTAGATTAATTGAGATAAAGGAATTTGGTTCAGCTCAAGCTATTCATAACTTTCTATTTATCGCTAAATTTATTGTTACCCAAAGAGCAGTGAGTAAGATCCAAACTGAAGAAGAGGCGCAAACCTATTTAGCACCCTTGCTTGGCCCCTCATTTATCGAAGGATTAAAATTAACAAATAGAATTTTCCCTATATCAAGTGATAAGAAAGAATTTGTTAAGGTTGAAGGTCAAGCTAAAGAATATAAACTTATTAAAGAAGTCATTATTTTTTTATTAAAATCAAATGCGTTTAATAAGCCGATGGAATTTCCTTCTACAAGACTAGCCGATGTGCCTGACAATAATAACAATAAGGATTATATGTTCGTTGATGATTCTTCTTCTATGTTAAAAAAAGAATCTTCTCCAAAATTGATACGCAGCAAGTCTGAAAAAAAATATGTTTCACCAAAAAATGAATTAGCCTTTGCTAAATCTCAAACTCCTGCTTTAATTTTTGGTAAAACCTTTTCATCTACGTCTTTAAGTCCGTTGGTAAAACCATCAAACAAAGAAAATGTGCTTGTTTCGTCAGTGGTTAACGAAAATAGCAAGACTAAAGAGAATAGGAATAAGATATTGGGATGAAAATAATCAGAAAAAGAAGGTGGGTAGGGGTGAATTACCCACCTTTTTTCTTTACTGCATGACTATTTCAGCGGGCTTTTTACTGCTTGAGCCACGTGTTTTTAACGCATTGAAGAGATTATCATAATGATTTTGTGGGCTCCAAACGAACCAACCATCGGCATTAGCATCTTCAACAGCTTTGATTTGTGATTGTATATACCCTACTTTTTTAGCATTTGACCACTTGTAATGGTAATTTGAAGCTTCAATATAAGGATTTAATTTAAAAGGAGTCTTGTTTTGTTCAAATTTTCCTTTTAATGAAATCAGTGATTTATATACTGTTTCATAGGGTTCTGCTGAGTGTTTTTGATATGGATTGTAATGTGATGGATACACCATTGGGCAAACCACATCAATACTATCAGCAAATAACTGAATATTTTGACCTATTCTTGGAGACTCTTTAAAACTGACCTCCCCAAAAATATCTACTTGCAAAGGGATCCCTTTCGCAGCCAATTTTTGTTTAAAATACTTAATGACTTCTTTTATATCTTTAGCATTTTGAGCTGAGGGAGGTTGTTTTGTTGAATATCGAATATAGTCTAATTGAATTTCATCAGCACCAAAGCCAATGGCACTTTCTACCAGTTTATATTTTTTATCCCAATGAGCCGTTGATTTAATTTGATTAGCCCTGCCACCATCAGGAAACACAACGATACGTGCAACATATTTTAAGCCATTGCTTTTAATCAGATTAATATTTTTTTGATAATTCCTTGTTGGCTTTTCTAGATCTACAACAAAGGTATTAATTCCCACAGCTTTTGACTGATTTATTAAATATGTCATTCGCTTAGTATCTTCCAAGGTACCTTGATTAATATAGATACCTTTAGTTTTGGGCAATGCATTAACGTGTCCAGAAAAGATTGTTAATATAAATGAGAAAATTGTTAATAACACTGATTTTCTAAACATAGTATCTACCTAAAGTTGACCATCCTATGTCAAATAGTCGACACGCGATAAAAAAAGTTAAATAAAGGGTAGATTTTTTTAAAAAATGGTTCCTGTGTAGATACTTCAAACCTGATATGGTATTAAAAGTACAAGTTTTGTTTGCTATGATATGTTATGCCAGTAAAAAAAATCATTACGACAGGGCGTGTGCCAGTAAAAATCTATACCGATGATATAGATATGGCTGCTTATCAACAATTAGTTAATATTTCTAGTCTACCATTTATACATTCACATATTGCAGCCATGCCAGATGTACACTGTGGTATAGGGGCGACAGTAGGGGCTGTGATTCCAACCAAACATGCTATTATCCCAGCTGCAGTAGGGGTTGATATTGGTTGCGGTATGAATGCAGTGAAACTCTCATTAAAAGCGCATCAACTACCTGACAATTTAAAATATTTACGTTTTAATATTGAAGAACGAATCCCTGTAGGTATGGGGGCACATAAAGATAATATTCGGTTTGCTGCCTGTGAACCATTTAAACAGCGAATTGAAGCCATATTAGAAAAGCATCCCAAAATAGTAAAATATAATCGAAATATCGATAAAAAGTGGATGAGTCAATTAGCAACACTTGGCGGCGGTAATCATTTTATTGAAATATGCTTAGATCAAAATAACGATGTGTGGATTATGTTACATTCTGGTAGTAGAGGTATTGGTAATGCCATTGGAACTTATTTTATTGATTTAGCTAAAAAAGATATGGGAATACATTTAAAAAATTTACCAGATAGAGATCTCGCTTATCTAAGTGAAGGAACTAAACACTTTAAAGATTACCTGAATGCTGTTTCGTGGGCACAAGATTATGCATTTGCCAATCGACAAGAAATGATGAAGATTATTTTGGAAGTGATGCAGTCTATATTACCTGTGTTTGAAATAACGAAAGAAGCTATTAATTGCCATCATAACTATGTTGCTCTTGAAGAGCATTACGGAGAAAAGGTATATGTCACCAGAAAAGGTGCTATCCGAGCAAGAATAGGAGATTTAGGTATTATTCCTGGTAGCATGGGAGCATGTTCTTATATTGTGGCTGGTAAAGGTGTTAATACTTCTTTTCATTCATGTGCTCATGGTGCAGGACGCCGCCTAAGTCGTACAGCTGCAAAGAATAAATTCAATGTTAAAGATCTTGAAAATCAGACTAAAGGTGTAGAATGTAGAAAGGATAAGCATGTACTTGACGAAATCCCTTCGGCTTATAAAAATATAGATGAAGTGATGATAAACCAAAGTGATTTAGTTGATGTGCTATATAAGCTAAATCAAGTTGTTTGTATCAAAGGTTAATGGAGAGCTTGGTAAATGAAAATTTCATCGAATGCATTTGAAGACGGTGGTGAGATCCCATCATTGTATACTTGTGAAGGAAAAAATATTTCTCCAAAACTCATTTGGAAAGGAATTCCTTCTGCAGCAAAGAGTTTAGTATTAATCGTTGAAGATCCTGATGCTCCAGATCCTAAAGCACCTAAGATGGTATGGCTTCATTGGGTGCTTTATAACATTGATCCAAATACAACGGGTTTACCGGAAAATGTAGCAATCCGCGATTTACCAAGAGGGACTCAGCGTGGTTTAACGAGTTGGAAAAATGAAAACTATGGTGGACCTTGTCCACCTATCGGTCGTCATCGTTATTTTCATCGTCTTTATGCACTTGATATTGTCATCAATAATCTTGAGAAACCGACAGCAGATCAACTACGTGAAGCAATGGAAGGACATATCATTGAAGAAGCCGTATTGATGGGGACATATGAGAAGAAAGAGGGCTAGGAATTAGAAAATCCCCCGCCGAAATGCGGGAGGATTTTCTCAATCAACCCGGTGGCCAATGAAACATTCTTCCACTTAGAATATGTATATGTAAGTGATATACAGTTTGACAAGCCATTGGCCCATTATTAATAACAACGCGAAAGTTATCTTTAATATTCAGCTTATGGGTTACATCCGCAACTTTAAGCATTAAATGACCAAGTAATTCGGCATCTTCCTCACTAGCCTCAGAAAGTTTTGGGATCACTTTTTTAGTGACCAGTAAAACATGAACAGGTGCCTGCGGGTTTATATCGTGAAAAGCGATACACCAATTATCTTCGTAAACGATATCTGCTTTAATTTCACGAGAAATGACTTTTTCAAAAATTGTTTTCGACATATATACTCAACTATGTAATCAAACTACCAAATACTATGGCGCACATATTTACAGTTTACGGATTGATGGCTCTGAATTAGAGTATGCTTCATTTCATTAATGCAATACCAGTAAGGCAAATCTATGTCAACAAAAGGTCCTAAACACTCACCAGAGGGCTTTGATCCACATACAAGACATACTGCCATTACCATTGATCGGGAAAAGAAAAAGAAAGACAAAGAGAAAGTGAAAAAATCCGTCTCAGATAAAAATGATATTGATGACTTAACCGAAGCAGTTGGAAGTTTGCGTTTAGAGCCAGCCGCTTCAGACGAAGAAATTGATATACAATTGACTAAATTAAGAGATTTAGTTCGTCAGCATCACGAAACTGCTTTGAGGTTAAATACGCAAGGTTCACAACTTGGTCGTATTGATGATAAGCAAGAACATATTAGTGAAAGCGTTACTGAAGCTGATCATGAGGTAGATGAAATCAATTCTGGATGCCTATCTTTTATAAAATGTATTTTTCCATGCTGTTTTAGTTGCTGTAGCAAATGTTGTACTCATGATCATGAACATCAGCATGAGATGGAACACAATGTACATCATCCTGCGCCACAGGCTATTACGTTCGCAGCTCCTGAGCAACTCAAAACAAGAACAGCAAAATTACGTGAAATGGCAAAGCTTGCAGATTATCTCAAAACTGAATCACAGCTTGAGAGTAAAGAACTTGATGATCAAAATCATGAATTGGAAGAAATGCATGGCCGTATAGCAACAACAACAGATAAAGCGCAAAAAGTTGATGAAAAAGCAAAAAAAACTATTAAATCAAATCAATGACACTATAATAATGCCTGTAATAGCATAGCAGGTATTATTAGTTAACTTGCTGTATTAATGGTGCGTCATCTTGAATTTTGAAATTAGAAAAGCAGAACTGAAAGATATTCCAAAAGTATTTGAAATGGCCAGAGCCCTAGCGATTATGCAGGAATTGGAACATCGATTTTGTATCACGCAAGAATCTCTCAAGCTAATGTTTACTGAACCCGAGCAATCCACAGCAACAATTGTCGTTGAGGCAGATAATCAAATTCTTGCTTTTGCGATGTATTCATTGCTCAAAAATAATCGCCTTTATCATAAGGGCTTTGCAATGTATGTTGATGAATTGTTTGTTTTACCCGAATATAGAAGTATTGGTTTAGGAACGACATTATTTAAATATATTGCCAATAAAGCGCTAGAAAATAACTGTAATCGTATGGAATGGTGGGTAGAGAGGGAAAACAATGAAGCGATGGCATTCTATGATAATTTAGGGGCTCGTTCATTAGACGAATTCACCACTTATCGAATGTTAAAACCTGAACTGGAAATATTTGTGAACAAATAAAAAAAGCCGATGTTTTTGGCATCGTGCTTATTTTAATACTCATCGTAGTAGTAATTGTTTCTGTCATATAAATAGCCACCCACGCCACCTACGCCCGCACCAATAAGCGCTCCCTCTCCGGCATGTCCTGAAATAGAACCTATTGCAGCTCCACCCAGGGCGCCAAGGGCTGCACCACCGAGTATATTTTGATTGGTATGTGACATGCCATCACAGCCAGCTAAATATAGTAGCGCGACGACAGGAATGATTTTTTTTACAGCATTCATAGATTTAACTCCTATTCACCAAGCATATAAATCATAGACAAAAATTTATCGCTTAGCGGAATTTACGTAAAAAGATCGGAATATTGAATTCAGCGTAGTATGAAAAGAAGGGAGATACAACTTGAGAAAGGCCTTATCTAGCATGATGCTAGATAAGGCATATGCGATAATTAACGTCTTAGCATCGTTCTTGTATGATGAACGGGGCCACGACCAATGCCACCATGAGTAGTAGAAACTGAAGGTGCAAAGCTGGTGCGTGATCCACCATGCGGAGCTGGGGTTGTTCTTGAAGCGCTACCGCCAAACCCAAAGCTAGGGAATGAACTGAATAAGCCACGAGATGGAGCTGCATGTGCAACTGGAGCATGTGTAGGAAGTACTCTTACACCATGGCGCACGCCATGATGGGGAGCTACGACTGCTGCACGGTGACCAAACCATCCGCCGAACCAAGGGCGACTGTGCACAACAGCGATACCATGTCTCACTGGTGGCGCATTATATGCAGCAGCGCCCAATGCGCCTGATAACAGACCATAAACTGCAGCTAATGCTAAAGGTGCGCCAAAAGCCAAAGAAAGGCCAAACCCAACAGCTGCAGAAATACCAAAAGCGGCTCGTGTACTCATTGTCAATTTCCTCTTAGATTTTAATTTTAAATGTAATTAATTAGTTTTTAGTAGATGTAATAAACATCTTCATAGTAGTAATCATAGGGATCGTAATAAACAGTAGTAGGATAGTAAGGATCATAGACGACAACATCATATCCATAACCATAATAGCCATAAGGATAAGGATTGCTTGCTGCGATAAGGCCTGCAGTTACAATTCCACCAAAAAGGAGACTGGCGACAAGAATCTCTTCACCGTAACCCCCAGATACATTTGAAACTTCAGAAATATTAAGTTCACGCATTTATTTTCTCCTTAAGAAATATTATTGATTTTATAAAATGAAAGGTAACAATCAATTGATGTACTAGCAACGAAATTCAGTTTTTTAAAGATAAATGGATAATCAAAATCGATGGGCGGTATGAATCATATTGTGTACTGCTTTTTAATAAAATAAGACTTAAAAACTACTCAAAAACAAGTTATTTGGCTTAATTTGTGATGATAAACTTTAGCTTGTTTGTATGCATTTTACACGTGTTTTTCATTTGCCACTATCACTCTTTTTGATAAATTTTGAATAAAAATAATATAAAGGTATTTTATGGTGAATTCCCCATAAAATACGTGCATTTATACCAGACAATAGATTGGATCAAAGTACCCAGTGGCAAGATTTTTAATTAAATTTATGGCATAATATCCTCATAATATTGAAGAGATATTACTTGTTTTAAAACATCATTTATTTCTGCTTATATTTTATTGAATTCACACATTCAATAAAACTTCTATAAATATATAGCTAAATATTAACGTTCCATCTCAAGGCATCTAATGCCGGTCTTCTATGTAATTGGTGGGTGCAATATGCTTTTAACATCAGCGCAAACAAATAAGATAGATAATTTTCGAATCTTTGGCCAATCTAAAAGTCATATTCGTGCTCTATGGAAAATTTGTTTTCCGTTAATGTTATCAGCACTTTCTGGGACTTTGATGCTATTTTTTGATCGTATTATTTTAGCAAAATATGACACCAATGCGATGATTGGCGCAACCACGGCTGGATACATTGCATATATATTTCAATTTGCTGCATTGTCAATTGCGATGGTAGCTGAAGTGTTTGTTGGTCAATATAATGGTGCGCAAAAATTCAAGTTGATGGGTAAACCAGTTTGGCAAATGATCTGGTTTGCATTCTTTAGCGCTTTTATTATGATCCCTATTGGAATTTATGCAGCTTCTGTTTTTATACCAGCAGAATTAGCCACTCATGGTAATCCATATTTTACATGGACAATGATTTTTGGCCCAATCTATCCATTGATAGGAGCTTTAACGGCATTCTTTATTGGTCGAGGGCATGTTAAAGCAGTGACACTTTCGGTAATACTGGGTAATGTACTAAATTTACTTTTTGTATACGCTTTAGTTTTTGGGGTGGGTGATATTATTCCTGCACAAGGCGCAAAAGGTGCTGCAATTGCAACCGGATTGGCTGAAGCTTGTGTTGCCATTGGTTTGTTTAGTTTATTCTTACGATCCTCCAATCGAACGAAATATCATACGCATTTATGGCATTTTAATTGGGATTTATTTAAACGTTGTCTCAAAATTGGTTTTCCAAATACGATAGGACATGTTGCTGCGACTGCAGCCTGGGCATATGTGATGGTAATTCTTTCACAAAGAAGTATTGATCATGTCACTGTCATGTCAATTGGATTGAGTATCTGGATGCTTTTTTCATTTATTACAGATGGTCTGCAAAAAGGAGTAACAGCTGTTGCTTCAAATTGTATAGGTGCAAAACAGTGGGATAAAGTATCCGAAGTAATGACTACTGGATTAAGTTTACAATTCATATTGGCTTTAGTTTTGGCTATTCCGCTTGTATTGATGCCAAATCTATTAGTTGAATTTTTTATTCCTCTTGACGATACTGCAACTGATATTTCACATTTAAGAGAATTAGTTGAAATGAGTTGTCGTTGGTTATGGTTGGCATACTTATTTGATGGTATGGCATGGGTGATTGATGGCATTTTAACAGCCGGTGGCGATACCAAGTTTATCATGCTAATGAATTCATTTGGAACTTGGGCACTTTGCATTGCTCCTATTTATTTATTTGTGGTCAAAATGCAAGGCTCACCCATCATGACGCTACAACTTGTCACCGTGTTTTGCTTAATATTGTTCTCAAGTTACTACTTTAGATATAAAAGCAAAAAATGGAAGAATTGCCTTTTAATGACCTGTTAAGACAAAGAGGAGAGAAGGATTTTTTCTTTTTCTGTATCTGGCTCTCAAATATTCTGACTGACAATAAATACCATAAAAAATCATTGCAACTATTAAAAGAAGTTCTAAAATTAAGTTAAGATCCTTAGGTTGCGATAGCTATGTATATTGCGCTGCACAAATTGGGCGGATAAGGTTTAACATACTAATTCTTAAGTCGTTGCTGAAGGAATAATCTGGGTTATAAATCAACAGCTAAATGATAAGCGCAGGATGTGAGTATAAATGGATCCTAATACACAAGCATATTACAGAAGCGCTTTAAAACTCAAAATGCCTGTTGTGCTTAATAAACATGTTGATGGATTTAACGTACAGTTAGGAAAAAGAAATTATTATTTTTTTTCAACAATGACTCCTTTTAATAGCGCTGCAAATCTTTATCTTGTGAATAGTAAATATGCAACCAATAGTATATTAAAAGAAGCAAATATTCCTGTCCCAGAAGGTAAATTCCTTTTAGCTTCTAAATTTAATTACGAGACGCTTGTCGAGCTCACTTCAACATTAAAATTCCCTACTGTCGTCAAACCAAATTCCTGGACTCATTCTGGATTAGATGTGATTTGCGGCATTCCTAATATACATGTTCTTTTTAATAAATGTGAAATGTTATTTAAAGATTATGATGAACTTATAATTGAAGAATATCATGGAAATCTTCATGATTATCGAGTATTGGTATTTAGAAATAAAATTTTGGATGTGGTCGCACGATTTCCAGCTAAAGTTATTGGCAATGGTGAAGACACGATCGAAGAATTAGTTAATCAAGAGAATACCCTACGATTGGAAAAGAGTAATATTCTCTTACCGATTGAATTTGATTTTGAAGCTGATATGAATCTACTAAATCAAGGGTTAACGAAAGAAAGTGTACCTGAAATTGGAAAAGAAATTGCGTTGGGATACACCTGTAATGCTTCTAGAGGTGGCTCAGTAAAAGCTATTCCAAAAGAAATATGTAAAGAAAATGAAGAATTATTTTTAAAGTTTGCTCGTGTACTAGATCTTGAATTTGTGGGTATTGATGTTTGTTGTAAAAGTCTAATGGAGCCGATTACATCAACAGGTGGAGTATTTATTGAAGCGAATGTGGTTCCTAGCGTTCGCATTCATGAAGACGGATTAGGCGGAGAAAAAAAGGGCGTTACATTGGAGCTGATGAAAACGCTTGTATACAGACATCCATTTAGTTATCTCTTCAATTTGATTACTAGAAATAAAAATTATTACAGTCTCATTATTCACTTTATTATTCTAACGAGTACGATTGCGTTTTCAATTTTTTTCCTCTTACGATTTATTAAGAATGGCGCACTATGGATCCCTTAAAAATTTTAGATGTTACCCTAAGAGATGGTGGTCATATCAATAATTTTCACTTTAAAAATGAAGATGTTGTTACGATCATAACAGCTTTAGACTCTGCAAATATTGAATATATAGAAGTGGGTTATAGAAATGGTTCTATTAGTCCAATTGAAAATATAGGAGTAGCTGGGTTATCGCCAGATGAATATCTCTTATTATGTAAAAATCATGTCAAGAAAGCAAAAATTGCTGTTATGGCACATTGTAAAAATATCAATAAAGATGATATTAAAACGCTTAAAAAATGTGGTGTAACTCTATTACGACTATGTATCCCAAAAGGAGAACATCAAGTAGCATATCCCTTTATCCAATTAGCCAAAGAAGAAGGTTTATTAGTTTCAATAAATTTGATTCATATATCTCAGTATAAATTAGAAACAATATTTAAAGTTGTTGAAAGTATCGTACCATATGAACCCACGATGATTTATTTTGCTGATTCTAATGGGTGTTTACATCCTGAAAGAGTGACAGCGATGTATGAATATTGCACATCAAATTATGGTATTCCTTTTGGATATCATGGGCATGATAATATAGGACTTGCCCAAATGAATACACTTGCTGCCATTGCAGCAGGAGCGGTTCATGTTGATGCTTCATTAGCTGGAGCTGGGAAAGGGATCGGAAATTTAAAAATGGAGTATTTTATAGCGTATCTGCAAAGTAATAAAATTCACCGCTATGAAATTTTGCCACTTATTACTGCAAGTAATTTTGTTCGTAACATACTAAAGTGTGGTTACGTATCTGAAGATGAATTTACAAGAGGAATTTTAGATCTATCGACTGAACAATTAAAGGCTTTTAAGACTACCAATCAAAAGGGAATAAAATAGTCATGAAAGCTCTTCTTGCGATGAGTCCAAAGTTGCCTCAAGCATCCGATTTAAAACCATTTTCCAAGTGTCTGGACTTTCTAAAATCAGATTATAATATAACATGGGTTGACCCTCTTGAAAAATTTAAAAATTTATCATATGAAGAATATACTGAATATTGGAAACATAAAATTCATAGCTGGGTAGAATCTTACGATGCATTTTTGGGATTTTCATTAGGAGCAATTTTACTTCAAGATAATTTAAATCAATTTGCAAATCGAAATAAAATTATTATTCTTTTTTCACCTCCGAGTATTATAGACGAGATTTTAAAAAATAAACTATCAAACGTATTGAGTGCATCACGTCGAGGTCAGACGAAGCAAGCTATAGAAATGCTGCATCAGTATGTGTTTCTTGAAACCCATACTGATTATGAAAAAGTACGTTTAGAACCATGGTCAGTTATTGCAAGTAGGGTAGAGTTTGGCTTAGGATATGTGCTTGAACGCGAAATACCAAATAGTTTGAAAGAATGTGAGACTCCCGTTTATCAACTAGTGGGCGAAGAGTCAAGACTTGTGACAAAAAACAATGTATTCATGACACCCAAAAGCACTCTTCAAGTTGTTCCTAATGCTGGGAACCGGATACTTGAAGACAATCCTGCTTTCTCACAAGCTATTGTAAAAGAATGGCTTCATGTTAAACCATAACACGATAAAAATTGCTGTTTTACCTGGTGATGGTATCGGGAAAGAAGTTATTGAAGCTGTCTTACCTATTTTTTCAGCGCTTTCTTTGCCAATTACTTATCACATAGGTGATATTGGTTGGGACTGTTGGGTAAATCAAGCAAATCCAATACCAGAGGAAACTTGGAATTTAATTAATCAAAGCGATACCATTTTGCTTGGTGCAACCACAAGTAAACCTGAAAGAGAAGCTAAAGCAGAATTATTAGATAAATCCAACTTGAACGTAGTGTACACCTCTCCGATAATTCAGCTTAGACAAAAACTTGATTTATTTGCGAATGTGAGACCTTGTTTTGCAATTAATAAGCAAAAACAGTTCAATTTTTGTGTTATTAGAGAAAATACAGAAGGCCTCTATTCAGGGTTTGACTATGATCATTTACCTGATGATTTTAAGAAAATTGTATCAGAAGTGCCTCACTGGAATGACAAAATAAATGAAGCTTTATCCTGTACCTTAAGAATAAATTCAGAAACGGGTATGCGAAGAATTATTCAGTTTGCTTTTGAATATGCGTTAAAGAATAATCACTCAAGAGTATCTTACGCAGATAAACCTAATGTATTACGTAAAAGTAGCACTTTGGGAAGGGCTATTTTTGAAGAAATTGCAGCTCGATTTCCTCAGATTCAAGCTGATATCCTAAATGTTGATGCGGTAGGCATGCATTTGGTTACCAAACCAGAAATGTTTGGCGTTATTGTAACAGAGAATATGTTTGGTGATATTTTATCTGATGTTGCCGCAGGTGTCATGGGTGGATTGGGACTTGCGCCAAGTGCAAATATTGGTTTACAAAAATCTTACTTTGAACCTGTGCATGGAAGTGGTCCTAAAATGAAAAAAAATACTGCTAATCCAAGTGCTACTTTTTTCTCATTATCAATGTTACTTTCCTATTTTGGTCATGAAAAGTTCGCTCATATTATTAAAAATGCTGTGATAAATATCATCCGCGAAAATAAAACGGTCACGCGTGATTTGGGTGGTAACTCTTCAACATATGAAATGGCTCTTGCCATCATTGAAGAAGCGAAAAAAGGTGCAGATAAAAATGCATAAAAAAATTAACACGGTTGCATTAAAGGCGCTTTTTGAATTTAGTACGCCTGAAATTTCTGATGCCCTAGATGCGTGTGGTATCAATGGTTACTTAAATAATATAAAGCCTATTGGCAATGTAAAGAAATTAATTGGACCTGCCTACACCGTACAATATAGGCCAATAAGTCACCCTCCTCACCAATTTATGCAGGCGAGCAATTATATTGATGAAGTTCCTCAAGGCGCGGTGATTGTTATCGATAATAATGCCAATCCCTCATGCTCTGTATGGGGTGAGATCTTAACGCATTATGCACACAATAAAAAAATAGCAGGTACTGTTGTTCATGGCCTAGTGCGGGATGTTCATTTACTGGAGAAGCATAATTATCCTTTGTTTGCAGCTGGTATCACTGCAAAAACTGGAAAAAATAGGGTACGAATAACTTCACAAAGAAGTAGTTTATCAATAGAAGATGTCACTATTCATTTTAATGATATTGTTATTGGTGACAGCAATGGTGTTTTAATCATTCCGAAAGATCAAGTTGAAAAAATTTTAGCAATGACTCAACATATTGCGATAAATGAAAAAAAAATAATAGAAGCTATCAATTCAGGGAAAACTTTAAAGGAAGCAAGAGAAACCCATCATTACGATCGTCCCTGGGAAGGGGAATCTTAGTTATAAAGGATTAAATATGCTGTTTGAATCTGAAGTTGAATATCAACTTAACTCTTCTATCGTCTCAAAGAGCTTCATTGCTTATGATACAAACGTTACTACACCAAAGCCTGTTGTGATGATTCTACCGGACTGGAGAGGTCGAAGCGATTTTTATTGTAACATCGCTCGTAAAATTGCATTACTAGGTTATGTTGGTTTTGCTGTCGATATATATGGTAATGCAGTGCTTGGTCAGCATATTGATGATAAAAAAATTCTGCTGGAGCCACTTAGACAAAATCGCGCTGAACTGATTTCTCGTATGCAATCTGTATATAACTATATCTCTCAGCAATCTTATGTCAATAGTAGTCAAATAGCAGGACTTGGGTATTGCTTTGGAGGTATGTGTGTTTTAGATTTAGTTCGCGCAGGTACTCGTGTTAACGGTATCGTGAGTTTGCATGGATTGCTTGCTGAACCAACTATTGATGTTGAACCTATTATTCATAGTAAAATTTTAATTTTACATGGATATGAAGATACTTATGTGAAACCAAATCAAATTCTAGAATTTGCAAATGAAATGACGCGTAAAAAGGCAGATTGGCAAATTCATATTTATGGAAACACCTCTCATTCATTTACAAAACCTGGAGCTGATGATCCTGCCTTAGGATTAAAATATGATGCCGTTGCAAATACACGCTCATGGGATGCAACAATGTATTTTTTAAATGAAATATTTAATGCATAACCTACTGGTATTTATGCAATCACAGGCTCAATAATTATCATTTGATCCGGAATAATCTCAACCTTAATTGGTTCAAATGTTGGGGCTACTACTTGGGGCGTTTCATTTGTTTGTGATTCAATAAAAAGAGATTCTAAATGTATTTGTTCATACTGATCTGAAATATCGATAAAAACATCCGACATTGTTATTGGTGTCACATGATCTGAAATAGTTGTTTCATGTTCTACTATATTAATAGCCACCATTGGTTGAGATATTGAGGGTTTTGAAGGATCATCTAAGTTAAGTAAAATAGGGTTGCATTCAGTATGAATCGAAGATCCATAAGGCCCTTGATTATAACCAGTAAACAAATAATTTATATACGATATTAAATGTCCGGGCGCATTAAAAAGATCTGTACTATAAGCTTCAAGCTGTATCCAGCTACCTTTTTCATCATCAATTATTTTTGTTCCAAATAAGCATTCACCAACTAAAGATCCACGAAATCCATACTGTGGTTCCATAGAATAATGACTAGAGGAATAATTTCGACTGACCAGATTATTTTGATCATATGAGGTTAATAATTGGTAGGTTGCACCATTATCTGGAATAAAAACAAATGCACCATGGAATAATTCACTATAAAAATAGTTGCGCTCTAATGGATCAATAGGGGCAATAGTTTCAATATGGATTAAAAATTGATGTTCTAATTGCGTTAATTGATGCGGAGATAGACGCAAATATTGTTGTACATAATTATAAATGGGTGACATACACTCATATCCGATAAAACATCAAGAAAATGAAAAAGCAAAATACAACAATCTGATTAAATAAATCAAATTAATCGTTGTGTCAAATGGCTGACGTAGTAATTATTTTTATGACAAAATGTTTTTCTACTTCTTTGTATTGTCTGTACAATTGTTAGCTTGATTTTCTTCTGCTATATCCTTGTTGTGATGAAGAGCATGCAATTAACTGATGATCATCATTTGTTAGCGAGTGGTGGATGGGATTTGCTTGCATAGAAAATAACAAAGGTGTTGGAAAGTCGTAAGTCAACTCATCATCTATCAATGAGGACTCTGAATCGTTAGATTCTATCATGATAAATGGAATTTCAGATCCACACTTTATTGGTATTGGGGCATCAAGCTGCCAACGCAAAGGTATTAAATTTTCGGAATCAGGCGTAATTACTAAATGAAAAGCACCTTCATGCTGTGCAATAGTAATTAATGTATTAGCTCTTAATTTAACGTAAATAGGTAAAATTTCATTGGCGGTTTCCCAAAGCTCATCTTCAAGTTCAATTTTATTTCTTAATAAATAATCATATATCGATAGAATATTTCTTTTACTTATTTGTGAAAACAATTCTTGAGGTTCGTTAAGTGATTTTAATGTTGTTCTTGCCTGTTTTATTCTTTCAAAAAATTGAGATATTTGAGACATTTTTGTCCGTTGGATATTGATATGATGTAGAATATCAATAACGCTATCGTTATTTAAAAGTATTTCCTTATTTTCATCAAGATCGATGTTTAAGATCCCAGAGTCGTTACCATCAAATGATATTTCGTAGTTTTTGAACACAATTTTTATTGCATAAAAAATATCTGAATTTTTTTCAGAACTCATATTGTTAAATTTGCACTGTAGTATATTTTTTTTATTTAAAACTGTGAATTGAACGTCGGTTGTTGATGTTAAATGTTTAAAAAGATTCATAATGATTTTAGCAATACCTATTGAACGTTTATTCACATTCTTAATCTCTAACTTTAAAAATTTAATGAATTTATTGCAGGAAGGGCGTTTACTTTGATCTTCATTTAATAAAGGTAAATAAATTTCAGGAGGTAGTTCTATATCGGTTTCTAATATTATTCCTAATGAGTAGATATCACTTTTTTTGTTGATGCAGTTTCCTTCCTCAACCTCTGGCGCTCTATAAAAGGGTGCACAAACATCATACTCAAGAGGAAGCGTTGTTCGTTTTTTTCTAGCAAGCTTTGTAAGTAAAGTATGTTTTTTTAACAAAAAGGACATACCATAATCAACAGGATATATCTTAATTCCGTTTTCATCTTCAAAATACATAAGGTTGCTTGGTTTAAAGTCCCCATGCAAAATATCATGGTCATGAATCATTTTGAGCGCTTTGGTTGCCTGTAAAGCCACCATCAACTTTTTAAAATAGGTTCTTGCTATTTCCGGGTGTTTAGTTAAATCTTCACCTTCAATCAAGGAAGTGACGGTATATCTTTTTCCGTTATATTCAGTATAACCTTTCAGATATCTTTGATTATGAGGATCTTTTATTTTTGATAGTATTTTAAGTTCAGTTGCTCTTTGTTTATTTACCATATTCATATCGATGTCAAGTATAATTTTTTCAATTTTTAATGCAAAATTTTCGCCTGTTTCATTTTGGATTATCTTTACAGCACCAAAGTTGCCTTCACCTATATATTCATGGTTGGCCATCGCATAAATCGTATTTTTAATTTTGATAAAAGAATGAAAATTCTCTGGATGTTTTGTTTTGGCATATCGAGGATTTCTTTTTTTACTAAATTTTATTTCATGCTTATTTCTCGGATGATTAAAAAATTCTTTGGCTTTAGCCCATTCTGCAGCTTGGATTTTTCCCAAAAGATTCATTGTTATCTCCCAAAAAATGAAATCCCTTTCAAAAGAGAAGAAAAAATTATTGTTAGTTTAATGAATTCTTTGACATAATGATGTAAGAATAATTCTTAGAAAGTGAAGGGGGATAAAATTAACTTATTGAATATTAATAATAAATTACTTTTGCTGTATGAATAATTTTTCTTTAATTAACACTGTAAAAATACAGTACTCATTATTAGACCAGTAACCTTAGATCCCATATTTGTCATAAATTCTAAAGTTTTTAAGACATGTTTCGATTTATGTCTAATGTGATTAGCTATATGTCAAACAAATCTTATTGGGGGCAACATGCTTTTATTTCAAGCTGTAAAAAATATATACCGTAACAGTATTCAATTATTTAGCGATGGTTACAAAATTATTACTCAAAAAGAAAATTTTATTTTAGGGGAACTTGCCGATAGAGCATCTCAAAGTGAAGACGGCTATGCCTCTACTTACCTTGGTCTGCCATTTTTGAAATTAGCGAGTTTTCATGTTCTTACTGGGGAGAAATATCTTAAAGAAGGGGTATCTTACGGTGAATATCAAGAAAGTAAACCTTCTGCATTTGATCCAAAGGCTCGAAGTTTGTTTGATCCTTTAAAGGATTTTTTAGGTAACACCAGCATTATTAACATGAATGGTCCGGAAGTGTCAGAAGAAAGAAAGGCTATTAAAAACTATTTGACAATGAGTAGTGCATTAGCAGCCTCTCTGGAGGTATTTGCAGAGACTGCCCAAAATTGGTCAAGTCATAAATCAATTAACGATCAGATCTGTTTTGCTTGTACCCAAGTCATCGCAAGTGCTTGGTTTAATTGTAAAAATATACCTGAAGAGATTGTTCCCTTGCTTAAAAAAGCCGAACGCTATGTATTTAATAGGGATAAAGTCAGTGATAGTAAATTTAAAGAACTAAAAGATGAATTTAGGCTCTTAAACGACACTTATATGAAAAAAAATGAGGAAGCTATTTTATCTAAAGATAATTACCTTAAACACATGCTTAGAACGCGTGGAGTTTCTCATCTTAAAGACTTAAATGGTTTATTTGCTTTAGTGGTAGAAGGTAATATCACCACAGTTTTAACCTGCGCTGTACTACAGATTGCAAGTAACAAGCAGTTACAAGCTCAACTAAAAGAAGAACTACAAACTTTGGAGGGCATTAATATCAGTTCTGCGGAAGGTTATGAAAAAGTGAAACGCTTAAAAATACTCAACAATATTTATCTTGAATCACTTAGACTCTTTTCCCCAGCTCCTCCACTAGTACGTTATGCCTCAAAGCAAGGCAAAATTGCGGATAAGAAAATTTCGGCTCGCTCATATTTGTTTATGCCTTTACGTCGTGTCATGTATGATCCCAAAAAATGGGACCATCCATACGAATTTGACCCAACTAGACATGAGCGTAGCGCTACGAGAGTAAATTTTTATCCATTAACTCCATTCTCTACAGGTCCTAGGGTCTGTCCGGCATCATTTGGTTTCGCTGAAGCATTATTTAAAATCGCTTTAGTCTCAATATTTAAAGGGATGATTCTATCTTTAACCTCCCATGACAGTATTGAGCTTATACCCGTAAATGCTAAAGAACCGCGATTAAGGCAGGAATATTTTGGAAAATTAACCAAAGCTTCAGATACTTCACCAGGATTAGCCAAAGTTTCAAGCCCCTCGTTAGAATTATCGAAAACCGAAGATAGGTCACAACAAATCACACTTCGATTCGATTTAGAAAAATCAGATCAAAAACTATCCTCCGCTATTCCAGTGACTGTTGCCATTACTGCATGCGTCACTAACGACTCAAAGGAAAACAAACTTAATAGAATACATTCATAAAATGATTCAATTTGGGGTGACATTGATCCAGGTAGGCCTTGTTGTCCCAATTTTGATGAAGATTGAAAGAGTATTAATCAAAATAGTAATCAAAAGATTCAGTAGCAGATATCTGCTATGGCCATTCGTAGGTTTCTTCATGTAGAATGGCGTTGAACAAAATAGGGCAGGGGTAATACCTTGCAACATTTAAAAAGATTTTGTTCTAGAACCACGGTTTAGCACTCTGAGTTAGGCACAAATAAAATTAAAGTATGGTTATGCTGTATATATATTTTATTTTTCTAATATGATGTGCTAGATTTGTGAAAGTTACCCAAAGTGAGGAGAACATTGATGATCGCTCGTAAAAAGTCAGCAACCAAAGGTCGTAAGGCTACTACTAAGAAGCCTGCTGCCGCAAAAGCAACAAAGAAGTCCCCAGCTAAAAAGCGTAAAGTTGCTTCTAAAACTGCTGCTCCTAAAGCTCGTAAGTCTACTGCTAAAAAGCGTAAGACTGTTAAAGCTGCTACCGGCGTTGCCGCTAAGCCAAAAAAAGCAAAAAGAAAGGTTAAAAAGAGCACAGCCGCTAAAAAGCCAGCTGCTGCTAAGAAACCTGCTGCTAAAAAACCAAGAGCTAAAGCTCGTAAGAAAAAAGTAGCTAAGAAAGCAAAAGCTGCCTAAGCTATTTTTATAAAAAGCCGCGTTAGGTTGATGATCTAACGCGGCTTTTTTATTCTTTTATCGATTTAAGATATTTGTACATTTATCTATTTTCAAGAATTTGAATTAAACATAACGTAGAAAATTCATTTTCCCCTTCAATTCATTAAAAGCGCACTTTCTATTAATCGTTATTCTCAAGTATGTCGCTTGACTATCGCCAGATGAATCATTACTTTAAAGTACTCATGCTCTACAAGGACTGTAGATGAGATCCAAAATCGGTTCAATCACTGCAACTCTCATTGTTTCATTCACTTTTTTCTCAGTGAACAACTCATTTGCCGGTGGTCTAATTTTATATGAAATTGGAACTCCCGATCTTGGTCTTGCAAGTGCTGGATATGCAGCTCGGGCCCAAGATGCAGCAACTGCTATGACAAATCCTGCAGGAATGACGAGACTTTCTCAGACCGAGGTTTTGTTAGGTATTCAACCATTTTATGCAGAACTTGAATTTTCTCCTAATAGTAACAACACCGTCTCAGGAAATGATGGCGGGAATGCTATTGGAATATTCCCCGGCGGCGGAGCCTTTATTGTTATTAATGCAACACCTAATTTAAAGCTTGGATTAAGTAGCTATGGAAATTTTGGAAATGCCTTAGAATATGATGATGGGTGGGTTGGCAGATATTATGTAAAAAATGCCACTTTGCTTGGAGCAACCATTGCTCCCTCAATTGCCTATCGTTTGCATGAAATGTGGTCACTAGGGGCCTCTTTCAATGCTATGTATGGCATTCTTTCAACAAAAGTCGCTTTTAATAATAGTCCTTTTGGTTTATTTGATCGCCAAGATGGCCAAATTAAATTGAAGGATACTGCTTGGGGATTTGGAGGCACTTTTGGTGTTTTATTTGAGCCAACACAAACACTCCGCTTTGGATTGACTTATACCACTCAAACAGATCTAGATTTTGAAGACACTTTACGTATTGAAAATGCGTTGCCTGAGATTATCCCCTCTGGAAGTTTTGGATTAGAGACTAATTTAGGAATGACTGTTCCCCAAGCAGTGATGGCAAGCTTTTTCTATGAGCTTGATCAAAATTGGGCTCTGCTAGGTAATGTAGGTTGGCAAAATTGGGAAAAATTTGGATATGTGAACGTCCAGATCACCACAGCAAACCCAAGAAGTGCAATAGTAAATCTTCAATATGAAGATACCTGGCATGTTGCTTTAGGTGCGCAATATTGGTTATCTCAATTATGGCGATTTTCTTTTGGAGCAGCTTATGACTCCAGTATGGTCACTAATGAAAATCGTTCACTAACAACCCCAGTGGGTTCTGCAATACGTTTAGGACTTGGTGCTCAGTATTTTGTTTGTGATAATTTCAATTTTGGACTTGGTTATACCTTCTTATGGGGAGGTGACTTATCTATTAATCAAAATCGAGGATTACTGGCAGGACATGTGGCAGGTGAATTTGAAAATACAAATATTCAGTTTGTAGGTTTAAATTTTGATTGGAAATTTTAAGGATAGAAATATGCGACAAAGCGTAAAGACCGCGGTTAATTGTTTTTTGGCACTTTTTATTCTGTCATCAGATCTTAGCATGGCAAAAGAAGAAGTGACTTTAAGCGATAAAGAAGCTCAAACACTTGCTACTGAAGCATATATTTACGGTTATCCTTTAGTGACCATGGATCTGACTCGCAAAGTAATGACTAATGTTGCAACTGTAGAGGCGACAAGAGGACCGATGGGGCAATTTGTCAATGTAAGAGAATACCCTAATGCTTCCTTTAAAGATGTGACGGCTCCTAACGCGGATACTTTATACTCTGCAGCCTGGTTAGATTTATCAAAAGAACCTTATATTATTCACTTGCCTGATGAAAAGGGGCGCTACTATCTCATGCCAATGCTCAGTGGTTGGACTGAAGTTTTTGCTGTTCCTGGCACACGTACAACTGGCACGCAAGCTCATGACTATGCAATTGTCGGCCCCAATTGGAAAGGGGCTTTGCCAAAAGGGATAACTGAACTAAAATCACCGACTAATATGGTTTGGATCCTAGGTCGCACTTACTGTTCAGGAACCCCCGAGGATTATAAAGCAGTTCACGCCATTCAAGATGAATATAAGTTAACTCTCTTAAGTTTTTATGGTAAATCATATACTGCACCAAATGGAACGGTTGACTCTAGCATCGATATGAAGACCCCTGTTAGAGATCAAGTGAATGCATTAGATGCGCCTACCTATTTTAAAAAATTAGCAGAGCTGATGAAGGATAACCCTCCTTCCAAAGAAGATGCGCCTATGGTAGCCAAACTTGCTAAGCTTGGAATTATCCCTGGTCAAGATTTTGATTTGACAAAAGCTGAGCAAAATGTCGCTAAAGCTCTTCATCAATCTGTGAAATCTGCACAAACGATGATTATGGCGCACGAAAAGAAAGCTGGCGTAGATAAAAATGGTTGGTTATTTTCAACAAAGACCGGAAATTATGGAACTGATTATTTGCAGCGTGCTTTTGTAACCGCAATTGGTCTTGGTGCAAATAAACCCCAAGATGCGATTTATCCCACAACAACGGTTGATAAAGCAGGGAAAAAGCTTAATGGTGCTAATCAATATGTGATGCATTTTGCAAAAGGTCAGATGCCTCCTGTAAAAGGATTTTGGTCTTTGACGATGTATAATGATCAATTCTTTTTCACTGAGAATGCACTAAATCGATATACTTTAAGCTCACGTTCTGCGTTTAAGAAAAATAGCGATGGCTCGATAGATCTCTATATTCAGCATGAATCTCCTGGTAAAGATAAAGAAGCTAATTGGTTACCTGCGCCAGAAGGCAATTTTATCCTTATGTTACGTTTTTATTGGCCCAAAGAAGAAATTATTAATGGAAAATGGACGATACCTGCTGTTGAAAAAGTTAAATAGTATGAACAGTTTTAGACAAAAGCCCTACGTTATGTAGGGTTTTTTTTTATGCGATTTTTAATATTTTAAGATGCAACTAGAAATAACAACAGGGCGGCAAGCTCAAATAAATATTATGTAAAATTATACTTATACTTGTCACATATAAAAACATTACATCTGTAAACAAAGGCAGCGATGAAAAAAAAATATTCAATGTAGATGAATTGGCTCAAACGTTTTTAACAAGATGCCAAGATTTACCTAAAATCAGCGTTGCTGTCTTTCATCCTTGTAGCGAAGAAGCTCTCAATGGTGCAATTGAATCGGCGCAATTAGCTTTAATTGAGCCGATTTTAATAGCCCCAGAACAGAAATTATTGCCTATTGCAAAGCAATGTAATGTCGATCTTTCGAAATTTACATTCATTAACGTTCCTCACAGTCATGCGGCTGCAGAAATGGCTGTAAAATACGCTAAGGAGGGTAAAGTAGACGCCTTGATGAAGGGTAGTTTGCATACCGATGAACTGATGACGGAAGTCATTAAAAAAGAAGCCGGACTTCGTACCGAGCGTTGTATTGATCGTGTTTGATTTGAACCGGTACAAAGAGAGCCTTTTGAGAGGCAGGTGGTTTAGCGCGCGTTATTGATTTGATCGTTCTTAAAGGGTAATCAGGTTTTAGGCGTTTACGCCATTGATAGGAAGAAGAGATAGCAATTTTATTCTCCTGACAAAATTGTTCGGTCTTCTTACCAGAAGATTGCCATGCATTAATAAGCTGAAGCCAGTAAGGTTCTCGTTCTTTGCGGGTAAGGTTTCTTCGGGATTTATTCATGATAATCCTCATCAAAATTATTGGTGAGGAAATAATGGCAGGCTAGTTAAATAATGAAAATATGTCGTTCGCCGGACGCTTACGATGAAAACAATGAAACCTATTTCTCGGCGTTCAGGAAATCAGCACTTGCATCACAAATCAATCGAATATCGTGAACGTATTAAAAGAAAAATGTCAGCCTATCATCGTCACATTCAGTTGGGCCTTATTGCGCAGCAGGGGCTGCTGCAATATTTAGCATGCACAATGGCAGACACGGTTTGGATGAAATTTGGTTCTTGGCTCAGAACGATTCGAACGGGGATCCCACTCTCTGAGCAAGTCACTGCCTTGGCGCTTAAGCATAGCATTCCTGAATTTTTTGCAGATACACGCAATTATGGCATCTTCAAAAAATTCTTATTGGAAAAAATTGATTTTAAAAGGAGTGATGGCATCAAGCTTGCAGCATGATGGTTTTATCCTAAAATATAATAAGATTTAATAATGTAAATGAAAAAGAGTAAGTGGAGTTCTGCTTTAAAAGAGATCCCTCGCTTCGCTCGGGATGACACCTGCCAGGCCTTTTATCAACCTAAGATTTCGGTAGTCTCAAGATATAATCTAATACGTTTTTAATATCTTCATCTGTCAAATTAGGATTACCTCCTTTAGGGGGCATCGCCATCGGATCTCCGGGTTTTTGAAAACCTTCTTTGATATGTTTCAGAAGGGTTGCATTTGATTGCGATAAGGGACCGTTCGGCTGAGTCCAATCTGGGACACCGGGTATCGCACCTTTTCCATTTTGACCATGACAGGCAACGCAGGATTGAAGGTAAATCTCTCGACCTGATCGTTTTGAAGTACTTTGAGAAGCCAGAGACTTTTCCTGTGCATTCTTTTGATTTTCTAGTGTATTTTCTGATGATTTTACATTTTTCTGTGTTACCATCATATTCGTATTTTTTGCGTTCTTAACCACGTGATCCGTGTTTTCCATAGTCCCCTTGGTAGCTGGATTTTTAACGGAGGAGGCTGCGGCAGGTTCAGGACTTATTACAAATTCTGGAACCAAAAATTCTAAAACATCTCTAGTTTCTTGTCCTGTTAATCCGGCTTGCAAACGCATATGCATCATAATTGTTTGCCAGCTTTCCTTCGGATACTCTAAAGATGGGCGTAGGTTATGACAGCGTGCACAATTGTTAGCCCAAAGTTCAGCGCCAAGGGTTATATCATTTTTTACAGCTTCTTTACAAAACCCATTAATTTGAATCGTTGTAAGCGACAACACTCCAATGATCATTGGAAAAATTTTCATTAGATAGTTGTATTGCATGGATTTTTCCTTTATTAAAAACCAAAACCGAGCTGGGCACGAAGAACGTTTACATCATTGGCCGTGTCTCCCAACCCTTCGTTAAATTCATAGCCTATTTTAGCAACCAAACTTGGTGCTAGCCAATAATCAATCCCAAATGCTAATTGTTGTTGATCTTGGTCATCAAATGGTGTTTTGAATTTTCCATAACGTACAATAGGTTCCCAATTGCGTGAAGAAAAGCGATAAGCAACTTGGGTATACCAAGCGCGCCATATCCCACCAGAAAATACAAGATCATCAGGATCGATATGAGTTTCTTGTTGAACATACTCAGCTCGCAGATCCCAATTATTCCATTGGTAAGAAATATCAGCACCTAGCACATCGTAGTCTTGCCTTTTATCTAATAAATCACCAGCGGTATCAAAAATGGCAACTTTCCCAAGAGCAGCAGAAACACCAATTTCGAATTTTGGTATAGGTAAGATCCCGAACCTTGCACCACCCACAAAATTCCCTCTATCATTAGTCGAATAGCCATCTGTGTGGATCTGTTGAACAATGCCTTGATCTGCCGTTGCAATAGGCCCATTTGCGATAAACACAACATAATTCACTTTCAGACAACGGGGTAAATAGAATCCACCCCGAAACTGCGCACCAACCTCAGATTGTGGAGCAGCTTGGTCACCTTCAAAACCAACTGGTGCAGAAGGTAATTTGTTAACCCAATCTGGACCTAGATTAGGTACAAATTTACCAAGGGAGCTCTCAAATTTCCCAATTCCAAAGGTAGCGTAATCAGTTAAAAACCAATTAAGACTCAGCATATCTAGACTGACGGCAGTGTTTCCTAGATCATCTATTTCAAAATCCATTGCGGATTGTAAGAGGAGTAAGTCTTTATAACTAAAAAGAAAATGAGGATTAAAATTAGAGATATTAAATGAGCCGCTTTGCGAGTCAGGTTTGCTATAACCGGCAGCTGCAGATCCAGTAATCAGACCACTTATATCAGTTCCATGCCAAAGCAAAACAGATTTTTGGGTTTCTTGCTCATCTTTTTGATCTTGATTCGTAATAGGTGGCTGATGGTTATTTTCTTCTTGTTGGTTTTTTTTAGTAGTATTAGTAGTTCCCGCGGCGCTATTTATTGGCAATAAAATAACAAGACATAGCTCAACAAATAAAAATAGGTTTCGATACCATCTTGCGACTGCCATGTGCGATTTCCCCTAGTAACAAAGCATTTGAGCTTTAAGTTTACTGATGGTATCTTAAATTCTATAGTTGGTCAGATTGCTATTGAGGCTTTTTGGCAACCTTTGTCTAGCGACCATGTCGGGACTATGTTATCGAAGCCTTCGTCATAAGGCAAATAAAATCCTTGGGTTTAAAAACCCAGGAGAAAGTACAGGAATTAAAACAAGATCTCGTGCAGATCCATCAAGACTTCGCTCATTTGCAAAAACAACTTCATCAAAGTGAAGAAACACAGATCGCTGAACGCTCCGCTAAAGAAAAATTAGAAAAAATACTGCATGACGAACAACAGGAACACGCCAAGCTGCTTGAACGCTACGATGCTATTGCTCAACGGCTAGAAGATTACAAAGCAGAAGCCGCTCAGATGGGGTTAAATCTAGAATTGGTTCATGTTGTATTGCCGTATTAATGGTACATGCAAAGAATTCAACAGCTATAGATTAAGCAACTTAAATCACATTTTTGTTGTTAGACACCTTAACTGTAAAAAAACCTGACATTTTCTGTTATTTTTATCAATAATCTTTGGTAAACTCCTGTTTGAATATTCTCTAATTAGTTATTCTTCATAATGCAAAGGAATTGCAATGAAATCAAAAAAAGGTGATGACAAATCCACTGCGCCTCCAGCAATTTCTTCCAGTAGTCAACATAAAACAAAAGCATTAGTTGAAGAATTAAAAAATAAAGAAATAGAGAATCGTCAGCTATCTGCATCAAAAGCTGAAAAAGCAAGACAAGAAATTGCGAATGAATTAAAAAAAGCTAAATTGTTAAATACTGTTGCTTTATTTGGAACAAGCTTTATTTCAGGTGGTGCATTATGGTTTAGCGGTGTTGGGACATTTGTTATCCAAACTCTTGCTAAAATAGGTCTTGTGGTTCCTAGTGTTCTTCACGCACCCATCACTATAACTATTGTAACAGGCGCAGTCCTTGGCGTTGGCTTATATTATGGTAGTCAATATTTGGCTGCTAAAGTTTATGATGCCTATCGAAGCTATCGCTATAGTGATAAACAGCGATATATGAATGATCTTGATTACCAGATTAAGATTAACGTTTCTCTTGAAAGACAATTTGATCCTACTTTACAAAAAGCCATGCTAGATAGGCTAGATCTACTAGCTGCCCATGCGGCAGATCCAAAATTTAATCATCAAGATGTGTTAGTTTCAAAACCAAGCTATAGCAAGCTGACACTGATACAATATGAAAATGATAAGCTTGCAAAGCGCGCTAACAAAACTCCAGAAGATTGCGCCAAATGGGATGAAAAATTTCTTAATAAAGACGAAAATAGCATTTATCTAAAATTAGCCAAGAAAAAATAGCAATGATTACAGTTCGAAAATCTACACAACGTGGCCTTACACAAATTGATTGGCTCAAGAGTTATCATACATTTTCATTTGGAGAATATTACGATCCTCATTATATGGGATTTGGAAATTTACGCGTAATTAATGAAGATAGAGTGCAGCCTGCTAAGGGATTCGGTACTCATTCACATCATGATATGGAAATTATTTCCTATGTTATCGATGGCGCATTAGATCACAAAGATAGCATGGGAACTGGTTCCACTATTAAACCAGGCGAAATTCAAAAAATGTCTGCAGGCAGTGGTGTAAAACACAGCGAATTTAATCATTCAGATAATGAAATAGTACATTTTTTACAAATTTGGATTTTACCTAATAAAACTGGAATACCTCCAAGTTATGAACAAAAGAGCATTCCAGAAAAAGCAAATGAACTCATCTTGATAGGTTCACCTCAAGCTGGGAGTAACATTGTCACGATTCATCAAGATGTTGAATTATATGTGGCATATCTTACAAAAAACAGTACTGTCAGACATGTTTTTAAACGAAATAGCGGTTGGGTACAGCTTATTAAAGGCAAGATAATACTCAATGGAAATTCACTCTCCCCTGGAGATGGAGCAGCTATTAATAATGAAACAAGTGTTGAAATCAAGAGTGAAGAAAATGCTGAATTTTTATTTTTTGATTTAAAACAATAACCATGAGAAAATAGCTCAACCTTAGTTTTTAAACTTATAAAATAAATATGCGCAAAGTATTTTGGGATAATCCTTATCAAAAAAGTTTAGACACCACCGTATTGGAAGTACGGAGTAATCGGATTTTATTCGAAGAGACCATCGCATTTTCGTTTTCAGGAGGTCAAGAAAGCGATACCGCAACAATAAATGGTCTTCCTATTCTGAATTCTGAAATTGAGGCAAATCTAATTTATTATACTTTACCTGAAGGGCATGGGCTTAAAGTAGGTGATAAAGTTTTGATGGAAATTGATTGGCCACGTCGTTATAGATTGATGCGATTGCATTTTGCAGCAGAACTCATTCTCGAAATTGTTACGCAAAAACTTCATCTTGAAAAAATTGGCGCTCATATTGCTGAAACTAAAGCTAGAATTGATTTCGTTTGTGATAATAATATTTCATCTATGTTTGATGAAATTCTATCAAGCTATAATAAAATTATCGAGAAAGACGAACTCATTAAAACTGATTTTGCTGATGTAGAAAATCAACGTAGATATTGGGAAATTGAGGGTTTTGGTAAAGTGTCATGTGGTGGTACGCATGTGAAGTCAACCAGTGAGGTTGGTTTTGTAAGCCTTAAACGAAAAAATATCGGTGGTGGTAAGGAAAGAATTGAAATTACATTGAGCGATACTAAATAATTGTGAAGAGATACAAAATAAAATTATATCTCTTCGCTAATTAGACAGCTATTTTTCAACAGTAATCTTACGAGCAGTACTTTTTTCAGCTTTTGGTAAAGAAATTTCTAAAACTCCATTTTTACTTTTGGCCTTTACTTTAGTTGCATCAACCGATTCAGGTAATGACATCTGCCTCATAAAAGAACCACTTGATCGTTCTACGCGTAAATAGTTGTGTTTTTCATCTTTTTTTTCAGATTCTTTATGTCCTTTAATGGTTAAAAGGTAAGCGTCCGACGAACGACGTATTTTCATTTTTGAACTAGCCTGCCATTATTCCCTCATCAATAATTTTGATGAGGACTATCATGAAAAAATCACGAAGAAATCTTACCCGTAAAGAACGAGAACCTTACTGGCTTCAGA
>JACPOY010000007.1 GCA_016191245.1 Gammaproteobacteria bacterium | reverse complement strand
GGTTGCCACAGGTCGTACCAGGTTCATTTACCTGTTGCCTAAACATTTTCCTATTCTCTGGCGTATCATGGGTACGCCAAACAACACCATCTATACCAAACAAAGATAACCCTTTCCAATGAGATTCATCTTTAGAACACCTGTGTTCTGATAACCGTTTAAAGAGTTTTTGATAAGGCGTTTTCTAGGTTCATAAAAAAATAGAGCGTATTAAAATACGCCCTATTCTGATCTCTATTTGCCTGATTTTAAAGTCTTTTTTGACTTATCTGATCGGCATTACCCTAGATGGGGCTTTTCCTTTCTCAAACAAAATAAGCTTATGCTTTTGGCATTTTACTTAAATCGTGTTCACCGACATTGGTGCTAAATGTCCACTCATAGCCATCTAAATCTTGCAACACGCAGCATCTGTCACCCCAAAACATGTTTTCAGGCTCAGAGATGACTTTAGCACCCTTTGCTTTGGCATGTTTGAAATGAGCATCAACATCATTTACATAAATATATAAAGCAATGCTGGGAGCATGGCCGGTGGTGATGGGTGCTTTTTTAGTTGAGCCCCATGCGCCTTCAGGCGCCATCATAATGATCGCATCACCTAGAGACATTTCAGCATGTACTATTTGATTATTTTGCTTTTCAGGGGCATGCAATAATGTAAACTGAAAAATTTCTTGATAATAAGCCACAGATTCATCAGCATTGCGCACGGTAAGATAAGGGACTAACGTTGGCATTCCTTTAGGTTTGAATGAATGTGTCATTTCTTTTTCCTTCTTGACTACAGAAAAATTTATACTAAATAAATATCAAACCGATGGCTGCGCGCTTTTAAAACAAGCTGAGGATTATCCGTTAAGACAGGCGCAAGAAGCGCACGTTTCACCACGACACGTTTTTTTGCTTTTTGCAACGCAAGAGCAACTAATTGCTGGCCATCTGCATCTTCACCTACCACCGTTTGTAATAATTGCATTTCTTTCTTGACTAAAGCAGACTTTTTAGTTGCTTCAAACATAGGATCGCAATAAATGACATCAGGTGCGTCGTTGAAGTTTGCATTTTGCATATAATCAATAGCACAGGTTTCGTTAAGAGTCATTCTCTGAATGATAGGGGCTAGTTTCTCGTCTTGAAGAGCACGATACAAACCATCTTTGAGCAGTCTTGATATAGTAGGATGACGTTCAAATAGTGTTACTTGGCATCCTAAGGCCGCTAAAAGAAAGGCTTCCCTCCCTAACCCTGCTGTGGTATCAAACACATGCAAGCTACAATCACGTTTCCAACCTATTGCTTTAGCAATAAGTTCATTTCTTCCTTGCAAATGATCTGCGCGATAACGCAAGGCCCCTTGCAAAAAATCAATTCTATAGGCGCGCCATTTTACTTGCGAGGGTACCTTTAATGCAATGCCCTCTGGGGTTTCGTGTAATGAATAACTCACCCTTGATGGCCCCATAGCGCCTCGAATTGATTAAAGCATTCAATGGCACCTACCAAGATAAAAAACAGAATCGTGACAATAATCATGGGTTTGCCGCCAATGATTTGAAAAGGCTTTGGCTGTTTGCTGTTATAGCGACCTTGCCAAGCCATCATCGCAGGAAGGATCCCTAATAAAATAGCGACAAAAATTCCTGCAAAGCTTAATGCCACAGTAAATCCATGAGGATAGAAAAGAACAAACCCTAAAGGCGGCACAAAAGTAATCAAGGTGAGTAAAATACGTCCCCGGATATTTTTTTGCAGGTGTAACCCGTCTGACAAAAAATCAAATAAAGAAAGGCAAACACCTAGTAAAGAAGTAATGAGGGCAAAAACTGAAAAGTAGGTGGAAGCGCGAGTGATTAAATTGTTTTGTAATAAACTCTTTAAAGCTAATGTTACATCGGTGGAAGCATGGCCGTGTTCTTGTATTTGTAATAATCCTGGCGTGCCTGATAGCGGGATGATACCTAAAATAGCCATTTCCCAAATCATATAGACAATCAGAGGAATAAAGCATCCAATTAAGACAACATAAAGGAGTTGTTTGGGTTTGCCATGTAAATATTCCGTTAATGTGGGGATGACAATGGCAGATCCAAACGCAGTGATAATGATAGGAATGGGGCGTAAATCAAAAACATGATTTGAAGTGCCAAGCAATTCAAATTGAACATGCTCAGCCACAACAAATAATAATGTCCCAAATGCACCAATAAGCCCAATCATTAACAGCCGATTTACTAAATCTGTTACATGTGTACCCATTAATATCACGGCCATGGTTAACAATGTTGCTATCACTGCACAACCAAATGCAGGCACAGTAATATTAAAATGTAAGAAGCCTTTAATTATCCAATCACCAACGCCAAATAAATAAGCTGAAGTGAGTGCATACAACAAAATAAGGTAGACAGCCCAGGTAAAATATTTACCAAAGGAACCAAGCGTCTTATCTGCCATCGAAATTAGGTTGGTTCCGTATCCCACCATTAAATTAACTTCTAATAGATAAAGCGCACCAAAGGTCATAAAAAACCAACAGACACCATACATGATGATGGTTTGATAAAATCCTAAGTGAGCTGTAATGACAGGTAAAGCTAAAACGGCTGCCCCAATGGCGGTGCCTGCAAGGAGAGCTACCCCACCAATGGCATTCTTCAGTGACATACAAATCCTATTATTTAATATTCAGGTCAGAAAGCGCTTTAAGCGCCTTCTGGGGTGACTGCACGGTTTTGTTGGGTAAAGGCAATAGCTGCACCTAACCACCCGAGTCCTGCGCTAGCAGCTAGGAGCAACACTGTATCGTAGAATCTTAGATTTTCCAAGAAAAATACCCCATGAAAGAGCGAAGCAAGCTCTTCGGAGGGCTTTTGTAGGATGTGGGTGAGTGTATTGATAATTAACACAGCAATAACACCGCCTAAGCCCCCGTAAAGAAAGCCACGATATAGGAAAGGACGACGAATAAAAGCCAGTGTTGCACCAATTAGATTGAGTACTTGAATTTCATCTTTGTGTTTTTCCAGCGCAAGTCGGATGGTGTTTCCAATCATCAATATGACACCGAGTCCGATAATGATGTATAAGCAGGTTGTCAGTATTTTTCCAAACGTAATAAATGTGTTTAATTTTTCAACCCATTCAAAATCAAAAGAAGCTTGTTTGACTTGGGGGAGCTTGGCGAGCGTTGTTTTCATTGCAAGCAAATTTTCACGATTGGTTTGTTTCGTGTCAATTTGAATGCTAATGACTCTGGGCAGCGGATTTTCAGGTAACAATGCCAGCATATCGCTTAACCCTGAAGCATCTTTAAATTCTTGTAGTGCATTGTCTGGAGAAAGATGTGTGATTTTTTGTACATAAGGATATTCATGAATTTTTGCCAGAATGTGCTCAATTTGACTGGGGGTGCTTTTAGCGTTGATATAAAGTGAGATAGCCGCATTTTCATCCCAGCCTTGATTGAACTGCTGCATATTTTTAATAAATAAGTAAAGGCCCGCGGGCAATGACAAACATAATCCAATCGCGGTCATGGTTAATAAAGAAGCAATCGGCGTCATGCTTAGATTGCGAAAACTAAGTTTAAATGCCTGAACATGAGAGTGCAGATATCGCCATATCAATTGTTTGAAATTGATATGCTGCGTTTGTGCTCCCTTACCTTTTGCATGTTCAATTTTAGAGGGTTGTTCTTTTTTTTTAGCCATATTCTGGCTCCTTTTCCTGACTTTCGCTGACAGGTTCAGATTGCGGGACTAAGGGCAGGGGGGGAGAGATGATTTTTCCTTGCGCAAGATGTAGTTTGCGATGTCCAAATTGCTCAAGAAGCGCAGCATCATGCGAGGCAATCAACACCGTTACACCGACCTGATGAAATCGTTCAAATAGTCGCATTATCTCAAGAGAGAGCTCTGGATCTAAATTGCCAGTGGGTTCATCGGCAAGGAGCAAGCGTGGTTTGTGGACAACGGCACGAGCAATACCAACACGTTGTTGCTCACCTTCAGAAAGGGTGGGGGGCGTGTGCCGTTCCTTGTCTAATAATCCAACGCGCTCAAGCGCTGCACGTACTCGGCGCACAATTTCAAATCTATCATACCCTGCAATCACCAAGGGCATTGCAACATTTTCAAATACTGTATAATTATCGAGTAACTTCGGGTTTTGAGTAATGTAACCTAACCGGCGGCGATAATAAGGAATTTTAGATTTTTTGATCTGATTAATGTTTTTCCCTGAGACAACGATATGTCCACGTGTGGGAAGTTCAAGTAGTGCAATCAATTTTAAGAGCGTCGATTTGCCAGCACCTGAGTGGCCACGTAAGAACACCATTTCTCCGGAGGCAATTTCCAATGAAATATCATTGAGTGCAATTTGTCCGTTTGCATACTTCTTGGTGACATGAGAGAGATTAATCACATACTCTCCTTGGCTTAGTTAATGGTTTATCCTTTAATTTTTATCATACCCAAATTGTAGGACCTAACAAAAGCAACTTTTACCTGAAAAAGAAGAAGAAAAATGTTAGGCGATAAACTTAATTCTCTTGATCTGATTTTTGCTCAAATAAAGCTTTAACAAAATCTTCAGCTTGAAAAGGACGAAGATCTTCTAGCTTTTCTCCCACGCCAATAAAACGAATCGGAAGCTTTAATTTATTCGCAATGGCAAAAATAATACCCCCTTTGGCTGTACCATCTAGTTTTGTTAGCGTGATCCCGGTCACACCCAAAGCTTCATGGAATTTCAAAGCTTGTTGCAGGGCATTTTGACCCATACCAGCATCCAGCACCAACATGACTTCATGAGGTGCAGAGGGGTCAATTTTTTGAATGACTTTTTTTACCTTTTTAAGCTCTTCCATTAAATTGTCGCGAGTATGTAAGCGCCCTGCGGTATCTGCGATTAAGACATTGATATCGCGAGCTTTGGCGGATTGTATGGCATCAAAAATCACAGAGGCGCTATCGGCGCCGGTATGTTGAGCCACGACGGGCACTTGATTGCGTTCACCCCAAACTTTGAGTTGTTCTATCGCCGCGGCACGAAAAGTATCGCCTGCAGCTAACATGACTGAAAGTCCAGATTCTTGAAAGCGTTGGCTTAATTTGCCAATAGTTGTTGTTTTCCCAGCGCCATTTACCCCAATCATCAATAAAACAAAAGGACGTTGGTTTGAGATCTCTAAGGTTTGTTCACAAGGCACAAGCATCTGAATCATCGATTTTTGTAAGGCAGCATATACCGCTTGGGGATCTTTCAATTCTTTACGCGAAATACCTTGTGTCAGTGTTTGAATGATCAATTTAGTTGCTTCAACCCCCACATCTGCTTTGAGCAAATGCGACTCCAAGTGTTCTAATAATTTTTCATCGATTTCTTTTTTGCCAAGAAAAAGAGAAGCAATGCCTTCAGTAAAGCCTGCTCTTGTCCGTTGTAACCCCCCCTTTAAGCGAGCAAACCAAGAAGTTTTGGTAGGGGCGCTTTCTTCAATTTCGACAGGCTCACTGACGGGTAAAGTTTCTTCTGGAGCGAGGGTTGGATCGGGAGCTTTTAATTCAACGTTGGGTGCCTCTGGTGTTGCCCCATCGTTTTTCTTGCGACGAAAGAATTTAAACATTATTTGGCCTAGTGGTAAGTGAGTCGAGCTGGCTTATCTAAGAAAATAGGGTATCCTACCATTAGTGGATGATAGGTAAAGGGTTTGTGGTGTTTATCATATGAAAACATGGATGAAAAATCAAGGTAACTTACTTTTGGTTGCTTTTCTTGGGTGGAGTATACAAGGTATTAGTATGGAAAAACCGATGACAATAGAGCACAAGTTAGAGAATGGGCTTAATATTGTGGTACGAGAAGATCATCGTGCTCCAGTTGTTGTTGCTCAGATTTGGTACAAAGTCGGTTCATCCAAAGAAATTAATGGCATTACAGGAATATCGCATGCTTTAGAGCATATGATGTTTCAAGGTACGCCAAGTTTACCAGGCGATGGATTTGCCATTTTGATCTCGCAACATGGTGGACGTAATAATGCCTTCACTGGCGAAGATTACACTGCCTACTACGAAGAATTAGATACCTCAAACTTAAGTATTAGTTTTGAATCCGAAGCAGATAGAATGGTTAACTTAACGCTTTCACCAGAAAGTTTTGCCAAAGAAATTCAAGTGGTGATAGAAGAGCGTCGTATGCGTACGGATGATAATCCTCAACACCTTACGTATGAGCGCTTTATGTCTGTTGCCAATCCGATGGGGCCTTATCATCATCCTGTTGTGGGCTGGCAAAATGATTTAGATCAAATGAAAATAGGAGATTTACGCAGTTGGTATGAAAAATGGTATACCCCAAACAATGCAACACTGGTTGTTGTGGGTGATGTGAAAGCAGATGAAGTGATAAAGCTTGCAGAGCAATATTTTGGTAAAATTCCAAGCCGTCAATTGCCTAACCATAAAGAAAAGAAAGAGCTGCGTTCTTTGGGCGAAAAAAGAATCAAAGTTCAGATCCCAGCCAAGCTATCCTATGCCATTTGGGGGTTTGATGTTCCTACTATCAAAACAGCTGATCAAGAATCCGAAGCTTATGCCTTGATATTAGCCAGTGCTTTATTAGATGGGGGCGAAAGTGCACGCTTGAATAAGTATTTAATTCGCGGTTCTCAAGTGGCAGCAAGCGCGAACACTTCCTATGATGCTTTTAAACCTTATGGCACTCAGTTCCTATTTAGTGGGATCCCTTCTGAAGGACACACTGTTGCAGAGCTTGAAGATATGATGATGGAGCAAGTGAATGTTCTGAAATATCATCCCATTCCAGAAGATGAATTACTTAAAGCGAAGACACAATTACTAGCGCAAGAAGTGTTTGAAAAAGACTCCATGTCTGATCAAGCAACCATGTTAGGATTATTAGAAACAGTTGGTTTGTCCTGGAAATTAGCAGATCAATTCCCAGATAAAATCAAAGCAGTTACTGCAGAGCAAATTCAACAAGCTGCACAGAAATACTTTATTCCAGAAAGATTGACTGTCGCTGAGCTTGTGCCAGAAAAAAGTAAAGAATAAGTTGAGGACACACTGTGAAGACGGAACTTAAAATACAACATCGACGCTGGTTGCAAATTATTATCGCGGCCCTTGTGGTGGTTGCGATAATATTAATTGTTAAAAGTCGACATACCGAGAGCCCTGTTGGTGCTAAAGAAGGGGAACTAGGGAAAATGATGGGGATAAAGGGTGAAATGGTCGAAAAATCAGAATCATTTAAAACGGTTAGTGGTGTTCTCGATATCCAACATTGGGTGACAGAACGCGGTGTGAATGTGTATTTTGTGCCCGTGAATACTCTGCCGATGGTAGATATCGAAGTTATTTTTGATGCAGGTGCTGCTCGTAATGGCGACAAAGGTGGATTAGCCTATTTAACTAATACGCTTTTGGCGGATGGCACCAAAGACATGGATGCGGATCAAGTTGCGCAAAGCTTTGACAGCGTTGGTTCTCAATTCCAAGCAGAATCGCAGCGCGATATGGCTACCGTCCATTTACGTAGCTTATCTACGCCAGAGCAATTGGCGCCGGCACTAAAAACGTTAGAGTTGATTTTGAGCCAACCTGCATTTCCAGATGCAGGCTTTAAGCGCGAACAACAAAATGCGCTCTCGGCTTTAAAGCAACAAGCACAAAATCCACAACAAGTGGCAAGTCGAGCTTTCTATTCCATGCTTTATCAAAATCAACCTTACTCAAATTGGGTGCTGGGAGATGAGGCTTCTGTGAAAGCTTTAAAGCCGGAAGATGTCAGAGCCTTTTATCAAAAGTACTATACTGCGAAAAATGCCATTGTGGCGATTGTCGGTGATTTATCCACCCAAGATGCAGATGCTATTGCACAGAGCTTAACGAATAATTTACCACAAGGCGACAAAGCACCAGAGTTACCTGAAGTAACTGATTTGCCAGAGAAAGCCTTTAAAAAGATAGATTTTCCTTCTGTGCAAACCAGCATTTTAATGGGTGAGCCAGGGATAAGACGCGATTCCCCAGATTATTATCCACTTGCTGTTGGAAATCATATCCTGGGTGGAAATGGATCTGTTACCCGCATTTTTAATATCATTCGTAATCAGCATGGTTTGGCGTATTCGGCCTATAGTTATTTTATACCGATGCATGAACGCGGACCTTTCGTGATGGGTTGTCAAACCAGAAACGATCAAGCCCCAAAAGCACTTGAATTGATGGAAGAGTTACTCAAAGATTTTGTGGTTGTTGGTCCAAATGAAAAAGAAGTGGAACAAGCAAAACAAAATCTTCTTGGTGGCTATGCCTTACAGTTTGATAGCAACCGGTCAATTTGCCATGAAATTGCTGCAATGGGTTTTTATCATTTGCCTTTAGATTATTTTAATGAATATAAAGAAAAGATAAGCCAAGTTACTGCACAGAGCATTAAAGATGCATTTCAAAAGCATGTGAATCCTGAAAAACTTGCTATCGTCATGGTCGGCGGGTCTGCTGATACAAAAGCTACCGTCCCTGCACCATCGGAACCATCCATGAAAGATCCTACTGAAGGCACTCCAGGCTTACCTAGTGGTGCGCAAGGTTAATGTTTTGAAGCCTTAGGTGATGTTGGAGGAAATACGTCGTGTCACCATCACCTAAGAATCCGCATAAATCAGAAGGCCGCATACGGATCATCGGCGGTAAATGGCGAGGACGCCAGATTAAAGTATTGATGCATCCTGGGCTTCGTCCCACACCCGATAGAGTTCGTGAAACACTATTTAATTGGTTGGCTATGCACATTGTTGGTGCAAAATGCTTAGATCTGTTTGCTGGCACAGGCGCTTTAGGATTTGAAGCCTTGTCGCGTGGCGCTAAACAGGTTATTTTTGTTGATAAATATCCGCCCATCATTGAATCAATCGCCAATACAGCTAAACTTCTGCAGGCGACAGAAAGTTGCGAATTTCATCGCGCTAGTGCAATCAGTTTTTTAGAACCTCTCAAAGATAATAATCCGCCTTTTGATATTATTTTTCTTGATCCTCCTTTTGGCACCCCCTTATTAAGCCAAAGTATTGCCGCTTTAGGGGGCAGTACTTTAGTGAATAATCGCACGCTGCTATACATTGAAGCGCCTGTGCCTCTGACAGAAAATGATTTGCCTGAACATTGGGAAATTATTCGGGCCAAGACAGCTGGAGAAGTCGCCTATCATTTAGTAAGGGGGGCAACGATATGAAAGTATATCTTGTCGGTGGCGCAGTGCGTGATGAGCTTTTAGGGCTTGAAGTAGGAGAGCGTGACTGGGTTGTTGTTGGGGCTTCTCAAGTTGATATGTTAGCACTTAACTATACACCGGTAGGTAAATTTTTCCCGGTCTTTTTGCATCCCCAAACAAAAGAAGAATATGCACTGGCGCGAATTGAACGCAAAGTATCCGGTGGTTATCATGGTTTTACTTTCGATACTTCAACCAATGTAACTTTAGAACAAGATTTAGCACGGCGAGATCTCACCATCAATGCCATGGCAAAAACGCCAGAGGGTAAAATCATTGATCCCTATGGTGGCCAAGAGGATATTAAAAATAAATGGTTGCGCCATGTTTCCCCCGCTTTTGAAGAAGATCCCGTTCGAGTATTAAGAGTGGCGCGTTTTGCTGCGCGTTTTGTGGGGATGGGGTTTCGCATCGCACCTGAAACGTTAGCGCTCATGCAAAGTATGGGCAAAAAGGGCGAATTAGATTTTTTGGTGCCAGAGCGAGTATGCAAAGAATTGTTGAAAGCACTTTCCGAATCAACACCCGTTGCTTTTATTCAGGCATTGCGTCAAAGCAATAATTTAAAAATTTTATTTCCGGAAATTGATGCACTCTATGGCGTTCCTCAAAAATTAGAACATCATCCAGAAAAAGACACCGGGATCCATATAGAATTAGTGTTAAATCAAGCTGCCAGATTAACCAAAGATCCAAGCGTACGATTTGCTTCTCTTTTACATGATGTTGGCAAAGCCCTGACACCAAAAGAAAACTTACCGAGTCACTCAGGGCACGAAGAAAAAGGTGAGGCGTTAGTATTAAAGCTGTGCCAACGCTTGAAAGTACCACAAGATTTTCAAACTTTGGCAAGATTGGTGACCAAATATCATGGTATGATACATGCCACTCCTACTTTAAGTGCGATAGACATTTTACAATTATTTGAGCATTGTGATGCATTTCGTCGTCCAGAACGCTTTGATCAAATCATTCTTGCTTGTGAAGCTGATTTTAGAGGAAGGCCGGGTTATGAATATCAAGAATACCGATCTGGAAATTTACTTCGCTTGGCTTTTGCAAGAGCACAAGATGTTGATATTGCAAATATAATAGCTAATGTGAAAGAAAAAGGCGGCGAAGCTATAAAATTGGCGATTCACCAGGCAAGAGAAGCTACTATCAAATCTTTTTTAAAGAATTAATCACTTTTACGTAAAGCTTTAGTTCGTAAAAATGCGGTGTGTAATTGCCGACGTTCAACATGCCTTATTTCAGCACTGGTACTTTGAGGTTGATTGTGATGACGATAATACAGATATGCAGTCAAGAGCCCTGTGCTACCTGCCAACACACCCAGCGTTCGATAGGGATGTTCTGCAATCAAATCAGTGCCATCCATGACAAAGTTTGGCACCACATCTGCAAGTTTAATTAAGCCATTGCTATGTGAGCAAATAAAATCACTATTGCGACATACAGGCGCTATTGAGTGTGGAAACCAGTGATGTAAGAAATTTCTTGCAGGATTTAACACATAGATGCGAGGAATATATTCCATCGTATCAATGAATGCGCCAACTTTCCTAAGAAAATTCAGCATAATTTCCTCTTTTTTTATAACATTGAGTCTTTTTAGTATAAAAAAAGGAATGAAAAAAGTGAAATAAAGGACTGGATAAAAAGAGATTATAACCGATGCCGTTGGTCGATTAGTTGAAAGCCTTGTAAGGGTTCTTCGTAATTTTTCGCTAAAGCAATGACCTTGAATAATTCGCCCATTTCATGGGGATGCGTTAATTGCTGAATTTGTTGCGAATAAGCAATTTGTTGAGCGGTGTCTTGTGGATTATCTGCAAAATGCGTTAAATCATTGGCGATAAGAAATGCGGCTTGATTGGTAAAGCCAGCCACTCGTAAGCCACAGTGTACACCCGCTAGCGCAACAGCGGTAAAATCAACATGTGCTGTGATATCTTGTAATCCGATATAAAGCAAAGGGTTGTGATGTGCATGATGTCGATAATGACACATCAATGTTCCCATGTGTCTGTCAGGATGATAATACTCATGACAAGGAAAACCATAATCAATAAAAATCATGACACCTTGTTCTAAAGCATTATTTAAAGATCCAATCCAGTCTGGTAAAGCCAAATTGATTTCAGAGGTGTAACCCGGTTCAAAAGATAACGCTAATGCATTAACACGATCTGCAAGTTCATCGGTAATGGGTTTGTCAAAATGATATTGCCATTGTTGCTCTGAAAGAGTCACCATCCCCTCTAAGACTTCATTATTGGAAGAGATTTGAAATAAATGCACAGGCATCGCATCAATCACTTCATTGCCTAGGATAATGCCGATAATAGGTTCTTTCGGGAGCGAGTCTAGCCAAATGATATTATCAATATATTCAGGGCAATGTTGTTTGAGTAATTGTTGTTGACGTTGTCGTAATTCTGCGCTTACCTCTAAAATATAATAGCGATAGGGTAATTGTTTTTGTTGGGTAAGCGTTAAAATAATATCGCAAGCCATGATGCCACTACCTGCGCCTAATTCTAGGATGCTGGCTTGCGGATGATTTAGTGAGGTTAAAATTTCAGCGCACTGTGCGCCAAGGCATTGTGAAAAAAGTGGGGAAATTAAAGGCGCAGTAATAAAATCACCTGCTTTTCCAAATTTTTGACTGCCTGCGCTATAATATCCAAGGCCTGGGGCATAAAGTGCTATTTGCATAAATTCAGCAAAAGAGAGCGGACCTTTTTTATGATAAACAGATTCAAGAAAACTAAGTAATTTTTGTTGATGTGCTAAAGCATCTTGTGAGGGTGCAGGTAAATGCATTATTTCGTGCGTTCTATTGTGATGGAGACATCTTTTGCTTGCAGCAAGGCACCGGGTTTATGCAAAGTAATTTGCACCCATTCGGTGGAAAAATGTTGCAACACTTCAGTGGCAAGCTTTTCTGCTAGGGTTTCAATTAACTGGAAATGATTGGTTTGTACATAATCAAAAATATGTTTAATCACAGCCGAATAATCAATAGCATGACTTAAGTCATCAGTTGCCGCGATTTTTTTAGCATCGGTCGAGAGTGCAATATCAAGATGAATATTTTGGGAGGCTTGTTTTTCCCAATCATAAACCCCAATGATCGTATTGAGTTTAATATCACTGATGACTATTTTGTCCATTGCCGCCCCCTTTTAGAAGAAAAGGGACTATACCTTAGATTTTTGAAATATTTAACTGTTAAGATAGTGCTTGCACTCAGTAATTTTAGTTAGATAGGTTAATTCATGATAAATATCATAGAAGTGGCAGTGTTGATAGCGGGCGTCACCGGAGGATATCTCTTAGGCTCCATTTCTAGTGCTATTTTAATTTGTAAATTATTTCGTTTGCCTGATCCACGCATGGAAGGCTCAAAAAATCCTGGCGCAACCAATGTATTACGTTTAGGGGGGAAATTCCCCGCAGCATTAACTCTGCTTTGTGATGTTGCAAAAGGCGCCGTGCCAGTCTTGTTGGTTAAATTGGCAACGCAAAATCCTTATATCATTAGCGCGGTGTTATTAGCAGCGATTGCTGGGCATCTTTATCCCGTCTTTTTTCAATTTAAAGGTGGCAAAGGGGTAGCTACCGCGTTGGGAGGATTGCTTGCACTTTCTCCTTCTTTAGGTGGGATCTTTATTTTTGTCTGGATTGGTGTGTTCGCGCTTTGTCGTTATTCTTCATTATCGGCATTGATTGCTATCGTGAGCATGCCGTTTTGGGCCTGGGGATTTTTAGATAAACGCTATGCGCCAGCACTTGCCATATTAGCGATAATCATTCTCATTAAACATCGAGCAAATATTGAAAGATTAGTCACAGGCAAAGAAACAAAGTCGAGTTTTAAGAAGGCATCTTAAGAATCCCCTCACCCTAGCCCTCTCCCGCAAGGGGAGAGGGAATAAATGAAGGGGACTTTAGTTCTGTTAGGGGCCACCTTGCACGCACATTAATTTTATAATCTTCTATTTCCCCAGCTAACAAGCGCATACAACCCGCATAAGCAATCATGGCGCCATTATCGGTGCAAAAAATAGGACGAGGATAATACACTTTGAAGCCTTGTTTTTCACCGAGCTGAAATAATGTATCGCGCAGTTTTTGATTGGCGCCAACACCACCGGCAATAATAATTTGCTTCAGATCGGTCATTTGTAAAGCGCGCAAAGATTTCGTGATTAAAGTATCAATCACGGCCTGTTCAAAGCTTGCTGCAATATCAGCAATGGTTTGTTCGCTTTTGTCACTTTTGGCAAAGGCATTGCTCACGGCAGTTTTCAAACCACTGAAACTAAAGTCTAAGCCCCTATCTAAAAGGGGTCTGGGGAATGCATAGCGTTCAGGGTTACCCAAAACTGCTATTTTGGCTAAATGCGGACCGCCAGGATAAGGTAAGCCTAATAATTTGGCCGTTTTATCAAAAGCCTCCCCTGCGGCATCATCTAAAGATTCTCCCAAAATCTCATATTCCCCCAATTGGGTGACTTTAATGAGCTGGGAATGGCCTCCTGAAACTAATAATGCCAGAAAGGGAAAGGGCGGTGGGTTGGCTTCCAGCATGGGGGCTAATAAATGCCCTTCCATATGATGGACCCCAACGGCAGGTATGTCCCAAGCAAAACGCAGGCTCTGAGCCACGACGGCGCCGACCATTAAAGCGCCGACTAAGCCGGGGCCCGCGGTATAAGCAATGCCGTCGATATCTTGGGGGGCCAGCTTTGCTTCTTTAAGTACCCCTTGAATCATGGGTAAGACTTTACGAACATGATCCCTTGAGGCCAATTCAGGCACGACGCCGCCGTACTCATTGTGAGCTTTTTGGCTAAATATATGATGAGCAAGCAACCCTGCTTTACTATCATAAATGGCAATTCCTGTTTCATCACAGGAGGTTTCGATACCTAAAACGCGCATTATTTGTCCAATTTGGTGTTATGTAAGTTTAAGCCTACAATTTTTAGGGAATTCGTTGTAAAATGGCCGCCCACCCGGGGACTAACCAATGTAGTCTTATCTGGTGCTGGTTGTATTGTCCATATTATGGTGTATAGTTCAATAGCCAGCTTAGGTATATTTACGAATTTGTGGTTCTGGGTTGGGTTATAATTATATTAACTAAATCATAAAGGTGATTCTATTCATGCCGGGAATTAAGGTACGGGAAAATGAAGGGTTTGATTCGGCAATTCGTCGTTTTAAACGTGTAGTGGAAAAATCAGGTATTTTATCAGAAATGCGTCGTCGTGAGTTCCACGAAACTCCCTCGGAAAAGAAGAAACGTGCTCTTGCTGCTGCTATTAAGCGTTTTCGCAAAAAACAAATGCGCGAATCAAGAGTGAATACAGAGCGCGGAAGCCGTAGTAATAGTGGTAGTGGCACAGGACGCACAGGCGGCCGTTCACACTAATTCTCGTTAAACTTATTTACTTGCCCACAGTAGATGATTTTTCCCCTCAAGGGGGACCTCGTCGGTTAGGCGGTGAGCGTTCGAGTAACAGGAGTGTATAAAAAATACATGACTGTTGCGAGAGACGCGAAACCAACAACACCGAAAATTCAGCTGCGCAGGGTAAGCGCCCGTCAGGTTGCAACTTGGAGTACTTGTATGTCAAAAAAGAGCATTAAAGAACAAGTGACCGAAGAAATGAAAGCGGCCATGCGGGCGCAAGCTAAAGAAAGACTCAATGTCATTCGATTAATCCTTGCCGACTTCAAACGTATTGAAGTAGACGAGCGCATTGTGTTGGATGAAACACGTGAACTTGCCGTTCTCGATAAAATGCTAAAACAGCGTCGCGATTCAATTGAACAATTCAATGCGGCAGGTCGTCCCGAATTATCCGCTCAAGAACAATATGAAATTGAAGTGATTCAATCTTTCATGCCAGCAGCATTAAGCGAAGAAGAAATTACCGAGATGGTCTCTTCAGCTATCAAAGAAACCAATGCAGCCGCGATGCAAGACATGGCGAAAGTCATGGCAATTCTTAAACCAAAGCTACAAGGGCGTGCAGATATGGGGCAAGTCAGTGCGAAGATCAAAGCCCTGTTGAGCGCCAAAAACTAGGGGATCCTAGAGGGATACAAGCATGTCAGGTTCATCTGGTGGGCGTATTCCAGAAAGTTTTATCGAATCGGTATTAGCCAAAACCGATATCGTGCCATTAATTCAAGAAAGTATTAGCTTAAAAAAGAATGGGGCCAACTATAGTGCTTGTTGCCCTTTTCATCATGAGAAAACCCCCTCATTTACCGTCAGTCAGACGAAGCAGTTTTATCATTGTTTTGGCTGCTCTGCGCATGGCGATGCCATTCGATTTTTAATGGATTATCACTCTTTAAATTTTGTTGATGCCGTGGAGCGTTTGGCGACTCGTGTTGGATTAACTGTTCCTAAAGATCCGCATGAAGCAGCCAGGATGCAAATCAAACATGGCACGACTTCGGTGTTGAATCGTTGTGCGGAATTTTATGCTCATCAATTGAAAAATCATCCTGAAGCAAAGGTTGCAGTAGAATATCTTAAAAAGCGCGGTTTAACTGGCCTTATCGCCAAAGAGTTTAGTTTAGGTTTTGCACCCAATGGCTGGGATAATTTACTCAAAAGCTTTCAAGACGAAAATGAAACCTTTAAAGTGTTGGAAGAGACGGGGTTAATTATTAAACACGCTTCGGGGCGTTTTTATGATAGATTCCGTGAACGTATTATGTTTCCTATTCGCGATAGACGAGGCGACGTCATTGGTTTTGGCGCCAGAGTGATGGATAAAAGCCAACCCAAATACCTAAATTCGCCGGAGTCCCCTATCTTCCAAAAAGGGCATTGTTTGTATGGGTTACATGAGGCTTTGCATGCCAAAGAAAAATGGCAAAGAGCGATTGTTGTCGAAGGCTACATGGATGTGGTGGCTTTAGCACAATATGGCGTGACAGGAGCCGTTGCCACTTTAGGGACAGCAATTACCAGTCATCATTTGCAAACATTAATGCATATGGTGCCCGAAATAGTTTTCTGTTTTGATGGAGATAAAGCAGGCCAAGGTGCTGCATGGAAAGCATTACAATTGGTATTGGGTTTATTAAGCGAAGGCAGACAAGTGCGTTTTGTCTTTTTACCGCAAGGTGAAGATCCTGATTCTTATGTACGTCAATATGGGGCGGCCTCTTTTCAAACATTAGTAAAAAATGGCACCCCTTTATCTGAATATTTTTTTGCAACGTTATGTTCAAAAGTAACGCCAGATTCTGTGGATAATCGAGCACATTTGGCAAATATCGCCCGCCCAATGATAGAAAGCATTCCCGCGGGTATTTTTAAAGAAATGATGTATGAGCAGTTGGCTAAAATATTATCGAGCACGCCGCAGGTGGTGAGGGGTGAAAAGGCTTTTCGCAGTTTTTATTCTCCTAAGGGGAACACCCGACTTAAAGTAGCACCACCACCACAGCCCATGGAAACGGCGAATATTGCGAGTGCGCTGTTACTGAAAAAACCGGAACTTTTTAATGTATTGATGCAAAAACTGCCAGCATTGAGTAATGAAATTATAGCCCCTGGCATGGAACTTTTTCATGGATTAATTAACCTCCTTAAACAAAATCCTAGTGCTTTGACAGAACAATTGCGTAAAAAGTTACAAGAAAATGGCTTTGAACTAAAACGACTACAAGAATGTGAAAAAAAGATAGCAATTATTCCAGATGAGGGGTTAGAAGCAGAATTTTGTGGGGCAATTGCCCGTTTAGAAGTAATAGGTCGGGAGCAATATACTGAAAAATTACTTCAAAAATCAAAAATTAGCGAACTTTCCGATGAAGAGAAGACAAAATTAAAAGAATTTTTACAAATAGGGAATCAATTTGACAGTTGACAATCTAAATAAGTAAGAAGGGGATCATTTTGATCTTCAGAAAGCGGGTAATTAAACGTATCTAGTATGAATGGTCACTGACAAAATAGCACTAGCTTAAAACGAAAATAATAGATAGAATTGTCGGTTACCTCGCGGCACATGAATTTTACCCGCAAAAGTATATATGAAGAATTTGATAAGTTGTAGACCAAGGTAGCTCCTAATATGAATTATGTCGATCACGAGCAGCAAGCAACGCAACTGCAAGACCTAATTGCAGCGGGGAAGGAAAAGGGGTATCTCACCTATGCCGAGGTGAGTGATTTGTTGCCTTATCACATTGTTGATCCCGAACAAGTCGAAGACATCATTAGCATGATAAATGACATGGGGATTGATGTTTACGAAAGCCCACCAGATGAAGATGCATTAGCTTTAACCGATACCATCGTTGATGACGATGAAGCAGCCCGTGAGGCCGCAGAAGCGCTTTCCTTTGCTTCAGCTGATAGTGAATTTGGTCGAACTACTGATCCCGTGCGTATGTATATGCGAGAAATGGGAACAGTTGAGTTACTTACTCGCCAAGGTGAAATTGAGATCGCCAAGCGTATTGAAGTGGGGTTGCGCCAGGTCTTAAGCGCACTTGCAGCTTATCCGCCCAACATAGCTTACATTTTAAAAGAATATGACAGATATCTGACCGACCAAATCCGTTTGGGCGATATTATTAGTGGCTTTGTAGATGCCGATGGCGCTGCCACCGATGGTTTGCCTCCTATTGAAATAAACCCTGATGCAGAATTTGAAGCCGTTGCTGTTGAATTGGATGAAGAAGAAGGCGCTGCAGGTGAAGGCGGTGATGGCGAAACAGAACTAGACACCGGTCCCGATCCAGAAGTGGCTGCACAATATTTTGGTCGTTTACGGGATGCTTATAATAATGTGGTTCAATCCGAAGAGAAACTCGGGTTAGAACATCCTGAAACGGCTAATTGTTATCAAGAACTTATCAATGTGTTTGCAACATTTAAGTTTGTACCACGTTTATTTGAAGTATTAGTCGGGTTCATGCGTCGTTTGTTGGAAGATATCCGCCAACATGAAAAAGCGGTGATGGCATTATGTGTTCATAAAGGCAAAATGCCACGTCAAACTTTTGTGACTTGTTTCCCAGGCAATGAAATTAACGTCGACTGGATGGAATCTATTATCCAGCAGAACAAAGCTTTTTCAGCTGAGTTCAAGAAAATCAAAAATGATGTTCTTAATCATCAAGAACAATTGCGAGCGATTGAAAAGAATGCTGGGCGTAGCATTGTTGCGATTAAAGAATTACATCGCAATATGTCTATTGGTGAAGCGAAAGCTCGCCGAGCCAAGAAAGAGATGGTGGAAGCCAACTTACGATTGGTTATCTCGATTGCGAAAAAATACACCAACCGTGGTTTGCAGTTCCTTGATCTTATCCAAGAAGGCAATATTGGTTTGATGAAAGCGGTTGATAAATTTGAATATCGCCGTGGTTATAAATTCTCAACCTATGCAACTTGGTGGATTAGACAGGCCATTACCCGTTCGATTGCTGACCAAGCGCGTACCATTCGTATTCCTGTGCACATGATTGAAACGATTAATAAGCTAAATCGTGTGGCAAGACAAATGTTACAAGAAATGGGCCGTGAACCGACTCCCGAAGAGTTGGGTAAACGCATGTGTATGCCGGAAGATAAAATCCGTAAAGTGCTTAAGATTGCCAAAGAGCCAATCTCCATGGAAACGCCAATTGGTGATGATGAAGACTCCCATTTAGGCGATTTTATTGAAGACACCGTGATTGCATCTCCTGCTGATTCTGCAACGACAGCAGGCCTTCGTGAAGCAACACGTCGCATTTTATCAACACTGACAGCAAGAGAAGCCAAAGTGTTAAGAATGCGATTTGGTATCGATATGAATACTGACCATACGTTGGAAGAGGTTGGTAAACAGTTTGATGTCACCCGTGAACGTATTCGACAAATCGAAGCTAAAGCGTTACGTAAATTGCGTCAACCAAGTCGTGCTGATGACTTGCGTAGCTTTTTAGTCGATGGTGATGACGAAGAAGAACAACATCCGTTGAAGTAAGACGCGGTTGTTATTATACTCTCCCCTCCTCTTTCCTACTGGGGGAGAGGTAAATTTTTCTCCCTTTGTAAAAGGGAGACGTCGCTTTTAGCGACAGAGGGATTTTATCCGGATAAAATCCACCCGCGCTAAGAGCGCACCCTCCTTTTACAAAGGAGGGGAACCACCCCTCTTCTTTCCCCTCTCCCCTTGCGGGAGAGGGTTTAGGGTGAGGGGTGTAAAATCTTTCTCCGGGCCCATAGCTCAGTTGGTTAGAGCAGAGGACTCATAATCCTTTGGTCCTAGGTTCAAGTCCTAGTGGGCCCACTATATAAATCAAGCACTTACAAATCCCCATTCTCAAAATTATGTTCTGTGGGACACTCCTGGGACATTTGGTCACAAAATGACACGACATAAATTTCTTCTTGCAAACAAAGATAACGTATGATTATATGCTGAAAAATTATGGCAAATTGGCATAACCTAAACTGCTATATCAGTAACGACTTGAGTTTGATGTCTTTACTATTCGTTCAACATCAAAAAAATAATTGTGAAAGATCACAATCTCTCAACTTGAATGTAATCAGTTCAGCCCAAAATGTATGCATATTTTTGCTAGTTGCTAGATTGTTCTACGAAAAGTAGTTCAACCACTAATACAACCAATATTTGAAGGATATCAATTATTGGCTGGTCGCCATTATCACAAGTTTAGTGAGAAAGGCGAGAAGACAGAGTGCATTGCACTTTCATCGACTCATATTGTAGCTGGAACTACTATAAAATTAAGGAGGATTTATTATGAATACTGACACTTCAAACTAATCTAATATAGTAAAGGTAGATTCAAGATTGATCCAATATTGAATCTACCTGTTTGCTACACAGTTATCCAATATTCCATTTTAATATTTAAAATCTAGCATGTTATAAATAAAAATGAATCAAAAATACGTCTTAGCACCCTATGTTAAAGTTGGCTTTTCTGAAAAAGGGCTAGAGTTAGGTTTTGGCTCCATACAAAGTACTATCACTAGCCCCCAATTACAAAATAGCATTTTAGCTACAGCAGCATACTTTTTAAGTCCACATTCTTTGGAAGAATTAGTGGGTTTTTTAAAAAATGATTATCAGCTCGACGATATCAGTATCGAAGAGGTTATTGATGTATTTAGAAAAAAGAACTTCCTAATTGAAGAAAATATTTATATTAAAAATGAGCGATATAGTCGACATAAGCTATTTTATAGTTTATCGGGTGGAGCCCCTATTGGTGTTCAGCATGAATTATCAAATAAGCACGTTGTTATTTTAGGGTGTGGTGGTATAGGAAATCTAATTGGTGTAAATCTTGTAACTGCCGGTGTAAACCAATTAACACTTATTGATAATGATTTGATCGAACTCTCAAATCTCACTCGACAAATAATGTTTACCGAAGAAGATGTTGGAAAATCAAAGACGGCTGCTTTGAGTAGAGAATTCCAAAGACGCAATTCTAATGTCATTATTAATGTTCTTAATGAAAGAATAGATTCAAAAGATAAATATGATCTGCTTCCAAGCTGCGATCTTGTTGTAATTTCAGGTGATTCCAATGGAATAATGAACCATGTCAATGCAATTTGCTATAGTAAAAAAATACCATTTATTAACGTAGGATATATTCAAGATGTAGCAGTGTGGGGACCGTTATTCATTCCCGGCTCAACAGCTTGCTATGAGTGTTTTGGCAAAAATAACATTGCACATAGCACTTCTTCCAAAAAAGATATTAGCGAGATAATGCGTAAAATAAATGTGAATTATCAAGCTCCATCAATAGGTCCTGTAAATATGTTGGCTAGTTCGCTTGCGACTCTAGACATTCTGAAATTTTTAGGCAAATTTGGTACAGCACATTCAATTAAATCTCGTATTGGCTTATGGACTCATAGCTTAGAAATAGAGAAGCAACATAATCAAGAAAACCCTTCTTGCATCACTTGTATACAATAGCTAGATGTTTTGAATCATCTAAAAAGGATTAAGATAAATGTTAGATTGTATTTTTTGTAAGATAGCTAGCGGCAAAGAAAAATCCTATACCATCTGGGAAGATGAGAAGCATATTGCTTTTTTATCGATCTTTCCCAATACACCAGGCACATCTGTCGTAATCCCAAAGAAACATTATCCCAGTTACGCTTTTGATCTGCCCGATCAGGTTTTGGCTGAGCTTATCGTGGCTGCAAAAAAAGTTTCCAAACTTCTTGATAGTAAGCTTGAAGATGTTGGACGAACAGCAATGGTTTTTGAGGGATTTGGTGTTGATCATGTTCATGCTAAGCTTTTCCCAATGCATGGTACTGCAAATATCAAGGAGTGGGTTCCCATTAAATCAAATGTTGATAAATTTTTTGATAAGTATGAAGGATATATATCATCACATGATCACAAGTTGGCTGAACCTAAAGATCTAGAAGCAATTAAAAATAAATGTACTCTGTAAAACGATGAAAAAATTTAAAATAGCTATTACAGTCGATGACTTGCCGTTATATGGCCCAACTTCTGAGTTATATAATCATCGTCAAATTGCACTAGATACGATATCAACTTTTGAAAAGCACGAGATTAAGGGAGTATATGGATTCGTCAATGGCCATCATTTGGAAAAGAACCCTCAGGCAGAGATAATTTTGAACGAATGGGTTTTATCTGGGCATAAACTTGGAAATCATACATTTTCACACTTAGATCTTAGAGAAGCAACTGTTCAGGAATTTTGCAAGGATATTGAAGCAAATGAGAAAATTCTTGAGAAATATTTTACTGATGTGCATTGCAAATATTTTCGGTATCCTTATTTACTTGAAGGTGAAACACTACAGAAGAGAAATGCTATAAGAGAATATTTATTTGATAAAGGTTATGCGGTTGCTCAATGTACTGTAGATTATAGGGATTTTGTCTGGAATGAACCATTGGCATTATCAGTGGATTTGCAGGAATACGCTCTTATTGAGAAATTACGTACAGGTTGTGTTGAATCTGCCTTATATCGAGTTGATTTGGCACAATTATTGAGTCAGCAACTATTTAATCGTGATATCCCTCATATATTATTAATACATATTGGCCTATCTACAGCTATGTTTCTAAACGATGTTTTGTCTGCTTTTGTTGAAAGAGGTTGTGAATTCATTTCATTAGAGGAGGCATTAAGTGATGAAGTGTATCAGGTTGATACCCCATTTATATCTACTATGGGTAGAAATTTTATTGCTCAAAATGCTGAGATAAGGAAGCTAGAACGTATCCCTTTTCCTCCATTACCAGTAACTTTTGAAGAACTTGAAGATATTTCTCAACAATTAAGGAGAAAGAGCTTTGTTTTTCAATCGACTTGATAATGAAAAGAAAATTTTATTAACAATTGAATCTCAATTACTCTCACAATTTGGTAGCGCTATTACAGGTTTTGCTCTAGGGATTTGGATATTCAAGCAACAAGGAAATGTAACAAGCCTTTCTTTGTTATATTTTTTTCAATCATTGCCAAGTATCTTTTTTTCATATTTTTCTGGTGTATTAGTAGATTCATATTCTCGAAAAAGCATACTAATATTATGTGAAGTATTTTTTATTATATTGCTTGCTGGCCTTCTCGGTTGTTATCTACTTAATAATCTTACCGAAAAAGTTTTGTATTTGTATGTGGCCTTATGCACAATTGTAAGCATTACTCAAACGCTAGCTCTTGGTTCAATTACTGGCTGTATTGTTGATTCTAAAAAACGAGTCGCATATAACACGATTATAAATTTACGAAAAACATTGCCACGGTTAATTGGGCCGCTAATTGCTGGATTTTTGATATTATATATAGACCTTGTACCTTTCATAATCTTCAATTTACTTACCTATATGTTTTCTTTAGCCACTATCTTTTTATTGCCTGAAATAATGAATAATTCTAAAGGCATAACAATACCTATAGGTATACGGCAATACTTTATGTATGCAATTAGGACAATCTCTCAAAAGCCATTAATGCTCTACTCTTTAGTTTGCTTACAATTTTCTGTAGCCTTCACTAGCCTCTTGGGCGCTTATGTTATTCCTTTAGCACTTGCAGAACACACTTCTTGCACTGCTGGTATGTTAATGGCTTGTGGGGGAGTAGGAGCGTTGTTAGGCAGTAGTGTAATGACAAAAAGATTTCAGCATACACCAGAAATATTCTTGCCAATTAGCTTAATTATACAAAGCTTTGCTATGCTCATATGTAGTATTATTATGACTCCAGTATCTCTAGCTATTTTACTGTTCATTCATTTCTTTTTTGTACCAGTTCAGAATGGTTGTGGAAGCACAATGTGGCAGAATCATGTCACTCAAGCTGAATTTGGAAGAATATTATCTATTCAAGGATTGGTTTTGCAGCTCACATGTATTTTAGTCTTGTTAGTCGCTGGTCCTTTAGTTGATAAGATAGTTTATCCATTAATCGCAACAAAAAATTACATGCCATTACCTGAGGTATTCCATTCTTTTTTTCTAGCTCCTAAAGAATCAAGTATTTATATTATTCTGTGCATTGCAGGTTTATTTGGGTTAATAATCGGTCTTATATTAATGAACAGAACTAGGTTTAAAATCAAGAATAGCAACAATGATATGATGGAGCAGATATATGGTTGAAGGTAAAGCCAATCCAAAACATGAGGTAATAAATGGGTATAATTGCTTATTGGAACTAGGCGGCTGGACACCAGATAGTATTGACTCCTTATTGAGCAATGTAAATAAACTATATGCAGATCCTTCATCACGCATGCAAGAAATAGTTAAGCAATTCGTTGGCACTAAATTTGGATTTGAATCTATGTCTCCCGTACCTCCTAAAGGAGTTCTCAGAGTAAGACTAGAATTTATGGATTGTGTAACTTACATATATAATATGTTGGCGCTATGTAAAGCGAAAAATTTTAATGATTTCATATCTAATTTATACAAAATTCGATATTTATCTACCGATGACAAGATAATCGACAGCGATCCGGACACTGGGAATGTTCTAGATTTTGCAGAAGAGTCGCTTATCATAAATTGTGTAAACATTGGTTTTTTAAAGGATATAACAGAAGAAGTGGCGGGTAATGAAAAGTTAATGGAGATTAGTGTAGATCTTAAAAGATTTCAAAGATATTCCTATCTTGATTCAAAAAATATGTTTGTTTCCCCTCGTTTTGGCGAAAGGGTATTTACCGAGAAATTTATTTCTGTAGATTCTTTTGATCTTATGAACAAAAATAAGATTAAAAGTGGAGACATTATACTTTTATCTGAAGGCCCAATTACAAAGCATAATATGATTTCTCCTGTTTCAATTTCTCACTTGGCAATTGCTCATGTCAAAGATGATGAGCTTTATTTTTATCATTCAACTCGTCATTTCTACTGGCGACCGCATGCAACCACTGAAACTCCTCCATCATATACGGGTATATTTCTTGATAAGGATCGTAAAAAGGAGATTATTGGCACTGCGCTTGCTGGGATATTTGCTGGTGAAGAAACTAAAACAGAATATGATGGATTAATATATTTTGGGTTAAACCAGGAAATTAAGCGTCCGTTGAAAGATTTTGCTTCACGATTATTTAAAGGATTTAAAGTTATGAGGATTATTTAACATTGCCCAGTTGGATGGCTATTTAGAAATTGTGATGTGATTTGTCGTATATTCATACTGATGGTATTTCAAGCCAGTAAAAGTAACTGCTCAAAATATGCTTATAACGTTATTAAGAATTGAGAGTTATGTTCCGAGGTTGCTTTTACTGGGTTGGTAAAATTGTATGCTGTCTTATAACAGATATCCCCGCATCCTCAATTTTTCCTCTTTATGGTACCGGGTGCCCTATGAGTGTCCCATAGAATCTCAAGTAGCCAAAAAACACTTTAAAACATCGCTTTATCTTTACTTGTTAAGGGATTAACAATCCTTCTTGCGACGTTTTGTGTCGTGTTATATCATTTGCTGTCATTCCATAAAATGGTTGTAATTTATGGCAAGCATTGAAACTCGCGCTGATTCTGAAGGTACTAAATCTTACCGCGTAAAGATAAGGCTAAGAGGATACCCCTTACAAACTGCTACTTTTTTAAGATTAACCGATGCTAAGCGATGGGCAACACAAACAGAAGCGGCTATTCGCGAAGGCCGTCATTTCAAGGATGTTGAGGCTAAGCGCCATACCCTAGGTAGTGCTATAGAAAGGTATTTTCGGGAATGTTTACCAAAGTTAAAAGATTCGAAAAACCGTGGTCGTCTTTTGGAATGGTGGAAGCGTGAATTTGGTGCGTTTTTACTTTCAGATTTAACATTGACCCGCATTATAGAAGCACGTGACAAGCTAACTTCAACTCCAAGGGTATCCCAAAAAAAGAAACCAGATCCAAATGCTCCTTTGCAATACCGAACTCCTGCGAGTGTAAATCGTTACTTGTCAGCTCTTGGCCCAGTGTTAACAGCATGTGTTAAGGAGTGGCAATGGATGGATTCAAATCCAATGGACAAAGTTACTAAAGGGAAGGAGTCTCGCGGTCGGGTTCGTTTTTTATCTGATGATGAACGTAAGGCACTCCTAGATGCTTGCAAAAAAGCCACCGACACTCCTGAACTTAGGATAGTTGTATTGCTAGCGATAACCACCGGAGCACGCCGAGGTGAAATATCGGGATTGCGCTGGCGGCAAGTCGACCTTTCTCGTCGCGTAATTGTGCTTGAAGATTCAAAAAATGGGGAGCGTCGTGCGTTACCTTTAGCCGGTCCTGCTTTGGAAACGGTGATTGAATGGAGCAAGGAGCGTTCACAGAATCCTGATGCCCTAGTTTTTCCAGGAAGACTAGACACCACAAAACCTTTGGATTTTGAGCGAGCTTGGCAAACAGCGCTTAAACGCGCAGAACTTGAGGATTTCAGGTTTCACGATTTGAGACATTCAACAGCCTCATATCTTGCAATGAATGGTGCAAGCCTTGCTGAAATAGCTGAAGTGTTAGGTCACAAAACCCTGCAAATGGTTAAAAGGTATTCGCATTTAAGTCATGAGCATACAGCAAGCGTTATTACGCGTATGGCTGCAAAAATATTTGAGGACAACGAATGATTACACCTAAGCAAAAACGCATGGTTCAGAATTTTAAAAGGGTGCTAAGTACAGATGTCTCAAATGGTTTTCCAGATGAGTTTACTTATAAGCAAATTTGCCGACTTTTGATGAACCACTATAACAGAGATGATTTTCTTGCCATTGCATCTGCTCTTGAGCATGCAACATTAAATAAAGAAATCAATGCAAGAAGAGCAGGTTATCATGAATATGATTATCCTCGAGGTAGCGGCAAGCCCCAAAACCCTTTGGAGCCCGATGAAATTTTGGCACTTGAGCTAGAGGCTATAAACATCCTATTGTTATCAAAGACAGAGAAACAAAATCGCAATCAAAAGTATCAAAATAAGCAATTGCAGACTCTTTATGAAATCGCCCCTTTAGCGATCGGCAAACAATTTCTGGAAATGACCAAAAATTTAGACCCAATTTTTCAAAATTTGTTACAAATCAATTGGTATTACAAGGCTAAAGATTTGAAAGAATGGCTAGAGCAAGTAGATGAAGAGCCTGGTGAACTTTTGCAGTCGTGGTTTTCAGAAAAATGTTTTGTGGAAGATAAGGCTAATGAGGGTGGTGATTTACAGGAAACTAGTTCATTAAGCTTCGAAAAATTTATGCCAGGGTTTCCTAAAAAGCAAGAGCCAGGCATTAAAGCGATAGTAATTAGAGCCGCAGTTAAAGAGTTCATCAGCAAAAATAAGAGGTATCCCGCTAAAGAAGAAATATGGGTTCAGTTAGAGAAAACTCCACCCTCAATCTATACCACCAAAGTAACAAAACACAATGGAGAAAAAGCCATTATAATCAATGGCACTTCTACTCTTGGTCTCGGTGCCTTTCGCAAAGCTTGGGGGCGATATACTTTTCCGAAATTGGACAAAGTTGCGGATAAAGTGGACGAAGTGGACGATCACTTAACAGAGTTGTTTTAATTCTATAAAAATGGCCTTACCGCAACACCGCGGCACTAAACAAAGTGTGAGGCCATTATCGTGACAACTAACAACACTCTTGCACAAAACGAACCACAATTCATCAAGCCTTCAGAACTGGCCCAATATGAACCTGCCTTTACATTAGGCGGCTTTCGACATCTACAATTCACCAAAAGCAACGAACTTGAAGCTGCTGGCGTAACCGTACGCTTCGGTCGTCGCTTGCTTATAAACTTGCCTCGCTTTCGGGAATGGATAGCAAAAGGGAATGCTCGCATTATTGCGGGAAGAGGTAATGATAGATGAGGCCTCTAACAGAAATGGAATCTTCGATTTTATATTTGCTTACAGAATATCTTTATCCGGATCAAAAGGGATGGATACCTACGTGGATATTACTGAATTTTCCTGATTTGTGTATTGAACAAAAGGTTAGTTACCTTTGTTCACTAAGAAGAAAGGGATTTATTTGGTTTTGGTGTCCATCTGAAATCGATCTATGTGATTACGGCCATATTTTCTTTGAATTATTAAAGCTAACTCGTTATTGCATGGATGTAAGTAGGTGAGCGTATGGCAAGAATTCGCACCGTAAAGCCGGAATTTTGGACCTCTGAACAAGTTGCATCTTGTTCTAGGGAAGCTCGATTGCTGTTCATTGGCATGTGGAATTTTTGTGATGATGCAGGAATACATCCAAAGTCATTTATGCGGTTAAAAATGGAAGTTTTTCCAGGGGATGATTGCTCTGGGATTGACATAGAAGTTTGGATGAGTGAATTAATAAATGTTGGATTAGTAATTGAATATAGCGCAGAGGGGAAAGAGTATTGGCTTGTTACGGGATGGAAACATCAAAAAATAGAAAAACCAACATACCGTTACCCATGCCCAGTAACATATTTCTCAAAGGGTGATAAACATCAACTTATCGACCAAACAACGAACACTCCACAACTACTCGTCGAGCACTCGTCGAATGGTCGCCAACCTCTCACCCCCGTAAGGGAAGGGAAAGGAAAAGGAATGGAAGAAGATATATGTAAAGTTTCTGGCGAAACTTCATCTCTTTCTTTGAGTGAAAATGATCAAACTGCTAACACATATGAAGCAGGGAATGATAGCAATGATCAGCAACTCAACACCCCAACGCATAAGAAGGATAAATGCATCATTTCAGAGATCTTCGAATATTGGAAAGCCAAGATGAATCATCCTCGGGCTAAGCTTGATGAAAAGCGAAAAAAAATCATTAAAGCTGCTTTTAAACAAGGATATAGCCTCGAAGAGCTAAAACTAGCAATAGAAGGTTGTCATAAAACCCCTTACAACATGGGTGTTAATCCTCAAAAGAAAAAATATGACGATATAGGCTTGATCCTCAGAGACTCATCGCATATTGAAAGGTTTATGCAAAATGCAACTGAGAATTCGAATGAATCAAGTTTGGATTTAAAGGTCAGCCAGATAGATCAAATTGCTGAAGGAGCGATTTAAATGCAAATGTATTCAGCTAAAAATATTGTTGGATTGCTAGATCAAAATATTGAACGTGTTGTGCGTCATTTGCTCCCAAATGGAAAAAATAAAAGCGGCGAATGGTGCATAGGATCCATAAATTGTGAAGCTGGAGACTCGTTAAAAGTATGTCTTCAGGGTGACAAAAAAGGAGTGTGGTGTGACTTTGCAACGGGGGAAAGCGGCGATCTAATAAATTTATGGTGTTTATGCCGCAACAAAACGATCTCAGAAGCGATTTCAGAGGTGAAGCAATGGCTAGGTATACCCTCAACTATTTTCGAGCCGCAGAGAAGATCTCAGTTCGTTCGACCTGAAATTAAAAATGAAGTTCCAATACAGCAAGCTTCTAGTATTTGTAATTACTTAATGAGTGAAAGGAAGTTAACACTTGAAACACTAAAGGCATACCAAATCAGAGAAACGAAAAATGAAATAGTGTTCCCATTTTATATAGATGGCAAACTAAATCTGCTAAAGTATCTTCAAGTTGATCGACCCCAAGGGAAAAAACAGATCCGAGTAACTCCAAACTCAGAGCCATGTTTATTTGGATGGCAAGCAATACCTGAGAATGCTCGTGCAGCAGTTCTTGTTGAGGGTGAAATTGATGCTATGAGTCTCTTTCAATTTGGATTGAACATGGCTGTTTTGTCGGTGCCATTCGGGGGCGGAAAAGGAGGCAAGCATCAATGGTTGGAATATGAATTTGATAGACTTGCTGTTTTTGATGAAATCTATCTTTGCTTGGACAATGACGCTGAAGGGCAAGCAGCTACAAATGAGTTGATAGAGAGATTAGGTAGACATCGGTGCCGTGTTGTTCAATTACCTTTAAAAGATGCAAATGAGTGTCTGCAAGCAGGCATCAGCTCTGAACAAATACGAACATGTTTTGAAAATGCAAAAATCCTTGATCCTGATGAACTAAAAGCCGCAAGCCTATACGTTGACCAGGTGATTGATGAGTTTTATCCCTCTGAAAATCAGCCCATGGGATATGCCTTACCGTGGCAAAAAGCTGGTGACAAAATCTACTTAAGGCCAAGTGAGCTTTCTATTTGGACTGGTATCAATGGCCATGGAAAAAGTCAGCTTCTTGGTCAAGTGATGCTTCATTGTATGAAACAAGGCGCTAAAGTTTGTATTGCCAGTCTAGAGCTAAAACCAAAACGTTTATTAATGAGATTGACTCGTCAAGCATCAGGTCTGCGTAAACCATCCGAGGCATATATACGGGCAATTCACGAATGGTATGAGAACAACTTATGGATCTTTGATCTTGTTGGGAGCGCTAAAGCAAATCGTTTGCTGGAAGTGTTTCAATATGCCAGGCAGCGATATGGCATTGATGTATTTGTGATTGATTCTCTAATGAAGTGCGGAATGCCTGAAGATGATTATAACGCTCAAAAATCACTCATTGAAAAACTTTGTGACTTTAAGAACGTGCATGATTGTCATATTCATTTGGTGGCACATCCTCGCAAACCTCAGGATGAAAATAAAGTACCCGGGAAATTGGATATGAAGGGTACTGGAACTATTACAGATTTAGCAGACAACTGTTTCTCTACTTGGCGAAACAAGTTGAAAGAAGATGAACTAAATAAACCTGGGAATCGAGTTCAACCTCCAGATAGCATATTAGAAAAATATGATTGTTTGTTTACCTGCGATAAACAACGTAATGGTGAATGGGAAGGAAAACTTGCTCTATGGTTCAACCCAGACTCTTTTCAATACTTAGAAAATCGCCATCTTAAACCTATTCAGATGGTTCCTTTTTCGAATAGATCACAACTAGGACGGCAAGATGACAAATAATGAAGATTTATCTGATGAAAGATGCGAAGACGAAAAATCTGTATTGGATACTGTAACCCAAGATGGATACTTCACAGAGGGCGTAGGGGCTGTAGTGCAGGTTGAGATCTCAGAGTATTTTGGAAAGCGTAATATTAAACCTACTCTTAAATATCTTTTATCTGAAGTAAAAAAGATTAAAGAAGGTAACTTAGAATCTGCAGAGAGAATGTTGATTATTCAATCTCATACTCTAGATGCAATCTTTAACAACTTAGCAGTTAGGGCCTATAGTAAAAAAAATTTATATATATCTGAAACACTTTTTCGTTTGGCATTCAAGGCGCAATCACAATGCCGTATGACTTTAGAAACATTAACCAATATCAAAAACCCTCCGCAAGTAGCATTTGTTAGGCAAGCTAACATAGCAAACAATCAACAAGTTAATAATAACCCGAGTTTTCCGACCAGTACGCACGCGCGCGCGGAAAAAATAAAAAATGAGCAAAACCAACTATTGGAGGAACATCATGGCGAACGGTTGGACATCGGAACGCAAGGCCAGACAGTCAAAACTGATAAGAACCTGGGCACCGTGGAAAAAGTCCACAGGGCCGAAAAGTCCTGAGGGTAAAGCTCGTTCAGCTATACGAGGCTGTAAAGGCGGGCAAAGGCAAGAATTAAGAGAGCTTAGTAGGATGTTTAAAGAGCTAAAAAAGGAAAGCTTATCTTTCTGAATTCTAAAGTATTATTTCTTTCTCAAATTCAGGGAGATAGTTTTTTTAAATTTTGATTTATCAGATAAATTAACTTACGGGAATTAATCTGTAGCTTATTGTTCCATTATATGAGTTTACGAACATAAATTTATAACCATCATATATTTCTCCTTGTTTAATTATGTCATCTTTTGTCTTCGCTCCATTTTTCCAACAACCATTCGAGAGAAAGGTGAGATTATTAAAATGAACTATTCCGCCCCCACTACTCACAATAAATAACTCATTTCCCACTTCATTGATTTGTATCGACGTTGCTGCTGAAACTCTACTTAATTCATCTTGCGTTAAATTTCTCATGATTTACCATACTATCTATTTTAAAGGGGTTAAACGAAAGGTGACACTATTACCGGCATAATAAGCGATTTTATAGCCATTATATTCATTTTCAGTAATTACTGTATTCAAATGATTATAGCCACCCTTGCTCCAACCGTTCCATCCAAAACCAATTCCATTGAAAAGAACAGTTTCATCTTGTCTATCCAGCGAGATAATGACTTCATTTTTACTATATTGAATATCTATATTTCCGCCTGATATTCTAGCTAATTCATACTTGGATATTTTTCTCATTCCACCCACCCTCATTTCATAATAAAAGCTAAAAAAGTGTATTAACACCATTTATGTTGGCTTTCAAGCTAAATAGAGATGCTAAGGAATCCTTAGTATCGTGTCAAGAAGAAAACTAAGAATATCTTAGCTCACTATCATAAAATTGTGAGCAATATTAGCTTGGCTTTTTCTAAGGACTTAGTCGCAAAACGCTTGAAAGAAGCTCGTTTAGCTGCCAAATTATCTCAAAAGAAATTGGGAATAGCGGCAGGTATTGATGAGTTTTCGGCTAGTGCTCGGATGAACCAGTATGAAACTGGTAAGCATATTCCTGATATACTCACCTTAAATAAAATTGCTAAGGTCTTAAAACTACCCATTGCTTATTTCTATGCTGAAGATGAAAATCTTGCAATTCTAATTAAGATGTTTGGCAAGCTAAATAAACATGGTCAATTAGCACTGATCTCTAAAGCTAATAAAATAATAGTTAAATAGTAGGGTAATTTACTGCGTATTATGATCGATACTTATTTTGAAAAAATTATTCACCCCGACGATCCATATTTATTTCATATTACACATGTTACTAATCTTGAAAAAATAATTAAAAGTAATGCTTTGATTTGCAGGAATGAAGCTCCTAATTTTACTGATTCGTCGCATTTAGATGTGCAAAAGAAAAGAATGGAAATAGATAAAATACCTTCAGGATTTAGTAAATCACTTCATGATTATGTACCATTCTATTTTGCTCCTCTTTCGCCCATGTTATGTGCTATTCATAATGGTAGAGTCCCTAATAAGATACAGGAAGATATGATTTACTTTGTAAGTAGAGTTAGCAGGGTAGTGCAAAATCGGATTCCATATATTTTTAGCGATGGTCACCCAATAACAATAGGGTTGTCAGATTTCTACCAAGATTTAAAGGATTTGTCTGAACTTGATTGGGAATTAATGAAAGCTAAATATTGGGCTGATACCGAAGAAGATGGGGACCGAAAAAGAAGAAGACAGGCAGAATTTCTTTTGGTTAATTCATGTCCGTTATCAATTATCTCAAGCATTTGTGTAAAAGATCAAACTAAATTAGAATATGTAAAAGAAGCATTTATGAATTCAACGAATAGTCATACACCACAATTTCGAATCACAGAAGGGTGGTACTACTAAATGATTATAGAAAAAACATCTGGCAGCTTGCTTGAATCAAATGTAGATGCACTGGTTAATACCGTCAATTGTGTTGGTGTTATGGGCAAAGGATTAGCACTACAATTTAAAAAAGCCTATCCAGAGAACTTCAAGGCATATGAAAAAGCATGCACACATCATCAGCTAGTTCTTGGCAAAATGCATGTATTTGAAACCCATGCCGTTAATCCACGATACATTATTAACTTTCCAACAAAGGGCCACTGGAAAGCTAAATCGCGGTTAATTGATATTGAAAAAGGATTAGCGGCGCTTAAACAGGAAATTATTAAACTCAATATTAAATCCATTGCGATTCCTCCTCTTGGATGTGGTAATGGGGGGTTAGATTGGAAGGTTGTACTGCCATTAATAGAAAATTCACTTATGGATTTAGTCGATGTTGAAATATTTATTTACTCACCGCAAGAGCACAAAGGACCTAGATATATAGAAGTAAAATCAGAAACGCCGAAAATGACAAAGACGAGAGCGCTATTCATTCTTCTTATCAAAGATTATAAAGAACCAGACTATGCTTTAACTTCAATTGAAATCCAAAAGCTAGCTTATTTTATGTATAGAACTGGAGAGAATCTGAATCTGAATTTTGTTAAGCATTTATATGGACCCTATTCTCCAAAGATTAGGCACGTTCTTAATGATATGGAAGGCCATTACCTATTAGGATGTGGAGATAATGCTGATAGAGCCGAGATTAAGATCAAACCTGGGGTAGAGGTTACTGCATACGAATTTTTGAAGAATGATTCCTCTTCTTTAGAAAGGTTAAACTTAATTCGACAACTAATTGAGGGTTATGAAACGCCATACGGGATGGAATTACTATCCTCAATTGATTGGCTAGCAGCGCAAGAAGAAGCTAGAAGTCTAGATGATGTTTATAAAGGGCTGAAAGAATGGAATACCAGAAAGGCACAGTTTAAACCAAAACATGTTGAATCAGGTTGGAAACATTTGAAAGCCTTGAATTGGATTTAACCAATAATCATCGTCGACTATTGTTTTATGGGGCACTCATGGGACACTGGGCCACAACACTTGACTAGTTATCCACAACTCGAGGTAACACAAAAAATCCATAACACTTTGTTTTATAAGCTATATAGTTTTGTGTCTTATTATGAGGAATGGTATTTAGCGGTCTCATAATCCTTTGGTCCTAGGTTCAAGTCCTAGTGGGCCCACTATATAAATCAAAGACTTACATCAAGCCTGAAAAATAAGCACCCAATCGAATAAGCGTACAATAAGCACTTCACTGAGTGCGCGTTTTCAAGTCATAGTTTTGTTAAACGTATATAATAGGCTTCTTGCTGCTTAAAGGAGTATCTATGTGGCACATTAACTCAGAGAAACTATACGAGCTAAGATCGGCAGATGGACTAAAATTTGCGGGTTTCGGGGATATATTGCTTCATGCTCACGCGAAAGCTTTAAGCATTCCCCTTTCTTCACTATATACCGGTTTAAGAAATATATCTGACGGGGGCGTTGACACAAAAGTAGATCAAGGCACATCAGATGATAATACTGGATGGATGAAGGAGCCGAGTATATGGCAATACAAAGCCAGAGATTTTTCTGATATACATCCTCAGATGTTGAAAGAGGAGGTAAATAAGCCTTACGTTGTTCAGCTCATTAAAGAGGGTTATGCATATCGATTTTGCATATGCGATATCCTAGTTGCACAAAAAGTTGGAGAATGGGAAAACGTATTAAATGAGGAGATCCAAAAAATATGTCCAGGTGCGGCAAAAGCGCTGGTGCTAACAAATGAAGATCTTGCTCGATGGTTGCTTTCATACCCTGCAATTACACTTCAGTTCTTTTACTCTTCATTTAACACTCAAATTATCGATTTAAATAGGCAGCTCAAAGCTGCTCGATATGCCATTCAAACTTACGTGCCCTATGATGAGTGGTCTGAAACCGCTGGCAAAATTTTAGAGCATATTAATTTTGATGTGCCTCAACCAAATGTGGTGCTGCCAATAACCGGTAAGGCGGGAGTTGGTAAAACAAGAATGGTTCTTGAAACTCTTTTTCAAGACAAAATGGCACGGTCGCTTACGGTATATTCAACAGATGAAAAAGAACTTCTTAAATTAAGTCATTTTTTGACAACGGATGAAACTGCACAAGCGATAATTGTCGCTGATGACTGCTCAGTGAAAGGCGGTTCAGATTATAGCCAATTACTTAACCCTCATGCCAAGCGAATCCGCGTGATTACTGTTAGCAATCAAAATGCTAAACGACCCACAATAGACTCACAATTTTCCTTGGTGGCCATGTCTGCTGAACAAGTGCTGGAGGTGCTCGGCATTAATTTTCCTGAAGTAGCTGAATCTAGACGTCGTTTATACGCACAGCAATCAGAAGGTTTTATTCGCTTTGCGGGCGCCCTTTGCAAATCTGATCCTGAAATTCAAGCATTAGGACTCATTAGCCCTTCGCGTGAAATTTACGCTTATTATGAAATTCTACTAAAAGAGCATGATAGTCGAGCTGTAGTTGAATCACTATCACTCTTTGACGCTGTTGGATTCACGGAAGAAGATAGTAAACAACTTGATTTTGTTTTATCACTTTCAGGCATTTCAAAACCAAATTTTTTAAGGATTGCTAATAATATACATGACTCAATTGGTTTCGTTGGGCGCAATGCACGATATTTCTATGTGACACCATATATAATAATCAAGGTGGCATTTTTTCATGCTTGGCAAGGGTGGATAGAACATGATCCAGATACGTTCTTTAAAAGCATACCTCCCCAATTAATAGAATCTTTCATCAAAAATGTTACGGAGCATGGCACGAAAGAAAATAAAAAAATGGTGACTAGTTTTTTTCATCAAAGGGCTGAACAACTTCTTCCAGGTTCTTTAGCCCAATTAAAGGATGTAATGTTTATCATCGCCGTTGTTGAATCTGATCCTGATGGAATGCTTAGTGTATTAAGGCGAAAAATTGAACAGGCAACTGATGAAGAAGTAATGGCAATAAAAGGTGATTGGGCGAATGGGGATTGGGGTCCTAGACGAAAACTAGTTTGGTTATTAGAACGATTAGCAACATTTAAAGAATATTTTTATGATTGTGAAATCAGTTTGCTTAAGTTAGCTCTTAATGAATCAGAGCCTAACATTGCTAATAATTCAAGAGAACTGTGGAAAGAGCTTTATAGAATAGTCTTATCTGGCACTAGCATACCATTCCTTGAACGATTTACTTTATTAGAAAAATACCTTCAATCTAAAGATGAAAAAATTGTTGAATTAGCACTTTCAGCACTCGAAGAGACATTGAATGTAACTGTTTCTAAAGCTGTACCTCCTGAGACAGTAGCGGGTCGCATAACTCCACCAAGCTGGGTTCCTGCATCGAGTGAAGAGTATAGTCAATGTTTTAGCCATATTATAAAAACTGCAGTCAAGCTTGCAACGTCACATGCAAAGCTAAAAGATAAAATTGGCAGTGCCTTACTTAACAGTGTGCGGAGTTTATTGAGCATGGGTTATTTAAATGATCTGCAGTTGATTTTTGATAAGCAAGTCAATGAAACGTTATTAGTTCATTTAGATGAGGCGCTTGCTGATTTCATATATTTTGACAATGATGGAATAGATAAAAATTATATGCAGCAAGTTAAAGATTGGAAAGTAGCACTAAAGCCAACCGATTTTCATGGTCGATTAGTCAATGCAGTTGCAAAAAATTCATGGGACCTAACTATCAGAGACGAAGAAGCGCAATGGAATGAAGAATTAAAACAGCTTGCCAATGAATTAGTAACTGATAACAATCTTTTAAGCACGGAGCTAGAGTGGCTATGTTCTGAAGTCGCTCATTCCAGTGCTAGTTTAGGATGGCATATTGGTAAGAAGGATCCTAACGCAAAATTAATTAAGATTATTTTAGATGCATGCCAAAGATATAAAAATCCGCTTTTAGGCAGAGGATATATTCAAGGACTTCTTGAGCTGAATCAAGATCATGCAATAGTAATAAACTCTTTGCTGGATCAGATTACGTCGAGTATGCCAGCCATGGTATATGATTTGGCTATTGTGGGTGGAAATAAATTAAACCTATTAGAGCGAACCTTTAACCTGATTGAGAAGGGCCAGTTAACGCTAAATGCCTTAAGCCCTTTTGCTTTTGGTTCTCTTAAAGACACGACCGAAGATAAAGACTTAAAGCGTATATTATGTTTACTGATTGAATCTGCTAATACTGATAATCAAAATGTATTTTCAATCTTTGACTATTTCTTAGGTTCGCGATATCAGAGCAAATGGTCAGAGGAGACTGTCGAGCAGTTATCAAAGGATCCCGTTCTTCCTGAAGCTTGGAAATTGCTGAAGCTAATTGCTGAGGTCGCTAATCCACGTGAAGTAGGTTTCGGATTTTGGTGGGGGAAAGTCGTTGAAGATTTCATTGAAGTTGACTCTAAACAAGCAATTTCGATAGCAGTGCAGGCACTTTTATCAAAGCACTATGGATTAAAAAAGGCAGCACAAGAGGTATTAATTTCAACCATTCAAACGCATGCAGACTTGTTTCTTGAATGCTTAGAACCAATTCTTGCAGATGAACAACAGAGGTTAAACTTTGAGTATGGAACCTACCATAAACTGATACGTTCGATTCCTGAGTCAAACCTTGAAAAGTGGATTACAAAACAAGGCCTTGAAGCCGCAAGACTTGTTGCTTCGTTTCTGCCACTGCCTTATGTAAATTCTGATGATGAGGCGATTGTACCTTCAATAACTGCTTTTGTTTTGGAAAAATTTGAGACTGACAATAAAGTATTCGAATTTTTTAGCTATGGTGCTCATAGAATGCAGGTATATAGCGGGGATATAGCTAAAAGCCACCAAGAGCAGGCTAATGTAGCAGCGAGGTTTTTAAACAATCCAATTAAACGAATAAGGGAATGGGCTGAGATTGAGCAGCGAAATTCTTTGGCTATGGTTGAACGATATCAGCGTCGCAGTTGATACTCGAGTGGATAAACAAAGTTTTGCGACAAATACTCCTGAACTAGTCAAAGAGTGGCACCCTACCAAAAATAGGGAGCTTACTCCATATGACGTATCACCTTTTTCAGACAAAATAGCATGGTGGAAATGCCCAAAAGGAAATGATCACGAATGGGCAGCTGCTATTAAGTCCCGGAGTAAAGGTCATGGTTGCGGAATATGTGCTGGTAGAGTAGTCGTTAAATCTAATTGTTTAGCAACACTGAATCCAGCACTTGCTAAAGAATGGCATCCTACCAAAAATGGAAAATTAACTCCCTACGATGTTATTCCTGGTTCATGCAAAAAAGTATGGTGGAAATGCTCAATAGGCGACGACCACGAATGGCAGTCTGCAGTAGAATGGAGAAACAATGGATCAGGTTGCTTAATTTGCTCAAATAGGGCAGTGGTTAAATCGAATTCTTTGGCGACATTAAAACCTGAAATTACTAAAGAATGGCACCCTACCAAAAATGGCAAACTAACACCTGAAGAGATAACTCCAGCCTCAAGTAAAAGAGTATGGTGGAAGTGCCCAAAAGGCGATGACCATGAGTGGCAAACAAGTGTAATTAGCAGAGCTAAAGGTATAGGCTGCGGAATTTGTGCTGGTCAAAAAGTCGTTAAATCAAATTGTTTAGAAACATTAAATCCTGAGCTGGCTAAAGAATGGCACCCCACTAAAAATGGTGAATTAACCCCTGATAAAGTTACCCCCAACTCTGGAAAAAAATTGTGGTGGAAGTGTCCCAAAGGTGATGATCATGAGTGGGATGCAGTTATTGCAAATAGAAATAAAGGAATTGGCTGCCCTATTTGCTCTAATCAGAGAGTGGCAAGATCTAACTCATTGGGAACAGTAAATCCAGAATTAGCCAAAGAGTGGCACCCCACTAAAAATGGAAAGCTTACAACATTTGATGTCCTACCTAGCGCAAGTAAAAAAGTATGGTGGAAATGCCTAAAAGGCGATGATCATGAGTGGCTTGCCAAAATTAACAATAGAAAAAATGGAAAAGGATGTCCTATATGCTCAGGGCATAGAGTTGTTAACTCTAACTCTTTGGCAGTGCTTTACTCAGAAATAGCAGAACAATGGCATCCAACAAAAAACGGTAAGATAACTCCTAAAGATGTTCCTCCTGGGACAGCTAAAATGGTCTGGTGGAAATGTCCAAAAGGTGATAATCATGAATGGCAAGCAACGATTAATCACCGAACACACGGCACTGGTTGCCCAAAGTGCAATCCTGCATACTCTATTCCAGAATTAAGAATCTTTAGTGAACTGAAAGCAATATTTGAAGATGTGCAACATAGAGTCATTATTCAAATGCGTGAAGTCGATATTTTTTTACCAGGGTTTAATATAGGGATTGAATATGATGGAGTATATTGGCATCAAGACAAACATGAAAAAGATCTAGAAAAATATTTAGCTTTAAACTCAACCATGTGTTTTATTAGAGTAAGAGAAGAAGGTCTCCCACTTTTAGGTTCAAATGACATTCGCGTAAAAAGAAGGGAAATAAATGTTGCAACGATAAAAGAGATCCTAAAAATGATTCTGAAAAACATAAATACAAAATCCGTTGAGCTTACAGGAAAAATTGATAAATACATGGAGCAAAGCAATTGGATTGCAAACTCTTATTTTAATGACTACTTCTCTAGGAGAAAGCACGTAGAACTTGAGAAGTCACTAAGATATTTATTCCCAGATTTAATAAAAGACTGGCACCCCTTAAAGAACGATTCGTTGCTTCCTGAATACTTCACCCCTGGATCTGGCAGGAAGATTTGGTGGAACGGGCGTTGCGGGCATGAATGGAATGATTCGATAATTCATAGAACAACTGGCAGAGGCTGCCCTAAATGCAGATATAAGAGAGCAGGTATAACTCTTCGTATGAAATCATAAAAGTTAGAGTCGTATTTTTTGAAGACTGTTTAATGTACAAGCAAGACCCTCGCGTCCTTTACTGGCATAAATTTTCTTAATGAGATTATAGTAACTACACTGTAATTGTACGTCAGCCCATAATAGCCGATTTAGAGTAGCATATACTTGTTTAACTTAATCTATATTGAATATTAACTGCTGACCTTTTAAGCTTGGTTGACTGTTATATTATATAGATGTTTATTCGTAAAATAACTGAATTGTTTACTATGAAAATCACGCAATCTCTTGAAGCAGTTCTATGGAATATATTGCCTATGTGCATTCTGCGATTATTGTTTTATTTCTGGTTGGTTCTCCCAAGGGAGTCTTTTATATGGCCTTAACCAAATGCAAAGAGTGTAAAAAAGAGGTTGCTAAATCGGCAAAAGTTTGTCCCCATTGTGGGATAAAAGCTCCAGGAAGCACAACTGTCCCTATTATTACTATCTTATTAGGATGTTTAATATTTTATATATTCTATTCAGTAAATAGCCCCAATAAGCCTCAGAAGCCAGCTCAAGTCATTGCACAAAATGCTACCACAAATCAAACACATTCAGATGTTTCAAATAATGAGTGGCATAGATTGATAATGCGTATGTCATCTTCAGAACGAACAAAGTTGTTCGGCCAACAACTTAATGAAAGTGGCATAGCTTGTACGCCTACTTCTACATTTTTTCAAGGTACTGGTGCTGATAAAACAGCTTACTGGAATGTGGCTTGTTCTAATGGCATGAGATATGCCATTGCGATTGAAAACGATGCAAAAGGAAAAACAACAATACTTGACTGTAGTGTATTAAAATCGGTAACCAATGTTGATTGCTTTAAAAATCTTGAATGAAGCAATATAGTTGAAAAGGCTGATTTTTATGTTTATTAGTGTGCTTGTGACATTTTATACTTTGTTGCAATTGCAAAGCTTTCATTTGAAATTCCCGCTCTGTATCGAAAGTTAAATTCCTTCACGTATTTCAGGTTGTAGAATAGAGGAAACGGATAAAAGTGACATTTTAAATTTTTTGAATAAATCCGAATATAACCATGTAAAAATTTACCAAGCGAAAATTTCTGAACATTTTGAGCTATTACATAAATCCACTTAAAAAATCCGTACGAGTCGAGAAAGAGAATGGCAAGACTTATATTGAGGTTGATTTTACCCAAAATCTGTGAATCAAAAATATCAGTTAATGTCTGAATTCATATGTTTGTTATCACATAAATTAATATTACTAAGAAATGTGGTCAGGCTTGTATTATTGTATTTACGGTATAGGAAAACTATTTTATAGAATACAATAATACAAGCCTGACCACATTATTACACATGTTGATTATTTCTTTTATTTAAAAACCAACAGCGGAGGATTATCATTTTTTTCTGTTTTCTTCAAGTGATGTATTCACTTCAGCACAATTAAATCCAAGATTGAATTCTACTATTTTAGTTTCTGATAATTTTCGAGCCAGTTCATTAGCATCAAATTCTCCAATGAAATTATGTTCAAGATTAACTTTAGTTACGTTAGTTCCTTTTAATCCACTGACAAAGTCCATCATACCATTTTCATCAATTTTATTTGCGCTAAGATTTATGTCAATTACGACAGTACCCTTAAGTGCATTTGCTAAGGCGATAGCACCGATATTTCCAATATCATTATTTATAAGCATAATTATCGATATGTTGGTTCCTTTTAATCCAAGCGCAAAATCCTTGGCACCTGAATCGCCAATTTGATTACTTGATAGGTCTACTTCGGTGACATTAGTTCCCTGTAAACCAATTGCTAATTCTTTGGCTCCAATATTATTAATTTTATTAAATCTAAGTTCAATTGTTGAGACACGAGTATCTTTTAACTGAGAAGCAAAATCTCTAACTCCTGAATTTCCAATTTCATTTTCGCTAAGATCAATCGATGTAATTTTAGTATTTTTGAGAGATGTACCAATAACTTTCGCTCCAATAACACCAATTTTATTTGAACTAAGGTTGATCGCTGTTACATTTGTACCTTGTAATTTACCAAATATGTATTTCGCCCCAATGTCACTTATTTGACAGTCATTAAGAGAAATCGTTGTTATATTTGTTCCTCTAAGAGCACTAATTAAAAATTTTGCACCAAGATCTCCTAAGGGATTACTACCAAGATCAAGTGTTGATATTTTTGTATCTCTGAGTGCAAAAGCCAAAAGTTTTGCTCCAAAAGCTCCAATTTGATTATTCATGAGTTCGACTATTTTAACATTGGAGTCTTTTAATGCGATGAGTAAATCTTTGAAACCATCATTTCCAATATTGTTGAAACTTAAATCAATGGAAATAACATTAGTATCTTTAAGTGCATTAGCAAAATTTTTGGCACCTAAACTTGAAATTTGGCAGTCACATAGATTTATTATTGTTATCTTGGAACCCTTTAGGGCGTAAGAAAAATTTCTTGCTCCCACATCACCGATTTGATTTCCGGCAAGACTAATGTCTGATAAATTGGTTTCTTTAAGAGCTATAGCTAAATCTTCAGCAGCAATAGCGCGAATTTGATTATCGCTAAGATCAAGCGTTGTTACGTTTGTGCCCTTAAGCGCATCAATAAGTTGTTTTAAACCAATATACCCAATGTTATTGCCACTGAGTTCAATGTTATCAACATTAGAATATTTTAAACCTGAAAAATATTTGACATCTACATCTTGTATATTGTTTCTGGATAGTCTGATGGAAGTTATAGGTGTATTTTTAAGCGCTTCTATTAGAAAATGTAAAGGTTTGTTAACAAGAGTATTATATAAATCTAAACTAACGATTTTAAATTTATTGCAATCTTCTTTAAAATTATCAAATTGACCATTGAATATCTCTTCGAGGATATCAGGAAGTGGTTTAATTGATTTATTTTTTAAAAAGTCCATTTTAAACCTTTATGTATGATAAGGAATGAATTGTTCCTGATATTTTGTCTTAATGAGTTCAAAAGATATTATAAGTTAATTTATAATGAATACCATCATTGTTCATTATGAGTCTCGAACTCAGGTCAGTCAAAATCTAAATAACAGAAAAACTGACATGATCTGAAATGGTAAGGGGGCAGAACCCTTGGTTAAGTGGATTAGGCTCAAAGTTAAAAGGTATACCACCTCATGTTTTGTTTATTTAGTATTTTTCTGAGTACATATATATACTCAAATTTGATTATAAATGAGTACATATATGTACTCATTCTTAGCCATATGTTGAATTTCAAAGGTCTCGATTTGTCACCTTTAAAATATCAATCATTCATTTTTAATTCTCACGAATTCAGAGGAATTAAAATCTAAATAACAATTAAATCTGATAAGTTCTGAATTTTACAATCGTTGCAATAAAATCTATTGTCATCAAAAAAAAGGTAGGATAATATACACGCTAACGCACCGTGAAGATGCTTGTAACATCCTCACAGTGCTAATCACAAGCAAAAACTAGTTAAGAGTTTTCACCCATGACTAAGCGCAATTTAACACATACATTTCAATTCACAAGTCTTGATTACTACCAACTCGCGGTTTTTTAACAAAATTTTCGCGGATTTTGTTATTTGGGTTTATTGTCTAACCTAACCGACAGGTATGTAGTATGCTAGACGGACTTGCTTTGCCTATTATTTGCACAACAAACCTTTGCCATTGTGCCAAATGGTTTGTTCACCTAAAGAGTTTAATGAATCATCCTTTGTTACAAGAGGATGAAAAATTCTTGTGGTTGTGGCTCGCTACCCAAAGTGCAAATAACATTCCTTGTTCATTTAATTATGAACAAATTTCATCTTACGTGAATAAGCCTCCAAAGGTTATTCACCGCATTCTCTTTCGCTTACGCATCATGGGTTTTTTACAAGCGGATATTCCTATTTGGTATGCAGAACCGACCAAAGAAATGGTGAGTGAAATCCGCACTATTAGGATTATGATCCCGCCCACACGGCAGATTGATCCTAATCAAGTTAAAGCCGTGGTTTTACCATTGCGCAAAAGTCGAAGACTAAATTTATTAAAGGTAAATTCAAAGGCCAAGATCCACAATAAAGCTCATAAGCGATGGTGGGGGACCTTAATCTTGAAAGCGATTTTCAAGTGGATATCAGAATATCCTTATTTAAGAGCAAAGATATGGAAGGCGTTAACAACTCATTATTTCTAAAAAACTCAGAAAGGTTTATCATTATTGGCAGAAACAAATGTTGTTTTAATGGAAGTTTGACATGAAAAGCGAATTAACGATTTTTGAAGATTATAAAATTCGACGTATTTATGATGAAAAGACTGAGACTTGGTTTTTTTCAGTAGTAGATATTGTACAAGTACTTATACAACAAGCTGACTATCAAAGTGCCAGAAATTATTGGAAGGTACTGAAAAATAGGTTAAAAAAAGAAGGGAGTGAGTCGGTTACAAAATGTAACCGACTGAAATTAGAAGCTTCAGATGGTAAACAGTATCTAACAGATACAGCGACAGCAGAAATTATACTTCGTCTAGTTCAATCTATCCCCAGCCCTAAAGCTGAACCCATTAAGTTGTGGCTTGCCAAAGTAGGCTATGAACGTATGCAAGAAATGACCGATCCTTCTCTATCACTCAATAGAGCAAGGGAGACGTGGCAAAAACATGGGCGCTCTAACAAATGGATCCAGCAACGGATGATGGGACAAGAAACCCGTAATAAATTGACGGATTATTGGGCCACCCATGAAGTCAAGGAAAGAAAAGATTTTGCCACACTCACTAATGTGATCCATCAAGAATGGTCAGAGGTTTCGGTCAAAAAGCATAAAGAGATTAAAAAATTACCCAAAGATCGTAATTTACGTGATCACATGACAGAAGCTGAACTTGTTTTTACCGCATTAGCTGAACTTTCCACAAGGCAAATAGCAGAAGGTATGAATGCAACCGGCGTGAAAGAAAACATAAAAGCCGGAAAAAGTGGTGGCAATATTGCCAAAAAGGCTAGAGTTGAGTTAGAAGCGAAAACGGGCAAGAAGGTGGTATCGTCGGAGAACTATTTACCAGTCAATACAAGAAAAAAACTAAAGGAAACGACATAGAGTGCATATACATTCAATTGAGTCTCATCTTACTAAAATGTTTTAAGGGAAAATAAAATGAAAATAACTTTAAAAGGGCAAACAACAGAAAGGAAAAATAGTGAGGTATGTGTAGTAACTGAGTACCCTATTGATGATAAAATGATTGATTTTGCAATCGTGAAGATTACTGGCCGATATCCAAATATAAAGCATGCAATGAACAAAAAATGTAAAGAGATAGTTTACATTAACGATGGAAATGGAAAAGTTGTTGTTGAGGGTAAAGAATATTTAATTGGTGCAGGGGATCTCGTATTGATTGAAGCAGGAGAGAAATTTTATTGGGAAGGGGAAATGCAACTGTATATTTCTTGTAGACCTGCATTTACGAAAGATCAGCATCAACTTGTTGATTAGGACAATTTACCTTATGACAAAGCTAAGCTAACAGGAAGTTTTTTGCAAAATCTACATAGGAGCCCCCTCTTAAAGCATCATTTTTCCCTGGCTGTGCTAAATCCCTTCAAAAATGCTTATTTACTCAATGTAAGCTGCCTTTTTCTCAAATGTGGTTTGACTTTTTAGCAGCTCACTTATCAATTGACAATGCTGCACTGAAAGTATATATTTCGCAAAATCTTAAGCAAGTTGAAAGGTTAGCTATGTACGAAATTAATGGTTTTTAGCCTAATCAGAGGTCCCGCGTTTAAATTCATTCTTTTCAATCAGATGTAGTTCCTCCCAATGAAACTCACTCGAGATTAGAAAAATTCTCATTAAAATTATAATAATAAGAAGATAACCATGCATTTTTTCAATAAACTTATTTTCTGTTCTCTCGTTTTTGTTTCCCCGGCTTATTGTGCACCTTATTTAAGCGGCCAATTGGGAGCAACTGATGTAACCTTGACGTATACGACCCCCTACAGCTTTTCTGATAGCCATAAAATAACGCCCATTAGCCGGGTTGCTGGAGGCTATTTATGGGAAAACGATGAACATTTTAAATATGGTCTAGAAGCTGGTTTCGAAAATTTTCACAGCGTAAAAGAAGATTTTCACCAAATAGAATTGAAGTACCATCAATTTCAAATTGATACGCTAGGTGTTATAGATTATTACCCAGGAAAAAGATTAGATTTATTCGTCAAAGCAGGAGCGGCTTATGCCAAGCAAACGGCCTCGATGAGTGCGCTACAAATTTCAGGATCGGGCTCTTATAATAAAGTTTTTCCAAAAGCGGTAGTTGGAGTAGGGTATAATGTAACCCAAAACGTTAATCTCAATATTTCCTTAGAAAATAATTTTAATTATGAATCACCTAAGCGGGACTTACTTGCAGGTGTCAAATATACCTTTCATTAAATGATGTGCTTGTAATTTACTGTATAACTTGTTTTGTTTTTTATTCGGGTGAACCATGTACAAAATATTTTCAATTTTTCTGATTACATTTTCAACGAATACGCTAGCCATGCTTGATCTACAAAATCATGATTTAACCTTGAGCAAGGATATCAATAAAATCATTGAAGAAAAAAATGATCGAGAACAGCATTTATCTCAAACAGGTAAATATGAACCCAATGGAATTGCAGCGAGAGATCAAATTAAATTAGGCTTATCTCCTAGTTGGACCGCGGTAGCTGATAATGTAGATAGGGAAAGATCCGGTTATAAATCAATTCATGTTGCGTGTATTAAGAAAAATTGTAAAAAAGATGATTCTGATATTAATAATGAATTAGCTCAAATAGGTGAAAAATTTAAAAAGTAAGAATCAAGTATTTGCTAGGAATGCTTTGTAGGGTGATCGGAGTGTTCATCTTCTGGGTTGCTATTCTCAGGATTTTGAATGTTCTCCTTTTTCTCTTTTGATTGATACCATGATATCGATTCACCCACATGAGTTTGTTGTTTCGTAATATCATGAAACACAAGAAGATGTCTTTTAGCGCTAGGTAAAGATATAGGGTTGGTACTCGTTTCGACTGGCTTTGCTTCTGATGGTGATTTAACAGCTTGAGATTTTTCCTCTACATCTTGCTCCTCATCATCAATAAACGACTCATCATCGCTTTGATACTCCGCTAAATTATCCGCGATATGTATTTCTTCTGAGCTTTCACTATCTTCATCAAATACATCATCCTCATCGGTATGATATTCTGGTAAATCATCGGCAATAATTACTTCTTCCTCTTCTTCTTGAAGCTCACTTTCTACTTCAGTATTTACATTTGGAGAGAATTCGCGATTATTTTCTTTGAGATCTATAGTACTGCTTGTCTGGTTCGCTTGTTCTATTTTCGGCTTTAGATCCACAGGATTAATTTCTATTCTAGTGAAATCACCTGAAGAATTAAAATTTAGTTCATTTGCGTCAATTTCGTCAATTGATATTTCCTTTAATTTATCTAAGATATTAACTTTCTGCTTTCTTAGATCGTGGTATACTGAATCGTCTTTATCCAAGTCATAATAGAACCCGCTTCTTATCTTAATTTCAGATTGCCCATTTGGATTAATAAAATAATCCATGGTGAAATAAGGGGTGGTTTCATCATCTATACCTTGCTGACGTAGAATATCACCTTTTTCACGAACTTTATTGTATACAACCAAATGAGCTGCATTTTCATCAGTCATTACATGATCAATCGTTGCTAAGTGCTCAAGGAGTTTGGTGTGCCCGTTATTAATAGCAAATACAAAAGGGTCAAAATTGATCTCTTTTAATGCGCCGATTTGCTGTAGCATTGCTAACATTTTAATATATTCATCATGATGGTCTTTATCATAATGATTCAGCTTCTTTAAAAAGAGTTTCCGATGATTTACAACGTTCAATTTAGCATCATGAATGTATGAGGCTATCGAATTGATTTGTTCCCAAGCACGCTCTAATTTCGCTTGTAGTTCAGGATCATTACGGCAGGCTTGATCATAAAACTGGTTGAAGTTGGGAGCTCGGGTTTTTGTTTCGCTATTTGGCATATCAACATGATACCCAGGGATAATTTGTGTTAAATATTCAGCAGGACCAAGTACTTCATGGATGCTATGCAAGCCACTACCTACAATATAAGCTAGCATCGACTGCAAATAGAGTTGTTGTTCTTGAATGTGACTTGGGTTGACTAATAAACTTTGTAAACAAGTTAAAATACTAAAAGTGCCTGATGGGCCGGAAATATAGGCCGCTTCATTTTCAACGTAAGACTTGACGACAATGCTTTGCGGATCTGCATTTTGCGCAACAGTATCTGGTGTCCACGCGTCATGATCTTTTGGATAAATAATGGTTCCAGGACAATTTTCTGATATTGCTGAGATGACTTTTTGATCTTTTAACACCCCATAACATTGCGTGACACGATTGGGATCTAATTTTCCTGATCTTCCTTTGGCCGGTTCATATCGATAATAGGGGCTGTTATAAATGACTTCATCAGAAAAGAATTTTCTTGCTTGAAAGCCTCTTTCGGTGGGATCTCTCATTCTTCGCTGGAATCTTCTTATATTACCGTATCGTTCATTCACTTCATTTGCAAATTTGCCAATGGGATGATGAGTGGGGGCACCAAATAAGGGAAGAACTTTCATTGTGCTAACACCAAATGCAAAATGAATATACATTACTCTTTCTAAATTTGAGTTTTCTTTCAGTGCAGACATCCCAAGCTCAATCATTGCTTGAGCTTGTTCAATTGAAATATCATCAGGCTTGGTAGCGTCTACAGAGATAGCAGATAGTCCTTTAGATATTAAGTGATCATTCATTTCAGCAAGTGTGAAACCACCGGAATAAACTCTATCAGGAAAATGATGAAGTAAGTGTAAAGCAAAATTCTTAAAAACATTTTCGAAATTATAAGTTTTTTTTCTTGAGGGTGAGTGACCAAATTTTCTGCTAACCTTTTGATAATCATACCCATGTCGAATATATGCATTAACGTTTAATCTTATTTTTTGAGATACTTGTGCGACGTTTTCCAACATTTTTGATGTTGGTTCGCTTAAAAGCATACTAGGAAGTGTTCCCTCATATGCTCTAATAATATGATCATCAGCTAAAACAGCAGTTGTCGCCATGCTGTAGGGGCTCTCTTTAATTTTTTGAATCAAAGAAGCAGGGATTAGATCGTGTAGTTGATTAACTTGAGTTGGCGAGAGATTATTGAGGATGCCTTGAGGTATCTCACAAAAATCAACAGTATTAGTATGAGAATCAATAGCTAATTTAACATGATCAATCCATTCCTGAATGTGCTTGTTTAAATTATGATCAAGATTATTATTGATGGATTTATTTAGTTCGGACAATAATGCTAATTTAGCTTCGGTATAAGTAGAAAAAAAAGTATTCCCAGTAATTTCAAACATACGAATATACCCCAGAAACTTTTTCGAAGCCTTAAATTCTTATCAGTAGCAAAACATACAGTGGAAAAGACTATATAAATGAAATGGCTTATTAAACATTAGCATAATAACAAAGGTTCAAATGATTTTAAGGACAGCCGTTAGGATTGGTCTGAATTCGCCACAAGGTAAATTGCAAAAGTTGAATAAAATGAATTTATGCGCGATATTCTTTTAGTTCAGGAGATGAAAAAATTGGCTTGATTGAGATTAATAAAAAAACTGGTGAAGGATGTAAACATGAAATCTAAATTTGTCACTGTTTCACTAATATCGGTACTGTGTTTGTTGCTAGCTTTAGGGTGCTCTAAAGAAACAAGCCAAGTATTATTGAAATTTCCTCAGGGCGCAATTGCTTTATCCGATGCCACAGTGGCTTCAGCCATTCTCTGCAAGTCTTCTCTAGGCCCAGATTTGTATTGTGTTAAGGTCAAGCTTAAAGAAAAAGCAGCGAATGAATTAAAACAGTTTAGTGCTGATAACGTTGGCAAAAAAATGGAAATTGTACTCGATGGTGAAGTATTACAATCAGCAACAATCATGGCTCCAGTTGGTAGTGAATTTTTAATTGACCGTTTAACTAAAGACCAAGCTGATTTTATCAGAAAAAATTCTTCTTCCACATAAAAAAATGTAACATAGAAGAATGGATTGATTAATAATCCAACCAGTAAAATAGTTTGTGAAAAGAGATTTATCGATAAAGTTAAAAATTCCGAAGATCTACACGCAATAAGCTCACATTATAAATAATAATATCCGAGTAAAAATTGACATACTGGTCTAATTTAGATAATAATGTCTAATATTGATTATTTTGTCAAATTATATGAAAAGAGCAATTAAAGCATTTCTTCCAGCAGCGGAGGCCATTCAACGGTTACTGAATCCTCATGCTGAGGTTGTAATACATGATATTAAACAAAACAAAATTGTCGCCATTTATCACCCATTTTCTAAGCGCAGAGTGGGCGATTCTTCTTTGCTCACTCAAGAAGAAGAAATAGCAGCTTTAGAAGATTGTGTTGGTCCTTATGAAAAAATCAATTGGGATGGCAGAAAGCTCAAATCAGTAAGTAGTGTTATTCGTGATGAAAATAATAAAGCAGTGGGGTTGATGTGTATTAATCTTGATATATCGAAATTAGAAAAATATAACAAGATAATTTCAGAATTCATTGATTTTGAACGACCGCAACCTGCACCTTTATTTAAAGATGATTGGCAGGAACGAATTAATAAATATGTTCATCATTATTTAAGCAAACATCAATTAACCCTGGTGACTTTACGTCGAGAAGACAAAAAGAAGCTTATCGAACATCTACATAGAATTGGTGCTTTTTCAGGCAAAAACTCGGCACGATATATAGCTCAAATTATCAAAACGTCGCGAGCTACGGTCTATAACTATTTAGCTGAACATTCAAATATTGAGAGATAACCTATGTTGGATCTGAAAAATGAAGTGCTGAATGCGCAAAACCAAATACGATCCTACATACGCGAGACTCCATTAGATTTTTCCGTCGGGTTAAGTAAAACAACTAACGCTCAGGTTTATTTAAAGTGTGAGAATATTCAATACACGGGTTCTTTTAAGGTGCGAGGGGCACTTAATAAATTACTTTCTTTGTCATTAGCCGAGCGCAATCAAGGTGTTGTAACTGCATCATCTGGTAATCATGGCGCAGCTGTTGCCTATGGTCTTAAGAAATTGAACATTCCTGGGATTGTTTTCGTTCCTGAAAATACTTCAATTGCAAAAATTGAAAATATTCGAAATTATGATGCATCGCTGGAATTTTACGCTACAGATTGCATGCAAACTGAAATGTATGCTCGCGAGTATGCTAAAAAGCACAATATGATTTATGTTTCACCGTATAATGATCTGCAAGTTGTTGCAGGGCAAGGGACTATTGGATTAGAAATCACACGTCAATTGGATAAAATCGATGCGATATTCGTTCCGATTGGCGGTGGTGGATTAATCTCTGGTATTGCAGGATATGTAAAATCTATTTCGCCCAAAATACAAGTCATTGGATGTCTGCCGGAAAACTCTCCCGTCATGGCCAACTCTATTAAAGCAGGCAAAATAATAGAAATGGAAACGAAGCCTACCCTTTCAGATGCTACAGCAGGTGGAATAGAGCCAGGAGCCATTACTTTTGATCTGTGTAAAAACCTTGTTGATGATTTCATTGTCGTCTCTGAGCAAGAGATAAAAAATGCACTTATCACGATAATTAAAACCCAACACTATTTAGTTGAAGGGGCATCAGGTGTTGCACTGGCTTCTCTTTTAAAAAATCGTGATCAATTTGTTGGTAAAAATGTTGTTGTTATTTTAAGTGGAGCAAATATTAGCTTTGAAAAATTAAAAGATGTACTAAGTTAATTCAAGCTGATTATTTACTAGAAAAGTTACATACGGAAGCAGTTCTATGACCAATAAAACCCCGCCAAAATCTATCAACGTTAGTTTGAGATTTCTATTTGATCAACCAACAACAACAGAAACTCAGAAACTTCCTTCAGGTGAAATCATTCTTCTTTCTGAAGGTGAGCGAGTCTATCCTAAAAAAGTCTATCGTGACGTTTATCGAGCTAATCTAGTAAATGGTAACAATAAGCCAAAAATTCTTAGCAGCATGCCACTTGATCCTAAAAATATATATGAAGATGGGATGAAGGGTGCAATGGCGCAATACCAAAGAGTATTTGCTATCAGTACAAATCACGATTTGAAGAGTAAAGGTATTTGTGCCGGTAGTTTTGTAGAGGCTGATTTTTTACAAATAGCGGATAAAACAATAGTTAAATTTCAATCTCAGATTCGAGTGCTTGAACTTACTAATCTTCGCGTCAATCCAGAAAAATTTGTTTGGCGAGAAATTATTAAAAACATTATTAATGACAATAGTTCAAAAATGGGAGTCATTGTTGACTCTGATTTAGAAAATATTGAAGCCTATAACAACAAAGAAAAGCCCATTATCGATCAATTCTATCTGCCAGATAATATAGAATTAATTTATGCTTGCGATAAAGGTCATGAAAGTGTAAATCAAATCATGAAACTGGTGGATATGGAATCCAAGCAATTTCTTAAGCAATTAAGAAGAGATAAAATTAGAAGAGCCCCTGCGCAGCCATGCAATGAAAATCCTCAGGTAAATGCATTTCTTTATACCTCATATACAGAGTTAAACAATATTGTTGTCGAAGTCTTTTAGGTGTCAAACTTAGAACGGCAAACCCTTTTGTTTGAATGTCTGCCAATATTTTCTTGTGTCTTAAATCATTGTTACCTATTCTTTTAATAGCTGTTATCAAATAAATATCCCTGGAATATTAACTAATCATGCGTGTTGGCATTATCGGCGTCACAGGGTTAGCACCCAAAGATATAAACACGCCAGTAATATCGCAATCGAAAGCAATGCTTGATGAACACGCGAATTAGGGCTAAACGATGAAGAATCCGGTTGCTGTAGCTGATTATAGACTGTTAGCAAAGCGTAAGCTGTCAAAAAATACTTTTGACTTTATTGATGCCGGCGCGTGCGATGAAATAACAAAACGAAATAACAAAGAGGCTTTTGATAATATTAGTCTAAGGCCCTTGTGCTTAAGAGATGTTTCTTCAATTGATCCATCCGTTAGCCTCTTAGGCACGAAGATATCTTCCCCCATTTTAATTGCCCCGACGGCTTTTCATCAATTGGTGGATAAGCAAGGAGAGGTGGCTAGCGCTAAAGCGGCTCAATCTTGTGGGATCCCTATGGTGGTGAGTTCAATGTCGAATATATCACTTGAAGACATTGCGACCAATTCAATGAATAATAATCTTTGGTTGCAGATTTACATTTTAAAAAATAGAGATCTCACTGAAGCGCTTATTCGTCGTGCTGAAAAAGCGGGATACAAGGCTATCGTTGTGTCGGTGGGCACCCCAGTGACTGGAAAAAGGGATAGAGATGTCCGCAATCAATTTACCTTGCCGCCCGGACTATCTACCGGTAACTTTAACAGTACTGTCAATAGCGAAGTAATTTATCATTTCACCGCTCATGAATTTGATCCCTCTTTAACTTGGCAAGATATTGAGTGGGTAAAATCTATTACAATACTACCTATTTTCTTAAAAGGCATTTTGAACCCAATGGATGCGGAGAATGCCTGCCATTTGAATATTTCAGGGATAGTTGTATCAAATCATGGTGGACGACAACTCGATACCTCTGAAGCGACCATAACTGTATTACCTGACATTGTTAAAAGGGTAGCTGGGCGAACAATGGTGTTGATGGATGGAGGTATTACCCGTGGCACAGATATATTCAAATCCATTGCCTTAGGAGCCGATGCTATTCTGATAGGTAGACCTGTGTTATGGGCATTAGCTTTACATGGGGAAAAAGGAGTAGAAGCTATGCTCAATATATTAAAGGATGAATTTGAAATAACGATGAAATTAACAGGTTGCCCTCATATTCAAGAGATTAAGAATTTTAATAAAAATTTAAGTTACATTGGAAATAAATGACTAAAAAAGGCAGGAAAAACAGAATAAAGGATCAATCGGGTGTTTATCAGATCGGATTAAACCGAAAAAGTGAAGCCGTGATAAGCGCCCATTTTATGCATGATATCAATCAACAATCTAATCTCCATCTTTATAGTCTGCAAGAATTTTCAAAAAATGCTTTGACAGTAGATGTATCACTCATTTTTGAACGCCTGATCCCCACTCTTATAGACGCATCTGATAAATTTATAAAAGAGCGTGTTAGTGCTGTAAAAATCAGAGCCAAAAAAAACTTTACATTATATGGATTAAACTCTCCTAATAACATTGATGTTCCAGAAATGATTACCGAAATTATGTTTGATAGGCAATTTATCAAAGGACCACGATCAAATACTTCACGTCTAATGCTATATGAAAAAATAAAGAAATTAATTGAAGATAAAAAACCTATCAAAATGGTTATTCTTGCTTTGCCTTATAAATCCTCTTCGCCGCTTAAATGCAGAGGGGATATGCCTGATTTGGCTGAAGTAAATTTTTTACTTGAATTGGTTGAAGTAGCAAAAACAATAGATTTTATTTACCGTAACGACATTAAAAATTCCAATAATACAATGGGAGCATTTACGGTAATTTGTGATGGAAGTCGCTTTAATACTTTTTTAAATGAACATAATGAAAAAATTGAGCAGTATCAAGAACACTTGCGCTGGTGGATAAAAAAATTAGGGATTTCAAATTATGTAGAAATTTTTGATTATCAAAACGTCATCGCGAACTATCTTTCACAAGATTTGCAATTAGAAAAAAAAGCTATCAGAGAGCGCGTGTTCCATCATTACACAAACTTGATGGTTCCACTCTTGGATCCTTATCATATGTCCCAAACAATGAATAAAGCTATCGCAGTAGATCCTGATCCTGAAATGTGTAACCCTGAAGGCAGATATATTCCTTTATTCAAATCATTAATTTATATCGTAAAATATACAGCGCTTTCAACCTATGCTGATTTACATGCTAAAAATTATGTAGATTTATACCAAGAGCTTACTAGGCATATATTCGAGCCTTATATAGAATTATCGAAAAGTGATCTTGTTCAAGTTGAAAATTTTATTTCAAATCCATTATTAAAGAGTCCCACACCAGAAAAGCTTTTGGAGTATTTACGTCAATCCATGCTGCGTGAGGCATGGCATGCTGCAATCCATTATATGGCAGAAATCCGAAGTGATAGAGACTTAAGTAAAGAGCCGATCATTACATGTTTTCCTGATCATATCCGTTGGACAATACATGCAAAACCAGGCCAAGTTGCTATATTGGCAACCACGGCGTTTGGTTTTCAAGTTCAACCATGGCATGGGGTTGGGGTATTGAAGAGAACTAAACATGATAAAATAAAATTATATACGCTCCCCGTTTTATCGTTGGAGAGTATAAATGCTACTCCTATCACAGTAGAAAATATTAAAAACGCTCCTTTTAGAAAAGACCAACCATTATTTTATGTGTATCCAGACATACAATTTGACAATATTGACGCTCTCTTTGAGACAATAGAGCAACATATGATACGTAAAAGAAAGTGGTAGGTGAAACTATGACTTTTGGCATACGATTAAAGAATAAATGCAATGCTTCCATTTGTAATGACTATATTATAAATTGAAATGATGAGACCAACTATTTAATGAAAAAATTACTTAATATCATTTCTGGCATTTCCAGCTTAATAAACGGGTCGAAAAGCACAGAAGAATTAATTCAAATGCAAACCCAAGATTTCAAGTTGTGCTTACAAACAGTCATAGATGAATTAACTATACCAAAAGAAAAAATTAAACAAATACAAAATGAACGTTTAAAAGCACTATTAAGACATGCAAAATCAAATTCAACCTGGTACAAAAAAACGTTAGCTAAAATTGATGTTGAAAATTTCAACCTCGAAAGATTACCTGAAATTCCGCCCATCAATAAAAAAACTTTAATGGACAATTGGGATTTATTTGTTACAAATCCAAAGCTTTCTTTAGAATTAGTTGAGAAACACTTAGAAAAAATGAGTCAGGATGAAAATACATTATACCTTTTAAATCGTTATCATGTGTTAGCAACAAGTAAAACGACTGGAAGACATGGTGTATTTGTTTATGATTGGAATGAGTGGAACAGAGGCTATGCTCGCTTTGTAAGATACCGCCTTTACCGTCAGGATATGAAAAAAATATTTGCAGGTTCTAGTAAGAAAATCAAAATTGTACAAATTATTGTTTGCAATCCTATATATGCAGTGTATGCCATTGCAAAATCTTTTAAACTGGATGAGATTGAAAGGTATTTCCTCCCAGTCACTTTACCTATCAATGAAATTGTTGCGGGACTAAATAGTATTCAACCCGATGTATTACAAGGAACACCCAGTACCATTTATAAAATATGTCAAGAAGCTAGAGCAAAAAGACTCCATATAGAGCCTAAAATTATTGATGTATCAGGCGAAGTATTATATAAGCCTATGCGCAACTTTATCAAAACTGTTTGGCCTAATATCAACCTTTTCAATACTTACGGCTCATGTGAGGGTATTAGTGCAGTTAATTGCCGAGCAAATACAGAACAAATGCATCTAAATGAAGATGCGTGCATTGTTGAACCGCTGGATCAGAATTATAATCCTGTTCCTAAAGGTACTCAAGCAAGTAAACTATATTTAACAAATTTGGGATATTTTACTTTACCATTAATACGTTATGAAATGTCAGACAAAATTCGCTTTTTAGATAAAGATTGTGATTGTGGTATAAACTATCAACTTATAGATGAACCTCAAGGTCGGCTTGAATATGATTTTGTCTATCCTGATAATATATTTGCTCATCATCTACTATTTGTCACACCACTATTGTTTGAAAAAAATATTATTGATTATCAGGTCATACAAACTAAAAATGGTGCAGATCTAAAAATTTTAACTTGTGGTTTTGTTGATAAAGATAAGTTAAAAGCTAATATATCTATGAAGTTAGCCAATTTAGGCCTAGCGAATCCTGATGTAAGAGTATTTGAAGTAGCAAAATTCGACTTTCTACCTTCAGGAAAGCTACGACGTTTTATAAAAATGGAATAGTTTTACTAATTAATTTTAACAAAGCGCTTTAACTTTCCTGAAGAAGGATAATCAAACTTTATCACTTCGATTATATTTATCTTCGGTTCAGACAAGCCCAATTTGTTTAATTTATTACTAATATTATTTTTTAATTTATCCTTATCGATATATCCAATGAGCAAAACTCTAATATCTGCTCCATTGAGAGTCTGTATGACCTGGTATTCTTGGATATTTTTTTCCAACAATAGTGGTGTGACAAATAAAAGATGATGCACAAAAATATTACCAGAATAGGTAAAATCAAATTCAGGCCGACCTTGAGGTTCATCTATAAGTTGATGTTGTATCCCACAATCGCATGTTTTGTCTAAAAATACCAGCTGATCTGACATTTCATAGCGGATAAGAGGCAATGTATAATTATACAAATTCGTTAAATAGAGTTTGCTAGATTTTACTCCTTTATTAATAGGATTATTCCATTCATCAAGGGGTTCAACAATACATGCATCTTCGTTCAAATGCATCTGTTCACTATTGGCACGGCAATTCATTCCAATAATTCCTTCACTTGCGCCATAGATATTGAAAACTTTAGCATTTGGCCAAATTTTTTGTATGAGTGCGCGAATGGGTTTGTAAAGAGGTTCTCCAGTAACATTAATGGTAGTAGGTTGAATCTTTAGTCGGCCTTCATTGGCTTCTTGACACAGTTTGTAAATAGTACTGGGTGTTCCTTTTAAAATATCAGCTTGAATATGATTTAAACCTTCAACAATTTGATGCATTGGCAAAGTTACGGGAAGGTAAAACATTTCTATATTATTGAATTTATATGTTTTGGCAAGAGAGTACAGTGCAAAGACAGTGTTACATACAACAACCTGAACAATTTTTGTTATTGTAGTTTGGGCCGTTAAAACGTCAGTGCGTGCCTGATTGTAATATGGATACCGTATAAAAAATGAATAATGCTTGTTCCATTCATCCCAATCATATATGAAAACACCACGCTTTCCACTTGATCCGCTTGTTGCTAATACATGGTAACGGTTAAGCAGATATAAGGTGTCTTCATCATGGGTCATTTTTTCAAGATGCTTTTCAGCAATCTCTAAAGTGAGCTTTCGATTGGTGACAATTTCATCCCAATTATCCATTAAAATTTTTTTATTCATCACAGGAAGTTCATTTAACTTTTGCTCGGTAAAGTTATCTACATCAATGTGTGCTAATGATTTTTGATACCAAGGTGAATATGATTTTGCGTGAATTAATAATTTCTTAAGTCGTTCATTACGCATTTGTTGAAGTTTTTGTTTAGACCAATATAATGCCTCGGATATCTCAGGGAGATTCTTTTGCATATCTTTTGTTTGTGCGGTGGTCAATTTCGATGTATTGGATGGAGTTTCCCAAAAATCTCTTAATCGGGGAAAAAACCTATGGAGAGTATTTAAGAAATTAAATAATTTCATATCCCCTGATGCCTGCCCAAAGATCCCGCCTTGATGAGGTGGGTGTCAATTATAGAAGTAAGTATAGTCATACATAGAATTTTAGAACTTAAGGTTAAAGAGGATCTGGGTTTCTTTTCAGTTGTTTGCTCTTGTATGAAAAGTGAATTAACAATAGTTGAAGATAATAAAATTTCCACGTCATCCCTTCATGTGAAATACTGTCCGCTTGTGTCTTTAATCATTGTTACCTATTCTTTAATAGATGTTATCGACAGAAAGCTCGGTGGAATTAAACTAATGATTCGTGTTGGCATTATCGGTGTAACCGGATATACAGGGATTGAAACCCTTCGAATGCTATCTCTGCATCCAGAGGTAAAGATCACACTCGTCATGACGCAAACATATGAAGGAATGGATATTGCTCAAGTATATCCGCATCTAGCTAAACGTATTTTCCTTCAAGGCAAAAAAATTGATTTAGACGCTATTATTGAAAATTGTGATGTGATTTTCATTTCCTTGCCTCATGGTAATGCTTCTACAATTGTTCAGCCATTACTTGCCGCTGGAAAAAAAATTATCGACTTAGGTCCCGATTTTCGTTTGAAGAAATCAGCGGATTATCAAAAATGGTACCAACTTGAAAGTGCGCCGGAAAAGTTACTAAGCCAAGCAGTTTATGGGTTACCAGAAATAACGAATAAAGATATGATTGCAAAGGCGCAATTGATAGCTAACCCGGGCTGTGTTCCAACAGCTGCTATATTAGCAACGGCTCCTGCACTAAAGGAAAAAATTATCCATGATGAATGTATCTTTGACGTGAAAGTAGGTTTGTCAGGTTATGGTCGAAAGCCCTCGATAATGAGCATGTATGCTGAAATTGATGAGAATATTGCCCCCTTTAATACTAGCGGTACACATCGACATACTCCTGAAATAGAACAAGAACTCAGCTTAATCGCGCAAAAATCTATGATTGTTCAATTTTCACCTCATACGGTACCCATGATTAGAGGGATCCTTGCCACCTGTTATTTTAAATTAAGTGCTATTCTTTCCGAGGAAGAAGTTATCACAATATACAAAAGATTTTATGAAAAAGAGAGCTTTATTAGAATTTGTCCTTTGAAGAAAATGGCACGTGTTAAAAGCGTTCGAGGAACAAATTACTGTGATATTAGTATTCATGTTAATCCTCGAAACCAGCAGCTGATAGTGTTAAGTACAATTGACAACCTTATTAAAGGCGCTGGAGGGCAGGCAATACAAAATATGAATTTGATGCATCAATTACCCGAAACAACAGGCCTTGATCAATATATTGCTATTTACCCTTGAAACTATTTTTGCTTCTTGTCGCTAAAATGCCAGACAAAGCATTGATGTGCTTGGTAAAGTTTCGAATTTTTTAAGCTGGTGTTTGTTGCATCGAGGGTGTTATCTAGAGGCTGGCTATTGGGAAAAAAGACTGATGATTGGGTAATTCAACATTAAACTCTTCCTTAAGGATCTCATGATATTCCTTCACCGTTTTAATGAGAATGGTATTTGTTCCGTCTTGAGTACGTTCCTTATATGTTCTATCTAGCAATATTTTTCTACCATGAATAAAGGGTTGCGTAACAATAGCATGTTTAACGAAAATTACGTCTGGGTTAGTGGAGTTATATATGTGTATTGCATTAAAGTCTTCTGGGGGATAAACCGTTAAGTTGAAGCCATATAAATCAACCCACTGCGTATCAATTTTAGTGACAAGCTTAAATCCATATTTTTCATCATTCACAATCATAAACAGTTCATTGAACTGATTAAAAATGGTATTTAACTTAAAAGGGATGGGATCAATTAAACTTCTACTACCGAATCCTGTGTCACATAACCATTTTTGATTTTCAAATTCAACTATAAGAACTTTGTGAGCTAAAGGCTTTTTGTCTTTTGGCGTCAGATACATGACATGTGCCTTTAATCGTTCAACTTTATATCCCATTTCAGTTAATACCAAAGCAAGTAACTCATTAATTTGCGAGCAACCGCCTCCTCTTTTGCTGTTTACTAGTTTTTGGAATAACGAGTCCGAATCAAGTCTGGTGGGTGCAATTCCTAAATGGGGATCAAGCATATCATAAGGTATATGAAAGCTTTGTTGGCGATGTATTTCAATCAGAGATTGACGGGTACGATCTCTAGTGCCTCGATAGTCAATTCTTTTAAAGTAATCTTCTAGTGGTATACCCATTTGTTATTCACATCGTCATTTTGCTTATTAGGAATGCTATATATTTATTCAAATTAGATAGCCTTTTAATAAGACCGGCTTAGTTTCTGCAAAGTTCCTCTCATACTGAAAAACTCAGGGGAATTGCACTTGATTTCCCATTGATAAATAAGCGAAAACTGGCAAGATTCTGAAATTATCAGCGATAGATCAACCCCTTAATGGCGAAAAGATCAATGCTGGAAAGCTTTCCTTATAAGATAATAAATATTTCAT
>JACPOY010000001.1 GCA_016191245.1 Gammaproteobacteria bacterium | reverse complement strand
TAACGCAGAAAAATGGCAAAAAGATAACTCGTTTTCTCTCGATACACCATATTGTAACCTCCGGTCCCTGGTTACCTTTAATATGAGGCAACGACACGCTTTTTGCGGACCTAGGGTTACATAAAATATGAGGCAACTCGTGCCGCCACAAACTCCTTTAATTATGGAACTAAAACCAGTTAAATGATGTCTCATTATGAAAATATGGGTGCATTATTATGGCGGATGAGCAACAAGATTACGATATTAAGCAAAATGCTACCTTTTTATACTTAAAGTATATGGGAGATGCCTTTGCGTCCAACACCGATGAATTGCAATCTATTAAGAAATTTTATTTAGAAAATAAAAATAATCCAAAGTTTTCTGCACAAATCAAACTTGCTGAAATGATACGAGAACTAACTACTCTTAAGTCTTTTGATTCAAATATTGACTATGCAGCAAAATATACACAATTACAGGAACAATTAGATGTCGTCGCAAGAAGCGAGCTAAAAAAGGGACAGCGAAATCCAGCGTTTGATTACATCTTTAAAGCTATGTATGAGAATGACAATAAAATTCATTCTGAAATATATGAAAAAGTAATTGAGCCTAACAACAGAACATCTATGACAAGTGAAGATGTTAATAATAATATTAAAAAAGTGACAAGTAATCCAGGAAAAGTTTTTAATATTAGCCATCCTGACAACCCACTTAATGCGTTCTTTTCTGCCATGCTTGGAGTGGGATATAACCCTCTTAAAAAGAATAATGTTCCCTATGTGGCTTTTGACAGTGATGAGCTCCAAAGTGATCAAAAGTGTCTTCGGATTGGTTCACAAGTGCAAGGAGCAGGAGAGGTTAATCCTACCTTTAAGAGATATCTCTTAGCAAAAGCGCATGAAGATAAAGACAATACGAATGAAAAAGGAAAAGGAAATTACAACTACGTTTATATCAACTTATTAAAAAGACCTCAAGAACATCAAAGTCCAAGTGAAAAAACTGGTGTTGCATACCTTCTAGATAAATTTGTTAGATTCTCAGAAGGTAAAAAAGCGCTTGCGTTAGAGAATGATTTAAATAAACCCGAATTTAAAACAGCTTGCATTACATTGCCTGCAGATGGTGAATTTTTTAATGGTGATTTTAGTTTGTCCACAGGTAAATCAACAGATGGGTTAACAACCAATTTAGAAGAATTGCAGAAGGAGCTTTATGAAAGCATACGAGACAATAAGAATGATTTCTATATGCCAGATGAAGTAAAAGCCGCTTTATTTGGCGATAATATGAAAGAAGTCGTTGAACAGTTATATCTCACTGCTCTTCAAAAGACAGTTGATCCTAATATACAGCAGAAAGATTTAAAAGGTTTAGAAATAACGCCGCAAAATCGTAATGCACTATTATTTCAATTTGTGAAGGGGGAGTTGTCAAATAAAATTATAGATGATTTAAACCCTAAAGCATATAACATGTCATGCAAGGATGCTATTGATCGTGGCGGTATTCATACATTGTACCATCATTTAAATAAACGATTTGATCAAAATAATCCAATGAGTGAAGCCGAATTCAAAAAATATATGGATGCTCCTGCGATGATAGTGAAATATCGAACATTAAATGATAATCGCACATTACTTTGGAATACATTAAAACATCGTAATGAAAATGATCCGAAATTTGCGAAAAGTCACCCTTGGGTAAAAGATTGGGTAGCAAAAAATGATCCAGCAATAAAACATGAAAAAGCTGCTTCTTATCGCATGCGTTCATTTTCCTTATCTCATTTTACAACAAATTTAAGAAAGTCTTTAGTAAAAGGATTAATGAATGGATTGAAACCAAGCTTAACCTCAGTTGTTAATCGACGTCATTCTGCTCCTGGTAAATTAGAGTCAATGCCTAATGCGCAAAACGCACCACAAACTGAATTGAGCAAAAGCAACGTTAGACCACAAAATGTTCAACCTCAGCCCGCAGCTCAAGGCGCTTTAATTTCACAATTAACAAAGTTAATTGACCCAGGCTCTTCACCTAGACCAATACCCCATAGACTAAGCAATCCAGATCCACCGCAAGCTCTCAATCAAGACATTCATCAGCATGAGCAAAAAGGCAAAGCAATGAATACTCGACTTTTGAGTAAAGTTCTACCATCAACTCCTAATAGTGAATTATTAAATCATACGGGCAATGATTCACCAGCTGTTACTTCAGATGTTCAAGCGCAAGCTTTGCTACGTTCTGTAGAAACTATTCAACAAGCAAGCGTAGAGCACAAAAAAAGTGAGCCTTCACCAGTTTTTAATGGTAGCCTAGCTGGAAATACTAGAACATTGGTCTCCCTCTTTGAATCAAAGTGCGTGCAGGATGGTAAAACACCAATAAGTACTGAACCTAAATCGCCTGATCCTGATGGTAGTAAAAGACGAATGTCTAAGAAATAGAACTATGACGACCTAACCATGGAATGACCTTGGCAAATTTAAACAATCTGATGTTTTTCGCACCTAAGAGCAAAGGTGCTACTTCATCAATACGACAAACGTTAATATAAATACGATTAAAAACACTCTATTTAATTGAAAATCATTTAAAATATGCTCTTTACTTTTTGAAATTACCCGATTACAGAAAATTAAATGAGCATCAAACTAGATATACAACAACTTACACAAAAAGAGACCGCATTACTAAAGAAAATGATGCGAAACGGCTATTTTGAAGAACGTGATGCATTTAATGAAAAATTTGACATTTATGCTGAGTGGGCTGAAATATTTAATGGATATGGCAATTTAGCTTTGGCTGATGATATGGAAGCGTTGAAACGCGCAGTATTTTTTATCTGGTACAACATTGTAGAACCTGTTGAATTATCGGGAATAAAGTATATCGACAAAAACTTAGCAGCTAAAGTTTTGACTATGCTTAACACTATGATAGAAGAAGACAAGATCGATTGTGAATTTAAATGGATGCTATCTTATTATTATAGTCTTTTTGATTACTACTTATTAGGGTATACAGGAATAGATTCATTAATAAACTTCTCTCAACAAAATGATTATTTATGGAAAGGTAAAAAAGAAATGTCCTTATTTGAAAATAGAGGTCAACTAGGTAATTACTGGAAAAGCCTCAACTGGTCAATATGATGTGATTGCTCTGAAAAGAGAAGCAAGCTAATTTTGGCATTTTTATTTATGTTTATGTCTATGATGAATATCTGGATAGTGCGGATGCTTGTGGGTTATAGGCTTATGATGATGCACGTGTGAATGGGATCCTCCAGGTGGATCAGAAGGACGATGTTCGTGTTGATGATGCTCATCATGAATATGTAAGTGCTCATGAGTTAATTCTTCATGAGTATGTTCATGTTCATGTCGTTCAGTAAGATGTAACAATACACCCAAACTCATTAATATTGCCGCTATCCAAAAGAGTATTGAAGGTGATTCATGAAAAAACAAAATGGCAATTGCAGCGCCTAAAAAAGGTGCTGTTGAAAAATACGCACTTGTTCGGGCTGTTCCAAGCCCACGCAAAGCTAAAATGAACAAGACAAGACTGATTCCATAGCCGATAAGGCCAACAAGCAAAGCATAAGTTACCGAAGACCAAGGCGGCAATGTAGCGCCTAAAATTATTGCAACACACGAATTAATGATGCCTGCTACTAATCCTTTAATTCCTGCAACAAATAAAGGATCAGAGCCTGATATTTTGCGTGTTAAATTATTATCAAGAGCCCAGCAAAGGCATGCACCTGCAATAAGTAGGGGGCTTATGAGATGATGTATAGTTAAAGTTTTGCTAGGCCAAACTAATACAATTCCTCCCGCGACAATCAGAATCATTCCAAAAATGATGCGTCGATCTGCATTTTCTTTAAAAACTAACCAAGCAAGCAAAGCGGTAAGTACAGCTTCTAAGTTAAGTAGTAGTGATGCGGTTGCAGCATTACTCTGGATAAGCCCGAACATGAGTAGAATAGGAGCAAAGACACCACCAAATCCAATGGCGCTTAAGAACCATGGCCATTCTTTATTCAAAAGAGTGGTTGATTTCCAGCCCTTATCTCTTATTAATCTAGCAATTATCAGTCCAATACCGCTTCCCAGATAGAGTAATCCGGCAAGCAAAATGGGCGAGAAGTTACCCACTAATTGTTTTGCAAAAGGCATACTGGCACCGAAAAGAAGTGCGGCACCAAGAGCACAAAAAGTAGGGAGTGAAAAATGAAATCTGAGCACTATCTATGCTTATGAATTTACTTACTTATTCTAACACTATCACTAAATGAATCTTTATTAAATGATGGCTTTTTTAAAGCTTTATTAAAAGGCTGCCAGAGGTATCCGCCTACGCAACTAGATGCTGCAATTTTGAACAGGCGAATAAGTTATAAAATAGGAATGACGCTATGGTAAAAAGGGCTTCGTTGAGATGGCTATACTTATAGTACTAAATTCATATTTTCTTGGAGATTTTGTCATAAAAGATGCATTGAAACCTGTCTGTTTTCCGGATTAAACAATGAACCGCAAAAATTTCATTGTTATTTCCATTATTTCAGCCGTTATTGGTGCAACGCTCTCTATTGCATCCACCTTATATTTTTCACTAAAACGGACTGAAAAAATGGAACGTGAAGGATTGACTCATCTTGCTGATGTGGCAGGTTATCGAGTTTATGTTTTCTTTAAAGAAGCTTATCAAGTCTTAAAATCCATGGAAACTTTAAGTGCTATTACACCTTGTTCAAAAGAACACATTAATCTGATGCGTCAAGTAATTTTCAACTTACATAGTATCGATGAATTTGAATATTTTGAAAATGGTGTGCTCAAATGTAGTGCTTATCAAATGACAGAGGAGAAAATACAATTACCTCCTAGTCATTATACAATGTTAAATGGTCTTGAGATTATTTTTAACTTTCGACGCATAGAAGATCATGACGAAGTTGCTCTTCGATACAAAAATTATGTTATGTTAATTGATCCTGTTCAATTTACTAACATTATTGTCGAATCATACATCCAGATTGCTATCGCTACGGCTGATGGGCATGTGCTAAGTACGTTGAATAATCCGGATCCAAATTTGGTTAAACAGGTATTAGAGAACAGCAGTGATCTGAAGAAATATAAAGATAATCTCATTGCTGTGACGAAAGTTCAGGATCTTATTGCCATTGCGATACAACCACGCAGTGCACTGATGAAAAAATGGTACAACGAATTGCTATTATTCTTACCCTTTGGGGTATTGATGGCGGGACTTGTTGTTGCAATCATTTTCTGGGCTTCACGCCGTCGGCTTTCGCCCTTGGGCGAACTTAAAACAGCAACGGCTCGCCATGAATTTATAGTTTATTATCAGCCTCTTATTGAACTTAAGACAGGAGCATGCGTTGGAGCTGAGGCTTTAATACGTTGGCGTCGCCCTGATGGTTCGATAATTAAACCAGATTTTTTTATTCCATTGGCTGAAGATAATGGTTTGATTAAAATAATTACTGATCAAGTTGTTCAAATCGTAATAAAAGAATTCAGCAGTTTGCTTCTTGAAGACAGAAAACTGCACATTGCAATTAACATCACTGCAGATGATCTTAAATCAGGACGTATTCTGCAAGTTATTGAAACTGCTTTATCTGATACTGCTATAGAACGAAAACAAATATGGTTTGAAGTGACCGAACGTGAATTTATGGATATTCATTCAGCTCAACAAACCATTGCAAAAGCACATGAACTAGGTTATTCCGTGGCAATTGATGATTTTGGAACAGGTTATTCAACTTTATCTTATTTACAAGAATTATCTTTGGATGTGCTTAAAATTGATAAGATATTTATTCGTTCGCTCAATATTGATTCAACAACAAGTATTGTCGCATCAGAAATTATTAAAATCGCTAAAACCTTAAAAATGAAAATTGTTGCTGAAGGCGTAGAAACTCAGGCGCAAGTTAATTACTTGGTGAAGCATGGGGTTGAGTATGGACAGGGATGGTTATTTGCCAAAGCATTGCCAATAAATGAATTTATTGATTTTTATAAAAGCAATAAATTGGTTCTTTTTCAAATAAACAAGAATTTTGACAAAGACGATATAAGATAGAAAAAATCCACTTTCAATACCCGTCATTTTTAAGATTTTGTGGTGTATCCCTTGGATCTTAATGTGTTAGTTAAAAAACTATATTGTGTTGATTTTCCTGTCATCTAAGTTCCTGCGGACATGCATCTTTGTTATCTAACACATTAAATGCTAAGATATAAACCTTTTTCATTTAAATGTAGTAATAAAGATGACAAAACCAATACATACGATCGTAGCAGGCATGGGTCCATCGGGCTTAAGTTCGGCTTTATCATTATTAATCAATGGGCATACTGTGACATTGATAGATAAAAGAAACGATTATACGCTTCGCCAAAAAGTAATTATTCCAAACAAACTTATTCAAGATTTTTTAGATATTGGCGTTGAATCAGATTATTTAAAAAAGCTCATCGCTAGAAATGGTTTAACTTCTTTAAGAAAGTTTCAAGATTTTCAAATGTCTGTGTTAACCAGCATTTGTCATGATAAAAAAATTACCCTTCATGGGAAGTCTGTGCCTATTAAAGGAAAAATTCAAGCTTTACAAGGTGTGGATAATGAAATTATCGCAGCAGATGGCGATAATCAAACCATTACGTTAAAAAATAAAAAAGTACTGAAATTTGATAACATTATTGATGCTACCGGAAAGCATAGTCATATTATGGCCATGTTGACGAAGAGTTCAAATGGAAAATATAAAATAGACTATGCGGATAATTTGCCACAGCCAGGGCATAAAGCCAATGCCATCATTATGTTTAATATAAATTCAAATATGCATACTCATATTCGTGATGTTATGGTTGCGCCTTTAAACGCAAAAAATGATTATAATATGGCTGATTTTAAGACCAAGGGTTGGGAGCATGATACGCCGCCAACTTATTATATTCGTGCCAAGAGTAAGAAAAATAGTATTTACATATTGGCACAAATTCCTGAAAAAATGGCAAATGTAAAAGATCATAAAAAAGTAATTGATTTTATTAAACCCATTCTTCAGAAAGAATGTGTAGTTAATGTAGACAAATTAAAGATTGAAAAGAATAATGTTATTTTGTTTTCAGCATTTGACGTTGAACATAGAATTGCGGATAAACCCTATGTGCAATTAGGCAAAAAGGGAGTTGCTATTGTTGTTGGTGATGCTTATTCGCCTGCAAATTTTCATTTTGGTCATGGAGTAACCAAAGGGATCCAAGATGGTCTTAATCTTCAGCAAGTTTTAGACAAAGAGGGGCATTTTAATTCCAAAGCACTTGAAGCCAGAAGTAAAAATATTCGAAATGAAATATCTTTTTATCAACGTGCTTATGATAGAACGCATGGTTATAAATATTATAGCAAGCTTGGCAAACTTGCAAAATTACGATTTATTGCTAACGAGATATTTAATGTAGAAACACTGAAACTAGCCTTTAAAGCTACCTTGATTGCTGCACCTTTAGCTTATTTCTTAATGCCTGTGGGCATTATGCTTGGATTGGCTTCGTTTGCTTATATGAAGTATGTGCATTTTTATGCAAACTTTACTTATTCCTTTGCTAGAGTGAAGGCATCTGATTCCAAACAGGCAGAGCAAAACGGAAAAGATGCGCAAGCTAGTTGGAAAGGATATATAATGAGTTTTGGTCAAAAAACTAATTATACGAAATATTATGATTTCGTTGAGGGACAAGTAGAAATGCGTAAAAATATCAAATTAGGGTTAAAATAGTGCTACAAGATACCCTTCAAGGTTAAATATTTTATCTGAACGTGATAGATTATATTCTTGCTCGTTCAGATAATTTCTGCTCAGGTTTGGGAAGCATCTTTTGAACATCCATAAAGCAGATATTCTCAGATTTAAACTCTCTATGACATTCTTTGAATGCTTCAATAAGACGTGTTTGTAACTCTTTTTTTGTGGCGAAAGTTTTTGCGCCGTGATTAGGATCAAAAAAGATAAAACTTCCATTTTCATTTTTTCGAATTAACATTGAATGGCCCTGAAAATTGAGGCCCTCCTTTTTGAATGCAAAAAATTTGGCATAGGTGCCCACTTGGATGTTATCAATCGCTTTAGACATGAGTTCATTAACTTTTTCCGGGTTATTTTGCAATTTTTCATTAAGATTATTAAGGCCTTTTTGTTCTTTAGTACTTAAATGATTGTATGGAATTTTGTTAAAAAGAGAAGCTTTTAAAAGTTGAAATACAGATACTTGTTTTAAAATGTGCAACGGAGCTACTTCTTCTTCAAGTTTTTTCATTACCATAGTTTGATTAAGAGCATCGAATGCCTGGCGTGGAGTACCTCTAGCAGGGGATAAGATATCGTTCATTACAATATGGTTACAGATAATTTCACATAATCCATTGTAATTGTTAATTGCAGAATTCAATCGTTTTAATTCTTTACCTTTACTTTGTACTTTTGGAATGATAGCGCCTTGCTCAAAATGTTGGGTTTGATAAGGGCTAGCAGGGCTTTGTTGAAATTGTGGAATGACTCTTATGCGATCTAGGTTACTAGCGTCAACCGTGTAAGACATGACATCTTTAGGGTTGAATCCGAGATCAACTTTTGAAGCTTTCATGTTTCCTTTTGGCTGATTATACAATCCTATTGTGATAGCTAAGTCTTTATCTGCAATATGTATTACATTTTTTTTTATTTCATATTGAAGTTTATCCGGTGGTTCAGCTATCACTTTTTGGGCATATTGAGCATGAATTTCATCTAATTTTAAAACACCATCAAGCAAAGCTTCTGATTTAAGCTCTGAATCAATTTTGAATTGATGTGAAATTTGTTTAGGACGGCTAGAATTTCCTAGCTTTGCTAAAGAAGCTGCTGCAGCATATTTTTCGTTAAGTTGCTGGATTAATGCGGGATCTATTTCTTGTTTATTTGCGTGCAATCGGGAGACTTCGAAATATAAAAGATTAAGTTCTTGTATATGAGGGGTGACATATTTAGGTCGATTGAAATTATCTATCCCTAGCACTCTTTGTGTGGATAAGAATAGGCTGATATCATTCAATAAAGATCTAATATCATCGGGGCTTTGTTTCAAGACCATGGTGACCATACCTTAAGTTCAATATTCAAAGCTATATAAAATATGACTTCAGAATCTAATGAAAAGTTCTACACATGACCTATGATTAAATAGTAGAGGTCATAGATTTCGATAATTTGTTGAATATCATTGCTAGAATGTTGAGAAAAAATTGTTAAACATAAAAAAGAAGTCATTAAAAGGGGTATTTACAACACAATTTATTTCCCTTTTAGCAACTAATCAAACCATTAATCTGTCATTGCTTCTCGCAATGACGGAGTTGTAAGTGTGCACTTATTGTAACAATATTTGTGCATTATTCCGTACACGCGCTTATTTGTTTCATTTTATCAGAATGATGTACTATAGTTGTATTATTATTTTAACAGTATAGAGGCAAATTAATGAATAATAAGTATGGTTTTGGTAAATCTGTTCCCTATTCACTCGATATAGCACTGGATAAAGTAAAGGAAGAATTACAGAAAGAAGGTTTCGGAATACTCACTGTCATTGATGTTGCCGCTACTTTCAAAAAAAAGCTTGATTTGGATATGCCACCGTATCAAATTCTTGGAGCATGTAATCCACAATTGGCTCAAAGAGCTTTGCAAGTAGAGCCTTCCATAGGGTTGTTGCTTCCCTGTAATGTTGTTGTTCGCATGGATGCAAATGATAAAGTGTATGTTGAATTTATGGATCCAAATGTGCTTGTCGAAATAGTTAACCACGAAGAAATACGTAACGTTGCCGTTGAAGTAAAACAAAGACTTGAACGAGTGATGGCTAAACTGTAATTGTTCTTACTATTTCTGTTGTCTTTCTATTAAGCAGTAATAAAGTATCGGTATTACGACTAACGTTAGCAATGTTGATACGAGTATTCCAAAGATAAGACTGACAGCCAGGCCATTAAAAATGGGATCATCTAATATGAAGAAAGCTCCCAGCATTGCTGCTAATCCTGTGAGAATGATAGGTTTAGCACGAACAGCAGCAGCTTGAATAACTGCGCTTTCAATAGAATTACCTTCTAGCAATGATTTATTAATGAAATCAACTAGTAAAATGGAGTTTCGCACAATGATGCCAGCCAAAGCTATCATGCCAATCATGGAGGTTGCCGTAAATTGTGCTCCTAGCAGCGCGTGACCAGGCAGAATCCCAATCAACGTTAATGGAATGGGAGCCATAATAATGAGTGGAACAGCATAAGAACGAAATTGTCCAACAACAAGAAGATAAATGAGAATGAGTCCTACCGAATAGGCTAACCCCATATCACGAAATGTTTCATAGGTGATCTGCCATTCCCCATCCCATTTGATGCTGTAGTTATAAGTATTTTCCGGTTGACGTATAAAAAACTGGGAGATTTCTTTCTTAAGATTTCCCATTATCGCAATCATACCATATAACGGACTATCAATTTTACCTGCCATATCGCCTGTGACATACACAACAGGTAATAAATCTTTATGATGGATACTATTTTCCCATTGAGATTGATGAACGTTAACAACTTCTGATATAGGTATGAGTTTTCCTGATGCGCTTTTAACTTTGAGTGCCAATAAGCTTTCAATATCAGCTTTATCGGCAACAGGTAATTCCATGCGAACAGGTATGGGGTATTTGGCATGCCCAGTATGGAGAAAAGTCACATCTACGCCACCCAATGCAGCGGCAATAGCATTTGTCACTTCTTCTTGATTGACTCCAAGTAATGCAGCTTTTTGTCGATTAACAGAAACTATTAAACGTGGTGCATTCGATTCTACGGAGTCATCAATATCGACGATTCCTTCACTCTGTTCAAATTGTTTTCGTAATTGTTTTGCCTTTTGTATTTGTCCGGGATAATCAGGACCATATACTTCAGCCAGTAAAGGGGCTAGAACAGGGGGGCCCGGTGGCACTTCCACAACTTTAATATTCGCTTGGTAGTTTTTAGCAATTTCTTCCAATTTAGATCTTGCTGCCAAAGCAATCTCATGACTTGAGCGTGTACGATTGTGTTTGTCTTTTAAGTTGACTTGAATGTCGCCAAGATTGGGAGATTGTCGTAAATAATATTGACGTACTAGCCCATTAAAACCAATGGGTGATGCAGTACCAGCATAAGATTGTATATCCGTTACTTCAGGCAGGGTAATAAGATAATCGGCAAGTGTGCCAAGTGCTGCATTGGTTTGTTCGACAGTAGCGCCTTCTGGTAAATCCACAACCACTTGGAACTCACTTTTGTTATCAAAAGGGAGCATTTTAAGCACAACCACTTTGAATAATACCAAACTAATTGCAAGGAAAATAAGAGCGATAATGCTACCCGCTAACCAATAACGATTACGTCGGTTTGTTTGGCCTAAAAATGGTGTCATTGTTTTGTGAAAAGATTGTGATAACCATTCATTGACATGTTCGCTAGAGGTGCTTTCTTTAACGTGGTTGGATATCATTCTACTCGATAACCAAGGCGTAAAGGTCAATGCTATAACAAGTGAAATGAGCATTCCCATTGAAGCATTGATCGGAATTGGACTCATATATGGGCCCATCAGTCCTGTGACAAAGGCCATCGGCATGAGCGCGGCGATGACTGTAAAGGTGGCAAGAATGGTAGGTCCACCCACTTCATTCACTGCTAAAGGGATAGCATCAATGATGTTTTTAGATCCATTTGCGATATGTCGGTGAATGTTCTCGACAATCACAATAGCATCATCCACCAAAATACCTATTGAGAAAATAAGGGCAAAAAGTGATACCCGATTGATGGTGAAACCCCAAGCCCATGAGGCAAAGAGGGTGATAGCAAGGGTCAATATTACTGCACTGCCTACCACTATCGCTTCTCGCCAGCCCAGGGTTAATAGCACCAATGCGACGACCGAAATGGTTGCAAAAATCAGTTTTTGAATTAATTTCGATGCCTTTTCATCTGCCGTTGCGCCATAATTTCGTGTGACAGCGACTTCAACCCCATCAGGAATGAAGCTACCCTTAAGCTGCGGTACGCGTTCAATAATCTTATTTGCAATCTCGACCGCATTTTCGCCAGATTTTTTGCTAATGCTAAGAGTAACGGCTGGTTGTTGCTCATAGGTATGGTGATTCTCAGCTAAGGCATACCAGACGTAATTTTGATTTTCAGAAGGGCCATATTCAATGCGAGCAACATCTTGAAGGTAAACAGGTTTTCCAGCATGTAATCCGACTATCAGTTCAGCAAGCTCATCTCGATTCGATAGAAATTCACCTGCCTGCACAGGAATATAGGCATTATCATCAATTATCGCAGAAGCGTGAAAAGCAGCATTACTGGCCAGTAATGCTTGTCGAAGTTCGGTTACGGATAAACCGCGGGCAGCCAATTTTTGCGGATCTAAAGCAACCCTAGCGATCTGTTCAGGTCCACCGATGGTATTAATATTACGGGTGCCTGGTACGCGTTTGAGTTCAGCCTCCAATGCATGGGCAATTTGTTTTAAATCGAATGCACCTCGGGCAGGATCTTTAGTAAATAGTGTAAGCGCAACCACGGGTACATCATCTATTCCTTTAGGTTTCACCAACGGGGGGAGGATGCCAATATTAGAGGGCCGCCAATCTTGGTTTGAATAAATCGCGTTGTATAAACGAACTAATGCTTCTGTGCGCGGTACGCCTACTTTATATTGTACAGTGAGAACAGACATCCCTGGGCGTGAAACAGAGTAGATGTGATCGACTTCATTAATTTCCCCTAAAATTTGTTCCATTGGCGAAGTAACGAGATTTTCAACATCGGAAACAGAAGCACCTGGAAATGGGACAAAAATATTTGCCATAGTGACATTAATTTGAGGTTCTTCTTCGCGCGGGGTAATAAAAATCGCGAGGATCCCCAATAACAATCCAACAAGGGCAAGTAATGGAGTAAGCTGAGAATTTTCAAAATAGGCTGCTATTTTTCCAGAAAAACCAAGGCTTTGCTTGGGTTCAGTCATGTTTATTCCCCATGTTTGAGGTGTGAAGAGCAATACCAGCTGCCACTGGATCGATTGCAACTTCTTCACCGTTTTCTAATCCCGCTAGTACTTCGATTTTTTCTCCAAATTGGTTTCCAAGACGAATTTGTCGAAGCTTGGGTACATTATCCTTGATGACATATACACCAGTGACTTCAGAACGATAGACGACGCAGGCTGTAGGAATGAGTAGACGTTTAACATCTCCTACGGTAAAGCCGACATTAACGAATTCACCTGGATAAAGATTCGATGTTGCTTCTGGTAATTCAAGTCGTACTTTGACTGTGCTCGTTGTAGGATCTGCGATGGGATACAAAATAATTTTGGAAGGTATGATCATCGTCCCATCATCGCTTCGGATACTGGCTTTATTTAATGTTTTGACTTTCTCTGATACTGCTTGTGGGAGAGTGGCTAGAACGCGCATCGACTTTGAATTAAAACCTGACATGAGAGGGGTGCCTGGTTGCACTGCTTCACCTAATTCGACATGGCGTGCGCTGACGATGCCGCCATAAGGTGCCCGAACTTCAGTATAACTTAATTGTTCTCGTGCCGTCTTAAGACCTGCTTGCGCAGATGCGACTTGGGCTCTTGCAATATTAAAACGAGCACTTGCCCGATCCCAGTCTGATTTTGAAACGATATTACGTTTATAAAGTTCATCAAGGCGTGCATACTCTTTTGTTTCAGCATCTAAGTTGGCTTGCGCTTCAGATAGCTTAGCTTCTGACTGATTTAGTGCGTCTCGCTGTTCATTAGAGACAAGTCTCAAAATTACGGTTCCAGCTGGTACGGTATCTCCGATATCAAAAAAGATATCAGCGACGCGCCCTTTGGTTTCAGCAGAAACGGTAGCTTGATTCACTGCCTCTACCGTGCCCTCAAACCAACGTTCTAAAGGTAACTGTTCATAGGTAGCAGTTGCTGTTAACAGCTCTGCAGCGTTGGCGATGCTTCCTCCCAGCAAAAGGCAACCTATAATAATTCGCTTCAAAGTTACGCTCCTGTTTGAATGCCGTATTTCATAAAGTTAATAGTTTCATTATTCAGCACATTGCCGAAAATAAAAAGTTAAAACTTATCTTAACAATGTTTTTAAATTGATAAAGTATATGAATAGGACATTAAAGAAGTTAATTTGATATCTAAGTATTAGAGTTTGAATGAGTAACTGAAGAGATGAACTAATATGCTTAACCGAGCCGTAGTACTGCTCAGCTAAGCATAATTGCTGCTGTTAGAATGTAGAGACACATTTCTTGATAATTCTAGTACGATTGAATTAATTGTGAACGCCTGCCCTTGGGAACATTATTCATTCCATCTGCTTGTGTTAAGCTACAGGCTGAGGCTGTACTAGTATGACCAAAACGAGCGCTAATACCTGCTGATTTGGATAAACTTAATTGACTTTTCACCGAAGGATTAGAGCTGTTTTGAAATAATTCTGGTGACTTTTTTGGTTTTACATCAGGAATTAAATCTGGATCAATCAAATCGAGAACTAATCCTTCAACTCGTTTAGCTAGTTTGTCTAATACGATATTCTCTTTGACATCTTCAGCTGTTAAAAGATGATAATCTGCAGATAAGTAGTTCTTTGTTTTTTCTAATTTCCATTTTATCCCAGCAGCTGAAGTTGCAATTGCTTGATTAAAAGCATCTAACAGACAAATACCTGAAGGATAAATATGGTTAGGATCAATAATGTTATCTTTCAATAAAATATTAAGCATCTTGAACTGATTGTTTCTAACAAGATAATGTAATGATACTTCATTGATAGCAGTATGTTTGCCAAGATATGGCATCATTAGTTTTATGCTGGCAATATTACTTTTTGAATTTAAAATAACATGATCTAATAAATTATATTGAGAATTAAATGGATCTTGGCATGTCGCTAGAATAGGGTTCCTTGATAACATCCTCTGAACCGATTCAAATTCGCCTTGTGAGGCTAATGAAAATAAATTCAATTTATCTGTTTCGAATTTATTTTTACCTTTAAATGAAAGCATAACCCTTCCCATAAATAACTCTGTAATTGATTGCGAAATATACAGGGTTAATTTGAAGCAGTTAACACTTTAACAACCATTTATCGGACCGCTCATCGCATAAAAGGTGAAGTTTTAGAAGATGCCCTGTGCATGAGATAAATCAAAATGATTAAGATATCTTCCATTTTTATCTGATTTACCTATGGCAATGTTGAAAAGAGAAGATTCTAAAATATTCATTGGCCACAATGGGATTGATTTGAGTAGTTTAATTCTAGCTAAGGTAATATGAGGTTTATAGATATCCCCTGAATCAATTAAACAATCTAAGTGATGATGTTTTAGTAAATCTAGCATTTGATGATGAGCACTCATCAGCAGAGGATCTCTTTCGACACCAATTTGAGCCCAGTAAAATTTACTATGTTCACCTTGACCTTTAATGAAATTTATACCAATGAGTTGTGGTTGAAAGAGAGTATGATTGCTGGCAATCTCGTCCCATATCAATTTCACTTGTGATGAATTGGTGGTTTCAAATTGTACTAGAGTAATATGAGGATAAACGGAGTTTGATAATAAATAACCATCACTAACATCTGAAAATAATTCTTGAGCAGCAGCTACATAGGGAAGAGTAACTTTTGGTGTTAATCCTATAATATAACGCATTGTGAATCATCTCATCTATTAAATGAGATGATTATACACTAAACTTTACGTTCTTCAATGAGGCAATTTTCTCGCTATAATCACATAATAATGATTTTTTGACCCAGGTTTCAAAGGATCGTTTCTCATTTCACGAAATTCTATAATTTTGAAATTACTAAACAGCGCCTTTGCTTCATTTTTAGTATGAAAAGTCATATCATATTTTTTATTAAAAAAAGTAAATCCTGGGTCAAATAAATTAACAATGATATGTCCGCCTGGTTTTATGGTTGAAGTAATGTCATTCCACACACGATTAAAATCTTTTTTGTTTATAAAAGGAAGAGCAAAACTTGAGATAATAAGATCAGTACGAGGTAGTTTTGAAAAATCTAGTCTTTCGAATGTTGAATTGATAGTTGTCAGTTTAGATTTTAATTTTGACATTCCCGGCTGTAGCATCATAAATTGAAGGGCTCGTGAGTTGCTATCAACAGCAATGACATGATAGCCTTTTTCTAAGAGAAATTTTGTTTCATGGCCAATACTGGAGCCTAGATCAATTGCTATTTTGTCATTACCACCTTGAGGTATTTTATTTAATCCTGATACAACAAATTTTTCAGGTGGATTCAATAATATACTTCTAAAATACTCATCCTGAGATCCTTGTGCATGACTTATTCCTAATGCAAAAAACATGATATAGATAAAACCAAAACAGATGGCAAGTCTGGAATTTTCAACATCTTTCATTAGGAAGTACCTCGTTGAAACATAAAAGCTTAGCTGAAAAAAACTGATTTGGTAGTGTAGTAGCACAGATAAATAAGTGATTGAATGATTGTTCATTTATAAATGCCAACAATATTCTATACTCATAATACAGCATTAAAAATGAGATAGATTTACCCATGCCAGGCAGATTTGCACTAACCTATCCGAAGTCAGATATTGAGAAGTATTTCGATATTGAAATCCCTTTCGATCTTCGACAACGTTATAATATTTCGCCGACTCAAAATTGTTTGGTACTTTGCACTGAAGACAAAATACCGCAATTAATGCATTGGGGGTTTTCGCCATTTTGGAATAAAAATAGTAAGTTTAAAGAATTGATTAATGCTAGAAGTGAATCTGTGGAAGAAAAGCCGATGTTTCGCAAAGCTTTCAAAGAGCACCGTTGTGCTGTAATTGCCAGTGGTTATTATGAATGGCAAGAAATAGCCGTCGGTAAAGAAATTGTTAAAATTCCCTTTTATCTTTCTTACAAAGACAACCAACCACTCGTTTTAGCAGCAATCTGGGATAGATGTGAAAAGGAAGATGGTCTAATTCAAACCGGATTTACCTTTTTAACAACATCGCCAAATGCTTTTGTAAAAAAGTATCATTCACGAATGCCCGTAATTATAGATTATCAAAAATTACCTTTGTGGCTTGATAGCCAAGCGGATCCTACACAACTTGAAAAACTCTTCAAAGCGTTGCCGGCTAAACTATTTAAAGCCAAGGAAGTATCAACAATGGTGAATAATCCTAGAAATGATAAGCCAGGATGTTTGGAAAAATAGAGTGAAAATTATGACATATTTTTAAAAGATAAACTAAAATAATCACATTGAGCATCTTTGCCAATTAATTTAACTAAACTTGCTTGATAGATCTGATCTTCATATTCAAATTCAAGATTACTTCCTGGTAAAAGTGATTTAATGGGGGCTATTATTGTAACTGGCATATTTAATTGATTAGGTAAAATAAAAGTGGGAATAGAAGAGGATTCATTAGAGTTTAATATAAGAGATTTGATTGGTCTTACATTTTCGCAAAGTATTTCTACCCCAAGATAAAACGAATCATCTACATTTCTATTCATCCAACGAATGGTTCCTAAACTCCATTTAGCATTACTATCATTTTCATTTTTAATGGCAATTAATTCACCTATAGCGGCAAGATCTAAAATATCATCTTGGCAACTTAAACAGAAACCATTTTTGCTGATATTTACAATTTCTGCCTTATATAAAGTAGGTAGTATAATAGGATTTTCTGAATCAACAAATTCCTTATTGAGGATTTCTTCTTGAACATACCGATAGCAAGCTGAAAATCCAAAGCAAACGTTCACAGTACCTGCACTGCCAATTCTTTTCTCAATTCGTATTCTGTTTGAGCTCCATGCTTTTAAAAGGAAGTTAATTTGTGGTATTGAAAGTAATGCTTCAGAAGGAGTGAATTTATTTTCGATAGGTGGTATTTCAATTGGAGAATATGATGTTTTTAATTGTTGTAATCTTTGAATAACGAGAGTTAAATCAAGATTAAAACAATTTGCAATTATAGACTCTGAATTTTTAATAAATATGGGACCCGTGTCTTTATTGAAATTTACGATATAACGTCCTGTTGCTGCACCATTGAATTCACTAAGCTTTAAATACTTTGATAAATCATTGATTGCATGTGAGATAGATTCAATTTCTTCTTTAGGAATACAATGTATGTTTGAGATGGAAAATAGTAAGCAATAATGATACGTATTAACGATGGCATTGATTTCAGGAAATTTTTTTATTTGACTAGACAAAGTGATCTGGTAAATCTTGTGATAATCTTGCCAGGCACCTTTAGGAATGCTTCTATGCTCAAATGTCGCCGTTTTTATAATTGTATAATAGCAAAAAAAAGAATTCTCTAATGCTGATATTAAGATCTTTTTGTATAAGTGAATATTTTTTATAGATTCATTGATTATAGCTTGATAACTTTTCGCAAGTTCAATATAAAGAGTTTCATTTAAATATGAAAAGATGCGTTGTTTTTTGTCTAATTCGCAATTGGATGAGATAGCCTGACTTATTCCAAGCGAGAATTCACATATAATTTTTGTAATCGTTGAAAGTGTTTGATATCTTCTTTGCGGAGGGATGGATTGTTGATTGAGCTTTTTGATAAAAAGCAATAATTGTACAGCTGTTGAGTAGAGATTATCGCTGGGTAATTTATTTTTCCATTCATTCAAAACCGATAAATTATAAAAAATATCTTCTTGAAATGTTTCTTTGTAATGTTGAAGATTTTTCATATATTTTAACTGCAATTTAACTGGGTATTTACATTAGTATAGTAATAAATTCTTATGGTTTGTGTTAAGGCTTGTTACTATTTGCAGTTAATTTTATAGTGCTAGCTTTAATGACAATATACTGTTTCTTTTGTTAAGGCATTGATTTATCTGCACTTGGAGGCATCCAATTCCCTCTTAATATAGGGCTGAGTTTAACTATAATATTACTGAGATATGCTTTTTACGATTCTGTTTTTAGTGTATATGGTAGGAGGCATTATGCGCTTATCCACCTTTAATCTTGAAAATCTGTTCGATCGTGCAGCTATCATGAATTTGTCAACGTGGGAGGAAGGGAAATCAGTACTTGAAGATTTTTCTCGCCTAAACAATCTTATTGCACGTCCAACCTATTCTAATAAAATTACAATTGAGATGATTGAAATCATGCAAAGCTATCCTGGGTTAATATCTAAAGGGGAAAGCAAATACATTCGTTTACGTGACACCCGTGGAAAGTTTATTAAAAAAAGGACATCAGGGCAGGTAGAAATTATAGCCAATGGTCGCGCTGATTGGATTGGTTGGTTTGAATTAGTTAAGGAACAGGTAAAAGAAACCGCCACTGAAAATACAGCTCGTGTTATCAAGGAGATTGACGCTGATATTCAATGTGTTATTGAAGTAGAAGATCGCTTGCTTTGAAGCGCTTTAATGAAGGTACTTTACCTAAAGTAGGTGTTGAACCATTTGAACAAGTGATGTTAGTTGATGGTAATGATGATAGAGGAATTGATGTAGGTATTTTGACTAAAAAGGACTTTCCCATTTTGTCTATGATCAGCCATATCTATGATGATGATGAAAAAGGAATTATTTTTAGTCGAGATTGTATTGAATATCTTGTTGAGCTTGCCTCTGGTGAAAAATTGCTGATATTAATTAATCATTTTAAAAGCAAAGGCTATGGCGTTGCTGCTACCTCTAACCAAAAGCGTTTGAGGCAATCAAAGCGTGTTAGAGAAATATACGAAAAAAGATTAGAAGAAGGTTATGAGTACATTGCAGTTGTCGGCGATCTTAATGATACTCCAGACAGTGAAACACTTGCTCCATTACTCAATAATAATTCAACGTTGACTGATGTCATGTCTCATTCTGCTTTTGAAGATGATGGTCGTCCAGGTACTTACGCTAATGGCACAAAATCAGGAAAAATTGATTATATTCTTATGTCGCCAAAATTAGTAGAGAAAGTGCAAGCCGCCGGTATTGAAAGGCGAGGGGTATGGGGAGGCAAAAATGGTACGCTTTTTCCGCATTTTCCTGAGATTCAATCTGAGAAGGATGCAGCGTCTGATCATGCCTCATTATGGGTTGATATTGATATTTAGCGATATGCCCTTCACAAAATTGTCATCCTATAAAGTTGAGGAAACTTATAAGTTTATTAACTGAGTTTATTGTCCAACAGGATCCTTAATACATGGTTTACTTTCAAACTAACTGATTGCTAACATCGGCTTTTCTTTTTTCGAAAAACATGTTTCAGACTTTAGCCATTTTACGCTTTTGTATATAAAAGTAGAGCACGACGGGAGCAAAGAACCAGATAATTTGCAGCCAAGTGGCAAGATATTGACAAGCCCAATCGTAAAAAACGTAAGAGAGTGCTCCCATGATTAAGATGATGGAACGTTTGGGAAGTTTGATGTATTTTGCGATGGTCTGATTGAGGATGCCGTCATTATTTTTTTGGCCCCTCATTGGCATGCCCCAATAGGCAAGCCAAATTAAATTGAGTCCCTGACTTGCTAAAATGCTTTCCAGGTTGTCACCCTTTGCAAACATAGCCGTCACTTGCGGTAAAATTGAGATGGAGCACCCTATCAAAAAACTAGCAAGTGCGACCCAGCCCGCCAGATTTATTTTTTTCTCATTGACCGTCCACACCAAAGTTAACCGACCTAAGATACTGCTGCCCATGACAAATACCCAGCAGGTGTAGTCAATGCAACGCCCAGACATGATCGAGACAAGGTCTTTCATAAATCCAAGCTCTGTTGATTGCCCAAAAAAGCTAAAATAGAAGATGACTAGCATCAATAGTAAGGTCAATCCGGCACAGGTTTTTACCGCCAGGTGACTCAGCCAAGCACTAGCAACAAGCATGCCACCATAAAAAGCGATGACCATTACGTGCGGCCAGTGCCACATGCTCTCGGTCATGTCATAGAGTAAGGACAGCCCAACGCTATACCAGAAAATTTGGGAGAGAAGAAATAATGTAGAGAAAGGCAACGCGTCTTCGCTTTTTACCTCTATTTTCCCGGGTAAAAAAGCAAAGTGCGAACGGTTGGGGGGTAAGGGGAAGACGCGACTTCCGCTCATGTGCTGGCCCTTAATGGTTTCTTGGGACGCGTTCCTTTTACATCTTGATTGTAGGCATAATGAATCTAATTGCAATACTAAATGGTCCCTCCTTCCAAATTATTTTCACAACGACCTGCCTTCAGGGAACGGGGTTGAGTAAATTGAACAAGCTCAGCTATCAAAAAGTCTAAAAGTGGGTACAAGCAGGAAGGAAAGCAGGCGTCCTATTTTAGGAGAAGGACATCTTGTGGCCTTGGAAAATTTAAGCTGACAAGGAGAAAGAGAAGAGATAAAGTTGTTCACTTTGCTCACCTAGGAGAGGGCTTGCGTCTTGGTTGCAACCCAAACGGGGAACTACCAGCTGAGAAGAAGCGATAGCTGTCATGTCTCTCCTAGCGTCAATTAAGCAGTAGATTTTTATATTAGACAAAAAGGAAAATTCAAATCGTCACTTTAGAATTACCATCAGAAAACGATTCAGTAATATCCATTATTTGATAAAAAGACTTGAAATATGATTTCTTCCATTTGGTCTGCAATAAATCACAATATTGGGTCAATAGCACTTGCTTGTAATAATGTATGTAATAGATCGACAAGTAAAATATTAAATTTTTTTAACATTGAAACTAAAATTGAGAGAATACATAAATTAAAAGAAATATATCCAAGATTATATGATAAAATAAGACTGACTGAGATTGGTAGTATTGATATAGATGATTTTTTTAAAACCTTATCACGGCGCAAAAGCACAGATCTGCGTCCGGAAGTAATTCTTATGCCCGAGCTATTTTCATTAGGTCATGGAGCTCTTACGGATGGTTGCTTTATTTTTATACCAGAACAGGAGCTTGTCGAAGTAGGGAAATCACCAGCATTTATCAAGTTTGTTTTAGCGCATGAATGGGCTCATATATACCTAAAACATCATCTAAAAAAATTTACTATTCCATTTGTTAATCAACTACAGAATAGAAATGTAAATAACGTACTAAATATTTTATCTACTTACATCATACCTAATGTGACAGTATATTATTTAATGCAGCAATTAAGAGATTTGATAATAGAAGAGCATTTATATTGCGAAAAAATTATTGAGACAAGTATTGATGACTTATGGTGTGATAGCATCAAATACATTACAAATAATCCTATACTTTTGCTAGGCACTTCAGTTGTTCTTCCTTTGCTTGGTCGATATATGCTTGCAAAATTATCTAGCCAATATCACGTTTTTATGGAAAAAAAAGCCGATGAGATAGCCCTTGATAATTTGACAAATGAAGAACTTGTAGAATGTAAAGCATATTTACAACAATACAATCAATATTACACAAATTGGAGGGAAGAGCTTCATCATTATTTTCTGCCAACTCATCCCACAGACCAAGAAAGAATGAACCATATTGATCAAATATTACATGAGCGTTCAAAGAGAACTTGAACGTGTAGATATATCAACTCATTTACCTGAGAGGGGACCAGAAGGAGTATCTTTATTTTTTTTCTCAGTCTTGATTGCACCGCTTTGAAGATCTAATGCATCGAGGTTTTTTCGTGGTGTTGGTTTTAGTTTTGATTTGGCCTGATAAGTTAATTCGCCTTGTCTTTTTCGAGTATTCACTTTTTCAATTTGTGGGTTAATGTTCTCTTTCGCTTTATGCTTGGCAGCTACGGTTTTGTCTTTGACGGCTATGGGCGGCTTGTAAAGCAAGGGCTTTATTCTGTCAGTTGGGTGCTTTGCCTTTTTATTTTTGGTTAAATGAAGCTGCTCAGTTGTTTGAATTAACAAGCCAAATTGTTTCATTTTATTGGGTTGAGTCGGTAAAACATGATCCTTTACAAACTGAATTTTACTATTGATGTCCTTATCCATTAACCAACTATGTTGACCTTGAGTTTGATGAAGTCTATCGCTTAATAGATTACAATCGCCATTAAACACTCTTATTTGTTCAAATAATTGCTGATAATGGATTTCCTCGGTTTCACTAAAATTATCTGGCTTGAAACCCGCAATTTTAGTTTGACTGGTACTCTCTATCCATATTGATTTATTAGATTCATCAAAAGGCTGTTGTAAAGTATCAATTTTTTTTGTGAAAAATTCCGCTTCTTCTGGTGTTAGCACCAATAAAGAAAAATGCTCACCTTCTTTGATAACCAAGACTGAATAGATGCTCTTACGATAATCGTCTAATAAATGGGATTGATTTTTGTACGTTCTTGCAAAATTATCTGAAACAGCAATATTTTTATCAAAAGACCAAGTTCTATCTACATCTTTACACATATCTTCTAATGGAAAAACTTTGACATTGGGATCATTTGCCCCTTCAATTCTAAAATTCTCAATATGGAGTTTACTCTCCCAGTTGATATAATCAAGCGCTTTCAATTCAAATCCTGCATCAGTTACTTGTAATTGTTTTTGCTCCAATTGTACTTTAAGCTGTTGTTGTTTTTCAGCTTCAGCAATTACTTCACTGTTCACATTCTCTCTTGGTACATAATCAATAGTTTCGCGACAATATTGACTATAGTCTTTAACGATATTATCTAGTTCTCGCGAAGTACTATCTAAAGCAACATCTGTAATTGCAAATTTTTCCAAACATGCGCTATAGTTACCAATTAAATTTTTTGAATATTCTTCAAGTACAGAGAAAGTATTACTGGATTGCTTACTTAAACTATATTTGAAATAAGAATCTAAAACAGTATTTAACATGAAATGATTTTGCCATTCGTTGAGCATAGCAGACTTGATTGCGGGATCCTTTGTATTTTTAATAAAACGGAATAATTTTTGTCTTATAACATTATCCATATTCTTTAATGCCGCAGTAAAATGATCATCTAAGAGTTGATTTTTTTGTATATCAAATAAAACATTCACTACAGCTAATATATTCCAGTCTTTAATATTCGGGTAAAGTCCACGCAGTTTATCTGAAATCACAAGGTCAATTTCATGAGTGCCTGCTAAATCACGCATACGCATCACAGCTTGGACAAAATCTCTTAGGGATGTTGTTTCATTAACCGTCACAAATGCTCTAGCATATGGCTTTTGTTTAATATCAGCACCAACAGTATGAGGTTGATCGTAATAGGTGAAACATTGATCTATATCACATTTTAATTTAGATTGGATCTCATCATGAAGTGTTGATGTTAAGATGATAGGAGATCCTCCACCAACAGGAAGAGCTGATAGTTTATTTTCAGTATTGTAATAGAGAATAAATTTAATATGTTTTTCTAAAGTATTATTTTTTTGTTCATAAAATTCTGCTAATTGCTTGGCAACTTGAATATTGGGTATGCCTTGAAAGCACGTTCCAGCATCAATGATTGCTCTAAATTCTTTAAAGTTTTCATGTTGAGCAAGTAGTTCAAGAATGGCCTCATGATGATACTCTTTACTGAAGATAATATTATTATTTTTAACCTTTTTTATTAAAGTATCTACAGTTCTGCCATCAGTACCAAACCCAGGCCCTTGAGGGTTGAAATGTAATCTATTGTGCCATGTTTTATAGCTACTTGTTGTTCCTGACATTCCTTGTGATGTACAAAACCTTGCAATATGATTAATCCGATCTGTTCGTAATACTTTCGTATTAACGGTAATATTATTAAGGACGTGGTGTACTAAGCAGTGGTCTATCACTTTTTTGTCAGATTTCATTATATTATAATGAACTTCAAATTCTTCTTGGCTATCAAGATTAATTGCAAATAAAGATATTCCTGTTAGTTTTTTAAATTCTTTTGCACTTTCAGTTTCCTCTGGAACAATCGTCCAATTTTTTGCCTTCATTTCATTATTGGCTTCTTGAATATAATGTTGAATCATTTCCTTAATTATATATTGTGATATACCGTTTCGCCTTTGCATGAGAATTGTTAAATTAGTCGTTAAATCAATATTGCCAAATTCAGATCCCTCACTAGGGCACATATTTGCATAGTAGGGGATAGCAACTTCCTTTCTGCCAAGACTGGTTTCTTTAGCAAGAGAGGGACCATAATTTACATTAAGTTTTTTAGAAAATGCTAATGGAGCTAAGGTCGCCAATTGTTCTTTATATAGCGCTAATTTGCTTCTGTCCTTGGGTGATAATGAACCGATATATTCTGCAACTTCTTTAGGATCATGCAATTTACCAATTAAAAAATTATGAATCTTTTTTCTATGTAATGTTCCTAAAGCGTTAAGAATATTGTAAATCGGGGACTCTCGGGAGGTCATCATATTTCCGACGATTGTTTTTAATAGTTCATTATGGTGATTTTCAGGGTATTCTTTAGTGCCCATAATAAGATCATGAATATCAATTTCGATATCATTAAATGTAAATGCTAAAGTATCAAGATAAGAAAAAAATTCAACAGCATCCTTTCTATATTCTTGGCTTAGATTTTCGCCGACACCAAGTGTATAGTTGAATTCTTGCGAAATTTTTAAAATGGCATCAATCTCATCGATTAACACATCACCTTGTTGTTCTAGCAAAGTGAGGATCTTTTCAATAATTCTAATTTGTTTTGCAGTTTCTTCCTGATCAGACGTTGAGTGAGGATATGAAAAGATTAATTCGAGATATTTTAGCTCAAGAGCTTGTATAGAATTAGCCGTTGTAACAATGTACTCTTTATTTACTATGGAATCTCTAAACATTTTGTAAATAAGATTCAATTGCTTGCTACTTGAATCCTGATGACGTGAGAATTGAAAGATTCTTCCACTTACCCCAAAAACATCTTTAGTCACTTTAAAAAGATCGGCTGCATTTGATTCTAACAGTGCATCAGGAACTTCAATAATAGATAGGTTTCTACCATTGGCTTTAAGTACTGCAATCAAAGGCATCAGTACCTTTGATTTTCCACCACCCATGATTAATTGAATTACGTCATTTGAATAGGAGCCATCTTTGTTCTTTAGTAAAATTTCCAAATAAGGCATTTGCTCAGGGAATATCATTATCTTTTGCATGAATTCATACACTAAGTACGCACGATTATTGTAATAATCATCATAACTTCGACGAGCAGATAAAAGAGCACCAAGTTGAGTAACCTTTTCATTGTACATTGGTGTTCCAGGTAAAATATTATTTAGTTCGTCTAATATTTTTAGGATGTTTTGATATTGATTTTCTTGAGTTGCCTGTAATAAATATTCAGTAATTTGAGTATTGAGCTCACTAATTTCTGTATCAGTTAAAACACAACATTCTCTAAATTCACTTATTTCACCCATCAAATACAAATGAAGAATTTTTTCAAAAGTAATATCTTTATTTTGAAATTGTTGTCTCTTTGTCAACCAGTAAGAACGTTGAGGTTCTTTTGTGGGAGGATGATTTAATTTATCTAATATTTTCTGTTTAATATCAAAAGATGTTTTATTGTCCTTTTTATTTTTTTGCAATTCTGCTTCTAGTATTTGCGTTATATTCTCTCTATCTTTTGGTAAGTGCCAGGTGCGTAACGAAAGCGCTTTTAATTCATCTAATTTACGATTTATTTCTTTACCACGTTGACAGTCCATTTCAAAATTATCTATCATTAATTGTTCGACGGGATCTTTGTTAGAGACGATTCCTTCAGGGCAAACGCACTGCCGACCTATAACTTATGTGATCTTTTTCTCACAAGCTGATCCTGTAACTTGTTCGCCAAGTCCTAATGATAAAATTTTAGCTAAATATGAATCATCCCAGCTCGCTTTTTTTCTTTTGCATTTA
>JACPOY010000003.1 GCA_016191245.1 Gammaproteobacteria bacterium | reverse complement strand
TTTTTCCACCCCTCATCCCCGCCTTCTCCCGCAAGGGGAGACGGAGTAAGAGCTTCGCAAGCTAAATCTAGTTCAAACTAACATTATAATTTTTAAGAAATTTTCTTCAAATTATGTGTCGATTCCTCAGTTTGTAAAAGGGAGAAGACGCTCTTAGCGGCAGAGGGATTTTATCAAGAAAAAATCTCTCTGTGCGCTTTGCGCCTCTCTCCTTTACAAGAAGAGATCGCCTGTTCGCTACGCTCTCGGTTCTGATCCCCTCTCCCGCTTGCGAGGGACTTCCTTCCGATCCCCTCTCCCGCTTGCGGGAGCTTCCTTCCGATCCCCTCTCCCGCTTGCAGGAGCTTCCTTCCGATCCCCTCTCCCGCTTGCGGGAGCTTCCTTCCGATCCCCTCTCCCGCTTGCGGGGGAGGTTAGGGAGGGGGTCTTTAAAAAGCAAATTACGCACATCGCTCTTTTAAGACCCTCACCCGCCGCTAAAAGCGGCACCGTCTCCCGCGAAGCGGTAGAGGGAATTTGCGAGCAAAGCTCACCAAATCGTGTTTAATGAACATAATTGCATTCTGAAATAATGATTTTTTAACTTTGCGCTGTTTGAGTGGATATTTTCCATAATGCAAATTGAGTGTTGGTGTAGAGATATGCTTTTTTAGCAAAACATAAACGTTGCTCTTTTCTTGCGGCAACACCAATTTAAGATGACGTGTTTCTTTCGTCATCTCTGTGGTCGGCGTGCCATACGTTTTTAAGACACACTAATCCATTAAGTGCATATAATCGCTACCTCCCAACTGATAAATGATAAATATTAGGTGATTACTGAATATTATCAATGTTATCATCCGATGATAACATATGCTATACTTACAATAAGTCAGGTTTATGGATGTACTTGTTCACACTTTAGACACGCTATTGGACCTTGAGGGACAAATAATCGCATTTGATAACGGTTGCTGGGCAAAATTTGAGGCAAAGCGAATAACCAAATCCGATAATAGGCCCCATGGTGTTAAATACTCATTAACATTTCATAACCGAAATGGTGATAGGATTATTGGATATGATAATGCGCATAAGATACCTGGGAAGGATGATGATAGTGAATTTGATCATAAGCACCATATCCGGCATGGTAAAAGAATTAAAGAATATACTTATGTAACAGCCGCTAAATTAGTAGAAGACTTTTTTAAAGACATAGATAAATTTTTAGAGGAATGATATGAAAACTTTAGTTGTTGGTATTGCCTCATATGAACAAATAAAAATGAGAACAATAGCAATTGCAAGTGGCAAATATAAACCTACGGAAGACGAACCTAAAGTTTGGTTTACATCTATTGAGTCTTTAGCTCAAGTATTATCTACGGATAATAAACTTTTATTAGAAATTATTAAAATTCAGGAGCCAGAGAGCATTACTGAACTTGCTGAGCTAGCAGGTAGAAAAGTAAGTAATACATCAAGAACCTTAAAAAATATGAAAAAATATGGATTAGTGGATTTTAAGAAAGGTGCGCATAAAGCAATGAAGCCGGTTCTTCCATATAAAAATTTAAAGATTGCGCATAATATTATTAATGAACACGATACAGCACAATTTAAGGAAAAAAAGAAGTCGCAAGGTGGAACTAGATAATAATATTTTAATGCTAATTAATATTATTATCCTCTTGATAAAATCCCCCTGCACTCAGAAGTGTTTCCGTCATTTTGATGGATAAATTTTCTTGATTAAACCAGATAAAATCTACCGCTCGCAGACTCGCGACCTCCTTTTTCAAAGTAGGTAAGGGTCGCTTACGGCGACCTGTGCCAACAATCATTTTCTGATAACGTTCTAGAACTACAAGTCGCTTTGCGACAGAGGGCGCGGATCTTTACCCCCTTCGATAGGGGGTCGCGAACTTTGTTCGCGGGGGGATGTCGTATTTTAAATTTACTTTGCCACTACCTCATCCACCCAATCTAAATATTTCCTATTTCCATATATAATAGGCATGGCGATAAATTCAGGAAATTTATAAGGGTGAATAGCTACTATCGCTTTTTCTAAGTCAGCTAGTAAATCTTGTCTTGTTTTCATTATCATGAGTACTTCATCTCCTTTGGTGACTTTTTGCTCCCAAAAGTAGATTGATGTTAAATGAGGTACAATGTTTGTACAGGCAACCAGTCTTGACTCTGTAAGCTGATGCGCGATACTTTCTGCGCTAGCTGAATCAGGACAAGTACAATAAACCACACAATATTCTGAAGCCATTTGTGTACTCACATCAAAGAATGAAGGTTAAAAATAATGCCGTATTGGAAAACTAAATACAACTTAATTATCTTTGCAATCATGGCACTGTTAATAGGCTGGACATCCGCTTATGCTGATAAACCCAGCGTACTCTCACCGCTGACACTTCCAAAAGTTTTACCAGCGGATCAAGCTTTTGTTTTTAATTTGACACATGATGACATCTCAATACGTGGGGAATGGCAAATTGCTCCCAATTGTTATTTGTACCAAAAGAGTGTGATGGTTACTCTCATTCGAGCGGATGGCGAAGAAATTCCTTTGGTGAATTCACAAATGTTGCCAGAAGCCACCACGATCAATGATCCCTATTTTGGCGAACAAACCATCTATCGTCATTCATTAATCATTCCCATATCACTGGCAAGTTATTTACAATCGCATACCGAAACAATTAATAAACTGCAAGTCGCTTATCAAGGTTGTTCAGAAAGTGGCTTTTGTTATCCCCCTGTTACTAAAATGTTTGATTTGAGTATTGCTGAACATCATATTCAACAGATTTTACCAGTGACAGAACCTACAGAAGTAACTAATAAAAACGTTGAGAATAAAAAAGAAGAAAAAGACTTTACGATACCTGCGGCGCCTGATTTAGAACAAACCCAACAAGAACAGAAATTTTTTACATCGATTGCTACCTTTTATTTGATTGGTATTTTGCTCACATTTACCCCATGTGTATGGCCTATGATTCCAATTTTATTTGGTATTATTGTAGGACAAAAGCATCTTAATACACGCAAAGCTTTTTGGCTTTCATTATGCTATGTCTTGAGTATGGCTTTTACTTATGCCATTGCCGGTATCATTGCTGCAACATTGGGTAAGAATTTACAAGCAAGTCTGCAACAACCCGCTGTTATCATCACTTTTGCATCATTGTTTACCTTACTTGGACTTGTGCAACTTGGGCTTGTCAGGATAAATCTACCGCACCATCTTCGTTTAAAAGATATTTTAACGGCACTACATGCTAAGCAAGAAAGCGGAACTTATTTAGGGGCCGCGATAATGGGTGTGTTAGCAACTCTCATCTCTTCACCTTGTGTTACAGCGCCTCTTATCACAGCTCTTGGTTATATATCGCAAAGTGGTAACGTTGTGCTCGGAGGAAGTGCTTTATTAGCATTAGGTTTAGGTATGGGTACAGTCTTATTAGCGCTTGGAACAATTGGCGCAAGATTTTTACCTAAATCAGGCCCATGGATGCATCATGTCAACCAAGTTTTCTCCATCGTCATGTTTGGATTGAGTATATGGTTACTTGGCAGAATTTATCATAATGCTTGGATATTAGTTTTATGGGGGATCTTAAGTTTGTTCATCGCTTGGTGCATGAATACATTTCGTGCACGCACTGGATGGAGCGGGCGAATTGGAATGATATTCGTGTTTTATTCCGCCATCCTTTTTTGGGGAGCAATTCAAGGTGAACAAAATCCTGCCAAACTTTTGTCATTTAATCCTTGGAAGCAAGGGGTTGAGTCGACCAACAAAATGGCTTTTGAGAATATTGATTCGATTGCAAGTTTTGAGGAGATGAAAGCAAAAACCCAGAAATTGAGCAAACCAATGATGTTAGTCTTTTATGCCGATTGGTGTATTTCCTGTCAGCATCTAGAGCATGAGGTATTTAACAACTCGGTTGTGCAGAAAGGTCTGAAAAGCTGGCAGGTAGTACGCGCGGATGTCTCTTCATATAATGAAGTTAACCAACAACTATTAAAGCACTTTGATTTAATTGGTCCACCTGCTGTATTATTCTTCGACGAAAAAGGTAGTGAGTTGAAAAACTACCGCATTATCGGTGAAATCTCAGTAAAGCACTTTTTAGCCAAGTTCAATGCAATGCAGCCTGAACTAAAGGGAACTTGATAGAACTTCTTGAAAAATGTTGCTATTTGTTGCGATCTTGCAAACATATTAGGGATTTGGCGTAATCAGATAATTATTGTCAATAACAGCTTTAAAAATCACATCTTCCTATAAAATACTTAATCTTGCTTTTAAAAAGCGAGATTTTCTGTTAAATTCGCCAATCTTGTTAATTTAGGATGGAAGGCACCACCAAATCGAACTAATAGTGGGACTTTTTTGTAAAATTCACCATCGTCTTTAAAATAGCAGTTAAAATTCAAAAAAATCATCGAACTTCGCCAATCATGTTAATTCACCAAATTGGCAACCAGCAAAGAGGGCGCAAATGAGGATGCTTTTATAAGAAACTTAACATCTTCGTTAATGTTGCTTCTAAAATTATATAAAATCTGTTAATTTCGCCAATCTTGCCGCTATGTTAATAGAAACATATTTTTTGGTTGAAATAAATTGGATATTTTGTGAAAATTCGCTATCGTGCTTAATTTTGCGGCCATCTTCTTCTATCATGCAAGATTATGTCGATATATCCACAGATATTAATAGTGAGTCTGCGGGAAGCACTAGATGCAATATTAAGCCATTGGATAGATTAATTATCGAATATGCGGCTATATGTCGCGATCTTACGTAATCTTGCTCGTATATTGTTTGATATGAATGAAAAAGATCCAACTTGGTAAAGAAGAAGCTCTATCTTCTTCTAATATAAAGTGCTTTGTTGACATCTTGCTATAATCTGCGGTGATTATCGTCCATCTTCTGGTATCTTGCGTCGATCTAATAGACATCATGCTTGAATTGATCCACAATATGGTTAATTTCAATTTGGGCAATCAACATGGCTAAGATTTTAATAATTCATGGACCAAACTTAAATTTGCTTGGCACACGCCAACCCGCCTTATATGGGAAAACTTCTCTAAAAGCAATTGATCAAGAATTGCTAAACATTGCAAAAGGGCATCAACTGGAATGCTTCCAGAGCAATGCCGAAAATGAAATTATCGATAAAATTCAGAATGCTCGTGAAGATGGCGTGCAAGTGATTATCATTAACCCCGCCGCCCTCACACATACCAGCATTGCCATGCGAGATGCTTTCTTAGCCGTTAAAATTCCGTTTTATGAAGTACATCTGTCAAACATTCATGCACGTGAAACCTTCAGACATATTAGCTATTTTTCAGACATTGCTATTGGCGTGGTCAGTGGTTTCGGCCCACAAGGCTATTATGCTGCCCTCCAAGCTGCAATAGAAAAATTTTCTTAAATCTTAACTGCAATTTGAGATGTTAAAATGGATATTCGCAAAATAAAGAAATTGATTGAATTATTAGAAGAATCCGGTGTTGCGGAAATCGAAATTCGCGAAGGCGAAGAATCGGTACGTATTAGCCGCAAAATGGACTCTAATACAACACAATATGTAATGGCACATTCACCTCAAATGAATCCACAGCCTCAAGCACCTGCGCCTTTAGCTGCAACATCATCTGAGGCTGCGCCTGCCGCTCCTGCTGTACCGGAGGGCCATATTGTTACCTCCCCAATGGTAGGAACAATGTATCGAGCGCCTGCGCCTGATCAACCACCGTTTGTGGAAATTGGCGCAAAAGTTAAAGCTGGCGATACACTCTGCATTGTCGAAGCCATGAAAATGCTCAACCAAATTGAAGCCGATAAGACAGGGGTTATTACCGCTATTTTAGTGGAAAATGGCCAGCCGGTAGAATTTGGTCAACCCCTCTTTGTAATTAAATAATGGTGTTCCATGCTAGATAAGGTTGTCATTGCCAATCGAGGCGAAATTGCCTTGCGTATTTTGCGGGCTTGCCATGAATTAGGCATTAAAACGGTCGCAGTTTATTCTACCGTGGATAGAGATTTACTCCCTGTGCGTTTAGCAGATGAAGCCATCTGTATCGGACGAGCACCCTCGCCTGAAAGTTATTTAAACATTCCGGCTATTATTACTGCCGCAGAAATTACCGATGCAGTCGCTATTCACCCAGGTTATGGTTTCTTAGCAGAAAATGCTGATTTTGCCGAAAAAGTCGAACAAAGCGGTTTTATCTTTATTGGTCCAAGGCCTGAAACTATTCGTTTAATGGGTGATAAAGTTTCTGCTATTCATGCCATGAAAGAAGCGGGTGTACCCTGTGTTCCCGGCTCTGACGGTCCATTAGATGATGATGATAAACGCAATCTACAAATTGCTAAAAAAATTGGTTACCCAGTTATCATTAAAGCTGCCGGTGGTGGTGGTGGTCGCGGTATGCGTGTGGTACATGCTGAGGCAAGCCTACTCAATGCCATTTCATTAACCCGTACCGAAGCTGGCACAGCTTTTGGTAACAGCTCTGTTTACATGGAAAAATACCTGGAAACACCAAGACATATTGAAATCCAGGTGCTTGCTGATGGCCAAGGTAACGCAATTCATCTTGGTGAAAGAGATTGCTCTATGCAGCGTCGTCATCAAAAGGTATTAGAAGAAGCGCCTGCTCCTGGTATCACTGAAGAACAACGCCAGAGAATTGGTAAAATATGTGTCGACGCTTGTTTACGTATCAATTATCGTGGTGCGGGAACATTTGAATTTCTCTATCAAGACGGTGAATTCTATTTCATTGAAATGAATACTCGGGTCCAAGTTGAACATCCTGTCACCGAAATGATCACACGTATTGATATTGTCAAAGAGCAGCTTAAAATTGCCAGCGGTGAAAAACTAAGCATTAAACAAGAAGATGTTATCATTCAAGGCCATGCTATTGAGTGTCGTATTAATGCTGAAGATCCTAAAACTTTTCTGCCCTGCCCTGGCAAGATTACTTGGTATCATCCACCAGGAGGCCCAGGTATTCGTATAGATTCACATATCTATAGCTCATATCAAGTACCGCCAAACTATGATTCATTAATTGCGAAATTAATTGCTTTTGGTAATGATAGACATGAAGCTATTCGTAGAATGCGTAATGCGTTAAATGAAGTGGTTATCGATGGTATTAAAACCAATATCCCCTTGCACCAAGATCTCATTATGGATGCAAACTTTAAACAAGGTGGAACTACCATTCATTATCTAGAGCAGAAGATTAAGAATTAGGATAAATTTCCCCTCACCCTAACCCTCTCCCGCAAGGGGAGAGGGGATCAGACACTAGATTGATGGATCTTATCCCCTCTCCCCTTGCGGGAGAGGGTTAGGGTGAGGGGTGTATAAATCTTAAAGATAAAGATTACTGAAAATTTAAAATTAGTTTTTTCAAATAAAAAAAGGGGGCACTGCCCTGGCACTGCCCCCTTTTTTATAAAAATCCTATTAATCAATCACAATAGGATTTCTGTCGCTACCTGGTCGGCATCTTCTATCAACTTTTGGCGCAACATAAGAGTCATTATGCCCGATGATGATAGGATTTCTTGCAGTCCCATATGATCCATTATATCTGCTTACACCTTCTTGCTTGATCTCTTGTTTGATATATACTGACGAATCAGAATGATTATTGCGATAACGGCAATAACCATAAACTAAAGCCGCTCCTGCGCCAACCACAGCAGCCCCTGCGAGGATAGCTCTCAGTGGTGAATAATTTTCAACAGCCGCATTCAATACAGGCACTGCAACTGGCTCAACGAGATCTGGAATACAATCTAGATAGGTTTTCATCCCACCTGTTTGCTGACACAATGTATCAAAAGCATTACAAGCAGCAGCACTATTACCCGTAACATAGTTATAAAGACTATCTAAACCTAATAGATACCATGACATATTTTATTACCCCATATTGTTAGTAAAAATAACGATAGCGTGAATTATAACCCCAAAAATGTGTTAGCTATATGAATTTATGACATGATTTAGGGTTTTAGGGATAAACGGTAGGTTTAGCGGGGCCATTATAGAAAAACACGACATTACACGGGGTATAGCTTGTGAAATCTCGTCGATTTGTTAGAATACGGGCTTAATATGGATTAACGGGATTTTTCGAGCTCAACGTGATAAATCTACTCAAAAACAGCATCAAATACGGATATCAGAAAATTAAACAAGGTTTAGCCAAAGCTTGGGATTTTAGCACCCTGTTTTTGAAAGCATTAATAAAATCTTATGCAGAGCTCTTGGTAAGATGGCAACCATTTTTTGATTGGATCTCCAAGACTTTCAATGCCTTAGTCACTTTTATCTCAACCCTCAAATCAGCAATCCATGTAATGCCGGTTATTCTTTCTGTGATGACGGTATTATCGACGGCCCCACTGTTTCATTTTGTATTGCCCGGCTTTATGGCTGAACCTTTGGTAATTGCCCCGGTTTTATTGGGTATATCCATTTTTGCTGGCATTAGTGCTTATCGAGATTCCATAGAACGTACAAGATTAGATAAATTAATAGTGGAAGGCCAACGCATTAATCAAAAATTAAGCCACAGGATTGATAAACTAGAACATCAAATCAAAAAACACTCTCCCTTACCTGAAACAAAACATGCGTCCAAAAAAGTATATTATTTACGTGCGCATACCAAAGTACCTGTAGAACGATTTCCAAAACAGCACCATCACACAATAGAACATAAAAGACATCCAGCACGAAGATAGTCTATGCTATACAAAATAGCATGGAGATATCATGACATCCTATCGTTGGGTTATCATCATTTTGGCCTTTCTTGCCACTATTATAAATTATCTCGATAGAACGGCTCTTTCTTATGCCATTACGCCTTTACAACAAACCTATCATTTAACCAATACCGACTTTGGAATCATTGCCAGTGCTTTTGGCATTGGTTACTTAATTATGACCGTCATCGGTGGTGTACTTGTTGATAAGTTTGGCGCCAGAAAAATATGGACTTTTTTTGCCATTCTTTGGTCAATCGCTTGTGCAAGTATTGGCTTGGCCACCGGATTTGCTTGGCTATTTATTTTTCGCATGCTTTTAGGGGTAACTGAAGGACCCAATTTCCCTGCGTTGACAAGAGTGGCAGCCGATTGGCTGCCGGTTAAAGAGCGTGCTCGCGCACTTGCCTTGGGACTTGCAGCCGTGCCATTTGCTTCGGTTATCGGCGCTCCTATTATTTCACAACTCGTTGCAAATATTGGTTGGCGTTTGATGTTTATCGTGCTTGGTCTACTAGGGTTAATTTGGGCTATTTGCTGGGTTTCATTGTTTCGAAACACGCCAAAAGAAAGCCGGTTTGTAAATCAGGAAGAATTAGCAATCATTCACAAAGAACACGGTTCGCTTAACCAAACCAAAACCAGTTGGCGATTTATGTTATCGAATCGAACTTTATTAATTAATAATTATGCTTTTTTTGCATTCGGATATTTATTATTTTTTGCCATTACCTGGTTACCTGGGTATCTTGAGCAAACTTACCATATGCAAATAAAAAATGTTGGTTGGTTTTTAGTGGCTCCTTGGCTTTTGGCAACACTCTTTATACTCGCCGGAGGCGCTATCTCTGATTGGCTTTGGCAAAAAACTAAAAGTATACGTATTGCTCGCTCTCATCTTATTTGGATCTGCCAACTGTTATCAGTATTCTCTTTTACTCCCTTGCTCTTTACGCATTCTATTATGGTAACCGCATTCAGTATTAGTTTAGGGGTCGCATTTGGACTTATGCCCAATGCTGCTTTTTATGCTATCAATGCTGATTTGGCCTTCGATCGCGCTGCGACTAGTTTAGGGATCATGGATGCGGCTTTTGCTGTCGCTGGCATTTTAGCACCATTACTAACAGGTTGGCTCGCTCACATCACAGGAAATTTCGAAGGGGCAATTTTATTAATGATGACTTTTACTTTTAGCTCAGCCATGTTAATTCTGCTTTTCCAAAAGTAAACCTTGATTCCATTCTTGTGGATAGGGTGTTACGCTTCTTGGGGCTTTTTCAATATAATTTTGTATTCCAATATAATAGCGCATACTAGGGTTTTGTTGTATCCAACGTTTCGCCTTCTCAGTCCAGTTCTCAGCTCGTAAATTAAGCGAGGGATGAGTCACAAAATAATCTTTGATAGGATTTAAGGTACTATTATTCTTCTGGGGATATTGTTGTTGCATTCGAGTAAATGCCATTCCCATCGCACTTGGATCGTACTGAAGTGCTAGCAACGTTTCAAAACCAAATCTATCCGCTTCGTTTTCTTGAAATTTACTAAAGGTGTGGGTCAATAGCAAGCTTAAATACCAATCAAAAAATGCCCCAAATTGAGACTGATACGTTTTGGCTTGAATTCTCATATGATCGATACAATGGCCTAATTCAACATGTCCTTTCTCATGTCCTAAAATAGCAACCAATTCACTTTCTGATTTTAATAAAGATAACATACCCGTGGTAATGATAATATTGCCACCTGCAAGTGCAAAAGCATTGGGTGCTCCTTCAAATATATAAACTTTATAATTCAATTTTTTAGGATTAAATTGTTTGGCAAGCTCTTGCATTACTCCATTGACATAGGCTTTTTCTGGCAACATCCCTTGAACTTGTCGTGGCTCTAAAGATTTTGCTAAAAAATCTCCCAATTCTCTTTCATCTTTGGCATTAACCCCTAATACTCGGGTAAGAGATCGATCTACAGTTTTAACCGGTTGTCCTGCATAACGAAACAAGGTTTCAAAAGATAAGCCTTGTGGTGTTTGAATGTGATGATAGCTGACATAGAAGCTCAAATAAGCTAATACAAATAATAATATGCCAACAACGACTAATCGCTTCATGATAATCTTCCTGCAAATTTCTTATAAAGAACATGAATGAATATCATTAAGATCCCAACGACCACAAATACTAAGGCTCTTACAAGCAAGTCTGTTTGTGCCAAATCATACGTAATGAGGCGTGCCACACAAAATGCCAAAAATGCAAAAGCAATATGCACCACATATTTGCTTCTCAAAAAATATCCCAACATCACCATGGCAACAATTTCAATCACCCATAACATGGTTAAATATGCTTTATCAAAACGCCAAAACAAAAATAATGCAATAGCAATGAAGATCGGCAAAAAACCAATTAATACAGGATTTTTATAATAAAGTCGCAAAATTTTACTATTTTCTGGTGCAAGAGGTGCTTTTAATAAACAGCTTGCGCCGGCAAGGGCAATGATCATGCTTAAGGGGCCCGTCACATGTGTTTTTTGATACCAAGTAGATAAAGGGGATGCCCAGTTGCTAGATACAATTGCAACTTGTATGCAAGTGGCAAATAGTAAGCAAATAGAATAAATCAATGCTCTTTTAGGGAGGACATTCCGCAAATATGGCATGCTCAATACACAGGCAAGTAGTGCATAACCTATGGGGTGTATTGGTGCGCTAAAGGAAGAAGCCAACAAAAATAAAAACAAAATGACTGCAATATCAAACGTTATTGCTTGCGAAACTGTCAATAGACGAGTTGTGGTTCGTGATGTAAATTCTGGATATTGCTTGTTTGAAAAAGGAATACTGAAATACCAATACAAACTTAATAACAATGCACTCATTGTTAACATTTGTGTGACTGAAAGCCAAGATAGTATGCTTGCTTCACTTTGTAAGTAAAGCAAAACATAAAATATACAATACAATAATAGATATATAATAGCCGTATTTTTGGCGGCAACTGCTAGAAAATAGCTTCTGTTTGTATTTATTTTCTCGTATAAATATAGACTTGATTCAAAAAACAAAACCCCTAACACCAAGAAGCAGATACCAGGTAAAAAAGTACTATTGGACCAAAGCAATAATGTCAGCGTGACCGCCAGATGCATTCCCAATAGATATACCCACAGATCTTCAATGCTAAGTTTGCTCTGACTCATTGTAAATATCTTTTCTTTGAGAAGACCAAGCATCAATACAACAGGAGGAATACCCAGCCACAGTAAAGCTTGTAATTTGCTATCGGTTACTGAAATTTTGAACCAACCATAAAATAGGACCGGTAAAAGAAATGCAAGATAAATGATCCTATGGTAGTGCTGGATCATCAGAATTTTATTAAATGACATTGCTAATAAAATGACTATTAATCCCACATACCCGAAGTGATACTCTCCCACTACCATGAATAACAAAAGCAACATCAAAGCAAAAAACAGAATATCTAATATGCTCGGATAAAATATATCAAATTTCTCTATGGGGGATTCAAAAGACGTATTTCTTTTAGCTAAATACCATCTTACCCCATACAGAGGAACTAAAGCGGCTATGCCGATGTAAAGTATTTGATTCGTATGGGGATAAATCGACAAAAGAATAGAACATAATGCAAGAAATGAAAGAATGATAAAAGCAGCCCCTACTTTGGATAACAATATTTGCCTTGAGCAATAAGTAATTGTGGCAAAAGATAATGCTTCCATCAAAGCTATCCAGGCAATCAATTCTTGCTGAAATGAAACTCTGTATAACGACAATATTGCTAATGTGGCTAACACTTGCGCCACAAGAGTGTCACAAATAAAGAGCCAGTGAAAATTACGTTTTTTAGCATAATAGGCCAATCCAAAGCTGGCGATGGTCGCAAGAGATAATGGTATATATAAGTAAGCAAAACCAAGGTTATATAATACTAATTGCGATCCAAATAAAACCCAAATCGATATATGTACAAATAAATTTTTATTCTTATCAAGTCTTTGATAGGCTTTTTGGTAATGCACCAATAAAGCACTAGAACCAATGAGACAGGTTCCGATGATTCCCCAAATTGCAATAGCTTCTATAGAGGCTTGGTATTGTAACCAAATATAATGAAAAACAGTAAAAGAAAGAAAGATCATTAGAACATTAATATTCCATGCATATCGAAAACTTAACCCTATCCCGCCCAGCGTCACTACGACAGCAGCAACAAAAACAATCAGTTCTTTGGGAACAATCATTAGGGCTAGCAAGCTAATCACAACATGCAAGCAAGCTAAGGTTTCTTTTGACGCCAAATATGCTAAAACGAGATTATATATAAGCCCTGTAAAGAGCAAATATAAACCGATAATGGGTGCTTGATAAAAGTGAAGCGCTTGAAAATATCCAGTCCCGATACAAGCAAATAAAATAATGGCTCCGCTTGCACTTTGTAACCAGCCAGATAATTCCTGCCACAGGGGTTTAGAACGAAAAAACTGACCAGCACCTAAAAACCCCACACCAATGCCAATTAGCATCAAAAATCTGATGAAAGGGGAAGCAAAAAAGCTCAAGTAAACCGTTCCAAATGTAATACCCAATACTAATATACTGACGCCAAAAAACCCGGCCCAGTTTTCTTTGAGCCAAGTAACAACTTTAAGCATGGTTTCTGAAGATTCTACTGATACTTGCTTCTTCCAACTATCATCATATTCGTGATGAGTAGGTTCAAATGGCGATATGGCTTTGATGGGGGCAACTTCTTGCTGGGGTTCTTGTACTGTTTGCGTTACTTGTGTTGCTATTGCTCCTTTTCTTTTTAACTCAGAAAGGCCAACGGCCAAATCGTCGAGTTTAAGTTCCAATTCTTGGATTTTAACATCGAGTTTTGTTACGCGAAAAAAAGCCAAAACGCCCAAAAGAATAGCTAATACGCCTATCAAAATAATTAACGTCACGTTATCGCACCCAACAGGTCAAGCTTTTACAAACTTAGCAGAAGTTAGCGCTGTATAAATTTAAGGTGTTTCATTTAGAAGGCTACTTAAATCAAACTCATTTTTATTCAGTTACTTTGACAATTTTCCTGAAAAATATATTGTTTTTTCTAATTTTTATTCGCAAAATTATTTGCTAAACTCTGCCCTCTCTTTCTCTTAACTTAACAATGTCATGATTGTAGAGGTATGTTATGAGCTTACAAGGCGTTAAAGAAGCAAAGGATAATGCACCTAATTTTGATTTAACGGGTAGCGCTATCCCCAAACCAGTTATCGAAGAGACAGTAAAAATTGCAACTGATATCCAACCTCAAATAACTGAGGCTGCAGAAAAGGCTAATAAAGAGGCCGCAGAAAAAATAGATAAAGAAGAACAACAAGCGAAAGCAAATCTAAAACTAGAAGAAGAACATAAAAGAAATCAGCTCTCAGATGCAGAAACAACCTTGTCTGATGAATTTAATGCCGCAATAGAAAAGCATCGCAATCAAGCTGCAGATGAAGAAAGAAAACGCTTAGAAGCAGCAAAATCAATCCCCTTTATTCAACAAACACTAGCATCAGAGGCTGTTCCTGTTGCCCAAGCTCTTATTCCTGGCATCAGTCATCGAATGGAAGATGCACAAAGAAAGCTTGATGCTGAAAATGAGATAGCAGCAAAACTGGCTGCAGAACATAAGGAACTTGAAGAGCAAAGAATAGCTTCTATTAAACCAAAAGAAGAGATAAAGCCAAGACGTAGCGCACGCCTTAGTGCCTTAGGCACTGGAGCACCCGCAGTTGTTCCTGCAAAACCAAAAGGTACCAAAATCAATGCTCTTATTGCAGCCTTTAGCGATGCAAAAGAAACTCCTGGAGCAAGCAACAAAGAAGATCCTATTGTCCCAGCGGGTAAGGTAAAATCAATTACTGCTGGTTTTCAAAAATTTAAAGATGAACAAGAAGCTGAGATCCCACAACCTGTACCTCACACAACTCATCTCGATACAGCAGTGAGACAGGCTAAGAGAAAATTACGATTTTAAACATGTAAACGCACAGCTTGAATCAAGCTGTGCGTTTATTTGATTATTGATATCTCTTACGTTTGCTTTCGGGGACAGTTGGCTCGGTTGGCTCACTTTTTTCTGAGGGCACGTTTTCACGTTTTGCTTTTGTACGATGGTTGCTCATCAGATCTTCTCTTGTATGCTTTTTATGCTCTATTTTACTAGGTTGAGGTTTCTGAGCATTATAGGTGTTTTGAACCGCAATACTTGCTTGTTTACATTTTTCAAATTGTTTTGAGTCTTTTTGATTTTGAATAAACATATTCATTTCATCATTAAGATCAATAATCTCTTGTGGGAGTAGTAGTGGAGCATCTAGATTTAATGCACTTAAGGAATATTTATACATCAAATCAACTAATTTTTCTGCATTTTGCAAAAATATCAATCCCTCATCATTATCAACTAACGTTTCATTAGCAGCTTTCATTTCTAAGAATGCATTTTTAAATTCATTGCATTTTGTCAAAACATTAAATGATCTCTCAAGAAATATCGTATCATTTTCCTCAATTGCTTTATCTATCTTTTGATTGAGTGTTTTAGTACTTTCTCGTATATATATTTTTTGTCTATATTTTGCCATCAGTGCGTCTTTAATATTTTGACTATTTTCATTAGGAGCAAGACCTGCATAATGTTTTAAAAACTGTTCTGATGATAAAGTAGAGTCATGAAATTGCACCGATTTGATTCTAGATGATAGATTTTCCTTCGTTATCGGCGGTTTGAGCACAGATTTCAATTCATCAATATCTTGTGTCATATCTGGCAAGCGCTTCTTGATATATTCACCAACTATCTTAGCTTTAGTATCATTGCCTGGTGGGGTCACTGTGAATATTCGCATTACCGGTAAATGATCTGATCCATGATAGAGCCACTTTTTACCACGAAGCTTAAAATTCTCCTCATTCAATTGAGTCTCAATAGTGGATGCTTGAGTTGGCAATCCTGTTGAAAAGGACATTCTATCTAGATTGCCACCTTTGGCAACATGAGGACGATCTCTAGGATCGGGGACATCTGTTTGCTGTTTGTTCTGTATATTGTTTTGAAGGTATTTTGCACCGTAAGTACCATGAACATCTTTGTCATTATAATTTTGTGTTGGTTTGGCATCCACGTCAAATCCAACCCCCTTAGCATTCGTTTGATGAATTCTATCTTTTGTTTCATTATCTTTCATTAAATAATCCCTTTCATTCAAATCACCTCCGAATGTACGAAATGTACTTGCTTGCTGATATATCTCACCAAAGGTTTGATCTTTTTTTGATTTTAATGCTTCTCTTTCTAAATAGACATCCATGTGTGCTCGGCGCTTTTTATCGCTATTGGAATCTAAATGTGCGCCAGAAACTGCTATTTTCATAGCTGAGTCGCCATTCATTAATACACCACTAATAGTAATGATAGATTTATTACCCCCCTTTTCTTTTCCCGGTTCATAGTCTATATGAGCGTGCGCATTAAGTAATTGATAAGGCTTTTTTACTAACACTGCAGAACTAACACGATTATTATCTGTAAAGCTGGCACGTAAGAAGGTCGACACTTTATTGTTCGCACCGGCGAAAGTAGTATGAAATTGAGGTTCTGGCGTCTTCACCAATTCATATTCATTACCTAATTCTGCCAAAATGAGATCTTGTAAGCGTGAGCCATTTGAGGCAAGTTCTTCTTGCGTGCTAATAACTATCACGGTAGGTTTTGCACTTAATTGCTGACAAAATTCCTTTACTGCTAAGGAAGGAGCACTTTTGTTACCCATATTCCAGGTGAGGGCCGCGATGGTGACATTTTCTTTATCTTTATTGGATGGCATTTCAAGCTCACATTTTCACCTAATTAAATGTGTGACTGAAATATCAGTGTTTTAGTTCAATCATAAAATTGAGGAATATACGCGGATAGGAAAAAGGGACATTGCAAAATGCCCCTTATATTTCAATGGTTTAGTTTTGAAACCATATTGATTTGATCTTTCTCGGTAAATGCACACATCGTTTCTGTGCGAACATTCCCTTTTTGGCCTAAAACTAAAGCAATTTTAGCAACAATATCAGCATTAGGGGCTTCTATTACACACGCTACATCGTATTTTCCCATGAGCATGTAGTAAGAGATAAGCTTAGCGCCTTCTGTTTCACAAAGATCTTTAAATCTTTTGATTCGTTCAGCGCTCTCTTGAATGCTATTCATCCCTTTATCTGTATAGTGTCCCAGCATCATAAAATTAGCCATAACATCACTCCTTCATCAATAGACAATCAAGTAAGTCTAGCAAAAAGAAATGTTATAGTTGCTGTAAATTTCAGACCCTTTATCAATTCTTAGCTTCGCTCAGCGGTAAAATATTGATACGCCATCACCGAGCCCACGCCTAAAACAAAGGCTGCTGCGATGCCAACGCCAAATAATGCAACGGCCCCTTCAATTAATCCATCAAACATGCCTGGCCCACAACCACCGGCTACCACTTGGATTTCGTTGGATTGTAATTCTCTCATTTTCTGACCTCATTAAAATAAAACTGATTAATAATAAGTGAATGAATATTCGCATACATCGAAGGAGATTGCAATAGACATTTAGCAATTTATTAATATAATTAACTTATGTCAGTGTATATTTTGCATCATGAGCTGCTGAGCATATGAATAGTGCGAAAAGGACTCTACTATGTTTACCTGCTTAAAGAAAATATTTGGCACTCGATCTACACAAAATGATTATTCCTATCTTGAAACTTTCTCGGATCTTTGTGAAAAACTTGAAAAAGAGGGCATTTCTTCGCAAAAATTTAGTGTTTTTAGTATTGCAAGATATGAATTTGGCCAATTCAACGATATGCTCATGAATGATAATATGCATGATGCTTTAGAACAGCTTTCTAAATTTAATCACCATCTCGAAGCATTAGTCAAAGATATTCAATCCCATGGACAGATGACCCCCACTATTTCAGCCTATTTGCTGCAATTAAAAGAACTATCTGCAACCATTGTGACAGATTTTATTAATAAACCAGAACGCTAAAAGAATGCTTGATTGCACAAGGTTTGCTTGCACTCTCCATTAAAATCCTGTAAATAGAGAAATCCCTTATTTTTAGTGAAATAGTGCATGTCCTGGCTTGAATTATCCTTTGAAACTGACAAATCTAAAGCAGAAATCTGTAGTGAAAAATTAGAATCACTTGGCGCGGTTTCAGTTTCTTTTTTTGATGCTGGCGACGTGCCGGTACTTGAACCCAAACCGGGAGCAACTCCACTTTGGAATAAAGTGAAGATGGTAGGTTTATTTACCCTGGAAACTAATATCGAACAAGTTCAAAAAGCATTGCAGCACTTTTTGCCTCATACGACTTTTTGTATTACTCCTTTACAAGAACAAGATTGGACACGGACATGGTTGCAATATTTTCAACCTATTAAATTTGGTGAAAAATTATGGATAATCCCTTCTGATTCTCCTCTTCCTGATGATAGCGACGCTGTTATTGTAAAACTTGATCCCGGTCTTGCTTTTGGTACTGGAACCCATGCCACGACAGCACTTTGTTTAGAATGGCTTGATGCACATCATCCACTTTCGCAAAACATTATCGATTATGGTTGTGGCTCGGGCATTTTGGCGATTGCTGCATTAAAATTGGGTGCTTCACATGCCTTTGCTGTTGATTATGATCCACAAGCATTGACGGCAACTAATGAAAACTGCCTGCGAAATAATATCGAGCCTGAAAGATTAACCTCTTGTTTTCCTGAAGATATGCCAAAGTTAGTAACCGCTGACACAGTGATTGCAAATATTTTAGCAGAACCTTTAATCCAGCTTGCCCCTAAGATCCAAGCTCGCTGTGCTTTGAACGGGAATCTTGTGTTATCTGGCTTGCTAACAAAGCAAATTGATATGCTCCGCAAAGCATATGAACCTTGGTTTTCTTTTGAAGAAATCCGCACTCAAGATGACTGGGTTTTACTGTGGGGAATTAAAATTCGTAGCAGATAGCCCTTATGCCAGTGAATGGGTATAATTCCCTTCCCAACGGAAGAGCGCCAAATGTCAGAATCAACGACCAAAAATAACAAGCCAACAAACTTAAATATTGGCCCTTATCGCATAGAGCATCCTATCATTCTTGCACCAATGGCTGGGGTCACTGACAGACCTTTTCGGCAATTATGTAAGAATTTAGGAGCCGGTCTTGCTGTCTCTGAAATGGTAGGCGCAAATTCATTAATTCATGGCAGTGAAAAAACCAAACGTCGAGCAAATCATGAAGGGGAAACAAGGCCTTGTTCTGTACAAATTGTAGGTGCCGATCCTAAAATGATGGCACAAGCTGCCAGTGTCAATGAAGCTGAAGGTGCAGAAATTATTGATATCAATATGGGCTGCCCTGCCAAAAAGGTTTGTAATACTCTCTCTGGTTCTGCTCTTTTAAAAGATGAGCCTTTAGTGGCCAGAATTCTTAATGAAATTGTCAAAGCCGTAAAAATACCTGTCACGCTGAAAATACGCACTGGCTGGGATCCTCATCATCGCAATGGCGTAACTATTGCAAAAATGGCGCAAGATTGTGGCATTCAAGCTTTAGCTATTCATGGTCGAACCCGCTCTTGCATGTTTAAAGGTGAAGCAGAATACGATACTATTGCGGCGATTAAACAAGCAGTTTCTATTCCTATCATTGCCAATGGTGACATCGACTCGCCAGAAAAAGCAAAATGGGTACTTGAACAAACAGGGGCTGATGCCATCATGATTGGGCGAGCAGCACAAGGAAGACCCTGGATTTTTAAAGAAATTATGCATTATCTTGAGCATGGTGAGCATTTACCTGAACCTTCTATAGCAACAATAAGAGATGTCATGATAAATCACATGAAAAATCTTTATGCTTTTTATGGCGAAGGGCGTGGTGTTCTCGTTGCACGCAAACATGTTTCTTGGTACAGCAAAGGACAGCGTCATGGCGGTGCTTTTAGGCACGCATTCAATCAACTCGACACAGCAGAATCTCAACTACTTGCAGCTGAAAGCTTCTTTGCAAATATAATGGATGAAGCATTATGACCGAACAAAATTCAACCCCTTTACGGGAAATTGTCTCTAAAATTATGCAAGAGTATATTTGCGCACTGGATGGACAACCTGCTCAAAGATTATATGATATGGTCATGAAAGAAGTGGAACTAGGATTGTTTAAAACTGTCTTAGATTATACCGGAGGCAATCAAAGCAAAGCTGCCGAATGTTTAGGCCTTGCCAGAGGAACGCTTCGCAAACGTCTTGCTGAATATGGATTAGAATAGTATGCATGAATCTACGGTCATCCAACGCGCACTGTTATCAGTGTACGATAAAACAAATATTCTCCCCTTAGCCGAATGTCTTCATTTGCGCGGGGTTGAACTGATTTCAACAGGTAACACGGCCGCATTGTTAAAAGAACATGGGATCCCTGTCACTTTGGTGAATGAATACACCGGTTTTCCAGAAATTATGCAAGGACGTGTTAAAACGCTACACCCCAAAATTGCAGGTGGAATTTTAGGGCGTCGTGACATTGATACCGATGTCATGATTGCGCATGATATACATGATATCGATTTAGTGGTGGTGAATCTTTATCCTTTTGAGAAAGTAAGCCGCGACACATCTGCTAAATTTGAAGATATTATTGAAAATATCGATATTGGCGGCCCCACTCTTATCCGAAGCGCTGCGAAAAATTATGAATGGTGCACAGTATTAGTTGATCCTAACGATTACAAAAATTTTATGAATGAGCTAGAAGAAAATCATGGCACCATTAAAGAAGAAACCCGTTTTCTTTGTGCTGTGAAGGCTTTTGCGCAAACAGCAGCATATGATAGCAATATTGCCAACTTTTTTGGTCAAGTTATTGATAACCAACCACTGACAGGTTTTGGCCGTCACCTATCATTAAATTATCAACTCAAAGAAAGGTTGCGTTATGGGGAAAATCCTCATCAACAAGCTGCTTTTTATCAAGAAAATTCACCATTACCAGATAGCATCACCGGCGCCGTCCAATTACAAGGCAAAGCATTATCTTATAATAATATTCAAGATGCAGATTGCGCTCTTGAATGTGTAAAAGATTTAATGGACAGTGGCTGCGTCATTGTAAAGCATGCAAATCCTTGTGGTGTTGGCATCGGCAAGGATGCACTAAGCGCTTATGAAAAAGCTTATGCTTGTGATCCCACTTCGGCATTTGGTGGCATTATCGCTTTTAACAAAGAAATCGATGAACAGTTAATGAAAACTATCATGGATAAACAATTTGTCGAAGTTCTCATTGCACCAAACTTTAGTTCAAATGCAATAATGATTGCCAAGCAAAAAGAAAATTGCCGTTTATTGCAATATCAACCACAACATGAAAAACAGCAAGCTATTATCCAATGGGATATCAAATCCGTTAATGGTGGAATACTCATCCAACATAAAGATAATAGTAATATTACAACCATCGCTCAGCAAATTGTTAGCAAACGCGCTCCCACTAAAGACGAATTACAAGATTTGCTTTTTAGCTGGCATATTGTGAAATATGTAAAATCTAATGCCATCGTATTTGCAAAAAATGGACAAACTTTAGGGATCGGTGCCGGACAAATGTCACGCATCTTCAGTACCGAAATTGCGGCTTTAAAAGCTCACGAAATGGGATTGAATCTAGCGGGTGCAGTGATGGCCTCTGATGCTTTTTTCCCATTCAAAGACAATGTTGAAAAAGCACATGAATTAGGGATTACTGCCATCATTTCACCCGGTGGTTCCAAACGCGATAATGAAGTAATTGAATGTGCCAATAAATTAGGCATAGCGATGATCTTTACTCAAACCAGACGCTTTAAACATTAAGAGAAGAATGAATGAAAGTTTTAGTTGTCGGTAACGGCGGCCGTGAACATGCTTTAGCATGGAAATTGGCACAATCCCCCATCATTAAAAATGTCTATGTAGCAACTGGAAATGCTGGAACTTATCGAGAACCCAAAGTTGAAAATGTGGCTATTGATCCACTTCAATTTGAACAGCTTACTGATTTTGTAAAAACTCAACATATCGATTTCACCGTTGTGGGACCAGAAGCGCCTCTGGTTGCTGGAATTGTCGATTACTTTACTTCCAAAGATCTGCTCTGCTTAGGTCCAACTGCAGTCAATGCGCAATTAGAAGGCTCCAAAGTATTTTCAAAAGCATTTATGCAACGCCATGGCATTCCAACAGCACGTTCTCAAGTTTTTACCGATCCTGAAGCGGGTAAACAATATTTAGCAAAATGTACTTATCCTCTTGTCATTAAAGCTGATGGCTTGGCTTCAGGAAAGGGCGTTGTGATTGCCACTGATGAAAGTATGGCAAAGCAAACCATTGATGAAATATTGTCTCAAAAACGTTTTGGCGAGGCTGGCAATCAAATCATTATCGAAGATTTTATCAAAGGTGAGGAAGTCAGTTTTATTGTTCTTTGTGATGGTGAGCACTATATCCCCTTTCCCACTTCTCAAGATCACAAAGCCAGAGATGATGGCGACAAAGGACCCAATACCGGCGGTATGGGCGCTTACTCACCTGCACCATTGGTGAACGAACAATTGCACGCAAAAATACTCTCAGAGGTCATTGAGCCCACTCTCAAAGGATTGGCCTTGGAGGGAAATCCATTCAAAGGATTTTTATATGCGGGATTAATGATAAGTCCCAATCAAGATATCCATGTATTAGAATATAATTGCCGCTTCGGTGATCCGGAAACACAGCCCATCTTAATGCGTTTGCAATCTGATTTCGCGCAAATGTGTCTAGATGCATTGCATGGCAAGCTCAGTCTTTATACCCCACAATGGGATCCGCAATTTGCCATCGGGGTTGTATTAGCTGCCAATGGTTATCCCGACAGACCTCAGCTAGGTGATGTTTGCCCAACCTTAAACGATATCCCTGCAAATGACTTTTATAAAGTATTTCATGCCGGAACTAAAATTGAGGAAGGCAAAATAACCATCTCTGGAGGACGGGTATTATGTGTCTGTGCCCTTGGTGACACGCTCCTGGACGCTAAAACCAAAGCTTATCGTTTAGTCAAAAAAGTGGCATGGGATAGCGTGTTTTATCGTAATGATATTGGTGATAAAGCACTCAAATAGCGGAAACCATCCTCCACCATTTTCACCAAATTATCTTATTTAGAAGAATTATTCATACCATCTATCGTATCCAAATATCCATTAGAACCTTTTTATCCTTTTTTTAAAAAAAAGGATAAAAATTGACATCTGTTTGTGAGTTAAAATACTTTTTTTTATAATATATGTTAAGGTTAAATATGAAAGAATTTATCACAAATCTAATAAATCCTTCCCCTCTCAAAAAAAGAAAAGTAGAAGACAACATAGCTGATGATAAAACAGAAAATGCTGTCGAATTGCCAGCAGAAATGTGGGCTCATATTTTGAGTTTCCCTGCCACGCACTATAGAGCAATTTTTGGCACTTAGTGCAGTTAATAAAATGTTCCATGATTTAGTAAATCATGAACATTATCAAAATGAACTAGAGTTCCATCCTTCTGATGAAATGGATGAAGAAGAATTAATAGATGTTGATTTAGACACTAACGAAGCTCTTAAGTTAGAAATGGATCTTTACTCGAAAAGTACGGCAATAATCTATGATGATTCTAATAAAGAAGATTTAGGTGCTTGGTTTGATTTTATCCCTCAATCATTTTTAACTGTGCTTGGAGGCACTAATAGAACTCGTAACATATATAAATATAATGATACTTCTAAAGACAAGCGCAATAAAGTTATTACCGAAGATAGAACCCTTTTTTGGGGATTGATGGGAGGATCAAAATATTTTAACGAAAAAAGGGAAGCAATAGAGTTTAGAAGACTTCCATTTATTCCATGTAAGGAAAAGGAAGACATTTGCAATCTAGCGGGGACAACACGATCCGGTCTAAAAAGAAAAAGAGATAATTAGCATCATCTTCATGGGAGTCTGCTTAAATCATAACTTTATCTTACTTTTTTGTCGCTAAATGCCAAAATGTCTCCCTTTGTAAAACTGAGGAATCGACACATAATTTGAAGAAAATTTCTTAAAAATTATAATGTTAGTTTGAACTAGATTTAGCTTGCGAAGCTCTTACCCCTTCTCCCCTTGCGGGAGAAGGCGGGGATGAGGGGTGGAAAAAATCTTAA
>JACPOY010000002.1 GCA_016191245.1 Gammaproteobacteria bacterium | reverse complement strand
TGAAATATTTATTATCTTATAAGGAAAGCTTTCCAGCATTGATCTTTTCGCCATTAAGGGGTTGATCTATCGCTGATAATTTCAGAATCTTGCCAGTTTTCGCTTATTTATCAATGGGAAATCAAGTGCAATTCCCCTGTGTAGATGCGTGCATAATGAACTTAAACTACTCATCGATGTCAAAAATAAAGAATATGATGAATTTACAGGAGCTAATACAATGAGCTCAATAGATAAATCTGGTGAAGAAAAAGAAAGTGCTCAAGCTCGTGAAGAGAGTGAAAATACTCAAGCTGGTGAAGAAAATAAAAGTAATGAAGATAAGTTCTATAGCAAGATGTCGAGAATTGAAAAGAAAGAAATTGAAGAAATTGTTTGGGCTACAAAAAGTCATAATACAGACACCATAAACTCATACAATTATATATTATATAAATGGTATTTCATTTTGAATGCTGGCGGCTTGGTTGGTATAGTTACGTTGCTTTCGTTAAGCTCAAAAGATAATCAAATTATCGGACTATGTGTAATTTTGATAGTAATTTTCTTTTTAGGGATATTATCAATAATAACTGCAAATAATTTAGAAATTACTCGATTTGAAAAAGACTCTGAAAATATTATGGCTGAATTTGATGCTTTTAAGAAAGATAAATCATCAGATTCATATTTATTAGAAAAAATTAACAAAGATAGCTATCCTGCTCATTTGGCAACTAAATTTGAATATTTAAGTTTAGGATTTTTTATTATTGGAATAATTCTTGGGATTGTCTATTTTGCATTCATGTCTCAAAGTCACAGTGCAAATAAAAATGATTACAAATCACAAAGTCAGTTAATAATAAGGCAATAAATAAAATAGTCTAACAATTCTATAATGCCTTTCCACAAACAGCTAAAAGGGCCCTTCCTCACCAAAATTATTGCAGGCCACGGAAGCGCAAGATCGAGCTAGTAACTGGGTCCTAAATTCGATCCAATATCCATATTCAAATGACAAAAATCAAGTTAGTTAATCGATTAGAACTTTCTCTTATCTAAAGGTAATTTTCAAATCATTCACTTCATTGATCATAAAATCTCTGCATATTGATTTTAAGATTGAAACAAATCTCATCTAAATTGATTAGCTACACCAAAACCCATCAAATGTTAGTTATTATAATTATGTAAAAATGCTTATTTTTTCATTGTTTTTAATTGTAATATAATCGTTTAGTAAAAATCAGGAAATATTTATATTAAATATAGAACTTCACTAGCTCTTTTGGTTCTGGGTGATACAATCGCCGTTTTAGAGAAGCTTACATTTCAATAATATTTCCAATCAAAAAAAGATAATTGTGAGGATAATTTGTTTGTTACTTATGATCGTAAAGAAGCATGTTTTGGTGACTTGTTCGAACTGACAATTGAAGATGCAGCTCAAAAGTTATATGAGGGTTTATGGGACCCTGATCAAGCGAGTATTTCCGATATTAAGAAGGCTTTGGAAGAAGCGGTCGAAAATGGAGAATTAAGCCTAGTTCGAGGTTGTATAAAGCCAGTTGGAGCATACACGTACAATTCAGCAATTTTTGACATGCGGAAAGTTTTAGATTGGACAGTTGAAAAAGGTCTGCATCTCAATACTGACATAGATCCTTGGAAAAAATATATTTATGAGGAAGAAAGTGCTCATACTTTTTTAGAAATTAAGCTAGAAGCAATACGCTCATTGCAACGAAGTGGCGGATCAAAATCGGCTATATTTAAAAAAATGAAACTCGATTTTCTTGAAGACCAGCTTGTAACATTAATAGTTGAAAATGAGGAATTGAAAAATAAACTGAATCAAGGACTGACAAAGACAAATCAAATAAAAGAGAATCCTAAATCATTAAACAGTTTATTAAAAATCATTATTACTTTGGCTATGGATGGTTATGGGTATGATCCTTATGCTAACAAGAGTTCTATACCTAAAGAAATATCTGATCTCGTCTTTGAAAAAATAAATGAAGAAATTGATCCCGATACTGTAAGAGCGTGGCTTAAATTAGCGAAAGATCAGTTCTTACCAAATACAAAACCGAATTCGGTTTTGAGTAAACCGAAATAGCCCAATTTCATAATTAGCTAAGTTATGATTTCACCGCATTTAGATGAAGCACAATAATAGGTTGCATTTTACTGATCTAAATTATCAATTCAAATGTTAGTTAAGGGATATAATTTGGAACATCAATCATATCACGCTCTATATTGGCAATATTGGGGCAAAGCAAAACCAACTGATGACGCTGCAGATCTTTATCATTTATTACCATACCATTGTTTGGATGTGGCCGCTGTAGGATATGAATATTTACTCCAGAATGTGGAGCTATCTGACTTTTTTTGCAATATTCTAAACTGCAGCAAGCAAGAATTGTTGCGGTGGGCGTCTTTTTGGTTAGCTTTACATGACGTAGGAAAATATAGTGAAGCTTTTCAATCTCAAAAATCTGAATTGTTTAAAACATTACAAGGCTGTGATCCTAATCCAGATAAACCATATACAGAAAGACATGATAGCTTAGGTCTGTGGCTTTGGCGTGATTGGTTGAGCAAACAAGCAGAGCAATACAATTGGTTTGGTGCTCAAACCAGAGAAAAGATGACGGGACTTAATTGCTGGATGCGTGCAGTTAGTGGACATCATGGTCAACCACCGAAAAATTTTCAGCCCTCATCTAGCGTCTCAGATTTTTATTCCCAAAAAGACAAAAAAGCTGTTTTAGAATTTGTTAATGATATTCGTCCACTTTTATTGGAAGAGGATTCTGCTAGAATCGTTGATTTGCATGATGCTGAAAATTTTGAGCATATCAGTCAAGCGCTATCCTGGTGGTTTGCTGGAATAGCTGTCCTTACAGATTGGTTAGGTTCTAATACGAATTACTTCTCGTACAAGACCAAAATAGTTTCTTTATCAGATTATTGGAAATATGCACTTGAGTGTGCAAAGATAGCAGTTAATGCCACAGGTGTTATACCACAAGAAATATCTAAATACCTCCGTTTCAGTGATGTCTTTCCAAAAATTAAAACACCATCTCCTTTGCAAGAATGGGTATTAAGTCTAAATATATCAAAAGGCCCTCAAATTTATTTGCTTGAAGATGTTACTGGAGCGGGAAAAACTGAAGCCGCAATCATGTTAGCTTATAGATTGATGGCAACTGAAAATGCTCAGGGTTTTTTTGTTGCCCTTCCGACGATGGCCACAGCAAATGCAATGTATGATCGTATAGCTGGGATTTATAAACGCTTGTTTTTAGGAAATGCCAATCTAATTTTGGCTCATGGAAGTCGAGATTTAGTTGAGAAGTTTGCAAAAACAGTTATTCCTGAGGGCACAGAAGAACTGGATTTTGAGCAAAGAGACGAGACCGCCTCTGCGTGCTGTACCGCTTGGTTAGCTGATCATAATAAGCGTGCTTTACTTGCGCAAGTCGGAGTAGGCACAATTGATCAGGGGTTGTTAAGTGTTTTACATAGTAAACACCAATCCTTACGATTACTCGGTTTATTTAATAAGGTATTAATTATTGATGAAGTGCATGCATGTGATTCATATATGCAAGGTGTTTTAGAAATTTTACTGGAATTCCACGCTCGTTCAGGTGGTAGCGTAATTCTTCTTTCAGCAACATTGCCTATACAAATGAAGCAATCTTTATTGAATGCCTACATGCAAGGTCGTGGTGTTGAATGCAAAAAACTTGAGGAGATAGCCTACCCACTTGCAACATATTGGCAATCCGGGTTAGGTGAGATGGTATATGAACACCCATTAGCAACTAGAGAGTCTGTTAGTAGAACGGTCACGGTTAATTACCAGCATGACCAAAGAATTGTTGTTGCTGAAATTCAATCCGCACTAGCTGCAGGCAAGTGTGTTTGCTGGGTTCGAAATACAGTTGCAGATGCGTTATCAGGTTATCACCTTTTTTCAAAACTAATCTCAGAAGAGAATATAACTTTATTTCATGCACGTTTTGTTCTTCATGATCGTCTTGAAAAAGAGTATAAAATCATCGAGCAATTTGGAGCTGAAAGCACAGCCAGCAAACGTTCGGGAAAGTTAGTAATTGCTACCCAAGTAATTGAACAGTCTCTTGATTTAGACTTTGATTTTATGGTGAGTGATCTTGCTCCAATTGATTGCCTAATTCAACGTGCGGGGCGTTTGCATAGACATGTTCGTGATAAAGAAGGTAATAGGTTGCTTTCAACTGATTTAGTGGATAGACGAGGAGAATATTCCTTGCTAGTCTTTGGTCCAAAATGGTCAGTTAACCCTTCAAAAGATTGGTTTAAACTGAATTTTCCGAAGTCGTCATTTGTTTATAATGATCAATCTATATTGTGGTTAACTGCAAAAGCGTTGCAGTGTGGTTCATTTACTTTACCTATAGATGCTAGAAACTTAATTGAAGGAGTCTTTGGTGATAATTCCCAAATTCCACTAGCTTTGCAGCACAATAGTCTAACAGTACAAGGACAGCAAATGGCGAATGCTAGTTTAGCTAAAGTAAATACTTTGAAATTTGTTTCCGGATATGTTCGTGGTGATGTTAATGATTGGTGGAGCGAAGCAATAACCCCTTCCAGATTGGGCGAGCCAAGTATTGAGGTTGTTATCGCCCGTTGGCAGAATGACCGGTTAATACCTTGGATCGTTCGAGCGCATGCATGGGATTTCAGTACTGTTCGGGTATCCGAGCGTCGTATTGCTAAGGGGCAAGAACCTACTGAAATTCATCGGTTAGAAGAGTATCGTCATGTTCAGACACAGTTACCAGGCAAGGGTAAGTGGTCTGTTTTACTAGCCCTCGAGCAACAAGAGAATGGAATGTGGATTGGTAAAGCATGGAGTTTAGAAGTTGAAGGTAAGCTCCCACAGTTACAAACATGGGCATACGATGCTGATTATGGTTTACGACTATTACATAAGAGTTAATTACTTAAGGACCCAGTATGAATTTACTAGATGAAGCTTGGATACCTATTAAACGAAAAGATGGTACTCAAGATTGGATAACACCATACCAATTGACGGAGCCAGATATTGTTGCTTTGGATAGCAGGCGCCCAGATTTTAATGGTGCATTGATTCAATTCCTAATTGGATTAATACAAACAACAACTCCAATGGATAGTCATACAACGTGGCAAGAATGGTATGAAAGGCCACCATCGGAACAGACACTTGGAGAATGGTTTAAGCCAATTCATAAAGCTTTTACTTTTGACGGTGATGGCGCCCGTTTTATGCAGGATTTTACATTACGAACTGAAGGTGCCGCAGCTAAAGAATTTAACGGTATAGGTACCTTATTAATAGAATCTCCTGGCGAAAATACTTTGGCTAAGAATGCTGACTTTTTCATCAAGCGTAATTTTATTCAAGCTTTATGCCCTCATTGTACAGCGACAGCAATATTTACAATTCAAATTAATGCGCCTGCCGGCGGAAGAGGAATATTAACTTCCATACGTGGTGGAGGCCCATTAACTACTTTAATTTACAAAAATACAAATAGATCAATATGGCACATGATTTGGATGAATGTGCGAGAGCGCACGCAATTCCTATCTTTAAGTGGCAATGCAAGTAAATCAGATCTTAATTTTATTTTTCCATGGTTAGATGATATATCTAAAATTCAAGTATCTGGAGGTAAAACAACTCCCATGCAAACTCATCCTGCCCATGTATTTTGGGGGATGCCTAGACGTATTCGAATTGATTTTGAAAATTGTTCTGAAGGAAAATGTTATATTTGCGCGAAATTTTCGAATAAATTAGTTTCGAGGTTTATTACCAAACCTAAGGGTTTCGACTATAATGGAGCTTGGATTCATCCTTTATCTCCCTATTATGGAAAAACTGGAGAAGAGCTACTCCCCTTTCATCCTCAACCTGACGGCATTGGATATAAGCATTGGTTGGGTTGGATTTTAGGTATTTCAAGCACTAATCAAAAAATTCAACCAGCCTCTATCGTCACACATGTCTTGAATAGCCAACGAATTGAAAATGGTCAATTTGGTTTATGGGCATTTGGATATGACATGGATAATATGAAAGCAAGATGTTGGTATGAATCAACACTTCCACTTTATGGATTAACAGAGCGTAATGAAGAAGGACGTCAACTTGTTCAGAAGGAAGTTTCAAAATTTCTTGAAGCTGCGGATTATACTTTGTCTTTATTACGCACAGCTGTACGTTCAGCCTATTTTTCTCAAAAAGATGATGTTAAAGGTGATTGGGGCTTTGTAAATACGATATTTTGGGAACGAACCGAGTCTGATTTTTACAAATTAATTAATGACTTGATTGAATATGCTCGTGACGAAAATGAAAGTAGTCTGCGTCCAATGCGTGAACAGTGGTACAGAAATTTACTCAAAGCTGCGAAGAACATATTTAATAATGATGTAGTAGGTGCTGCTCAAATAGAACGTGAAAATCCTAAGAGAATAGCAACAGCGTATAATAAGTTATTCAAAGATTTGGAAGGCAAAAAATTGAAATCGATATTGAAGCTAGATTTACCATTAGTAAAAGCCAAAGCAAAATAAAGATTTGGCTTTGATATAATTAAAAAAGAAGAAGGATATTACATGAGTGAAAAGATATCATTTCGTCAGAATACTGCAATTGGTAAAGCGCTAATGCACTGGTGGTCTAATTTAGAAAACGATCGAGCAACACGTGCTGAACTAAAACGTGCTCATGATTTAAACTCAATAGTATTAACTGGGGCATTTCAGCGTTTTTATCGTTATATGCTAGCTTCAGGTTGGCCAGAAGCATCAACTGCAAATCAAAATGATCGTTTAGCTGTCATTGCCGGGTTACTAGCTCTTGCAAAAAAACATGATGAAAGGAGTTTGCCAGAGGCAATGTCAATTGGTGAAAAACCTTCAGTTTCTGAATTAAGATTTCGACGTTTGCTCGAGTCGTCGACAATTGATGAGTTATTCGTCGGATTGAGGCGTGCTCTACCTCTAATTGAAAACCAAACCAATATTTATGAACTAGCTAATGACGTAATTTATTGGGGAGATCATGTAAAGAAACGATGGGCATTTAATTATCACTGGCCACAGAAACAAAAATAATATTTGAATTAACTTAAATGGAGAAACTTATGTCACGATTTATTCAACTTCACCTTCTTGTTAGTTACCCTCCTTCCAATCTCAATAGAGACGATACAGGGAGACCAAAAACTGCAGTAGTTGGTGAAGCTAACCGCTTGCGTATATCTTCACAAAGTCTCAAGCGTGCATGGCGAACCTCTGATATTTTTGAAGAAAAGATGAAAGGACATATAGGTATACGTACAAAAGAAATGGGAGTTCAAATTTATAACGAACTGCTCAAAAATAATGTTCCTGAGAAGAACGCAAAAGAATGGATAAAGTCAATCATGGAACAGTTTGGTAAGTTAAAAGTTGTAAAGGATGCCAAAAATCACGAAGATTTGCATATTGAGCAATTAGTTCATTTTAGTACTGAAGAACAAGATAAAGTTATGAAATTGATTGAGAAGCTATCCGCTTCTGGTAAACCACCTAGTGAAGAAGATCTTAAATTACTCACAAAACAAAGAAATGATGTTGATATAGCAATGTTTGGGCGCATGCTTGCCGCTACTCCAGCGTACAATGTTGAAGCAGCTGTTCAAGTAGCGCATGCTATCACCATACATAAAGTGGCCGTAGAAGATGATTATTTTAGTGCAGTAGATGATCTAAACTGTGGTGAAGATATGGGGGCAGCACATATTGGAGAGTCAAGTTTTGGTGCGGGTGTATTTTACCTATATTTGTGTATCAATCGTGAATTGCTTCAGAAAAATTTAGGTGATGACCAAGCCTTGATGAATAAAGCATTAGAGGCATTAGTACACTCAGCTACCAAAATTCCGCCTACTGGGAAGCAGAGTAGTTTTGCATCTCGTGCTTATGCAGCCTATGCGTTAGCTGAAAAGGGAGACCAACAGCCAAGATCTCTAGTCCAAGCTTTTCTTAAACCAATAACAGGTACTGACTTGCTTGAGAGAGGTATAAAAGAATTAAATAATCGTGTTGCGAATTTCGACAAAGTATATGGACCATGCGCAAATGGTGAACGCTATGCTTTTAATGTCGAGAAAGGAGAAGGCAGCCTAGATGGTTTAATAAAATATGTTATAGGTTGATAAATATGGATTTTTTAATATTTCAGTTGCAAGCAACTTTTTCTTCTTGGGGAGATACGGCGGTGGGTGAGTTTCGCCCTAGCGCAAATTACCCTAGTATATCTGGTTTGCTAGGATTATTGGCTGCAGCCTTAGGCTTAGAACGTGAGAACGAAGCTGCTCATCTTTCTTTGAGTAAAGGCTATGTTTTTGCTATGGGAGTGCAGTCTTCAGGACGCTTACTTAGAGATTACCATACTGTCCAAGTGCCAGGTCGTACGTCAATAAAGGGGCGACCACTCAATACTCGCATGGATGAGTTGAACATACCAAAGGATGAGCTTAATACCATTTTAACCACTCGAGACTATCGGCAGGATGCATCATGTTTGATAGCGGTTCAAACAAATAGAAATGGAGAATATTCTTTACTTGAATTAGTTGAAGCGTTGATGCATCCTAAATTTACTTTGTACGTTGGAAGAAAATCTTGTCCTCTTTCTGCACCACTATTTCCTTGCGTTATTAATGCAGGAAATGCATATGATGCTTTTAAACATTACTATCAGCAATTAGAAGCAAAACTGGGTAGAAAATTAGAACCTCTTGAACGGATAGTTTGGTGTGAAGGTATTGACTCGGGTTGTGATTGGGACTTAGAGGTCACACGTAAAGATAGATTGCTTTCGCGAAAACATTGGCAATTTGGTGACCGTACCGAATATATAAAATTATTGGGAGGAAATTGATATGTATTTCAGTTTAATTACTCCAGGAGTGGGTGTTGAACGAGAGGCTTTAATGCAAGCGGTAAAGAATGCATATTCTGATCACCAATTGATATGGCAATTTCTCAAAGCAGCACCTGGGACAGAACGTGATTTTCTTTTTCGGCGACGTGATGTAAGCAACAGTATGCCTGGGTTTTATGTGGTATCACATCGAAAACCAAAACCCATTAGTGAAGCTTGGGAAGTACAAAGCAGAGAATATGATCCTCAATTGAGAGATGGTCAGCAGTTTTCATTTGAATTACGTGCTAATCCCGTGACTTCATATAAAGTCAATAATAAATCTCAACGCGTTGATGTTGTTATTCATGAAAAGAAAAAACTCCTTGCTGAGAGAGGATTGCAGCGTTGGTTAGACTGGAAAGATGATGATAAACCAGAATTATATAAATTAGTTCATGATACATGTTCTCAATGGCTAATAAAACGCGCAGAAAGAATGGGTTTTCAGCTCGGAATTGATAACTTGCGAATAGATAATTATGCTCAGCATAAAGAGGAGCAACGTGGTATTCTTTTTAGTACAGTTGACTTTAGTGGTGCTTTGACAGTTATCAACCATGAGCAGTTTACTAATGCATTGTTTTCCGGCATAGGCCGCGCTAAAGCTTTTGGTTGTGGGCTGTTGTTAGTTAAACCTAGTAAAACTTAAGTCTAGTTTAAATGGCAGATAGTAAACCACCACTACCTCTTAAACCTATACCTATGAAAGATCGCATTTCGCTAATTGCAATTCAATATGGTCAGATTGATGTTCTAGATAGTTCATTTGTCGTCATTGATCAAAGCGGAATACGTACTCATATTCCCGTTGGGTCGGTTGCTTGTATTATGCTTGAGCCAGGCACAAGAGTTTCACATTCAGCAATTAAATTAGCAGCACAAGTTGGTACTTTATTGGTATGGGTAGGAGAAGCCGGTGTTCGGTTGTATGCTAGTGGACAACCTGGTGGAGCAAGATCAGATAAGCTTTTATACCAGGCTAAATTGGCGTTGGATGATTCTCTTCGGATCAAAGTAGTACGGAAAATGTATGAAGTACGATTTGGCGAACGTGCTCCAGAACGAAGAAGTGTGGAGCAACTTCGTGGTATTGAGGGATCGCGAGTACGTGAAACATATAAATTGCTTGCTAAACAATATGGTCTTAAATGGCAGAATCGTAAATATAATCCAAAAGATTGGGATTCTGGTGATTTACCTAATAAATGCTTATCAACGGCAACATCTTGTTTATATGGTATTACAGAAGCTGCTATCCTAGCGGCTGGATATGCCCCTGCTATTGGTTTTATCCATACAGGAAAACCCTTATCATTTGTTTATGATATTGCTGATCTATTTAAATTTGATACGGTTGTTCCAGCGGCATTTAGTATTGCTGCAAAAAATCCACTCAATGCTGAACGACAAGTGAGGTTAGCTTGTCGCGATATATTTAGAGAGACAAAATTATTATATAAAATTATTCCTATGATTGAAAAAGTGCTTGCCGCAGGTGAAATATCTCCCCCATTACCTGCACCAGAATCTGTATTTCCAGCTATCCCAATTGAAAAAGGGATTGGTGAAGATGGACATAGGAGTTAGTAATGAGTTTCTTAGTAGTTGTTACTGAAAACTCACCAGATAGATTACGTGGCAGATTAGGTATATGGCTTATAGAAGTGCGCGCTGGGGTTTACATAGGAAATGTTTCTAAGCGCACACGTCAAATGATTTGGGATCAGTTGGAAAATGGAATTGAAGAAGGAAATGCTGTAATGGCTTGGTCGACCAATACAGAATCTGGATTTGATTTTCAGACTTTAGGGCCTAATCGACGCGAACCAGTAGAATGGGATGGGTTGAAATTAGTATCATTTTTTCCTGTTGATAAATAGCAAATTAGTTCTTTAAAAATTAAAAATAAATCTAATCAGATGTTTACAGAGGGACTTGGTAGAAATTTTACACAAGTAAAATCCTTTGTGACACAATTACTTACATTAAGAGTGTTCCCCGCACACGCGGGGATGAACCGGGCGATGGCCCTGATACGTCTACTGATTATGTGTGTTCCCCGCACACGCGGGGATGAACCGGTGATTTGGCTGCGTTTGGTACTGCTGTTGTGGTGTTCCCCGCACACGCGGGGATGAACCGGATTATTTTGTTCAGGTTTTAGACGTAGAAAAGTGTTCCCCGCACACGCGGGGATGAACCGGAGGGGTCACTGTTGGATTCGAACCAACGATTGTGTTCCCCGCACACGCGGGGATGAACCGCTTATTAAATGGGGCATGGAGAGTTAAAGCTGGTGTTCCCCGCACACGCGGGGATGAACCGCCTCTTCATTTTCTGTTAGCTTATTCATATTCGTGTTCCCCGCACACGCGGGGATGAACCGGAATTCTTACTTATCAAGGGGTAAGTGAAGCTGTGTTCCCCGCACACGCGGGGATGAACCGCAACCAATGACTTACACGTCAATACCAGAACAGTGTTCCCCGCACACGCGGGGATGAACCGTTAATGAACAGCAAGACGAGTACGGAGAATCTGTGTTCCCCGCACACGCGGGGATGAACCGGTACAGGCTTATGGCAGCAATTATTAGGACAAGTGTTCCCCGCACACGCGGGGATGAACCGTTTTTGGTAAAGAAGATTATATAACAGCGTAGGTGTTCCCCGCACACGCGGGGATGAACCGTTGCAGTGATTCAATACCTCGATCAAACAGAAGTGTTCCCCGCACACGCGGGGATGAACCGCATTAGCATCAGCATCAGCAGCAGCAGCAGCAGTGTTCCCCGCACACGCGGGGATGAACCGATAGCGAAAGGTTCGATAGTAAGAAATTTAAAGTGTTCCCCGCACACGCGGGGATGAACCGGTATTGCGCTGTGAATAAGCGGTGGTATTTATGTGTTCCCCGCACACGCGGGGATGAACCGCAGGTCATCAAGGCTTTGCTTTCTGGTCTCCTGTGTTCCCCGCACACGCGGGGATGAACCGCTTTCTTACCCTTAGTGGTGATAACCTTGTGAGTGTTCCCCGCACACGCGGGGATGAACCGGTTGAGAAGGCAGCCAAAGAGAATAACCCTCTGTGTTCCCCGCACACGCGGGGATGAACCGATTACGGCGGAACGGTATTTGCTAACGGTGGCGTGTTCCCCGCACACGCGGGGATGAACCGTACTGCGAACCTGGCTTGACTGATACAGGAATGTGTTCCCCGTATGTGCGGGGATGAACCGCCAAGTATGTATAGTTTTTTAAATTACATGCTGAAATGCTGTGACGAAATTGTGCCTAATTTGTACCCGTCATGGCCGGATTATACCTGTTTAAATCGGGTTTGAGGAAATTGGAGAGCGACAAGGCGTTGAAAATTAAACTAAAAAATTTCGATAATGGCACTTCGAACCAGGTGGTCGGGAGTTCGAGTCTCTCCGGGCGCGCCAAAAAATCTATTTAAAATCAAATAATTATCTATAACATTACCTTTTGCCTCTGGATGGTAAAACTCTCGATCGAATGGGCAGTATGTTCCTTTGATTGGTTTACCATGATACGTAAATACATGAATATCATGCTTACCTCGTTCCTTTATCAGAGCCCAATACGAGGCTCTTCCTCAGGATTTGATTATTTGCCTCAACCATTCCACACCGCTCATCAAAGTGAATGAATATTCAGGATGATTCTCGACTGAATTCATAATGCTTTATAGGTAACATACTGACTAATTGCCATTAGTCGTTACATAGTAACAAAAGTTTTCGGCTATCTTTCTTGTAGGTTTCATATGACACTCTTCAATAAATGGGTTTATACCGGTACAGCGCTAACCATTATTGGGACTTGCTTAACCCATGCGATGGGAATGTTTCAAATAACGGCAGCCTCCATATTAATTAATGCTGCTATTAATGGTGCTGTTGTCGCTACTTTAATGGGTATAATGAGATATGCTTTCAAGGCATGGAATCATTATTATTACACTAAAAAATACGATACAAAAGCTAATAACGATACCAAATTATCACCCAAAAAAAATCCGTTAAAAGATCAGAAAAATCCCAAAGATAATCCAATATTACGTAGTGTTATACGGCATTTGCTGCATAAATTAAAGCCGAATAATCCCAAAAATAGTTTTCCACTTTCGAGAACTACTCCTCAAATAAGTGCAAATTTAAGAATGCCTGCCAAAATGATTAAACCTGAAAATAAGAAACTCTTACATACTATTCTCAGGATATGTGGAGATGAGAACGGTCCGTATGTGATTCCGATGGTAATTGATCATTGGACAACCATCAATAATTTGAAAAACATAATTAAAACAGGAGCAATTTTTGGTAATGCATTACTTAAGAAACAAAATATTAACTTTAAAAAGAATTGCTTAACGTCAGGTGACCTTGAAAATCTCGATGGAAATGCAATATGTTTTTGTCCTGGTGGATTTGTGGACCACGAAGCGACAGAGGGAAAAGATAGGATCCGTTTAAGAATTGATTTGAGCAAAGTTGAATTGCCTGGACGATATAACACTTTTTTTAAAATAAGAGATTTCCTAGGGCCAGCAAGAAAATTAAATATTAAATTAACGGATAGACTTAGTGTTAAATTTGATAGTCAGCTTAACCTTAGCTTTATCTTTGATGGAAAGAAGATAATGATACCCTTACAAAAAAACGATTTAGTTTTTTATGGTGATTTAAGTCAAATTAATAGATTTTGCCTATTATTTCCGTTTATTGCGATGGAGAAAGCTACTCAAAAGAATTATCGCGCACATGGAAAAAAATGTGAGGGTGATGTCAAAATTTTACCTTTAATACTAAAACATTTGAACTCGCTCAATGAAAACAAATTAAAAAAGATATTGATATTTTTGGCGCAAAATTTGACTATGGTTTCTGAATATAATTTTAACGCCATACTTCCTTTATCATCTAAACTAATCTATGATATTCATGATCCAAGCAGGAATACTACTTATTCTCTAGCAGACTTAACAGCCAAACAATACGATAATACATTACAATCAATAAGCAAAAATTTCTCTTCTTTAAAATCCTTACCTCAAAAAATGGAAATTATAAAAAATCCTTATTGTTGTCATGACCTGTACGGCGTAGTTTTAGATAATGACTATGGCTCCATTAAACATAAAATGGACGCAAAAAATATTAAAAACCTAAGTTTTAAACATTACGTAGAAACTAGATTAGGTAACAGATTTGTGCCACCTCTTTCTTATAAATCACAGAATGAACCTCAATCCAAAATTGGGGTTCAATTGAAGAAATGTAAATAAGATCTTCAAAAGCCATATCGCCGCTTACGCTTCGTTGCAGCGCGATTAAACTAGATTTCAAGCAAGCTTCTCTATTGACGTTTACCCGGTTTACTCTGCCTCATACTGACACTTTTACATATTAATTACATTTTGCTTTCTGGACGTTTTTGGTTACTTTTACTTAAAGAATTGTTTAACTCCTCCAATTTGCTTTCTTTTTGCACTGTCGTCAATTTGCTGCTGGATTTTTCTAATTCACCATTAAAGAGTGTATTCAATTTTTCTGCTTTCTCAGATATCAATTTTATGAATACTGGATCAACATCTTTATTTTCCTTCATGCTTTCAATTTCATCGCGTATAGACAACAGCTTTAAGTACATTAACAATGCTTGCTCACTTATTGTTATCGACTCATGATCTATGATTTTCAGAGCTTCCTTGATATCTTGTAGTTGAGTGGGTAATTTGGTAGAAAAAACATCTGACTGTTTTGTTTCCCTCTTAACTTTTTCTTGCATCCAAGAACCAACCATTGAATGGACAAGTCTCATTTTACTGTATTCTTCTGCCAAATTATCAAACAACTCTTTTACATTAACTTCTTGTGTGATAGGAATACCAGAATATAAATCTTTAATCTCCTCGGGAAGAGAAAATGCAACTCTTGATTGCATAGGAGTTGAAGTTTTTTGAGGTTTATTAAGATTTTTTTCAATTCGCTCTTTGGATGCTTTAATCTTAAATTCATCATGAATTTTTTGAATTTCGCTATATAAGTCATCAGCAATATCACTTTGTTTTAAAAGTTCCTCGCAATAGGATAGGATAATTTCGCTTAAAGATGCTCTTTCCCACCGATTTTGGGTTAACATCCTTTCAATAATTTTAATATCCTTAATATTATCAACTTCTATTCCATTGGTTTTGAGATATTGAATAGGATCAAGTTCAACGGGAATTCGATTCCACATTACTTTATCAAATTGATTTTGAACATATATAAGGTAATTGTTTTTTACTGAAGCTGGAATTTTTCCTGCTTGATATCCTAAATTCATATTGAGCAAAAACATAATGCCCAAAGCATAACTATCAGAAGCAAAGGAATAAATTTGTTCATTAAATAATTCTGGAGCAACATAGGACAATGTACCACCGATAGGCTCTTTTAATTCCTTTTTTCCCTCTGTTAATATTTTTGATAAATCAATATCAACTAATCGAATTCTAATATTATTACCATTGATGGTAACCATAATATTTTCTGGTTTCAGATCACCATGTATAATACCGAGATCATTTGCCGCTTGAACAGCAAGACATGTACGCAGGGCAATTAATCTTCGTTGGGTTTCAGATATTTTAAGCGTGCCTTCTTGTTCCTTTTTTATAACAGAAGATAAATCATCTCCAGCCCATTCTAAGATCGTGTATAATTTATGTGGTGTTTTTGTTCTGGGTTTACCTATTAATTGAATGCTCATGTCAGGATCTTCACGTAAGGACTGCGAGATAATTAAACCAAGCAATTGTCCCGCACGATACGCATGACTATTCGGATCCCTTAATGTTCTATCCTCAATTTTGATGGCAACTTCTTTTCCATCTCTTCTTAATCCTTTTTTAATAATACCAAAATTTCCTCCTCTTAAATCAAAATCAAAGCAAGACTTATTTGAAATGGCATAAACAACTCCACCAGATTTTAAAAATGAATATTTTTCTTTCGTCTTTTTCTTTTCAAATTTGCTGCCGTCGCTTTTGTTTTTTAAAAAGTCTTCAGCTCCATTCCATTCGGCTTCTGTTGGTTTAAAGTCAAAAATACCTTTGAATTCTGGAATCGGTACGGCATCAGGAAGCCCACCATATAGTTCTTTGAATGGTGATGAGACAACGTCATCAGAAGAAATCTGCATGGGTGTAGGTATTGAAGTTGTTTGTAATGTTTGCGATTCTTGTAATGCTGATAGATCCAAAAAATGACTTAACACCTCATTGATATCGTTCATCACCAAAGAATAATTTTTATCTTTATTCCAAGCAGTATATAAATTTTTGAGCGCCAAAAAATTTTCCTGATCTGAATTAGTATCAGATTTGATATTAGCAATTGCAATACAAGCCTGTTCAAGTAGATTAGATTTGGGGCTTTTAGATCGACAACTTTCATGAAGTTCATCGTAAATTTTATCCAATGCCCCTTTATTCATGGTAAATTCTGGCATGAATCCTCACAAACAAATTGCTTCAAACACTCTATTTTATAAGACAAATTCTACATATAGAAAGTTCCATGCGCTAGAAATGCTTAATATTTCAAGCAGTTAAAAATTCGCGATTGCCAATACTTCAGAGCTGAGATCTTGCTGCTAATGATGTCTATTTTGTGGTGGCAGTCTATCCTCTTGCGAACTAGACGATGAGCTCTGTACAAAGGAACGATTGTCCCGCCTGTAATAATTAAATTGCGCATTAAACTGAGCCGCTGGCGCAGGTGCAAGAAAATATATAGGGTTTGCCCTGTATTCTTCAGAAGGAGAAATAGTCTTGTAAGCTAAGCGCAATATTTCTTGGCTACTTGAGAAATCCATCAAGCCTTGCTGGCACTTATCTCTTAACCAACAAAACAGTTCTTTAAAGGCATCTTGTCCCTTTATAATATTGTCAGCTGATTCAATCATTAAAGAAGCTCCCTTCTCAATATAGATCCCAAGGAGGCTTTTACACTTCTCGACATCAATCATATCTTTTTCAGTTAAAGGGGGCACTGCAACACGAAGTGAAAGCTGATGCAAGGTTTCATCATCGCATTTTTCAAAATGTCGAATATAAAATGGAAGATCTGTTTTAAGAGGTATATGTATGGTTTTTAATCTATTTTGACAGTGAATAATATCTTTTAAAATAGGTCCTAAAATGAACATTCTTTGTAGCAAATTCTTGTTTTCATAAGCATAAGTGACATCCCGCAAGAATAACCCAAAAAACGGCATTGACATCGGGTTTTCTCTTAATAATTGTCTCATATTACCAAAATTTCTAAGTGGCGATAGCGTTTGATCCGCCGCATTCAAAGCCGCTTTGGTATCTTTATCCAATGCATCAAATGTAGATTTGAGGCGTAATATACTTGAGTGATTCAAACTGCAAAAAATCATCATCGCACTATCATAATCTGGTAAAGGCGCTTTTAATAATTCTGTGATGGTATCAATCCATACCGTTAATACCGCTAATCGTTCTTTTTTAGACTCAGCAGTTAAAATCTGATGCTTTATAAAATTACTACCTTGATCAAATATTCTCTGATGTTGACAAATATTTGGCGCTTTAGTCTCTTTGTTGCTCTTTTGCCAGTGTTGATCCACAAATTCATCAACATTCAGTAAATGATAAAATTGTAAGGTTAAAGCTCTACATTCATTCGCTAATACTTTAGCTGATTTCATTTTTTTGGGTTCTAAAAATGAAGCATCTTGATTGTAAACAATATGCTTAGAGACTATTTCCTCTAATGCATAATATGCACGTAATTGTTGCATTGATTCGCTTTGTTTAACGGTAATAATTTCTGATAAATGACTTTTAAGCGCCGTATACTCTTCTCCCCCAACACACTCACAAAATAAAGGTACGCTACAACTTGTAAAATATTTTTGAACGTCTTTAGGTGTGCATGCATCTTGCATCATCATTTCTTTCAGTAAAAAATAAGCCACTAATTGTTGATGATGAGAGAAATGTACACAAAGTTCCTTCAATACTAAGGCGATATGTGAAGGTTTATATTCTGTCAGCAAAGCCACTATCATTTGACTAAGTAGTTTAGCATCAAATAGTCTCGCTCCTTCGGTCTTTTCTTTAGAATGCAAACATGAACAGATCTCATATAGGATTTGTACCAAATTCTGCGGTAAATGATGATTATCAGCAATGTTTTTTATTATTTCAGGTGCAATTTGCGTAAACTGTGAGGATGACATCGTGGCAGTCAAGCCCAAAGACAATAATTTACTATGAAAAACTTGCTCAAGTTCGCTTAAACGACATTGCACGCCTTTTATATCTCTTATATCAATGACATTAATAAATTCATTGCGAACTTCGGTAAGAAAACGAAGATTGTTTTTGCTTCTATATGAAAGCACTTCGGCAAAGCCAACAAGACTAGCCCCTGATTTGAGCAATAACCTGAACACTCTTTTTTTGGCATGAACGAAGGCATAATGTAACATCGGCATGCCCAGCATTGTAACCGGCGAATTGGGATCGTTGCCTTCTTCTAAAAATTGACGAATAAAATCTACATTGTCTTTTTTAATTTCCTCACTAAGAGATAAAGAGCTCAACAATTTTTCTTTTTTACTTTTATTTTCTCTTACCTTAACTGGATTTGATTCACTTGGCGCTTGAAGGGGCTCTTCGGCATACTTTTCTCGACCAACAAATCCTTGCACATCATGATCAACATGGTGCAACTTTAATTTCGATAATGAATCACTCAGATAATTGATTGATAAATCGGTAGATGCCTTTTCTTCTTCATATTCAGAAAACAATTCAACATAGTCAGTTTTAGAAAATGGTGTGGCGGTAACTTTAACAACTGCGGATTTGCTTTCATCCTTTGAAACACTAATCACTTCCATCGGTGTTTTTGCGTCAAGATCTTGTAAAGAAAGATCGGCTTTACCTTCTTTTAACAATAATGGTAATAAGTCTGTCAAACCATAATACATCGCCCAATGACAAGCTGTTCGCCCCCAATACGTTCTTTCATTCACTTCTTTTGGATATAATGAAATACGTTTTGCTATTAAAGACTTCATCTGTAATTTTAATTCAGGCCGGTTAGCCAACATATGGATGTAATCATGTAAATGAAATACGCGAGATTCACATCTGCGTATTAATTCCTTTCTGAGCTCACCAATTGTCTGCACCATATGTTGATCACAGGCTAAGTCCTCTGGTTTGATATCATGAATTTCATCAAGCGTTCCCTCGCCTTCAAGTACGAGTATTTCCAACATGTTAGGTTGATTGGCAACAATAGCCGCATGACATGCCGTAAGATTCAATAAACCTTTCTCATTGATTTCCTTAGGATGAGATTTCATTCTTTTTCTAACGGCTTGTAAAATTTCAGCGGTGGATGCATGTTCAGCAGAAGCAGAGATGATTAATTGTCTTAAATTCATACCTATCATAGTTAGTATCCATCAAAGTCATGTCTACTAACTATAGTTCAAATTAGGATTGCTAATAGGTCAAAGAATAAAGATGCTAGGTAAATCTTGTGAGCTGATATTCGGCAATGGAAATAGGTGATGGTGTACCACAAATATAATCACTCAATAATTTTCCTGATCCTAAACTTAATGTCCAACCTAAATGACCATGACCCGTATTTAAAAATAGATCCTTAAACTTTGTGGGTCCTATCAATGGCACACCATCTACGCAAGTAGGACGCAATCCTGTCCACGGTGTGACATCTTGCGGTTTTGTTTGTTGATAACCTTTGGGATAAACTTTTTGCAAAATATGATGTAAATTTTGCACTCTTTCTTGCGTTAAATTTTTATTCATCCCTGCAAATTCAGCAGTGCCTGCAACGCGTATGTATTTACCTAAAGGAGTAATAACGGCATGTAAGGCATGATCAAGCACCGGAATTTTTGGTGCAATATCCCAATTTTCATGTGAAACAGTAAGAGAATAGCCTTTACAAGGACGCAGCGGTAAAGAAATCCCTATTTCTTTAGCCAAACCAACGCTATAAATGCCTGCTGCTAAAATAATGCAATCAGATTCAAATTTTTCATCATTCACCGTTAAGAACACAGCATTTTTATTTTTGATAAGCTTTGCCTTGCTTTGATATAAAAATTTCACGCCTTTTTGTTTAAGATATTCAGCAAGATTTTTTGTAAACAAGTGCGCATTACCACTGGCGTCTTTTGGATAAAAAATACCACCTTGAATATTTTCTTTTATTGACATTAATGCGGGTTCTTTATCCATTGCTGCCATCTGGCTCAAAGGCTCAAAAGGTATCTCTAATTGATTTAAGGATTCTGAGAATTGTTTAGCCTGTTCAAAAGATGGTTTATCACGAAAAATCATCATGGTACCAGCATTGTTATATTCAAAGTTTATCTGAATATTGCGAACGACTTCATCAATCAGCTGGTTGTTATAAATACCTAAAACGGCATTGCGTTTAATACTTTGTTGAAAATGTGCTTGGGAAGAATAACGAAGAAAATCTAACCCCCACTTACCTAAAGAAGCAAGCGCATTAGCTCTAATCACAAATGGGGTATCACTGCGACCGAGGTATTTTAATACTTTCCAAAAGATCCCTGGTGAATTCCAAGGATCAGATAAACTTGGGGTTAACAGACCACCATTGGCAAAGCTGGTTTCAAGACCGGGTCCACTTGCCCTTTCAATGATGGTGATCTCATGGCCTTGCTGGTTTAAGAAGAAGGCCGTACTGATGCCTATTACCCCAGCGCCAATAATCGTTATTTTCATTTTACTCATTCCATCAAGTTTATTAACTTGAAGTATATCATTCTCTTGTTTGTAACCAAGAAGAACACTTATGGTAGTTAGTTGTCTTAAGATAATCCGATCATAAGTCTTTCAGGACCTGCTGAAAATGGCTATAGTGAATAGAAAAGGATGAAGGGCAAAGTCATGACTAAACGTAAAGTACTCATAGTAGGTGGTGGGGTTGCTGGGTTAACGCTTGCTAACGCGCTCTCACAATATTGCCCTGAAAATGTCACTTATACAATAATCGAAAGACAGCAGCAATTTCACCCTTTAGGGGCAGGAATTGCGCTGCCAGCGAATGCATTATGCGCACTACATCAAATAAAATTAGACGACTCCATTCGTCAAAAAGCCTATCAAGTCAAAGAGATTGTCTTTACCGATGATAGAAATCAGTTTTTAGGCTCAAGACCAACTGACAAGCTTCACCCCAAAGGCTTCCCCTTTTTAGGCGTATCCCGCGCGACATTGCATGAAAATCTTTTCCCAAAAAATATCCACAATAAAATCAAAATGGGAACGACTTTAATCAAATTATCACAATCAAAAGATAAAATAGTCGCTACCTTAAGCGATGGCACAGAAGACACCTATGATTTAGTCGTGGGTGCCGATGGGATCCGCTCTTGCGTACGAAAACTTTCACATCAAGATGTTGAAGAACCTCCGTTGTCATTAGGTATTACCAATTGGCGTCTCTTATTAAAAAGATCGCCTACTTTGGAACATCCAACCTATATTCTTGGAGCGGGTACTCTCATTTTGCTATTCCCAATCAGTGAATCACAAATGTATTGTTATGCTGGCGTGTTAACGCCGCCTAATGGTATCTCTGAAGAAGAAAGGAAATCCATTCAGTTTATGAAATCACATTTTGAACATATCGGTAGAGATGTAAAATTTGCCTTAGATCAAATCATTGATCCAAACCAATTGATACCCGATCAATTAGAAACAGTCCGTGAAGTGAAAACCTATTCTAAAATGATGAAAAATATTCTTTTCATCGGCGATGCAGCGCATGCTTGCGCCCCCACCTTCCAGCAAGGCGGCGCAATGAGTATAGAAGATGCCGTGATTGTTGCTAAATTATTAGCCGCGTTTGAATCTTTACCCATCGATCAAATTATTCAATTTTACGATACTTTCAGATTTAAAACCGTCCAAGAAGTGCAAACGCTCTCCAATTTTATCATTCAACGTCAAGTACAAACTATTGAGCCACAGGCTATCGAAGCCCGTAACCAAAAGATTAAACAAGATGGGCCGTTTAATGTGCAATTTTGGCAAGAATATTTAAAAACTGATATTTTCGATGAACTCGATAATTTTATTCGCACGCGTTTAAATTAACAAAGGAGGTTTTGATGCAATCCTTAACTCAACAAGACATCATGCAAGTGTCAGGTGGCGATGGATTCAATATGGTCTTTGTATCAGTTGATATTCCTAATTCTAGCCTTGCTGCACAAGTTGCAAATTTAGTGGGTAGATTAATGAATGGTCAAATGGATGCTGGTGCATTTGCGCAAGCTATTAATGATGCCGGCGGTAATATCGTGCAATATATGATTGTCTCACCAAGCAATCAAGGCCCAAATCCCTTTCCTCCCCCAGCACCATAATATTTCACGATCATCATCGCTGATTGTCATTGATGATCAGCGAACTATCAGGTCTTAGCTACCATTCACAGCCCTACCAAGTGATACCCTTTTTGTAATTGATTATAATAGTCGCTCTTTGCGTGCATCTGCATATCAGGAGTGTCTCATGCTAATATCACTTTCTTTGGCTCATTATTGGTTTAATTGGCCACTCATATCCGGCTTACGCAAAAAACCCTCTATGCAAACTGAGAAAAAGCAAAAACAACGTGACTTATGTGCGATAGAAGCCGCCAAAACTGGAAAAATCAGTATTTTGCGTGAAAAAATCGTGACACATGAAAATAAAGATCAAACCTGTCGCAAAGGCTACAGCCTTTTACATCATAGTGCCATGCATGGTCATCATGCTTGTATACAATATTTAATTGAGCTGGGTGCCACGATTAATATTCGTGCCAATGGCGGTACAACCCCATTGCATCGCGCAGCAGGTGCAGGTTGTATTGAAACCTTAAGCCAATTAATTAAAGCTGGTGCCGATATTCATGCTACAGATTGTAATGGACACACACCACTACATGCAGCGGCAAGATTTGGTCATACTGCAATTGCCCACTTTTTAATGACCTTGGGCGCAAATGTACATGCTCGCGATCGTCATGGCTTCACGCCAATAGATGAAGCGATAAAATATCGCCAAAGAGAAACTGTGATTACCTTACTAGATAGTTAAAATTCATCTGTGAAGAATAGACGTCTCGCTGTTAAAAGGAGAGCCCGGCACGCGACCGTAAAATCTTTGTATTTTTAAAGAAGCGTGTTGAATAGCATTTTGATAACGCTTTCTGTTGGAATTATCAAAAAGAATAATGCCATGAGGCTTTAAAAATGCTCTACATTCTTCTAAACAAGCTTCTCGACTTCTCCCATCAACGATAATGACATCAAAAGTTTGATTACATTCGGCTATTTTCGTGACATAAGATTTAAAGCTTACGTTTTTTGCTTTTTGAGAGAGATATTTACGCTCTGAAATATTTTTATCTGGTTGTACAAGGATTAATTCTACATTATGAACATCGGTTAATTTATTTTTCAGATTATCAAACCATCGCTTATCATGCTCAATTGAAATCACTTTTTCAGCACGTTTTGCTAGCCACAAGGTGCTAGCCCCACTGCCATATTCAAACACCGTTGGCAAATAACCTAATTTTTGAATGTAAGCATCAATCTCGGCAATAGCATCATAGGTCCACCAGGGAACATCCAATTGAATCATATCATCAAGCTGGTGGATGGCTAATAATGAACGTAGGTAATGGAATCTTCTGTCTGACTTGGCACGTTTATCTATTTTAGGAAGTATTCCGATCCATGCTAATAAACGTTTTAAACAACGCATCAAGCCAACATAGACTGATAATACCCATCTAGGGGTGCTTTCAATGGCACTTTCTACATTTTCTTTTGCCATGCGTTTTATCTTATAGATTGATAATCCCCTATTACAATCTACTTAGGCTGGCTTTTCCAGCCTAATATTCAGCTTAGCTAAGTAACATCAAATTGATTGACTTACTGGGGTGCCTTCATTATTATTCACATGATTTTAAGCGTTTGAATTTTTTATAAATTAAGAAGTCAGGTATGGATAAAACACTTAAAAAAATGATCCAAGGTTATCAGGCATTTAGAGATAAATATGTGCTTGGTGATGTATCTGTGATGCAAACACTGGCCTATCATGGCCAACAACCTGAAATCATGGTGGTTGCCTGCTGCGACTCAAGAGTTGATCCTGCACTCATATTACAATGCGAACCGGGCGATTTATTCGTTGTTCGTAACGTTGCCAATATCATCCCTCCTTATGAAAAAGATGAAGCGCACCACGGTACCAGCGCGGCGTTAGAATTTGGGATCCGCTCATTAAATGTAAAACATCTCATTATTTTAGGGCATAGCCAATGTGGCGGTATCCATGCACTCGTGAACAAAAATGAGCTTAAAAAAAACGATTTTATTAGCAGTTGGGTATCTTTGATTAAAACTGATGACCAAACCCCTAAAGATCTGGATGATTGTGCCAAGCAAGCGCTTCTGGATTCTTATCAAAATTGTATGACTTTTCCCTGGATTGAAGAGAAAGTCTTTAATCAGGAATTAAATATTCATCTGTGGTTTTTTGATATTAAAGAAGGTGAGATATTCACCTATTCACAAACCAAAGCCAAATTTATGCGCCTAAAAGAAATATTTACTAGCACCTAAGCCTTACTTTCTCTGTTCTACCAATAAGTGTAGCTACACTCAGTACGCCTATTCTCAAAATATAACCCATATTGTAAAGATTTAGCTTTACAACTAACAATGTGTTGGGTAACATGCTGACTTTGGTTTCAACGGTAGGATTTAGGCGATGGCTAGACACGACATAAAATTTGATTTTCCCGGATTTGCATTTGAGCAACCTATTCAAATATTTCCGGCTCCCAAAGTGCCTGCCCAAGACCATACCAAACGGATGTTAGCGTTGATTGATCAACCTTTCGGATGGAATTTCAATTCACTACTTGAACATTACCTGTTGCAAGGCGCTAATCCTAATGCCACAAGAGCGGATGGTAAATTGTTTCTCCATGCCATGATTGAAAAGCTTAGCTACAACCAAGATCCCACTCCTATTAAATATCTTCATCAATATGGTGCAAATATTTTTGCTAAAGATGCCAATGGCCATTCAGCAACATCTCTGGCTTTAGAAAATAATCAACACTTAACCGCTTTGTTTTTATTCAATAAAGGCGTGAACATACCCGCTAATAAGCTCAACAATCCTTATCTACAAGCGGTTGATAAACTACTTCATAGCAAACAATATGCCGTAGCTGATTTTATTGATGTTAACGCCACCAATAAATGTGGCGCAAATATCTTACATTTTGCCGTGGCGCTTAACGATAGTGCGGCTATCAAGAAGTTGATTGAATTTGGCGTTAATCCATTACTGCAAGATAATGCCGGTCAATCTCCCTTAAAATTAGCTTGTGCCTTAAAGCATGAAGATTCTGTAAAAACGATTATCGATCATCATCTTACACAACACGATACTATTCAAAAATACACCGACTTCACTTTGTTTAAAGCCAAAAATGATGGCATCACCATCGGCGGCTTTTACAAAGATAGTCAAGGTGAAAAATGGTTATTAAAAGAAGGTCATCATGACTGTGCAGAAGCCGTTGTTAAAGAATTTATAGCCGGCGGTCTTTATCAAGAATTTTTAGGATCAAATGCACCACAAACTGAAATGGTCATTGATAATTTACATGGCTCGTTGTTAACCGCTTCTAAACTTTTAACCAACTTTAAGACCTTATCTGATATGACACACGATAATGGCTTTGGCTATAACCCATATAACTGGAGTCCATATGGTTCTGACTTTCCTGCAACCTTTAATGGTAAACCAGTTGAAGGATTTATGGATGGTATCAGTTCCATTGTCTTTATGAGAGATACCGATGCTCATTCAGGTAACACAGGGTTAATTGATCATGGCGATCATTATTCCTTTGCCAAAATTGATCACGGATTTAGCTTTAATTTTTCTTATTTTAATGATTTTTCTTTAGATGATTTCCGTGTACATTTAAAACAGTTTTACAATATTGATAACCTCGAACATATCGGCTTCAATGACGTTTATCAATCAGTATCTAAAATCGCAAATTTGAGTTTTTCAGTGATTGAAGATATTGTTGCTGACAAAATATCTCAAGTAAAAACGCATATGGAAGCGTTGGAACTGAAAGATCTTCATGAAGGCTATCATAAAAATCATCATGGGAAATTAGAAACCCATTTATTAGATTATGAAACAAAATTAATAGATAATCTTAAAGATCAACATCAAAATTATCAAAAAGTAGCTAATTTCATGAACTTGGAAAAAGCCATTATTGATCACGACACCACAAAGCTCGATGAAATGATAGAAAAAGGCGTAAAATTAAACGAACCTTTTAAACCATTTTTTAATGCGGAACATGACTTCTGGGGTCATGGTACACATAGTGTTACTGGCCTTGATCTTGGTAAAAAACATTGGCCTGAACTTTTTGATTCAAAGCCACTACACAATGACACTGATACGACTTCACCATTAACCATGCAGGATATTTTTGGTGGCAATGATAATGTCGTTGGACTCAATACACCGGTGTTAAATATCCCCGTGATGAATCAAATTATGGATTTATTTGTCGCACCAGTGCATGTAGAAGTGTTGTAGGTTTTAATAATTTCAATTTAAGCTGAAATTCTTACCCCTTCTCCCCTTGCGGGAGAAGGTGGGGATGAGGGGTGCCAAATTAATCTTTATCGTTAAAGAAGTAATTTTGCCCAGATTAATACCCCCCCTCACCCTAACCCTCTCCCGCAAGGGGAGAGGGGATAAGAAAACCTTTCGCTACGTATTTATTTATCCTTCACTCTTATCGCCAACACATCACACTCAGCATGATGCATAATGCCATCAGCCGTTGAGCCCAGTAATAAACTGATCCCATGACGACCATGACCACCGACAATAATAAGATCAACTTTAAGGTTTTTGGCTTGCTCTAAGACAACCCGTTGCGGGGGGCCATTGGCAATGATCTGTTGTTCAGGAGGAATGCCACATTTGGCGGCAAGTGCGGTTAAGGCTTTCCTTGCTTCTTGTTCAACTTGTTGCTCAACTTCCATTATCAGTTGATAACCTTGTGCTGCCCCATAGGCATGGATCCCTTCTACACAGTGAATGATGTAAAGTTTTGCTCCACGCTCCTTAGCAATTTCGGTTGCTCTTTTCGCTGTATATTCATCATATGAGGGGTGCAAATCCACTGCGACCAAAATAGAATTATAAATTCCCATTACTTCCTTCCTTTATTCAGATCCTCATCCTGTAGAATTCAGTATAATATTGTTCTAGCGTTCCTCAAACAACTTCAATGTTGGCAAGACAGCTTAATAAATAAGGATTTTTGTTATGCAGAATCGTCCAGTTTTCATCGCCGGTGGAATTCGCACACCCTTTGTTAAATCAATGACAAATTATATGGATGTGACCACCCAAGAACTGATGACGAATACCTTACAAGCACTTGTGAACAAATTTGGATTAGATGGCAAAATCATTGGTGATGTGGGTTTGGGCGCGGTCATGAACAGCTCTTCAAACTGGAATTTAGCACGTGAATGCGTGCTAGGAACAACGCTCGATCCCCATACACCTGCTTTTACACTCCAAAGAGCCTGCGGCACCAGTCTTGAAACCACTTTACTGCTTGCTCTGAAAATTTCACATCATCAGATTGAGTCTGCCATTGCAGCAGGGGTTGATTCTAATAGCGATTTACCGATGATGGCAAAAAGATCATTAGTGCAAAAATTACTTGCCTCACATAACGCAAAGAATTTTTTTGCAAAAATAGGCGCTTTAGCCAAAATTCAGATGAAAGATTTTATGCCCGTTACACCGATGGTTGTTGAGCCTCGTACCGGGCTTTCTATGGGCCAACATTGTGAAAAAATGGTACAAGAATGGCATATTGCACGCTACGCTCAAGATGAATTGGCATTTTTAAGTCATCAAAATGCAACCAAAGCCTATATAGAAGGCTTTTATTCTGATCTGGTTTTTGAATACATGGGACTCAAAAAAGACACTATTTTACGCCCCGATACGACTTTAGAAAAACTCTCCAAACTCAAGCCTTCTTTTGAAAAAAGCGAAAAAGGTACCTTAACCGCAGGCAACAGCACACCCTTAACAGATGGTGCTGCAGCTGTATTTTTGATGTCTGAAGAATATAGTCGGGCGCATGATTATCCCCCTCTTGCGCGTTTTGTTGATGCTCAAGTGGCCGCTGTTGACTATGTACATGGTGAAGGATTATTAATGGCACCCACCATCGCGGTGAATGAACTTCTCAAAAGACATCATTTAACATTACAAGATTTCGATTTTTATGAAATCCATGAAGCGTTTACCGGGCAAGTCCTTTGTACGTTACAAGCTTGGGGATCAGAAGCTTATTGTAAACGTGTGCTCAAACTTGATAAACCATTAGGTTCAATTGATAGAACCAAAATGAATGTCAAAGGTGGCAGCGTCGCCTTGGGACACCCCTTTGCTGCCACCGGTGCACGCATTGTTGGTTCTTTAGCAAAAATCCTGCATCAACATGGTAAAGGCCGAGGCTTAATTTCCATTTGTACCGCAGGTGGCATGGGCGTTGCTGCTATCCTTGAAGCGGTTTAATTAGATTTAGCATCGAGCTCCTCCCAACGAGAGAAAGCAACATGCAATTTATTTTTCAAATCGTCAAGAGAGCTTGTGATTTTGGCGATTTCTTCTTTTGATTTGCTATAAAAATCACCCATACACATCAATTCTTCAATTTTTTTAATATCCTCTTCTAATTTTTCAATAATAGCGGGTAGCTCAGCAAGTTCACGTTGCTCATTAAAACTCAATTTTTTCGCTTTGCTGTCCGATTTAGGTGCTTCTCGTGGCGTTGCTGTTGCTGCTTGCTTTGGACTTTCAACTTTCGGCTTTTTTTCCAAAGAAGGTTGTCTATTTAACCAATCGCTATAGCCACCCACATTGATATCAATATTCCCATTGGCATCAAAAGCAATACAGTGCGTTGCGATATTATCGATAAATTCTCTATCATGGCTAATGATAATAACGGTACCCTGATAATTGAGTAACAAATCTTCTAATACATCTAAAGATTCAATATCCAAATCGTTAGTGGGTTCATCGAGCACCAAAATATTAGCGCTTCTGGCAAAAAGTTTTGCCAGCATTAATCGATTTTGTTCTCCGCCCGAAAGCGTCTTTACTAAAGTACGACATTTGTTCGGAGAAAATAGAAAATCACCAAGATAACCAATGACATGTTTTTTCCGGCCTTGGATCTCAATTTGATCGTCACCTTCTGCCACATTGGCCATCACAGTGCTTTCTTTATCCAAATGTTCACGATTTTGATCAAAAAATGCCACTTGGTTAGTCGGACTTTGTTTCACTGTGCCTTTGGTAGGTTCTAATGCGCCAATTAATAATTTCACCAGCGTCGTCTTTCCTTTACCATTTTCACCAACAATAGCAATTTTATCACCACGTTGAATATTAAAAGAAAAGTCTTTAATGATGGGCTTGTCTTCACTGTAACCAAATGAAATATTTTTCGCTTGCACCACCATCTTGCCACCGGTTAACGGTTCATTAGTTTCAAAGGTGGGTTTATCTTTGATGGTTCTTCGGAGTTTGCGTTCTTCGCGTAATGCTTTTAATGCTCTGACTCGTCCTTCATTTCGAGTTCTTCTTGCTTTCACACCTTGTCTAATCCACTGCTCTTCATCCGATAATTTCTTATCGAATAACGCTTGATGACGCTGCTCTTCTATCAAAGCTTGTTCTTTACGAGCAAGATATTCAGAATAATCAGGAGGATATGAAGTTATCTTTCCTCTATCGAGTTCTACAATTCTTGTGGCTAATTTGCGCAGCAACGCTCTATCATGGGTAATAAAGATTATTGTTTTTGGATAATTGAGCAACATCTTCTCTAACCATTCGATGGCTGTTAAATCTAAATGGTTGGTAGGCTCATCCAATAACAAAATATCGGGTTCTTGAATTAAAGCTTGTGCCAATGCAACCCGTCGACGCCAGCCACCCGATAAATCTGACATTTTTGCATTTTCAGGCAAGGTGAGATCTTGAATGATGCGATCAATTCGTTGTTGTATCTGCCACCCCCCAAGTTGTTCAATCTTCTGCTGAACTTCATGAAGCTGGTTCATCCATGCATCATCATGCCCTTCGGTTTGCGAAATAAGATGGTGATATCGCACTAATAAATCACTTAAATCGGTCAAACCTTGCGCGACCGCTTCATAGACAGTGATACCATCAGGAAGGGGTAATTCTTGGGCTAATCGGGCCACCCTTAAATAACTGGGCTTGAGTATTTCCCCGGCATCGGGTGGAATAACTTGGGCTAAGATTTTCAGTAATGTTGATTTTCCTTCACCATTGCGACCAATGAGTGCAATGCGTTCTTTGGGCTGTATCTCAAAATTGACATAATCTAACAATGGAAATTGTGCTACAGAGAAATAAATATTTTTAAGCGTTAATAGGGACATTTTCTCAATCTTCTTCGGTATATAATAAATATTGGATGCTTTATGTAGGCGCTCAAAATGCGTGATAGTTCACTAACTGCCACTCGTAACGTAGATAATCATCATCAATCCGTTGTTATATTATTACATGGCATCGGGCGTACATACAGATCAATGCGACCAATTGAGAAGGCTCTCACGCAATGTGGGTATAAAGTCGTGAATCTGGACTATCCTTCCAGAAAAAAGAATATTCAAACACTTGCAAAAGAAATCTATCCGCATATACACCCATTCAATGAGGAGAGTGGGCCTTTCATTCATTTTGTCACCCATTCCATGGGCGGCTTAGTGGTAAGGCAACTTTTAGCACAATTTTCAATTGCAAATCTTGGTCGCATTATTATGATTGCCCCACCCAATCAGGGTTCTGAAATTGCAGATTTTCTAAAAAATAATTTTTTGTTTAAATTATATTATGGCGCAGCCGGTCAAGAACTTTGCACCACCGCATCCAAAACACATCCAAAACCTTTTATAAAGGGTGACTTAGGTATTATTGCTGGACAATCTTCTTTTCATCCTCTTTGCAATTTTGTTTTGCCAGCACACCATGATGGAAAAGTGTCTGTCCAGAGTACTAAATTGACTGGCATGAAAGATCATATTGTCATCCACGCAAATCATACATTTATCATGCGTAATAAAAACGTGATACAGCAGATAAAATATTTTTTAGAGCACGCTTGTTTTTTACATCACTAAAAAATTCTTCACCGAAAGTTATAAAACTTCCTACCTGATCATTTCATACATTGATGATTAGTTATAAAACCATCCTTACATTAGGGCATCTCACGACACAATAAATTCATTTACAATTCTTTGCATTTTAAAGATTGATATTCTCATCCTAAAAAAGTAGTATTCGATACTCTCCTATTAATGATTAAAACAAAAGGTGATTAAATGAAAACATTAAAACTAGAAGATTTGGCTATTGTTTCAGGCGGAAAAGAGACGAAGTTACTGTACTTGTAGGTTTTGGTCTTACAAAACTAAGTTTCGGTTGTTGCTAAATTTCTTTTTCACGTAGGTCTATTCTAAGGGATGAGCAGTATAATCCCTTAGCCTTTAGTAATCACGGCCGTTATTGAAGAGTTCTGCATCTCATGTCATCTTATTTTGAACCAGAATTATTTGTATTTTTAAAACAACTTAAAAAAAACAATAATCGAGAATGGTTTCTAAAAAATAAATATCGATATGAAGACAAAGTAAAAGATCCCTTACTTGATTTTATATGCGATGTCAGGGCCCCCCTATCTAAAATTTGTGATAATCTCAAAATCGATCCTAAACCCCATGGCGGCTCGCTTATTCGCATTTATCGCAATTTGCGCTTTTCAAAAGACAAAACACCATACAAGACCAATGTGGGCCTACATTTTCCCTATCGTCCGGTTAATCAAGGCATTCATGCGCCAGGATTTTATTTACATCTAGAACCTAATTTATGCTTTGCTGCAGCAGGAAGCTGGCATCCTGATCCTGATTCTTTACACAAAATCAGAATGCGAATAGTTGAACATCCTAAAAAATGGGAAAAGGTACTCAACTCGAAAATTGAGTTAGAAGGTGACACCTTAAGTCGACCACCACGAGGATTTGATCCAAAACACCGCTTGATAGAAGATCTCAAACGCAAAGACTTCGTGACCTCTATTTCATTTACTGAGTCCCAAGTTTGCAGCAAGAATTTTCTTTCGCATTACATCAAAGCTTGCCAGAAAATGGCGCCATTAATGCTTTTTTTAATCGAAGCACAGAACAAACCAAAGTCCCTTATCTAAAGTTTTAAGCTATATTGCCGCCACTCTTACTTGAGGCCCTATTTCTGGGCTATTGAGGAGTGAGCCATTGAAAAAAAATGCACAGATTGCCCTGTTTTTGCTTTGTCTGGGCATTTTTTCACCTCAAACATTTGCTGATAATAATACCATCACATTTCCCCATGCCTGTGAGAAAGGAACACAAATTGTAATTGCCGCCATGGGTGACTTATTGTTTCATCATCATTTACAAGTAAAAGCATCAAAAGATGGCTATGAAAGCTTATGGCAAGAAGCTGTCCCCTATATTAAAGGAGCAGATATCGCTTATGCCAATTTAGAAGGCCCTATTGCTGTGGGCATGAATAACATGGGACACCAAGTCAAAGATCCAATGCGATGGGACTTTGGCGTGTATACTGATTACCCTTCTTTTAACTATCATCCCAGGCTGGCAAAAGATTTAAAAACCAGTGGTTTTACCGTTGTCTCCACAGCCAATAACCATACCTTAGATAGATCATCAATTGGGGTAGATAAAACGATTGAAATTTTAGATCAAACCGGTGTCCATCATGTTGGTAGCAAAAAAAGAGATGCCGAACAATCTTGGGTGAAAATCATTGATACAAAAGGGATCAAAGTGGCGTGGCTTGCCTGTACTGAACATACCAATGGTCACGCTGACAAAGCAAAACAAATACTTCATTGCTATCAATCAAGTGATCGTCAATTGATCATGAAAACGATTCAAGAACTAAAATCCAAAGTCGATGCCATTATCGTTTCACCGCATTGGGGAGTAGAATATCAAGAAAAACCCAATCGTACGCAACAAGAATTTGCCAAAGAAGTCCTTAATGCCGGCGCAACAGCAGTCATTGGCTCTCACCCTCACGTCTTACAACCTGTGCAAAAGTATATGACACAAGACGGAAGAGCAACCTTGATTAGTTATTCATTGGGAAATTTTGTGAGTTTTCAAGGATCAACCCGAACCCGCAGTACCATTATCTTAATGATTGGTTTAACTAAAACAGCCAATGGCACCATCATCAATGGGGTGCGTTACGTGCCTATGTATATGGTGAATCGCAATGGTGTAGAGAATATTCACTTAATGCGCTTAAATGCAGAACATCGCAATTGGGCGGCTTTTCAACATATCACCAAGTCCATTCCTGAGGGAAATGCACTATTTTCGCTGCCCATCATTACCAACCCTGAATGTCGTTGACTTACAATTTTGAAATAAAATTTTTTGTAGGTTAACCAATTTAATCTTTACAAACTTATTCACATTTTCTGTGGATAAAACTGTGGAACAATAGTTACTAAGCACTAGATGATTACTCTTGAAGCCATTGGTTAATTTTTGCCCAGCTTCATCGCCATTAAGAGAGAAGAGAGAGAACAGCATTCAATTAAGAAATCTCTACTGCTTTGTATTTCTCTTTTAATTGTCTATCAATTTCCATTAGTTCATTAGACAACTGAGTTAACTGTTCAAAATGGCTATATTGATTTGGATGAAAGCGCGGTAATAAATACCGCAAGTAAGGGATGACTAATCTTTTAATAAGGCCGTGCTTACCCCAAAAAAACTGATAGGTATCGATATAAAACTGTTTTGATTTGTATAACTTATCGTAGCAAACCATATGAAAATAATAACTTGCAAAGCCCATACTAAGAAAAAATGCCGAGAGAAAAAACCCAATAACACGCTGAATATAGTTACCGCCACTGTCATGAAAAATATCAAAAGCTACCGCTTTATGTTCAATTTCTTCAATAAAATGCCATTGCCATAGCATTTTTATATTATCATCCAACCCCTCTAACAATTCAGGATGTCGTAAATATAAATCTCCTGAAACGGCCGTAAAATGCTCCATAGCGGCCACCATCGCAAGACGAATTTTACTGCCAACTAACACAGCGATAACAGCAAAGATTTTTTGATATAAATAATTTTTAACTTTAAGCTTAGGATAGTGGGGTTTTACCAGTTTTAAATAAAAACGATAGTGCTCTTTGCTATGGTTGATTTCTTGCTTGGCAAAATTGAGGGCATTTCTTTTTTGGGTTCTATTTTTGAGTTTTTTAATGTGAGGCAAGACGCAGCTAACAAAAAACCGCTCACCAAAAGGGATGCTTGAGGTTAAGGTATTGGCATGAATGGTTTTTATTGCTGAGCCGTTAAACCAATATTTGGGGTAATTTTTGGAAATTTTAAATTTGATGTCCCGAGGGAGTACTAATAACGTTTCATTTTCCATAAATTCACATTTGTTAGGTTACGTCAGTCTTTGACCATGCTAAAAGACCACAATTACTGATGGATTTAGTTTGGTTATCAGGTATTATGGTTAAATTAGCTTTAAATTGAAATGTTAATATTGGATATTCTAAACAGGAGGTTTATTAATGAGGGAAGCTAACATACTTGGGTTGGTAACTGCGCTTACATTGGCTTTTAGCAGTACAGTATTTGCTGCTGATACAAAAGCGACGACAGAACCGGCCAAAAAAGCTACTACTGAAACTAAAGTTCATCCTAAGCATCATGCGCATCATAAACACCACAAGCATCATGCGCATCACAAACATCATCATGCTCATAAACATCATCATCACCACCATCATCATCATGCTGGCCATAGCCCATTTGATGGTTACTATGTAGGTGGTTCAGCGGGTGGCGTTTCGACTAATGCAACGCAAGAAAAGGCTTCGCAATTTACACTTAACCAAACTGCAGGCGTTGCGTTTACGAACACTTCGAATCAAATCGGTCCGAATTCCTTGAAAGCCTTTAATTCAGCAATCGGAGCTTTATATGCCGGTTATGGACAATGCTGGGATGAGTATTACTTAGGCGCTGAACTTTTCATTAACCTGGCTAATTATAAAAATAATGATGACTTCAGCCATACTGAATTAATGGATTTTCGACCAGTCAATGCAATATTCTCCGCTAGAAATGCTTCCCGCAATATCTCTACCAGACTCTCACCATTCCAATTCGGTGTTGATGTTCGCCCAGGCCTTATCGTAACACCAGAAAGTATGCTTTATGCTCGCGTCGGTGTGGCTTTTGCAGAAAAAACTGTCAGAATAAATGATACATTTACTGGAGAGACATCCTCCGCTGGTCCCGCTGGTTCTTGGAATTTTGCGACCTCAGTAGAAACTGAAAAAGATATTGCGGCGCTTCGCTTAGGGGCCGGTCTTGAAACACATATCTGCAATCGCTGGAATATGCGCATGGACTACATTTATACCTATTATGGTCATAATACTGTAAGTAGTAATTCAGGAGCCATCCCTGTCGGGGTCGTGGCAAATGTCGTGGCTGCTGATTCTACGAATGTGAAAATCTACAACAATACGGTAATGTTAGGTTTGAGCTACTCAATCTAATAGGTTAACTTCACAACCTTAGAGGAATGCTGTCTTTCCTCTAAGGTCTGTGCACTCTTCACAAAAACTCGTGAATATCCTTCCTTTGAACTGTATATAATTTGTTATTTATGACTTTGCATTGCATTATTTGCTATATATTCATTATGATGATTATTATACCTTCCTTATTTAAAGGTAATCGTTATGATTCCTGTTGTACCATCTATCTCGCATAAAATGAGCAAAGATCTCATCAATTTTTATGCATATTTAAAAAATAAAAATCATCATGCCGTCAAGGTTCCTTCACAGAAGGATAAACCCAGTATTATTGTTATTGGTTCTGGGATATCCGGTATTGCAGCAACAAAAGAACTCACCAGCCATGGCTTCAATGTACTTTTGATTGAGGCAAGAGACCGAATAGGCGGCAGAGTTCATAGCGTAGAACTTGGCAAAGGTCAATTTATTGAACTTGGTGCCCAATATATTCATGGTATTAAAAATAATCCTTTATTCAATATCAGCCAAAATTATCAACTTGAAGTTAAACCTTATACAAGAAGCGATTGGGCCATTTATGATATTGAAGGTAATGAGATCGATAAAAACCAATTATCTGAAATCGTTGATGAGTATAAGCATTTGTTATCAAGTTTATCTCTTGAAAGAAAATCAGATAATAAAGATAGATTTCTTGTCGAAGATATGAAAGAACTGGATACTAAAATACTACGACATAAAGCGACAAAAGAAGGCGACTTGTATGCTTTGGCCAAAATGATCAGCATTAAAGAATATAACGAAGAAAAGTTATTTCAATATAAGTTGGGTGTTATTAAAAAAGAAAGTGAAAGCAATTATCTAGTCACAAACGGCTATAGCAAATTATTACAAGGCTTATTAAACGATGCGATGCAAACAGGGCTACTAAAGGTTGTGCTATCAACCCAAGCGAATAAAATACAACATACTTCAGAGAACATTAGTGTTCATACCAAAAACGGTGAAGTATTCCAAGCAGATGCCGTGATTTGTACGGTGCCGCTTGGGGTGTTAAAAGCGGGAACATTAATGTTTGATCCACCTTTGCCTAAGCTAAAAACTAAAGCCATCAATAAACTTAATATGGCGATTCATAATAAAGTTGTTCTAGAATTTGAAGATGTGTTTTGGGACAACAATCTATCTCATTTTGTGGTGTTATATGATCCCACTTTGAATGCATGGTTGGATATTATTAATTTACAATTTTTCCATACTCAAAAGATGCCTATTCTTTCATCTTCTATTTATTCAGGCAATAATGCAAAGATAAACACAGATAAATATATGCTGAATCATTTTGTTAATCTATTAAAACGTATTTATCCTGATACTTATAGACCGCTCAAGCAACATTGGATAACAGATTGGGGAAATGATCCCTATTCTTTAGGATCTTACTCCTATCATCCAGAGGGCAGCGGTTTAGACGATAATTCAGAGATAGCCAAACCCATGGGCAGAGTTATTTTTGCAGGCGAGCATACACATCGTTCACCTTCTAATATACAAGGAGCATATCTTTCAGGCTTAGAAGGTGCTGTACAAGTGGTTGAGCAACTTCACAATATATATGAAATGGCTGCGCATGACTCATGATGATTGATTGGGCACATTTTACCCCTTGGTTATCCTTTTTTGGAGGGATCTTAATAGGTTTAGCAGCAGTTATATTGCTACTATTCAATGGCCGCATTGCAGGCATTAGCGGTATACTCGGCAATTTATTACAGCGTGGCGCAAAAGAAAAATCTTGGCAACTCTGTTTTATCCTCGGCTTAATGGCAGCACCTATTCTTTATCGCTTTAGTCATATGATCCCGACCATTACCATCGCTGCAAATTGGATAACACTTATCATTGCAGGGTTATTAGTTGGAATAGGCACGAGTATGAGTGGTGGCTGCACCAGCGGACATGGTGTGTGTGGTATCTCTCGTTTATCGCTACGTTCAATCGTTGCAACCTTATGTTTTATGACTGCAGGTTTTCTCATCGTTTACATCATGCGACATATTTTATGAAAACAATTGTAAAACTCATGGCATTCATTTCAGGTTTAATATTTGGGATAGGATTACTTATCGCAGGCATGGCCAATCCTTCAAAAATATTGGGGTTTTTGGACTTAGCAGGAAAATGGGATCCTTCGCTTGCCTTGGTGATGCTAGGGGCAATTATCATTGGCCTTCCCGCATTTTATTTAGCAAAACGCAAAAAGGTTTCTTTTTGTGGAGACGCAATTGATTTACCTACCACCAATAATATTGATAACAAATTAATCCTTGGCAGTTTTGCCTTCGGCATAGGCTGGGGATTAGTCGGGCTTTGCCCAGGGCCTGCACTTGTGGCTGTGGGAACAGGGAGTATCAAAGCAATTGTTTTCACTTTGGCAATGATTGCTGGAATGTTAATTTTTGAAATGATTCAGCGTAAAACAGGTGTAGCAGCAACAAAATCATAAACGTGTTAGCTACACTCAATAAACCTTATTTTTATCTAAAAAATCAGTCAAATTCATTAAAAATCACTGTTATTCTATATTATTAGTTATTCGTATTGCTCATTGGTTAGGATTTATCATATATTTATAGTTATCCCGGCTGTTAAGAGTGATGAATTATGCTTAATCAAGACATCCCAGATGCGCCAAAATACGAAACAAAAATTAAACATAAGGATGGACTAGGGGGAGCTGCACATGATCGTGGCCTAAGTTTCATCGATGCTGCGCTTTTAATTTTAGATAATCTTTCTGATGATCAAATTAAAAAAATTAATGCCACACCAAATAAAGACTTTCCACTCAGAAAACAATTCGGGCTTGAAAAAAACAATAAAACTAATTTTGAATTATTACAAGAATATATTGCAACGCTGGGGTTGAACTGGGCTTCTATTAATGGAGAAAGTAAATCCAATCTCAAAGGAATGGATCTTGCTGTATTGGAACGAACCCTTATTAAAGCAATTAAACAAAATGCCTATTTACACGAAAAAAAGTCTTCTAAAAAAGTTAAAATAGAACTCGATAACGCCGAAAATCATGTTAATTGGAAAAAACGTGAAGCGCTAACGACAAATATTAAAGATGAAAAGCAACAAACTATCAGTATGAATCGAACTGAAACGCCAATTAGTACCTTCACTCCTGATTTAACTGAAGAATGGCTAAAAATCACTATTAAACATCAACAGCCGCACTGGTTTAAAGCATTACCTGAATGGGAGCAAAACTATTTTATAAAACGGGTCGAACAATGGTTAAAACAAAAAGCAGAAGGAGGCGTACAAAACTTAGGGGATTATTTAGGGCCTGTACCAACAACTATTCGAAAATATCCAGGTGCACCGAATGCCTATGTCACTAAAGTGGAATTAACTGAAGCAGACGGCTCAAAAGTCACTTTTCGCAAAGTTCGCTCTGGCGTTATCGCACCTGCGGCAATGAAAGGACAGAAAAAAAAGGATAAAAAAGAAAATAAAGAAGAAAGTAGAAAAATCCAAGAAGAAAAAACTCAAATTGCCAAACAAAATTTAGAACAGCTGTTAGTGGTGGCTATTCAAGAAAAAATGAATGAAATTGCTGAACACCCTGATTTTGAAAACAATAAACCTATCCAAATGGATTTGCCTATCTTATTACAAACATTATATACCCCTCCTGCGCAACCACCTGGCGGGGCTAAAACTAACAAAGCTGTGATGGATGCGTTCGCAAGATTGCGGGATGAATTAGCCGATCAAAATGAAATGAACAAATTCATAACGAAACATGGCCTTAATAACGACGATATCAAATTTAATAAAATTGAATTGCTCTATTCCAATAAAGCGGTAAATAAAGCTCGTGTTGTTTCTTGGTTTCATAATTTAAGAAGCAGCCAAGGAAAAGAAAGCAGAAATACAGATGAAAGATTAGCTGATTATGTTAACAAGTTGCCAGATACACCTGATAATAAAATGGCGAAAGATGCATTAAAAAGCTACCAAGACATGAATTATACCCAAAATACTTTAGGTTCCTTATTTTCCACTAAAAATAATGCGATGGCTGAAAGAGCAGCCTTAGAACAAATTATTGCTGGTAAAGTGGGCATGCGTGTTGGCAGTTGTGTCAGTGGTAAAGACAGAGAAGAAATGATCACAGAAATCGCGATTGCGCAACAGCAATTTTTTCTTAGATATAAACGCTTCCCTCCTCCCTATTATGCAAAAGGCAATGACAAAGAACTCCGCGCTAAATTTACAGAAATGGTGGCAAGGCAATATTTAACTGGGCATGGCCATAAACTCGCAGCAGAAAACTCTAAAGGTTGTGATGGTTTGAAAAACATCAAAGATGTTATGGGTGATAGCATTTGTGCCAAAATAAAAGAACTTGCGCCAGAATACGGCATTAAAGTAGGATTTGATCCTATTAAAGATGTGCAAAAAGTTGCTGGTTTTAATAAACTCAGTCTAGATAAGTTAGGAATGAGCATAAAAAGCTTAGCAGTGAAGAAAAAAGTAAACGAAAAAGTTGTTGCTTTTAGAAAAGCTTTTAAGAATAGTGAATTTTTTCAGCAATTCAGTCAAGATAAACCTTTACCAAAACAAAAAACACAAATCGTGCCTCCAGATGAAAGTCAGCTTGTGGAGAGAAAAAGAGCGAACACCATTGATTTTGCTTTTGAAGCAGCTAAAAGTCTGAAAAAAATTAGAACTCACTCCTTGCCATCAGTTCTTTCAATTGGTCCTGATATTGATCAAGGTAAAGCGCCTGCTATTGACAACGATAAAAGAGACGCTATTCAAAACTGTAAGGAACAATTAAATAAATATATTGAAAAAGTTAAACTTGATGAAGAACCAGATGGTATTAAATTTGGTTACAATCCAGCATCACATGTTCGCGCAATTCTGGAATATATAAAAGATAACTTAAACGATAATATGACAAAAGAAGCAGCCGAGGCTCTTTCTGACGCCGGCAAAAATATCTGGAGTGACAAGGAAAACAATCCTTTGAAAGAGCTAGCAAATGCGTTAGATGAGCCTAAAAAATCACAAAGAATGGATATGTAAGAATATATATTCATGGCTTCTCAACTTATCAATATTGAGTTCGTTAATGCAGGACTTGCCTTTATAGAGGGCGCTGCGCAGGAAAATGGAAAGTAAATGCAGAAAAAATAGCCCCAATCGGGCACCTCTTCATTTTGCAGAACAAGCTGTAAAACTTCAGGTATATTTATCCACTGAAAAGCATTTCGTTGATGTTATGCCTATTTATTACTTCAATCAACATTGTAAATTTAATAACAAATTTAAAAATGTAAACGAAACACCGTCACAAACTCATATTGATTGTATTTCAAAAGGTTATCTTGTGATCGAAAAAGATGAATGTGATGATAAACGATTATTTGATAGTGAAAGCATCTATGGGGTAGAAGTATTTTATCCTGAAAGAACATTGCAAGCATTGTTGACTGATTATCTTTATCATCCGAAATAACTAGAAAGACTAAAAGCTTCATTGCAAGATTGTCGTAAAGTATTTGATTCACATTTCAGATCTTCACCCAAAGCTGAAGAAGAAACTGTAGAAACAAATGAAAACAAACCCTTATTATTACAATATCCCTCATATCAGACTCAAAAAATTCTTCCCCCTACTCAAACGAAGCCAAATTCCACTTCAACTGCAATAAAAAGCGCATTTTTAAAAAATAATTGAAGAATTTCGTCGAAGTGCTAAAATAGCTAAAATTTTAGGTAACTCAACTAATTAGAGGAATGAATAACAATGAATCAAGGCCCAAGCAAATCCTACTATTTTAGTGTACCCACAATGATGTGTTATGACTCTTGTGTACCATTAATGCTTGCAATATTAAATCCCAAACACAAGCCTTGGATTGAATTTACCGAAGCTGGCTTCCCAGGCCAAATAGCAGTTGAAGGGGAAGGTTGGGTAAGAGTATCAATCAAAGATAACAGTTATAATGCTCAATCTGTTATTGATGCCATTGCTAATGAATCTAAAGACCGCCATTATGCCGTTGAAGCTGTTGATCCAAGCCTAAAAAAGAAGTATGGCGCAAAGTAAATAAGACACAGGGCTCTTGCTAACAGAGCCCTGGCTCTCCCTCTTCTCCAACAAACAATCACCCCGTATTTATATTCAGCCCTCTTGTCTATTGAAGCTAATACTTGCTATGTTGTAATGAAAGCTAAGGACGGAGCAACATTCATGGCATTAGACACGCTTTTATTTTCCTCAAAAGGTAAAGTTAAACGCCAAGAATTTCTCATCGGTTTTGTTATATCAATCATCCTCACTGCTGTGCTGATTTTTATCCCCGTTTTAATTGATTATCAGCTAGATCCCATCGCAAATTTTAATATTTCAATTACCATCATTTTGTACATACTCGCCTTTATTAATAGCGTTTACTCCACCACGATTTGCTTAGGATGCAAGCGATTAAGGGATATGGGGCTTTCACCCTGGTGGATTATTCTTGCCTTTATCCCCTTATTACAGCTCCTTTATTTTGTATTATTCTTTTATCCTAGTAAAAATCCCTAATTGACTTTTGTTGATGGGTTTGTTAAAAAGCGAACTCAATTAATATTTGTTAGGGAAATACCATGCTAACTTTTCTCACCGAAAAGCCCATCTCTCAAAATTCCACAAAATACTACCGCGAGGTTGCATTAGATACCCCCTTGCAATGGCTTGATCCCAACGCTGAGCAAGGATTTAAAGTTTTTGGCGTATCTGCTGGAGTCGTGTTTGTTGTTTATGACGAGCAAACACTGGTTGCCTGCCAACATTGGGGGCTTATTCCTGCATCAAATGACACGCAAGCTGTTGTCTCAGAATATGTTGATAAACAATTCAGCTACTTAGAAAACGTTTTAAAAGCAAAAAATACAGACTTAGCAAAATTTACCATCTATGCAGTTGGGGCTCAGGAATCTTCCCAAAATTTAATCGATGAGTTAAGACACAGAAACTCACTACCATTTAATTTTAATACCAATAATTTACATTTGGTGCATGGTGAAGATACTTTTGACTTTTATGCACGTCTTGGATCTCCCATATTTATGGCTGAGCACCATAAAGAAGAAGTCATGGAGCTTGAGGCAGCCCCAACCATGTTGATTCAATATGCAGCAGCGCCCAAGGCAGCTGAATCATCCAATTCAGATGACAATACGTTAGAAATTCAAAGAAAAATGAATATGACCTATATTTAATTCTATTATCTGGCAGCTCCTAAAGACAGCCTCTTGATGAAAGAGGCTACCTTATTCCACTTTTCTTGCTCTTTTGCGTAGTCTGAGAATTCAAACGAATTGGCAGTTCGGCTTCTTCTTGTAACCATTTTGATAAATCACCGGTCATTGCATCAATACATACTGACAAACCACTTCTTTTCCTTTTTGATTTAGGATAAGCCGAAAATAATTGTCCTGAATTGACACCAAATAAAGCCAAACGAAGTGCATCTTCTTTATCATTTTCACTAAGTTCAACTTCAGCTTCAGATTCTTCAATATCAGGATGAGATTCAATGTGAAAATTTCTAATTGGCTTGGGTACAATTTTAAACGCTATTTTATACCCTGAGCCTGGAGTCAAAATTCTTGTTTTGAGTTCCATATCATCATTGTCACCAACAAACCAATGAATTTTATCTTTGGTATAATAAAAGGTTTCTTGCATTAAATATTCAGCACTAACCGGCAAGGTCACTTTTTGTGAAGCCAACATGGGTGATACTACCTCACGCAATACATTATCAAAGCACAAAACATAACCTATTTTATCTTCTAGCTTACGCATTGCACGGCCAATCATCTGCTCTATATTCGAACGACTTGCATGATCTTTTTCTTTAGCATTTTGTCCAATAATTTCCCCTGCTATTCTAGGATCATTCGTCCCTATTTTGCACATTTTAACGGCAAGAATCACGCCGGAACCATTACTGTTCAAAAATTCTTCTAATTCGCTTTTGTGCTTTTTATTTTTACTATGAATTGAATAACAGCGAATATGACTTTGTTCTAAAACGCTTTGCGCCTTTTGACAATCTGGAATCGAAGGCAGGTAGACAATTACTTTTGCATTTTTTAATCTACTATGGTTTGTAAACCCTGGATGATATCGTTCGAGCAACTTTGGCAAACATGTGATCAAAAGTTGAACATTTTCTTTGGAATAATTCACCCCAAGGCTATCAGCTATCACCGGGGCTAAATAGCCATCCAGCACCCCTTGCGCTCTTGTATATCTAAATGCCGTTGTTGAGAGAGGATCATTTTTAGGCGGAGTCGCACTACTTCCTATCACCAAGGGTTCAGAATCAACCAACTCATTGACTATTTTATCGACTGTTGAAGTGTAATAATGATATTCATCTGCAAAAATAATAGGAACATGTGGTAATGAATATTCACTTTCTTCTAAAAACTTATCTAAACTGTCAGAACAAAATATCAAAATACTCGTTTGATGCGAAATAGATTCATTCATTAATAGTGCTTTTACATGACAACTTTGTTTATGGCTGCAAACTTTAATAATGGCTTCATTCGGTACTCTCAAATCGACATCGTCAGTTGTGACTTTTTCATTAAAGCGGATAAAATCATCATAAAACTGATTAACCAAGTCAATATGAGGTGTCACAACAATAATATGCTCACCTCGTTTAGCGCGATGATAGGCAATGCGCATTAATTCACATTGCATGAATGTCTTTCCTGCTGCGGTAGCTAACACCAAGCGAACATTGTTATCGGTTATATTGGCAATGGATTTCATTCCCTCAATTTGATATGGCCTAAAAATGGTTTCATCAAATTCAAGAGATTCAATCATTGTTTGATAGCGATCAATAAAATCCAATTCGTCATCAATTTCAACAGCACTCTCTAGACTATCAAGCAGTTGAACTCTGTTAGCTATTGCATGTTTTGCTTGTAAATCCGCTCTTTCTATCGCACGCTTTCTTTTTTCATAACGTCTGATATTTGAGAGAATAATACCATCTAGTAATGAGCGAGATTCTTCAACCCAACGACGCGCCTCTGGTGTTAATTTTTGTAATGAAGCTTCATTCATTGGACCAAATGGCTGTGCTTGAACACCAGATTGTGCAAAAAGATTTCGGACCATTTTAGAACGGATTAAGCATGCAATGCCTTTATCCAAGATTTGATATCCTTGTGAATCTTGATGGGCCATCGAATACATAGCAAGCTGCATCAAATCGTCCTCACCCCAATAATGAGCTTTCGCAGCTTCCGGAAATAAGGCAAAAATATCTTTGATGCATAAGATTTTTTCCCGCATTTTCTCTAGATTAATCATGAACATTTTTGAACCAAGCTCACCAGCTCGGCTCTCTTTATACGAATCCGTTCTGATGGAAACACATAGCAAATCATCTAATTGGTTTTCTAATAATTGGTAAAATCTATCCCATCCACCATTTCTTGCATTAAATTTTACTGCTTTAATATTATCATCAATCATTAAAAATTTGGACAACTTAAAATGATAGGCAAAAAGAAATGTCGCTAATCGACGACTCACCGCTAAACTCAGCTTTGTAAAATTTCCATGAGATGGGCTTTTGAGGGATTTAATGGCTAATATGTCCATCGAACCCGGTATTTGTTCTTTCAATTTCTCATAATCTTCGTGCGGCATAACTAATACACACCGTGCGCCATCAGATTGTGGAACCAAGGCTTTTAATTTACGACCGGCAATGATGAACGTCATTTTTTCATTTGGACCAGGTCTGTCTCTTAACGAATAAAACTGCATTTCACAGCAGGAATGTGTTAATTTAATGCATTGCCTTTTTGAGATCTGCGCTTTTGATACTGGAATTGAGTCAAGCGTTGTCAGCTCAAATAATTGAGCATACTTTATGGGTGAATAACCTGAAGCTGAATCATTGATTGGTTCTGGCAAAGAAGGCAGTGCTCCCCCTAGATATTTAGCATCAATGCCTGCACAAGGCGGATAAATCTCAACTTTTTCTTCAGGCTGCGAACTTTCATCTGAAATAGCGACATATTCAGGCACTTCCTCCAAATTGGGCTCACTATCATGTTCTTGTTCCTCATCTGAATGCACAAGCTCAGGAGGTGATAAATCAACTAATTGTGGTAACTCTTGTTCTACAGCTTCATCACCATAGGTATATGTAATCGCAAACGTCTTACCAAAAGAGCTAAAACCATTTTTATTTTCTTTTGCATCATCATGACTATTTTTATTCGGATGTTGCAGATGCGGACCATGGTACGACATTATCTCTCCAGTAAACTTATATCAGGATTTTGAATCAAAATTGGAAATAGCGCTTAATAATATAAGGAGAGAATGTCGTAAAAAAGGACTGTGTACTAAGTAGTTGACCAATGGTGTAAACAGGTAGACGAATGGTATATTAAGACAGAGCAAAGGAGGAAAATAGGCAAAAATATTGCCTATTTCAGCATTTATTTACCTTGCAGGCAAAGATATTTTATTTCTAAATACGGTTCAATACCGTATTTAGAGCCTTCACGGCCAATACCTGATTGTTTGATCCCCCCAAAAGGGGCAACTTCAGTTGATACCATTCCGCTATTGATACCAACCATACCATATTCTAAAGCCCTCGAAACCCGAAAGATCCTATCCATATTATTGCTATAAAAATAAGAGGCTAGACCAAATTCGGTATTATTCGCCATGGCTATCGCTTCATCTTCACTATCGAATTTAAAAATGGGTGCAATAGGGCCAAACGTTTCTTCTTTGGCTAAACGCATTTCTTGTGTTACTTGTGTCAGAACGGTGGGTTCAAAAAATAATCCACCCAAAGAATGAGGTTTGCCCCCACAAATGATTTTTGCTCCTTTTGATGTGGCATCTTCAAGATGAGCTTTTACTTTATAAAGACCTGCTTGATTAATTAAAGGACCTTGTTGCACATCATCTTCAAGACCATTTCCACATTTTAACTGTTTTACTTTTTCAGTAAATTTCTTTACAAATTCATCATATATTGCGCTTTGTACCAAAATTCTGTTTGCACAAACACAGGTTTGACCACTATTTCTAAACTTAGAAGCTATTGCACCCTTCACAGCATCATCAATGTTTGCATCGTCAAAGACTATAAATGGCGCATTGCCCCCTAATTCTAAAGTGAGCTTCTTAATCGTAGGTGCACTTTGCTGCATTAATATTCGCCCAACATTGGTTGAACCGGTAAATGAAATTTTCTTCACAATAGGATTTGAAGTCATTTCCAAACCAATTGCTTTAGGATTACCAGTGACAATATTAACAACGCCAGGAGGGAATCCTGCTTGCTCTGCAAGCACGGCTAAGGCTAAAGCACTAAACGGAGTATCTTCAGCAGGCTTTATAACAGCCGTACAACCCACGGCAAGTGCTGGTGCAATTTTACGTGTTATCATCGCACTAGGAAAATTCCAAGGGGTAATAGCCGCAACAACACCTATTGATTGTTTGATAACAATTAAATGCTGATTCAGTGTATTTGAGGGAATAACATCACCGTAAGCACGACGTCCTTCTTCAGCAAACCATTTAACAAAACTATTAGCATAATCAATTTCACCACGAGATTCTGTTAATGATTTACCTTGTTCCAAGGTCATTATCGTTGCAAGATCTTCTTTGTTTTCATCAATCAGCGCGGCCCATTTTAACATCAACTCAGCACGTTCTTTCGGTGTATGTTTTTTCCAACTTTTCCAAGCTTTTTCTGCCGATTCAATAGCATGCCTGGTTTCTGCTTGCTCACATTCAGGAACTGTCCCCAATACTTTATTATCAAATGGATTGAAGACTTCAAAATTTTTTCCTGAAATTGCATTAATCCATTCACCATTAATATAACAATGTTGACGAAATAGAGTTTGATTTCTTAAACCTTGCATGTGAACCTCACAAAGAACAATGCTTTATATTACATCGGCAGATTACATATTAATCAAAAGAGTATGCAACTGTATATATGACTAGTCGTTACCATTTTAAGTGGTCTTTTTTATTCTATTTGTTTGAGCATCTACAGTTGGGACTGTGCAATTTGCAAAAAGATTGGTCATAAATGTTGGAAGGGAAATATAGAAGCTACTTTCCATTCTTTGCGCCAACTTTTCAAGCTCAAATGTAGCAAATAGCTCAGTAACATCTCTACGTCCGAGAGATTTCGCAATATGAGCTGGTGTGATGCCAAATTTATCTTGCTGTTCTGAATTTGCATCTGCTTCTAATAAAATTTGTATTAATTCAGTACTGGCAAAAAAAACTGCATAATGTAAAGAAGTGCGCCCTTGATAATCAGCATTAGTTGGATTGGCCTTCAATCTGCATAAAAATTGTGTGCCCTCTACACAATTTCGTATTGCCATATACATTAAAGGGGTCCGTAAAAAGGCATCGCCTCTATTCAGACAAGATTCTATCATGTGTTTGGTTTTCATTTTTGATGATGCGAAATTTTCAGTGTAATTTACAAAATGGAGAGGATTTTGCGTTAAAGCGTTTTGATACGTTACAGGATTAAATGAAGTAATTTTTTCAATTTCTAGACAGGTTTTTTGAGTTAAATCTTTTTTAAGGAAATCAGCAGAATGTTCTTGTAAAAGAGCTAATAATCTTTCTCTGGCATTCACATTAAGCACACAACATACCACTAAATGCGCTGGCGTCATGCCTAGTGCATCTTGAACCTCTGCACCTTCTCCATGGGTAATTTGTAAAATAAACTTTGCTGTGTCTTCATGTCCTCGACTACAAGCAAGATGCAGGGGTGTATAAGATTCTTCTTTATGTGAAATTAATAAATTAAGGGGTTTGCCATATTCAGTACATAAGGCGACTAAACCACTTAAAATTCTAGTCAATCCTTTCATCCCACAAACATGAGCGATGGATTGACCAAACATATTTCTTACATCATTTAGATCAACTTTATCTTCCAGAATCATGACAATATCTTTAACAATTATTTCCAAGTCATCTTGACTTCTTGAAAGACGGGACAGTTTGTAAAATAGTCTATCAGTTATTTCAGATAGCAAAGGCCCAAAAAGAGACATATGTTTCTTACCTTAATCCTAGTTAGATGCGCGCATCCTACCAGAGTTCCTAACTTATATCATGCGGATTGTCATTATTTTCTAGTTTGAGTAAAAACGCATATTCAAATGCTTTTTCTCGATATCTTTCATAGCGACCAGAGGCTCCACTGTGACTGGCATTCATCATGGTTCGCAGTAATATTATATTATCGTCTGTTTTAGTTGCTCTTAATTTTGCCACCCATTTAGCGGCTTCCCAATACTGCACTTGTGAATCTTGGTATGCTGCGATAACAAGTAAATTTGGATAAGCCGTTAGTTGAATATTGTCATAAGGTGAATACGACAACATATATTCATAATATACTTTATCATGTGGATCGCCCCATTCTGCATACTCAGAGGTTGTCAAAGGAATGCTAGGATCCATCATGGTGTTCATTAAATCTACAAACGGCACGTGAGCAATGACACCTTTAAATAGTGAAGGACGCATATTCATCACAGCTCCCATTAATAATCCACCGGCGCTTCTTCCTACAGCGTATTTCCTATCTATTGATGCAAATCCCTCTTTTTCTAAGTGTTCTGCAGCCGTAATAAAATCTGTGAACGTATTTTTTTTATGTAACAATTTTCCTTGAAAATACCAATCTCGACCTAAATCACTGCCACCTCTTATTTGTGCAATGGCATAGACGAATCCTCTATCAAGCAAACTGATAATAAACGGATTAAACGTTGCATCATAGGATATCCCATAAGATCCATAGCCGGTGAGTAATAAGGGATTTTTAGCTAACTCAAATTTACTTTGACGATAAATTAAAGAAATGGGAATTTTGGCACCATCGCGGGCAGTAGCAAATATTTTATGTGTTTGATAGAGGCTTGGATCAAATCCCTGTATTTCATCCTGCTTTTTTAAAATCTTATTTTTTGTTGTTGTATCAAAGTCATAAATTGTTTCCGGTGTTTTAAGAGAGCAGTAGCTGAACCTTAACAAATGAGAAGACATTTCATGATTTTCATCCAATGCGACAACGTAGTCAGGTTCATCAAATGCAATAACATAAGGTTCTGCTTGATTGAACGGGTGGATTTTTATTTGTGTTAATCCTTTATCCCTTTGTTCAAGTGCTAAAAATGTATCAAAAACTTCAATGTCTTCAATATAAACATCTTCTTGGGGTAGAATAAATGCCGACCAATGTTTGAAATGAGTCCTATCAAGAGGACACTGCATGATTTCAAAATTTGGCACTTTAGAATTAGTTCGAATAATAAATCTATTTTGATGATGCTCAACATAGTATTCATGGCCGTCTTGACGAGGAGAAAAAACCTCAAATGGCTCTTCGGGTCGATTAGCCTCTACAAAACGAAACTCTGTACTGTCTTTTTTAAAACTACCAATCATCAAATATTGTTTTGATTTTGTTTTACTGATTTCACAATCGTAGGTATCATCTTTCTCCTCATATTTAAGTCTATCTTGATTCTTTGGTAAACCTAATGAATGTTGGTAAATCCGGTAAGAACGCAGGCTAATAGGATCGTGTTGTGCGTATAGCAGCGTATGAGAGTCATTAGCCCATTCAAAATTTGACGTCACATTAGGCACATTGTCAATTTCATGGCCCGTAGATAAATCCCTTATTTTAATGTTATATATTCTTCGACCTTGCAGATCTTCAGCAAAGGCAATGAGTTTTTCATTAGGACTTATTTTGATTGTGTCCACATTGTAATAATCATACCTCTTTGCCTCTTCATTCACATCCAATATGATTTCTTCTCGTGCTCCTTGAATATTTTTTTTGCGACAATAAATAGGATAGGTTTTGCTTTTTTCATATCTGGTATAATAAAAATAACTTGCATCAAGAGCAGGAACTGAGCTGTCATCCTCTTTAAATCTATTCTTAAATTCTTCATAGAGTTCTTTTTGTAAATGTCGAGTTATCTGCATGCTATGATCTGTAAATTCATTTTCTTCTTTTAAATACGTCAACACTTCTTCGGCGTCTCTTTTACTCAGCCAACGATAAGGATCCTTTCTTTCATGATCTTGTTCTGGAAAAATTATGTTTTCTATTTTTGCTTTTGGTGCTTTTATCATTTCATTTCCGTTAACAGAAAATATGGCCATCATTGCTAGTAACAAAACTATTGGTTTAATCGTAACTAACACTGTCTTATCTCCGATTAGTTTCCTTTCTTTTTTCTCGTAGGAATAGGTGAACTCGAACGATTAAGATTACTATTATCCTTATTTTCACCATCTTGAGGCTCAGCAATCGAAGAGACTGAGCACTCATCTTCAGAAGCCGTAGGATAGCCTGAAGAAGGTAATGCAAGCGTTGCCCCTCTCTTACGTCTTTCTAATTCTTTTTCATGAAGAGATAATTCTTGGAAAGTATGAAAAAGCTTTGTATTTTTACCCTCTCCCAATAAGTGTATGCTACGACGCTTTTTTTCAAAGTTCGGCGTAAAATATTGAGCATCTAACTTTTCTTCTGCTTGAATGTCCATTTCTCTAGGGGATAAGTTTCTACTACCTTTTTTTGATGAACTTTTAGTAGGTGAGCTTTTGGGTGACGTTTTAGGCGAAGTAGGAGGATTGACTGTTCTTTTACTACCAAAGCGCATTCCAAATAATTTTAAGAGCGGCACCCTCGTTGTGCCCATTTTTTCTTTTTCTGGTTCATCAGCACTAACGCTAATATGAGATCCCATACTTGGTTTATCAATAACAGTTTGCCATAAAGTTTCCTTGCTTTCTCGTAATTTTGCCTGGTATTCCTCTAGAGGTTGGTTAAATTTTGCATATTTTTTCTCATTAAAAGGTTTGCTAAAAATGGGATGTTGCAAAAACATTTCAACGAGTTGAGCAAATGGGAACAATTCTTCAGGCGTAAATCCTCCCTCTTCATTATTACCTCTTATATAACCTGAGAAATCAAGCCCATCAAGTAAACAAGGTGTCAGCATAAGTGCAACATTTTTTGTATCTATGCCTCCTTCCTTTCCTTGTTTAGCAGCAAGATAGCCAAAATGTAAAAAATTATGAATGACCTCGGCACTTTTCTTTTGCTTTGTCTTACATAATTGCCCTAGAAACTCTAATAACATTTTCTGTGGGCGTTTCGGATTTATTTGGATCCGGATCCATGGTTCTTCACCTTCTGTTAATGGTTTTTCTAAATCCAAACTTTTATAAGCATTTAACATTTCACTAAATAAAAGGCCTCTACAGACATAAGAATCTAGTTTGCTTGAATTAAATATTTTACCATGCTGCATTAAATCCTTACAAAGGCGCGCCCATGTAACAGAATTTACGCCAAGGCTTGGCGTGCGCGAACTATTCAACTCCGCTGTTAAATTTAAAATAAATTGGGCAACAACTTCTAATTTTTCAAAGTAGCTATCTCTTTCCTTTTCTTTCTTTTTACTTTTTCGGCTTTTACCTAGCGGAATATCTTCATGATCAGGATTTTTTCTAATCTCTAATTTAGACCAATCTATTCTCGTTAAAAAATTCGACTTCACTATTTCATAGGCTTCTTCAGTTGGTGAATCAGAAAAAATTCGAGGTATCGTAAAGTCAATAAATTGACTTTCATGAGATAAAATCATATTAAACACATGTCGAACTTTTGCTAATGAATATAATTTCTCATTACCCATTTTGCCTCCAATTTCTTGAGCTAAATACCTAAGAAGTGTGATCACGTAGCAGCACCTTAAGTGGAAAATTAATACAAGTAAAGAGCCCTTATGATTTAACAAAAGCACTCAATACAATTGGGAAAGTAATGATATTGATTAAATAAGAACGAGGAGAACTGTCCTCTTAAAACTTGACAGGGAAAACCACTTTACTTTAGGTTAATTAGCTAAACGCTGTTATTCACGTTTTGGGCGTTTGATGATATTTTCTTGCTCAGGTTTATGCTGCAAAGAATTCTTTATTTCAGCAAAGGACTTCGCCACCTCAGAAACCAAGGATGCAAGCTGTGGATCTGCGCCTTTTTCAGTCATTTTTCCATTAGCTGCCTTTAATTTAACATCAACAAATCGTAAAGCGGTTTCTGGTTCAGCATTTCTTTCTAAAAGCGATTTAGCCTGTTGCAATGCTCGTTCTATTTCTGTAACAACAGGTTGATTTTTATTTTGCTTTTTATGGTACTCAATTTTTTTACTTATATCATCAATTGCCGAAATCAGCGATTTAGTTTTTTCTATTTTTGCCTCATTTGCTGATAGCATACGTTGTTGCTCTGGTTTTAATTCCCTTTCCACGCTTCGCAAAGTAAATTTTACAGGATTAACGCGTTTTTCTTGATCTTTAGGGGTTTCAAAAACTTTAGTTCTTGCAGCAAACTTCGCTTTTTCAAAAACTTTGATCTCTCTTTCAAGATCTTTTAATCGACTTTGAGCGTTTTTCATTTTCAAGGCAAGTACAGAATTTTCACGTAAAGCTGGATCAACCTTTGCCAGTTCCAGTTTCATTTGTGCGATATCTTTAACAAGTTCTTGATGTGCTTCCTTTTTACTGCGATAAGCATTTTCCGGGTCACGTTTTAATACTCTTTGTGCAACTACCGCTTGTTCTTCCTTTTGCTTTTGTACTTTCGCTTGCTGTATTTCTTGCTCCTTTTTAGCATCAAGCTCAGCTCTGTATGCAAGGATACCCTTAATACATTTTTCAATCACGGCAACGGAAACATCGTCTTGCATCTTACCACTATTTTGCTCTTGCCAACTTTTAATGGCCATTTGAGCATTTGGTAGATCATCCTCTATTTTGCCTGTAAAACTGATATCACTCAGGATTTCATAGACTTCTAGCAGCTTGTCCAACGCCAATTGAAGCGTTTGTACCGTTTGAGTCAATTGTAGCATGATACTATTAATATTTTCACGCTCCTCTGGTTTTGCTTTCTTGGCTTTTTCAATGACATCTAAAAATTGATTCAAGGCAGTGAGAGCGGGATCATTTTTGGGATTATTGAAGCGTATATTATTCACTCTCTCCATCCCCGTCATTTCCATTTTTATTATTTTTAGGCCTTTTTTTAATGCTTCTTGATTACTTTTTACACCGGCAACTTCTATCAAAATTGGTTCTAATAACCGTTGATAAGTGGCACCTAAAGACCAGATATCCGCTTGAGGAGTTTGTACAAAAGCTGAGGATTTGTTGGTATATATTTCTGGGGCCCAAAAACCTGGTGAACCTGAACGTCCAGCAATAGCTTTACCATCTTTCAATGATAAAGAAATACCAAAATCAATAATCCGCGTTCTGAGTGTTTGCCAATCAATAAGAATATTTCCAGGCTTGAGATCTCGATGTAATATGCCACCTTGATGTAGCTCATCAACATCTGAGGCTATGTTAATACAAACTTTCATTACTTTAGCAAGTTCAAGATTTTCAGGAAATAAGTTATCTACAGCATCTAAGTACATTACCGGGATATCCACTTCAACTATCTGTTCATTTGTTGATGTTTGAGGTGCTTTAGAATCGTTCTCTGTGCTATCACTACCAAGAACCGTACCACTGCTCACGGGGTGTAATTTACTGTCGATTGAACGACCAGTCTCAGAGCTCTCATGCATTGATTCTGACAATTTATTACTTAATTTTTTTACTCTTTCGGGTATCCCATCAAGCTCCGTATTTAAAATTTTATATTTTTTATCGGCTGAAATGAATTCTTGATTTGACAAATCTATTAATTTTTTCTCAAGTGCTTCAATAACAGGACCTTGCTTTATTCTCCATCCAGAATTTACTTGGCTGCCCTGTTCTAATTCGATGTAAAGAGCTTCCAACTCTTCCTTTTCAATCTCAGTAATTTTGTCTCTTATTTGATCCGGTGACAGCTTGGTATTTTTTTGAATGCGCTTTGACGCGCTGTCTATTGATTTGAGCATGTCATTATATTTATCTTTATATTCACTAAATCCGCCATCCATATCTTGCTTTTTTTGAAGTTTCTCTAGTGTTTTTGTTTGTTCTGGATTTAAAGGCTGACTAAGGTTGATCTCATCAATTTTCTTTTGCGTTTTATCAAATTTAGCTACAGTTAAATCATACAATTCTTTCTTAAGCGTAGCATTATCCTTATAGACGATGAAGCCTTTTTCCTCTAGCTCTTTTAGCAGAGCTTCTAGTTTCTCGTCATCTTCCATGGATTGAAACTCTTCTGGCTCTTTAACTTCATCATCGTCGTCATTACGACCAGTTTTTGCTATTTTTTTGTATCTTTTTGCAACTAACGTGACTAATGCTGTAGCTTCAGATACTTCTTTTTCGAGATCATTAAGTTGCTGTATTGCTTTAGTTTCTGCTTCCCTTAGTGCATCATAATAAGATCTATCAAATATATATTGCATAAATCCTTGCTCAAATTCATTAAAATATCCAATATTCTTTTCGGGGGAGTCCTCGTACCCCATTATTTCTGTGTTAATCCAATCATCAAGTTCCGGACCTCTAATTAACTTTAAGAAAGAATAAGCATGTTGTTCATGTTCAGCAGATCCAAAATGATAGCCGGTCGCTTTTTGTTCAATTGCAAATTCCGCCTCAATAAGTTCTTTGTCTTCATTGCTTTGCTTTTTAACAGCTACAAAATCACCTGCTTTTAGAGCGGCTGGTGTTGCGGCATCATTTTCAACATGAATTGCTTGGCCAATGACTACTTCACCAAAATTGCCTTTTCCTAATACAGAGTTAGAAAGAACATAAATATTCTTATTTTTATCTTTGATGATAGTTTTATCGAATTTTAAATTTTTATGCTCTTCAGCAAGTTCCACTGGGGGTACTATTTTTTTAAATGCTTCGCTTAATGTCATGCCTTGAGGGATAATGTTGATGGGTGAATTTTGCGCATATTGTTCGAATATTTTTAATGCAAGCTCGGTTTGATGTTTACCTAGTAAATAACCCTCTTTTCCTTTAATCTCTTCTTTAGCAAGCTTTTTGTGAGCTCTTCCCCCATGACGTTGCGCCAATACTCTTCGATAATCACTTTTTTTAACATTATGCTCAAATCGAAAATTTTTGAGTTTGTCACGCAGAGGATTGGCAGGATTTAACTTTTCTATCAAAGAAATGAGAGATGTCTTCGCATTAATTTCTTGTAAATCGGGCAACGCTTCAAATAATTCAAGGGCAAGTGCTAATTCATTTGGGGGTATTTTTGGTTTTGGCATAATACTTCACCTCTTATGGTACGACCATATAAGCGGTCTGTAAGTTCAACTATTATGCGTATTATGCGTATTTACACCGAATTTATGATATGGTTAGATTAAAATAAGATAATGAGTAAAATCATTAATATAAATCAGATAAAAATAATCTGCTTCACATTCAAACTTGGTGAGCCTACAAGTAAACCAACTCGAATATATGGCGGATTACTGCACCGTATGTGGAAATTTAAAACAAACAAAGGTACCTACGCGATAAAACAATTATCACAAAACCTTAAATTAACACCTCCAATAATTCATGCTTACGAACTAACAGAGCAAATTGCCTATTTATTTCAACTACACGGTATTCCTGCTATCAGCGCTATTTCGACTGAAAATCATCATCTAATTACAATCGAAAAATCTGCATTTTTAGTTTACCCCTGGGTTGAAGCAAAAGCCTTAGATAAAGATGCCATATCGGAAAACCATGCTTTGCAAATTGCTGCACTATTAGCCAAAATGCATGCCATTAATTTGTATATTCCTACTCTTGATGAACCTGAATTTGATATTCACTCTACAGACAAAATAATAGCATTAATTAATCAAGTAGTATCTATGCAATGTCCTTTTGCAGCTATACTAAAATCAAATCAAAATCGCATCACTAGCATTAATGATTCTTATCAAAAAGCTGTTCCTTTATTGAAAAAATCTAGTGTTGTCAGCCATGGTGATCTTGATCAAAAAAATGTGCTTTGGGATGTAAATGAGTCTCCCTTCTTAATTGATTGGGAATCAGCCCGCAAATTAAATCCGACTTATGAAATTATTAATGCTGCATTAGACTGGAGCGGTATTACCACTGTAAACTTTAGTCAATCTCTTTTTAATAAAATGCTCAACACCTATATTCAATCTGGGGGCAGCATTAACAAAAATCTCATTGAGGCGGCGTTATATGCTGTATTAGGAAATTGGATAAATTGGCTGATTTATAACATTGAACGTGCATGCAATCTTGATAATAACGATGAACAACGCATCATGGGTATTGAACAAGTACAACAAGTTTTACCCACTCTTATTCGATTAGAAGACAAAGTAACGACGTTAATTTCACTATTTAAATAATATTTGGATGTAATTTGAAATACTCTATTTATGCGTGTTACTGTACTTTATTAATCTTAAACAGAGTTAGGTGACTGTATGTTATTGCGCCGTTATGTAGGTTCTTTGCTTTCTACAATGATTATGCCTTCCCAGCAAATGTTTTCTCAATATAATACTGAATCTTTTGAACAGTCTCGCGTCCATTTGCTTCAAACTAAAGATCATCTTAAGTTTTATCAATATCCAAATAAATCAGTAAAAATCACTAAAGATACAAAAATCATTTTACATGCCTTTGGAAATGGCGATTGCGCTGAGAATCATCACTATGAATTACAATCTTATAAAGACAAAAATGTAATTGTTGTTGGTATGAACTTTCGCAATGTCAGCAATAGCAAAGGACAAGTCACCTCTGAAGAAGATTGGATTAATGACGCTATTCTTATTACCAATCATTATCGCAAGCTTGGTGTGCCGCTTAAAAACATTTTATTCAATGGTCACTCTTTAGGTGCGGCCATTTTGACCATGGCTGCCGCTAAAATTTTCAAAGAAGAACTTGCTACCTTAAAAAAAACAATAAAAGAACCTACACAAACTCAAATTAATAACTGCGCACCACGTCTTATCAACAATCGCTCATTCACCACGCTTGCCGATGAAATCATGATTAGTTTGTTGGGAAGAATAACTGGTTTATTCGCAGGCGCTATTGTAGGGCTTGCTACGCTTGCTTTTTTTACGACTTCAGCAGCCTTGATTGCAGGTAGCGTTATATTAGCAAGTAGCTTTATTTATCCTCAATTAGCTGAATTTATCTTGCGGCCGGTGCTGGATGCTATTTTATGGTTAGGATTTGGTCGCATGGACGCCTATAGTGCTTATAAGACTTTGCCAGAGGAAACCAAGGAATGCATTATTGCCAAAGATGATTTAGTCATTAATAAGAGAGCCACTATATATCACCAGGAAAAAAATCAAAGAAGAGAACTTAAAAAAGCAATTGAGCACTCACAAGATAAGAAAAAATCTGAACTCCGAGAGAAATTATGTCAAATAAAAGATTCTAAACTACATTATTCTGATGATAATGTTCTCTCTTTAGAAGCCCATAATGTCCCTTTAAACTACTTAAGAACTTATCATAAATTAAGAAACAATAGTTCAGAAAATAATAAGCAGATTTCTGGACAGGAAGTAATGGAGAACAAATGCAAGCAATTACTTAAGTTATAATATTAAAAAATCAGAAGTGCTGACTCTAAACTTCCAGCACTTCTTGATTGGCTTGTTGTATTTTCTGAAGCTTAAAATAAAACCATAATGCTAAGGCGACCGCTACCCCATTCACTATGGCAACAGGTCGCATTGAGCCATCGAATAACACGCCTGTCATTGCAATGGCCATTGATGATATGAATAATCGAGAAGACATAATAAATGATGAGCAAACCCCTTTAAGGGTTGGAACAATTTCCATCGATTGTGCAAAAGTAACACTCATCGGAAAAGCGCAGCCGATTGCAAAAAGGCACATCGTTAAAGTAATGAATGCAGGATAAGCTGGGAATGTAAATGCAAAAAACGTCATTAATGCTATTGAGATCCCACAACATCCCATCCCAAATTTAACAGATTTTACGCCACCTATTTTTGCAACAACTTTATGTGCATAGAAACTCATGACTGAAAAGCTAAAAACAACTAATCCTTGATGAGCTGCATATTCAAAATATGACAAATTACATGTATTAATATAATAAAACGCTGCACTACCCACAAATGTTAAATAAGCAGTGACCAGCATATTAGGCATACTGGCATAAAGCAAAAATTCTCGATGTGTCATAATTGACCAATATTCTTTAAAAATGCTATTAACTTTAAGAGGCTTTTTTTCTAATTTTGTTTCTGGCAACTGTAAAATTAATAACATCCAAGCCACTAATGCAATCAAAGCAACTGCTGAAAAATTTGCACGCCAAGTAAAATAGTTAATAATCAAGCTACCTAAAATAGGGGCGCTTGCCATAAAAATAGTAATATAAGCATTCACTTTACCAATATAATTTGCGGCAATATCTCCGCTATATCTATCTGAAATCATGGCAAAACCCAGCACGACCGTGCTGCTTGCCCCAAGTCCTTGAATAAATCGCCAAAACATTAATTGATATATTGAGTATGAAAATGCACATCCCAGCGCACCCACTAAAAAGCACGTTGCACCAAATAACATTAAGCCACGTCTACCCCATGCTTCAGATAACGGTCCATAAAATAGCCCAGATACGCAAAAAGCAAAGAAATTAATACTTAAAGTATTCTGTACTTGTGCGGGAGTGGCACCAAAAAATTCCATAATGCTTGGGAAACTTGGTATTGAAATATCAATTTCCATGCAACAGCCCAGCAAAGAGATAATTATTATGGGAACCAAATGAAGTTTTGGGAGCATTTTTAACATAGATTTGCTACTTTTTAGGCAAAAAATTGGGGCTAACAGACCATTATATCTACAAAATGCCAAAAAACTAGTGTTTTAGCGATAAAATGTACTATTTAGGCTTATGAAACCCCATAAAACTCCCTCGCTCGGTGGACCATCAATGCAAACTCTTCCTCATTAGGCGTTTGTGAGGTTGCTCCCTCAATATAAGTCCCGCCTAAAACACCAATGTCACCCTGTGCTACACCTGGAATTTGTTTAGGGAAAAGATAAATCATCCTATAGGTATCTTGATCTTGTTGATTTTTACTTTTACCGGGGGTGGAATCGACAAGCATTAATTGCTGCATGGCTTTTTAATAATATGAGATGACCTTGAACAGAAATAAGTTCTTCATCAGCAATCAGATCTTTTGCACCCAATCCTGCACAATTTATAATAATGTTATCTTTGATTTGGGAAAAACTTGTTACTTTTCTTTTTACAAAATTTACTTTACCTTTAAGATGGTTTTTTAATAATTGCATCATCTTGCTCGTATCAATAAAAATTGCATCATCATAAACAACCATGGCCTGGGTAGTGCCATTTCCAAAATCAACAATCACATTTTTAGCAGGACTTAATAATTGGCCCACGTAGGCATCTAGATCAGGTGTTTTTTGCGTTTGAAAATATTGAGGCATTTGGGTTACCCCATCAAGAAAAATGGGATGCTGCCTCGAAGCGATAGCTTGGTAAAATTTCAATGAATCAAAGCCTATCTTAAACAGCAAATCTTTGAATACTTGATCTTCTGTTTTAATACCTACTGCGGGAGAAAAAATGGCGCCTGCATTATGTGAGGTGAGGTTTTCATATTTATCGGCAATAATGGTAACATGCTGATATCCTTTATCGACTAGAGTGTATGCGGTAAACAACCCCAAAGCACCGGCGCCAATAATCGTAATTGGAGTATTTTTATCTAAATGATGAACTTCTTTTGTATTTTCTAATAAACTCACTACATAATTAGCAGAACCTGGACCCAAACTCCAACCGCCGCCCCCATGTCCATAATTATGCACTACCCATTTACTATCTATGCTTTCGATAGCCATTTTTGGGCCACCCTTTCGCACTGGACGATAACAAAGTATTTTCTGTCCTAGATTTGATTCACTCAATTTTGGAGGCGTCATTTTGCGAATTTCAATTTCTGAAGGCTCATCAGCTGAAACAATGAATGCCAATTGAGTTAGACAAAGTGCAAGAAAGATTAGGAAGATGCGATGACAATGTTTTAGCATAATTACCTCTTAAATGAGGTAATATTTTATCATAAACTTTTGATTTGTAATCATTTATCCAATTAAATGATAGCCAGCATCAATATATATCGTATCTCCGGTAATATTTTTGGCATAATCACTTGCCAAGTACGTAACCATTGAACCAACATCAATAACATCAACTAAGGTATGCATGGGTGCTTTTTGTTGCGCGCGTTCAAGTAATTGATCAAATTCATCAATCCCTGAAGCTGCGCGTGTCTTAACTGGACCTGGTGAAATAGCAATGACACGAATTTTATGGGTCCCTAACTCAACTGCCATATAACGAACACAAGATTCTAAAGCGGCTTTTACAGGCCCCATTAAATTGTAGTTTTCAACCACTTTTACAGCCCCATAGAAACTCATCGCAAATAGGGTGCCACCATTTTTCATCAATGGTTTTGCTAATTTTGCCATACGTAAAAAAGAATGACACGAAATATCCATTGCGAGCAAAAAACCTTCCTTCGAGCTATCGATGATAGAACCATGCAAATCCTTTTTAGGGGCGAATGCAATTGAATGTATTACAATATCAATACCTTGCCATTTTTGGTTAATTTCAGAAAACAGATTTTCTAAATCATGTTCTATCGTTACATCACATCGTGAATAAATGCTGGGTTGCAATTCGGTTGCAATTTTATCCACAAAGGGTTTTGCTTTTTCGTTTAAATAGGTGATGGCAATATCGGCACCTGCAGACTTTAGCATTTTTGCACAACCATAGGCGATAGAACTTTCATTTGCGATACCAATAATGAGCGCTTTTTTTCCACTCAATAATTTATTATCCATGCTATGGCCTCTTATTTAATAGTGCATAGGTATGTTTTGCTACAATACTTTCTTCATCGGTAGGGATCACTCTGACATCAACATGACTTTTATCACTACTAATAATCAATTGATTGTTTTCATTGTTATGTTTATCGATATTTATCCCAAGCCAATCCATATCTTGACACACAGCACTTCGTATTTTGATCGCATTTTCACCGATGCCACCTGTAAAGATAAACGTCTCTAATCCGCCTAATACAGAAACTAGCGCGCCTAGCTCTCTGCGAATACGATAAACAAATAAATCAATGGCTTCTTTTGCATTTTCGCTTTCTGATTCTAAAAGCGTTTTTACATTTGAACTAATACCTGAGAACCCAAGTAATCCAGATTTCTTGTAAAGAAGCTCTTCAATTTCATGATGATTTAAGTGTTTAAATTGCATTAAATATAAAATAACGCCAGGATCCAAACTACCGCATCGAGTCCCCATCATCAGACCATCTAAAGCGGTAAAACCCATGGTACTATCTAGACATTTACCATGATGGACGGCACTCATGCTGGCACCATTTCCTAAATGCGCAATAACAATGCGTCCATTCGCTTTTTGGGGGGCAATTTCATACATTTTCATCATGATATATTCATATGACAAACCATGAAATCCATATCGTTGTACCCCGGCTTCTAAATATGAACGAGGTAAACCAAAGTAATCGGCAATAGGTGGATGACTATGATGAAAGGCTGTGTCAAAGCATGCAATTTGCGGTAAATGGGGGAAAGCTTTACCAATTATTTCAATAGCATCAAGATTGTAGGGTTGATGTAAAGGCGCAAAAGGGATGAACTGTTTTAAATTTTCAATGATGCTCGGAGTCATAAGTACAGGATCATGATAACTTTTACCGCCATGAACGACACGATGCCCTACCGCAGCAATGCTGATTTGTGAAGATGTTAGCTGTGATAGTAGTAATTCAAAAAAGTATTGATATTCATATTTTAATGAATATTCCTTTTCATGAATCACTTCTCCATTTTCATTCATGACTTTTAATACAGGCAATGTATTAAGATTGCCTATAGAGCCGTATTTACTTTTTTTGAGCGAATCATTGGCATCGAAAGTTGCAAATTTGATGCTAGATGATCCGGCATTGATGACAATGATCTGATTAATAATACAATCTCCAATTGCGACAATGGATGTTCACAGGATCTATAGCTAGTTGAATTCCCATCCCTTAATTAAAAATATGTTATTCTGATTGAATTATAACTAATTTTATATCTAATTTAATGTGGAGCAATTATGTTGTTTAATCCAGTGGACAGTCGTTGGCTATATAACATGGTTGACGCTTCGATGAGGATGATGAAACCTGTATCAGAAGGCTATCTCACGATGGCCAAGCAAGTAAATCGTGTTTCAGACTTAATGAGTTTGCCAGGAAAAATCCCTTTTCTTCCTGAAAATCATTCCAATGAATCGCTAAAAAGAACACGACATCACTTAAGAACGTTAGCGGGTACTTTGTATATTTATCATATGTTAACAGATACCTATACCAAAAAGGAATTTGGCATAGAAGAAGTGCAAATCGATAATGAAATTTATGAAGTGACAGAAGTGATAGTCAGTAAAAAAAGCTTTTGTGATTTATTACATTTTCAAAAGTTGGGAGATAAAGCTTTACATCAACCAAAGTTATTACTCGTTGCTCCCATGTCAGGGCATTATGCAACGCTACTTAAGCAAACGGTTATCGATATGCTCCCCTTTTATGATGTTTACATTACCGATTGGAAAAGTGCACGTGATGTGCCTTTAACAGAAGGCTCATTTGATTTTGATGAATTTGCAAAATATCTTACTTCCTTTATGCAAGAATTGGGTCCTAACTTACATGTGATGGCGGTTTGCCAATCGACAGTTCCTTTATTAGTTTCTTTAGCAATCATGTCTGAAGACAATGATCCCAATATCCCACTGAGTGTTATTTTATTAGGTGGCCCCATCGATACAGACCAAGCCCCTACAAAAGTAAATGAGCTGGCCACTTCAAGAGGGGATGATTGGTTTAAACAAAATGTTATTTCTATCGTACCTAGTCGTTTTCCAGGCTATATGAGACTTGTCTACCCAGGGTTTATGCAACTTGCAGGGTTTATGAATATGAATCTACAAAGGCATATGGAATCTATGCAGCAAGCCATCAAGGATTTTGCAGATGATAAAACCGATAATGCATTAAAAACGGTTGGATTTTACGCCGAATATTTCTCAACGATGGATTTAACTGCAGAATTTTACATGCAAACTATTGATACCGTTTTTCAACGCAAATTGCTGACAAAAGGAAAATTAAAATCACGCGGAAGATATGCTCATTTACAAAATATCAAAAACACTTCGATTTTAGCTATTGAAGGTGGGCATGATGATATTACTGGCATAGGACAAACTAAATCTGTACTCGATTTGTGCAAAAACCTCCCTGATTCAATGAAAAAATACTATTTAGCAGAAGAAGTGGGTCATTATGGGTTGTTTAATGGCAGTAAATTTAGAAAGATTATTTTACCTGAGATTATCAAATTCACAAAGCAGCACAAAAATACCAAGCATTAAGGTTATTTATAATCATGAATAAAAGTTCAGATGAAATTATGAGCGCAGCCTTACTAAAGCAGTTTACAGAAAAGCGTTTGCCAAGAGCATTTGAATTAGAAAAAAAAGTGCTGGCAAATAAAACTTTAAGTGAGTCTGATTTAATGTTCCTAGAGATGGTGCTCAATGACGCGCAATATATCTTACGATTCGTCGATAAACATCCTGAATATCAAGAGATGGCTTCCAAAGCGATTAAATTATATTCTGACATCTCTAAAAAAGCCTTAGAGAATGAGAATAAAAATAAGAATAGAAAATAAACATCCTTCCGGGGAAATCAACTTTTGAAGTCTCGACGACAGTTACGTGCCAAAAGCCCAAAGATGCTTGTTACGATCGATCACATAAATTGTTCCATCATTGGCGATAGCAGGGGAAGAAACGCCTCCTGGTACATCACTGTTTAATGTATGCATCTTTAAATCAAGGGAAAACGTATAGAGACCATCTTGACCATTTACATAAACCCTATCGGCAGAAATAGCGGGAGCGCTTATGGTGTGCCCCTTCATTTTAAATTTATTTAACAGTCTACCATCGCTATATAGAGCAAAAACGTACGGTCCTGCTACTAAATAAATTTGGCTGAGAAAGGAAGCAGCAGGAGAATATACTGAAACCGTCTTAAACCATGGTTTAAACAATTCATTGCCTGTTAAAAGATCATACATGGTAAGAATTCCATCATTTTTCCCCGCAACCACAGCACTACTTAAAAATGCTACTGGAGAAGCGCTTGGTCTTGCCTTAGCAGATATTTTTTTCCATAGGTTAACCAACTGCTCGTTTTGCCAACGATAAGCAGCAAGTTGTTTATAATTATCGTCAATAATAATAATAGGTCTCGAAGCATGGGGACCAAAATCGGCAATGCAAATAGAAGGCTCTGGCCAACCATATCGTTTACCGAGATCTAACTCACCCCCACTTGGATTGAAATCAGCGCCGTTCAAAAAATCCCAAATATCATCTAAGATCCCATGATCGCTGGTGATGGGAGGTGCTGAATATCCCGCTATATTAGATCGTTGTAAAAGATTTCCATTTTGATCAATAGTCAAAATTTCAATAATAGGTGCACTAGTGGTATAAACGGCCGGAATAAAAATAAGCGGATTTCTCCCTCCCCATATTTTTGGAGAAGATAAACTAAATCCCCCGGTATATTGAGGTATATTATTTAGGGGAAAAATAAAACTCCAGCGTAATTGCCCTGCAGGAGTTAAACAATGTAGTTTACTACGAGCGATATAGCTATTGATGGTGGTTCCACTTCTATGATCTCTTACTCTTGCTTTAAAAGTTGTGACAACATAAATATTGCCATTTTGATCTATCGCTGGAGAACCAGGGATGAAACTTCCTCGTTGATCTAGCATTTTCTTCCAACGAAGGGTACCATTAGGAGCAATAGCTGATAACTCACCTTGTAAGTTTCCGACATAAACCGTACCATCTGCACCGATCACCGGCGAGCTAAAAGCCACTGAACCAATCTCAATTTTCCATTTAAAGATTAACTCAGGCCCCGTTGGCAGACTTGCAAAACCTTGACTAGGCGCACTTGCTTGAAATTGTTGCCACTGTGACATAAGCGACCTCCTTAATCGTATTTGGAATCGGTGCGGATCGGCTTTGCAGTAAGTGTTATACCAAATGTCGTCGCGCCAATTACTGGAAATCTGTAGCCTACTGAACCAATTTCTAATTTTCTCCATCAAAATGAAACGGAAGTGCAAAAACATTGCTAAATCTATTAATAAGACATGGCTAGAGAAGTATTGGTTCCCTTTTGTTTTTGCACAGGAAAGCCGAAATTGTGTCCAGCTCGAAGGGGAAATGTGTTCAACTTTTAGGCGCAACAATCGGCCCACATAGGTTCAGGATCAAAGAACAAGTCTACCTGCTCTGATATTCTATTTAAGAACGACAGAACAGGTTAGACATTTAGCAGCTAAAATTTAAAACAATTGCGAGATTTTGTATGAACTGATTCATCTACCTCAGCACTATCTGAAGGTTTGGATTTAGAACAATGCCGAAGATAGCTCCCAGCTCCAACAACTGCATTATATACTCTACCCTTGGTTAGATAATTTCCAGTTGCTGCTCCGGCAAGTGCACCTGTAAGCATTAAGCCTGGCACGACAGTTGTTAACGGTAATAATTGCTCTTCATCTAACTTGCTAAATAATATTGTAAAAAGCATGCTAAATATTGAAGGTACGGCAAATATTAATGCACCGAGAAAAGCTGTTAAGAGTGTTACTTTAGTTCTTCTACATTCGTTCTCAATGGCCTTTTCATTTTCTGGCCCATCTTTTTCTTCTGAATCAGAATCTACGCTGCTTTCTTCATCTTTTGATTCTTTCATGTTGATTTCCTAAAACTTGAGATAGGAATATTGAAGCTGGCTCTTTAGTTTGTAAATAAAAAAAACCACCTTGAAGGTGGTATTTTTTATCTGGTGCGCCCGGAGAGATTCGAACTCCCGACCGCCTGGTTCGTAGCCAGGTACTCTATCCAACTGAGCTACGGGCGCAAAGAGGGGGCATTATCGCGAGATTATGAGGGGGTGTCAATAACAACAATTGTTTTGATTTTTATTAAAGGCCTGGCGATAACATCCCCCGCCATTTTCGCACGCTTCAAATGTCGGCCCCCTATCAAAGGGGGCTAAAATTCTCACCTGGAAGTAATAATTCAGTTGCTTAATATTTGATTGCCGGGAGCTATAGTGGCGGAGAGAGAGGGATTCGAACCCTCGATGGGCTTTAAGGGCCCATACTCCCTTAGCAGGGGAGCGCCTTCGACCACTCGGCCATCTCTCCTCCCGGACAGGGCGTCATGATAACACCACCCTGAGTTAAAATTAAGCGCTAGTTGAAATTAAGATTTGGAATCGTCAGATTTGGAAGGATCACTTTGACCGCCGCCTGATTTTTCTTGTTGGATACGTTGATAAATCTCTTCACGGTGAACCGAGATTTCTTTGGGTGCGTTAACACCAATCCTGACTTGGTTGCCCTTAACGCCCAATACGGTGACTGTTACTTCATCACCAATCATTAAAGTCTCACCCACCCGTCGAGTTAATATGAGCATGTGGTCAATCTCCTTTAGATAAAACAAGAAGCCAAGCTTCTTGTTTCTTTTGTTATTGTACTTAGTACGCTATCTGCGTATACAAGTACTAGGCTCTTAGCCGATGTTCATAGTCCTCTTCGTAAGGCTCTTCATGAAGTCGGAAAGCTTCATGTAACGTCCTCACGCCCAGCTCTAAATATTTTTCGTCCACCACCACCGATACTTTAATTTCGGAAGTAGAGATCAGCTGGATATTAATCCCCTCTTTGCCTAGTACTTCAAACATGGTGCTTGCAATCCCAGCATGGGAACGCATACCAACACCCACTAAAGACACTTTGGCAATCTTAGCGTCGCCTAAAATACCTTTAGCATTCAACTCCTTGTCTATTTTTTCTAAAATTGCACGTGCACGATCATAATCGCGCCGATGCACTGTAAAGGTGAAATCGGTATTACCGTCATCACCTAAATTTTGGATTATCATATCTACTTCAATATGCGCTTCACTGATAGGCCCTAAGATTTGTCCAGCAATGCCTGGCTTATCAGGTACCCCACGAATTATCAGCTTTGCTTCTTCGCGACTAAATGCTAATCCAGAAACAATGGGCTGTTCCATCCCCTTTTCCTCAAAAGTAATCAATGTGCCGGACCCTTCCTTGAAGGTTGATAGTACACGAAGCGGTACATTGTACTTCCCTGCAAATTCCACAGCACGAATTTGCAACACTTGAGCGCCTAAACTGGCCATCTCTAACATTTCATCAAAGGTAACGCGAGGCATACGTCTAGCATCTGGCACCATGCGAGGATCAGCAGTGTATACGCCATCAACATCAGTATAAATTTGGCATTCATCTGCTTTTAAGGTTGCTGCTAATGCTACTGCTGTAGTATCAGAGCCACCTCGCCCTAAAGTTGTGATGTTGCCATTGGCATCAATACCTTGAAAACCAGCCACAACAACAACAAAGCCTCGTTCTAAATCTTCTCGGATTTTAGCTTCTTCTATATGTTCAATGCGGGCTCTAGTATGAGCAGTATCTGTATGAATACCTACCTGAAAACCTGTATATGACTTCGCAGCACAACCTATGCTTTGTAACGCCATGCTTAATAATGCAATCGAAACTTGTTCGCCGGTTGCCAACAAGACATCCATTTCACGAGCCATTGGTTGTTCTGTAATTTGAAAAGCTAAGCCTTCCAGCCGATCGGTTTCGTCACCCATAGCCGAAACCACCACCACCACATCATGACCTGCACTTTGCGTTGCTTTAATTTTTCGGGCCACGTGCATCATGCAAGCAATGCTTGCAACGGAAGTCCCACCGTATTTTTGAACTATTAAGCTCATTAACTAATCCATTTAAACGCAGAATTCTAACATTTTTATCGTTATAACATCAAAGTTAAGAAAAACTAAATCTTCTTAGTTATCCAATCGGCAACTGAGGCTAATGCTTTATCTAATCCCTCAGTTTGTGTTCCACCTGCATTGGCGAGATCCGGGCGACCGCCCCCTTTACCACCCACTTGTTGGGCTATAAAGTTTGCTAATTCTCCAGCAGAAATTTTATTGGTGCAATTTTTTGTTACCCCTACGGTTAACTGCACCTTTCCATCAACCACTCCTGCTAAAACAACCACCCCAGTTTGCAATTTATTTTTTAAGTCTTCAGTTAAGTCACGCATGATTTTGGGATCGACATCAGATAGTTTTTTGACTAACACTTTTATGTCTTTTATCGTTACGGTTTCTGAAGTTAAATCGCTGCCAGCGCCGGAGGCTAACTTTCCTTTTAGTCGTTGGGTTTCTTTTTCTAATTCGCGTACACGCTCAAGCAACTGTACGACCTTGCTTTCAACGGCTTGACGATTGCTTTTTAAAACTTGAGCTAAATGTTGCACGCTAGTATCTGCAAAATTTAACCATTGCATCGCACCTTTACCGGTGAGCGCTTCAATACGGCGTACACCAGAAGCAATTCCTGCTTCGCTGATGATTTTAAATAAACCGATATCACCTGTACGCGAGGTATGCGTGCCACCACATAATTCAACTGAATAGCCATGGCCCATATCTAATACACGGACTTTATCGCCATACTTTTCACCAAATAATGCCATTGCTCCCTGTTTCATCGCTTCTTCAGGCGTGGTAACGGTAATCTTGGCTTCAGTATTTTCTAATATTTTTTCATTCACCCTGTCTTCAACTTGTTGAATTTGCAAAGGAGTGAGTGCTTCAAAATGCGAAAAGTCAAAACGCAATCTATCTGGTGCTACCAATGAACCTTTTTGCGTAACATGATGTCCCACAATTTCACGAAGCGCGGCATGCAACAAATGAGTTGCAGAGTGATTTAATTTGGTTGCTTGACGTTTCTCAGCATCAACGGCAGCAGTGACTTTATCATCTGCATGAATAACGCCTTCAAGTACTTCACCAATATGAAGAATGGCTTCACCAATTTTTTGCGTATCATCTACTCTAAAAATCCCAATTTTGCCATTAAAAATCACTCCTTTATCGCCAACCTGACCGCCAGATTCAGCATAAAAGGGGGTGTGTTTTAATACCATTTGTCCACTATCACCAACTTTTAAGGAAGCAACTTGTTGGTTATCTTTAAATAGCGATACCACATTTGAATCTTCTTGCAACGATTCATAACCGGTAAATTCTGTTTTTGCATCGATAGACACATTTTTGTTGTAATCCACGCCAAATTGGCTGGCTGCTCTTGCACGCTCACGCTGCATTTGCATTTCATGTTCAAAGCCAGCAATGTCTACTTCTAGATTTTTTTCGCGAGCAATGTCCGCTGTTAAGTCAACCGGAAAACCATACGTGTCATATAATTTAAATACTGTTTCGCCACTAATCAAATGTCCATGTAATTGTTTGATATCTTGTTCTAAAATTTTTAAGCCTTGCTCTAAAGTACGCGCAAATTGCTCTTCTTCTTTTAATATGACTTTTTCAATATAAGCTTGTTGCGGCGCTAAAGTTGGGTAGGCGTTGCCCATTTCTTGAATAAGAGGGGTAACAAGTTTATAGAAAAACGGCTCTTTCGCGCCCAATTGATTACCGTGTCTTAACGCTCTTCGCATAATACGGCGTAATACATAGCCTCGGCCTTCATTAGACGGCAATACACCATCATGAATTAAAAATACTGTAGAACGGATATGATCTGCCAAAACACGTAATGATTTTTGCCCTGCATTTTTTATTTGTAAAATATCAGCAGCGGATTTAATTAAATTCACAAATAAATCAATTTCATAATTGCTATGCACGCCTTGCATGACGGCAGCAAGTCGCTCCAATCCCATGCCTGTATCAACAGAGGGTTTAGGCAGCGCTGTCATATTGCCACTGGCATCACGATTAAACTGCATAAAGACAAGGTTCCAGATCTCAATATAGCGATCGCCATCAGCATCAGGAGAACCAGGTGGGCCCCCTGCGACGTCAGGTCCATGATCATAAAAAATTTCGGTGCAAGGACCACAAGGACCAGTATCGCCCATTGACCAAAAATTATCTTTGGCGCCACAGCGTGAAAAGCGCATTTTGTCCACTTTCATTTCATTTAACCAGATATCTGCAGCTTCATCATCTTCCTCAAAAACCGTGACCCATAACTTTGCAGTGGGTATTTTGAGTACCTGAGTTAAATATTCCCAAGCATATTGAATTGCTTCACGCTTAAAATAATCGCCAAAGCTAAAATTGCCGAGCATTTCAAAGAAAGTATGATGACGTGCGGTATAACCCACGTTTTCTAGATCATTATGCTTGCCACCAGCTCGAACACAGCATTGTGAACTAGCTGCTTTCGTATAGGGCCTTTGTTCTCGCCCTAGAAACACATCTTTAAATTGCACCATCCCAGCATTGGTAAATAGTAGGGTTTCATCATTTATCGGGACTAATGAACTACTTGGCACAAGGGTATGGCCTTTTTGCTTAAAAAAGGTCAAAAAGCTTTCTCGAAGTTCTATGACTTTCATAGTTCACCAGTATCAATTAAATGAATGAAATTATTTTAATGCCCAGCGGATTTGATCTGTCGTAAATCCCCGTTGCTGCAAAAATCGTGCTTGCTGCATTCGCTTATCTTTTGCAGTTGGAATGGCTTCTCCAAACCGCTTTATTCTGGCGGAAATTGCCATTTCCTGCCACAAAGTTTCTTGCCATTCATCGCTTGCACGAATGCGGTTGTGATCAATACCACGCTTGCCCAGTTCTGCACAAATTTTTAATGGTCCATAACCTTTGGCGGAGCGACTTCGAATAAAACTTGCAATAAAGCGATCTTCATTGAGTAAGTTTTCATTCTCTAATTCATCTAATACGGGTTGAATAGTTGAAGAGACGAAGCCCTTCTGGGAAAGTTTTTGAGATAACTCACGTCGAGAATGATCCCGCCGAGCTAGGAGGTAAAGTGCTTTGTCGCGGGTTGGGTTCATGATGGGATACCCTATCTGGTCGGTTGCGCAGCAACCATTTATCTCTCCTTGTAAAGGAGAGAGGCGCATAGCGCAAGAGAGATTTTATCCGGATAAAATCCATCTTGCTGCTAAGAGCAGCCTCTTCCCTTTACAAGCTGAGGAATCGATCCACCCCTCATCCCCGCCTTCTCCCGCAAGGGGAGAAGGGGTAAGAGCTTCGCAAGCTAAATCTAGTTCAAACTAACATTATAATTTTTAAGAAATTTTCTTCAAATTATGTGTCGATTCCTCAGCTTTACAAGGGAAGAGAATTTGTCGCTAACGCGACATTACCCTTTCATGTGTCTGACAATTAAACTTCTTCCTCTAAAAACTCTCCTGCTTCAACAACATTTTTCGCTTTAGCAAGTTTCGCTTTTGTCTCTTCTTTAGGAACAGGTGCTGTCACAACAGATCCCGCAGGGGTTTGACGAACAATGGGTGGTAACATCTTCTCACGAATTCTAGCTTCCAGTTCTTCGGCAGCCTTGGGATTATCGAGTAAGTACTGACGGGCATTTTCCTTGCCTTGGCCAATACGATTTCCTTCGTAGCTATACCAAGCGCCTGATTTTTCAATGTAGCCTAATTTCACCCCTAATTCGACAACTTCACCTAAGCGTGAAATACCTTCGCCATACAAAATTTCAAATTCAGCTTGTTTGAAAGGAGGAGCCACTTTATTTTTCACGACCTTCACTCGTGTTTCGCTGCCCATGACTTCTTCGCCTTTTTTGATAGAGCCTGTGCGGCGAATATCTAAGCGTACCGAAGAATAAAACTTCAACGCATTACCACCCGTGGTTGTTTCAGGGCTACCAAACATTACCCCAATCTTCATTCGAATTTGGTTAATAAAAATAGCTAAAGTATTAGAGCGCTTTAAATTACCTGTCAGCTTTCTTAAGGCTTGCGACATTAAACGAGCTTGCAATCCGATGTGTTGATCGCCCATTTCACCTTCAATTTCCGCTTTAGGCGTCAATGCTGCAACCGAGTCAATAATAATTACGTCTACAGCGCCAGAACGCACAAGCATGTCAGCAATTTCTAAGGCTTGTTCGCCGGTGTCAGGTTGTGAAATTAATAATTCATCTAATTTCACTCCTAGCTTCTCAGCATAAACGGGATCAAGCGCATGCTCGGCATCAATAAATGCTGCCACCCCACCTTTTCGTTGGCATTCAGCAACAACTTGTAAGGTTAAAGTGGTTTTACCTGAAGACTCTGGCCCATAGATTTCCACAATCCGTCCTTTGGGTAAGCCGCCAATCCCTAAAGCGATATCAAGACCTAAGGAACCTGTTGAGATTGCTTCAATATCTGCAATCGCCCCTTTATCGCCCAGCCACATGACTGAACCTTTGCCAAATTGACGATCGATCTGTGACAATGCTGCGTTTAGCGCTTGTTTTTTGTTGTCATCCATGGTGTTTGCCCTCAAATAAAATTAAGATAATCAACCAATAAATATAAAAACTGAAACCATTATCGCATACAAATTCTCTGAGTGATAATTTTTGTTACCATAATCAATAGCTCATTATTTGAACGAATACAAATTAGAAATACACATGACAAAGAACAAAAAAACCGATACCGATCCAGTGGCGACTCACACCCCCATGATGCAACAATATTTGCGCATCAAAGCAGAACATCCTGATCACTTATTGTTTTATCGGATGGGTGATTTTTATGAATTATTCTTTGATGATGCTAAGAAAGCAGCTGAACTTCTAGATATTACGCTCACGGCGCGTGGTCAAACTGGCGGTAATGCCATCCCCATGGCAGGGGTGCCCTACCATGCAGCAGAAAATTATTTAAGCAAACTTATTCAAAAAGGCGAATCCGTTGTCATTTGCGAACAAATTGGCGATCCTGCTACTAGCAAAGGTCCCGTTGAGCGACAGGTCGTACGCATTTTAACGCCAGGCACTGTTACCGATGAAGCCTTATTGGATGCAAAATCTGAAAATCATCTTGTTGCCATTAATTATGAAAAAGAAATATTTGGGATTGCCAGTTTAACCTTAAGTAGCGGTCGCTTTGTATTACAAGAAGTAAAAACCCAGCAAGAACTTGCAACAGAATTACAACGCTTAAACCCTGCAGAACTCCTTGTCAATGAAACGTTTGCATTCCCTGAAATCTTAAAAGAACTTCCGCTTGTTCATAAACGAGCAGCTTGGGATTTTGATTATACCACTGCGGTACGACAACTTTGTTTACAATTAAATACCAAACATTTAAAAGCATTCGAATGTGAACATTTAAAAGTGGCTATCACAAGTGCCGGCTGTTTACTAAGATATGCTCATGAAACACAACGTCATGCCTTACCCCATATTCATCGTATCAGTGTGGAAGATCCCAATGACTATTTGCAATTAGATTTTCATACCAGGCGTAACTTAGAATTAACCAGAAATTATCAAGGCTCAAGAGAAAATACGCTGTTATCAATTCTTGATCACAATGCGACTGCTATGGGAAGTCGTTTGCTCGAACGTTGGATAAATAAGCCATTACGCAGTCAAACAGCATTACATGAACGTCAACAAGTGATTAAACGATTACTTGAAACCGAACTCATGGAACAGCTGCATGCTTTATTAAAGCAAGTGGGTGATATTGAACGTATTTTAGCGCGAGTTGGTTTACAAAGTGCTAGACCTCGTGATTTAGTGAAATTGAATATCGCATTAACACAAATACCGAAAATCAAATCTCTTCTAAAAAAAAATAAGATAATGTCTGAAGAGCAATTATCTTTATTGCATGCCCACCCCCAGGTCAATGCTTTATTAACGAAAGCCATTCAAGATAATCCATCTCAAGTCATACGAGAAGGCGGGGTAATTAAGCAAGGATATGACAAAGAACTGGATACGCTTCGAACATTAAGTGAAAATGCAGATGAGTTTCTTATTAAATTAGAGAAAAAAGAACAAGCTAGAACTAAGCTAAGTACACTTAAAGTTGGATACAACCGTATTCATGGCTTCTATATTGAAATCAGTCGAGCACAAGCGCAATTTGCTCCCAAAGATTATGTCCGCAGGCAAACCTTAAAAAATGCTGAACGCTATATCACGCCAGAATTAAAAGTATTTGAAGAAAAAGTTCTCAGCAGCAAAGAAAAAGCACTTGCCAGAGAAAAGATCCTTTACGAAGAACTCTTAACCCTTTTATTAAAAGATCTCAACACCTTACAACAAATGGCCAATGTGATTGCAGAAGTGGATGTGCTGAACAATTTAGCTGAGCGTGCTAAAACCTTGGATTATCATTGCCCAACTCTTTGTAAAAGCAAAGGACTGATTATTAAAAATGGCAGACATCCTGTCGTAGAAAGGGTACTAGAAGATGCTTTTATCCCAAATGATATTGAGTTCAATAACGAGATAACCACGCTACTCATTACTGGCCCCAATATGGGTGGCAAATCAACTTATATGCGACAAACTGCATTAATTGTTCTCATGGCACATATTGGCAGTTTTGTCCCTGCAGATAAAGTTAACTTAGGTCCCATTGATAGAATTTTCACGCGTATCGGCGCCAGTGATGATTTAGCTAAAGGGCAATCTACTTTTATGGTCGAGATGACCGAAACGGCCAATATTTTACATCATGCCACCGCTAACAGTTTGGTTATTGTGGACGAAATTGGTCGCGGCACGAGTACATTTGATGGCTTAGCGATTGCTTGGTCTTGCGCCCAATATTTGAGCCAACACATTCGAGCATTTACTTTATTTTCAACTCATTACTTTGAGCTAACACAATTAGCCAACCTATTTAAAAATATTCAAAATGTGCATCTTGATGCCAAAGAATATGATGATAATTTAGTCTTTTTTCATAAAGTAGAAAATGGACCTGCCAATAAAAGCTACGGATTGCAAGTAGCCAAACTTGCGGGGATCCCTAAGGAAGTCTTAAACAAAGCCAGTCAGGCTTTAAAAAAATTAGAGCAGAATGAGTCTTTGCTCAAAGAAATACCGAAAGAAAATGCCAAGCCTGCGCCAGAGCATGATCTCAATAAATTGATAGCGCACATTGAAAATTTACATCCCGATGAATATTCGCCGATCGACGCTTTAAAAAAGCTATATGAAATAAAAGAACTTTTTGAAGAAATTACAGCGACCCAATAAGGAAATTCAATGAATAATATTGAAAAATTAATTAAAGAGATCCCTAAAGCTGAATTACATTGTCATATCGAAGGCACACTTGAGCCGGAATTAATGTTTCAACTTGCGCAAAGAAACAAAATTAAACTACCCTTTGCTAACCCCGAAGAAGTGCGACGTGCCTATGAGTTTAGTAATTTGCAAACATTCCTTGATATTTATTATCAAGGAGCAAATGTATTACGAACAGAGCAGGATTTTTATGATTTAACCTGGAGTTATTTACTGCGGGCTAAAGAAGATAATATTTGCCATACAGAAATCTTTTTTGATCCTCAAACCCATACCGAACGCGATGTGGCTTTTGAAACGGTGATTGATGGCATTACAAGAGCATTAACGGATGCCAAAAATAAATTAAATATCTCATCAAATCTTATTTTATGTTTTTTACGACATTTAAGCGAAGAAGAGGCGTTTAAAACGCTTAAACAAGCACTGCCCTTTAAAGACAAAATCACCGCCGTAGGTTTAGATTCTGGTGAAAAAGGCAACCCACCTGAAAAATTTAAAAATGTGTTTGAGGCAGCACGTGCTGAGGGGTTTTTAACTGTTGCGCATGCCGGCGAAGAAGGCCCTGCTGACTACATTTGGCAAGCCCTAGACTTGCTTGAAGTTAGGCGAATCGATCATGGTGTCAGATGTACAGAAGATGAAGCTTTGGTCAATTTACTCAAAGAAAAGCAAATTCCTTTAACGGTATGTCCTCTTTCTAATATTAAATTGCGTGTTTTCAAAACTATGCATGAGCATAATATCAAGAAATTATTAGAAAGAGGTTTATGCGTTACCATTAATTCAGATGATGCAGCTTATTTTGGTGGTTATGTCGTTGATAATTTTATGGCTTGCTATCAAGCGCTGAATTTAACGCGTGATGACATTATTCAATTAGCGAAAAACAGCATACAAGCTAGTTTTTTAGACGATGCGCAAAAAAGTGCATATTTGCAAAAGATAAATGAGGTGGTTGAAAAAGGATAGGATTTTACGTGAGCGCAGCGAACAAATTATCTCTCCTTGTAAAGCTGAGGAATCGACACATAATTTGAAGAAAATTTCTTAAAAATTATAATGTTAGTTTGAACTAGATTTAGCTTGCGATGCTCTTACCCCTTCTCCCCTTGCGGGCATACGCGTCAAGCTAAGGAAAGTGGGGCAAGTTGAAAAGGCTTCATGCTAAAACCTCTTGGCCCGTGATTTTCATCAGCTTTTGGTGGGTGGCCAATCTTTTAGGTCGCCCTTTATCTTTAAGGGCTATTTTTTTCAAGCCACCAATAAATCTTTCAAGAAATTTTATCATTTTATAAGTAGAGCCAAACGCCTTGAAAAAATCAAAAATATACATCCGCAATAGCCTGTATGCTTTTCGAAAAGATATTTCTTGAGCGTCGCTCCATCTCACTGGAAAACATATATAAAGCATCATCGTGATACTTATTAATTTTGCAAAGAACTCACATCTAACTCTATCAGGATTCTTGCTGCTAATTTTGTCTA
>JACPOY010000005.1 GCA_016191245.1 Gammaproteobacteria bacterium | reverse complement strand
TCCACCCCTCATCCCCGCCTTCTCCCGCAAGGGGAGAAGGGGTAAGAGCTTCGCAAGCTAAATCTAGTTCAAACTAACATTATAATTTTTAAGAAATTTTCTTCAAATTATGTGTCGATTCCTCAGCTTTACAAGGGAAGATATTCTGTCGCTGCGCGACGTAGTTCTTCCATATTCATCACTCCTCCCCCTTTCTTCTTAACTCTTTAATCTTACGCCTATCGCTTTTCTCCGGTCTTTTAGGAGGCCTTGGCGCAGAAGAGGTCAATAATTTTGTTTCTTGTTTAAGCCGCGCATTTTTTTCTCGCAAAGCGATGCTGTCTGGTGTTTCTTCATATAGCGTCTGCGCAATGGCTGCACTTTGCCTTTTTGTTTCTAATGATTTTACCGCAATCGTTTTTTGATCAAACCCTTGAAAGATGGTGAGTATGGCGTTTAATTTTACTTCACGACTGGGGTTAGTTTTTTGATTTTCAAATAACACTTTGCCTTGTTTAATTGCGGCAATAGCAAGTGCTCTGGTTTTGAAAAAGCGCGCAGCCCATAACCATTTATCTAAGCGAACTTTTTCCGTATCAGGTTGTGATTTCTTCATTTTATTAATTGAGCAAACTAACGGTGGTGGAAAGAAGTTAATCCTAATACAATGTTGAAGACATTTCATTAGGCTATCATACAATGAAAAATTCCGGTGGTTTTGATACAGCACATAATCAAGTGGTGCCAGAAATTCTTGATGTCAAATCAGTTGCCCAAACACAAATATTTCAGATTGAACGCATTACCTTACGTTTTAGTAATGGTGTTGTACGAGAGTTTGAGCGTTTAAAAGTATGGGAACCAGGGGTTATTATGATCGTGGCAATGCCTGATCCACAAACTTTGTTATTAGTTAGAGAATATGCTGCCGGTATCAATGATTATTGCTTGTCTTTTCCAAAGGGGCGAGTAGAAATGGGAGAAGATATTTTTCATGCTGCCAATCGCGAGCTACAAGAGGAAGTTGGTTATTCGGCGAATAAACTTCATTATGTAACGGCAATGACCAATGCACCTAACTATAGTTCGACACAAATGCATTTGGTTTTAGCACAAGATCTGACTCCTTCTTCATTACCGGCGGATGAGCCTGAGCCCTTGGTTGTGGTACCATGGCAGCTTGACGACATCCCTGCGTTGATGGCACGTCCAGATTTTCATGAAGCACGCGCCATCGCTGCTTTATATTTGATCAAAGAACATATGATGAAATTAAAATGAATACTTCATTAGCCAATTGGGCAGATTTTGCGTATTCCTTAGCTGTGAAAGCAGGAGAATCCATACTGCATTATTATGCACATACAGATTTGTTGAATACCGAATATAAAGCGGATAACTCTCCTCTCACACAAGCAGATAAAGCGTCGCATGACATCATTTATGATGGTTTATCTCAATTTGATTTAGATATACATGGCCCTGCTCCTGTATTGTCAGAAGAAGGTCAAACAATAGACTTTGCTGTGCGTAAAACCTGGCAACGTTATTGGTGTGTTGATCCCCTTGATGGCACTCGCGAATTTTTGGCGCACAATGATGAATTTGCGGTTAATATTGCGCTAATTGAAAATCATCAACCCATTATTGGGATTATCTATATACCGACTCAGAAGTTGGGATTTCTTGCTTGGCGTGGTGGCGGTGCTTATCGTTGTGAAGCAAATGGAATGCGTCATCTGATGCAAACCAAACGTCCTCCTCATCAACCATTTCGTGTGATGGTCAGTCGACATTGTAATGTGATGCGCTTACGAACCTTATTTTCTCTTGGAGAAACGCAAGTTGTGCATCAAGGCAGTGCTTCTAAATTTGGTTATTTAGCTGATGGTGAAGCAGATATGATGTTGCGGCTCACGCCAACGAGTGAATGGGATAATGCTGCGGGGCAGTGCTTGGTAGAGGAAGCTGGCGGAGCGGTTTATGCTATCAATGGACAGCCATTAACCTATAACCAAAGTGACTCTTTAGAGCAGGGAAGATTTATTGCTGTCGGCGATCAATCTATTCAGTGGTCCAACCTTCTTGAGCTGCTAAATAAAATCTAATCAATCCTAAGCAAATTACCGTACCTCCTCATTATGAAGGGGGTTTTTACCCAAATTTTTGTAGGAAAACACCCACTCTGAGCGTGAGGTTTTGTTTATGGCTATTGGGGGTGCCCTGTGGATAACTTTGTGGATGATTTGTTGCTACTTTTCAATCCTTTTTGGCTACGATTTTTCTTCAAGTTGGTCAAGCAGGTTATTTAAAAAAAATATTCAATAAAATCAATATGTTGCCAATGTCAATAGTTCTGGGGCTGTAAAATTATCAAAAATTAAAAATTTGGATTTTTAACTAAAATCCCTGTGCACAACTTCCTATGATTTTATTTGCTCATCTTATTTTCATCAAAGTAGAAGCGGTTTAGCGTTGTTTCGCAAATTGACGAAAGTGTTAAGAGAAACTACCGCATCATGGCGAAAAGAAAGCATTTTTTGCCTAGAAAAAAAGGGATTTTTTTACAAAGAGATCTGTCGAAATTTTTTACAAAACGACAATAGTTATTTATAACACTGATGAGAATCGCTTAGCTTGGCAATTAAATTTGGTATAACCTGGTATTTTAGAAAACCCGTCTTAGGAGCACCGAATGTTATTAGATTATTGCATCATTGCTGCCTATTTTGCTTTGATTCTTTTTGTAGGAGTTTGGGTAAGTAAATCAGTTAAAAATTTAGATGATTTTTCAACTGGAAACAGAGGGTATAGTGCTGCTTTTGTTTTTGCCACGCTATCGGCATCCTTTATTGGGGGAGGCTTTACGATGGGTTTGGCAGAAAAAGTGTTTACCATGGGGCTGGTATATGTCGTTGCATTATGGGGGTTTAGTGCCAAAGAGATTTTGGTAGCCACAGTCATCGCGCCACGGATGACACCATTCAAAGACGCCATGTCAGTTGGAGACATTATGGGGCAGCTTTATGGTAGACGTTCTAAAATTTTAACGGGTGTTGCCTCGGGGTTGGTATGTGCTGGTATTGCTGGCGCACAATTTGCTGCCTTTGGTTACGTTTTAAATGTTCTTACCGGCATTGCCTCGGTTTATGGCATTATTTTCGGCACCATCGTGGTCATTATTTACGCTGCTTTAGGCGGCATGAAATCAGTGGTGGCTAATGATGTTATTCATTTTTGCGTATTAATCATTGCCTTACCTTTAGTTTTGTTCTTTGGTTTACAGCATGCGGGTGGACTGAATAAAGTTATCCAGAGTGTGCCAATGGATCATACCTCTTTATTTGGCTCTTTATCAGTAGTCACTGTACTGGGATTATTTTTAAACTTTTTCTTTGGAGAAACATTAGTTCCGCCTTATGTGCAAAGGTTATTAATTGGTAGGAACTTTAAAGAAACATCCAGGGGTACTTTTTGGAGCGGAATGTTATCCATTCCATTCTTCTTATTAGTAGGATTTATTGGTTTAACCGCATTAACAATGAATCCACAATTAGATCCTAATCTTGCTTTACCTTATGTTATTACAACGGTGATGCCTGTTGGTATAAAGGGGCTCGCTATTGCAGGGATGATGGCAGTTGTGATGTCCTCTGCAGACTCATTTTTAAATGCGGCTGCGATTTCCATTACCCATGATGTGATCAAGCCTTTAGCGAAGGAAGGATTTACTAATAAAATCGAACTCAAATGGTCACGTTGGATTACTGTTGCTGTTGGTGTGGCAGGTGCAGGCTTTGCTCTATCCACCAAAAGTGCATTAGATATCTTATTAGTGGCATATAACTTTTGGACACCGTTTATATTAGTACCATTAGTTGCAGGTATTTTAGGGTTGAAAGCATCAGCTCAAGCGTTTTGGTTAGGATGTATCGCTGGGATTGGATCAACTTGTTTTTGGCTCATTCAAATGGGCGAAACCACATTCAATGGCGCGTTGATTGGTATTATTGTCAATTTAATTGTGTTTATGAGTGTGTATTGGTTTGAGCAAAGAGCCGCTGGGACAGTGGAAGTAAGATAAAACTCTCTTTGTTTTCATTCCCTCTCCCAAGTACGGGAGAGGGAATGAAAGGGGGTTAAAAAACGTGAATATATAACTGCAGTACAATTTCAATCGCAATCAAAATCAGAATGTATAATTCTAAGCGATGGCTATGATGTTGCTGTAATACTTCAAGCGAAATTTGAGCAGTGCTGGAAATTAAACCGATTTTGCGTTCAAGACTGCCTTGGCGTTCATAGATTTCCAAGTCTTCTACTAATTGTGCATGCAATGGTTCGAGTTCACTATGTTCCCATAATAATAATGGCTTTTCAGTGACTTCAATTTTACCGACCATTTCTTGCACCATTAAGATGCTAGATCCAATATGTCTTAATAAATCATTTGCGCGATAACCCAACTTGCCGCGCTCTTTTAAGCTTTTGGCAATAGGTTCAATTTTATCGAACAAGCTACCAATACGATTTTCATGGTATTCCAAAATAACACTTTTGGAGAGAGCATTACCAATGATCTCTAAATGCTCTTTGGTCACTTTTTTAATAGATACTTTGTTTTGAACAATGCCTTCTGGGTGATCAGGTTGGATCATCACCGTAAACTGTTCCGTTTCAGGGGTGCTAAATAATTGCGTGACAAATTTTTGGCAACGCGTAATGAGCTCCACTGTAGCTGATGTGGTCGCGTTAAAGAACACAATGGCACCATAAGGGTAAATAATCGCCAAGCTTTTATCTGAAAGCTGGATCATGACGGTTTCTTTACGTGGTGATGCCCGGTTCATCAGGCCTTTTAAATTAATGTCATTACCGATGAGTACAGCATTGACTTCACATGACCCTTGATTGGTCATGCTCTGCGCAAGATCATCAGGGATTGAATTTAGGTTATAGAGAGGCGTTATATCTTCAGGCAACATATATATTAATGTAGTTAACGAAACGATGATCATTCTATCCTGCGGAGCCAATACAAGGCAAACCAGATCTCTAAAACCCCTCTATTTGCCAAGTTCTGGGATGAAAGGTAGTAAATTTCAGACAAGCGGTACAAATAATTAGATATTTAACTAAATTTTTATTGCATCCAAAAGGAGAAGTAGGTACATTAGTGCAATGTTATTTGAACAACTTAATAGGTAAAAGAAATGAGACAATTAGCAAATTTTGAAGTAAGCCAGGTGGCAGGTGGTGGCAGTTTTGGTCCTACATTATCAGATGTTCTCTCATTTGCGGCAAAAGAAGCTGTCCCTGTTGTGGTGGGAGCGGCTGCTGGTTTGGTCCTGCGTAATGCAATTGGTTGGGATAATCTTTCAGCAAATGAAATCATTGGGTCTAGCTTGTTAAGTGGTATTGCTTTTGTCGCTGCTTTCACAGGTACGGTAGCCTATCAAGATCCAGATGTATTAACGCGATAATTAACATCCTTCATTTTTCATAAAAACTCATTTTTTTACCTCTACCTTGAGGTAAAAAGGTGGGTTTTTTTATTTTCCCAAATTGATTTTTTTATTCTCTATACTTGGTATTGATTGAACATAGTAATTAAATACGGGGTATTACAATGAAAAGATTAACATCACTGGTATTTATTATCAGTTTACCTTTTCTTTATTCAGCAAATGTGCAAGCAGCAACTGATTCAAGCGCAGAATTTGATTCTGCCAAACAAGAAATTGAAAAATCACAACAAGATGTGAAAAAAGCGAAAAGAAGAGCAGAAATGCTTGAAGATAAAAACTTGGTCGAATTTTTTTCAAGTTTAGAGAAATTTTTAGATATTAATGCCACCTGTTTTGATGCAACTGATAAAGATGAAGTCAAAGCGGGCGTTTGTATTTTAAGTGAAACACAAAAGCTTGCAGATGCGGGTAATGTTGTTGCTCAACATGGTATGGGGAATATCTATGAAGAAATGGGTAATTATAATAAAGCCATCGAATGGTATCAAAAAGCTTTAGATAATCCTAAGCTTCATGATTTATATAAATCAGAAGTGGAATCAGATATGGATAGAGCCAAAGGCAAAGTGAAAGACAAACCCAAGGATAAAGAAAAAGAAAAATCAGAATGAGGCACAATATGAAAAATATTATCACACCATTTTTGGTGGTATCTTTTGCCTTTGCCACATCCACTATAGCATTGGCTGAGAGTGAAAAGCCGCTTTCAGAAACAATCAAGGAAGAGAAAAAATTTATTGAGCAAAAACGACAAAAAGCAGAAAAAGAAATGAAAGCGGCGAAAATTCTTGAAGATAAAGAAACGATTACCATCTGGGAAAATATGGATGCGGTGCTTGAAAATAAATCAAAGTGCTTTAAAGAAAATGAAGAGTTAACGATTCGCTTATGTTTTAGCAAAGTTTTAAAGAAATTAGCGGATGAAGGTAACTTTGTAGCCCAAGATAATTTGGCGAAGTCTTATGAAGGTTTAGCCAATGATGAGATGGCGTTAAAATGGTATAACGTGGTTATCAAAAATCCTAAAACACCGTTGAAATATAAGTATGCTGTTCTAGATGATGTTGAAAAACTAGAAGAAAAACTCAAAGGCAAAGAGAGTAAGGAAGAAAAACCTTTATCTGAAAGTATTAAAGAGGAAATCAAAGAGGTTACTGAATTGAAGGAATCGCTTAGCAAACAAAAACGTAAAGCAACCTTATTAGAAGATGAGGATATGTTGAGCTCAATCAAGGAACTTGAAGAAGCTATTGATAGTCAAACCAAATGTTTTGAGGAAAAAGAAGAGCTTGATATTACCATCTGCATGAAAGAACAAATAAAGCATTTGGCAGATAAAGGCAATTATTTAGCTCAGCATATGTTAGGAAATTTATACGAAAATGGTTATGACAATAAACCCATGGCAATTGAATGGTATAAAAAAGCCCTTGAGAATCCTAAAACCCCTAAAAGTTACCATTATCAATTACAAAGTGATTTAGAAAGAGCCCAAGGGAGTGAAAAGAAAAAAGAAGTCAAAGATGATGATAAAGAAAAATCAGAATAAAGATCCGCATTACCACAAATACAGATAATAAAAAATTCTGCCCATGAAATATGTTTGTTACCTATATTTTATTATTGGCTATTTTAAGATAGAAAATTTTTCTACGCAGTGTTACGGTGTAAGTAAATAGCACAAAGGGAGTTGGCTTGATGGTCTTATTTAATGTGTTGGTTGTCTTAGGTGTAGGGATAGTTGCTTGTATTCCTCTATTTTTTATTAAGACGAGAATGGGTCGTACTATTGTTTTAATTGTGGCGCTTGCGTGCGCTGTGGTTGGCTACGGCGTTTCAAATGCTTATTTATACCCTAATTATTTGGGATGGCGTTTTGAACAAGAACTCAAAAAACAACCACTCTTTAGCATTATTAACCAATATTACCCACAAGAGTTTGCTCAATTTATTCATGATGTAAAACAAAGCATTATCAAAAAAGAAGATGTACGAAAGATAACGGCATTATCTGCTCTGTTGGTAAATAAAATCTTTTATCAAAGTTTACGTCAGGCTCCAGATGATTATATTGCCTTGTATTTAAAAGCCACCTTAGATTTGTATCATTATTTAAATGGACAAGATCCTCGTGCGGTGGTTGCACTAGAAAATGGAGACAATGCATCCTCGGCGAGTATCACCGGTTTCTATGGAAAGAAAGATTTCCAATCGCTATTGAACCATCTCTTGGATACTAAGCGTTATGTTATTGAGGCTGGAGCAAAAACGCCGATCGCACCGCCAACGGATGTACAAGCAGAACCTTTGTTGAAAGCGATTTTAACGGATCTGTCCAATAAATATACAGAAAGTGTTGTGCATGGTGCTTTTTCCCCTGGTCAAACCTTGGTGCCACCTAATGTTGCGGCTCAAATTGTCATTGAGTTTTATGCCGATATATTAGGCGCAGGAAGAGAGAATGCGGGTTTAATTATGCGCCATATTGCCGATTTGAAAGAGAGATCGAGAAAAAACCACAAAACGGTTGATGATAAAGGTAAGCCAAGTGACAGAGAAAATGCTCAACCAAAGGCGCCTTAAATACTGAATTAGGGGGTTGTCATGCTTAGCTTTACATTTAAGTAGTAATACAAGCGAAGCATGGTGGCCAGAGCTGGAATCGAACCAGCGACACGAGGATTTTCAGTCCTCTGCTCTACCGACTGAGCTATCTGGCCAGAGGTAAGAATATCGAGGGGGTAATTAAACTGTAAGTAGCCTAGAGTGTCAAGTTTGATTGATTATAAAGCCAACTTCCACAATCTAGCTTACTGTTCAACTGGCTTAAAGCCTGCGGGTTTTTCGCTCGTTCCTTCAAACAAAAATTTCTCCATTTCTGTTTCCAAAAAACTGCGTGATTTGGGATCCAGCACATTTAATCTATTTTCGTTTATCAGCAACGTTTGGTGTTTTAACCATAGCTGCCATGCTTCCATACTAATAGAATCAAAAATACGTTGTCCTAAGGGCCCAGGATAGGGGACACGAGTTAAGCCTGGCGCATCTTTTTGAAGTTTTTGGCAAAAAACAATTCTTTGGTTCATGTGATCCTCTGCTTTTGGCGGATACTATCATACTTTAGGATTTTTTTGATTGGTGCAGGTAATCCCAATTGTTTCATATCGTCTGATTTCACCCAGTGAAAACTTGTTGGCAGTTTTTTGGGCACTTTGGATTGCAGATGGGTGAGCATGGGTTTCATATCAAGATGATAGTGGGTGAAAGAATGTTTCATTTGTTCTAATGGACTTAAAGTGAATGATTTGATGCCTAATTCATTACGGATAAAATCATTCAACAAAGCTTTACTACTAAACTCTGGTAAACTCCACAATCCTCCCCAGATCCCCTTTGTCGGGCGCTGTTGTAAGAGTAACTCTGCGCTTGTATTCAATGCACAAAGCATGAATACCGTGCGTGTTGGAATAACTTTGGCAAGTTTTTTTTCAGGAAAGAGAGCTTGTTTATTTTCAATAAAGGCCTGACAACGTTTTTGCAATGGACAAGCATGACAATTGGGCGAAGAGCGCGTACAGATAGTTGCTCCGATATCCATGATAGCTTGCGTGTAATCTGCGACTTGTTTTTTAGGTGTATAAAAATTCGCTAAGTCCCACAATGTTGACTCAACTTTTTTTTCAGTAGGTGAACCGCTGACACAATGAAAACGACTTAAGACACGCTTGACGTTGCCATCGCAGATGGTTGCGCGTTGATTAAATGCTTGAGCAACAATGGCTCCTGCTGTTGATAGTCCAATGCCGGGTAGAGTGATGAGCTCATCAACTTTGTTAGGGAAAACACCGGCAAATTTTTCTACTATTATTGTGGCAGTTTTATGTAAATTACGACCGCGCGCATAATACCCAAGCCCTGCCCAATGCGCTAAGACAGCATCCATCGATGCTTGAGAGAGTTTTGTTACAGTTGGAAAGGATTTCATAAACTTAGAAAAATAAGGAATCACTGTCGCCACTTGGGTTTGTTGCAGCATGATTTCAGAAACCCATACATTGTAAGGATTCATGGATTGCTTCCAAGGCAAATCATGGCGACCATGTTGGCGATACCAAGTAAGAATTTGGTTTTGAAACCAAGATGCAGAGGCAGTACTCACTCTTCCTTTTTCTTCTTAAATAATTTTTTTAAACCCTTATCAATTTTGTCCTCGATTTTATCTTGTAATTGATCTTGAACAGATTTATCGGTTTCTTGTCCTTGGGTTTGTCCTTCTTGAGGTGATTTATCAGCGCCTCCCCCCAAAATTTTGCCTATATTTTTTTCAATTTGTTTATTGAGTTCTTTCTTAACTTCTTGTTCTACACTCTTTTTCAAATAAACATCCAAGTCAGGCTCAATTTTAGGATGATCGAGAGAGCCTTTGATGCGAATCGCTAAAGGATAATCATTAGGATGTTCTTTGTTGTCTTTATATTGACGCCAGGCTTGGATTTTATATTCAATTGTTTTTGAAATTAAATAAACGCTGCCTTCACCATTGGCTTTAAAGTCCGATGATTGAATGGATAAATCATTGTTATCTATCATATCGTCATGAATATGTAATGTTGCTGATAAATCACCAAAGGAGGTGGTTTTGTTATCAGGCAAGGTGTTTTTATCTTTATTAAATAAATTTTGAGCAACACTGAGATAATATCTCACATCAATGCCGCGAATAGTTCCATTTTTGATTTTAACTTTAGTGATACCAGTTAATTGATTTGCTTTTGATAAATTAAAATCAACATCAGCGCTACCCGTTAAACGATGTTCTTGATTTAAGTCTGTTAAGAGGGGCTGAATTTGAACATTAGAAAGTGTACCTTGCAAAATGGTTGGCGCGCTCTCGTTCACGATATCTTTGGTTACATTGACAGAAATGTTTCCTTGGTACAGTGATGCTGTCAATGGTGCAATTTTGATAATACTATTATCCACCTTCACAATGGCTTTTACATTATCTAAGGTAAGGTTTTTAGCTATCATTTTATCAATCAGAATTTCACCATGAATTGCTCGAGACTTATTGACAGAGGCAGAAGTCGTATTACTTGTTGAAACCGGTATTTGTGATGAGGTTGCGGGCGCGGGTGCAGTTTGCGCTACCTCCTTTTTTTCAGACGTATTTTGTTGCATTAATTGATCTACATTCAATTTATTCATTTTCAGATTGAAAGTAATGGGATTGTTGTTTAAAGGAATGGTGCTTGCCCCTTGTACCTCAAGATCACCAATATGTAGACGAATATTATTTAAAGTAATGTTATTTGTAGAGTCAATATTGATATTCAGATCAACATTTGCTTTTTTCCATGATGATGGATTTTCAGGAAATGTTAAGGATATTGTTGAATCCAGATTCGCCAATAGATTCTTATCAACAGTGATTGTTCCTTTAAAATCACTATGACCGGCAAGGTGAGTGCTCTTGGTTTTTGAACTTATTTGTTCAAGATCAAATTTTCCTTGAACAGGAATTACTTTTGGTAGTTTGGCATCGCCGATAAATTCTAATTTAGATAGCGATATAGTTTCTTGTTTTTCTTGATCGTCTAGAGTTAGATGGGCGTCAAGCACTTCAAAATGGTTTAAAGCAAAGGATAATTTTTTTTCATTTTTAGTTGGTTTTTCAACCGAATTTGTTTTATTTGGGCGGTCAGTTGCGACATGAGTAGATGAGGAAGGTTTTTGCTTCATTTGCTTTGAAAAATAATCCCAGTTAGAAGCGCCCGTTTTTGTCTTTATTAGTTGAATGTTGAGTCCCTTGATAGAGAGGGTTTCAACAATCAACTGACGATTGAATAATTCTGATACCGGTATTTTAAATTCCAATGTTTCAATAGAGATAAAATCCCCTTTGCCAAATTCTTGCGCTTGTTGAAGACGAACATCTTCAACATGGATCCCAAGCCAAGGGAAATAGCGCATTTTTATATCGCCTTTAATTTCTAGCGGTAAACCAGATTTTTCAGTGATAAATTCCGAGACTTGGGTTTTATAATCACTAGGGTTAAAAAAAATAAAAGCCCCAATAGGGATCACGATAACAAGACTCAAAACGAATAAGAAAAGCCCAATGAATCCCTTGAGCAAACGATTCATGCTCGATGTTTTCTTTGTGCTTTGAGTGTTCATGATGGCCCTCTTGAGAACTATTTTAGATTTATATGGTGATTTTTGGAGCGGGTGATGGGAATCGAACCCACGCCATCAGCTTGGGAAGCTGAGGTACTACCATTGTACTACACCCGCATAAAATTTAGCGCCGTCCATTATGACAAAATGAGCTTTGACATGGTAGTATCGACCTCTTGCAGTATTTTCGGCTTAAAGTGTATATAGTTAAATGACTTTTATTGATCTGACCAGACCCATTCGTAGCTATGTATTACGTGCTGGTCGTATGACTCCCGCACAACAACAAGCTCTCTCGCAAAACTGGCCTGTCTATGGTTTAGATATGCCTCTAAGCCCCCAGATGGTGGATTGGCAACAGGTATTTGGTCGAACGAGTAGACGAATCCTGGAAATTGGTTTTGGTATGGGGGATTCATTGATTGCTCAAGCCAAAGCTCACCCAGAAATTGATTTTATTGGCATTGAAGTTCATCCCCCTGGCATTGGAAAAGTGATGGCCAATGCAAAAATCTATCAATTAACTAATTTGAAAATCTTTGCCTTTGATGCGGTACAAGTACTGGATTGGTGCATTCCTGATGAAAGCATCGATAAAGTCCTTTTGTTATTTCCTGATCCTTGGCCAAAGAAAAAACATCATAAAAGACGCATATTACAACCATCTTTTGCCACGAAAATTGCTCAGAAACTAAAAAAAGGCGGACAATTTCATTTAGCCACTGATTGGCAAGATTATGCTGATCAAATGTTAGCTGTTCTTGATGCATTGCCAGATTTTGAGAATTTTTTTGGGAAAGGTCATTTTGCTCCAAGTACCTTTGAACGGATTTTGACCAAATTTGAAAAGCGTGGTCAAAAGCTTGGGCACCAAATTTGGGATTTGGTCTACACTCGTCTTTGACATGCCAAAAGGCAAAATTCATCTATACTTATTAATATAGTGACCATTTGCTTCCAAAGTCTAACATCCAAAGATAACCATGGGGTAACACCGTGTTTGGCGTCCCAGGCTTAACACCCGACATTTTTTTAGTCTTGGGTATAATTATTATTACCGTCATCCTCTTTGTCACAGAGATTGTACGCGTCGATGTCGTTGCCTGTTTAGTATTGGTGCTATTGGGTCTGACTAAATTAGTACCAAGTCATATTCTTTTTTCCGGCTTCTCTAGTGATGCGGTGATTGCTTTAATTGGCGTGATGATTATGTGCGCCGGACTTGAACGTAGTGGAGTTGTTGCAAAAATGGCACATCATATCATGCGTTTGGGGGGATCCAACGAGAATCGGATCCGACTGCTATTGATGGGGGTCGGTGGATTCTTTGCAGGTTTTTTACGTAGCGTAGGGACCGTTGCCTTGTTATTACCTGTCGTGATGAGAATTCGTCATGCAACAGGCATTGAAAAATCTCGCTTATTAATTCCCTTAAGTTTTTGCGCCATTTTGGGTAGCACTCTCACGATGCTGGGAACTGGACCGTTAATATTGCTAAACAGTTTATTACAAAATTCTGGCGGCTTAACCGATAGATTTGGTCAAGAAACTGTTGGACTTGGGTTGTTTAGTGTATTTCCAATTGGTTTAACGTTGTTAATATTGGGAATGATTTATTTTGGTACTTTAGGGAACTGGTTACTCCCCAAAGTGATCACCCATACCAATAGAAATTCAAATGGCGGTAGTCCCTTATATTTTAAAAGAATTTATGGGATCGGCGCAGATTTTTGCGAATGTCGCGTACCTTCAACAAGCTCCTTGGCAAACAACACATTACGACAATGGGAAGCTTTGCTACCTCCAGAAATTGCCATTATTGGTATAAAAATGGGTAATAATATTCATATTCCTCCCCTAAGAAAAACAGAAATTAAAGAAGGTAGTGTATTAGCAATGCTTGGGCCTCGCGATGAAGTTCAAGAATTTGCTAAAAAATATGGTTTAAGAATGTCCCCCTATTTAACAGTATTTTCTGAACGTTTAAATCCTACTCATGCTGGATTGTGTGAGGCTGTCGTTCCACCAAGTTCACAGTTAGTGGGTACGAACCTACGTGATCTGCATATGCGCCATCAATTTGGTATTCATGTTCTCGCTGTTCATCGAGGTGACAACGTCCGTCGTGGTAAAAAGGAAATTGGTAATTTAACACTTCGTTCGGGTGATACTTTAGGCATGTTCTGTGAATGGGGCGCATTATTTTCACTTCAAAAAAATCCTGACTTTGTCGTGGTCACATCGGATTATCCCAGACAAAAAATGCATACTGAAAAAATGTGGTTTGCTGTTTTTTTCTTTGCCTTGGCAATTGGATTAATCGTTTTTGCAGGGCTTTCTGTTGCAGTTGGATTGTTAGTGGGTGCAGTTTGCATGATATTTTCAGGTGTGATTAGCATAGATGATGCCTATGAGGCAGTAAGTTGGAAAACAGTTTTTCTGCTTGCTGGATTAATACCACTTGGGATTGCGGTACAAACTAGCGGAACTTCAGATTGGTTTGGTATGCATATTTTGAATGTATTTTCTGGATCTTCGGAATGGGTGTTGCTATTTTTACTTGGCGTATTAGCTTCTGTTTGTAGTTTGATTCTTTCAAACGTTGGGGCAACAATTGTATTGGTTCCTTTAGCTGTGCATCTAGCGCAAGCTATTGGAGCAGATCCTCGAGCTTTTGCTTTAATGGTTGCTGTTGCAACCTCGAATTCATTTGTTTTGCCAACGCATCAGGCAAATGCCCTAATAAGCTTACCTGGACAGTATAAAATCAAAGATTTTATTCGCGCTGGTGGCTTGATGTCTATCATTTATCTTATTGTTGTTATGTTAATGATTCATTGGTTGTTTTAGCATTCCCATTTTGAAAATACTCGATGAACGATTTTTTTTTCAATGATCAATGTTTTAAAATCTTGAATGTCCTGTGGTGTTTGAAAACCTCGTGTGGGCAACCAGAGAAATTTAGTAAAAGTATTTGGCAAAACAAATCCATTTTTGGCTTCTAACACATATTTAATTTGATCCCATGACATATTACCTGGTCGTAAGCCTTTGCCAGACCAGACTATGCCATTACGAGAAACTTCAATGGTAATAGGTTTGGCTAATACAATTGAACGCTTCATTCTTTGATATAAGATCCACTCATTAAAAGGTCTGCGTCCAAAAAACCATATAAAGCAGCCTAAGGCTGCTATTATCTCATTCAGTAGCAATCCAATAAAAATCAGTTTAAGCACAAATATAATTAAGAAAAAGATAGCGACAATATTGATAAAACCAACCGCAAACAATAGAAAAGGTTTTTTTTCTGCAAATAATGAGCTGGCTTTGGCTAGTTCTTTGGCTGTAGGTTGATATTCAATTTTGATGTTCATATTCTTTGGTTTCGCATAAAAATAAACTCATCACGTTATTTAAAAAACGATATCCTAATGTTGTGGTACAAATTCTCTCATTAAAGGGGTGCAACCAACCCTTTCTTTGAGCTTCTATGAGTTGAGGTGCTATCAATGTTAACTCAAGACCAGTACGCTCAGTAAACAAAGATGTGGCAACCCCTTCTTTTAACCTTAAAGCATTTAACATAAATTCAAAGGGTAATTGTTCACTATTTATAAGCTGTTTTGCTTGCACAAATCCTTGTGTCAAATCCATATATTGTTTAGGGTGTCGATGATGATGTAAACGTGTTACGCACATCGAACTGTGCTCAGTAATTTTACCATGGCTACCAGCTCCTATCGCAAGATAATCGCCAAACTCCCAATAATTCATATTATGTCGAGAAGGTTTATTTTGTGAATAGGCTGATACTTCATACTGTTGATAACCATTTTTTGCAAGCAGATCTTGTCCTCTCTCTTGCAGAGCAATGATTTCGTCAATGATTGGTAAAGGTGGGGGGTGACGCCAAAATTGTGTATTGGGCTCAAGTGTCAATTCATACCATGAAATATGTGTCGGTTGTTGGTTAATGGCAAGTTCAATATCTGCCAAACCTTCTGCAAGCGATTGTTCGGGTAAGCCAAACATCAAATCAAGATTAAAGTTCGCAAAGCCTGCTTGCTTGACGCAAGAGATGGCATGTAATGCTTCTTCACGACCATGAATGCGTCCTAAAATCTGCAGATGTTTGTCATTAAAACTTTGAATACCTAAAGATAAACGATTGATGCCAATGTCACGATAGTCTTTAAATCTTTGTTGTTCTACTGTACCAGGGTTTGCTTCTAAAGTAATTTCAATGTCATAGGTGAGATGTAATCTTGCGCGAATTCCCTTTAATAATCTATCCAGTGCGGCGCCTGAGAATAAACTAGGCGTTCCACCACCCATAAAAATGCTGATAACGCGTCGACCCCATACCAGGGGTAAGTGTTGTTCCAAATTGAGTAATAATGCATCAACATATTCTTGTTCTGGCAGATTATCTTTTAAAGCATGACTATTGAAGTCACAATAGGGGCATTTCTTAACGCACCAAGGAAAATGAATATAAAGCGATAAGGGAATAACGTTCGAACTCATTGGCGGCTCAACAACTTAAATTGTTCAACAAAAAGTTGTAAAGCTTTTGCACGATGACTTAAGGTATTTTTTATATCTGGACTCAATTGGGCTGAGGTGCAATGAAGAGAGGGGATATAAAAAATCGGATCATAACCAAAGCCATTTTCTCCTATTGGAGCTTCTAGAATGACGCCATCCCATTTTGCTTGACAGATAAGAGGGACAGGATCTCTTTCATGAAGTACAAAAGCTAAAGCGCAATAAAAATGCGCTTGGCGTTGTTCTTTTGAAAGAAATTTCATTTCCTCTAATAATTTATCAATATTTTCTTTGTCGGTTGCGTCAATTTTAGCAAAACGCGCCGAATAAATGCCCGGAGCGCCCTGTAAAGCATCAACGACTAACCCTGAATCATCTGCTATGGCGGGTAAGTGAGTGCTCTGTGAGGCGTGGCGTGCTTTAATAAGTGCATTTTCCACGAAACTTAATCCAGTTTCTTCAACAACAGAAACGTGAAATTCTGATTGTGGCACAATACTAACATCGAGATTTTTCATCATCTCTTGAATTTCTTTGACTTTTCCTTTATTTGAACTGGCAAGCACAATTTTCATATCAATTCTCTTATAAATGAATGCATACAGTTGGCCACCGCTTGTGCATCATCCAGATGTATATGATGCTGACCTGGTATTCGAAATACTTGTGCATTTTTAACGGTCTTGATTCGCTTTTGTAGAATATCTTGTGGGAAAGGAAAGCCTTGCTCAGGACGAATCAAACAAACTGGAGATGTAATATCTTCAAGAAATGCTAACACATGATCTTCAGATAAATGCAGGGCTGACGGCATAAGTAGTCTCGGATCGGTCCGCCATGTCCATAGACCATCTGGCAATTGTTTTAAACCTCTTTCTATTATGATCCGACAAGATGACTCATGCATGGGGTTGACTTTTAAGCGTGCTTCTACGGCATGATCTTTTGCTTCATAGGTTGGAGGCTTTTTGTTGGGTTTTGTAATCATTTCTTTCATAAATGCACGAAATTGCATGGGTGCTTGATGAGGTGGGGATGTAATTGGACCTAGCGCATCGATCATCATCGCCCACAAAATACGATCTTGTAGTGCTCCGGCAATCATACTATTAATGCAAGCGCCTAATGAATGTCCAAGTAGAGCAAATTTATCCCATCCTAAATGATTGGCTAATAATATAGCCGTTGCGGTTATATCTATGATGTGAAGATTTGCACTTTGTGGGATATGTTCTGAAAACCCATGGCCAGGTAAATCAATTGCGACGATATGCAGATCAGGTAGAAGAGGCGCAAGTTTATCAAAGGATGCAGCATTATCTAGCCAGCCATGCAATGCCAGTGTGGGAATGCCACTTTTATCGTTCCAAACTTTAGCCGCAATTTTTTGGCCTTTAAGCGTAATAGATATTTCATGAGCCATGGGTTTATTTATCCTTTAATATTTCGTTTACCCATTTAGGGAGCTGTCTGGGTGATTGAACACGAAATAATTTATATCGACTATGCTGACCCTTTTCTAAGATGACTTGGGAAAGAGGAACTTTGCATTGTTTTGATAACCATTTTTGTAAGTGCTCATTCGCTTTATTTTCAACTGCAGGAGCTGTAATTTGGATTTTGATATGATCAGCATACAATCCAACGACTTTGTCTTGATTAGCTTTGGGCTGAATATATAACGCCATGAGTAAATCACTCTTTTGCCAAGTAATTGGAGCCTTAGCGCAGCCCAAATTGAAATCCCATTTGGGTCAATGGATCTGCAATTAAAATCTTTAATAATTGCAAAGTGATCATGACAGGAATAGGCGTAATATCAAAACCACCAATGGGTGGGATTAAACGTCTCACTGGGCGCATCAATGGTTCTGTTAATCGATATAAAATAGGCGTAATTGGAGAATTCGACATCGGGGCAACCCAACTTAAAATGACGGTCATCAAAATGGCGTAAAAAAATAAATTGATGGTCAGCGCAAAAATTTCACCAAAAGACCAAATTAATAATCCGGCAATGGCAGGGAATTTGTGCATACTGATAAACATGATTAAAGAAATTTTCACGCCAGTTAAAACCACGATGGCAATAATGGTCGCAAAATCAATTCCATAGAATCCTGGCACAATACGTCGAAGTGGCACAACGATTGGGCTTGTTGCTTTAACAACAAATTGTGTAAAAGGATTGTAATAATCAACGCGTAAATATTGTAAAATGAATCTTAATAGCAATATAAATAAGTAAAGATCAAATATGCTATGAATGAGAAAGGCGCTAGCATTTTGTAATGGAGCCATAAGAAATGAGCCTCAATCGTATTGTTCGCTAAGAGTTTTACCACGTGTAGTTGCGGCAATTAACGTTTTTTCTAAAAGGTCCTCTAGTTTACCATCTTTTAGCACTTTGATCCCCTGCTCTGTTGTGCCATTGGGCGAGGTGACTCTTTCTCTTAATTGAGTGACATCAACATAGTCTTGTTCATGTAATGCCATCACTGCGCTTCCCATAGCAGTATTGAGAGTTAGTTTGCTGGCAATATCTTTGGATAATCCTAACGCCATCGCTCCTTGAATGAGGCCTTCCATTACATAGAAAAAGTAAGCGGGTCCCGATCCTGACAAGGCGGTTACCACATCCATTAAATTTTCATCAGCAATCCAAACAGTTTCACCTAAGGCGTTCATTAACGTTTGCACTTGTTGGCGTTGTGTTTCAGTCACTTTTGCTGTTGCAAACAAACCTGAAATCCCAACACCAAGTAAAGCAGGGGTATTTGGCATTGCTCGTACGACTGGGCATTCTGGTTTTCCTAACCAGCGTTGGATCTGTGTGGTTGTGATCCCTGCAGCGATGCTGATGGTGAGTATTTGTTGTGCTTGAAATAAAGGCGCAATTTGCCGAGTAACTGCTTGCATATCTTGTGGTTTGACTGCTAACACCAATATGCTCAGATCGGATAGGAGATCAGCCATTTTCGTTGATGTTAAGACGCCCCATTTTTCTTTGATTTTCAGACAAGTTTGTTCATTATGATCGACAACACGGATAGTATTGCTGGGGATCCCTTTTTGGATTAAACCACCCACCATACTACTTCCCATATTGCCGCCACCAATAAAACCTATGTTGCCTAATTTCATTTTTGTTTTAGCCTTATCGTGGTCCAAACAATCCTGTACCAATACGTATTATTGTGGCGCCTTCTGCAATGGCAGCTTCAAAATCATGGGTCATCCCCATTGATAGTGTATCAAGCTGTGCGCCATAGGCATTTAATGTAGTGAATAAATTACATACTTCCCTATAGTATTCGCGCTGACGTTCAAAGTCTTCTACCAAAGGTGGAATGGTCATTAATCCACGTAATTTAAGATGTGGCATTGATTGCAGCGAATCGACGAGTGTAGGAGCTTCTTCAAGCGAGATCCCTGATTTTTTAGGGTTATCATCTAACTTGATTTGTATACAGATGTTTAAGGGAGATTCATTAAAAGCGCGATACTGAGAGAGCAGTTTGGCCTCCTTTAAACGGCATACTGTTTGTACCCAACTGAAATTTTGAGCAATTTCTTTGGCTTTGTTAGATTGTATAGGTCCGATGTAGTGCCAAATTAACCGTTTTTCCTGAAGTGCCGATATTTTTACAAGGGCCTCTTGTAAGTAGTTCTCAGCAAATGATTGCTGCCCTGCGTCATGTAAAGTGGCAATAAGTGTAGGCGCATGGGTTTTACTTACGGCAAGCAAGGATACGCTGCCTGTAGTTCGATGATATTTTTGTTCACAAACTTGTATACGCTGCAAGATGGTATGGAAGTTGGTAAGCAAATCTGTCATCAATCGTCCCAATTCAAAGAAAATGAATGACATCATAGCCTAAAGAAGGTGTTTATGGATATCACTGAATTACTTACATTTAGCGTACAAAATAATGCCTCGGATCTACATTTATCCGCTGGATTACCACCGATGATTCGAGTGGATGGTGATATCAGGCGTGTTAATGTTCCAGCTTTAGATCATAAAGCAGTGCATGCTTTAATTTACGATATCATGAGTGATAAACATCGAAGAGATTATGAAGAATTTTTAGAAACGGATTTTTCATTTGAAATCCCAGGGCTTGCACGCTTTCGTGTTAATGCTTTTAACCAACAAAGAGGCGCTGGTTGTGTATTACGTACCATTCCTTCGAAGGTGCTTACTTTTGAAGAACTGGGATTGCCTAAAATATTTGCTGATATAAGTGAATATCCAAGAGGCATTGTCTTGGTAACAGGCCCGACAGGTTCTGGTAAAAGTACAACCTTAGCATCCATGATTGATTACATTAATAATCAAAAATATGCACATATCCTCACTATTGAAGATCCAATTGAATTTGTGCATCAGAGTAAAAAATCATTGATAAACCAACGTGAAGTGCATACGAATACGCATGGATTTAGCGAAGCGTTGCGCTCAGCGCTTCGTGAAGATCCCGATGTGATATTGGTAGGGGAATTGAGAGATCTTGAAACTATTCGTTTAGCTTTAACTGCAGCTGAAACGGGTCACTTAGTTTTTGGTACTTTACATACTTCATCTGCAGCGAAAACTATCGATCGTGTGGTTGACGTTTTTCCAGCAGGGGAAAAAGAAATGGTTCGCTCAATGTTATCAGAATCATTGAGAGCCGTTGTCTCACAAGCTTTGATGAAGAAAGTAGGAGGAGGACGGCTTGCTGCGCATGAAATTATGATTTGTAATCCTGCTATTCGTAATCTCATACGAGAAAATAAGGTTGCTCAAATGTATTCCAGTATTCAAACAGGGCAAGCGCAAGGCATGCAAACTTTAGATCAATGCTTAAAAAGTTTAGTTGATTCAGGGAAAATCAATAGATTAGAAGCCAGAGAAAAAGCAATGAATAAAGACTTATTTTAATCTATGAATGATAATGAGTTCATCATGGAAATGAAACCTTATTTGCATAAAATGATAGAGAATCAAGCATCCGATCTCTATCTGGCTGTTGGGGTTCCTCCTTGTGTGAAAGTCAATGGTGAGATTGTTGCGCTCTCAGATAAGCAATTTTTTGAAAAAGAAGTTAATAATGCCGTGTTTAGCTTGATGAATGATGCACAAAAAAAAGAATTCAGCATGACAAATGAATGTAATTTTGCCTTTGGTGTTAAAGGATTAGGACGTTTTCGAGTAAGTGCTTTTATGCAACGTGGTCAAATTGGCTGCGTGATAAGATATATTCAAACAAAAATCCCAACGCTTGAAGAGTTAAACTTACCGCCAACAGTGAAAGCACTTGCCATGGCAAAAAAGGGCCTCATTTTGGTGGTAGGACCTACGGGAACTGGCAAAACCACAACCCTTGCATCCATGATAGATTGCCATAATAAGTTAACGAAGGGGCATATTCTCACAATAGAAGATCCTATTGAATATTTGCATAGTCACCATAAATGTATTGTGACACAAAGAGAGGTGGGAATTGATACGGCATCCTTTTCTATCGCTTTAAAAAATGCAATGCACCAAGCACCTGATGTGATTTTGATTGGTGAAATACGAGATAGTGAAACGATGCGCCATGCTATTGGCTTTGCTGAAACGGGCCATTTATGCTTGGCTACCTTGCATGCCAATAGCACCATACAAGCTTTAGAGAGAATTAGTCACTATTATCCAGAAGAACACCGTGATCAACTATGGATGGATCTTTCTTTAAACTTGCGTGGTATTTTAGCGCAGAGATTGGTTCGTCATGTCAACGGAAAATGTCGTGTGGTCGCCATGGAAATTCTGATTAACACTCCTGTTATTGCAGAATGTATTCGTAAGGGTGAGATCTATACCATTAAGGAGTATATGGGGCGCAAAGATGGTTTAGGAATGCAGACAATGGATCAGTCACTATATAAATTATATGAAGATGATTTAATTAGTGAAAGTGAAGCCCTGCAGAATGCTGATTCTTCTAATAATTTACGAATTTTGATGAAAATTAAAGATCATGATAACAAGTCAAAAAGAAAATTTGTACGGAAGAAAGATAACGGCAATTCCAGTATGGATCTGGAGTAATAAACGAATTTCGTTCCTTCCATAACTTGTTGAGAACCATTTATCACCTATTTTACAAAAAGGCCTTAAAAATCCTTGACCTACCCCCCCCGGATCATTAACTTATGTGGGGTAGAGTGGACACGCTTTACGTGCATGGGGGTAAAGAGGCATGCAAAGAGTATCGTGTTGGTTTTTCCAATCTTAAGTCCAAACATAACCCCACTGCATACAAACGATATACTTACTCGCATTCTGTAAAGAGGAATACGACATTGCATGAAGTTTCAGTAAAACGCGCTACCTATATGGGGCTTGGCGCCCTCGCCATGTGGACTGTTGAGCCGCTTTTAATTTCTGAAGTTAACGAACTTCCGATTTTTGAAGTGCTTGCAATCATATTTTTCAGCTCATTCCTTTTGACGGCATTTCGTCTAACAAAACATAAGCGTTGGCATTTAGTATTAAAGCAACCTGCTTTTGTTTGGATCGCCGGTCTGATGGGCATTTGTATGAGCGACTTTGCTTATATTTATGGGGCTCAACATGCGCCAATTGCTCATGTTGATCTTATTGATTATCTGTGGCCTTGTTTAGTCGTGGCTTTCACTAGTATGTTGCCCAAAGAACGTTTTACAGCACAGCACTCAATAGGGGCACTGCTTGGCTTTGCTGGCATCTATGTATTAGTACACAATGAAGTCAGTCAAAATGGTTTTAATCTCCATTACTTTATTGGTTATGGATTAGCATTAATTGGTGCATTTTTGTGGAGTGGTTACTCAGCCTTTTCACGCTATAACAAGCATTTGCCAACGGAAATGATTGGCATGTATTGTGGCTTGGGTGCTGTATTATGCTTTTTCTTGCATTTACAATTTGAAACCTTTGTCATGCCAACGTTTGCCCAAGGTTCTTTGTCTGTAATAACGGGCATCAGTGGCGCTGGTATTGCTTACCAATTATGGGACTATGGTGTTAAGTTTGGGAATGTGTACATGCTAAGTTCTATTACCTATGTAGCACGAATAGCAGCCATGGTTTTATTAGTGATGTTTGGCAAAGAGCCTCTTACACTAAGCTTAGTGATTGCCTGTGCTTTAGCTTCGCTTGGCGTATTTGTCAGTAGCTTAGACACACAATCCTTTAAGAGACTTTGTAAACGTGCAATGAGCCATTTTGGTACCGAAATCCAAGCACGCCCTGAAATTCCGCTTTAAGATTTTATCATCATCATTTCAAAGTCAGGCTGCCTTGAGCCTGACTTTGAATTTATCTTGTCGTTGCTGCCACTTAACTTTTTTTCCTTGAAAGCTTCCCATAAATCCTTATATTCATTATTATTCCATTGCAATTTTATGGCGTAAAAAATATGTTCAGAGAAAACCCTATTTATAATATGTGTATTGACTCATGTCGCAATGGCAATATGACCCTATCAAATATGATTGAATTGGGTGCGAAATGGATGAAAAAATCAAAATTGCATCATCATTTTTTCAAAGATAGATCCTTTTTTACTATTGCCCAAAGTTTAGCGCTTCACGCTATTGGGTTAGAACATGCCACAGACGATAACCCTGAATTATTAACGCGCAAAATATCAGAAAATGAAGCTAAAAAAATGTTAGGGTTGTTTGAAAAAAGAATCGTTCATAGACTTCCCGTTGAATACTTAACTAATCAAGCTTATTACTTAGGCAATAAATTTTATGTCAATGAAAACGTGCTAGTTCCACGTTCTATCATGAATACAAGATTTGAAGATTTCTTAAATGAAATCGAATGGGAAAATTACCGAGTATTAGATTTATGCACCGGTTCTGGTTGTATTGGCATATCATTAGCATTATTACATCCAAAAATTCAAGTTGATTTGGTTGATATTTCAACTGGTGCATTAGAAGTGGCACAAATCAATATTAATCGACATGGCTTAAATGATCGCGTGAAATGTATTGAAAGTGATTTATTTGCAAATGTTCACAATCAATACGATCTTATTATCACTAATCCACCTTATGTATCAACTCGTGAATATAATATGAGTCCAGAAGAATTTAAACGTGAACCAAAAATCGCGCTGGAATCAGGTAAAGACGGATTAGATATTATTCATCAGATTTTAGCGCAAGCAAAAAATTATCTAAATCCACAAGGTAAATTGATTGCCGAAATTGGTTTTACTGCCGCCCAACGCGTCAAGAAAAAGTACCGTAAAGTACCATTCAAATGGTACAAATACAGACGGCCCTCAGGGCATGAATCATTCTTTGGTATGCATGGTGTTTTTGAATGCCCAGCCAAAGGGTTACCTGAGTAGTTTTTGCCATGAAGACGTGTTTTTCTCAAACCGTCTTTGATATAATCGGTTTTCTGACATTTGTGCCCCACAAAAATAGTGTTGAGTTGTACCCATGTTTTTTGAAAAAATCTTATTAGGCATCACTTTAGCTGCCCCCATCGGTCCTGTTTCCTTAGAAATGATTAAAAGAGGCTTAAATATTGGCTTTTTAGGTGCCTTTGTTGTACGCCTAGGTGGTTCTGTCGGCAATTCCTTATGCTTAGTTGCAGCTTATTTTGGTCTTGGATTGTTTATGAATTCTGATCTAAGAATGGGTATATGCAGCATTATTGGTGCATTTGTCTTGATGTATTTGGGATTTAAATCGTTGCTTGATAAAAGAAAGCATGAACTGAAGGTAGATAAAAATGTTGCTGCTGGTGTGATGAATGGTCTGCTTACTGGATTCATTTTATCTATTACAAGCCCAATAGGTATTGTTTTTTGGCTTAGTATTTTTGCTGCCACTTTAGATCTCACTGTAAAAACGCAAAGCTGGGTTGGTCTTTCTGAGAATTTTACCATCATACTTGGTGTTTTGATTTGGGGGCTATTCCTTAGCGGTTTATTAGAACTTGGAAAACGTTTCTTTAACCATAAATTGATTAACCTGATCACCACTATTGCAGGCTTGATGCTAATAGGGTTTGGCATTAAATATGCGTACAAAGGAATTGTGCTTCTTGGCTGAAATTTCTCTCTTAATCAACCAATATGCAATGAATAAAGGCCTCTTGAGAGGTCTTTTCTTTAGAGCGGATTAAACTTTTTATCATTCATATTAGCTTTTGTGGTTTCCGGTAAATTTAAAGCTTCATCTTCAAGCGATCCAGTGCAAAGCAAAGTGACAGGATGTGAAACTGGCTCTGAATGTAAAGGTATTTGAGTTGATAATACTCTTGAAGAGGCTTTTGGTTTCATGGGTGAGGAAATTTGCTTTAATAGATCTCTTGGATCTTGCATAGGATTGCCAGCATACTTCATACAATGTAACTGATACAGTGGGCGAGGTCCGGTTGTTATTGTAGTTAAATCGCCTATTTGTTCCCAACATTCATAAGTTGCCTTATCCTCTTGAAGTTTTTGAGTTAAAGCAGCATGAAAATCAGTTTCTTGATACGATTTCCAAAGATCTTGTGCCCATTTCTGTAATGCCTTAAATACCACTTCAATCGTTGCGCCTCGATTACGCATCAGATTAAATTTTTGTGCATCACAAGGTGCATAAGCTTTATTGATTGTTTGATAAAATAAATGAATTAAGGTTGCTCGTAACTCAGGCTCAATAGTTCCTTTAGTTTTCAAGGCTTGATAGTATTCAAATACAAACTCATACTTATCACTGAGTATTGTAGCCTTATAAAAATCATCAAAGAAATCCTTTGCTTCTAAAAATTCTAGCTGACACATGATCTCATTTTGAAATTCTGCGAGTTGAGGTAAGTCTTCACAAATTGTTTTATCAAAAGTGCTTTCTACTTTTGTTTTTAATTCATCTAAATTAGCTGTATTCAATATTATCAGGGCAAACTTTTCATATAATAGTGCTATCCAGTCTCGTATTTTACTCTGCACTTCTTCCTGATGGTGTGCTTCGACTTCTTTTTTTACTAAAGCCGATTCTAAGCGTACTAATTGTTTATAAATTTCACTAGCACTAAAACCATCACCTGCTGCGGCATTTTCACAATCACTGACTAAAGTACTTGGGGAATTGAGAATTGCTTGTTCATGTAATCGAGCAATGTTGAATAAACTGATGAGCTCTGGTGGAAGAGTTGAAGTGAATTGATAACCTATTACCCAATTGCCAATACGGGCAGTGCTGAGATGTTCAATGAATTTTTGAAGTTCGCCTTTTAATTTTTTTTTCTCTGCGTTGATTTTCTTTTTGGATTTAGGAAACCTATTTTTTATAAATTGTGAGAGCACAGATTGCATAGCCACGGGTAGCGTTTCTGCTTTGGCGCTTAATTTTTTATTGTATAACTCAAGATAAATATTAGGCATTGGTATGTTAACTTGCTGTTGTAAAAGGAAAGCATCTTAACAGAACTTGGGGCTAAAAAGAAGAATAGCGATTAAATATTTGTACCTACACTAAGTGGTTAATAAAGTTCAAAAAATATTTCAATTTCTGATTTGAAACACAGTAGATTTTACAAAAATATGAAAATCGCAGCTATTATTCTGTTTTCAGATTTTACCATCTTTAATTGTTGATCAACTTGAAATGGGGAATTATTATGAAAAAGCTAAAAATACTGTTGCCATTATTAGTGCTAGGTTTTCTTGCTGCTTGTGCAGGCCCTGGTCATTATCACCATGGATATTACTATGATGATGGTTATTATGATGATGCTGGGTATTTTCATTATTACCACCACCACCATCATCACAAACATAAACATCATAAACATTGTAAACACCACCATCATCACAAACATTGCAAACATCACCACCACAAACATCATTAATAATATATTGATGATTGTGAAAAGGAAGGGGCTTACAAGCCCCTTCTTTTTATGTTGCTAAGATGTTCGGTTTGGGTTTGGTTAATATCAATACATTGCCCAAGATAATCATGGCTATACCTACAAAATCAAGATAAGCCCATGTAAAGGATTCAAAAAAAGTAGACACCATCAAGGCAACAAGCGGGAAAAAGAGCGTTGCATATACTGCTTTTTCTGGCCCGACACGTTTAACAAGACCAAGATATGTTAAAAACCCCAGCACAGATCCAGGAATGGCTAAATAAGAAAGCGAAAGCACATAAGCTATTGAGGAATCGATAGCATAGTTAATATGCATTGCCAGGCAAAATAGATTTAATAAAACTATGCCATAGAGCATGCCATAAAAGGTGCTTGAAATAAGGGGTATGGATAGGCGAGTGCAATACGTTGAAACTTGGTTTGCCCAAGCAAATGAATAAGCCCCTATTAAGGATAATATCAAGCCAAGAAAGGTATTATCACTCAGACTAAAGGATTCAAGTTCTGGCCAAAATATACAAGCTAAACCGCTTAAGCCAATAATGCCGCCCACAAACATTTTCAAACTGACGGGTTTTTTAAGAAATAGAAGATTATTCAACATTATCATGATAACGCTAGTTGACAGAATAATAGCCATGAGACCAGATGTTAAATAATGCGCAGCAGTATAGAAAAAGAAAAAATTAATGGAAAATAATAGAGAGCCTAATAAGGCCATCGCAGCATGTTGCTTTAGCGAAAAGCGAAATGATGCACGTTGAATGAGCATGATCACGAAAATAATAATAGCTGCAATTGCAAAACGATAAATCAATGAAATTTCAATAGGCACCACCCCTATTTGGTTTTTAATTGCAAACCAAGTAAAGCCCCATAGAAGAATAATAGAAAGATATAAAAATGCGCTCATAAGCTCATCACATGAGATAAAAGGGAATGAAATAGAATAATCTGAATTTGTTTGTTTGTCTATCGTGGACAACGACGGTAGCGTTAACTGCGTAAAAAATTATTGCTTTCTAAACACAAAAAACCAATTGGCCATAAATATAATAGCCGTGATCAAAGCTAAAGGGATATCTACACCCATAGAGATATTAATTTGAACAATTGGGTTGAAAATAAAAATGATTAATATAAAAACAATACCCCAAGCTAAGTAATATTTGGGTTTTTCAGTAAACAATAAATAAGTAATAATGATTGCTGCTATTGATACGATAATTTTTAATATAAATGGATAGAAAACAGTGAGCGGAATGGGGGCCATTGATACGAGCAACAAAATAGTTGGAATGATCCATACTAAAATATTTTTAAAATATCTTTGCATTTCCATCGCTAGTGCCTTTATTTTAAATTAATAGTAGGAAGTCCTGTCACGATACCAAAAGCAGATAATACCCACAGTATCACTGCAATGACTACCACCACGTTTAAGATGGTTTTAATAGAGCTTGCCATGGGTATTAATCTATTGATGAGCCATAACAGCACGCCAACGATAATCAATACAATTACGACATTGATAAGTGGTGTCATATTCTCATCCTCTTCATCGCTTATTTAAAACCGCTATACATAAGTATGCGTTGATGTTGAGTTTTGTCCATACAAATCAATACTCGCTCCTGCTGAACATGCGCCTAAGAATGCTGATATAACAACCAGTAGTATAATTTTTTTCATGATAGTAGACCTCTTTTTTTATCGAAAATTTACATCACGATAGTATGACTTAACACTATTCAAAAAAGTTCCGTAAACTAATTCTATAATGAAATCAATATTCTTTTATAAGTACCAAAATGTTAGCACAGCAAAATTTGATGATTATTTTGATGATAACGAGCATTGCGGCAAGTGGAACGCTGATTGGCGCTTTAATTTCATATATGATGATACATCGCCATTATAAGCCTTCCAAAAATAAGTTAATGGTGGAATACTGGGATTTTTGTTTTTAGCGGGACTGTAGATTTCATCAATGAAATAGGTAAAATATTAAATAATACTAATCTTTGATGTAAATATGAGCATATCTTATGAAAATTTGGCAGGTTGATAGTTTTGCTAATGAACCATTCAAAGGAAACCCTGCAGGGGTGATGATTTTAAAAGAATCATTAAGTGACAACCTAATGCAAAATATTGCTTTTGAAATGAATTTATCTGAAACAGCTTTTGTATTATTAGCGGAAGGTAAAGCGCCTCTTATTCGATTTTTTACTCCAATGGTTGAAATTGAATTGTGTGGTCATGCAACTTTAGCGGCAGCTCACATTATTTTGTCGGAAATTTTTCCTGAGAAAAATAAAATTGAGTTTGAAACAAGGTGGGCTGGAAAGTTAATTATTAAGAAAAATAATGATAAATACACGATGACGCTACCTGCAAGGCCTGGTATTCAAGTTAGTATAGATAGTATTCCACACTTTGTTCTTGATGCTATATCCAGCACAAAGCCGATTGAAGCATATCAACAAACTCGTGATTTGATGTTGGTTTATGAAAATGAAGAGACCATTTACCAAGTACAGCCTGATTTTCAAGCACTGAATAAATATGATAAATGGATTATTATCACCAGCAAGTCGAAGCAATATGATTTTATATCTCGATTTTTTTGCTCTGGTGATGGTATTTTAGAAGATCCTGTGACAGGTTCTGCTCATTGTACCTTGGGGCCTTATTGGGCAGAGAAATTAGTCAAAAATCAACTTCGGGCCTATCAAGCATCACAACGTGGTGGAGAGCTTCTTGTCGATGTCAACGAAAAATCTATAGACATCACGGCTTCTGCTATCACGGTTCTTGACGGTATGCTAAAGATCTGAAGATGATTCATTTTCATCTAACAAGAAACCACCGACTTGGCTATTCCATAACTGGGCGTACATTCCGTGTTTAGCCATTAAACTTGCGTGATTTCCATCTTCAACAATTTTGCCTTGATCAAAGACTAAGATCCTATCCATCGCAAGCAATGTTGATAATCGATGCGCGATGACAATAACGGTTTTTCCTTGCATCAAATTTTCCAGACTTTCTTGTATATAGCGTTCAGTGACAGAATCTAGAGCACTGGTAGCTTCGTCTAAGATAAGAATGGGGGCATTTTTCAATATAGCGCGCGCAATTGAAATTCTCTGTCTTTGACCGCCAGAAAGTTTAATGCCACGTTCGCCGACAAGAGATTGATAAGCATCGGGCGTTGCCATGATAAATTCATGTGCATGCGCTTTTTCAGCAGCTAACATTACTTGTTCATCAGTTGCTTCAATTCTACCATAGCGAATATTTTCCATTAAACTACGGTGAAACAAAACTGGATCTTGCGGAATAAAACCTATTTGTTCACGAAGTGAGTTTTGAGTGACTTCTCTAATATTTTGATCATCTATGGTTATATCACCGGAAGAAACATCAAATAGTCTAACAATCAAATTGACAAAGGTGGTCTTGCCGCTGCCAGAATACCCAACTAATCCTACGCGTTGACCACCTGGAATAATAACGGATTTATTTTCGAAAATATTAGCATTTCTTTTATAGTTAAAAGTAACCTCGTGAAAGGTAATGTCTCCCTTTGTGATATGAATTGATTTCGCTTGAGGAGCATCAATAATTTCATGAGGAACAACAATGATAGCTAAACTTTGATTGCAGCGTCCGATAAGATCATTCAAACGATGCACTTGCTCAGTAAAATACCAAATACCTTCGGTGACATATAAAGCAAGACTTAAGATTAGCGCAAAATCGCCCACCGTGACCAAGCCAAGTATACGAAGTTTAATTAAACCAAAAATCATGACAGCAATCAGTAGTGTAACGGATAAACCTTGCACCAAGGATAATTTAAATTCAAACCATCCTTTGTTTCGAAATTTCTTAGCAACATCTTCAAGCGAGCCATGTAAATATTTTTCTTCAAATTTTTCCCTTGCAAACAAACGGATATTATTTGAATTTGAAACGCTATCGACTATTTTGCCAGATAATTGCGAATACCCTTCTGCAAGGACATCAGAAAGATTTGTAATTTTATTAGAAAAAAATAAACTAATTGACAAGAAGAAGAGGATCCATATAAAGAAAGCAAAAGCAAAAAAAGGATTAACAAAGAACATTAAAACAAGTGCTAAAATAGGTTGGACTATTTGACGAATCAAAAATGGCGTAATGTTTGTCAAAATAGTAAAAATATTATCGGCAAGGGAGCTAATATAATTGGCGATAGAACCTGAAAAATTATCTTGAAAATATCGATAGGAATGCTTTTCTGTATAACTAAACATTTCTTGAATAATTTGATTTTGAATCCGGGGGCCAGTTTTAATGTTAATATATTGGATCCCACGCCAGGAAAGATTATGAATTTCATAATTGATAATAAATATAAATGCTGGCCAAAAAACGATAGTCAATAAATCTGCTTCAGTTACGCTTATTTTGCTTACATCATCAATTAATACTTTCATGAGATAAGCGTTAACAGTTGCATAGCATCCAGATAGTGTTGAAAGACCAAGAATAAACCCAACAGACCATGGATATGATTTTAAAAAATGAAAGATAAAAGAAAAAAGCTTTTTAGGTATAAGAGGGGTATTCATGAGATCTTAAATCCAAAAACTGAAAGTGCTCTAGCTTATAATTTAGAGTATATTCACCTAAAAGAGTAAAGTAAAGTACCTGAACTATTATTAAATGTTAAGGTCTTATTATGTAGCATGATAGCTTTTAAGGTGAGTTATGGCCATTTTAGGACCTCAATACTATCAACAAAAGATAAATGCCGCTTTTAAAAAATTATATCAGCGAATATCCTCCAGTCCTGGTTTTCAATATTCAATCGAGGAGCAAAAGGAATTTATTACAGTAATTGCAGCAATACTTGCTGAAGGTAAAGTGGTAGCGGACGAAATTTCGTTAGATGAGCGCATCGATTTAGGTGGCACTTCGATATCGATTCAAGAAATGCTAAAAGAACTTAAATTGTTTCCTATTGAAGAAGCTCTTATCCAACTCAGAGATAAATATCATTTTAAAATGACTTATTTTTCTAAAGATGCTTTAGCCCCTATGACCTCAGAGCAAAAAGCCAATCCATTAGGTGCACATTTACTTCATCACTATTATACGACATCTACAAGATTTAATACTCAGGAAAAAAAAGCAGCTTATCCTATCTATAATGTAAATTCAGCTAAAGAAATACCTTTGATAATGCATTGTGCCGAACAAGAAGGCCTGCAAACCTATGGAATTGTAGTGGTAACCGGTAGCCGGCATCGAACCCCAATATTAATTCATAATAATGAAGCATACATTTTTGAATCTTTAGGGACAGCTAGATCAAAAGTTGGCGTAAGCAGTGTGGCGCAAATTGGAATGGCATTGCAAAAAAATCAAAAGCTTAAAGCCATTACTACATTCAAAGAAAATAGACAAGTCGATTCTGTTTCGTGTGGTTCAGAATCATTTATGGCATTAAAAGAAGCTTTTAGAGCAGCCAATGGGGTTGAGACATTTACGCACCAACAAGAACCTAAGGATTTAGTGTTAACAAAAGATGTGATTATTGACGAAGAGTGTCTCACAGATCCATTTTTCTCAAAAGAGGTGCATATATCACAATTAGATGTATTGCCTCCACAAGTTGCAAAATATTCCCAAGCACAATCTAGTATTGAGCGTTACCCTAAACGCTTTGATTCTATATCAAGTTCTGAAAAAATAGGTCAAAAGACCGAAACTGTTCAAGAATATGCAAAACGACATCAGAAAGTGGTTAGTATCGACAGCAAAGAGAAAAAAACCATCGAAGTTGGTGACAAACAGGTTGAATTAAAGGGAAGAAAAATGACAGTTATTAACTCAGCCGTTGAAACTAGACGAGAAAAGCATGCTAAATTGGTAACTAAAATGCTTAAAGAAATGGATGTTGATACCTTGGTAGAAATTGTAAAAGAATCTTCTGGTATTAATTTAATTACTAAGCATTTAGATTCCATTCCCCCTGAACTCTTTGAAATCTACGGAATTCGAAAAGAGAAATTTTTAAGTGAATTACCACAGGATTTAGTGACTAAATATGTGCTTGATGAAATGTCTAAAAAGCGTGATGAAAAAACAGGTATTGCTCCTAATGGTATTTGCTCTTTAACAGAGCTAGCTTATCAATTAAAGCAAGCGCCAAAACCAGAAAATAAGCAAGTGAGGGATATAAAATCTACTCAATGATTTCTTGGGGAACGGGGGTGTCTTTTTGTTTGAATTTCAATGGCAGAAGCTTCTAAAGTTTTAATTTCATCTTTTTTTAATTTAGCACTAAATGTAATAACTTTAGGTTTTTGTGTGATAACAGATGATACCCCCAAGGAGGAGGTAATTGTATTTTCACAAGAAAATCCTTTGCGTAATTGTTTAAAATTAATTTTTTCTTGTTCCTTAAAAGAATCAAATGAAACATATGTTGAGAAATAATTAAATAGTAATTGATATAAATCTTGATATATTCTTCCAAAATTTGCGCCAGCACTGGACCATGCAAATAATCCTGCTAAAGTTGTTGCAACAAGGTAAGGAACTTCAGACATGCCATTCATACATCTGATTAATTGCCAAGCACCATACCAAGTTAGTAATGAGCTACAACCTAGCAGAATAACAACAAGCGAATTTAGCGCTATTTTAGGAATTGATTGCTTACCAAACTGTTCATAATGTCCTGTTCTTAATCTGTCTATCCATGAACCAAGTAATAGCATGCGTCGTTCTGGCCCGCCAGAAATATCAGCAAAACTTGTTAATAATTTACTTAAACCAAAAATAGAAAATAAAATTAATGACCAACCCCAACCCACAATAGTAATCAGAGTGCTAATAGTTAACCCAACTGTTAAAGTGAATGTGACTAATGTTCCGATTCTAGGTAAATATTTTGCAAAGAAACTCAAATTGTCTCTTTGAATCTTAATTTTTAAATCATAAGTAAAAATATGATTTTTGATCCATTCGTAATCTTTAATGATATATCTTAAATCTAACTCAGACATGTTAGGGGGTAACGTAATATTGTTTTTAAGTAATTCGTTATATAAATCCTCCATAAAACTTTTAGTCGTAGATAAACTCAAAGGTAGCGCACCACTACCATATTGATGGTGAAATTGTGCGATTTGTTGGAATTTACTTTTTAAGGGTTGTGTAAAAGAAGATTTATTGAATGTTGCATTTACGCTTTGTAAATAGATGAGTTCTGGCACATAACAAATATGTCGTTTGCCTTGATTTTCAAGCTTTTTAACTTCACAAATAATGATATTTCTATACAGGAATGTCATAGGAATCTATTATGAATTTAAATCATTAACATTTTGTTTGGTCAGAAGAATACCACGCTAATGATTGAAAAACAAATGAACAAATTCCTATATAATCACGACATAAGTATGTGGCGGTATAACTTAACCGATCGATCCACCAACTGAACATGCAGTGATTACGAGAGAAATTAAAATCAACAATATAGTATTTTTCATAAAACACCTCAAAGAAATGGGAACATTCATTATGAATATAGATGTTTTTTCTATAGATATGTGAATCCAAAGACGCCAAATATCTTTACATGTGCTGATATTTTGATCAGATTCTGTTCGTTTGATAGGAATGAGTAAGTACCATTGCCATAGGTAATTGGTCTATATATGTACGATAGAGTTTGGTATTAATTGAATTCAAGGTGGTTAATATGAAAGTTTCACAAGCAATGCATGCTAATCCAGTCTGTGTGAATATAAATGAATCTATGGCTAAAATAGCCAAGCAAATGAAAGAAGGAGATTTTGGTACAGTTATCGTGCTAGAAGGTGATAAAGCACAAGGTATTATTACTGATCGTGATATGGTGGTAAGAGCAATAGCCAGTGGATTGGATATGACGACAATCACAGCAAAGGATATTATGTCAAAAAAATTAGAAAGTTGTAATGCGACAGATTCCATTTCCCAAGCAGCTGACAAAATGAAAAATAAGAAAATTAGACGTTTGATTGTACTGGATGCTAATAGCAAACCAGTTGGTATTTTATCTCTTGGAGATATCGCAGTTTCAGCTTCTAACGAAGAAACAGGACATACTTTTGATGCTTTAAAAGGAGTCTCAAAACGACGACATTAAGTTAGCATTTTTCCAACTTCAATCTCATCTGGGTGAACAGTTTTATCATCAGGATCATTAAAAGGCATTCTTTGATAATGATGTTGAAGATAAAACTGATAAGCCTGAGGAGAAGATTGGACATGCAGAGTTAACATTCCTTTTTGCTTTAACCATCTCTCAACATCTATTAAAAATTGACTTCCCAGCTTTTTGTTGCGATAAGGTTCATCGATAACAATAATACGAAGCGCAGCTCTAGCATTTGGCCATAATTGTATGTGGGCATAACCAATAATGACGCTTGCTTCATACAATATAAGATGGATATGCTCGTGATGCGTAAAAGTCCAAGTATAAGGATCTACAATTGAAGCTTTATCAAAAAAATAATGCTGTCTGAAATGACGAGCCGTTTCCCATTCTCTGGGTGTTAATGCTTGCACAATTCGACATCCTGTTGCTCCTGTTTTTGAATCAATAAGAGCGACAAAGGCGTCTTTGCCAAAAACATATTGTGAAATATCGTTAGGATATTTTTTACTTAAATTTTTTTTGAGATTTGAATAAGCTTTTCTATCTTCCTCATGTGTTCTCATCCAATCTCGAAATTTTAGATATCGTTGGACTTCAGCATGATCTTTTTCATAAATATGAACATTACAGGCGATGGCTCCTCTCTTATGAAAAAATCGTCTAAAAAGCATGCCAGCTTCTCCTTTGCCCTCAAAGCCGGCTTGTTCCATAGCATCGGTTGCTTTATCAACAGTCATGATATCTTTCACGACCGGAAGGATGTCTATAATAGGTTTGGCTGCAAGCAAAGGTACTGCGGTTGAGCCTATATGATGAATGGCAATGCAATTATCGCCTAAGGCCTGGTTTATCAATTTAGCTTCAGACTCGAAGTCTTTGATCCAATCGGGGTTATACGCAAGTACTTCAACTTTGTCGGACATGATCGTATCCCGGTATGATTTAAAATTTCATTAATAGCTTATCAATAAATGTATTGAAAATCAAAGGGTTATTTATCTAAAACGAGCGATGAAACAGATTGATGATAAAATTTTGTTGGTAGAAAAATACATAAAGAGAGGATAATAATTTCCGTTGTCATTGATAAGCCGCTTTTTGCATTTATCAAAGAGAATAACAATTGATCGATAATTTCAGTGACTAGTATCAAGACAATTGGGACAGTTGGGTGATGAAAGCCAATATCTTGAAATCGTTTTACACAAAGACAAACAAGAGGATACATATAGACAAATGATAATAATAGGCTTAAACAAAATCCAATAGCTTTTTCTATTCCACTAAGCGATGTAGACCCTAGTGGTAAGGTGTTTTTATGGCAATCAGGGGTGATTAAAGTTCCAACGATAGGTCCATTGGGTTCCAACCTAAGGTCGACACTTGTCTGTGGGCAGCTAACAAATTCACTTTCTATAACATGATACAAAGCATAGCCAGCAACGGTGATAGTGAATAGCAAAAAGATATAAAATATAAAAGCCCCGATGAATTGAGGTCTATTCAGTTTGCCTTGAAATTTTATATATATGTTTAGAAAATACCGCATCACTTGAACCAATATATAAACAGACATTTAGCTTACTACATAACTATTTTGTTTGTCTGTCATAAAAATATAGCGATATAAAATAAAATTTAAAGCATATGCACACTATGAAATAGCAGGGTTATCTGAAAAACAGCTTATTGCCGTTACAAGAACTTCACAAGAAATCCCAGCTCATCTTGAAGAAAGGCTAAAACCATAACTTCCTTTGATGCTTATATTTTATGTCGTTTGACAATATGAATAACAAGATTGATAACAAAAAGTAAAATGAATGCCCCAAAAAGTATTTGAGCAATAGCGCTAAAAACTTGAGCAATATCTAAAAAGCCAAGCAGAAAGCAAATGACTGCTAAAAATAGAACTAATAGTGCACTAAAAAAAAGTTTTTTATGTCCAAAAAATAGCATCATCGTTTATTCCTTACCTTTATCTTTCAAAACGTTTTTGAATGAGCGATTTAATGTTTTCTCTTTCGGAGATGGGTTCAATTTTGATAAAAATATCTGTCACACCATTTCCCGAATAAGCATTCACCTTGATGCCACCTTCAACATCCAATCTGGTGCGAATATGTCCAGGTGGATATTTATGTCGACAGCTTTCTGAGATCCCTATTACAATTTTAGTAACGTGAGGCTGCATTTTGATCCAATCAATATTTTGCTTAACATTTTTATCAAGACTTTTATGTTTGCTCATTTTTTTGCTTTACAAAGTATTGTTGACTTGATATTAATACATTAAGACCTGATAGTCATTTTCTTCAAAATGCTGGTTATTAATTAACTTTAATAACTCTCCATCCTTTGTTTGGCCGGAGGTTATCATGTCAAAGCCCAAGACTTTAAAAAAGCTCTCAGAATCCTCGAACAGTAAAATCTACGAAACATCTTGCTTTAAAGATGGCTTATACTTTCTCGAAAAGCAAAAATACAGTCATAAAAGAAGATTAGCACTTTATGACATTGATAATACTGTGCTGAGTTATCGTCATACGCTAGGAACTGATCAGTGGTTTGATTTTGATTTTAATGAATATATTAAACTCGGATTAACCGCCCAAAAAGCAAAAAAGCGTACTTTATCTGAATATTTGAATTTAGTGAAAAAAATTCATCCAGATGATGTCTATGTGGTTGAAGAAGATACCCCCGAAATCATTAGAAAAATTCAACGTCAAGGCACGCAAGGATTAGTGCTCACGAGCAGAGGATCCTATTTGCTGACAGAAACCACCGAACAGTTACAACGATTTGGGATAGACTTCAATAAGAGTACTTTTCGTGCAAAAGAGATGAAATTGCCTCAAAGTGAAGAAGGCCTGTTTCATCATGGCATGATTTTAACCGGCGGCTATCACAAAGGTGAATGTTTAGTAACATGCTTGGAAAATATGAAAAAATTACCACAATTTATTATTATGTGGGATGATCGTTTAACTAATTTAGAAAGAGTTAGAGATTCTATAGAATTATTTAATACACAAAAGGGATTAGGCAAGGATTCTATTCAATTTGTAGGTTTGCGCTATAGCAAGTTAGATCATGTCACTAAAGAAGTAAAACCCGATGTTATTAAACTTCAAAAAACTTATATTAATAGAGTGTTATCTGATGAGCATGCACAAGCTATTTTGCGATCAGAAAATAAAAAACTTAAGAAACAATGCGTTGATATTGATTGCCAACCTAAAAACGATAGTGTGATACTTTCTCTTAGTAAGCACGCATTATATCAAATACTTAAAGGTATAGAGCCTTCAATAGATAAATATCGCATATTAGGTGAGGTAAAAGAACTTGGTGGTAAACTAAAATTATCTTGGCAATTTAAGTTTACCATGAATAACTTTGCTCCTTTATTCCATAAATTGAGTAAACATGGTCTGATTGAATCTTCACAATTTGATTTACTTAGTGCTATTTTTAACAAAAAGCCTGCTCCAATCACTAAGGTATACTCATTAAGATCGCATCAAGCTTCAAAGCATTTTCCAGTTATTGTGCCTAGTTCAAGACATACGATGAAATTGCGGGGGATAAGATCTTAGCATTTCAATTATCTTATTCTTTTCTATTTAATTGCTCATCGTTGAGGATCATTGAAACGCTTGTTGCAATAGCAATGAGCTTATCCTCTTTTGAGCTTACTTGAGCTTTGATTACCACAAGAGATTTTGATTTTGAAATAAGTTCAGCTTTAACGTTTACATACTCGTCTTGTGCATTAAACGGCCTGAGAAAAGTGGTGTTTAAATCAAGCGTAGCACAGGGTCGCTTTGCCGCCATAAACGTAAGAGGTCCACAGACATCGTCAATAAAAGCACAAATAAAGCCGCCTTGAATTCGACGAAATGGATTGCAAAAAGTAGGGTTGAATTTAAAAGTGGCGGTGATCATTTTTCCATAGTCTACAGCTGTATAAATAGTTTGTAGTGTTTTCATGGATTGATGAGGCAAATCAAGATCAATGCCAAGTGCCGACATCTGTATTTTAAGCTCTTGAATGATATTATGCGCATTATTTTCAATATTCATCATGATACCCCAGCTAATAAAATCAAGTATATACTATAAGAAGATTGTTTTGAAAACCGAAGAAAATTGATATGAACCAAGATGAAAAAGAGCGCTTAATCGCATTATGTGAGCAAGGTCGATTTAATGAATTTAATTCGGTGTTTGCTTCACTTGAAATGAAACAAAAAATGGATTTTATCCAAGCTGATAATTTCTATTGTTTTCATTTTTTTGCAAGTAAGGGTTATACCAATATTTTAGAGGAAATGGTTAAATGTATTTTTAAAAATGCTAATGCCGAGGAGTGGGATGAGGACGAAGCTCTCATTTTTCCCTTTGAAGCAAGACAAGGCGAGGGATTTAAAAAGGCACTAGAAAATCATCATATTGAGACTGTTAAATTTTTTTTAGATGAAGATTTTACGCATCTTCATAATAAATGTGTAGAAATTATAATAGAAAACACACAGTATATTTCACTTGTTTATCAGCAACCTACATTGAAATGTTTGATTCCCGAAATGATCAACTTTGCTTGTTATTGTGATCTGGAAACACTCAAACGGGTTTTAAGTGTTTTACCCATTGAAGTCTTGATGGAAGTAGTTGCTGATTCTGCATGGGGACCTTTTGAAATAGCAAGTTACAATAATGCTCCCGACATAATTAGTTATTTGTGGAGCCAATGCTCTGAACGAATACAAAGGATAATTATAAGGGTACATTTTCCACAATCTTTAATTGTCGCGGCTAAAAATGCTAATACGGAAGCAATTCAAGCGATCTTAGCACTCTTAGGAGAAAAGCAAAAAATTGAAGTGCTAAGTTTTGAAGATTATAATACTTTTGTTTATGCTGCTGATAGGGGGGCGTTGGCAATTGTTAAATTAATATGGGAAGCCTTACCACAGGCACAAAGAATCGAAGCATTAAATGCCAGCAATTTTGCAGCCTATCGATTAGCAACGCAAAATCGACAGGCGCAGGTTGTTTCCTTTCTTGAATCAATAACGCCGGAAATTCAGAGAAAAAAGATGAAAGAAGCGGTATTGCAAACTGTCTCAAAAAAATAGAATCTGTTTTTATCATTAAAATAAATCTTTGCCTGCTTTTAGGATGGCAGTGATGACTTCTTTAGGGTTATCAATGGGGCTTGCATGACTACTTGCGATATGAAGCAATTTTGCATTTGGTATTTTTTGGGCAATCTCTTCACTATCTGAAGGTACCGCCACAATATCATCATCAGACGCAATGACGACAGTGGGTATATTCAGAGTAGATAACCATGATTCGGAATTAAATGATTTGAGAGCCTTCAATTGTCTTTCCAGGATTTCAACGGTCACAGGGAATGGGTTATATTTAATTAATGATTTATAAGTTGCGATATTTTTAGGATCAGATAAATACCTTCCTGAAAAGAACCAAGGCATACTGGCATCCATCAGTCCATCAAATGATACTTCTTCCTTAAATAGATGCAATAGTGATTCAAGCATCATGAACGTTCTAACATTAAATTTTGATGAAGAATTTAAAATAATGAGCTTGCTTAAATCATGACCATATTTTCTAGCCATCAGTTGGGCAATGGCACCCCCCATAGATTGGCCTAACACAATGGGCTGTTTAATATTAAGTGCTTGAATTAATTGGAAAGTATCATCAGCCATGAGTTCTAAAGTTAATTCAGAGGTGGTATCTTTAGTTTGGCCTATACCGCGATTATCAAATACAAGTACTTGGAAATGTCTAGATAATTCTTCAAGTACTGCATCCCAAAAAGTGTGATCGCAAGAATATCCAGCTATCAGCACTAATGGTTGTCCTTTCCCATGGTATTCATAGTAAAAATCGGTATTGCCAATATGTTGTAATGCCATGAGTCGCCCCAATAAAATGTAATGGTTTAGAGCTAATTGTAGCTATTTTTAGCTCTACTTTGGGAGAAATGCTGTTTTAAGTTACAGAAAATAAAAAGCCGGAGCCACTTGTTAGATAAATCCAACCACTGCTCTGATATTCATTGCAAAATAGCAGCTATCCAGTAAGCTTTCGTTGATGAAGATCATCGACTTAAACCATTATCGTGCCACTAAAGCCCGCGAAGATGAAATTGATCGCCTCACGGCACTATTGCTTACCGAGCTTGAAAATGAGGTGGTAGATTTTTCCTTGATTGCAAAGTTGCAAAATGAGGGCGCGGATGTTAACCAAGCTAATAATTTGGGATGGACAGCGTTGCAACTTGCATGCACAAAAGGGGATATTGATATGGTCAAGAAAATGTTAAAGATAGGCGCTAATGTCAATCAAGCAGATACGTCTGGCTGGGGTCCTCTTCATGAAGCTTGCTATTATGGTCATTTTGAATTAACCAAAACGTTGCTTCAATCTGGAGCCAATCCAAATCAAGTCCTGTCAAAGGATGATTTACGTAGGCCATTTGATCTCGCCTCTTCCCAAGGTCATCTTAATATTGTATTAATCTTGCCATTTAACTTTACTGATATTCATCGCTCATGGTCTCCTCTTCATATTGCTGCTTATCATGGAGATATTACAACAATTAAAAAATCTAAATGCGATATTGATAATACGAATGCATATGATTGGACACCGTTTCGACTTGCTGCACTTAACGGCCAAGCCGAAGCTATTAACGCTCTAATTCAGCAAGGCGCATTTGTTCATCAGGTTAATCACAATGGTCGAACAGCGTTACATTTTGCAGCATTTTACAATCATGTTGATGCTGCCAGGGAAATTATTCGTCATGGCTTAGAGGTTGACATTCAAGATGGCAGAGGTCAAACCCCACTTCATAGCACATGTTTAAGTATGTGGTCACCACTTGCTGCCGTAAAAGAATTAATATTACTTGGTGCAAATATTGATTTTCAAGATTTTGAAGGGAAAACGCCGTTACATCATGCCGTATTGCAGAGTTCCACCAGCAGTTTAGTGGTGGCTAAATTTCTGATTGAGCACAGTGCAAATGTCAATGCGCAAGATAACAATGGAGATACACCATTGCATTTTTGTCGATTTACAGCAAGGGAAAAAGCTATACCGTTTGCGCAACTTTTGATAGAACAAGGTGCTGATAAAAATATGCCAAATTATCAGAACGTCAGCCCAAAAGCGATTTTTGAAGGCAATCCATCCTCCAACAGCAAAGCTATTTTGCAATTAATGTCATAAAATTATATTTATTTTTGCATCCGACAGGCAGCCTTGAAGCATCAAAACAAATGAGCGATTATAATAATCACCGTTGTTAGATTAAGTTGTTTTACTCAGTTTTATTACTTCTTTGACATGAGTAAGGTGATATTTATGCTTCAAGCACCCACACCACGTGCCATCAATCAGTTCTCAGTACAGCAATTGCTCTCTTTATTAGAGCTTGTTGCAAAATATATGGATCCGGGTGAAGAAAAATTATTGAAATTAGGATATGACGTAAAAGCTGAAAGTATTTTTTTTCAAGAACTCAGTGAATGCTTACAATTTGAAGATAATGGTGTTCGTTTGAATCAAAGAGTGACTGCAGTTTTAGGAAAAATAAAAGCTGAATGCGATCCAAATCTTAATTTTAATCATCTTTGGGGACGGATTTTTAAATTTGGCATGCAAAATAGCAACCTAATTAATCAATATGATGTGAGAGTGGCAGCATGTTGGCAGATTTTTCTTATCGATTTAAAACTAATTTTTAACAAACATATTATAAAGCCAGTAGATCCTCTTGATAGAAGATATGAATTTACCCCTATTGATCCAGCCTTGTTACAAGGAATTGTATTTCGTTTCATGGGGCAATTAATTCGTGCAGAACAACATGGTGCCGTAAAAGCGTTCCATCAATTTTTCTATGTGGCAAATAAAATTATCAAAGACAAAGTTCGTAGTGGTATGGACATTGTCAAACTTGCACCGACATTGGGCCCTTGTTTGTTAGAGCCATTAAAATTGCAACGGAAATTGTGTCAACCAGAAGTATGTGGGGTTCCTGCAGAATCAGTTTTACAATTTGAGTTTACGTTTATGCGAATTTTCTCAGAAGTATTGCTGATGCATAATATTTTTGAATTGGAGTATTCGGCGCGTTTGTATCAACAATTTTCTCAATCGACAGAGTTTTTTCAACCCCTATGTGAGAATTTTATTCGAGTAATTGATCCTTGTTGGTCACCTTTATCATTGCAAAGTCCAAGAATTCAAGATACTTCCAAATTAGATGCTTTGATGAATAAATTAAGTCTTTCAAAGAAAAAGGAAACACCCTCTAGTGCTGCTGAAAATGCTATCGCTGAAAGTGCGCAATTGGCTTTAAGTTCTGCTTCAGCAGTGACTTCTCCTCGTCAAGCATTACCTCGCACCAGAAGTTCACATGATTTTAGTAGAATAAAAATTAGAGATAGCAATGATATACTGAGTGTATTTAAGCTAGAGGAGGAGGAGCTAGCTGATGAGAGACAAGTAAATAGCAATATTGATAAATCGCAGAGAAAAGATAGCTGTGAAAAAGCTGAGCGTCGGTATTCAAGTCGCTCTTCCAAGGAAGGGGTGACTTTTTCTTCGTCACCTACGATTATTCCCAAAATAGTCTCGCCCAGAGAGCATGAAGAGGATAAATCGTTATCAGGCGAGGCAATGTTAGTTTCGTTTGAACATGATCGTCAGCAAAGACAAAGAGCTTCTAGCGCGCCCCGTCCTACTGCGACGGTCACCTCCAGAAATAGAGTGGAGATCCCATTACTTCCTTTGCCACAAGATGAATCTGAGAAATTGCAATCTCATTCTAGACCAAATCCTGATAAACGATTTTAATGAGTCCAGTGTAATTAAAAGGATTTGTGTTTGATCTGATAAACAGCTGTAAAATTCAGATAATATGCAAACTCGAGTAAAATTATTTGAGATGAAAAAGTTAATAAGTTAATATAGCTAACCAAGTTTTGAAAGTACAGGAAAAATGGCGATGACACTATTGGCATTTACTGATGAGCAAATGGCACTGTTAAATGCAAAAGAATATCACAGTATACGACAAGTAATTTTAGATGCGATGGCGAAATCTGATTTCGCTGGCATCAGTTTTCGCTTTAGGGACATTAATCCTGATACTGCCGAACATATTGTCAAATGCCTAGCGGGCTTATCCTTCAAAGCGCTTGATCTTATTGATACACATCTTAACGATGCAGCTTTGTTAGTGCTATTAAATGGTTTAGATGGACAGAACTTTGAAACTTTAGATTTATCTTATAATGCATTCACACCTATTGGATATCAAGCGCTATTTCAATTTTTACAAAAAAATAGGAGTGTCACTTCTTTATCTCTAAAAAGACATGACATGGTGACTGCGCAATTGGATGTCTTTGTCGACGATATTCCAAAAACAAATTTACATATTTTAGATCTTAGCGATAATTATTTAAATGATACTGATCTTCTAAGAGTAGCGTATTCAGCTAAAAATGCTCATCTGACAACATTAGATGTTGGTAATAACCTGAGCACTGAAAAAGGAATGACACCCTTTGCTGAAGCATTATTAAATAGCGCTGTTGTGCATATGGATGTTGCAACTAGTCATTTTTCAGAAGTTGCAAAATTAGCACTCAAAGAAACTTGTTTGTTTAATACTTTATTAGGTCACCTTAGAGACGACGATCCTTCGCTCTTATTTAAACAGCAATCTGTTACCATCCTATGGCGGCGTGATTTAGAAAGAAAAGCTGTATCAGCTCAGGTAAATGATGATCTTCATGTTCAAGTAGATCTTATTGCAGCTATTAGAAAATGTGCCAGTTAAGAATTTTTAAACTTGGTGGGAGGAGTGTCAGTAGGATTGGTTGCTGTATGTTCTGCAGCTTTTGTAGTCGAGGTTATTGTTTCTCGTAATGGTGTTGAATCTCTTTTAAAAGCTGAGAAAAACCCCGATAGACGTTTACTACTTTTGTGGGCATCTTCAGTTTTAAGATGGACATCTGGAGAACTGGGAGCTGGTGTTGCGGCTATTGCTTCTTTATGTTGTACTAATTGAGCGCCTGTAATAGACATTGACTTTCTGCGCTCTCGAGCAATGGCAGGCCCCATTGTGGTCGCTAATGCGGGATTAACTACCTCAGGGTTTGGCGCACGCGCAGCTTCAACAATTTGCTTGCGTTGCGCATCATAAGCACTTTTAATACTAGGGGTGATGGGAAGCTGCACAAGCTCTGTCAAGAGTGCGGCAATGTCCATTTCTCTTGGCGTGCCTTTCAGTTCATCTTCTACTTTAATAATTTGTGAAGCAATGGTGTCGATTTGTTTTTGAGTTAATGGCTTATCAAGATGTCGATCATTTAATGTGGCGCTTAAAAATATTAAACGTTCATCCAAAGTGGGATTCATTGCAATAACGGCCGGCCTTGAGTTATATAACGCATTTAATCTGTCGGTTATTTTAGACAATTTGAGATTATCTGCGATGTTAAGATGAATTTGCTCCGAGTCCGCAGCAGGATTTTTACTTAAATAGCGCATGGTGGCATCATGAGAGATTTGCGGATTGGCGATGGCATACTTGATAGCCGCATCTTTTAAAGATCCTAACACGACAGCTGAATTTGGGCGTTTTCTATAATCTGTTGACATTAAGTCACTGATTAATTCAATTTGTTCTCTACCAAGTAAAGCATTCGTTACAGGCTCGCATGCTAAATGTAGCCTATCTAGCATAAAGACAACGTCTTCTTTATCTAAGCCTTTGATGTGCCCTAAATTGGCTTTCATTTTATCAAGTGCTGCGTTGATGGCGGCTTTTTGAGTATCGCTCATTGGAATGGTGTGGCCAGATTGGTCGATGGCTGCTTTTAATTCCAAAAAAGCTTGTTTTGAATTGTCATTTTCTTGAATAAGGCTAATAATATTTTCATTGTCTGGATCTTGTTCAAATGTACTGATGGCATTTCTTAAAGTGCGAGAAACTCTTGTCGAACCGTCTGCTGGAACCACTCTATCTATACTTAGTGCCAGTTGATTTCTGATTTCCCTATTAAATCTAAAGTCAAACTTAATATTGCTTTCTTTTATAAATTTTTGTTTATCAAATTGTCCATGTAATTCTGACAGTAATATCCCAAGTGCATAGTTATCTGTAAAAGTTCCAATTTTGCTATTGCCCTCAGGAGGAACAATCATATGAGTTCCTTCAGAAAAACCTTCGATTGGAGCATCTGACAAAGAATTGCGATCGGTTATATGAGATACGCCATAATCGAATAGGGTTAATTTGCCGGTTTCTTTATCATACATAGCATTTTCATCTTTAAGATCCAGATGTAAGATACCGTGACCATGAATATGTAAAAGTTGATTAATGAGCCCAAATTGAATCCGCATTTTATCTAACTCTGAAATTTGATTTCGAGAATAGATTGATTGTCCAGCTTCTTCTCTTTTAGCATATAAAGCGTCATGTAATGTTTCTCCCACTGCAAATGGAATCACCATGATTCCCGTTTTTTCATTTGGCTTATCTGGCGTGGGGATCTCTGCAAAAGTAAATAATTCGTTTTTATTATTTAATTTAACTGAGGCAGTTTTTTCAGTCTCAAAAGCTTGAACTTTATCATCTTCATCAAGAGGTATTCGGCATACTTTGACTGCGGCCTCAAGACCGGTATTGAGATCATAGGCTTTATACACTGCGCCGTAACCTCCAACGCCCAGTTGTTTGCATAAATAGATGGGAGTAATTTTTCCATCTTTATTCATCAATACGATTTTTTGTTCAGGATTGATTGGCACTTTGTCATCGGGACCGGATTTCTCTTCTTTTGCGGGATTAAGTAAATTAGGCCTGGTATTGGGGATGGTCATTGTTGTAAATTTCCCATTCGCCGGATAGTCTTGCTGTCTAATCTCTTTCAAAGCAGTCTGCATTTTATAATAATTTTCAAGATTTGCTTTGATAGATTCTGGGAGTGCATTAAGATGCTTTCTAAGGTTTATGATGTTTTGTATTTGAGGGGGGAGTATTTTAATCTTTTCTGCGGATATATTCATTTCGGTGGCGGTGAGCTTTTTGGCCAGGGCAATTGCCTCAAGAGAACATTGTGGCCAGCCAATAAGACTCGATACCACACGGCTTTCAGATGCTAGCAATAGCTCAAGAGGCATTAAAAAATCCCCTTATTTATTAAGGTGTTTTCTCATCTTACCATTATAGATAGTTGAATAACATATTTATTTTGATACAGTTTTATCATGCGTGCAGGTACTTGATTGTTACCCTTATCAAGCAAAAACATCAATTTGATTAGAATTCTGATACTTAGCATTGGATGCATTTACCCGTCATTTAGGATTTGATGTCCGTTTCTTTGTTTACATTTAAAAGTTCTCATCAGCATCTATTTTATTTAAATTGTGTGACTATCATTGATTTTTTATAGCAATGTGCTAGATTTGCATTAGTTACTCAACATTTAAAGGGATTATTAAATGACAATGAAACGCCGTAAAGCTAAAAAATCTGTTGCTCCAAAATCACGTAAAGCACCAAAAAAGACAACTGCTAAGAAAGCAAAGACAGCCGTTAAAAAGGCTAGCAAAAAGATTGTTAAAAAAGTAGCTTCAGTTAAAAAGGCCGTTAAAAAAACCGCTAAGAAGGCAGTTGGTGCTGCTAAAAAAGTGAAGAGAAAGGTTAAAAGAACTGCTAAAAAACTAACCAGTACCACCAAAAAAGCTGCTCCTAAAGCTAAGAAAAGAAAAAGTTCCCGTAAAAAGAAAGCAGTCGCTAAAAGTAGCACAGTAAGTAACTTAATAGTTTAAAAATATAAAAGCTTCCTCCGCTAGGCTGCTATAAGCAGTTTAGTCGGGGGAAGTTTTTGTTAGTGCATAAACCCGCTGCCGTTCCCCAAACCTTACAATTTTCTCAATGCATTCCATTCCCAAACGTTCAAGCATTTTGCAAGATCGCTTATTCCCATCTTGAGTAATAGCAACAACACGTTCAATTTGTAAATCATGAAATCCATAATCAAGAGTGGCTTTTGCCGCTTCAAATGCTAAGCCTTGTCCCCACCATTCGGGAAAGAACATATAACTGAGTTCAATGCCATCTTTAGAGTGATGCAATCCCCCTAACCCTATTAATCTCTCGGTTTGTTTGTCTTTTACTGCAAAAATACCAAAGTGATGGATACGCCAGTGCTTTTGAATGGCGCTAATTTTTTTATCAATTTGTTCATTTGATATGACGCCGCCTAGGCATTTTCGCACTTTTTCGTCTTTCCAAAGATTGCGCAAAATCAAAAATTCACTTTCTGCTGGCGCATAAAGGAGTAGATGGGGTGTTTCAAGTATCGTCATGAATAGCCAGGCCTAATAAAAAAGGTTTACATCATATCATAGATAGGTTGAGCATAGTTGTAACGATTTTATGGGATTCTTGACGATGGGGTGTCTTTGGGTTTGGTGCCAGGTGTATTATCGATGGGTTTTGGTGGAATAAATGGAGTTCTTTCATTTTCACTGGCGTTTGATTTTGGTGCTTTAGAAGGCAAAAACGTTGCCTCTTTTGAAACATTGCTATTCGAGGCATTCAGAACTTTAGGGGGCAGCGGTTTTAATTCAATATCCACTACGACATGATCTTCGGGCTTTGCAGCGGATTTTGGTGGAGCTAGAGGTTTTAGTGGGGCTGCAGGTTCTGAACCAAAAACACTTGAAAAAGCATCAGCTATACTACCCAAAATGCCTCTTGATGCAGGCGCAGGTATAGGTGCTGCTTCCGATTTAATTACTATTGCAACATCAGGGGATTTGGCAGGTATTGGTTTTGCAGGAGCCACAACAACCGGTTTGGGGGCAGCGCCATTTTTAATTTCATTATGCTTAATAATTTCATCATTACTAAATAATATCCTGTTGGATAAAACATTTAATAAATTTAGATCTTTAATGGTAAGGGCATGTTGAACAAAGGACTTACCTGCAAAATCAGCGAGTGTTGGTTTTGCGCCTAGCGTAAATAGTTTGTTAAGTTGTGTATATTTGTCATTTTTTGCATGTTGATAAACAGCTTCAATGGGTAAGAGCTTATTGTTATCTCTGGCATTAAGATTGGCTCCATGTCTTACTAAAAGATCTATCATTTCAGGTTTGTTGTTGATAATAGAGAAAGTAAGAGGGGTCGATCCTTCGCTACAAATCATATTAGCCGAAGCCCCATTTTTTAGTAACTGTTCCACCATGCGAATATTATTATTGGAAATGGCAATTTCCAAAGGTGTTTGTTTATTTTTATTTTGTACGTTAGGTGAAGCATTTTTTTGCAATAAAATTTCTAAAATATTTTCATTACCTTTGATAATTGCGACATGAATTGGAAAATCACCATTCGTATCGCAGAGATTGGCTGATGTTGTTTTTAATAACTCTGTGACTTGTGAGACTTTTTCATTTCTAACGGCGTTATTCAAAATTGCTGCATCAAGTTTATCATTGCTTGCTGTGGTAATAACAAAATTCTTATCATAATCGCTCAATGTTTTTAATAAAGGATGATTGAGTGAGTTATTTTTTGTAGCTATTTCTAATGCTCGGCTTTGAATATAATGACACATATTCTCGTAACGAGGTGGAAAACCCAAAGAGTCGTCTTTGTTTTTACGTAAATATTGTAATGGACCTGCTTTATTGTCATTGACTTTTGATTGTGTTTCGATATGTTCAAATAATTTTTGTAATTCATCTAATGAATCAATACTAGCAATGGATTGACTCACACAACGCTCAGCATTTTCTTGCTTTTGACTAAGACTTAACGATGCATTCTCGCCATTTGTCGTTAATGTATTTTTAATATAATCTAATGCTCTCGACGTTGAATGAGGCTGATTAATCTCATTGGTATGTTGCTGCACAAGATTCATTTGAGCTGGTGGCAAAAGGCTACATGGCTTTTGGGTCGTCATTGCAATACGAACCGGTGTTCCAAAGGTTGGCTTACCCACTATCAAAGTCTGAGTATAATCGGGTGATATGACTGGGGTTTGATAGGGATCTGCATGAGTGACGTTCCCCACCGCGTTATCAGGATGCATGCCAATCGAATGGGAAGATAAAACATGTGAAACCTGAATAGGTAATTCTTCAGAGGGCTTAGTTTGTTTAGCCTTATTTGTGGCTGATTGTAATTGAGATTGAAGTTCCGCTTTTGCAATGCTCAGTTTATGATCAAGACAAATATCAATACATGAAATAAATTTTGCTTTTCCTGCTGTTGTACACTCAAAAACACTTGAAAAGCCGATATCGATACCTTTGAGATTAATTTTAGGAGTAACATCGGCTCCCAATTTTTTTACCATTTCTGCTTTTGTGATATAAGGTATTAACGTCTTTGCCCCTTTGGCATCAACATCATAATAGACCGGATCAATAGCAGAGAACTGGTTTTTTGCAAAACATTGCACTTTGGGAGGATTACCACATTCAACTTGTGCCACAATATTTAATAATTTGTTATCTGCAGTTTTAACTGCAAAAGAAGATAATAGCAATTGTAAGTTTTGAGGTTGTAAAGCAGCAAGCTTAACAATTTCTGCATGTAAAGATTGAAATTCATCAATGGTTAATGGTTTTGCTGTAAAGAATGAAAATTCGTTCGTCACAAGTCGAACAATATTGTTTTCACATTCTTTTTTGAGTTTTCCTGTATTGTCACAATTTTGCTTTTTGTGTTCTGTAGCAGCGATATCCACCAGACCTTTGATATGTGTGAATAGTCTCGTAGTTTGATCATTGGTATTTACGCCGACAACGCCAAATTCTCCTAAGGGTGTTTTAGCAATTTTGAGAGGGCCAGGGACGGGAACAAGATCGCCTGTTACTAACACGTTTTGAATTTGTACAGGACTATCAACTTGTAATGAGCCTGGTTTTAATTCAGGCTTTGGAATGATAGGCTCTGGCACACTTGATTTTGGTGAATCACCCATAGTATATGCACTTATACATTATCAAATGTATTAATTACTTCATGGGTAAAAGTATTAGTATTAATATTGCTCTTATCCCAATAAAATTTTGGTTAAAGAGAAAAATAATTCCATTTGCGAATAAATGGTCTACTATAGAAGGTAATGAGGTTAGTAAATATGCGTAAAGAAATCCAAGAAAAAATTCAAAAGGCAAGTGATCACCAGATCGACTTAGGTCAGTTGGATATTGAAGATAATGAATTAAATGACATTACCCGAGAAATACTCAGCTCAAGACCAAAAGTGCAGCAGATTTTGTTTTCTCATAATAAAATCACCGATCTTGGAGCAAGTATATTGGCAAAGGAATTTGCTAATTTGCAAACTCTAACATTGTTAGATTTGCAATTTAATCAGTTAACCTTAAAAGGTGCTGAACACATCTTTCAGTTAAAGAAAAAAAATAATGTGCTGCAAATAGCCCTGGCGGGTAATTTTATTCATGATGCTTCTCAACTTGATAATCTTGAGAAAAGCATGACTTTGGCACGTGGTTAATGTGCATAAACAAAAGGGGACCAGCCCCCTTTTGTTTTCAGTCCAGCATTAACTAAAAAAGCTTTTCCCCACCATATCTTTTGGAAAATCTGGCATATGTTTTTCTCGATTGACATATTCTTTGATATCAGTATTTTTTAATTTGCGGCGCAATTCTTCTTCACGACCTAGCACAATAATACTATCACCTGATGCGATGCCGGCATCTTTGCTTGATTCAAGATCTTTAAAAACGTAACTATCTAATAAGGGGCCTGAATTAGCCTCGATCACGTTATTCATATTGTGTACCCAGATATCTGTCATACGTTTTCCATCAAGATTCCATACAAATAGAATATGGTATGTTCCCTTATGAAGAGATTTTGCGTGCTTAGCATAGAGCGCTTCAATATGTGTAATCATTTGTTTTTTATTTTTGGGATCAAAAATTGCTTGTAAAGGGCTACCATCTTTAACTGGATAAATAATTAAATTGATGCCATTAATAGTATGATTAAAAGGTTTATATTGGCGCTGAGTCTTATTTTCAAGCTCTGCAAGCTTCTCTTTGCACTTACAAATTTGAGGTTGAGTACTTTGGGATGCCGATGAATCATGGGCAAGGGCATTAAAACTCAATGTTGTGAGGATAAAACAGAACGTAAAAGCTAATTTTTTCATTGATAAGTCACTAACTAAAATAGTATGAAACATGTATCTTACCGCAGAAAACTCATTGTTACTAGATTTGATATATGAAAGTAAAAAGCAATACCTTAATGTTTTTGAATTAGTTCAACAAAGGAATCAATATGAGCTAGATAATCACTGACAACAGTTTTCGCTCCCCACTCTTGTAAATGTTGCTTTGAATAGTTGCTCGCTATGCCTATAAATTGCCAGGTTAACTTGTTTACAGCCACAATATCCCATGGTCCATCCCCAACATAGGTAATAGAATCAAAATATTGGACGCCATAAAAATCTTGGGCTTTATTTGCGGCAATGCGCATAATCTCAGTGCGTGCAAAATGATCATTGCAACTTGAGATGGGAAGATGGGTAAGGTTAAGCGCAGAGTATTGGAGCTTAATCAAAGCCGAACGATAATAAGATCCTGTGGCGATAGCAAGACATAGATTGGGTTCTTTTGCTAATTGTTCAAATAATAAATGTACTCCAGCAATAGGTAGAGGAGGTTGTTTAGCGAGTGATTGATCAAATAAGCTTAGAAAGCGTTCTTCAATTTGTTCTAATTCGTCTATTGTTGCATCTCGATGAAAATGATTAAATATGCATTCTTGTGCAATGCCAGAATCAGTAACATGTTGATAGCTGCGTAAATCTTTTTCAATATGGTTAATGCCGGTTATATCTGCAAATGCTTGAATAAAGCAATTTGCTTCTTCTGTATGCGTTTGAATAAGCGTTCCATCAATATCGAAAATAACCAGTTTCATATATTTCCTAAAGTACTTTACAAATCACAGTAATAATGATTATTATACAGCAACTCTCGGGGTGCTTAAAGCTGAGATGTTTTAACTGAACAAACAACAAGTTAAAACGAACCCGTTGAACCTGCACTGATTAATATCTGCGGAGGGAATGAGACAATGCGAACAAATGCATGTCCACTATTATATTTTATTTCAATCTTTAAAAGTCCCCCATTACCTCGAAATAATACGAGTTAAATCTCTATGCTTATTTTTTGAAGCATTCAAAAGAAATATCCATAATTTCGCAAGAACATGTCTTGATGAACGTGATGGGATTTTTTTCTTAAAATTTGTCAAATAATAATGAAATGACAGGAGTCCTCATGTCAAAAATTTTTACAACACTTATGCTAAATTGGTATGCAAATCCTTATCATGCACCTATTTTGGTAGGCCAAGTTTTAGGTTATTACAAAGATGTTGGTTTGGATTTGTCTATTTTGCAACCGACAGATCCAAGTGATGTGACAAAAATCGTTGGAAACAATAATGTTGATATAGGGTTAAAAGCAATGATCCATACCATTGCTGGACGCACGAAAGGCTATCCTATTACTTCTATTGGAACGTTGCTTGATGAGCCACCAACAGGCCTTATTTCACTTAAAAGTTCGGGTATTAACAATTTTGATGATATTAGAGGAAAACGTTTAGGTTATATCGGAGAATTTGGGAAGCAAATTATTGATAATTTGGCAAAGCATGCCAAGATTGAACCGTCAGCCTATGAGACGGTCAGAGTAGGAATGTATATGGTCGATGCGATTAGTGCGGGTCGCATAGACGCGGGTATTGGTTTTAGCAATTTTCATCAAGTTGAATTGGAGTCCGAGACAGGCCCCACTTCTATTATCAGAATTGATCAATTGGCTGGTCTTGGTTGCTGTTGTTTTTGCTCAATTCAAATAATAGCGCATGAACAAACATTGAAAAGCAAACCAGAAGTTCTCCAAGCTTTTTTAGCCGCAACCGAAAGAGGCGCATCTTATGTGACGCAACATCCCGAAGAAGCCTTTGACATGATGTGTGAAGGTCATCCGCGTCTCAAATCCGAAACGCAGCACAAGATTTTCATGTACACACTACCGTTTTTTTCTCGCACATTGCTTAATGTAGAAAGAGATTGGAATAAAGTGTATCAATATACGCAACACCTTGGATTACATCAAGGTGAATTGGATTTGGCGAAATGCTACACCAATGATTACATTGCAAAAATGCCATATTCTCCGATCAAATCTGTGATGTGCTGTGCGTAAAAATGAAAATAGGCATTGTTGGATCGGGTATTGTGGGCAGATTAATGGCATGGCATTTATGTCAACGTAACCATGAAATTTATATTTTCACGAAAGGCAGCACCCAAAGTGAAGATGCTTGTAGCAGCGTCGCAGCAGGCATGATAAGTCCCTTTGCTGAGCTGCCTTTATTACCTTTGATGTGGCATAAAATTGGTTTAACGGCATTGAAATGGTGGCCGAAGATATTAGCTACGTTACCTCGTCATGTCCATTGTCGAAATCAAGGTACGCTAGTAATTTGCCCGCCGCGTCAAAAGGATTTATTGCAGCATTATATAGCGCAGATTAAACATAAATTACCCGATCTTTCTATTCCTATATTGAGTGAAAGTGAACTTCAAAAAATAGAACCAGCGTTGTGTGGGATGATAGGGTGTTACTTATTGGATGCACAAATTTCACCAACGGAATTATTTGAAGCCATGAATGATTATTTTTCAAGCCAGCAAGTAACGTGGTATCCGTTTCAACAGGTCCACACTATTACGGCCACAAAAATAATTTCAGACAAAGGTTATTATGAGTTTGATAAAACCTTTGATTGTCGTGGCATGGGGGCAAAAAATGATATACCAACATTAAGAGGAGTTCGAGGCGAGATTATTTTTTGTCATGCTCCGCAAGTTGATTTATTACATGCTATACGCCTTCTTCATCCGAGATTTCCCTGTTATATCGTTCCTCAGGAAAACAAAAAATTTGCTATTGGTGCATCTCAAATTGAAAGCGAAAGTAATGCGACCATCACGATGCAAAGCGCGGTAGAGTTAATGAGTCAAGCCTTGCAGGTGCACCCAGGATTTCATGATTCAAACATGATTCAGATGCAGGCGGCATGTCGCCCAACCATGCCTAATCATTTACCTTTTTCACAACTTCAAGCGGGTGTCATCATGTTAAATGGTATGTTTCGTCATGGTTTTATGCTAGCACCTGCGCTTACATTTCAACTAATTGAAAAATGGATTGATAATGATGATTAACGTGAAAATTAATTCTCATCTTTATTTGTTGCCAGAAAAATGCAGTTTGAGTGAAGCCTTAGCATTTTATAATTTGCAAGTTCAGAACTTTGCTGTTGCAATTGATGGCAAATTAGTGCCGCGTTCTCAATATGCGCAATTGAAACTGCGAAATGATAATTGCATCGATATTATTGTTCCAATGCAAGGAGGTTAAATGTGGAAAATTGGTGGTAAATATTGCCAATCAAGATTAATGTTAGGAACAGCAAGTTATCCATCATTAGATGTTTTGTGTCAGGTAGTAAAGGAAACTAATGTTGATATCTTAACGGTATCGTTAAAAAGAGAGAATGCACATAAGAGCTCAGGAAAAAGTTTTTGGGAGCAAATAAGCACACTGGGTTGTAATATATTACCAAACACAGCAGGGTGTCGTAATGCAAAAGAGGCGATCTATATTGCCGAAATGGCACGAGAAATTTTTGAAACGCATTGGATAAAACTAGAAGTAATTGGGGATGAATTATTACTTCAACCGGATTCTTTTGAGCTAATAAAAGCAACTGAAATTTTGCTCGGAATGGGATTTGAAGTATTCCCCTTTTGTACAGAAGATTATCTAGTATGTAAAAAATTGGTAGAGTTGGGGTGTCAGATCCTCATGCCTTGGGGTTCTCCAATTGGTTCTGGCAAAGGCATATTACAATCTTATGCATTGAAAATATTACGTGAACGATTTTCAAATATAACATTAATTGTTGATGCAGGAATGGGAAGTCCTTTACATGCTATGCAAGCAATGCTTTTAGGTTTCGATGGTGTGTTGATTAATAGTGCAGTAGCTAAAGCGACAGATCCTGTTGCAATGGCAAAGGCATTTAAGCTGGCCATTGAAAGTGGGCACCTTGCATTACGTGCCGGTATCATTCCAGAAACAGATTTGGCCAATGCCAGTACCCCACTTACCCAAACGATTTTTGGAAAAAAGTTATGCAACCAGTAGTTTGGACAATAGCTGGATTTGATCCATCAGCAGGAGCAGGTGTCATAGCAGATAGTCATACGCTAACAACTTTGCATTGTCGCTCACAAGCTATCATTACTGCCATCACAGCACAAAATGGCAAAGAGGTCACGCATTGTGAAGCCGTGAGCTGTGAATTATTAGAAGCACAATTTAACGCATTAAGAATGTTGGGCTGGCCAGAGGTAATTAAGATTGGTCTTTTACCAAATGCACAAATAGTCAATTGTGTAAGTGAATTATTGCAACATTTTACGGGTTGCATTGTTTATGATCCAGTCATGACATCTTCAAGTGGCTTTGAATTGATGACATCAGAAACGATAAGAGTACTCAAAGAAAAGTTATTGCCACGCATTCATCTGCTCACGCCCAATATTGAAGAAGCACAAATATTAACGGATCAGAAAATTAATAATGCTGCTGATATGATTCTCGTCGGTAAAGCTTTGTGTCATATGGGCACAAAACAAGTTATCTTAAAAGGCGGACATAGGATAGGACCGTTGGTGCAAGATCTGTGGACTGATGCTAATAAAAGCTATTGGTTAAGTTCAGAACGCATTGTAAAAGGAAAAACGCATGGTACCGGATGCGTTTTTAGTTCGTCGCTTGCGGCATTTATTGCGAAAGAATATGAGGTAGATGATGCCTTTGTTCTTGCAAAAATGATGGTGACACAAAGTATCCAACATGCACATATGTATGATGATGTGACATTTGCGAAGGTTTTGCACTGGCCACCTTCAGCAAGTTTTTTGCCATGGCTGACTCTTAGCGCCGAAGATGCGCACCAACGAAAACCTTTTCCTCCTTGTGAAACAAAAATTGGGTTTTATCCCATTGTAGATAGTGCGCTATGGGTTAAAAAAGCAATTGATTGGCAGGTAAAGTCGATACAATTACGATTAAAAAATAATCTCGATGGGCTTTGGTCTGAGATTCAACAAGCTGCTGCTTATGCCCAAGATAGCAATATTCAGTTGTTTATTAATGATCATTGGGAACTTGCAATTGAAAATAAAGCCTATGGCGTGCACCTTGGACAAGAAGATCTTACTCATTGCGATATTTCAGCATTACAGGCGACAAACATTCGTTTAGGGATAAGCACTCACAGTTATGCTGAACTCGCTCGTGCCCATGCATTGCAGCCTTCCTATATTGCATTTGGACCTATTTATCCAACAAAAAGTAAGCCGATGCGCTTTCTTGCCCAAGGGATCCAAAATCTTCAACGATGGCGTGAATTAGTTTCTGGACAATTAGTTGCAATAGGAGGGATAACATTAAACAATTTACCTGAAATATTAGCTTGTGATGTTGATGGCGTGTCGTTGATATCTGCCTTTACTAAAGCTAATAACCCGGAAGAAACCTGTCAACAATTTTTAGGCTATTTTCAATACGGACAAGAACATGTTTGAACGCTATTTATCGCAAACACAGTTACCTCAAATAGGGCAGATAGGACAGCAAAAACTACAACAGGCTAAAGTGATTTGTGTTGGCGCAGGAGGATTAGGATCTTCTTGTCTACAATATTTAGTTGCAGCAGGGGTGGGTCATATTGGCATTTGTGATGGCGATACCGTGTCATTGAGCAATTTACAAAGGCAAGTTTTATATCGTGAAATGGATATTGATCAAATGAAAAGTACCGTTGCTATTAAGCATTTACAGCAAAATAATAGTGACATTATATTTCAAAATATTCCCTTTTATATTACCTGTGAAAATGCACTGGCTCTTTTATCTTCTTATGATTACGTTATTGATGCAACTGATAACTTCAAGAGTAAACTACTCTTGAATGATGCTTGTCATTGGCTTGCAAAACCATTAATTAGTGCCAGCGTTCAGCAATTTCAAGGGCATTGTAGTGTTTATTGGGCATCTTTTGGACCTTGTATGCGTTGTATTTTTGAGGATCTTGATAAAGCTCATGGTGCAAACTGCAGTCAAGCCGGGGTGCTAGGTGTGGTGCCTGCCATATTTGGTATTTTACAGGCTTTAGAGATGATCAAACTTTGTTTAGGTTGGACAACGGCATTAATCGGTCAGTTGTGGTGCTGGGATCTATTAGGGGCATCTCCCCGCGTCTATTCTTTGGGGCGCAATCCTGATTGTCTTTTATGTACAGGACAAGCAAGTTTTGATACTCTTTGGCCAACTCAAACCTCCAAAGGTGTCATCATGCAAGCAAATCAAATTTCGATTCAAGAACTGATAGAGCGGGTCCAGGCCAATGAAGAGATTTTTTTGTTGGATGTGCGAAATCAGGATGAATACGAAGCTTTTAATTTGGGCGGGTATTTACTGCCTTTAGCAGAATTAGCAGAGCGTATCGCAGAATTACCACGTGATAAGTCTATTGTTGTTCATTGTCATTCAGGCCAACGTAGCCAGTTAGCGCTAGAATTTTTACAAACGGCGGGTTTTACCGATGTGAGTAATTTAACCGGTGGTGTGATGGCGTGGCACCAAATGAGCCATTCTTGTGAGCATTGCTGATTAGTTGATAAGTTAACTTGCTTTTTGTCTAATCAAGTGTATTGCTTAGCAAAGCATGGTATCTTACAACCCATCATCTTTTATCATTCTTATACCTATGAAAGCGACTAATTGGATCATTGGGATCACAGGCGGGATTGCAGCCTACAAGACACCAGAACTTGTGCGTTTGTTGAAAAGACAAGGCGCATCGGTACGAGTGGTGTTGTCCCAAGGAGCCAAGGCTTTTGTCACTCCTATGACCTTACAAGCGTTGACTGGGAACCCAGTTTATAGCGAACTGCTAGATACAGATTTTGAAGCAGCGATGGGTCATATCGAACTTGCCAAATGGGCCGATGCCATTTTAATTGCCCCAGCCAGTGCTAATCGAATTGCAGCCCTTGCTCATGGTATGGCTGATGATTTACTGACAACACTTTGTCTTGCTTCAAGTGCTCCGCTGTATGTTGCACCGGCCATGAATCAACAAATGTGGCATCATCCTGCTACCCAAGCCAATCTTGCCATTTTGCAAGAACGTGGGGTAACGATTCTAGGTCCTGATGAAGGCGAACAAGCTTGTGGCGATATTGGCATGGGGCGCATGATGGAGCCAGAAGTTTTATATCATCACCTGAACACAACATTTCTTGAAAATAAATCACCTCTACATCAAAAAAGAATATTGATTACAGCGGGTCCAACAAGAGAAGCAATAGATCCCGTGCGATATATCAGTAATCGTAGTTCGGGGAAAATGGGTTTTGCTTTAGCACAAGCCGCAATCAATGTGGGCGCAAAAGTTACTTTGATTAGTGGGCCTGTTGCACTTAAGACACCCGTTGGCGTGGAACGCGTTGATGTTACTACTGCGCAAGAAATGTTGGATAAAGTGATGAAAAATATATCGAATGCAGATATCTTTATCAGTGCTGCGGCAGTAGCTGATTTTCAAGTAGAAGAGCAATCCGTTCATAAAATAAAAAAAGAATCTTTAAATCAATTTGAACTAAAATTGATTCCTACACCGGATATTTTGGCCCATGTTGCCAAGCTTCCACAAAGGCCTTATTGCGTTGGCTTTGCCGCAGAAACACAAAACTTAGAAGCGAATGCCAAGAAGAAATTAATAGATAAAAAACTTGATTTGATAGCACTGAATGATGTGAGTAAAAGTGATATTGGTTTTGACGTGGATGCCAATCAATTAACCGTAATAAGCCCAGAAGAATCATACATTATCCCCAAAGCGTCTAAATTTCAAGTCGCAGTGAAACTTTTAGATATAATAAGTGAGCAAGTGAATGCAAAAAATAAAACTAAAAATTCTTGATGGCCGTATTGGTAAAGAAATACCACTACCAGAATATGCAACACATGGTTCTGCTGGATTAGATTTGCGTGCTTGTGTTAAAGAAAATACGGTACTTGCGCCTTCACAAACGATGCTGATCCCAACAGGTTTAGCCATTCATATTGCAGATGAAGAACTTGCCGCTGTGATTTTACCACGTTCAGGATTGGGTCATAAACACGGTATTGTGCTAGGGAATTTGGTTGGGCTCATCGATTCCGATTATCAAGGTGAGTTAATGGTATCTTGTTGGAATCGAAGCGACACATCTTTTACCATTGAAGTAGGAACACGAATTGCGCAATTAATTTTTGTGCCAGTCGTCAGGGCAGCGTTTCAGATTGTCGAAGATTTCCAAGAGTCTCATCGCGGGCAAGGTGGTTTTGGTTCAACTGGCCATCAATGATTTGTTAAATAAAGGAATAAACATTTCATGAACGTTCAAGAACAAAGTAGATATGATGTCTCCATCATCAAACCAGAAATTTTTCGTGCCTGTGATATTAGAGGTGTGGTGAATGAAAGTTTAACACCGGAAGTCGCTTTTTTACTGGGTATTGGTTTTGGAACGCTTGCTCAAGAAAAAAATCAATCAACGGTTATCGTTGGACGAGATGGTCGTCATTCTGGGGCAATGTTAGTGCGTCATTTAAGCGATGGTTTAATGGCCAGTGGATGTCATGTGATTGATCTTGGACAAGTCCCAACCCCCGTTCTTTACTATGCAACGCATGCTTTACAAACCGGCACGGGTATCATGGTCACTGGAAGCCATAATCCTCCAAACTATAATGGCTTCAAAATGATGATAAGTGGCGAAACATTAGCAGATGATCAAATTACAGCGCTTTATAAAGTCATCATGGAGCAAGATTTTGTTAGTGGTGAAGGAACTTGTGTGCCTTATACCATCATTGACAATTATATTGAACGTATACAACAAGACATCCAGCTATCTAGAAAATTAAAAATTGTCGTTGATTGTGGCAATGGGGTGGTGGGTGTTTTGGCAGAAAAATTATTTAAAGCAATCGGCTGCGAAGTCATCCCACTATTTTGTGAAGTTGATGGAGATTTTCCCAATCATCATCCTGATCCAGGCCAGCCTAAAAATTTGCAAGATCTGATTCGCCTTGTCAAGGCAGAAAAAGCTGATCTGGGTTTTGGTTTTGATGGTGATGGCGACAGACTTGGCTTGGTAACCAATGAAGGTGATATTGTATGGCCTGATAGATTGATGATGCTATTTGCCGAGCATCTATTAAAAGAAAAACCGAAAAGCACCATCATTTATGATGTTAAATGTTCAAAATTATTGGCTTCACGTATTTCGCAATTTGGCGGCAATCCTATTATGTATAAAACAGGACATGCCTTAATTAAGCGCAAAATGCGCGAATGCAATGCCGAATTGGCTGGTGAAATGAGTGGACATTTCTTCTTCAAAGAAAGATGGTATGGCTTTGATGATGCAACGTATGCTGCAGCACGGTTATTAGAAATTGTTGCCGATGAAAGAAACCGCAGTTTATCTGATATTTTCCATGCTTTGCCAAATAGCGTGAGTACTCCTGAAATTAATATAGCAATCAGTGAAGACAAAAAATTCAGCTTCATTGAAGATTTAAAAAACAATCACAAATTTAAACACGTCAAAGTGATTACAATAGATGGTCTTCGTGTTGAATTTTCTGATGGTTGGGGCTTGGTGCGAGCTTCCAATACAACACCCTGTTTGGTTTTACGCTTTGAAGCAGACAATGAATCTGCTTTGAATAAAATACAGCAAAATTTTAAAGATACCATTTTGGCAATTGCTCCTGAATTAGAGGTACCATTTTAATGCTTAGTTTTTTAGATGTTACCTACCTAGAAGAGAATGCGTCTTTACCTATTTTGGAAGCGTTATGTCAGAGCATTCAGCATGCGCCACAACAGCCTGCTGGTATTTGCGTCTATGCTCACGATTTACCTCAGGTTGTGAAGGATTTGCACAATTTGACGCTAGCTTTTGTCACTGTTGTTAATTTTCCAAACGGCAATGCTTCAAATGCACAATTGTTATCACAGATTAAAGCAGCACTAAAAAATGGTGCAACAGAAATTGATGCACTAATACCTTTTCAAGAATTTTTACATGATAGAGACTTTGAAGAAGTAGGGCACTTTATTGAAACCTGTCGACTTGAATTGCCCAATCATGTCAAACTCAAAATCATCTTAGAGACAGGCGAAATTAATAATATCGAAGATATTTATCGATTAAGTATGATAGCTTGTGAAAAAGGGGCCGATTTTCTCAAAACCTCTACAGGCAAAACAAAAAGTGGTGCAACGTTAGAGGCAACTCAAGCCATGATGCAAGCGATACATGATTATTATAAAAAGTCCAACAAAAAGGTGGGTATAAAAATTTCAGGTGGTGTGCGAACACCTGAAGAAGCTCAGGCCTATATTGATCAAACAAAATCGATTTTAGGTGAAAGTTGGATGAGTCCCTCTCTTTTTAGAATAGGTGCTAGCAAGTTGTTTGCTGTGCTTTGCAAGCCAAGCAATTAAAAGTCTACAAAATCATCAACGAGATATAGGTGATTATTTTGGTAAAGAAGCTGGCTGTTCTGGTTGATGGAGCTTCTGAAATCTGTCAATGAGACTTTGATATTTGCTGGTAATTTCATCTTTTTCAATTTTTTTGCGTTCTAAAAATGCCTGATTTTCCAGAATTTGCCGTTGGCTTTCTTCTATTGTTTTTTTGAGCGAATCAGGAACCGGTTGATTTGATTTTTCATAAGCGGTTTTAGAAGTATTTGCATCATTTAATTGTTTTTGTAGTCTTGAGATATTTTCATTTGTAATTTCAACTAAAACGTCAATCGAAGCCAGCTTTTCATCTCGAGAACGCACAATATCTTGTTCATTGGTAAAGGATTTTAACAAGATATCATCTTTTTTAGCCTGAATTTCAGCTTGCTTTCTATCATTTTCTGCTTTAATGGCTTCTTGTTTTTGTTTTTCTAAAGCTTCTCGTTCTTTTGCTAATTCTTCTTTATTTTTTGCAGGAGAGATAGTCTCAATGACATTACCTCGAGGGCTAATAATTTCATAACCTTGATCGGCAACTTCAGGAGGTAGCGTATTGGTGATAACAGGGTGACCGTCTTTGTCTTTATATCGATAAAGCGTAATTTCGGCAAAACACAGGGGTGTAGTGAGAATACTGATCATGATCAGTAACGTAAAATTTTGACAGTATTTACGCATAAGGGTGCCTCGGGTTCTCATCATTATATCGACAAGAGTAAGCAATGCTTTAATCGATACCATACATTGAACGATAGGCTTGCATTGGTTGAATATATTCTGCGAAAAGAGGCTCCTTTTGCACATACTCCATGATATCTGCAAAAGTAATAATGGCTTTGACTTGGGTATGAAAGGTAGCTTCTATTTCTTGAATGGCTGACAGATTTCCTTGACCCTTTTCTTGACGATCAAGGGCAACAATAATACCTGCAATTGAAGCTTGTTGTGATTGAATTAATAGAAAAGATTCTCGAATAGCCGTTCCTGCGGTAATGACATCATCAATAATTAATACTCGCCCCTTTAATGGGGCACCAATGATAACTCCACCTTCGCCATGATCTTTGGCTTCTTTACGATTAAAGCTATAGGGTGCATTCGTTTGATGATTTGCACTAAGGGCAATTGCAGTTGAACAAGCAAGCGGTATCCCTTTATAGGCGGGGCCAAATAAAACATCAAATTGAAATTTGTGGTGATTAATAGCTCCAGCGTAACTTTCACCTATCGTTTTTAGCACTTCGCCAGTATTAAGTTGTCCGACATTGAAAAAATAGGGGCTGATGCGACCTGATTTGAGGGTAAACTCACCAAAACGTAGCGCTTGATGTTCAAGGGCTAATTCGATAAAAGCTTTTTGATAAAGTTCCATATTGTGTCATCGCCTCTATGCCAAAAATGCCAGGCATTATAACATTGTTGATTGTTTTGGGGTAAGCTATGATCGGGTTATATTCAATAAATTAAGACCTCTCTCTCTTCCCTTGTGGATTAGGATGAGGGGCTTTTATAGAAATCTCTTGCACTCAAATGATATGAGGAGGAGAGGAAATGAAAGATAGGGCACGCAGATTACGAAAAGATCAAACAGAGGCTGAAAAGCTTCTATGGTCAAAAATTAGAAATAGATATTTACAAGGATATAAATTTCATCGCCAATATATATTGGGGCACTATATCGTTGATTTTGTTTGTTTTGAATGCAAAATAATAATTGAGTTAGACGGTAGTCAACATTTTGATCAAAAAGGTTATGATGAGGAAAGAACGTTAGTTTTAAATGAAATGGGTTTTACAGTTTTAAGGTATTGGAATAATGAAATTTTTACTGACTTAAATGCAGTAATTGAGAAAATTTCTCAATATTTATTTGAACAAATCAAGATAGAAGACCCTCACCCTAACCCTCTCCCACAAGGGGAGAGGGGATAAGAATTCAGATTCTTTTCCGGTTCCCTCTCCCCTTGTGGGAGAGGGTTAGGGTGAGGGTCTGAATTGGTTTGAACCAAAAATAGTAATTAGGAAGCTTTTATGCGCATCATCTCTCTCAATCTCAATGGCATCCGCTCAGCGACGACTAAAGGGGCGTTCAGATGGCTTAGCTTACAAAATGCTGATGTTATTTGCTTGCAAGAAGTGCGTGCCGATGAAGAGTTATTGAAACAAGAAGCTTATCAATTATCAGGATATCATTGTTATCATACTTGGGCGCAAAAGAAAGGCTATAGCGGTGTGAGCATCTACACAAAACAAGAGCCTACTAAAGTGGTGCGTCAATTAGGTTTTGATTTGGCCGATCAAGAGGGTCGTTATATTCATGTCGAATTTGATAATATAGTCATCGCGTCAATTTACATGCCCTCTGGTACAAGTGGTGATGCTCGTCAAAAGCTTAAATATGAATTTTTAGATAAATATTTTTTAATCTTAGATAAAAATTTACAGTCAAAGCAATCTTATGTTATTTGCGGTGATTGGAATATCGCACATAAAAATATTGATTTAAAAAATTGGAAAACCAATCAGAAAAACTCAGGATTTTTACCTGAAGAACGTGCTTGGCTAGAGTCAGTTTTTGCGAAAGGGTGGGTGGATGCATTTCGTGTGCTCAATCAAGAGCCTGAACAATATACATGGTGGTCACATCGCGCAAATGCCAGAGCAAATAATGTAGGTTGGAGAATTGATTATCAAGTGGTGACACCGGATTTAAAAGATAAGATAAAAAGTGTCGCGATTTACAATGAAGAAATTTTTTCTGATCATGCGCCGTTGATTGTTGATTATGAAATACCCATTCCATTTTGAACTTATGCTTTGTTGCCAGCGCTCATTCACCCCAGTCATGTACAAAGCGTACACTCCTGGGGATTCATTCGCTTGTCGCCTCGCCTAAATTCAAAATAGAAAGGGTATTAAAGATCCAACAATCGCTTTTGCTTAGCAATCAATTCTTGGATACCTTTTTGTGCTAATTCAAGCATTTGGGTTAAATCATTCATGCGAAAAGGTTTGCCTTCAGCGGTGCCTTGCACTTCAATAAATTCACCTTTTTCTGTCATCACCACATTCATGTCGGTTTCGGCATTGGCATCTTCAGCGTAATCTAAATCTAAAACAGGAAAATCGTTATAAATCCCAACCGAAACAGATGCGACCAAATGTTTTAAGGGGAATTTTTTTACCATGCGACGTTTTTCCATCCAGCGAAAAGCTTCAACGAGTGCCACACAAGCGCCGGTGACACTGGCCGTACGTGTTCCACCATCTGCCTGCATCACATCGCAATCAATGGTTATTGTATTTTCTCCCAAGGCATCTAAATGCACACACGAACGCAGTGAACGACCGATAAAACGCTGAATTTCTTGCGAACGACTGGCAGGTTGGCCTCGTGTAATATCGCGTGGCATTCTATCAGTAGTGGATCGTGGCAGCATGCTATACTCTGCAGTTATCCATCCTTTTCCTGTGCCTTTGAGGAATCTGGGAACGCCCTGAATAACAGAAGCATTGCAAATGACTTTAGTGTCACCAAATTCAACCAATACTGAACCTTCAGGATGTTTGATAAAATTGCGCGTCAGTTTTATTTCTCTGAGTTCGTCATTTTTTCGGGCTGAGGGGCGCATGCTGATTACCTTCTAAATATTTGATACTCTGACAAGAGCAAAAAAAGAGCGGCTATTATATTCTGGAAAGCTATCATTGGCGATGGTAGGATAACTAATTTGCTAGTTGAGTGTCTTATTTTGTGCCGACTAAATTTTGCATACAGTTAGGTTCCAGGCTACTATTGAAGCCCACCAATGGAAGGAGTTGCAATCAATGATTGCTAGTATGACAGCTTATGGTAGACGTGCCCTGCAAAAAGAATGGGGTCAAGCAACTTGGGAGCTGCGTTCGGTTAACCACCGCTACTTGGATTTAACATTTAAATTACCTGAATATTTTCGTGAATGGGAAAGTGATTGGCGTTCACTGGCAAATGATTTTCTCCAACGAGGAAAAGTAGAGTGTAACTTAACGTTTTTTCATAGCAGCCAAACTGCGCCACGTTTACAAATCAATACAGATTTGGTTAGTCAGCTATTGGCAAATTGCCAAACGGTTTCAGAATTTCCTGGGGTGAGCCCAACCATCAAAGCGATGGAAGTATTACGTTGGCCGGACGTCATGATGACAGTGGCACAAGATATTTCTCATTTAAAAGAACCTTTAACCGAACTTTTTACGCAAGCTTTGCAGGATTTGGTGCAAACCAGGCGTCGTGAAGGTAGCCAATTACAAAAGATCTTAAAATCCAAATTAAACCAAGTGCTCGAACAGGTGGCCTTAGTCAAAGAAAAACTACCTCTTTGTTTGCAAGCACAAAAACAAAAATTGATGCAAAAATTAACTGATATTCAATCAACGATTGATCCGCAAAGATTAGAACAAGAATTGGTGCTATTTGCCCAACGCATCGATGTCGAAGAAGAAATTGAACGACTCTATACCCATACGCAAGAAGTTTTACGTACTTTAGATGATAAAGGTGCTATGGGCCGTCGATTAGACTTTTTGATGCAGGAAATGAATCGCGAGGCGAATACTCTTGCAGCAAAAGCTGCTGAAAATAGTGTGTCTCAGGCAGCAATCGAGCTTAAAGTGTTAATCGAACAAATGCGTGAACAGATCCAAAATGTGGAGTAATGATATGACGGTGCTGGGAACGTTGTTTATTATTTCTGCCCCCTCTGGTGGCGGAAAAACAACTTTGGTCAATGCATTATTGGAGAGAGTTCCTAAGGTGAGAGTGTCGGTGTCGCATACAACACGAGCACCGAGGGCAGGTGAAGTAGATGGTAAGAACTACTATTTTGTTGATGAAAATCAATTTAATGACTTACAACGACAAGGCGGATTTTTAGAATCAGCGAAAGTATTTAATCATTTTTACGGCACATCCAAATCTTGGGTTTTTGAGCAACTTCAGCAAGGTATCGATGTGATTTTAGAAATTGATTGGCAAGGAGCGCAACGGGTTAAAGAGCAAATGGATTGCGTTAGCATTTTTATTTTACCGCCATCACGCGAAACATTATTAATGCGCCTTGAGCAAAGAAAGCAAGATAGTCAGGAAGTGATTGCGACAAGAATGAGCCAAGCCAGTCGTGAAATTTCGCATTACATTGAATATGATTATGTTGTTGTGAATGATAATTTTAACGATGCTTTGGATGATTTAACTGCGATTATTCGTGCAAGAAGAGTGATAACTGCCATACAAAAGCAAGCTTTTGCACCTTTGATTGCACAGTTGATTGGATAATTTCGTGATAACACACTGGTGTAATGTAGCAAAGTGAGTTAACATATTATTATAATGTATTATTAAAGTGACTATTGGAGATTGAATTAATGGCTCGTATTACAGTTGAAGATTGTTTAGATAATGTTGATAACCGATTTGAACTTGTACTTGTTGCCACAAAAAGAGCAAGACAATTAGCTATGACTGGCGCTGAGCCCATGGTGCCATGGCAAAATGATAAATGTACTGTGGTTGCTCTGCGTGAAATAGCGCATGGATTTATTACTCGTACTATCCTCACTGAATCTGACGCTTAAGCAAAGCGAAGGGGTTACCAGTGTTTGCTTTCACCGATTTGCGAGATCAGCTGGCCCTTTATTTGTCTCAAGAACAAGTTGATCAGATCACGCAAGCTTACATGGTTGCCTCCAAGGCCCATGAAGGTCAAAAGCGTTATACTGGTGAACCTTACATTTCTCACCCTGTTGAAGTAGCAAGAATTTTGGCAGGGATGCATATGGATCACCAATGCATCATGGCAGCCATGCTCCATGATGTTATTGAGGACACTGAATTAGATAAATTTACCATCGCAAAGCGTTTCGGAGAAAAAGTCGCCGAACTTGTTGATGGTGTCAGTAAATTAAAACTCATTACATTTGAAAGCCGTGAGCAAGCGCAAGCTGAAAATTTTCGCAAAATGATGTTAGCGATGGCACAAGATATTCGTGTCATCTTAATTAAATTGGCCGACAGATTACATAACATGCGCACGTTGGGTGCCATGCCATCTGAAAAAAGGCGTCGCATTGCGCTTGAAACCTTAGAAATATATGCTCCCATTGCGTATCGACTTGGCATGAACCATATGCGGGTAGAATTTGAAGATTTGGGATTTGCCGCTTTATATCCATTGCGTTATCGCGTACTCAAGGAAGCTGTGCGTCGCGCAAGAGGCAATCGAAAAGCACTCATCAGAACGATTGAAAAAGAAATCAAGAAAAAATTATCTGATGCTGGAATTAAAGATTGTGCCGTTTGGGGGCGAGAAAAGCATTTATATAGCCTGTACAACAAAATGCACAAAAAGCGCCTTTCTTTATCTGAAGTGATGGATGTGTATGCCTTTCGTATTATTGTCAAAAAAATGGAAGAGTGTTATCGCTCCTTAGGTATTGTTCACAGTACTTATCGTCCTATTTCAAGACGCTTTAAAGATTATGTTGCTATTCCCAAAGCCAATGGTTATCAATCATTACATACAACACTTATTGGGCCACATGGGGTGCCCATTGAAGTGCAAATTCGAACAGAAGAAATGGAAGAGCTGGCCGAAAATGGCATTGCTTCCCACTGGATCTATAAAACTGCAGAAAAAGAAACTGCGCATATTCATACTCGTGAATGGTTAAAGGGTTTGCTAGAAATTCAAAAGCATACCGGCAATTCTTTAGAATTTATTGAAAATGTTAAAATAGATTTATTTTCCGATGCCGTTTATGTGTTCACCCCAAAGGGTAGTATTCTTTCTTTGCCGCAAGGATCAACCCCTGTCGATTTTGCATATTTAGTTCATACAGATATCGGTAATGCCTGCGTAGGTTGCAAAATTGATAGACGTTTAGCGCCACTATCGACACGTCTTCGTAATGCACAAACGATTGAAATTATTACAGCCAAAGGGGCACATCCTAATCCTGCGTGGCTAAGTTTTGCTGTGACAGGAAAGGCAAGAAGTAATATTCGACATTGGCTAAAGAGTCAGCAGCGGTCAGAATCTCAATCGTTAGGAATGCGCTTAATCAATGGCGTACTCTCTTCTTCAAATATCGTACTTGAAGATCTAGGAGAGAAGACTATTCAAGGCATTGTGAAAGATTTTGGTTTAACTTCTATCGATGAATTATATGAAGATGTGGGATTAGGTAAACGAATGGCAGCATTAGTTGCACAGCGTATACTCTCTTACCAACAGCAAAAGGAAAATGATAAAGGAACCACTAAACCAAGCACATTGATGATTAAAGGCACAGAAGGTTTGGTTGTTACCTATGGTAAATGTTGTTTTCCGATCCCCGGCGATTTAATTGTTGGGCATTTGAACGTTGGTCAAGGGGTGGTGATTCATCGCGAAAAATGTCACAAAGTGAGTAAATTTCGTAAAACGCCTAATCAATGTATCAATGTCCATTGGGAAGAAAACGTTGTAGGCGATTTTCATGTTCCTATCATTGTTGATGTGATAAACGGCAAAGGCGTATTAGCATCCTTAGCGAATGCTATTGCTGAAGCAAATGCCAATATTGTTAATGTGCACGTTGATGAAAGAGATGGAAGACACAACACGGTAAAGTTTATTGTTGCTCTTCGCAATCGTTCGCACTTGGCAAGAACAATGAGAAGATTACGTACTGTTCCAGAAGTAACTCGTATAATCCGTGGGAAGTGATGTGCAAGAAAAAGATAAATTTTCACCTCGACCATTTGATTGGTTTGCTCCCATTTCATCACTAAAAGGTGTTGGCTCAAAAATCACAGAAAAATTAACCAAATTGCAAATTCATTGCGTTGGTGATCTACTATTGCATTGTCCTCATCGTTATGAAGATAGAACCCGCTTGACGATGATCCAAGATCTTGTTGCAGATCAAAATGCAGTGGTTCAAGGAAAGATTATCCAAGTGAAACTTGAAGGTAGGCAAAAAAAAAGAGCCATCATCACTATCGAAGATAGTTCCGGCGTTTTAGGTTTGTTATTTTTTCATTTTCATCAATCATTACAGCAGCGTTATGAAGTAGGGAAAATTATACGTTGTTTTGGTCAAGTGAAAATCTCGATGAAGGGTAAGCAAATTATACACCCTGAATGTGAAATCATTGAAGAAAATCAGCCAATGCCTGCAAATTTGAGCGCGGTTTATCCAACGGTAGCTGGACTTTCTCAATATTGGTTACGCAAAATGATTTATCGCTTACTCAAAGATTATACGCAGCGATATCAAAATCAAATGGATAATTTTGCACAAATGTTAACGACAGATATCCCCATGTTATCGTGGTTAGATGCGCTAAATACCATTCATCAACCATTACCTGATGCTAATATTGAACAATTAACGCAAAAAAATCATCCAGCGTATATGCGACTAATCACAGAAGAATTATTATCACATCATATCAGTTTGCAACAATTGAAGACGAGTGCTAAAGCGCGTCAAGCTATTGCTTTTCAGTTAGAGGAAAGTATTTTAGAAGATTTTTTATCTAGGCTATCTTTTAAACTTACCGATGCTCAAAAACGCGTTTTAAGTGATATTAGAAAAGATATGGCGACGAATGCGCCGATGTTGCGCCTAGTGCAAGGCGATGTGGGCTCAGGGAAAACTATCGTTGCAGCGTTAGCGAGTCTTGCGGTTATTGCTAATAAGAAACAGGTTGCTATTATGGCGCCAACGGAAATACTAGCCGAGCAACATCTCCAACAATTTAATACTTGGTTTGCGCCTTTTGGGTATCGTTGTGAATTATTAAGTTCAAAACTCAAAGCAAAAGCTAAGCGTTCAATTTTAGAAAATATTACCATGGGTTTAACACAAATTGTGATTGGTACCCATGCTCTATTTCAAGATGATGTTGAATTTCAAGAATTAGGTCTTGTTGTCATTGATGAGCAACATCGTTTTGGCGTTCATCAACGCTTAAGTTTGCATGCCAAAGGAAATACGGCAAGAACACCAAGTTTTGCTCATCAGTTGATTATGACCGCAACCCCCATACCACGAACACTTGCGATGAGCCATTATGCGCATTTGGATATCTCTATCATTGATAGCCTACCACCAGGACGCCAAGGTATTATCACCTTGACTGTGCCACAAAAACGGCAATCAGAAATTGTTGAACGGATGAAAGTAGTCTGTGCCAGTGGGCAACAAGCTTATTGGGTTTGTACGTTGATAGAAGAATCAGAAATATTGGAATGTCAGGCTGCACAAACAAGATGTGAAGAATTACAAGCATTGCTTCCCTTTCGGGTAGGTTTAGTTCATGGCCAAATGGATAAAGATCAAAAAGAAAGTGTCATGAGAGATTTTTATCAAGGTAAAATTTCTGTTTTGGTTGCCACCACAGTCATAGAGGTGGGCGTGAATGTGCCCAATGCAACTTTAATGGTGATAGAGAATCCAGAACGATTGGGATTAGCACAATTGCATCAATTGCGTGGAAGAGTGGGGCGTGGTACACAGGCAAGTTTTTGTGTTTTATTGTATCAATCCTTAAGTGAAACCGCTCAAGCACGCTTGAAAATTATGCGTGAAACTTGCGATGGTTTTATTATCGCTGAGGCTGATTTAGAAATCAGAGGACCGGGAGAAGTATTGGGGGTGAAGCAAACTGGTGACATTTCCTTTAAAGTGGCGGATCTCCTGCGTGATAAGGCTTTATTAGAATCTCTGCCAGTATGGTCGCAAAAGCTCAACGCTTTGCCAAACTCTCATATTGAAAGAATGATTCAACGCTGGGGTGTGGGAGCCCATTTTGCACAGGCTTAACCTTTTTAACGTCCTTTAATTGATGGTCGTCCTTTTTTCTCATCTTTTTCTAATGCTGAAGGCTTTATTAATTTTTTATCTTGTTTGGTGGCCGAGCTATCGGTAGGCTTTTGCTGTGAGAGAATATAACTGGTTCTTTTGGTTTGTTTGTTATGTGCTTGGGGATCATTTTGAATCAACCAGTTTTGGGCCCATGGATGCAAACTTGCAAAGATGGGATCGGCTTTCATTCTATGATTGAGTACATTCCATAATTGATTTCGATTGTGATTGAGCGCTCGGTATTTTACTGACATGGCAGGTGATTCTAAATACATTAAAAACTCTTTTTCCGACATGGGTTTTATTTCCTCAAACTCCAAATGCATTTTAAATTGCTTATTCATTTGATACCACAACGTATGAACGGCACCTCTATCAATCGCATCTTTACAGGTCGTGTTATAGCCTTGAGGATTGAGCTTATCAAGAATGTGATCGGTGAGCGAAAACTTAACAAAATGAAAGAGAACTGCTGATCTTTCAAGTGTAGATAAAGGTTGTGCGTTATCTAGATTTTTTCCAGTGATTTCCTCCACGGCTGATTTGAAAAGCTCTCCGAGCTCTGTTTGCATCAGAGCTTGAAGCTCATCATCGGTTAAATCGTGATGATTTTTTCTGTTAAGAAATATATTGTTAGCATCTTCTCCAAATATTTGTTTATAAAATTTCTTATGTATATAAAAATCATTTTTCTTGAATAAAATGCTGGTGGCAAGTTCTTTAAATAAAGTATCTACCGGTTCAGTTGTAACAGCAGTCTCTCTTCCCTCGTTAACATTGAAATTTTTTAATAGAAAATTATTGTCAGCAGGTAGCGTGATAACAGCAACTTTCAATTCTTTATCGAAATTAAGTGATTCGAGCGCACTGCCACGATAGCCTTCTGAACTTCTAACAAATTTATCTTTAAAGTTAAAGTCATATTTTCTCGATACTGGATTACTTTGCTCACGTTTTAATAAATTAAAATAGACGTATTGGTAATTATTATCATCGTCTACTGAGCGCCTTGCATTTGCAAGCAGATATCTTTTAAAAACTGCGTTCACCTCGCCTTTGTTTTGGGTTTGTGCACCAAAACGTAAATTTTTAGGTTGATTTGATTGAGGGCCTATATCTGGATTGACATAGGGAACATTGTTTTTTTGTAGCGGATTATAATTAAACCAACCCATCATACTGGTAAAAAAGGCATTCGCCCTATTGTCCGGGTGATGCGGATTCAAAGTATTGGTATTGGCAGATTCTACTTTGAGGCTTTTGTTGATTTCTTCGGCAGTTACATTCATTTTTTCTGAGTTAAATGCTTCGAAAATTATTTTGTTCATCTTATTGTCATTTTCAAAAATAGTTAGGAACAAATCATCAAGTTCGTTATTATTTTTTTTTATTTTTTTGTCAGATATTTCAAATTTAGCTACATTCTCCGCAGCTTTTTGAAATTCAGTATAAAGTTTTGCGTAATCAACAGTATTTTTAGGATTGTCATTAACCTGATCATTGATGGAATTCAATGCGCTGAATAATTCTCGATAAGGCGATTCTTTTTTTGCAGTTAAGTGAGAATTTATATAAAAAATTTGTATTTGCCGCAGATAGTGATAGCAAGCGGTTTGATGGATGTTAATTTTAGCCGTCATATATCGAACTACCATTTTAAGGTGAAAGACCCATTTATTTGCTTAGATGAGTTTTGCAGCAGAGAAGTTCAATTTAATTCAGGCGAATTCAGGCGAAAGTACACATATAAAGAGCCAGAAAAGACTATTCTGGCTCACAAGACTTAACTTAAGAAGATTGCGTAGGAATTTGGCTATAATATTGGCCCCACATGAAAACATCTGCCTCATATGCTATGGCATTCATTAATCCAAACATCATGCCCATTGTCACACCAGTTCCAATAGCGATTGCAAACGGAGTTTGAGAACATAAAAAAGCACCATAACCTAAAATGGCACCAGCTTGAGCGCCTTGCATTATATCGTAGAAATAGTAGCCACCAGAGACTTGCTTGATTTCTTCATTTCCAATTGAACGCATATCGTATAACTCCTTTTTTTACGTTTTCATTTCGACTGTGAAAATGGATTATTTCATAAGTGACTTCAACTTGCAGATTTTTTATAGTGTATATGCATCTATAGGTGCTATTTCATTCAATTTGTTCCAAACTTAAAAGATAGATAGCTTTCAAGGTAATAGTATGACAACCAAGCCATTGGAATTGATTGGTGCAGGACAAGGGTGGGGTGCAAAGTATCATGAGGCCCAGATGGGACCTCAAGTTTTGAAAGATATTGGCCTTTTGCAAAACGTTCAAAAAATCGCGCCAAATACCACGTGGCGTTCTCTTCTTTTTCCATCGCAACCTTATACAGCAGGTAAAAATCTCAGCTACGAGCAGCGCTTAACGCAAATAGAGAACTTTTCTCAAAAGCTAGCCAATGAGGTAATAGCGTCGCAACATGCGCATTTCCCAATTATTGTAGGAGGCGATCATACCATTGCGATTGGCACTTGGAGTGCTATGACAACAGCGTTAAATGCTCAGGGTAATTTTGGGTTGATATGGGTTGATGCTCATATGGATTCACATACACCCCAGACGTCACATACAAAAAATATTCATGGTATGCCACTTGCCGTATTAATGGGGTATGGAGAAAAATCTTTAGTTGATATGGTTGAAGTGGGCCCAAAATTAGATCCTGCACACATCGTTTTAATCGGGGTGCGTAGTTTTGAGCCCGAAGAAGCTGAGTTCCTTAAAAAATTAAATGTCAAAATAGTTTTCATGGATGAAGTGAAATCAAGAGGATTTGCCAGTGTTTTCCAAGAAGCTGTAAGTAAAGTCTCAACAAACACTAAAGGTTTTGGTATTAGCATCGATATTGATGCATTTGATCCAACTATCGCACCAGGAACGGGGGCGCAAGAAAAAAATGGAATATTAGATGTTGTGGCCGTAAAGACATCTTTAAAAAGCATCAGTCAAAATCCTAAATGTAAAGCCTTAGAAATAGTAGAATTTGATCCTACAAGAGATATCCAGCATCGAACGGCATACTTAGTACAAGATTTAATTAGCGCGATGTTATAAAGAGATAAAATAATGAACAAAACACAAGAATGGATTAATTATGAAGAAAAGTGGTGCGCCAATAACTATAACTCACTTCCTGTGGTATTGACCAAGGGCAAAGGTGAGTGGTTATGGGATATCGAGGGAAAACGTTATGTTGATATGATGTCCGCGTATTCCGCGGTAAGTTTAGGGCATGCGCATCCAAGATTATTGGAAGTATTAATCAATCAAGCGCAAAATTTAGCAGTTGTTTCGCGCGCTTTTCATAGTGAAACATTAGCGCCCTTTTTTGAAAAATTATGCCTACTTTCTGGTATGGATAAAGCATTACCGATGAACACAGGGGTAGAAGCGGTTGAAACAGCCTTAAAAGCGGCACGTCGTTATGGCTATGAAAAAAAAGCCATTCCAGATGGTAAAGCCCAGATTATTGTTGCAAAAAATAATTTTCATGGACGTACGATATCCGTTATCAGTTTTTCATCAGAACCAGAATATAAAAAGCATTTTGGACCATTTACACCGGGATTTGTTGAAATTCCCTATGGAGATAGTGAGGCATTGAAAAAGGCCATTACTCCCCATACATGTGCATTTTTAATTGAAGCCATTCAAGGTGAAGCAGGTATTGTCATTCCACCAGTAGGTTGGTTAAAAACCTGCCAGGAAATTTGTAATCAACATGATGTTTTATTCATTATTGATGAAGTGCAAACGGGTTTAGCAAGGACAGGTAAAATGTTTGCTTTTGAACATGAAAATGTCAAGCCAGATGCAATTATTTTAGGGAAGGCATTAGGGGGAGGGATCTTGCCTTTGTCAGTATTTCTAGCCCGCAAAGAAGTCATGGATGTGTTTACGCCAGCGAGTCATGGTTCCACTTTTGGGGGCAATCCTCTTGCTGCTCGTATTGGATTAGAAGTGCTTACATTAATTGAAAAAGAGGAATTAGTTGAGAGAAGCAAAATATTAGGTGAAAAATTATTACAAAATTTAAAAGAGCTAAAGAGTCCCTTAGTGAAAGACGTGAGAGGGAAAGGGCTTTTTATTGGAGTTGAAATCAATCCTAATTTTCTCACAGCGAGAAAGGTATGTGAAAAATTATTGGAGAATGGCGTGCTCTCAAAAGAAACGCATGATACAGTAATTCGATTTGCTCCACCATTGAATATTTCAAACGAAGGACTCGATTTTGCCGTGTCACAATTCGCTAAAACCATGTCATTCTTTGAGCAAAACCTCAAATCTTAATGTTGTTTGTCTTCGGGTTTTTGCAATGTGCTCATGCAATCCATCATCATTTTTGATAATAATCGTGAAGAAGTAAGTGCTTGTGAATTTAGAGTAAGATAAGGTTTTTGCCAATTCATTCGAATGTAACGTGCAAGTTTTTGAGGATTTGCACTGAGTTGCATACAATGCATCATAATACGTGAGCTATCTTGAAAATTTTGTTGCATCATTTGCTGTTGCCAAGATGCCCATTCCCAATATTCTTGCCAAAATTTTTGTTGCGATTCAAACCAATGATGCCCCATATGCGTATAATTAAGCCAAGGCGCGGATTTTAATGGGAATTCAAACATTGCCTGATAATTTGAAAATGGCGTGTAATCTTGATGGGAACCTTTATGAGAACCTTTCTCATGTTTTTGAGCATTTAAAAACGGATTTGAAAATGAGTGTACTTGCGCCATAACACGATTCCTATTTGATTCACGTCAATAAATTAAGTGTAAACCACGGTTCTGTTATGCAGCAAATTTGCTGAAAATTTTATATTACTTTGCTGATTGTGCAATCAGTTTTTCTAAAAAGTTACGAGCGTTTGCACTTCTTTCAAACATTGTTGCCTATGTTCAAGTTGTGAGCCAGAAAGCGCATAGCCTTCTAATGCTCCATCTTGAGAGTAATATAACGCTTTGATGCCATCGGGGTATTGTTCAAAAGTCCAATTTCCCATCATGTGGGTGGGAGGATAAACAATAATGGGGTATCGGCTGACTTTTAACGAAATCGGCATGGGGGGGAAAACCACAGGCGTGGGTTTAGCACATAATGTTTGCGCCAATGCGCGAGCGCTTTGCAAAATAGGGGCGACATATTGACGACAGATCCCTTCTATCTGGGCACAATCTCCAATTGCAAAGACATCTTCTTGCGGCGATTGTAAATATTTATCTACGACAATGCCTTGACCGGTTTGTATATTGGCACTTTTAGCCAAAGCGATATTAGGGTGTAATCCTATTGCAGTTAAAATGGTGTTTGCTTGGAGAACGTTATTTGAAGATAGTTGTAATGCAATAGAGTTTTTTACATCGACACTTTCAATATGAGAATTTGTATACCAATTGATCCCTAATTTTGCTAGTTCAGATTGCAATGCATGACCAATATTTGCGGGCACCAGATTGTATAAAGGATGAGGATCAGGAGTGACGACGCTGATTTGTTTTCCTTTATTTGTAAAGTCAAAAGCAAACTCACAGCCTACCAGGCCACTACCGATAATGGTTATATTTTCCGATTGCTGAAATATATCAAAAAACGTAGCGTAATCTTGCAAGCTGTTGACGCGATAATTATTCTTAATATTTTTTAATAATGGAAAAGGTTTGGGGCTTGCACCAATGGCGAAAACAAGTTTACTAAAAGATAATTCATCCTCGCCTAATTTATGCTCAATGATCAGTGTCTTTGCCGTAAGATCAATTGAAGCGACATGGGTGTAGTCATAAATAGTTGCTTGTAATTGGTTGCGCATATCCGCAACGTTGGTGATTATTAATTGTTGTGGCGACTTTGCTTGTGCTATTGCTGTCGATAATTGCGGTTTTGAATAAAAATGAGCATCATCTTGACTGATAAGTACGAGCGGCGTTTGCGGTTGGATTTTCCGGATTTCTTTGGCCAGACTATAACCGGCTAGGCCAGTGCCAATAATGATAATGGGTTTAATTGTTGTGCTCATACTATTGTATACTCTTTCCACTTTGCTGAGGCGCTGTAGGCTTAAGATGATGGATATAAGTTAACTAACTATCTAAATGTGTTTAGTCTTGCAATGATATCATGAATAGGATCTGTGCTGAATGTTTCTAAGCTATGAACGAGTGCGCAATTACGCTCTATTGATGCGTTGGCACAGGCCAATTGGCACACTACTTTTATTATGGCCGGCATTAATTGCTTTGCTATTAGCAAGTGACGAATTCCCTTCATATAAATTATTTGTTGTCTTTATCATGGGGGCATTCATCATGCGCTCTGCGGGCTGCGTGATAAATGATTTTGCAGATAGAGATTTTGACGGGTTTGTGCAAAGAACAAAGGATAGACCTATTGTCAGCGGCAAAGTTTCTGTTAAACAAGCACTATGGCTATTTGCATTTCTAATAACAGCAGCTTTTATGCTGGTATGTACTACCAACATGCAAACTATAGCTTTATCTTTTGTTGCGGCATTTTTAGCTCTACTTTATCCTTTCACAAAACGTTTTGTACAAATTCCGCAAGTCATTTTAGGCGCAGCCTTTGGTTGGGCTATTCCTATGGCATATAGTGCGCAAGATCATGCACTTTCTATTGATTGCTGGCTACTATTTGTTGCAACGCTTTTATGGGCGGTGGCTTATGATACGCAATATGCAATGGTTGATAAAAAAGATGATCTTAAAATTGGTGTGAAATCAACGGCAATATTATTTGGACGTTTTGATAAGTTGTGGATTGGGATATGTCATTTGTTAATGTTGATTTTATTATGGATAACAGGTGATTTTTTACAACTGCATCTATTTTATTATATTGGGATTGTCATCGCAGGATGTTTGGCAATTTATCAGCAGTACTTGATTCGACATCGCGAACCAGCTTTATGCTTTCGAGCTTTTTTAAATAATCAGTGGTTTGGTCTCGTGCTTTTTCTCGGTGTGATAGTCGCTAAGATTTTTTACTAAATCACTGTTAAAATTTTCAAGACTAAACATTGGCTAAAATTTGCCGATTGTCATGGATTGAGGGTCCCCATGCTTAAAAATCAATTTTCACTTTTGACGAAGCGACGGTTTTTACCGTTGTTTATTACCCAGTTTTTGGGTGCATTTAATGATAATTTATATAAAAATGCCCTCGTTGTTTTAATAACCTATTTTTTATCAAGCAAATTAACCACCGATCCTCAAATCTTGGTAACCTTTACCGGATGCTTACTGATTTTACCGATGTTTTTATTTTCAGCCCAAGCAGGCAGCATCGCCGATAAATATGAAAAATCAAAACTTATCCGAATCATTAAAGTGGCAGAAATCATTTTAATGCTCTTAGGTTGTATTGGATTCATATTGCAAAACGTTACGATGTTGATGATTGTATTATTTTTATTAGGCACGCAAGCTACCTTTTTTGGTCCCGTTAAATATAGTATTTTGCCAGCTCACCTGAAAGATGATGAATTAGTTGCAGGTAATGGCTTAATTGAAACCGGTACCTTTTTAGCTATTTTACTTGGTAATATATTAGGCGTTATTTTTATCACCCTGCCACATGGCTTAATCATTATTTCAACCGTTATTGTATTAATATCCGTGCTGGGATTTTTAAGTAGTTGTTTTATCCCTAAAGCAAAAGCGGCGGCACCTCTATTAAAATTGTCTCTCAATTTTGTCAAAGAAACTTGGGATATCGTTAAATTTACCAGCAAAACACGTAGCATTTTTCTTTGCATATTAGGTATTTCCTGGTTTTGGCTTATTGGCTTTACTTTTTTAGCAGAATTTCCTAATTATGCTAAGGATTTTATTGGCGCAAATGAAGATGTCTTTGTTTTATTTTTAGCTATTTTTTCTGTTGGCGTGGGTATCGGCTCAAGCCTTTGTAATCGCTTGTTAAAAGGGCAAATTGAAGCCACCTATGTTCCTTTAGCCGCATTAGCCATCTCGCTTTTTACTTTTGACTTATATTTTGCAACGCTACTTGAAACACATGCTTCACAAGGGGCTGCGTTATTAACTTTACATGAGTTTGTACAGTCACCCAATCATTGGCGAATTATGCTGGATATGTTGCTGATTGCCACAGCGGCGGGTATTTATATTGTGCCATTATATGCCATCATGCAGCATATCGCTGAAGAATCTCATAAAGCTCGTGTTATTGCTAGTAATAATATTATGAATGCATTGTTTATGACAGTTGCAGCTATTGCTACCATGATCATGCTCAAATTAAAATTAACAATTCCACAAATATTTCTCACGATTGGGTTGGTCAATTTAATTGTCGTTGTGCAAAGTTGTCGTTTGTTACCTGGGTTTTTAGTAAAATCAATATTGCGGCTGATTTTGCAACTTGTTTATCGTGTGGAAGTAATAGGTTTAGAAAATTTTCGCAAGGCCGGCAGCCGTGTCGTGATTGCGCCTAACCATACTTCATTTTTAGATGGATTGTTACTAGCAGCTTTTTTGCCGGATAAACTATCGTTTGCTATGTATGGTGGTTATGCTAATAAATGGTGGGTAAAGCCCATTACGATGTTTATTGAGATTTTTGGTTTAGAACCTACTAACCCTTATGTTTTAAAATCGATCATCAAATACGTCAAAGAAGATAAAAAATTAGTGATTTTCCCCGAAGGGCGCATTACTGTCACGGGTGCCTTGATGAAAATTTATGAAGGCCCTGGATTAATTGCAGATAAAGCTGATGCCATGGTGCTGCCAATATTAATTCAAGGAGCTCAATACTCCCCCTTCTCACGTCTTCGTGGCAGAGTGCGATTAAGATGGTTTCCAAAAATCACTTTAACGATATTCGAACCGCAGCAATTAAAAGTGGATGAAGAAGTAAGAGGCCGAAGACGTCGTCAAGTGATGGGCGATAAAATGTATCAAATTATGAGTAATATTATGTTTTTAGGTACTCATCTTGATACTACATTGTTTCAATCTCTCATTGAAGCTAAAAATATTCATGGTGCTAAACATAAAATTATTGAAGATATCAAGCGAGAACCTCTTTCGTATAAAAAACTTATTTTAGGAAGTTTAGTTCTTGGCAGAAAATTGTCAAAGATGACAAAAAGGGGAGAGGCAGTCGGCATATTAATGCCCAATGTTGTTGCAACCATTGTGACATTTTTTGGTTTGCAAGCCTATTTGCGTGTGGCTGCCTTGATCAATTTTTCAACGGGTACTCAGAATGTGGTGCTTGCAAGTTTAACCGCAAAATTAAAAATTGTGTGTACTTCGAGAGCCTTTGTTGAAACAGCAAAATTGCAAGGTATGATTAAAGCACTAGAAGATAAAAGTATACAAATAATTTATTTAGAAGACATTAAATCACAAGTGGGATTTTTTGATAAATTACATGCACTTTTTTCATCAAAATTACCTTGGGCTTATGGTATCTCGCAAAAATATGCCTATGCTAATAATCCTGCAGTTATTTTATTTACTTCTGGTTCAGAAGGCACTCCAAAAGCTGTTGTGTTAAGTCATCGTAATTTACATGCAAATAAAGGACAATTATCCAGTCGGGTTGATTTTAGTCCTGCAGATATTGTTTTAAATGCACTGCCCATGTTTCATTCATTTGGCTTAACAGCAGGCACAATATTACCCATATTATATGGAATGAAAGTTTTCTTTTATCCCTCTCCTTTGCACTATCGTATTATTCCAGAATTATCTTACGATATTAATGCCACGATTTTATTTGGCACCAATACCTTTTTAACAGGCTATGCTCGTTTTGCAAATGCTTACGATTTTTATAGTATCCGTTATGTTTATGCGGGTGCAGAAAAACTTAAAGAAGAAAACCGCCGTTTATGGGCAGATAAATTTGGTGTGCGTATTTTTGAAGGATATGGTGCAACTGAAACCTCGCCAGTGATTTCAGCCAATACACCGATGCATAATAAGCCTGGTTCTGTTGGCAAATTCATGCCCGGGATAGAATTCAATATTAGCCCAGTGCCGGATATTACTGATGGTGGGCGTTTGAGCGTCAAGGGACCCAATATTATGCTTGGCTATATGTTTTATGATAATCCAGGTGTGCTTGTTCCTCCAGATGAGGGCTGGTATGACACAGGGGATATCGTTACCCTTGATAATGAAGGTTATATTACTATTCAAGGTCGCGCAAAACGCTTTGCCAAAATTGGCGGTGAAATGGTATCCCTAGCTTTTGTGGAGCATTATTTGGATAAACTTTGGCCACATGCGATGCATGCTGTGATCACTATTCCTGATGAGAAAAAGGGCGAACAACTGCTTTTGGTGACGACCCATGAGCATGCTGATAGAAGCGAGATTATTCAATATGCAAGACAAAATGGCATTAGTGAATTAGCGGTTCCTAAAGCAATTAAAATACTACACAAAATACCTTTATTAGGTAGTGGGAAGGTTGATTACGCGGGAATAAATGAATTGCTGAAGGAATTGAAAGGATAAGAAATAAGATGAATTCATTTACTGTTCATAATGCCACCTGTATTCATCCAGTATTAAAAATATTTTTAAATATCCCTAATTAAATGTCGAACTTTTGACGATCTAATATTGTCGACTATCGCGATTTAAAGACAATGATGGGGAGTTAGATATGAGAGCTTTGGTATGTTCAATATTATTGGTTTTTGGTACAGCATCTTTCGCTTACGAATATCATTATGATCCAGATTTTAACGAAGGGTATACACATGGCGATCCGCATTATGTAGCCACCAGCTATGCACCACCCGTTGATGCATATGGTTGGAAGCATCGTTTTGATGGTTACTATGGTGATGGTTTTGGTAACTATTGGGATTTAAATTGTCATCAACGCCATAAAAACGGCTATTTCTTCACTAAACATCATGGACATTACCATCCTGATTATCAGTACCCAAAATTTGGACACTACGGACATCATTATCATCCCTTTTATATGAGAACATCGCATAATAGAAAAGGGAATCCACCACGAGGTTTTTACCGTTGTTTAAGCCGTGAGGGTTTATCGGTTGAATGTTACAAGCAACGTAGAGGACGTGGTTAAAAAAAATCAGCATAATGAAAAGGGGCCTTTTGGCCCCTTTTTTAGTGCTAGTATCTATTTTTTAAGGGCGTTCGACCTTTTGTATGCTTATCATCGTAAGCGCTGCCTTTAGATTGACTTTGTTTCACTTCAAGTTGCTTTGCTTTTTGAGCAAGTTTAAATTGTCTTAATATTTCTTGTTGTTTTCGTCTGAGATCTTCAAACGGATCTCTTTGGGGGATTTCAGCATCATTAAATTGTGGACCATGGGCAGCCATGATGTTCTCCTCGTTATTCTAATTCTTATTTTTGCAAACAAGAAGAGATAGTATCACCCAGTTGTAACAGGATATTTTCGTAAGCTTCTGGTCCTTGAGGAATACGAGCACCTAATGGATCTAACTCTTCTACATTTACCCCGATGCCACTTAAATATTGGCGCGTCATTGTATCGTTAAATTCAGTTTCACGAAAGACGCATTTAACATGGTTGCTTTTAATCAATTGTTTTATCTCGTTAAGACTATGTGCACTTAAAGGTATATGGGGATTGAGCATCATCGTGCCAACAGCATCAAGATGGAACTCTTTTTCAAAATATTGGTAACCGTCGTGATACACCATAAATGGTTTTGTTTTAACTTGCGACAATTGTGTTGTCAGTGTGCTTTTCACAGCGTTGATTTTTGCTTTGAGATTCTTAGCATTGGCTTGATATTTTTTTGTGTTATCAGGATCATGTTTGGACAGTATTGCTACTATGCTATCGACCATTATTTTGGCATTATCGGTTGAAAGCCAAATATGAGGATCTTGGCCGTCATGGGAATGATGTGAGTTTTCATCATGATCATGTTCTTGATCATGGCCGTGATCATGTGCCCACTCACGTTCATTACGTTGGTTTAAAATTTGTAAATGAGGCACCGTCATCAACGTTAATATCCCAAAACGTGGATGAAATTGTTCTAGCGGCTTGACCATGAATAATTCAAGGGGAGGACCGACCCAAATGATAAGCTCAGCTTGTTGTAATTGCTTCAGCGTCGAGGGCTTTAACTGAAAGGTATGTGGCGAGGTACCATCTGGGAGCAATAATTGGGGCTCACCAATACCTTGCATAATACCCGCGACTAAAGCGTGTATAGGTTTAATGGTGACGGCTACCTTGGGGGCTCCATGGCAGTTAAGGCAAAGCATCGCTAATAGTACGGCTATAAAAGAAGAATATTTTCGCATGTGATCCCATAGGCGTATGACTCAGGTAGTGCTAGAATCTATCACATCCCGACCTTGCATAAAAGTTATGAGCCCAACCATTAGCCATTCTTTAGTACAAGTAGAAAAAGTCTCTTATTCAGATGGTAAGCGTGACATCCTCCAACATGTCAGTTTAACCCTCAAATCTGGAGAGATTGTCTCTGTGGTGGGACCAAATGGTGCTGGAAAAACAACTTTAGTTAAGCTGATTGTTGGTTTAATACAACCCAGCATGGGAAAGATTTCCTATGAACCCAATCTTAAAATTGGCTATGTGCCGCAAAAGTTACAGTTAGATCCGCTTTTCCCATTAACAGTGCAGCGTTTTTTGCAATTAGGCCAAACCTGGTCAAATGAAATGCTGAGCAAAATGTTAACTGAGATGGGTATCAAGCATGTTCAACAGAGCCCCTTACAATCCATTTCCGGTGGGGAATTACAACGTGTGCTATTGGCCCGAGCATTACTTCGCGAACCCCAAGTTTTGATCTTAGATGAACCTGCCCAAGGGGTCGATTTACTGGGGCAGGGTGAGCTTTATGACTTGATTGCTGAAATAAGAGACAAACATCAATGTGCCATTTTGCTGGTATCACATGATCTCAATATTGTGATGGCACGTACAAATTTTGTGGTGTGCTTAAATCAACACGTTTGTTGTTCAGGTAACCCTGAAAAGGTAAGTAAAGATCCGGCATTTGCTGCTTTGTTTGGTAGAGCGGCAGAAGGTTTAGCTTTTTATACGCATCATCATGATCATCATCATGATGTACATGGAGCAGTGATTAGTAAAAAGCACGAGGGAAGCTCCCATGAATGAAATATGGCAAGCTATTGATATACGCTATTTACTGCTTCCAATATTGGGTGGTTTAGGGGTCGCATTGATAACAGGCCCCCTAGGCTCGCTGATGGTGTGGCGTCGTCTTGCTTATTTTGGAGACACGTTATCCCATTCAGGGTTACTTGGGATCACGTTAGCTTTAGCTTTACAAATCAATATTACCCTAGGTGTTTGTGTTATTGCTCTGGTAGTAGCCTTGCTCCTATTGCGATTACAAGATCAACTACAAGTGGCAAATGACACTTTACTCGGCATGCTCTCTCACACTTCTTTGGCGTTGGGCTTATTGGTATTAGCGCTAATGAAAGACATTCGGGTTGATGTTTTAGGTTTTTTATATGGTGATATATTGGCTATGTCTTGGTCAGATGTATCCATGATTTTTGTTGGCGGTGCTTTAGTTTTCGTGATGTTAGCCAGGTTATGGCAACCCTTATTACGGATTAGTGTGGATAGTGATCTTGCGCAAGCAGAAGGGGTTTTGGTTCGTAAGGTTCAAGCAGGTTATGTCGTTTTATTGGCAGTTGTTATTGCCATTGCCATTAAAATCGTTGGCGTATTGCTGATTACGGCTTTATTGGTGATACCTGCAGCAGCAGCAAGACCTTGTGCTAGCAGTCCGGAACGTATGGCAATCTTGGCCAGTCTCATAGGGATGATATCTGTTATTATTGGGATCTTATCTTCTCATATTTGGGATGTTCCCACAGGGCCAGCAATTGTGGTTACTGCTGCAACAATTTTATTAATAACGACATCAATTTTTAATTATAAGAAATAAAAATAACTCTATCCGTCTAAGATCTGGTTAGGAGAACGCTGATGCCAAATATATTTAAAAATATAATGGCAGCATGGTGGCTCAAGGTAGAGGCTGCCACTCCTACTCTTCGTAATCTGGATATTGCCTATGTACCTTTATATAAAAAGGTTCATGGCCGTCAAGCCTTTGTAGGCAGCTTTTTACCAGAGTTTTACGAATTGGCGAATACATCACAAGGCTCTTTGCGTATACAAATTGAAGAAAGAGCATGGATAAATAAACGTAAAGCGCTCAATCTTAGTTGTAAAGCATCAGATTTAAAAGCACATCAACCAGAATTATATGCAGCACTTTATCGTGAAGTCGGACGCGCAAAAATAAGAAAATCACCATTTGAGCTTGCCATTCTTCCATCAAAAAATATCCATTTTATCGGATATGCTGTAGAGAAAGAATATAAATATCGGCGTGATCAAAAATTACCATTACCAGTGGCAGTTTCAAAACTTCGAGTGATACCAGATTATCTTAATAATCTTGCTGAATCTGGTTTAGAATTAAAAACTTCCATGGCTGTAGGTATTAAAATTAATATTAATAACCCAATCAATAAAGCCACCAGTCGCGAAAAAATAATACATTATATAGCACAATGGGCATCATGGTTGGTGTCGATTTCTGCAGCTTTAGCGGTAGTTGATGTTGTTGCCTTAACGGGAGGCGCATCTATTTCCATATTAAGCATATTTGCTGCGGCAACTTATTTATCGAAAAGGTGCGGAAATGATTTTAGTACCTATGATGCCGCAGAAGCTTTGCATCGTGACATTGGATGGCTTTTATCTAAAGATTTATCCGTTGGTAAAAAAATCAGTTTTCGAAAATCTCTTGAAACTTTGATCTATCTTGCCTCAGCTAGTGTGGCGATGTATGTGGGAGCAATATTGGCATTTGCTGGTACTTTGGCGCTTCCATGGAGCCTGTTACCTGCGGTTAGCGTTTTAGAGGTAGTAAAATGTGGAGCAGCAAGTTTTTTTGGTATAGTCGGAGGTTTAAGCGCTTGGGCAAGTGTTACCTTCACCCAGCGATTTTTCTGGGGCTTGAGTTTCTGGGACAATCAAATCGATATCCCCAAAAAAGTGGCTAATGCATTAAGACCTATTCCAAATACAAAGCTGGTCAACGTAAATGATAAAAAAACGCAAAACTTGCCTCCCAATCACACCAAGCCAGTACTCTATCGTGAGCAAATCCAATCTGTTAATGATGAGTTGCAAAATGTTAAAGTTGTTTATATAACCACAAGAAGCAAACACCTTATACAACATTAATTTTTTTTTAATTACACATATGACCATTTATCCTTTGTTCTTGTCCGCTTATCTGGATTGTTTGCTTTACATCCCTCTTAACCTAAAATGAAATAGATTTGTGGAAGAATAAAATTAAAAAATACACAAGGGTATGTTAAATGTGGGCAAAATCGAGCTTTTGGTTTCACTATCAAATAGCACGTGTAAAAGGATGGTTACAGACTGCGATAGTGTTGCGCGTGAAGCAACATCTTCGTCTTAAAAAAGTATTAAAACATATTAAAACACACATTCCCTTCTATCAACTCAAACATTTTACTAAACTAGGCGATCTCCCTATTGTCGATAAAACTGTTGTGCAAGATAATTTTAAAGATATGAATATCTTACAATTTTCTACTGATGCAGCAGCATTGGTTGTCGATGAACGAAATCCAGATCTTTTTGCACATCGTTCACTTGGAACTTCTGGTATTCCTGGTATTTATCTTTATACTCATCAAGAAATCATAAGGGCATTATCAAGCACATTGTCAAAAATATTGCCTTCATTCTTTATCAGACCGCCTAAAATAGCCATTTTTCATTTGTCAAATAAACCGTATTTTCCAAAATTAAGTTCTTCTACATGTTTTGAATGGAATTTTTTCGATTTGCATCAGAACTTTGAAACAGATTTGAGAAGACTAATGCTTTTTGCGCCCGATGTGATTGTTGCGCCAGTGCAAACGCTTTGCACATTGGCGCGTTTGCAAAAAGATAAAATAATTTATCTCAATTTACAAAAAATTATCGCGACTCAAGAGGTGATTACTGCACACGAAGAAAAGCTTATTGCAAGTAGTTTTGAACAAAATATCTATCAGTTATATCAATGCGCTGAAGGATGGCTAGGGGCAACTTGCGAATATGGTAATTTTCATGTGGATGAAGATCAGTTTTATATTGAGAAAGAATGGATAGATGAAAGTAAACAGCGCTTTATACCAGTAATTACAACATTGCATAGAAAGTTGCAACCTTTAATACGATATCGGATGGAAGATATTTTAGCGGTAAAATCTAAGCCTTGTGCCTGTCATAATCCTATGATGGTCTTTGAAAGAATTGTTGGTAGGTGTGAGGATATGCTTTATTTTTCTGATTATAGTAAACGCTCTGCTTTAAAACCTATTTATTCAGATCATATTCATTTGGCTATTAATCGGGCAGGGGGGAATATTCAAAAATATCAATTACTACAACATTCTCCACATCATATCATCATTAAAATGCAAGCAGATAATCTAGAGTTAGCGAAACATTGCATTGAACAACAATTTGAAAAACTATCTTCTTTACATGGTGTGAGATGTCCATTTTTAGAATTTTTGCCTTTGGATCCTCAGCCACTGAATCAAATGTTTAGACAAACCCAGCGCCTGATAAAAAATCCCCACTAAATTTCCATTATATTCGGCTATTCTTTACTAATAGGTCATCTAAAAGTTTCTGTATATTTATATACTGTAAAAAATATAGGTTTACTGTGAATAACAGTAAGTGAGGTATGCACATGGGGAAAGATACCAAGATTGAGAAATTAAAAAAAGAATTAGACGACACGAAAAAAATCATGGTTGAGAATGTAGATAAATTGATTATTAGAGGCCAGAAACTTGAAAAGTTAAAAGATAATACTCAAGAAATAGTAGATCAATCACATTTTCTGATGACAGATGCAAGAAAATTGAAATATAAGATGTATTGGCGCAATTTTGCGTTAACTGTCGTGATACTAGCAAGTGTAATCGGTGGCGTATATGGTTTATTCTCTGGATTTTCTTGGCCGTGGATATTGGTAAGTAGTGCCTTAACGGGTTTCATCTCTTATGGCTTAACAAAGATTGCATCACAAATGCAGCAAGCTTACTTTAGATTACCATTTGTCAATGAAGGTAAATCTTTTGGTAAAGAAATCAAAACATTGTTAAAAAAGGAATTATTTCATATGAAACGAAACAAAAAATCAGCAGTTGATGCAAAACTGAGTCCGGCAGAAGAAGAAGCAAAACTCATTGCGCAAATAAATGCCGATCTTGAAGCAACTAAAAAGCAGGAAGCTGAAAATCAACAAAAATTAATTGAACGTGGCTCAAAATTAGAGCTATTAAATTCCGATACTTCAAAATTAAGCACGGTAACAGAAAATTTTAAGACGGATGCCAAAAAATTAGAACGTGTTGAAGAAGCAAAAAATCATCATTACACCTCAATCTTGATAGGGTTTGGGGGCTTTGCTATTGGTGCTTTATACGGATTTTTTATGGGTTATGCATGGCCTATGATGATGGTGTTTGGGGCGATAGGAGGTACATTTACTTATGGTCTTAGTAGTTTGGTGACAGGAGTCGAAGAAAAAGTCGTTTCTATTGGAGACTCATTTAGACCTTTATCGTGGTTACATTTGGTAAAGACTGCAGGTCGTGAAGAAAAACGACAGCACGTTTTTGAAAAAACTGAGCAATTTTTGCCGCAATTTACACGCTTACAGACTGTGCGAAAAGAAATTGAAGACAATAGTCTGACGCAAGAAAACACAAGAAGAAAAGTAGTAAACTTGCGTTGATTAAATTTACCTGATCCTCCTTTATTCCAAAGGAGGATTTTTGCGCAATTTGCACCTGAATCTTGATAATCTATATATATTTGTTTAAAGTCTGATCTCGCTCATGCCTATTAATAGAGCAATTCAATGTTAAATTTTCGTGTATATGCTGCAAAAGCCAAACAAATGTTAAGCGCTATCTTTGCAAGTCTTTATCGATATTGTATTCAACCTGAAAAAGAGCAACCACAACTGCATTATTGGTCTGCTATGGGTAATGTGCCAACGATTAAGCATTTGCTTGAAAATGAAGGAGCTGATGTAAATGAAACTTATTCAGCTGAAGGGAATAATTCAGAAACGCCTTTATTTTTGGCAGTTCAACGTGGCCGTAAAAAGGCCATAGAAACATTGCTCAGCTTTGGTGGGATAGATAGTCATGATATTAAAATTATAGGTCATTGCTTAGGATTAAGAGGTAATATTATTTTAAAAGGAAAGAAACAAAACTATGCAATAAGTTATGAGAGCTCTAGTGAAACCTATACGTTGCCTGCTATTACGCGTCATATAGCATTATTTAATCAAATTGTACAACAAAAACGAAATTCACCTCATGTATATGCTGTTTTTAACCTTGCAGAACAATTTGCTATGCAGACTGTAACAGAGTGTTTTCAAATCTACATTGAATCAGCAAAAGATTTTCATCTAAAGAGCGCTAAAAGATATCAACAAGGATATCCCATTATCATTCGATGTCATTGGCCAAATCATGTTGGCTTTGCGGTTTTATATAAAGACAGATTGTTGATCTCCGATAAAGGCATAAATCTTACACCGGGTATTACTTGCTATCAAATTAATGCGGATAAACTGATGAGAATGTCTGAGGTTGATTTGGCTAATTTGATAGGGAAATTAAGTATTACTCGCTATTCACTGATGTCAACAAGGTTATCTTTATCCGGATTTAGCGAGCTTAATCCACAGTATTTATATTCAAAAAGAATCAAAAGACAAAAACAATTAAATTGTTCTTATACGAACCTAAAGCGAGGTGTCGAAGTTCTATTAATGGCATTGAATGAGGACGAAAAAATTGATGTTGACAAAATGTATCAAGCATTTTCTCGATTCGATAGATTTCAAACAGTAGATGAACATATTGAGAAATATCGACATAGTCCAAATAAGCAAGCTTTTGAACCTTTACTCAAATACTTAGCGGATAAAACAATCTTTAAAAATGATCTCAAAGTTGCATTAGCTAAATATATATTAATCAAGTTAAGATCCGAACCTATCAATATGACAGATCATGATATCGCAACAGCGATATTAGGGATCCCATATTCTCGCCCTATACTTTGGGACCTTTACTCATGGAGTGTGAATCTTGAAAACGCGATTTTTCAAAAAGATCATCGCTTAGAATATTTTTCAAGATTATTGACTGTTGTGCCCAGTATTAGAGCTCATCGACGGATAGAAACACTACAGGCCGCGAAAATGCACAAAGAGGGGCTTGCAATATTAAATCATCAGCCCTCTTTTCGCCACGAAAGACCTTTTTAAATCTTAGTAATCTTCTATCGACTGCATTTACACGACGAAAGAGTAATGTAATTACACCACATCTATACACGCCCTAAATATTAGATCAGAAATTAAACAAATTTTCTTAATTTTAAGAGAGTTAAGCCGCGACATAAGTAATTATTGAACTTATTCTAATTTACGCAAGTCATAAAAGAAAATAGCTGTACTTAGGAAAATATTATGACTTTATCATCTATAGAACTGCTACAACAAGATGCTCAAAATGCATTAAGACTAGCCCAACAATATCTTCTTAACGCTCAGCAAAATGATAACCCCGAAGCCGTTTTGCAAGGCAATGAGGGATCAATGTTGAGGGGGGATGAAGCACAAAAAACAGTTGAAATTTTCCAAAAGGTGAAGCAAAAATACCAAGCTAAATTACGGGAGAAAGGCGGTATTGACACTGTTCTCAAAGAATTAGAAAAGTATATTATTGAGGAAAAACTGAAAGATAGTCAATTTGCGACAAACCCAGGACTTAAAAGATGCAAGCAAGAAGATTTTCAATTAGATAGAGAAGGACAGATTAAACAGCAAAATGATAATCTCAATGAAAGAGGACGTTATAAAGCAGCGTTAAGAGCAATCACAGAAGAAACCAAAATTGGACAAGGTGTAAATTTTGGTAGTGTATTTCATCATGGCTCAACAAGAACTTTGGGGCCTTCTTTTGGTCGTGGGGCGACGCCAGCTCGTGAAGTATTAGCTTATATGTGGTTAGCAGCTAGCGATCCTGATATAGAATTTAGTGATGATGCTATAAAGGAGCTAGGTAGCAAAGAGAAAGCTGTTGATGCGGAAAAAGAAAGCTTGGTAAATGTACTTTCTGAAATTCAAAGAGCACATAATGATGGTTCATATTCTAGATTTGATTCAACAAAGGATAATCCATCCTGTGATGCCGGTGCCTGGGGACGTGTTTTTATTTCAGCTCCTTTAAATAATCCATTAACAAAATTGAATAGACCTGATGAAAATAAACCTATGGAATCACCTGGAGAGAACTTAGCCTTTGATGTTAAAACAAAGATCCTTGAACAAATTAAAGCTTTATCGCCCCAGGAGAAAATGGAATTATTAAATAATTTTAATGCTTGTTATGTAGCAAAAACAACTGATCCAAATGATGTTGTTGGGTATAGTATAAATAATCTCTCATCATCATTAGAAAACACGATGAATCGTAATTTTGAAAATTATTGGCGACAATTGGTTCAAAATAACGATACGTTAAAGGAAATAGAAAGGAGATCTGCTGGTGAAAGGCGTAATTTCTGGGGAGGATGGGGAGGAGGACCCTATAGTGATTCTTTAGCGCTACATAAACAGTATTACAAGAATTTATGGAAAATAGAAATAGCTAAGATTGCAAGTGGAGAATTACATCAACAATATTTTTATGAACCGTTGGAAAAAGATGTATTAGAACGAGAATTAAAACTTGCCAGAGAAAAAGCCTATCCACAATTAGAATCTATTGTAGTAGAGGAAAGAAAAAGACTTGTTGAAGTAAAAGACAGAATTTCCATTTTACGCAAAGAACTTGCTGATTTAAGCAGGGTTCTCAAGCCTGGTGAAGATTTGAAGGCTCGGCAAACACAAATAGAACGATTATCTAAAGAATATCAGACATTGCAACAAGAAAAAAATAAATTACTTGCTATTATTGATAACAAAGCTAAGCGGCTTGCGATGAAGGCCTTTACAGGCAATATTGAGCTATTGAAAATAGTCAAAACTGATAAGGAAATAGAGCAAGCAACAGATGCATTAGTTCCCAAAATTCCTGATTTAAATGACGAAGCACAGGTTGTCGTACCCGTTCAACCTACAGTAGTAGTTTCAAAAGCGGAGCCAATTCAAGTTGCTCCTTCAAATTTACCAGAGGAAATAAGAAATATTACTTTAGAACAAGTAAAGAGCACGCCGAGGTATGCTGATCTTTGTAAAATGCCAGGAGGAGAAGCTGGTGCACAAAAAAGAATCGTGAAAAATATCTTAAATCAAACTCCTAAAATCAAACAACTCTCAGCGGAAATTGATGCTTTACCAGAAGACACAGAGGAACAACAGAGCATTAAAGAGCGTGAATCGGACAAATTACTCGATAATTTAAATGCATTAGCAGAACAATGGGTAACTCATCATGCTATCCCTGTCGTAACACCTGTTTCTACGCCGGTGCAATCAATGGTTGATACTTCAACATTACCAGAGGAAATAGGAAATATTACTTTAGAACAGGTAAAGAGCACGCCGAGGTATGCTGATCTTTGTAAAATGCCAGGAGGAGAAGCTGGCGCACAAAAAAGAATTGTGAAAAACATCTTAAATCAAACTCCCAAAATCAAACAACTCTCAGTGGAAATTGATGCTTTGCCAGAAGAGACAGAGGAACAACAGAGCTTTAAAGAACGTGAATCGGATAAATTACTCGATAATTTAAATGCATTAGCAGAACAATGGGTAACTCATCATGCCGCACCTACTACGCAAGCAATCAGTTCTCCTGTTAACCCTCCAGAATCGATTGTTCAAGTTAGTAAAGAACCAGCAGTCCCAAAAATAGAACCCATTTTGCCTAATATTATGTATCGCAGAGCATTTGAAGCTGAGTACAATAATGCTAAAAATATAGCATTGCGGTCTATTGATGATCCAATACGCATACCAGAGGTATTGAGTCAGATACCCATTGATCCAATCATTAACAATGTATTAAGTTGGTATGGGAGAGATCCAAATAGCCAAGATCCAGAAACTCTAGGAATGATTCAATGGTTTAAAAATAAGGATCAATTGCAATTAGAAAAATTAGATCAATCACGCAGTAAAGCCCAATATGAGGATAGAGAAAAGGAATTTTTAGCAGCAGTTGAAGAAGTTTACAGCGACCCTGGTCGTACGGCGAATACCTTTGCAGACATGATTGAATTAGCTAAACAAAAATATCCCTTAAACATACAAGAAGAACAAATATTGACGACATTAGCTATCTCTAGATTGAATTACCTAGCAGGAATGAAAAGAGCGAAATTAGGTAAAATTAATGAAAGTTTAGGCTATTTCATGGCAGCAGCAAAAGCTGATAATATCGAAGCAAAATATGCGTTAGCCACACTTTGTGATTTTAATATAATACTTAAAAGCAGATTGTCATATATTGACCAAGATTATTTAGATACGGTATTTGCAGAGGTTAAAAATTTTGAAGCTGAATTAGCTTTCGTTGAAAGGAGTAAAAAACTCCCTATAGAAAAAGCACAAGAATTAAGTGAAATTGAACGTCGTCATGGATTAGTAGCACAAGCGCCGATGATTGACCCTCCGATCTATTCAGAGGCGGATCAATATTTTATGGAGCAAGTAGAATATTACTACAATAATTTCCCTCCAGACATGCAAAAAAGCCCAGAATCCGTTAAAGACTTAGCATTTACAGATTTTCTTGATCGATATGGCCGTGGCTCAAGCGAAGTTAATGCATTGAAAACTAATAGAGAATTATTGCAAGCAGCAACTGGAAAATTCATGTATCTTGCTGGCATGAAAAGAATTGCTTCTGCATCCACGTTTGATGAAGGAGTAAAGTTTTTGGTAATTGCAGCAAGAAGAGGAGATGTAAATGCAAAAAATAAATTGCGCGAACCTGCCTTGCTAGAAGCACGAGTAGCACAAGAAAAAGCAGCGCTAGAATCGAAATATAAATTATTAGGGGTAGATTTTAGAGCTGGTATGGATATACGAGGTATGGTTACCAATTATTGCGCCGATTTGGAAAATGCAGCCGATCTTGGTTCTGAGCAAGCAAGATTATCACTTATCAAGCTTGGGCTTGAAATGAACAAATCATCTGCCTTCGAAAATTTTGATAGCTATGCATTAGCAGAATTAAAACTAGCAGCAACAAAATATTTTCCTGTTTCTAGAGGTTCATCGGACTCAACAGATTTCGTTATAATTAAATCGTTATTACAGTTGTATCATGATAACAACGATCCCCAAATAGCAGCTCAAGCCGAGCAATTAATTTCTGATCTTGCAGAAAAATATTATATGGATTATTCAAGATCATCTCATAATATATCAGCACTTACTAATGCTGCATATTTGGAGCATCCTTTAGCACAGTTAGAAATTTTGAAAATCATTGCATCAACTGAACCATTGTTTAATGAGCTTGAATTATATTCAAGAGTGTTCAATTCGCCTATCCCAAGAGTTGACAATGGTGAAATTGATTTCAAGAAATTATATGAGCAAGCAGTAAAAATTTCTAAAGATGTTGATCCGAAATCAAAAGAGAAGGCAAAAGAATTAATCAGTATTATAAAGAATAAATACCTAGAAAAAACTAAAATTGAAATTAATGCTGAATTGAGCAGGATTCAGCTATATAAGTCATTAGGAAAAATGGACGTGGCAGCTGAATCTGAAAAGAGGGCAAAAGAAAAAATTGCTGAATTAAAAGATAATGGAGTCGAAGTATCTTTTGACCTTATGCTGGCAGACCTTCCTGGGTTTAAAGCTGCTGTTGGAGATATGCCTGTCAATCCTGAGTGGCTAAACCAAATGAGAGCCGAATTAGAAAATAATGAGCAAAACATCCGTCTTGCAACGGGGATGATTCAACACGAACTTCAGTCACAAAGGAATGAGAAAATACAAGTTCTCGCAGGAAAATTATTTACTCATGAAACTTTGCAGCCGCTATCTGATGCTATTATGGCACATGAGGAAATTGAAAAAGCATATTATGAATTGTTAAAACAAAAGGTTATTCCTATTAAGGAAGTTCAAGAAAAAATTGATCAACTTCAATCTGCTAAGGCGATTATTCAAGGACATTTGAAGGATCTTCAGGCAGAAGTAATCGATAAGTTTACAGAATTTAGTCTTACTGACAAAGATAAAGAATATATTAGAAAATTAACTTCTGATCCTGAAACATTATCAATGTTAGCAATAGATCAGCCAGATTTGCAATTTAGCCAGTTATTAGATGCAGCTGAGCGCATGCATCGTTGCGATCTTATCAAGCAAAGCCATGAAAACAAGACTACTATCCTTGAAAAAACAAGGGAAAAATTAGAAACGATGGTTGAAGAATATAAGCAAGAAATACATACTGCTAGAGCGCAAGTTGCAGAATCAGTGCAACCTGGTAAGAAATCTAAAGCAGAAAAGCAATATAAAAGACTAACCGAAGCTGAAAAGCAACTTGCTAAACTGAGAAACGAATTACTCACTTCACCTGAAAATGGCTTACAGTCTTATCAGGAATTGGCTCAAAAAATTCAAACATTAAGTGAGGATTTGGATAGTGATCTTAAAAAGATTGGATCTTTGAAAAAAACATCACAAGCAAAAAATGCGATCAAAGTGAAAATAAATGGTCTATTGAAAGCAGTGGGGATTGAACATAAGCTTCGCATCAATACAGCGCTTACGTCAACAGTTAGCAAAGTTCTAAAGAAAAAAGCAGAACTCGCAGGTAAATTGGTAGAAGCACATGCGGCTCACAAAGAAGAACGAGATATTAGAAGAAGACAAGGAGTATTATTTCAAATTCAACATGAGAAGGAACGTGCCACAAGTCACTTAAAATACAATAGCGAAGATTTAAAACTAGCCACTGAATTTATGAATAAAAATTTGAATATGGGGGCCTTAAAAATTGATTTCAATAAGGAAGGACAAGATCCTGAAATCGGAACTGTTATCGCCAAGGAATTTCAAGCACATCTGCAAGCGGGAGTATATGCAGAAATCAAGCAAGCTAAAATGGAACCCATTACTGTTGAATTTAAAAGCATTGATGGTTCCAAGTCAATGACCGTTGAAGTTTCTAAATATATGTTTGATGAGTACATCAAACAACAACGACAAACAAATGAACCGCCCTCTACAGGGAGCGTTTTTCAACCCAGGAATCATTAATTTTCGAATCGCTTTTTAGAAATTGAATGACTTTGTAATCGTTGTGAAGCTGCTACTGGTCGTTTGGTTGTAGAGTTCTCAGTTGAATCAACAAAATCTACATCAGGTCTTAATTCAGGCAGGGATGACAAACAATTATTATCAAGATTAATACTTTCAAGCAACGAGCATTGTTTTAAACTTTCTGGCAACGAGGTGATTTGATTGCTGCCAAGTAAAATTCCAACAAGAGCCACGCAATGACCAAGGTGTTCTGGAATAGATGAAAGTTGATTATGTTGGGCGCAAAGCCATTGCAGCTCTATACACTCACACAGAGTCTCTGGTAACGAAACCAGAAGATTGTGACTTACGTCAACCTGAATAAGACAAATGCACTTTCCAATGCTCTCAGGTAAAGAAGCAATTCGGTTATTAGAAGCAAACAACCATTGAAGTGCGACACAGTCGCCAATACCCTCAGAAAGTGTAGAAATGAGATTAGAACTTATATCAAGATATTCAATTCCCATGCATTTTCTCAACGTCTCGGGAAGAAAGGTAAGCTGATTATTGCTAACATCCAATTCTTTAAGTTTTTGACTTTTTTCAATTGTTTCAGGAAGAAAGGAAAGCATATTATTCTGTATATAATTTGTCTGGTGGTAGTGCACGAAACTGCATTTTGGGGTGAAAATAATTAAATTTTAATAATTCTTAATGTTACTACCGATACAATATAATAATCATTCACAAGTAAGGTAATGTATAATGAAGCTGCGATCTCATATTATTTATGTCCTTATATTATTACCTACGTTTGCTTATGCTAATAAATACCCAGCGATGTATGAGCATTCAGTCTTTGAAAATGAAGAAATGGATACTGTGAATCATGGGGCGCTTGCACTAAATGAAACGCGCGAAGAATATCCTTTCAAAGACAATAAAACTTCTCATAATGAACCATCTACCAAAAAAACAGATTTGATTATTTCAGCCCTACATTCTCGTCTCAAACAAAATAATATTATGGGAACACTCATTATTGGTGGTGGTGTTGCTTATGATTCTATCAATTATCAAAACGATGTGGCTAATGATATTGATGGAATGTTTATGTTTCCTACTCGCTCAGAATTGGAAAAGTTTATTAAAACTAATGATAAAGATCAATTAAGAAAAATATTTGGTTATGATGATTCTTTTGTTTTTTTTGATAAAGAAGAAATACAAGCATTTTTAGAAAATGCCATCCCAGTCATGCGCGTAGCAGGAGTGATGGATGGTGTGAAAGTAACGGTGAAATTAACAGATTATCAAACGTTATCAGAAAATACTGTTGGAAAACCATTTCAGGTTTTATCTAAGCTAAAAGATCGAAGAATATATAAAGGCATTTCATTGATGGGTGACGAAGTTAAAATCATGCTCATCAACAAAACCTTATCTTTTAAGCAAGATCCAGCTTTTATTATACTCGACAGAAATTATTATCAATATAAAGAAACTTTAGTGCCAGGCCTTATTACCGATTACTTAATAACGGCAAAAGCGATAAATGATTATCAATCTAATTTTACTGATTTGCAAATCAAAAAGAGACAGCAGTTTGTAGAATTAACCAGTGCAAAAGGCTGTCTTGCACCTCAAGAAAAAATTAGTCAGCATTTGATAAGGGAGAAAAAATTCTCAACAGGATATAAAGATAAAATTAATATCGCATTTGATGAAATTATTGATAGAAGTCATGCACAAATTCCAGGATGTACTCAACAGCCTGAAAAAGATGGTTTTCTGGTTAGTGTTAATCCTGACATATTTTACAAATCAACAATTCAGTTTACGTATAAAGAGCCTTTACAAGTCAAGCCCGGCCCTTTTCCAAAAAATACACAGGCATTAATCACACGTGCTTTGAATGATAATTTGCACCTCGATAAAAAAACAAAAATTGTCCCTCTCAATGATGAAGAGAAAAGTTATAGTTCAAATCCATTGATTGGCAAGATCTATCTTGGTCCGTATTCATCTTCTAGTAAACCAATGTATTTTTATAAATTTATGCGCGAGAAAGATCCTGCTTCGATTATCAATGAAGTTAATTCAGTTGCCAATTTAGAGCAATTATTTACTCATATTATTAAACCTGTTTACGTAGATCCTCAATATCGCTTCTGTATTCAGCCCTATTTTGATGGGGAGCCATTAGTGAAATACATAAAGTCAAATTTTGAAGAAAATGCAACTTTTGTAGAAAATATTGAGCTGAGAAGATCAGAAGAAATGTTGAATGCATATATTGCCTCTCTTGAGCAAGCAAAGATGCATACGACGGTAGGCCAAAGAATACATATTCTTTATTACGATAGATTAGTGGGCGAAAGAATTAAAAATTACTATACAGATAAAAATATTACGCTGCCATCAGGTGAAGTTATCAATTTTGAAAAGTTTAAGAAATTGACGCCTGTTATTAATGGTGTTGAATATCCTACGCTTGAAGATATCATCTCTAAAGCTATTCATGATCTCGATCCTGAATATTTAAATGCTAAGGTAAAAATTTATGGATTTGGAGATAACCATGCAGGAAATATTTTGGTTAAAGAAGATGGTCAATATGTGACCATTGATTATGAATATGCCAGCATTGCTCATCCATGTGAGGATTTAGCAAAAACCATTTATAATGATGTTTATTTTGATATTCTTTTCCCAGCACAGTCGCAAAATAAATATCAAGTAAAAGTAGTGCTTGATATGAAAAATAATCGCATTAATATTAATCATGATTTTTCACTTTCGCAAAATAAAAGTGCCTTGCTTGCAATAAAGCAACAAGGCGTTCTTGAACCTTTCTTTCAAATTGCTAAAGAGAAAAATTACGACACGAGTGATTGGGAACAAATCTTGCGTTCTTCGCTGTTTGCAGCGGGATTTTTAAATAAAAATATTTTTGAATACCCCGGAGATAGCGCATTTTTAGCTTATGCTGTATTAGTGCAGATAGCGAGTGTAAAAAGGGGGGCTAGTAGAACCCCTTCATAACTGATGGACCTGATGGTTTCGTTTCGAGAATTTTCTTAAGCGAGTCACTAAGCGTTTCTCTAATTCTCTCATGTACTTCTTTGCTTATTACAAATGTTTTAGTATTAGCATTACTGTAGTTGTGTCCCCAATTTTCATCTTTAAAAGCAATGCCATCAAAATTCTTAGATTTTTTATAACGAGGAACACAATGACAATGACAATGTTCTACGTCGTTACCTAAAAAAGCCATATTGATGGTATCGGGTTCAAAGGTTTGGGTATACATCTGTTTGAGATCTTTAAATATTTTTTGTATTTCACTCCATTCCTCGGTGGAAAGATCGAGAAATGAATGTGCATCTGGGCGCTTTGCCCAAATAAAAACACGTCCTAAATAGTACTGCTTAATATCAAGATATACCGTCCAATGCTCAAACTCAGCAAGTTTATCATCTTCAATTTTGGTTAAAAATTTAGTTAATTCTTCTTCTTTCATTTTGTCCACGTCCGAAACTGGATCTTTACCTTTTTTAAAGTTATGTAGCAGCATATTTTGACCTTAGCTAACCTTTAGGTGTATGTACAGCAAAATACAAGTAGTTAATTATTATATCAAATATATTTAAATTTTTTCGTGTAGTTGCTGTATTTATTGCCTTTGCGATCTTTTAACCATTTATTAGCCTATTTTGACCACTTAGCGTTTAACTCCCTACGAAAATTTAACATCATGGTATGCTAGCCCAATAACTTAAAAACATCAATAGGGGCAAGATAAAATGCTGAACTCTTACAATGAACATCATCTAGAGAAACATTCGCCTGCAGTAACGTTTCAGTTTGCAACAACATCTTATCCACGCTTTGATACAAGTGATTCATTCTCTTCAAAAACTCAGTATTCAGTTTTAGAAATGGACTTAGAATATCAAATTGAAGCAAGGGATCCTCTGCATCATTGGGCGCCTGAATTAAATAAAGCTCTTGAAGAATATAAAGGTAGTGGTTCTGAAGAAGAATTTTCTGAAACCAAATTTTTTGAATGGGTTAAAATGAATAAGCCAACCTTACCAAGAACGCAATATTTAAACGGTACTGAACTTGAAGCTTGCAAGCAACAATTTGTTGCCCCCAACCTGGTCAGACCTCAAAATGCTCCTTTGCATGATAAGGCACATGTTGATTGTATGAAAATGTTCGTGATGAATGAAGAAGGCGAGTTTTTTCTTCATAGTAAACAAAAACCAGCACCAGGAATTCCAGGATTTAATCATTCTTCATTTTTTAATGGTAAACCTGTCGCAGCCGTAGGGTTTATGCACTTTAATAAAGAAGGTGAGCTAATAGCCATTGATGACTACAGCGGACATTACAAACCTAAAAAGCAGCAAGTATTAAATGCTATGCATGCTCTTAAAGAAAAAGGTATCGATTTGAGTAAAATTAAATATAACCATAGAATCTCTCAAGATTCATTTGATAAAATAATTTATAACGCACAATCTTGGTATGAAGAAAATATGGATATTAACAATACACTTACTACCAGTAGTGAAAAATTAGGGATGTAATTGTGATTACACAGTATTCACATACTGATGCACAATATCTTTAAAGTCTTTAACAATGGCATTGGGCTTGTCGGTTGAGGTAAATATCGCCGCAAGCTTGCCTTCAGGATTGATCAATAAAATCGCGCCACCGTGTTCAATGTGCTCTGACGTTAAGGTTACTTCTTTTCCTTCTGAGACATGGATACCAATCACATTGGCTAATTGTTTAATTTTTGCTTTATCACCAGTTAAACCAATAAATGAAGCAGGATGAAATTTATCTTGTTGTAAAAAGGTTTTGAGTTCGGCAGGCGAATCATGTTCTGGATCAATGGAAATAAATAAAAATTGAACATTCGCGCCTTTACCTAAACGCTGCGATATTTGGCTTAGCGCTCCTAAAGTGGTAGGGCATACATCTGGACAATGACTATATCCAAAAAAAACAAAGCTCCAATGTTCTTTGAGTGATTGATTGGTAAAGGTATTGCCATTGGAATCAATAAGAGAAAAATCTGGTAATTTATGAGGTTGCAAGGCCGTGCCAACACTCAAAGGAAGAGTCGTAAACATTTGAGCAGAATTATTGGATGTCAATTCTTGATTATCGCGCCAGATCCCAATTACCAAAGCAATGCCAATAATTAAAATAATAAACAAAGTGTGCTTTTTCATACGTTACCTAGTCAGTTCAAGATAAAATGTAAATAATGATCTAATAAAAATCCAACAAATAAGCCCATGAGATAAATAATCGAATAACTAAAGGTGCTCATCGCGTTGCTAGGATCATCGCTAAAATAGAGTTTGCAGGCGTAGTACATAAAACCAGCACCTAATCCTAGTGCGCACAACAGATATGTGATGCCACTCATCCCTGTTAAAAAGGGTAATATCGTCGAGGCAATTAATAATACGGTGTAAAGTAAAATACATAATTTAGTGAACCTAATGCCATGAGTCACAGGCAACATGGGAAGTTTTGCTTTAGCATAATCTTCATGGCGATAAATCGCTAAAGCCCAAAAGTGAGGTGGTGTCCAGGTATAGATAATTAACACTAATAACAAGCCGAAGCCGGAAATATCACCTGTTACCGCTGTCCAGCCCAAAAGAGGAGGTGCCGCGCCTGCCGCGCCGCCGATGACGATGTTTTGTGGCGTAGCGCGTTTTAAAAAGATGGTATAAAACAAAGCATAACCTAATAAGCTAAGCAAGGTTAACCACGCGGTAAGCTGATTTACACAAAAAATTAAAATAGCCAAACCCGCACTGCCTAATATTAAAGAAAACATCATGGCCTGCACGGGACTAACGCGTCCAGTAGCGACAGGGCGATGTTGAGTGCGTCGCATATGGATATCAATACGTCTTTCGATAATATGGTTGATAACGGCTGCAGAGCCCGCACAACAAGCAATGCCAAGAGTGCCAAATATCATTGCTTGCCAAGGAAAAATGTCTGGTGGAGAAGCAAGTAACATCCCAACCCATGCGGTCAGCAACATTAACGCAACAACGCGGGGCTTGGTGAGTTCCCAATAATCGCGCCACAAGGCGGGTTTAATCATGCTAATTTTAGCCATGTGCATTCCTTGTTGCTTGATGCAGGGTAAAATTGATAGTGATGAGAGTCAGCAACAAAATGGCTGCGATAGCATTATGAGCCACAGCAATACCAAGAGGTAAATGCAAAAGGATGTTAGAGATCCCTAAACTAATTTGGATAACAAGAAAAAACCCAAGCCACATGCTTAGTCGTTTTAATGTTGAATTCGGCTGAATCCAGAGTCTATAGCATAGAGCGATCCCTAGTAATAGAGTGATGAATGCACCGAAACGATGCGTCACATGAATACTGGTTTTTTCAATGCCGTTCATATAGCCGAGGGGATCATTCAACGTTGCCCCAAAAAAATGAAAAGCGCGCAGACTAAAATCTGGCCACCATTGTCCTTGACACATTGGGAAATCAGGGCAGATGAGGGCTGCATAATTTGTGCTAGTCCAGCCACCTAAAATAATTTGGAATATCAGCACTATCAAAGTAATAAAGCTCAAGATTGATAAAGACTTTGGTGCAGGATAAATTTTTTCTGTGTTGCGCAGGTATAACCAACATAGCCACAGCAAACTCAGCGTGCAAAAACCACCAAGCAGATGACTAAGCACAATCAAAGGTAACAGTTTCATTGTGACGGTCCACATCCCCAGCATGCCTTGCCCTATGACGAGCACGACGAGGGTTCCTGGTAGCCATAAAGGTAATGAGAGCGATTTTCTTTGCCAATAAGCACAGATAGCAAAAATGATAATTAAACTTCCCAGCGTTTCTGCAAAATAACGGTGCGTCATTTCTGTTTGAGCTTTGTGAATATCAACAGGTATGTTGGGAAAAGCGATATTTGCTGCGTTAATTTCTTGGCTATTGCTTGGCGCGCTCAGTTGCCCATAACAGCCAGGCCAGTCAGGACAACCAAGACCTGCATCAGACAATCTTGTAAAGGCGCCAAGTATGATAACACCAAATGCTAAGGCGATACTCAATAGTGATAGCTTATTTATCCATCGATGCGTTTTCACATCTCTTATCCTATTTTAGAAATTTTCAATAAGCGCTTCATATCGCTTAATATTGCTTTAGCTTCCATGTCGGCTGAGTAATGCATCATGATATTACCTTTAGGATCGATAATAAATATTTCTCCTATGGATTCCCGTTCGCTGAAATTACTGATATTGCCAAATAAAATATCAAAATCGCGAGGCTTTATTTGCGCCCGATGCATATCCGGATAACTTTCGCTAAGATAAGTTTCACATACACTTAAATGACAATCAGGATGTGCAATAAATAAGCGTTCTAATCGGGGTGAATCTTTACCTAAAGCAGTGCGGATTTGTCGCATATTGTAAAGAACATCATGGCAAGTTTGTTGGCATTTAGGAGGGCTGACATAGACTAGCCACCATTTACCGGCTAATTTTTTTGCAGAAAATTTTTCCTTTTTTTCTAAATCATAAAATGTTGTTTTGGCAACGCTTCTGACGGGTGTAATGAGATCACCATGATTGCTCGTGCGAAATTGATGATTTTGACTTTTTTGTACAAGAACATAAGCAAACAAAAATGGACCAATCAGGACCGCTAAAAACAGGAATAATATTATTTTATTATGTTTTGATTTGGGTTGGGATGATTTTGTATTCATGATTTTGATTTACGCCTTATCAGGCAAAAGCCAGTGTATGCTAATAATGTTGCCGCTAACGAAAACCATTGCACTGCATATCCTCTATGCTTGGATGGTGTCATCCAACTACTTGGTTGTTTTGGTGGTACAAATGCATAAGCTGAGTCGCTATGTAATGTAACCAACATCGTGTAGATTTTTTTACCTATAAGATTTTGCAGCAAGTTGAGATCTACTGCTTGTACTCTTAATGGCCATTCAATTGAATGGGTTTCAAGGGATCCCTTGATAAACGGGTTACGATACGCAAAATCTAAATAACCTTCAATGGTAACTTCACCCATGATGGGCGAAATAGCGGGAAGAATTGCACGTGAACGACCAATGGGAATAAAGCCGCGGTTAATTAAGATAAGAGTATCATCATCAAGTGTAAAAGGTGTGAGTACATGATAACCAATTTGTCCATCATTTGTTTTGTTGTCTAACAAAATGTTATGGTCATTTAAAAAGTGTCCATGTAATTTTACCTCATAATATCGCAAAGAAGTGGGCGAAGTTTGCGATAAAAGATCCTTTGCCCTCAGCGTACGTTCTGCTGAATTATTCTCAAAATTTAAGAGAATGGCTTCTTTTTGCTCGGCTCTGGAAAGTTGCCAAAATCCTAAGCTACACAGTAAAGTGACACCACACAGAACTAATAGCGTTATGATAAGCGTTTGTTGAAAAGGGGTGAGTCGAATCATGGAAAATCACTGGATCATTAAGTTAATTATTTATGCTTTTATGCTATCAATAGTTTATGCGCTTGGCTCGGGACTGTATTTTATTTTGTACAAGAAGGGAGAGTCTGAAAAAGCCGTGAAGTCTCTCACGGCTCGTATTGGTTTATCTTTTGCATTATTTGTCTTGATAATCATTTCAATTGCCATGGGATGGTTAAAACCCCATGGCCTTATGCCTACAAGCAATATACAAAAACAAATAGAAATAACCAAACCACATCCACAAAATGCCAATACCAAGCCACCGCTTCAAAACCAAAATGATGCTCAGGAGTAAAGTGACCTTTTAAACAACGTCCTAAAATCGCAATGAGCATAATGGTGCCTATCGTCACATGGGCACCATGAAATCCGGTTAACATAAAGAATGTTGAACCATAGATCCCAGATGACATCTTTAAATTCAATTCATGGTATGCATGATAGTATTCATACGCTTGAAAGCCTAAGAAAGTGATACCTAATGCAATGGTTAAAAATAAACCGATAATTAAAAGTGCTCGTTTATTTTTAACCAGTCCCCAATGAGCGACGGTAATGGTACCACCACTGGATAACAATAATGCGGTATTTAATAGAGGAATACCCCAAGGCGAAATCACTTCTTTGGGATCAGAAAATAATTGTGGATCAGGATTATTTAAAAGAGGCCACACTGCTTGGAAATTGGGCCAGAGTAAATGGCTAGATCCTCTTTCACCTTCGCCGCCCAACCAGGGTACAGCTAAATGGCGCGCATAAAATAAAGCGCCAAAAAAAGCAGCAAAAAACATCACTTCCGAGAAAATAAACCAAGCCATTCCCCAACGAAAAGATCGGTCCATTTGTTTGCTATAAAGACCTTGATGGCTTTCACGAATGACATCCCGAAACCAGCCAAACATCATATAGGCAATGATTAATGATCCTAAAAAGAAAAAGTAATGACCTGCAGCATTGCCATGGATCCAATTGGCGAGTCCCACCATGAAACATCCAAGGCCAATAGAACCTGTAATTGGCCAATGGCTTTGAGCTGGAACATAGTAATGTTCGTAATGGTGATTCGAATCTGACATTAAGCGCCTCCCTCGTTTTGGGTCACGTCAAATAAAGTATATGCCAAAGTAAGTGTAGAAATATTTTTTGGTAAAGCAGGATCGACCGTAAAGACAAGAGGCATTTCTTTGCCCTCGTTTGCATCAAGCGGTTGATGAATAAAGCAAAAACATTCGATTTTCTTTACATGTCTGGCTGCAAGTCCTGGGCTGACGCTAGGAATTGCTTGAACTACTTTGGCTTGATTGGTGGAGTTTTTTACCCAATAACTGGTATGGATATATTCACCGGGGTGCAGCGTAAATTTTTTCGTTTTCGTGCTAAATTCACCTGCCTTATCTGGTAAGGATTCATTTAGCGTTGCGAGTAGCTCTACCGTTATGGTGCGACTTTTGTCGATTTCAGTGACAATCGCTTGTGGTGTGCTTTCTGTTTTGCCATTTAATCCTGTTACTTTACAAAAAACATTATAAAGCGGCACTAAGGCGAAGCAAAAAGCAAACATTCCAATAACAACAGCAACCAAAATGGTCAGATGTCTTTGCATGTTCTTAGAGGAGTTTGCTGTCATGCTCTTTATTTCACGTGTGGAGGAACAGTAAAGCTATGGTACGGAGGAGGAGAAGGTAATGTCCATTCTAATCCTTCTGGATTTTCCCAAACCTGGTCGGTTGCTTTTTTGCCACCACGAATTGTTCTAATCACGATATATAAAAAGAGGAGCTGACTTGCACCGAAAATAAAGGCTCCAATACTCGCCATTTTATTAAATTCAGCAAATTGTAATGCGTAATCTGGTACGCGTCGTGGCATGCCTGCTAATCCTATAAAATGCATCGGGAAGAAAGTGAGGTTAACCGAAATAAATGATAACCAGAAATGGGTTTTACCAAGCGCTTCGCTATACATGTGGCCGGTCCATTTCGGTAACCAATAGTAAGTGGCAGCAATAAGAGAGAAAATCGCGCCAGGCACAAGTACATAGTGAAAGTGTGCAACAACAAAATAGGTATCTTGGTATTGGTAATCTGCTGGCACAATTGACAACATCAGTCCTGAAAAGCCACCTAAGGTGAACAAAAAGATAAATGCTAAGGTAAACAACATCGGTGTTTCAAAGGAAATAGAGCCTTTAAACATCGTTGCTGTCCAGTTAAAGACTTTGACCCCAGTTGGCACAGCAATCAACATGGTTGCATACATAAAAAAGAGTTCAGCAGCCAATGGCATACCAGTGGTAAACATATGATGTGCCCACACAATGAATGATAAAAATGCGATGGAAGCAATCGCATAGACCATGGAGGCATAACCAAAGAGTGGTTTACGGGTAAAGGTCGGTAAAATTTGAGAAACAATGCCAAATGCAGGCAAAATCATGATGTATACTTCAGGATGACCAAAGAACCAAAAAACGTGTTGGAACATAACAGGATCGCCACCACCTGCTGCATTAAAGAAGCTGGTTCCAAAATGACGGTCGGTTAACATCATCGTGACTGCACCGGCAAGCACGGGCATTACTGCAATCAATAAAAATGCCGTAATGAGCCATGACCAACAAAAAATGGGCATTTTCATTAATGTCATACCAGGTGCGCGTAAATTTAAAATGGTGGCAATGACATTGATTGCCCCCATAATCGATGACATCCCCATTAAGTGGACAGCAAAGATAAAAAAGTCAGTAGAAGGGGGACCGAAGGTCGTGGACAAAGGAGCATAGAATGTCCAGCCGAAATTGGGAGCGGAACCTTCCATAAACAATGTGCTAATCATAATGGAGAAGGCAATGGGTAATATCCAAAAACTCCAGTTATTCAAACGTGGTAGCGCCATATCTGGAGCACCAATCATCATTGGGATCATCCAGTTAGCCATACCAACAAAGGCTGGCATCACAGCACCAAATACCATAATAAGTCCATGCATGGTGGTAAGCTGATTAAAAAACTCCGGGTTTACAAGTTGCTCACCAGGTTTAAAAAGCTCCGCTCGGATCAACATGGCCATACAGCCACCCAATAAAAACATGATAAAGCTGAACCATAAATACATCGTGCCGATATCTTTATGATTGGTGGTAAATACCCAACGTAATATTCCTTTGGCAGGACCATGATCATGTGCATGCTCGTGGCCAGCATCATGTCCGTGAGTTGAATGCGTGTCTGAAATATTGGTTACACCCATGGTTTTTCCCTTCAATGAAATAGGTAACGATGGTTTAAGATTGTACTGGTTTGTTGAGTACGTCGTTGGCGTCATCACATGGTGGCATCAAAACGAATTTTTCTTCTTCATTTGATGCACTAGGTGAGGCAGGTTGCTCTTTTTTCTGCTCAGCAACCCAGGTGTTATAATCTGCTTCCGATTTGGCTTCAACAACAATTGGCATGTAGCCATGCTTCACACCACAAAGCTCAGCGCATTGGCCACGATAAATACCAGGTTTATCAGTATCAATGAGAGTCCATACTTCATTGATAAATCCAGGAACAGCATCTTTTTTCACTCCTAAAGCGGGTACCCACCAAGAGTGAATAACATCCTTACCAGTGACAAGAAAACGGATTTTTTTGCCAACAGGGACAACCACAGGCTTGTCTACTTCCAAGAGATAATTAGGATTTTTAGGAGATAAATTGTTAAGTTCATCTTCAGGTGTGGAGAGGTAGCTAAAGAAGCCAATGCCTTCATCTATATAATCATATTGCCAGTACCAACGGTGACCCGTAACTTTGATAGTTACTTGAGCATCGGCAGTATCGCTCATTTCAATTAAGGTCTTTGTTGCAGGCACAGCCATGACGATTAAAATAATGAAAGGAATAATAGTCCAAATTATTTCAACCGTTGTGCTCTCATGAAAAGCCGCTGCTTTGTGCCCCGCTGCTTTTCGATGACGGATGAGGGCATAGATCATTAAGCTATAAACGACTATACCAATAGCAACACAGACCCATAAAATAGTCATGTGCAAGTGGTGAGCGCTTGCGCTGATTGGCGAAACCCCTTTAGTCATGTTTAGGGCATAATCTGCCCAAGCATTAGTATGGGAGAGCGCTAACAAAAATAGAAAGGGGCGCAACAACCTCGGCAATCTTGAGGACATGCCGTATTTCTCCATATATAGTAAGGTTAGTCTTATTCATTGCTTTTTTGTGCTGCGCGTACTTTACCGTGGTTTGGCCCAGATATAAAGGGCCTACGGATGTAATCATTGCAATCCACGGTTACTTTTTGTGCTGTTTGTATACAAAAGGCAGTTAGACACTTACCCCAAACACATCCAGAATCTACCGGATAAATATCAGGTTCATCGCATTGAGCCCCCAATGCAGCCCAATGCCCAAAGACTATTTTTTCATGTTGTGTTTGCCGATATGGGAAAGCGTACCAAGGAAATTCATCAGGGTGATCCGCTGGGTTTCCTTTCGAGGTCATGTTGAGAGAACCATCCGGCATCAGAAAACGCATTCGCGTAAAAGCATTGATAATAAATCGTGCTCGATCCCAGCCTACCAAATTGTCGTCCCAAGAAAGTGGAAAGTTACCATACATATTCTGAATAAAATTTTGCCACTGTGAACCTCGTAATAGTTCCTCAACTTCTTGAGCAAGTGAAATTGCTTTTTCTAACGTCCAAGCTGGGTATATCCCAGCATGGGTTAATGTATAGCGAAGCTTAGGATCATGATGCAGTAATGGACGCTGCCGTACCCACTCTAAGAGACCGTCTTTATCTGGTGCATCGATGATGTCCTGAAAAGTATCTTTAGGATGAACGGGGGCTGCCTTTTGAGCCACAGCAAGCAGAGCTAAATCATGATTTCCCAAAACGCAGATGGTATTTTTGGGCAATTGTTTAATAAATCGGAGAGTTTCAAGAGATTGGTGCCCACGATTGATAAGATCTCCTGTAAACCACAGATGATCTTTTTCAGGCCGAAACTGAATTTTGGTCAGCAGCTGTTCAAGTGGTGTCAGACAACCTTGAACATCTCCTATCACATAGGTTGGCATTAGTTAACTAGCTCTAGTCTGGCAAGGCTAAAGGGTTTGATAATGGCATCAAAATAATTGCCATTATTACTTACCATGGTATAGGTGCCATGCATGCTACCAACAGGCGTTGAAAGAATAGCACCACTGGAATAACGGTAGCTTTGACCAGGTTGTATCAAGGGTTGTTCACCGACAACGCCTTCGCCATGCACTTCTTGAACATGACCATTACTGTCAGTAATGATCCAATGCCGTGAAAGTAATCTTGCTGCTTGTGTTCCATGGTTACTAATAGTGATTGTATAGCCGAATGCAAAACGTTTTTGACTTGGATCAGAATGTTCAGGCAAAAACTGAGTTTGAGCAGTAATAGCAATAAGATTGTCCATTGACATAGCTCATTTCCCTTTTGCAATAATGATTTTTACAGGATACGAGTTGCAGTTAGGTTTTGCAAATTAGGTAAGTTGTTTATGTAGCATATCACTTAAAAGAATATATTCTGCCACGCTTAATGTTTCAGCACGACGGATGGGATCAATACCGGATTGTTCAAAAATGTCACTTGTTACCAGATCACCCAGTGCATTTTTAAGCGTTTTGCGTCGATGTAAAAAAGCAGTTGCTACCACTCGCGCAAATAATTTTTCATTTTGCGCCCTCGGATGAGGACGGTTATCTCCATAGGGGGTAAGGCGGACGATGCAAGACATGACTTTAGGAGGAGGAGTAAAGGATTGTGGACCAACATCAAACAAAGGATGTACTTCGCAAGCATATTGGATCATCACGCTCAGACGTCCGTAATCATGAGTTGAGGGCTTGGCAGCCATACGCATGACCACTTCTTTTTGCAACATAAAGAGTAAGTCTTCAATACTATCGCTATAAGTTAAAAGATGAAATAGTAAAGGGGTTGAAATGTTATAAGGAAGATTGCCAAACACATGCAATTTTTTATTGTTTGTTACAAGACACGCAAAATCAAAATCTAGCGCATTTTCTTGATGTATGCTAAGTCTTGATGGAGGATATTTTTCTTTTAACCTTGCCGCGAGATCTTTATCGATTTCAACAGCATGCAAATGATCAATATTTTCAAGCACGCTTTTGGTTAAGGCGCCCAACCCAGGCCCAATCTCGACGAAAACATCATGTGGTTTGATATGCAAAGAGCGCACAATTTTTTCAATGATGTTTTGATCTTTTAAAAAATTTTGGCCAAAACGTTTTCTGGGAATGTGATGTTCAGACATAAACGTTTTGATAACAAAATTGTTCAGCGCAACGAATGGCTTTTAATAAACTCTCATGCGATGCTTTATTTCTTCCAGCTAATTCTAAAGCGGTACCATGATCAACACTGGTGCGTAAAAAAGGCAATCCTAAGGTCATATTGACGATTTCCCCAAAGTAAAGTGCTTTGATGGGAGCAAGACCTTGATCATGATACATCGCCAAAATAGCATCAAATTTTAGACGGTTTGAAGGAGCAAAAGCCGTATCGCCTGAAAGAGGACCATTGACTGACAATCCATCGTTTTGACATTCACGGATAAGAGAATTTAAGAAGCGTTGTTCTTCTTGTCCAAGTGATCCGGATTCACCTGCATGCGGATTGATACCACAGACGCCAATTTTTGGATCTTGAATGTTGAATATGTGCATCAAACCATCATGCAAAAGATGAATGGCATGTCTGACGTTATCAGTATTTAAATAGCTGCAAACCTTATTTAAAGGCAAATGTGTACTTGCTAGGGCCACAATAATCTCAGGGGTATAGAAGGTCATCAACACAGAATCAACGCCAGCTAATCTCGCTAGATATTCGGTATGTCCAGAAAAAGCAACGCCGCTTAAATGAATAATAGCTTTGTGAAGTGGTCCTGTTACTAAGGCATCGCATTGAGTGTTTGCGCAAAGATTAAACGCTTGATCTAATGTTTCAAGTACATAAGGGCTGTTAGCCACATTTAATTCACCAGGGATGCATGGTGTTTTGAGCGCCACATCAACAATGGCAAGTTTCCCGCTCCCATTTGCTTTGATGGGTTGGTCAGGATTGAAATCATATAATTCAATATCAAGGTTTAATAATGTCGCACGTTCGCGCAATAAGTCTCTTGAGCCAACCACAACCAATTCACTAGATTGTGGAAGTTGTGCGGCCATCAAACAAATATCGGGGCCAATTCCTGCTGGTTCACCAAGGGTGAGGGCTAAACGTACGGTCATTGTTAACTCTTCTCAAAGGTAACAACATAGGCTTCATCACGTAATTGACGTGCCCATGTTTGTTGTTTTTCTTCAAATTTGCGCTGCTGTAACATTTCCTTCGCTTTGTTACGAAGCGCCGTTTCATCTGCGGTTTGCGTTTTTCTTTCTAATACTTGCATGATGTGCCAGCCAAAAGAAGATTTAAAAGGTTCACTCACATCATTGATTGCTAGTGATTCCATCACTTCACTAAATTCAGGAACAAGCACATCTTTACTCACCCATCCTAAATTACCACCTTTGGAAGCTGAGGCTAAATCACCTGAGTGGGTTTTTGCTAATTGTCCAAAATCTTCACCTTGAAGAATTTTTTGTCTAATTTCGCTAAGGCGTGCTTTGGCATCATTGTCGGATGTTACAGCATTAGTTTTGATGAGAATATGTCGGACTGATGTTTTTGCATTGCCAGCAACCGCTGCTGCATTTCTTTTATCAAGCAGTTTAATGACATGAAAACCGTTTGAACTGCGTATGGGTTCTGGAATTTCATTTACTTTTAAATTCACCACAATTTTTTCAAAAATAGTTGGCATTTCTGGAAGTTTTCGCCATCCAAGATCGCCACCATGTAAAGCATGCTCACCTTTGGATTCACTTAAGGCAATTTGTGCGAATTCAGCGCCGTTTTTCAGTTTTTCTAAAATGAGTTGTACTTTTTGGGTTGCACTTTCAAGCTCTTCAGGAGAAGGTGCTTCAGACAAAGGTACAAGAATATGGCCTAATCGATATTCGGTGATCATGCCACCTAATCCATTGGGTGATTGTAAAAATTGATTAATTTCTTGTTCGCTCACTTGGATATCATGTTGAAGATCGCGTTGTTGGAGCTGGCTCATTATCATTTGATGGCGAAGATTATTGCGGTAATGATTATAATCTAATCCTTCCATTGCAATCGCTTCACGCAACTGGGTAACGCTCATGTGATTTTGCTTGGCGATATTTTCAATAGCATTATCAAGGGCAATATCATCTACTTGAATGCCTGTTCTTTTTGCCATTTGCAGCTGAACTTCAGTTGTAATTAAATGTTCAAGCACTTGTTTTTCAAGCGCGGCTCTATCAGGCGTGGTATGGCTTGTTTGTTGAATTTGTTTTTCTATCATTTTAACTTGTTTTTCTAATTCGCTTTTAGTAATGATGGATTCATTCACTACCGCGGCAATACCATCTAAGGTTTGTGCTTTTGCTTGCACTTGAAAACTCAACACCAACATTCCGCTGCATAACAATTTATTTAGGGCTCGCATAAAAAACCTATTATCTTATTTAAAGTCAGTTATCATTCTTTTGTGATTACAAGAAATTGCGATGAGTATATCATTTTCTTTCAAACTTGCAGGTTTTTATACCCCTCACCCTAACCCTCTCCCGCAAGGGGAGAGGGGACAAGATCCAAAATTTGGTTTCTGATCCCCTCTCCCCTTGCGGGAGAGGGTTAGGGTGAGGGGTGTAAAGAATGATTAATTAAGAATTTAATTCATCGTTCTTTAAGTGCTAATACAAGGATATTTCCTCCGGCGGGAAGTATGTTTTAGTTGGACTAGAAAGCCAATTTTGACGTTCATCTAATGGTACATAGCCAGGGATTTTTTGTTTGAGTCGACCATCAGGATTATTCACGCCAATAGCGCTTAATCCCTTAAATACCACTTGGGCAAAAAAGCCAGTTGCGTAGGCTTGAGGATAAAAGAAATTATTGGATTGACGATACCTTGAGCCAACCAATTGCACTGCCATACAGCAGCCATTGTATTCAACTCCACCCATGACTTCGACGGTTTGCTTTTTCTCGAAATCATATCGCCATAGTGATAGGAAATCCCAATGTAAGTGAATAGGCCAAAGAATAGAAGCATCTGCTTGATTTAAACTACCTGTTTGTCCTGTTGTAAAAATGGTTTGTGCCAAATCATGTCTTAGCCAATAATAATTTACATTCAAGACTTTGTGCTTTGTGGGCTTATATTGCACATTCAAAGCCGCTTGTTCTGTTTGTTGTAGGCTACTATCCCATTCCCAAAATAATCCGCCCGTCCAAGTGGGGGTTGCATGCACTTCGGTTTGTGCAATCAGTTTGGAGTGATGTGAAGTTGCATTAACATCTTCAAATAAAAAACAGGCATTCTCTGAACTTAATTCTTCACATAATGATACTCGTCGATCACGAAAATAAAAAATTTGTCCAATACTTGCACGAAGCAGTTCTTGGCCGGCATGTAAAGGTAAAAACCGTGACATTAAGCTGACGCTTATTTGATTAGCATCGCCAACCCTATCTCGACCGCTAAAGCGATTATCACGAAATAATTGTGCGTAACTAAAATTGATTACACCGCTATCAAAGTCAGGATAAAAATGTTGATCCCGATAGGGTACATAAAGGTAATAAAGTCTGGGTTCAAAAGTTTGTGTACCTTTAAAATTGCGAAATTGAACATCTCTTTCAAATAAGAGACCGCTATCGATATCATAAAGTGGAATAGAGCGGCTAGGCTGATTGGGTAGCATTTGCACACTTGCTTGCTCTGATAATTTGAGTGAATACTTTAACCAATCAAGCTGCATGCGGGGCGTGATGTAAAACCAAGGTTCTTGCCAAGGTAAACTGACACTTGGCCTTAAGTGGAATCTTTGACCAATCGTGACGGGTTCTTTTGTTTCTAAACCGGGAAGATGTGCAAAGTTAACCGCTTCGCCATTGAGAGCCAATTGTAGATTGTAAATTTGGTTGGGATAGGTCGCCTGAAATACCCATTGTGGTTGACGTTTGTAGATTTCTTCATTAATTGGTTTAGAAAGAGGTTGTAATACTTGGTATTCTTCGACATTAAATAAATGCGTCCAGTGATCACCATAGTAAGTTAGATTGGCTTGCTGAGGAAGATGAATGGTGCTGGCTGTATTGATATCATTACCAAGATCGACAAAATAATTATCATCGCTGACATAATCAAATATAGCATTTAGCTGCCAACGTCTGTTCCATTGCGTACTATGGCGAAGGTTAAATGCATGCCGATTGTCTGTCCCTTCTAATGCAAGAATACGAGGATCTTGGAATGATAATCCTCCAGGAGGTGATAACAGATTCTGTTCTTGAAAAAGTCCGTATTTTTGATCATCAGGTAGAAAATGCCATTGGATGGTCCCTTCACTATGAGGGAGAAGGTAACGTAATTTTGATTGACCTTCCAAACCACGTTCGGTTAACCATCTAGCTCCAAAACTAAAATCATAATTTGGTGCGATATTCCAATAGTAAGGAACCGTGAATTCAAAACCAGAATTACTGGTTGAGCCATAACTTGGAAATAAGAATCCGCTATGACGTTCTTTATCAATGGGATAATTAAAGTAAGGAAAGTAAAATACAGGATAACCTTTCATGTCCAGGTGAATATGTTTGGCGGTTGCACGTCCTTGTTTTGGAAAAATAGAGATTTCTTTTGCTCTGAGGATCCAAGTATTCATATGCGGAGCGCACGTTGTATAGTTAGCATCAATCAGATGCAAATTGGAATCGCTATCAATATCTAGAGTTTGAGCAAAACCGCGAGCATGACGTGGATACCAGCGATAATAAGCGCTCTCAAAATGAAATTCTTGAGCGTTGTGTCGATATTCAGCATACTCTCCCCATAAACTCATGCCTGGGGCAACGTAATGGATATGACCTTGTGCAATAATTTTATCCCATGTCTGTGTGACGGGGGAGCGTTCTACTGTGATTTCATCGGTGTAAAGATAACGTTGTCCCTGTTTAAAGGAAACATTACCCTTTAAAAGAGATTGCCCTTCAAGTGTAAACTCTGTTTCATTTGCAGACATCACCATGGGTAAGCGCATTGATTCTTTTGCCTCAATAGCGCTCTCGGTAATATAGGGAACATAGTGTCCTTTACAAAGGCTTGTTGCTGCAGGTTCGTCTATCCAGTCAGAAAGCGAGGCGCCTTCATTGCTATCAATGGAATCAGCCATAGCAGGCATGGCGCCTGAAAGGATCCAAGATAGCGTTAAAAGTAAAAAAACTAGCTTTTTTATGGTTATCAATTTTATTATATCTATTATTAAATAGAGAAATGATTTTAAGCTTTGACGCTGAACGAGTATACCATCATGTGAGGTTTCAAATAATGCAAAACCTAGAATCTGAATTAAAGCAATGGGTTGGGGCTCAGTTAGAGGCTCATGATTTTCTTTTTGCCCCTTTGCAAGGCGATGCTAGCTTTCGTACTTATTATCGTGTTCAACATGGGAATAATTCTTACATTGCGATGTTAGCGCCACCTGCTAAAGAGCGCACAGATGCTTTTGTTGCCATAGCCAAAGCCTGGAAAGGATATGATCTTCAAGTGCCAGAGGTTTTAGCATGGCATCAAGAACATGGGTTTGTTTTATTATCAGATTTTGGAGATACCCTTTTGCTGGATAGGCTTTCCCATGAAAGCGTTAACGAATTCTATTTGCATGCCATGAAAAATATTTGCGCTTTGCAAAGCACTACCATTCTAGATTTTGCGATTCCTCCCTATAACGAGGATTATGTGCGCCTTGAATTAAGTCTTTTCCAAGATTGGTTTTTAGCAAAATTATTAGGATTTGAAATTACCGAAGAAATAAAACAATTATATGAAGAAACAACCCAACAAGTTGTTTCATATTTTATTCAACAACCGCAAGTGGTAGTACATCGAGATTTTCATTCGCGTAATTTGATGGTGTTGCAAAATGGAACACTTGGTCTCATTGATTTCCAAGATGCCATGACAGGGCCGATTACTTACGATTTGGTTTCATTATTAAAAGATTGTTATATCACCTGGCCAAAGCAAGATGTCCACCGATGGGTAGAATTTTTCTTTGAATTACTTAAAAAAGAAAAGAAAATCCCTGCTATCGATTTTCAACATTTTTTAAAATGGTTTGACTGGGTAGGGTTGCAACGCCATTTAAAAGTATTAGGTATATTTTCAAGATTAAAACTTCGTGATAACAAATCACAATATTTGCAACATATGCCTAGGATTATGAATTATGTTTTAGAGGTAACGGGGATTTATCCGGAATTATCAAACTTCCATCACTTTTTGCAAGCTAACGTTGTACCACAAATGAATACAAGTCTATTGCAACAGTTGAATACTGGCACGCAGAAGGTAGCCTAAAATGCAAGCCATGATATTAGCAGCAGGTAGAGGTAACCGCTTAAGACCTCTCACCGATGTGACACCCAAACCTTTAATAGAAGTCAAAGGGAAGCCGTTAATTGTTTATCACCTTGAAAATTTACATCAAGCGGGTATTACCGATATTGTGATTAATGTTAGATATTTAGGGGATAAAATCCAAGATTACTTAGGAAATGGCGCTGCTTGGGGAGTGAAGATTCAATATTCTGTTGAGGCGACGGAACTTGAAGTAGGAGGCGGCATTTTGAATGCTCTTTCTTTGTTAAAAAAATCACCGTTTATTATTGTTAATGGTGATATATGGACAGATTATCCTCTTATTTCTTTGAAAACCAAAGCCAAAGGATTAGCCTACTTAGTAATGGTCGATAATCCATCTCATAATCAAAAGGGCGATTATCATCTTGAAGACAACGGATTATTGTCCAGGCAAGCATTTTTGCCATCGTTAACCTATTCGGGTATTTCTATTTTACATCCTGACTTATTTACAGATTGCACTCAAGGGGTTTCCTTTCGATTGGCACCATTATTAGATAAAGCAGCTAATGCGCAAAAATTATATGGTGAATATTATAAAGGCGCTTGGACAGATGTAGGAACGATTGAGCGCTTACATCATCTTGAAAATTTTCTTTCTACACCGATGCTTGAAAAAAAGATGTTGTATTAACGTTATGGCTATTTTTGGCAAAATATTTGGTGGTGTTTTTGGAGCCCTTGTCTATGGTCCTTTAGGTTTTATTGTGGGTATAGGCGTTGGTCATCTTTTTGATAAGGGCATAGAATTAAATACACAATTAGGGGGACCTGAAGTCACCCTCGCTAAAAAAGTTTTTTTCAAGACGACGTTTATGGTGATGGGATATATTGCGAAAGCCGATGGTCGCGTCAGTGAAAAGGAAATACAAATAGCAAGAGAAGCGATGGCGCATTTGCAGTTAACACAAGATCAAATTATGTCAGCCATTCAATTTTTCAATATGGGGAAATCTCCACAATTTAATTTTAACAGCACCATGGATAATTTTGTTCGTCATTGTGGTCATCATCCACAATTAGTTCAATTATTTGTTGAATTACAAATCCAATCTGCTTTAGTCGAAGGCGTACCAAATTATAGAAAGCGACAAGTATTAGAACTATTATGTGAAAAATTAAATATATCAGAATCATTGATATCTCAAATGGAAGCACATAGTCATGCCGATACATCTTCACAGTATCGTAGAACTGAACAATCGAATTTTACACGCTCATCTGATGATGAATTAGCTTATTCTTATAAGTTACTTGATATTAACCAGACAGCGACAGATCAACAGCTTAAACGAGCTTATCGTAAATTAATGAGTCAGCATCATCCTGATAAATTAGTTTCAAAAGGATTGCCTGAAGAAATGATTAAAATTGCAACTGAAAAAGCCCAACGCATTCAATTGGCTTATGATCTTATTTGTAAGTCTAGAGGAATAAAATAAATCGTTAACACTTATTTCTGGAAAACATAAGTTCCTGGTGCTTCCCTAATGACATGGATACCTTTCTCGGATTGTTCTATATGGGGAGGTGTTATTTGTTCTGAAGAATATTCTGCCAACCATTCTTGCCAACTTGGCCACCAAGAACCTTCATAAGTTGGTGCACTGTGATGCCATGAATCCGTGGTTATATACTTACCACCTTCATTTCGTTTCATCATTTGATAACGTCGATTAGTGTGCCCAGGTTCACTCACAATTCCCGCATTATGACCACCATTGGTGAGTACAAAATTAATTTCAGATTTGCAAAAAAGATGAATTTTATAAACTGATCGCCATGGGGCGACATGGTCGGTTAATGTGCTGACCACAAACATAGGAACGGTAATATCTCCTAATGATACTTTCTTACCATTGACAGTGAATTTTCCTTGAACTAATTGATTGTCTAAAAATAACTTCCGCAAATATTCTGAATGCATGCGATAGGGAAGTCTGGTGGTATCATTATCCCAAGCCATGATATCAAACAATGGCTCTCTTTCGCCCATCAGATAATCTTTAATCATGCGAGAATAAATTAATTCAGATGAACGCAACATACTGAAAGCGCCAGCCATTTGTGTCCCGTCTAAATAACCTTTTTCCCACATAATATCTTCAAGATAGGTAACTTGGCTTTCATCAATAAAAAGTGATAATTCACCGGCATCTCTAAAATCTATTTGCGCTGCAAATAAGGTAATGGTTTTTAATCTTTTAATGGGTTTTGTTGCCATCCAAGCGGCGGCGGCAACAAGCAGTGTGCCACCGATACAATAACCCACAGCATTCACTTTTGTATAAGGAATCAGTGCTTCGATAACATCTAATGCGGACATGATGCCAAGATTGATGTAATCATCAATCCCTAAATTTCTGTCATCTTTTCCTGGGTTTTTCCAAGAAATCATAAAAACAGTATGACCTTTATCAACTAAATATTTCACCATGGAATTATGAGGACTTAAATCTAAAATATAATATTTCATAATCCAGGCAGGAACGAACAAAACTGGCTTTCGATAGACAGTAGGAGTTGTTGGTTCATATTGAATTAATTCTATCAATTGATTTTGGTAGACTACCTTGCCAGGTGTGATGGCTACATTCTCACCCACAACAAACTTTTCTGTACCAGCAGGGGGTAATTTATTCGCAGTACGATACATATCTTCCATGAAATTTTTATAGCCATCATAAAAATTCTGCCCACTCTTTTGTGCAGTGATTTGTAATATTTCTGGATTACTAAGCGGAAAATTAGAAGGGGAAATAATATCTAGCATCTGCCTTGTCATGAAATTTACAACATTTTGATGATGATGGGAGACACCTCTGACGCCTTTAGTTGCATCATTTAAAATTTCATCAAGTAGTAAAAATGAATGAGCATAGAAATTAAAAGGAGGTTTATTCCATAATTCACTTTGAAAACGATGATCACTTTTTTTACATGTTATATGTGGTTCATTCTGATTAGGTTGTAACATGCAAAAATATATTAACCCGAATTTTTCCCAAAAATCTTTTAACATTTTTGTTTTCTTTGCAGGGGAGATACTAAGATGCGTTAACCAATCAAAGGTTGCCAGCGCAAATGAGGCAGGTGATAACCATCCCCAATATTTACTTAAGATGACATGAATTGCTTTATCAAAATATTCACCCTCATAACTGGAAATGTCAGGAATATTAAACACATCTTTGAACTCAGGATGAGATCTGTGGATATGTTTATATTCTTCTTTCGGTGTTTCATCGGGCATTGTTGATATTTCCAGTTCCGTAAATGATTGATACCAAGGATAGGCATCAATTAAATCATAGTAGAGGAAAGATCAATAAAGCAAAGTTCGCACTCAAGAACTGAACATGAAGCCACCTTTATTTTGATGGACTAAGCGATGGCAAAGAGATGGACTGTCGTTTTCTAAGAGGGGAAGCCAATGTTAGAGCGAGATCTTCTATCAAATGTTCGGGTCCTGCTTTTTTCGATGAACTTGCTCTGACTTTTGGGCAAGTGATAAAGAAAGTAGTAGGTTTTTCATAAGATTTAACGACATGTACACATTCAGAACATTCAAAATCCTCACGGATAAATTCAAATACGTTTGCTGTAATTTGAATTTGATTTGGCAAACTGGAGGATTCCATGCGGGCAGCTTTATTGACGCCCTCTCCAATCCAATCATATTGAAGGCACTCTCCTTGTCCATTATTAAAGCACATACGTATTTTTGAGGCAGGCCCTACATTGATGCCAAAGCGAAAATTAATAGGATCTTCGCGTCTGTCTTCATTCAATCGACTGATATGTTGAGCCAGCTGCCAACCAACGTTAACCATGGCTTTTACTTGTTGGGCACGTATCGTATCATCCAAACTGCTTGCTGCTAACATAATGCAATCACCAGTAAATTTTACGGTTTCAATACCGCTTGATGCACCAACGCTTTCAATAATAGCAAGAAAATCTGAATATATTTCATTTAATAATTGCGTTAGAGCTGCGGGTAACATTTCTTGAGAACGCAAAGTAAAACCTTGCATATCCGCAAATAAAAAGACGGCATTCTCATGGGTTTCAAGCATTTGCATACATTGATTCACTCTCGCTAATGGAGAAGATGAACGATGTGCTTGCTGACTTGCCGAGCGAATGGGTGAAGACATATTTTTTGAAGGTTTACGTAAATAAGTTAAATCACTGGCGTGTCTTGGTGTGACACTAGCTGTTTCGATTTCAGATGACAATTGTAAATTATTCAGATCTGATGTTGTTTGCTCAAGCAATGCGTTTAATTCTTCGGTTATTGGAGTTGTGCCGTGTAAAGACATAATAAAACCCCATTTGTAAGCAGTAGTTCATTAACAATAAATGAATATTTTCTCAGATTCAATACCCCAGAAACCCTGATAAAGGATTTCTGGGGTAGGAGTTTTACAAAGAAGAAGCTTTAGCCATTTGACTTGCGTTTGAGGATTTTGCTTGTTCCCATAATGTTACGACCTGTTCAAAACGGTGTTGAACGACATCAATAAAGGCATCATCAGCCATTTTTTGTGCAAACCATAGCTCAAGCTGTGACTGGAATATGCTCTTAGAAACAGCAAATCCATTGCAGCATTCATGTTTGGCAGCATTAAATAGAATAGGAAGTTGTTCAATTGTAGCCGAGTGTCCAAGCAATATCACACCACGGCAATATTTATCATATTCAGATATAACTCTTTGAATACTATCCCAACTGCGGTTATCACGAGGTGAAGAGATCTGCCACCAATCAGGATAAATACCGATCTCATAAAAACGTTGCATGATATGAGAGAGAGTACTTGCGGTGATTAAGCTATTGGTTGGGGGAGATAATTCAACAATAAATTCATGTGAGCTCGCCCGTGCTGCTCGATATAATGTACTTAAAGTTGCTTCTTGTTGACCTCGTAAAGCATATTTATCATCAGGGTGATAAATAACAGTTGCTTTCACCGCGTGGCTTTTGGGCCAATTGAGTAAAGTATGAGTAATATCAGGATTACCTTGAAAACGTAGGGGAACTTCATTAGGGGCTTCAATTGCACGAACAACAAAGATCCCTGAAGGTAATAGATCCATGATTTCTTGTTGCGGATAAATATCGGTCATAATACACATATTGGGTATATTGATTGCTGCATTTTTTAATCCATGTGCAACTAAAGCTTTGGCTTTTTCAATATAGGCGTCATTTAGCTCAAAACTTTGTGCCATCTTTTGCCATTGTTGATGATACCCAAAATTAAAAGTATAAAATTCTTTATGTAAACTTTTTCGTGTTGACGCATAATGAATATGATCAAATAGTGGTGTTTGCGATGTTTGGGCAATGATTTGATTTTGATCTGACAGATATAAGTTCAATTCATCTATACTTGGTAAGCTGCTGCTATCTTCTTGACGTGCTTGGATAAGAGCTGCACAAGCTTTAGCAAATTCACAACATTTTTCTTGAGAATGATTTTTTAACCAACCATATAAAAATCCTGCGGTAAAGGCTTCTTTGGCAGGATAGGGTATTTGTGCATTAGTTTTGAAACCTTTATGGCAGAGTGTATTTTGCCAAGGATTTGAAATTTGGTGAGGTACAACATAACATCCTGCATTGGTGTCAATAACAAAAATTGCATTGGTCAAAGTGCGTAAATGGTGAAGGGCATCTTGCGTGTCCTGTGATGTGCCCAAAATACGAAAATCTCTTTCATTACCAATAATGATATCACACAAGGGTAATGCACTATTAAGCGTTGATGAGATGATATTTGCATTTGAATTTAGATAAAAATCTAAAGCGAGAATAACCTTTGTTTGATTTTCATTGGCGATGGTCATTGCTTTTCGTGAAGCGATGGAGATGTTTTTATTGAAGAAATTAGAGCTTACGACTAACAAAGCATCACTTTTTGCAATAAAGCTTGAGTCAATATCAGCATCAGGGTTTAGTGTTGCACAATTTTCTTGATGCAAGATAAATGGAAAACTATTTCTATTTTCAATAGCGCGTAACATTAATGCGCTTTGATGATGTTTATCTATTTGGATTTGACTGGTATCGATATTTTCTTGTTGCAGAGTTTCCAAAATAGATTTGCCCAAATCATCTTCACCAACTGCTGAAACAAGAGCGGTATGCAGCCCTAGTCTGGCACAGCCTATGGCAATTGAAATAGGTGCGCCACCAATGGTTTTTTTAAAAGAGAGCATGTCTTTTAAAGACGAACCTATTTGTTCTCCACAAAGATCAACAAACGATTGTCCCAGCGCAATAATGTCTATTGTTTTATGTGTCGTTTTCATGTTTTACCATCCCTGTGAAACATAGTTGTGCGATGCGTTACACTTGGTTTTTGACTATTACATCCATTAACAGTATAAAAAACCAGTAATTCTAAAATTTGCTTAATCATAGGCAATGTTACTATCAGACTACAAATAATGATGGGTGGGCAACTGATATAAAAAAGCTACTTCATGAAGGCTCATGAAGTAGCATTGATAAAGAATGGAAGAACAAAATGATTAAACGGTTGCTAACCATTCTTGCAATGATTCGCTTTGCTTTTCCATATATTGTGGTTCTTTAAAAGTTAAGGTCAGTAAGTTCATACCTTGGATAGCAGCCAGGTAATAGGTGGCTAATTGTGAAGAACGCTCGCCTTTGCCCATTTCGCGAAATTGGACTTCAACCCATTTTAGAATATCAGCCATTAACTTGGATGCTGCATTAGCAAGAACACCGCCTTGTTTGCCAAGTTCTTGGCAAAGGCTGCCAATAACACAGCCAAAGCGTGCTAAAGTTTCAGATTGGGCATTATTATGGTGCAACAAAGCAGTTAAGCGTTGTTTAATATCAGGAATTTGTTCCCATTGTTGGAAAAGATTGCGCCATTCTGTCATGCGTTTATGTAGTACGGCATCCATAATGGCTTCTTTGGTTTTAAAATAATAATAAACATTACCTAATGGAACATCTGCAAGTTTTGCGATGTCGGCAAGTGTGGTGGTATGAAAAGTTTGTTCATAAATCAGTTTATCGGCGGCCTCAATCAGTCGCTCCCGTTTGTCATTTCTTCTTGCTCTTGGCATGTCAGTCTCCCTCTACATCAAAATTTTACAGCCGATGTTAATAATCTAGTTAAGCGAGAAAGGCTGGAATATTAACATAAGTTGCTCTGCTTGTCATACCCATTTTTTTATTTTTTATTAGGGTATCTGAGGCTGTCTATGTTAGCAAAATTTTTAAGAAAAGGTGGAATTCTTCAGCATTCAAGTTAAACTGAAATCAAACCCCTTTGATCTTAAGGATGAGACCGAGGTGTTTTTAGTTATAAAAAGAACTTTCACCATCAGTCTTCTATTTATTACTACTTCATCTGCTTTTGCAGATGTTGGTGTAGCATTTGGAAGTGGACAAGGTATTCAAGATATACAGCCCTATCGCGTTGCTGTCTCGTGGGATTTTGGTCCCATTTGGAGAAAGCATGAGCTATGGGGATTGAACGCAGTATTAGAAAGTAGTTTTGCCATTTGGAATGGACCAAGACGATCTACCCTTACGCCTGATAGGCCCACGGATCTCAACGCCTTCACGACAGGGCCAATGTTGCGTTGGCAAAGGCAAGAAGCCTTTCCGGGAACCCATATCTTACCTTATACCGAGTTAGGAGTTGGGCTTTCTTGGCTTTCTGAAACTGAAATTCAAGGCCGGATATTATCTTTACACTTTCAATTTGAAGATAAATTTGGCTTAGGCATGCGATTTGGCAAGAAGCAGCAATACGATTTTGCCGTTCGTGCTTATCACTATTCTAATTGTTCCATCAAGCGACCCAACAGTGGCGTTAATATGGCTATGGCTAGTATTGGGGTCTGGTTTCCACAATAATATACTCGAACCATTTTAGCTTTATGCGTTGTTGTCTGCGCCATCTCGCAACAGTCATGTACTAGGATGTACACTCCTGTTGCTCTTTGGCTTGACGCCTAGCCTAAAGCTAAACTGATTCGAGTATTGATTTAATGGAGAGGCTGCTTATTTGAGAACGCAGCTGCAGGGCCCCACAGGGGGAATGGGTGCAGCGAGTACACAAATAAGCAGCCTCTCCAGAAGTTACAATTATTAATTAGGTTGTTTTATGCAAAATTATTGTATTGCTCCTTCGATTCTTTCTGCTGACTTTGCGCGTCTTGGTGAACAAGTAGATGCGGTGTTAAGCGCCGGTGCAGATATGGTGCATTTTGATGTCATGGATAATCATTATGTGCCGAATTTAACCATCGGGCCGCTAGTGTGTGAAGCCTTACGAAAATATGGCATTAAAGCGCCGATTGATGTGCATTTAATGGTGCAACCCGTTGATGCGATGATTAGCATGTTCGCACAAGCTGGTGCAACCTATATTACCTTTCATCCTGAAGCAAGCAATCATATTGATAGAAGTTTGCAATTAATTAAAGATGCAGGTTGTAAAGCAGGACTTGTATTTAACCCTGCAACGCCATTAACCGTGTTGCAGCATGTGATCGATAAAATCGATATGATTTTGTTGATGTCAGTGAACCCAGGGTTTGGTGGACAACAGTTTATTCCAAGTGTTCTTCCTAAAATCAAAGAAGCGCGCAAAATCATTGATGATTCGAAGAGATCCATTCGTTTAGAAATTGATGGTGGTGTAAAAATTGATAACATTGGTGAAATTGCAGCCCATGGTGCAGATACCTTTGTTGCCGGATCTGCCATTTTTCAAACCCAAAATTATGCTGCAACCATTCAAGCCATGAGGGATGCGATAGCGTCAGCCACCCAAAAAAGATAAGGGTAACATGGAGTTAGATAGAACAAGGATTGTTGATGAAAACTTTATCAAGCGAGTTTTAGCGCAAGACTTTCCTGTTGCTAAAAGTAAAACTTTACCTGTAGATGTACAGCTAGATAAAGAGTCTTTTCTTGAATTGTTTGACTCTCAATTAATCACGCGTCATGTCGATATCTTAGCTAGAAAATTGCGTGAACAACAACAAGGTTTTTATACCATTGCCAGCAGTGGCCATGAGGGCAATGCTGCGATTGCAAAAGTGTTTAAAAAAGATGATATTGCCTTTTTGCATTATCGCAGTGGGGCCTTTATGGTTCAAAGAGCCAAAAAATGCCCTGACATCGATATCATTTATGATCAAATATTATCACTGGTGGCATCAAGTGATGATCCCATTAGCGCAGGGCGTCACAAAGTCTTTGGTAGTGTACCCTTATTTATTCCACCACAAACAAGTACGATAGCCTCCCATTTACCTAAAGCGTTTGGTTGCGCATTATCTTTAATTTATGCCAAAAGTTTAAAAGATCATGATTTTACGATGTTACCGACAGATAGTGTCGTGCTGTGTAGTTTTGGTGATGCCTCGCTTAATCATTCAACAGCACAAGGTGCATTAAATGCAAGTCAATGGATTGCTAATGCGCAATTACCCTTACCCATAGTTTGGATCTGCGAAGATAATGGATTCGGAATTTCCGTACCACCTCCCTCAGAATGGATTGAAAAAACCTGTAATAATCGAAAAGGGATAGAGTACATTCAATGTGATGGTCGTAATCTTGCTGATGTATATTTGGCATCACAACGTGCTCAGCATCTGGCAAGGATCAAACATAAGCCGGTTTTTTTGCATATGAAGACTGTGCGTTTATTAGGTCATGCGGGTTCTGATATCGAATCTCAATATCGCAAGCAAGCTGATATTGATAAGTCAGAATTTGATGATCCATTACTTCACTCAGCACGTATGATATATGAAAATAAATGGTTAACATGTGAAGAAATTATTAAATTATATGAAGCAAGAAGAACCAAGGTACAAGAGAGTAGTAAACGTGCAGTATTAGCGCCGAAATTGCGCTCGGCCTCTGAAGTGATGTCTTCAATTGTGCCACCCCGACGTGATAAATCATCTATTATTATATCATCGTCCCAAACATATGACAGCACAAAGCGAACGATGGCTCAATGTTTAAATCTGGCATTAAACGACATATTAATACAATATCCTCAAGCTGTACTGTTTGGTGAAGATGTAGGTAAAAAGGGCGGAGTATACCGCATTACCGCAGGACTACAGGAAAAATTTTCGGCGAAAAGAGTATTTGATACTTTATTAGATGAACAGACGATTTTAGGAACGGCAATTGGTTTTGCTCATAATGGTTTTCTTCCCATTCCTGAAATTCAATTTTTGGCTTATCTTCATAATGCCTGCGATCAAATACGAGGCGAAGCATCAACACTTTCTTTTTTCTCGAAAGGCCAATTTACCAATCCTATGGTTGTGCGGATCCCTTCCTTTGCTTATCAAAAGGGAATAGGGGGACATTTTCATAATGAAAATTCGATTGCATTTTTGCGGGAAATTCCTGGGTTAATCATCATTTGTCCTTCAACGGCAAAAGATGCAGCATTACTATTGCGTCAGGCTGTTGCATTAGCCTATCAAGAACAAAGAGTTGTTATTTTTTTAGAGCCTATTGCGTTGTATATGACTAAAGATTTATATCAAGATGGTGATGGACTAGCATGCCAAGTCTATCCAGAATCATCGAAAAAGATTGATGTAGGCGAATTTGGTATTGAAGGTGAAGAAAATAGTGACATTGTGATTATTAGTTACGGTAATGGAATGCATTTATCAAGGCAAGCCGCGTACTTGTTAAAAAATAAGCATCAGATTGCAGTGAAATTAATTGATTTACGCATGTTAGCGCCATTGAATACCAATGGATTAAGGCAAGAGCTTGAAGGAAAGTCAAAAGTCATTATTGTTGATGAATGTCGAAAAACAGGTTCAATCAGCGAACAAATTATAACTTGGATGGTTGAAGAATTATCACCTTTACCACAAATACAGCGTGTTACCGCAGAAGATTCATTTATTCCATTAGGAAAAGCCTGGGAATATATTTTACCTAGTAAAGAAAAAATTATTGCTAGCGTTTTGGCAATACGGAGAAATTAAATGGAAGATTTATTTTTTTTGGATGAACAGTTAAGCACTGACGAAAAGCAAATCCAGCAAACGACGCGTCGCTTTGTTGATGATCAAGTGCTCCCAACCATTGCAAATAATTTTGAACAAGCACAATTTCCAAAAGAATATATACAAAAAGCAGCCTCGATAGGCTTGCTTGGTATGACATTACCTGAAAATTATGGTGGCGTTGGCGCAAGTTATGTTGCCTATGGTTTAGTGTGTCAAGAATTAGAACGGGGTGACAGTGGGCTTCGCAGTTTTGTCTCAGTTCAAAGTTCGCTTTGTATGTATCCGATTTTTGCATTTGGTACTGAAGAACAAAAAATACGTTTTTTGCCTGCCATGGCGCAAGGAAAAATGATTGGTTGTTTTGGTTTAACAGAGCCGAATGCGGGTTCAGATCCTGCAAGCATGAGAACAAAAGCAACAAAAGTGGAAGGGGGATGGCGTTTACATGGTGCAAAAATGTGGATCACGAATGCAACCATTGCCGATATCGCGATTGTCTGGGCAAAAGATGAGAAAGAAGTGGTGAGAGGGTTTATTGTTGAGCGAGGATTTGAAGGATTTTCAACCAACGAAATTAAACACAAATTTTCATTGAGGGCATCTATTACTGGTGAAATAGTATTAGAGGATTGTTTTGTTCCTGATAATAATTTGTTACCCGAAACGGAAAAAGGTTTGATCTGTGCTTTAGCATGTTTAACGAAAGCGCGTTATGGTATTGCTTGGGGGGCAATGGGCGCTGCCATGGCTTGCTATGATATGGCACTTAATTATGCTAAAGAAAGAAAGCAATTTGGTAAACCCATCGCCAGTTTTCAATTGATCCAACATGATTTAGTAAAAATGTTTACAGAAATTATCAAAGCGCAAACCTTAAATTTACAATTAGGTCGCTTGATGGATAAAGATAGAGCCAGTTATGTAATGGTTTCGCTTGCGAAAATGAATGCTTGTCGTGAAGCATTACACATTGCAAGAAGTGCAAGAAATATTTTAGGCGCCAATGGCATTAGTCTTGAATATCACGTTATTCGTCATATGAATAATTTAGAGTCGGTATTTACGTATGAAGGTACTGACAATATGCATCATTTAATCGTGGGCAAGCATATAACAGGAATTGGGGCGTTTAATTGATTTTTTGTTCTCAAGATAATAACCCCTCACCCTAACCCTCTCCCGCAAGGGGAGAGGGGATCGGAAAAGGGGCTCGCATTCTTATAGGGTGGGGAATAAAAATCATGAAGTATGAGTTATTTCGATCTTGGTCTTAATTTTTCTTTATAGCCACTGACCACTTCTTCTTCAGTTCGTCCTTCGAGTTTGACAAACCGCGACAGTGCATTACCTACATCGTTAACCCAATCTTGACCTGCTTGTCGATGCAGTGCAAATAATGGTGTGAGTAAACGAACGCCAGGAAGATACTCTTGAGCCAATTCAGACCATGTTGCTTTTTTAGCAGGTAGTAATGGTGGGCATTTTTCACAACTGATCGTTTGAAAGATAGCTGCAGGGACGGGATCTTTCGTTGTCATTGCTTTTAAAATTTTATTTTCCTCACTAAGAGGCGAAGCTAAAGGCTCAAGCGCAAGTGCAGGGGTTTGGGCTTTGATGGCGACAGGTGAAACATCTGGGATATTTTTTGCAGCAGTTTGTAAAGTAGTCTCTTGGTGACGATGATGATGGCGGTGATGTTTCTTTTCTTTCTCGTCATGCTTTTTCTTGCCATGATGATGATGTTTTTTCTTTGGTTCGGGATTATCTATTTTAACAACTGCACTTACATCGACTTCTTTTTTCGCAGCATTATCTTTGTGTTTGTGCTTATGTTTATGATGAGGTTTTATCGCATCAAAAAGGTGGGTGCCCAAAGAATCGAGTGCTTTGGGCTTGTCGGAAGTGACAATTTCTGCAGGTCCACTTTGCATAAATAAATAATCCTTTGTCTATTTTACTAGTTACCTTTTCCTGGGGCCTGATTAGATTCAGGAACATTTTCTTGACCCTTTTTCATCGGTCTTTTGCCCGCAATAACACGAAAATCTAAAGTCTCATTATTACGTACAGCAGAGATAGGATAGGCTGTATCTGGTTTTAGCTTGGAGGTAATACTGAGCACGTCAGTGGGTTCAGGGGTCGGTTTGTTATCCACGCTGATAATAATATCTCCGGGACGAAGCCCTGCATTGAATGCTGGACCCCCACGAAGAAGACCTGCTATGACGGCTCCATCACCTTTAGGATAGTTTAATGATTTTCGTAAATCATCGTTAAGCTTTGATACCGTGATCCCTAACCAACCACGTGTCACGTGTCCTTGATCAATGAGTTCGGACATAACATCTTTGGCAAGAGTGATAGGGATAGCAAAACCGATACCTTGAAAACCACCGTTTTTAGAATAGATTGCATTATTAATGCCAATCAGATTGCCATTAATATCAATGAGCGCACCGCCAGAATTACCCGGATTAATTGCAGCATCTGTTTGAATAAAATTTTCAAAAGTGTTTATGCCTAAATCTGTACGGTGCGTTGCACTAATAATACCATGCGTTACTGTTTGGCCAACGCCAAAAGGATTGCCAATAGCAAACACGATATCGCCTACACGTAAATCTTCAGAATTACTAATAGATATTACAGCCAAATTAGGTAAATCTATTTTCAAAATAGCAAGATCAGTTTCAGGATCTGAACCAATGACTTTTGCTTTACTGGTACGGCCATCTGCTAATTTGATTGTGATGGCATCAGCATCATTGATGACATGGTTATTTGTTAAAATATAGCCATCTTTTGTCACAATAACACCAGAGCCAATACCCGATTGCACTTCTGGTTGGAGTTGATTACGTAGATCGCCAAAGAAATAACGATAAGCAGGATCTCGCATTAACGGGTTCAATTCTTTGGAAAGTTCTTTCGTAGAATGTACGCTGACCACTGCGGGGGTTGCTTTAGCGATGGCGTCGGCAAATGTATTCACCATATTGCCATAATTAATAGGTTCATTTGCTTTTTGAAATTTAGGGGAAGCTTCACTAGATTCCCAAAATCCCAGTTTAGCTAAAATAATTGGAGATGCAACGGCAATAAGTGTGAAGACAGTAACTGTTTTTAGGTGTTTAAGTAATGTGCTTTTTTGCTTCATTTTCAATCACTCTGACAGTATTAGTTGATAAAAAACCGATTTATTATGCCTTGGAGAGAGTGTTTTATGCAATGGCTCAGGCTATAATGCCCCACTGCCAAACCACTGGCATCATTTTGAAAGTCAAGACAAGGGTGGATGAGAAAATTGAAGAAACTAAAACTCCATGGTTTTAATAATCTGACGAAGAATTTGAGCTTTAATATCTATGATATTTGTTATGCAAAATCTGCACAGCAACGTCGGGAATATATCGAATACATTGATGAAGCTTACAATGCAAGAAGACTAACTGAGATAATGAGTGAAGTCACGCATATCATCGGTGCATATATTTTGAATATTGCGCATCAAGATTATGATCCCCAAGGTGCCAGCGTCACAATGTTAATAGCTGAAGAGCCTGTGGAAAAAAGACCAGAACAAACAGAGTCACCAGGTCCTTTACCAGAAAGTGTGGTTGCGCATCTTGATAAAAGTCATATTGCGGTTCACACCTATCCTGAAAGTCATCCTGAAAATGGCATCTCTACCTTTCGGGCAGATATTGATGTTTCAACCTGTGGTTTGATTTCGCCCCTCAAAGCGTTGAATTTTCTTATACATACTTTTGATTCTGATATTGTTACTGTGGATTATCGAGTGCGAGGATTCACAAGAGATATCAATGGCGAGAAAATTTTTATTGATCATACCATCCACTCAATTCAAAACTATTTCACAGAAGACACCGTGAATGCCTTTGAAATGATAGATGTGAATGTTTATCAGGAAAATATTTTTCACACCAAGATGTTATTAAAAGAATTTGATCTGGATAATTATTTATTCGGCATCAAAGCCAAAGATCTTTCCATCGAAGAAGCTAATACTATTCGTGGGCAGCTCAAAGAAGAAATGCTTGAGATTTTCTATGGCAGAAATTTAAAACGATCGAAATAATCTTTACTTATCGTCTAAAAGTGAGAGCCCACCTTTATCTGGCAAGTCTTTATCTTCGGGGACTGTAGAGAGTGGGCTAATGCCAGGCGATGCGGGCTCATCTTTTTCTTCGCTTGGTACGCTCTTATCATTTAATTGTATTTTTAATCTTAAATTATTTCTAGAATCAGCATGTGAAAGCGCCTCTTCTAAGGTAATTTTTTTCTCAAAATAGAGTCTTTCCAGAGCTTGGTCGAAAGTTTGCATACCTTGTGTATCTGATTTTTCCATGGCTTCTTTTATTTCATCAATTTCACCGCGGTGGATTAATGAAAGAATATGTGGTGTTCCTAAAAGGATTTCGATGGCTGCTGTTCTTTTACCATCAATAGTTTTCACAAGACGTTGAGAAATAATGGCTTTGATATTAAAAGACAGATCAAGCAGCAGTTGGCGTCTTCTATCTTCCGGGAAAAAATTGATAATGCGATCAAATGCTTGGTTGGCATTATTCGCATGGAGTGTTGATAAACAAAGATGGCCTGTTTCTGCAAAAGCAATGGCATGTTCCATCGTTTCTCGTGAACGAATTTCACCGATTAAAATAACATCTGGGGCCTGACGTAATGTATTTTTAAGGGCAACTTCATAGCTGATTGTATCCATCCCCACTTCGCGTTGATTGATAATACATTGTTTATGTTGATGAACAAATTCTATTGGATCTTCAATGGTGATAATATGACTATCGCTATTTTCGTTTCGATAATCGATGAGCGCTGCTAACGTTGTTGATTTCCCCGATCCAGTCGCCCCTACAACCAGCACTAAACCACGGGGTTCCATAATGATGTTAGACAAAATAGAAGGTAATTCTAAAGACTTTAAGGTTGGGATTTCCATTTGAATACGTCTGATAACAACAGCGACATCCGTTCGTTGTACGAAGATGCTGACGCGAAATCGACCTAATTCAGGATCTGCAACAGCTAAATTCATTTCAAATTGTTTTTCAAATTGTGCTTGCTGCTCTGGATTCATGGTTTCATACGCAAGTTTTTTGATTTGCGTTTTATCTAATGGAACATCATCCAGACGTGATAATTTGCCATAACATTTAACGGTGGCGGGCAGACCTGTTGTTAGAAACAGGTCTGAGGCATTCATTTCTTTCATTTTAATGAGATATTTTCTTAGTTCCATAACCTATCCAAAGAAATACCAGGCTCTTGCTATAATTATTAGATTGATTATACTAATTTGCTAACTTTTGTTTATAAAGCTGTTTGCATTTATAGCGAATCACTAACAAAGTTACAGTTTTTTTGTTTTTTACATCAGCATTCTTTATTGAGTGCAAGGAGTGAGCTATGGATTTCGGTAGCGTCGTCTTTCTCATCGTTATTTTAGCTATTTTTGTGATTTCCATGGGGGTTAAACAAGTACCACAGGGTTATGAATGGACGGTGGAACGTTTTGGCCGATATACTCAAACTTTGCATCCAGGCCTATCTTTAATTGTTCCATTCGTTGATAAAATCGGTTCAAAATTGAATATGATGGAACAAGTGGTTGATATTCCATCACAAGAAATTATTACTAAAGATAATGCGATGGTAAAAGTGGATGGGATCTGTTTTTATCAAGTTGTAGACGCAGCAAAAGCCGCTTATGAAGTAAGTGAATTGGACAGATCATTACGTGCGCTAACCATGACCAATATCCGAACGGTGTTAGGTTCGATGGCATTAGATGAAGCCTTATCAAATCGCGATCATATTAATACCAAATTACTTTCTGTGGTTGATGAAGCAACAACACCATGGGGAGTAAAAGTAACGCGGGTTGAAATCAAAGACATTAGTCCCCCGAAAGACTTGGTCAGTTCAATGGCCGCGCAAATGAAAGCAGAACGAGAAAAACGCGCAAGAGTATTAGAGGCAGAAGGCTTTAGAGCTTCAGCGATTTTGAAGGCCGAAGGTGAAAAGCAAGCTGTTGTATTGAATGCAGAAGGTCGAAAAGAAGCAGCTTTTCGTGATGCCGAAGCACGAGAAAGAACAGCGGCTGCGGAAGCAAAAGCTACCGATGTGCTTTCTGAATCTTTATCTAAAGGCAATATTCAAGCCTTAAACTATTTTATTGCACAAAGCTATGTTGAAGCTTTAGGTAAAATTGCCAGCGCTGATAACCAAAAATTAATTTTGATGCCATTGGAAGCAGGGAATGTGATAGGCTCAATTGCAGGCATTACCGAAATTGCAAAGCAAAGTTTTGGTGCACTCAAAGGTAAGGAATAGATAGTATGGATGTGATGTTTGCGAAACTGGTATTTTGGCATTGGTTTGCATTAGCTGTCATTTTGATGATCTTAGATGTTACCATTGGAGCTAATTTTTTCTTTGTCTGGTGTGGTATTTCAGCTGCCGTCGTTGGGATATTGATGCTTGTTATTCCCAACATGACATGGGAATTTCAATTTCTGATTTTTGGCATTGGCATTATGACGAGTTTAGTGATTTGGCGACAGTATTTAAAAAAGATGCCCAAAGTCACCGATCAACCAGGATTAAATCGACGGGCAGAACGCTATATTGGAAGAGTTTTTGATTTAGATGAAGCCATTGAAAATGGTCGTGGTAAAGTACGAGTTGATGACACTACTTGGCGCGTACAAGGAGAAGATTTACCTGTTGGTACCAAAGTGAAAGTCATTGGTGTCGATGGTACAGTATTAAAAGTAGAGAAAGTATAAGCTTGATTGTGAGGGAGAATATACCTTGGAGGGGCTTTTAGAACACTTTCTAAGGGATTTGCCTACTCCCATGCAAAAGCCTTTATTAAGGCATTGGCAGCATTATCAAGATGCTGCTAAAGTTGCCAATATATCAATACCGCGAACATCTGAATTTTTACAAGCCTTATGGCGTATTTTAGCTGTTAGTGATTACGTGTCTCAGATTTTTTGTCATCAAGTTCTATATCCCATTGAATTTTTTCAAGCTCCACTTCAGCAATATCATCATCAAGATTTTTTAAATGAATGGTCTTTGTTTTCCTCAAATGTTCAAGATGAAGACACACTGATGCGTGCTTTGCGTATGTTTCGCCATAAAGCGATGACAAGAATTATTTGGCGTGAATTATTAAATTTATGTTCTTTCACAGAGCATTTGCAAGAATTGTCAGCCTTGGCGGATGTCTGTGTGCAAGTGGCGACAGAGTTCATCTATCAACAATCTTGTTTGCAATGGGGAACGCCTTGTAATGAATCAGGGCAAGCACAGCCATTTATTATCATCGCGGTAGGGAAGTTAGGTGGGAATGAGCTTAATCTTTCTTCTGATATTGATTTAATTTTTACTTATCCTGACGAAGGCATAACCAGTACTCATGGTAGAAGTATCAGTAACGAACAATTTTTTACAAAAGTTGCTCAAACCTTCATCAAAGTATTGGCAAATGTTACTGAAGATGGGTTTGTCTATCGGGTCGATGTGCGCTTAAGACCTCATGGTCAAAGTGGAAAACTTGTTCTTAATTTTAGTGCGATAGAAAATTACTATCAATATCAAGGTCGCGAATGGGAACGTTATGCTTTGATTAAAGCACGCATTATTACCGGGGACACAGAATATGCAGAACAACTGCTTTCTTTATTGCATCCTTTTGTGTATCGCCGATATTTAGATTATGGTGCTTTTGAATCTTTGCGGGAAATGAAAGAGCTTGTCAGTGGGGAAGTGAAAAGGCGTCGTATTCAAAAGGATATCAAGCTCGGGCCAGGCGGTATTCGGCAAATTGAATTTTTAGTACAGGCTTTTCAGTTGATCAGAGGTGGCCAGCATCCACAATTTCAACATCGAGAATTATTGGTCGTATTGTCTCGACTAGCGCAATCGGGTTATTTAGAAAAAAAGGTATGCAAGGATCTGGAAAAATCTTACATCTTTTTGCGTCGTTTAGAGCATCGCATTCAAATGATCCACGATAATCAGACGCATACTATTCCTAAAAGCCCGCTTGATCGGGCAAGAGTTACTATTACAATGGGTTATCCCAGTTGGGAGACTTTTCAAATTGCACTCAAAGGACATATTTCAAGTGTATCTGGTTACTTTGATTCGATATCGTCAACACCGCAGCATGACAAATCAGCTATGATTACAACACAAAACGATAAAGCTTTAGTATGGTCTTGTATAGAAGAAAGTGAAACCAAAAATATTCTTACACAGATGGGGTATCAGAATTCTGATCTTATTCAAGTAAGCTTATTGCAATTTAAGAACAGTCGTTTATGTCAAGGATTGAAAAAGCATGCAAGCGCTCGTTTAGATAAAATTATGCCCGTAGTGATAGACATGATTGCAAAAAGTCAGAATCAAGTTCATCTATTAGAGCGTATGTTACGGATGATGCAAGCCATTGTACGCCGTTCTGCTTATTTATCATTGCTGCTTGAGAAAAGACAAGCTTTAACCTATTTGATAAATATAGCTGAGCAAAGCGAATGGATACTGCAACAACTTTGTGCGTATCCTGTGTTATTAGATGAATTATTAAGTCCACCACAATGGCCACACGGGCTAGATAAATTAACGCTTGAGAAAGAACTATCTGAGAGATTAAGTTGGTTGTCGCCAAATGATCTGGAAGGGCAAATGGATAATTTGCGACAATTCAAACTTACTTGGTTTTTACATGTAGCAACCGATGAAATATTCAAAACCCAAGCCAATGGAGATATTGCCAAAGCACTCAGTGATATTACTGAAGTTATTGTAGCAAAAGTCTATGAGATCAGTTTAGATTTTATGATCCGTCATTACAATCTCAAAGAGGATATTAAAACATTACAAGAGAAAATCCCGTTTGGCATTGTTGCTTATGGTAAATTGGGTGCCAGAGAAATCAATTATGCTTCAGATCTGGATTTGGTTTTTCTTTTTGATGCGCAAAATAATCAAAATATTGAGAGTTGTGATAAAACGATATCAAATGATGAATTTAGTTTACGTCTTGCGCAACGTATTATTCATATCTTAAGTACACATACAGCATCAGGTACGCTATTTGAAGTAGACGTCAGATTAAGACCTTTGGGCAGCGCAGGCCTATTGGTTAGCCCCATTCAAGCATTTGGAAAATATTTGCGTGAACAAGCTTGGACTTTTGAGCATCAAGCTTTAGTTAAAGCACGTTTTATTTTGGGGCCTAATTTATTGAAAACTTCTTTTGATACTCTACGTCAAGATATTCTCTCTTCATTGAGAGAACCTCATCAGCTGCAAAATGACATTTTATTGATGCGGGAGAAAATGCTTGGGCATCATGTGGGCAAGAGTCTGGATATTAAAGTGACAAAAGGAGGTTTGGCAGATATCGAGTTCATTGCTCAATATTATATTTTACGTTTTGCAAAGGAATATCCAGTATTGTTAAACGAACGTGCTGTCTTGCCAATTTTAGAACAATTAGAGCAATTAGGCTTAATGTCTGACATTGATATGAATTTACTGAAGCACGCTTTTATGCATTATCAAATGTTAATTCGACGAAAAATATTACAGCCAGCATTTCATTTAAGTGAAGATTCACTCTTGAATTTGCACTTACAAGCTGTGCATCAAATATTTCAGAAGACTTTTTCATCGTCATTGTCTTGATGATTTATGATCCCTAGAGCGTCTTCGATCTTTTTCTTTGAAAAATAAAAGAAGTTCACCGAAATAATGCAAATACACGAAAATTAAGATTGTAAGCAAACTCACAACGATTATTTTCTTATCTGGTTGGGTTATACTTTCTTACTATATAAAGGATGCAATGGATTGGGGGCTGACATGGCAACAATGGCGGATAGAGATGGGTTTATCTGGATGGATGGCGAGTGGTTGAAATGGAGAGACGCCAACATTCATGTCTTAACTCACTCATTACATTATGGCATGGGGATCTATGAAGGGCTTCGAGCTTATGCCACAGCTAAAGGGACAGCCATCTTTAGGTTGAATGATCATACCTCACGTTTTTTTCGCTCTGCCCATATTTTAAGAATGCCGATGCCCTTTGATAGAGAAACCTTGAATCAAGCGCATCGTGAAGTCATTGTCAGAAATAAATTAAAGTCAGGTTATATACGTCCTATCTGTTTTTATGGTAGTGAAGGCATGGGTTTGCGCGCGGATAATTTAAAAGCACATGTTGCCATTGCTGCTTGGGAATGGGGAGCGTATATGGGTGAAGAGAATTTAAAGCGTGGCATTAAGGTGCGCACTTCCTCTTATACAAGGCATCACGTCAACATTATCATGACCAAAGCAAAGGCAACTGGAAACTATGTGAATTCCATGTTGGCATTACAAGAAGCCTTATCAAGTGGCGCTGACGAAGCGTTATTGCTAGATCCAGAAGGCTATGTTGCCGAAGGCAGTGGAGAGAATTTCTTTTTAATTCGTAATGGCGTGTTGCATACACCGCAGTTAACTTCTTGTTTAGAGGGGATCACGCGCGATACGGTGATTGCGCTTGCCCAGGATTTGGGGTTGAAAGTGATGGAACGTTCAATTACCCGAGATGAAGTCTATACCGCAGATGAATGTTTTTTCACAGGCACCGCTGCAGAGATAACCCCAATCCGCAATGTTGATGATAGGGTGATTGGTAATGGTGGTAGAGGGCCAATTACTGAAAAAATACAGGCTTTATATTTTGATCATGTTTATGCCAGAGCATCAACTCATGCAGATTGGTTAACCTATGTGGATAATAAATAATAAAGTGAACTATCTAAAATAGCATTTGAGTGTGTTTAAGGGTGGGCTGGCTAGCACACGAATGTTACAATATCGACAAAATAAAAATCGGAACTGAATGCATGAAAACAAAAGAAGAAGAAATCCCAGCAAGTGAACAAAAATTATATCAAGTTACTCATAAGGATTTACCTCTTTCATGTCCCATGCCCAATATGATTTTATGGAATTCACATCCACGGGTATATTTACCAATTGAAAAAACTGGCAAAGCAACTTGTCCCTATTGTGGGTCTTGCTACATATTGACAGATTTTCAGTCAGGTACGCCTTAGTTTTTGTTCAGCCAAAGAGAGGCCAAAGTTGACAGATAAAACGCTTATTGTCGGCCCTTCTTGGGTAGGTGATATGGTCATGGCGCAAGCTTTATTTAAAGCTATTAAGCATCGCTATCCATCCACATCGATTGATGTACTTGCACCTGAATGGAGTCGCCCCTTAACAGCTCGCATGCCTGAAATTAATTCAAGTATTGTTATGCCGCTCAAACATGGTGAGTTCGATTTAAAAACCCGTTACAAGTTAGGTTTATACTTAAGAAAAGCACAATACCAACGTTGTTATGTTTTGCCGAATTCATTTAAATCTGCTCTGATCCCTTTCTTTGCAAAAATCCCAGAACGAATTGGCTGGCGGGGTGAGTGGCGTTATGGATTGCTTAACAATGTGCACGTTCTAGATAAAAAGAAACATCCATTGATGGTACAACGCTATGTTGCTTTGGCAGCCGAAAAAAATGAGCCATTAACACATGATTTATTTCGGCCCGCATTAACAGTAGAACAACATAACGTTGAAGAAGCTTTAAAGCGTTATGAATTATCTGCAAGCAAACCTATCATGGTGATGTGTCCAGGTGCAGAATTTGGTCCCTCTAAACGCTGGCCAGAAGAGTATTATGCCAAAGTTGCCAATCAATATATTGAGCAAGGCTGGCAAGTATGGATTTTTGGATCTGCTAAAGACAAAGAAGTAGCTGAAGCGATTCAAGCTCTTACACAAAACAATTGTATTGATTTAACGGGCCGAACGTCTTTAGGCGATGCCATTGATTTAATGTCACAAGCAAAAGTCGTTGTAACCAATGATTCAGGTTTAATGCATATTGCTGCTGCTTTATCTCGTCCCTTGGTAGCTGTGTATGGCTCAACTTCACCGGGGTTTACGCCACCTTTAAACGATCAAGCAACAATTCTAAGTGAAGGTGTGGCATGCAGTCCTTGTTTTAAACGCACCTGTCCTTTAGGACATCATGAATGCATGAAACAATTAAAACCTCAAAAAATTATGAAAGCGGTAGAAGCTTTGGTGAATTCATGAAGCGTTATCTTATTGTAAAAATGTCTTCCATGGGCGACGTGATTCATACTTTGCCAGCCTTGACTGATGCTCAAAAAGCCTTAGGTGATATTCAATTTGATTGGGTGGTTGAGCCCGGTTTTGCTGAAATACCTTACTGGCATCATGCTGTCAATAAAGTGATTGAAGCCCCACTGCGACATTTTAGAAAAGCTCCTTGGGAAACATATCAACAAGGACAATGGCATACCTTTATTCAAAAACTGCGTTATACCACCTATGATGGGGTGATTGATGCTCAAGGTTTAGTCAAAAGTGCTTTGGTAACTAAATTTGCTAAAGGTCCAAGGTATGGATTAGATAAACAATCTGTACGAGAAGGCTTTGCAAGTTTAATTTATGATAAGAAAATTAATGTGCCCAAAGGGCAACATGCTGTTGAAAGGGTGCGCCAACTATTTGCTAAAGCATTGCAATATTCGATTGCAGATTATCCTGTAGATTATGGCATAGACAAATCAAAATTAATCCCTTATACACGCGGCGACAATACGATTATTTTCTTGCATGGCACGACATGGTCAACAAAACATTGGCCTGAGCAGTATTGGTGTCGATTGGCGCAACTGTTTTCTGCTAAAGGTTTTCAAATTTTGCTGCCATGGGGAAGTGAAAGCGAGCAGTTACGTGCAGAAAGGATCAGAGATTTTTGCCAGGAGAAAAGCATAGCGTTGTTGCCTGAAGTATTGCCTAAATTAAAGCTAGGAGAAATTACGAGTTTAATTGCCAAGGCTAAAGGAATTATTGCTGTAGATACCGGGTTGGGGCACATTGCGGCAGCAATGGCTGTACCGACGATTTCGCTTTATGGGCCAACAGATCCAGGTTTGACCGGTGCTTATGGACCTAAGCAATATCATTTGAAAGTAGATGCGCCTTGTGCACCATGTTTTGGCCGCGATTGCAAAAAAGGAAATGATTTTGCAGTGATGCCTCCGTGTTTTGAAACGTTGCCGCCTGAAAAGGTTTTTCATACATTGATAGAATCAATGGCAGATCCCGAACTTCATATAAATGGACTTACAATAAAAAATAATCATGTTAATAAAGAAAAAGTTATTTAATTTTCCTCAATTACAATGGGACCTCGTCGGACAAGGCGCTGCAATTGGGCTTGCATTTGCTGTGCCGGTATCTACCGCGATAACTTCTGTTTTGGTAGCCATCATATTGTTATCATGGATCTTGGGGCCCAATCAAACAGAGAAAAGATGGATTTTGGTCCATCATCCTTTAGTCGTTTGGTTATACCCAATCATTTTCCTTGCAATTTTAGGTATGACTTACTCGATGGGGGATAACGATACTATCCGCCGATCTGTGATAGACAGTCTACGCTTAGGTATTATTCCGATTCTTATTTACTATTATCAGCCAAAAGCATTGTCAAAAATGGCATTGTGGGCATTTGCTTCGGCCATGGTGCTGACACTCGTTCTTGCATTTTTAAAAGTGTATGCCAATTTTCCAATTGGTTTGAAATATACAACGGGTGCCGTGTTTAAAAGCCATATTAAAACTAGCTATTTTATGGCTATTGCCGCTTTCTTTTTGGCATTTCAGATAAAATATGTTGCTAAACAATATCGATTTGTTTTGATAGGTATTGTTGCGCTGATGGTTTATTACTTATTGTTTATGAGTGTCGGCAGAATTGGATATTTAACTTTAGTATTGTGTTTATTGATGCTGGCCTGGCAATGGTATCGCCTCAAAGGAATGTTATGGGCAAGTCTGATAGCAGTTCTTATGTTTGGGGGCGCCTATATGACCTCAAGCGTATTTAGTGACAGAGTAAATCTGCTTGCACAGGATTTAGATTTCTATCATGAAGGTGGTCGGTTGTTAGAATCATCTTTAGGATCACGGATACAATTTGCTGATTCAAGCACGTCGTTGATTATTGAAAAACCATTCTTTGGTTGGGGAACGGGAAGTTATGCCCTTGCATATGCCAAATTATTTGAAGGGAAGTCAACGTTATTAACTGATAATCCTCATAATGAATATTTGCGCATTAGCGTTGAATTAGGCCTGCTTGGATTAGGAATGTTATTGCTATTGTTTTATAAACAATGGCGGCTTTCATCGCAGCTCCCGCTTGATGTTCGAGGGTTTTGCAAAGGTGTATTACTTACTTTTATGCTGGGGTGTACCTTAAATTCTTGGTTAAAAGATTTCACCGAAGGGTATTTTTATTGTTTGATGACAGCAATATGTTTTGCCAATCTTCCTGCAACAGCACAGCAAAAACTTGTAAAAGCAACGTTGCATTAGAGGACTTTTGACATGACATTGCCAAGTATTAGCGTAATTGTAACAACATATAATTGGCCCCAAGCGTTGGCGAGAGTGCTAAATGGGCTTTGCGCTCAGGATTATCAACAGGTTGAAGTGATTGTCGCTGACGATGGCTCCAAAGATGATACGGCAGATGTGGTAAACTCATTTAGGGATAAGTTTTCTTTTCCTTTGATTCATTGCTGGCAACCTGATGAAGGTTTTCAAGCAGCCATGTGTCGAAATAAAGCAGTTTCTAAAGCTAAAAATGAATACCTGATTTTTTTAGATGGGGATTGTGTTCCCTTGCCACACTTTGTTGGCAATCATGCAAGATTAGCTGAGAGAGGGTGGTTTGTTGCTGGAAATCGCATTTTATTAAATGAGTCATTCACTAAAGAAGTGTTAAACAAGCAGTTGGCCATTGAACAATGGAAAGCGAACCGATGGTTAATAGCAAGGCTTTTCGCCAAATGTAACCGCATACCGACTCGTTATGACATGCCTTTGGGTAATTTAAGAAAATTATCGCCTCAAAAATGGCAAGGAGTCAAAACTTGTAATTTAGGGGTGTGGCGTGATGATTTTATTGCGGTCAATGGATTAGATGAAAATTACGTGGGGTGGGGATTGGAAGATTCCGATTTAATCGTGAGATTACAGCGTCATGGAGTGAAAAGAAAATTAGGTAAATTTTCTGTTGAAGTGTTGCATCTTTGGCACCCGAACAATGACAGAACAAATTTAAGTAATAATGAAAAGCAATTTTCTCAAGTATTGAGCAGTTCGCAAGTTAAAGCCCAAAAAGGGATTGATCAATATCTAATTTATGACAATAGTTAACATTAAACGCTGGAACAAGAATATTCTTTGTCAGCAACAATATTATACGCCCCAAATGCAAGCCTTGTTGCAGGATTTAGATCGCGCTATTGAAAATCCATATAAAATTTTAAAAAACGATGTGACATCCACCGTTGTTGTGATCGAAGTTGATAATCAGTTATTGGTTGTCAAAAGAGCCAACACAAAAGATTGGATGCATATGATACGAAGATTGTTTTCATCTTCCAGAGCCAAAAAAAATTGGCGCAATTCTTTGAAACTTCTAAAAATAGGTATCCCCACCTTTACACCGGTTGCTTTAATTGAAGAATGTTTTGGTTTTTTAAACGGACGATCTTATTTTATTTGTACTTATATTGAAGGAATTGATGCCCTACATTATTTTGCTTGCGGCGCAAAACCTCAGCCAATTTGGCGTAATGTGGCGGTGAATATTGCCAATATGCTTCAAAAGTTGGCTGATAATAAATTAAGTCATCGCGATTTAAATTTAAGTAATATTTTGGTCATTGATAATCAGCCATGGTTGATAGATTTAGATAGCATGCGTCATCATTGGTGCGATATCAGTGCTAAAAAAGGGGCCCTTCGTGAGCAAAAACGTTTTATGGAAAACTGGGATGAAGCCCCCGGTGTCGCCCCTGAAACAGTCTCTTTATTTCAGGATATTTTTGCCAAGTTAGATACCTTCGGTAAGTGATGCTTTCTTCATTTTCTGTGTTAAAATGAGCCGTTTTGAAAAAAATAATAAAATCTAAAAGGGAATGTTCATGTTAACTTGTCCTGATTTTTCCAAAAGTAACATTATTGTTATTGGCGATGCGATGCTAGATCGGTATTGGCATGGTGATACTTCACGGATTTCTCCAGAAGCTCCTGTTCCTGTGGTAAGAATTGAACGCAATGAAGAAAGAGTCGGGGGAGCTGCCAATGTGGCGGTCAACGTACAGGCTTTGGGCGCATCAACGACCTTGGTGAGTCTTATTGGTGAAGACGATGTCGGTATTAGTCTTGCGAAGATGCTAGAAGCCAAAGAGGTTAACTGCCAATTTATTAAGTCGCCAGACTTAAGGACGACGTTAAAATTAAGAGTTTTAGGTCGACATCAACAATTGATTCGTTTGGATTTTGAAGACAAATTTCGGGTTAATGCTGCGAGCATTATCGAAAAATTAGAACCCTATATTCGAAATACCAATATGATTATTCTTTCAGATTATGCCAAGGGAATGATTGCGCATCCAGAAGCCATTATTGAATTTGCCAGAAAGCACGCCGTGAAAGTATTGGTTGATCCTAAAAATGCAGATTTAAGTGTTTATCAAGGAGCGACTGTTTTAACGCCTAATTTAGGTGAATTTGAAGCAGCAGTTGGTCATTGTGAAAGTGAAGCGGATATTGAAAGTAAAGGGCAAAAACTTGTTAAAGATTTAGATTTGGAAGGGCTTCTTGTCACGCGTGGTAGTCAAGGCATGACGCTAATCACTGCATTAAACAAGCCTGTTCATATTCCCGCCCAAGCGAGAGAAGTTTTTGATATTACTGGCGCAGGTGATACGGTGATTGCGGTTTTAGGGGCAGCAATGGCAGCAGGCTGCTCACTTGTTGATGCTTCAAAGCTTGCAAATATTGCGGGTGGTTTATCGGTGGGGCGTTTAGGTACAGCGACCATTACTGCAGATGAAATAAACGCAGAACTTGTTCCCCAGAACTATCATCCACTTGCCAAAGGCGTCATCTCAGTTCAAGAATTACAAGCTGAAGTATTAAGACGCAAAAAGCATGGCGATACCGTTGTCATGACCAATGGTTGTTTTGATATTTTACATGCAGGTCACATTACTTATTTGCAACAAGCGCGTGCCTTGGGTGATTGTTTAATTATGGCTGTGAATGATGATAATTCAGTCAAGCGTTTAAAAGGTGAGAGCCGACCTATTAATTCATTAGAGCACCGGATGCAGCTTTTAGCCGCGTTAGAATGTGTGGATTATGTGGTGTCATTTAGTGAAGATACGCCACAAAAACTGATAGCGAGTATTTTGCCGCATATTTTAGTTAAAGGCGGTGATTATAAGCCTTCGCAAATTGCAGGTGGTGCAGAAGTTGTGAATAATGGCGGTAGAATAGAAATCATACCTTTTGTTGAGGGTTGTTCAACAACAAGCATGTTAGAGCGTATTATTCATGCCAAAATGCAAAATGAGTTGAGTCTTGAAGAAGTAGTGATTTAAGGAGTTTTACAATGATAATTGTAACAGGTGGTGCGGGCTTTATTGGTTCAAATATTATTAAAGCGTTAAACCAGCGCGGCAGAAAAGATATTTTGGTGGTGGATGATTTAACCGATGGCACCAAATTTGCTAATTTTTCTGATTGCGATATTGTTGATTATCTAGACAAAGATGATTTTCTATCCAGAATTCAAAAACGTGATTCTTTCGGAACTGATATCGAAGCTATTTTTCATCAAGGAGCTTGTTCCACGACCACAGAGTGGAACGGTCGTTTTATGATGCAAAATAATTACGAATACTCAAAAGAATTATTAAATTATTGCTTAGAACGCGGCGTGAATTTTATGTATGCCTCCAGTGCTGCAGTCTATGGTGATGGTAAAGTTTTTAAAGAAGAAAGACATCTTGAAAAGCCATTAAATGTATATGGTTATTCTAAGTTCTTATTCGATCAACATGTTAGACGCATTCTGCCACAGGCAAAAAGCCAAATTGCGGGTTTTCGTTATTTTAATGTCTATGGCCCCAATGAAAATCATAAAGGCAGTATGGCGAGCGTTGCTTATCATTTGAATCAACAATTACCTAAAACCGGTGTTGTAAAGTTATTTGAAGGCTGCGATGGTTACGGCAATGGCGAACAGCGTCGTGATTTTGTGTATGTTGATGACGTAGTGTCCGTGAATTTATGGTTTATGGATAATCCAACAAAATCAGGTATTTTTAATGTGGGCACGGGCGCAAGTCAAAGCTTTAATGATGTGGCAAAAGCGGTTTTAGCTTGGCATCAAAAGGGAACGCTTGAATATATTCCTTTCCCAGAACATCTCAAAGGCCGTTATCAGAGTTTTACTGAAGCAGACATTAGCTTATTGCGACAAGCAGGCTATGATAAAAAATTCAAAACAGTAGAAGAGGGAACGAAGCTGTATTTGGATGTGATTGGGAATAAAGCGTAGAACTTTATGCTTATCTTACCCCTCTCCCCTTGCGGGAGAGGGCGGGGGTGAGGGGTAAATCTTGAATCTTAAGATGTAAAATCCCCTCACCCTAACCCTCTCCCGCAAGGGGAGAGGGGACATGATCCTGAATTTAAAATAAGAAGTGTTCATGCAGTACAAAGGATTTGTTGCTAAATACTATTTCGCTCGAAATGTCGGTGTGTACGTTGCTGAAATTATCAATACCTCAGATGTCATTGCCTTTAGTGCATTGACTCTGGCGCAATTGAAAGAAGTGATGGCACAAGCTGTAGATAATTATATAGATTTATGTAATAAAAGAGGAGTAAAGCAAGTAGAGTATATATGACATAGGGAGTGTGTCTTGGTAGCTAGTTTGCTAATCTTAATTTTATTAGCCCTTATTGTCCTTTTTATCTGGGATATTTTCCAAAAAGAACATAGTGTTCTTCGTACCTACCCTGTTATTGGTCATGTTCGATATCTTGCAGAAGATCTTGGTGTTTATCTAAGACAATATTTTTACTCTAACGATAGAGAAGAGCTCCCCTTTAATCGTGCAGAGCGCAGCTGGGTATACCGTGCAGCAAAAAATACTGACAATACTATAGGCTTTGGTTCAACCCGTGATGCGCGTTCGATTGGGAGCATTTATTTTGTCGATGTGCCTTTTCCCTTACTTTATCAAGATGCAGCACATACACGAGCTGTGTTGATAGGGCCAGAATGTGCCCAGCCTTATACAGCAACTTCTTTAATTAATATCTCCGCGATGAGTTATGGCGCCATTTCAAAAAATGCTATCAAAGCCTTATCTGCAGGGGCAAAGTTGGCAGGCTGTTGGATGAATACTGGTGAAGGCGGGATTTCTCCTTATCATTTAGAAGGCGGTTGCGATTTAATCGCACAGATTGGAACAGCCAAATTTGGCTATCGTGATGAAGAGGGGAATTTATCTGAAGCAAAGCTTAAAGAGGCCGCAAATATCCCCCAAGTGAAAATGTTTGAAATTAAATTAAGCCAAGGCGCAAAACCAGGAAAGGGTGGATTATTATTAGCATCAAAAATAACACCAGAAGTGGCTAAAATTCGCGGTCTTCCAATGGGCAAAGATTCAGAAAGCCCTAATCGGTTCCCAGAAATAGCAAATTCATCACAACTATTAGATTTTGTTGAAAAGGTGCGTTCTATTACAGGCAAACCAACAGGTTTTAAGGTGGTGTTAGGAGATTATGATTGGTTGCACGGTTTTTGCCAGGAAATTATTAAACGAGGATTTCATAGCGCACCGGATTTTATCACTTTAGATGGTTCAGAAGGAGGGACTGGTGCAGCTCCTGTTAGCCTGGTGGATTATGTGGGATTGCCCATCACAGAAAGTTTGCCAGCATTAGTAGATATATTAGTGGGTTATGGTTTACGTGAAAGGATCAAAGTGATTGCCTCAGGAAAATTGATCACCCCTAGTATGGTGGTATGGGCATTAAGTGTTGGCGCAGATTTTATTAATTCTGCAAGAGGCTTTATGTTGGCTTTAGGGTGTATCCAAGCACTTAGATGTCATAACAATACTTGTCCCACCGGGATCACAACTCATAATCGCTGGTTAATGCGAGGTTTAGATCCCGCGTTGAAATCTACGCGCGTCTATCAATATGTTAAAAATTTAGAATATGAAGTTGGCACGATCTGTCATTCCTGTGGTGTCACAGAACCAAGACAATTGCAACGAAAACATGTGCGAATAGTATCAGAACATGGTACTTCCGTTTCTTTAGAAAGTATTTATCCCAATAAAACACCTGGAGAATTTTTGAAGTAACTTAGGGGATAACCCCCTAAGTTTTACATTAGACAGGAGCTGATATTGCTACGCTTTCAGAGTAAAGAGCTTGATCAATGAGATTAGCTCCCACGCGAGCAACAGAAAATGCACTGAATAAAGCAGAGGTAGCAAGGGCAGGATTAGCAATATAGGTTGTCAGTCCAAGGGCTGGTGCAATACCGGGAAAAAGAACGCCAATAAATAATCCAGCCAATGCATTTTCGACAATATAGCTAAAGTCATAGCCCTTTGAAATTAAGCCACCGCTTATCATATTTAATTCTAGATTAGTTATATCTCTCATTTATTAACTTCCTATTTGTAAAAACACATCTTACTCGAAATGAATCAGTGATCAGATTTTTTCCGATAAACGGTTTGAGCTTACTCTACTCTTATGTGCTTGGTGTGATTTCTATTTTCTGAATCACATTGCTTTGTTAAGCGTGGATTTTTTAACTACTAACAGGTTTTGCTCTCAAAATGTTGACTAAAAGAATGTAGGTACAGTCAAATATCTTGAATTTATCTTGAATAATCAGATGTTCATGACGTGGCAAAACTCAGTTTTGAATCACTTGGCATTTGAAAGATTATATTGATAACTATGATTTAAAGTTAATATATACTACTAAAGTACTATTCAATCCTTCGATTATTTATACTAATCTCTAACTACAAAAATTGAATCAAAGTATAGACATGCTAGCTTGACATGTTATTATCAGCGCCGAACTTGAAACCATCCATTGGAGGATAATAATATGACTACAACCTTATTGCGACGCAACGCTGATGAACAATTTCCCAGTATAACTTATAAAGAGATTGAGAAAGAGTTTGAGCAAAATGCTGCTTGGGGCTTGCTCACTTGTATCGATTTGAGTAACTGTAACCCTGAATTAGTGCGTTCAGAAAAAGATATTAAAAGGTTTGTAGAAGAGCTTTGTGTGTTAATTGATATGAAACGCTTTGGTGAAACCCAAGTGGTACATTTTGGAGAAGATGAAAAAGTAGCTGGGTTTTCAATGGTGCAATTAATAGAAACGTCGTTAATTTCAGGACATTTTGTGAATATAAACAATAATGTCTATATCGATATATTTAGCTGCAAAATTTATGATCCTGCCGTTGCTGCAGAATTCACTAGTGCTTTCTTTCAAGCGGAAAGTTGCACCCATAAAGCCGTCCTACGTCGTTAGCTTAATTGAAGGTAATATATATTGATGGCTAATAAAATCGTAAGCTTAGTAGGGGCTGCGCAAGGTTGGGGCGCTGGCCGCCCCGAAACCGAAATAGGTCCCCGTACACTTCAAGAACAAGGGCTAGCGCAAGCCCTACAGATAATTGATCCTCTCATTGCTTGGCATGGCATCGTTGAGCCTGACATCCTCTCAACACCTCATCGGCATCTTCATTTACCAGAGCGCTTACAGCTCATTGCACGATTTTCTGAAAAACTTGCCCAACAAGTAAAAGCATGCGAAAAGTCGGCTTTTCCTGTGATATTAGGCGGCGATCATTCTGTCGCGATTGGAACATGGAGTGGCGTGATCACTGCTTTAGAGGCGCAATCTGAATTTGGCTTAATTTGGATAGACGCGCATATGGATGCCCATACGCAAGACACGACGCCTTCGGGGAATATTCATGGCATGCCATTAGCTGCCCTCTTAGGGCATGGGGCGAATGAATTAGTAGATGTCTGTGAGAGAGGCGCTAAATTGCATCCCTCCCATGTAGTGCTAATCGGCGTGCGTAGCTTTGAGCCTGAAGAGGCTGCGCTGCTTGATAAGTTGAATGTGAAAGTGTTTTATATGGTGGATGTAAAAAAGCGAGGGTTCGAAAGCATCTTTCATGAAGCTTTAGAGCATGTTTCCAGGGGGACAAAAGGATTTGGTGTCACTATCGATATTGATGCTTTTGATCCTACATTTGCGCCAGGTACTGGTACGCAAGAGCCGGGTGGCATCGTGCCAAGAGATGTGATCCCTTGTTTAGCGCAAATTAAAGATAATCCTGAATTTAAAGCGCTGGAGATTGTTGAGTTTGATCCTACAAGGGATGAAGACAACAAATCAGCAAAGTTAATTCAGGATTTGATTTCAGCGATTCTATAACTGAACAAAGGGGCAGTCAGGGCTGCCCCTTTAGTTTTCTAATGCTTAGGCTTTGCTTTTCGCTCTAGTTCTTGGGCATAACCAAGATTAAAATCTTCGTTTTGATAGGCGCCGCTGAATGGAAAGCAACTTTTTAAGTAAGGGATCCATGCTTTAGCAGCTTGTTTGCCGAACGCTTGCATTTCCTTATTCGTTGTGTGCTTAACATCAGTTTTGAAGCGGTAAACACGATCATTAACGCTAGAAGTGGAAACTTTTGCTATCTTTGAACCAAGCAATCCGCCAGCAATAGAGGCAATACCAGCAACAATGAAGCTTCCACCTAATATTAATCCAAATCCTGTGCCTACTATTGTGGCACCACCTATTATCAATCCAATCTTCTTGAAAGTTGAAAGAGGCTTTGGCATCGCAATAGGATGGACGGGTGAAATTGTAGTTTTGGCATTTAAGGATGTGGTATGAACAAATGATTGATCTGCGTTGTTGAAAAAACCTGGAGCAAAGCGATAAATCTGTTTGCCGCTTTTGGCATTATGTTGCACAACATGAGATAACATTTTAGCGATACGTTTTCCGCCAATATCACTGGGTTCGATTTGACCTTCAAAATTTTCTGATAAATTTGGATTCAAAGAGGAAGTCACATCAACGACGGTGAGCTTAATATTGCTCATACTTTTATCTTTAGCTACAAATTGCAGAATATCGTTGTAGGTATCTTTCATCACTTCGACAATGGTGTCTAAAGCATCCCCTTTTTTGAGGATAGTGCCAAGTATAGACATGAAATCGTAAATGTTGGTTCCTAGCAACGTTTTTTGATGTAGGGCTGGATAATATTGTGTCATCAGCACAATATTTGCTTTAGGATTCACTTTGGCAATATTTTTTAAAATTTCTTTATAGTCAGAGCGTAATTTTTCGAATACTTTAGGATATTCTTTTTCGATATACGCTTTTCTGTTTTGCTCATTATGAATGGTGAGGGCTGCTTGAATAAATTCTCTAAAGTTATTACCACCGATACTCAATATAATTTGATCTGCTTTTTTTAATTCATCAGAATCAAGGGGTTTAAAATTTTCATGCGGAAAAAAGCGATGTGCGCCACGGCCAAATACTTTATCTTTGTAGGCTCCATGGAGAACATCATGAGTGGTAAACCCATCATTGGTTCTATCAATGAATTCAACGTGAGGCATTTGTTCGCGCAGGTTTTCAACGACAGATTTGGGTTTGAATGGATTAAACCAAGCCAGAAAATCAACGACAGGGCTTAAAAAAGGATAAGTATTATCGACAAAAAGACGGTACTTTTCTTTTCCTAACCAAACACGGTTATCAATGGTTGAGTCGCCTAAGATGACAATTTTCTTTTTTGGCATGACGGTTTTCCTACTACAGAACTACATTTATTTGCAATGTTAGCTTTATTGCAAATTATGGACAAGCTTAATTTTATATTACATTTAAAAGTAAGTTAAATAAATAGTGTTGTTCAATTTGAGTTCGATTTCTGCTGAAATTTAGAGAATGCTACCGTTCATCTATCAAAGTTGACAAACATATAGGGTGATCTTAAGATTTTGCCCTTAAGTTACTAAGCTGAGAAATCAACTATGAGCAAAGAAAACAAACAAGAAGAGTCAATCACCTTACTTTCTATGGCGAAACGTTTGTATCAGCTATATCGTCCGCATTTAGGATTTGATGCTAAAAATAGAATGCGCACATTGTGGGCTGCAGGTATTTTTGCTGGTAACGTTTTATTAGCGTTTGCTTTAGCTTTTGTAAATGTCTCTATGGCCTCTTTGATGGGTTTGCTTGCTGTGCAAGGGGTAACTTATACCGCATTTTTCTATGCAGCTCTACAATGCGTTGTTGCAGTCACCAGTTATGGTGCTATTACTGGAATTGATGCTTGGATGGCAAGTCAGCTTGGAAGTTCTTTAACACATGCTATTAATAAGAAACTAGAAAAAAAATGGATGAGGAGCAAAGCCTATTATGGCGCAACACTGCAGCCTAAGAGCGATTCGCTTAATCCATCACAAATTATTAGTCACGATAACTTTGAATTAAATACAACAGTAACAGAACTATATGATAATTTCTTAACCACAGTCAGTAATTTTGCCGTGGGTATTATTGGTCTTTATCTTTTATCCGTTCCGCTTCAACTTTCAATTATGTCCTTATCTTTTGCAATACCAGGTTATTTGGTTATAAGCACTGTCATCTATGCTGTCATTTATAACAAATTGACCAATAAGATTGGTGATTCTTTGGAAGATCTGCAATCTACCCAAAGAAAAGTAGAAGGGAAGATCCAAACCAAAATACATCATATTAATACTCATGCTGAAGCCATCGCCTTTAAAAACGGGACTGAATTTGAGCACCGATCACTATTGCAGACAATAAAGGAATCTAATCTAGTTCAAACAGCAGCGGCTAAAATTCGTTCCATATTAACTTTTGCTACCAATTTACACGCTGAGTTCACTTCTTTCTTTGCACTTTTGCTTTGTGCACCAAATATCATTGCGCAAAAATTAACGTTCGCAAACGTTTTAGAAATTCCTTATCACTTTCAAAATGTGGTCAATTTCTTTACATGGAAAAGTGATAATTTTGATAAAGTGACGGAATGTGCAGTTACGTTGCAGCGCATAGAAGATTTTAATAAATCTATAAAGAAGTGGGAAAATATTCAAGAAAAAAATAAGGGTAAATTGACGTTTTCAACGAATACAGGACGTAACATTAAAATTAATAATCTTACTCTTAACCGACCAGATGGCTCACCCATTTTGGAAAATTTCACGAAATCCATTCCTAAAGGAAAAGTCACCTTGCTCCAAGGGCCATCAGGAACTGGGAAAACATCTGTTTTACGCGCATTTGCTGATCTTTCTCCTTTTGCAAAGGGTAAAATTGAAGGGCTATCCAAAAATACATATTTCATTCCCTCTTCACCATATTTTCCTATGGATAAAAGTTTACTAGAAGCAATTATGTATCCACGTCAGGAAAGGGCTACTCCTCAAGAAATCAAAAAAATTAAAGGTCTGATGAATGAACTAGGGTTTAATCAACGGATCATTGACTCCTTAGAAGAAGTTAAGAACTGGTATGGACAAGACTTAAGTGATGGCCAAAAGCAAAGGATTGGGATCATCTGTGCGCTAATGCAAAAGCCTGAACCTGAAATAATTATTGCCGATGAAATGACATCTAGAGTAGATCCTAAAAATAAAGCTAAAGTTGAAGCAGTGCTTAAGAAATATTTGCCCAAAGCGACAATCATCTATACGGATCACAACCCAAGCAATTTTTACGATAACAGAATTACACTTGGAGAAGCCAAGAAAGCAACAGTAAGAAAAAGATAATTTCTTTCGGTATCTCTTTGCCCCTCCTTTGGTTACAAATGAAGGGGCATCTTCAAAATCACCTATAATTTATAATTGGGAACTCTACAAGATGATACAAGGATCGTATTTATCTCAGGTAAGAAGATTGAAAGTTCTGGCCATAGAGGTTGTAAAACAGTATCCAATTAAAGTCAGAAAAATTGAATTTATTCAGTATGGTGCAAATGCCATATTCAAAGTGACGGATTCTCGTCAAAAAAAATATTTACTGCGAATTAATCCCACGGCTCATCATACTAAGAAAGCAATTCTCGAAGAATTCAAATGGCTAAATGTTATTTTGAAAACAACAGCGTTAGCTGTTCCAAAGCCAATTTTTAGCAATGAAGGGCAATATCTTGTAGAACACACCCATTCAGACATATCAACAATGAGATATTGTTCAATGTTTGAATGGCTAGAAGGGCGATTTTTGTGGAATGGGATCAATAATAAATACGCTTATCATGTTGGATCGTTAACAGCGCAATTGGAAGCAGTGGGAACAAAAGTGAAGACATCCCATCGTCAATACTGGGATACAGAAGGCTTGGTTGGAATAAAAAAACCTAGACTATGCAATGTAGAAAAACTAACAGGTATTTCTAGAAAGCATCAAGAAATCATTACTGATGCCAGGCGCTGTGCCTATAAAAAAATAAAAATCTATGAAAATAAATATCCACATAAGTTGGGGTTAATACACGAAGATCTCAATCCAAATAATATTATTGTTCAAAATGGCAACTATGGTGCTATCGATTTTGATGATTGTGGCGTGGGTATATATGGTTATGATTTAATGGCGCCATTATTTGCTTTTGAATATCTAACAGAAGGAGATAAGAAAAAGGAATATAATGTATTGAAAGATGCTTTATTTCAAGGATATGCAGATAACACTCTGTTGTCACAAGAGGATCTAGATATTTTTCCTTATTTTATGCTTGCTAAAAAACTCTGTTCAATCGCTGCAATGGAAATTAGAAAGGATAACCCAAAATTAAAACCTTGGTTTCAAATAGCAATTGATAGGACCATCGCATTTTATAAATTAAATAAATTTTGATCTTGCATTGATTATTTATTTTTCGCATCAACTTTTTTACCCCAAGCTGAGCATTTGCCGGTTGCAACTTCAGTGTAGATCCTCATAAATATCTCTATTCAGGGAAGGTGAAGATAAAAGCCGTCTAGAAATTTTTTCTCCTCTATTGTCGGAAAAAACAATATTTAATAATTCACTTTTAAGCTAAACCAGGTAATATGTGGCCAAATATTGTATAGATAGGATAAATTATGATTGGTGATGAATTTACACAATCTCTTTATGACAGAATTTCTTTAGAAAAATCGATTGCACTCAGCAAAAATAAGCCACTACTCATTCTAATTGGTGAATCGCATTATGATTTAAGAGAATATTTCATTGAACTCATGATAGTTCAGTTAGCATCTCAATACTTTTCAATTAAAAAATTAATGTTAGAACAAAGCAGATCATCTATAAGCACCATACGCAAATGTGAGAATCTTTATAAGCAATTAGGTATTCATGGCAGCATGCAAAGCTTATATTATTTTCTTAACAAGAATAAAATGATGACAATGTTTTCCATTGATGAAGGTAAAAAACCTGACGGCCACGAGTGGAATACTACACCAGAAGGAGTAAGGAAAAGAAACAAAGTGATGTGCTCAACAGCACAGATTCGTGCAAGTGGAAATGATGCTGTCGCTATCGTAGGGTTTAATCATTTATATGGTCTCTTGAATGAAACAGAGTTATCAGAACACTTTCATGTTTTTGCTATTAATGTTGCGCTAAAAAAAGATGATATAAATTTTCAAACAGCCTATGCCAATGTATGCTATCATTTTGCATTTTCAGATCAAATTTTCCAATTAACATCGATAGTGTCTGGCCAGACAGGTCAAGAAATTGAAAGAGAAGCTTTGGATAAATTTGAAAAACAACGACAATTATTGCCGGTGCAGCAGATACCATCCGCCTTAGAAAATCTTAGTATGAAGGAAAATACTCCTCCTCCAATATGCTTTACTTTTTCAAATGAAATACCAGGTTTGACAGGAAATATAATCAAAGAAGTGAATGACAGTGATTCTGTGCTGGTTGCAAAAAATTCGAAAACTCAGCTCAGTCATCCTTGAAAAAAATCCTATAAATAACATTGGCTTTGTCGTCAGATACTAAAAGTGATCCGTCTTTCATCACGAGGACATCAGCAGGTCTTCCCCATGCTTTACCCTCTTGTAGCCATCCTTGTGCAAATACTTGATATTTATCTTTAGCATGGCTCTTGGGATCAACAACAGTAACTCGATAACCTAATGGAATGCTACGATTCCATGAACCATGTTCTGCAATGAATATTTTATTTTGGTAAGATGCAGGAAACATTTTTCCAGTATAAAAGCGCATACCAAGAGCTGCAACATGCGGGCCTAAATCAACAGCACTTGCTGTAAACTCATCACAGATTTTTTGTTTTCCAAATTCAGGATCTGCAATTTTTGAGGCATGACAAAATGGATAACCAAAGTGCATTCCTTTTTTGGGCGCATGATTTAGCTCATCAGCGGGTATATCATCTCCTAACATATCGCGACCATTATCTGTGAACCACAATTCTTTGGTTTTAGGATCCCAGTCAAAGCCAACAGTATTTCGGATCCCGCTTGCAAAAATTTCCAAATCCTTTCCATCTGGCTTCATACGCATAATGGAAGCAAAGCGAGGATCATCGGATAAGCATATATTACAAGGTGCACCAACAGGAACATAGAGCCAGCCATCAGGTCCAAAAGCAATAAATTTCCAACCATGATGGGTTTCTGAGGGGAAAGTATTATTGACGATAGCAGCTTTAGGAGGATGATTGAGGTTCTTTTCGATATTATCAAAACGAAGTATGCGGTTTACTTCTGAAACATATAAAGCTCCATCTTTAAATGCAACGCCTGCTGGCATATTTAAATTTTTTGCAATAACTAACACTTTTTTCTTATTCTTGTTTACTGGATCATCTATAACAGCATAAACTTTCCCAGCTTCGCGTGAGCCAACAAATAAGGTTCCCCTCTCGCCTAAAACCATTGCACGAGCATTGGGGATATCTTCAGCATAAATACTTATTTTAAAACCTGAAGGAAGCTTCAATTGATCTAATGGTAGCGTTTCAGCTTGAGTACAAGTCGCAAAGAGAGTCATGAATAAACCTAAAAATAGCTTGGCATGGGGTGGCCACATATGCATTTTAGTATCCTTACTACGCTTAATTTTCACGCTTTTTCCTTGATAACGTTAATAGTATACTGGCAAACAAGCTTTTGTTAAAACTGAAGATATTAGTTTGAAAAGTAAGATAGCGATACGTTTTTTGTCTCTTGTTGTCATAGGAATATCGATAATGAATATGCCTATTTATGCAAATGATGCAGTTACGACTGCGATAGACAAAGCAATTGTAAAATTTCAAACACAAAATATATTGAATGCAGATATTTTAATTGCAAAAGATAATGCTGTTTTATGTCGAAAAAGCGTAGGTTTTGCAGATATTGAGCGAAAGCGCTCTTTTACTGAACACACTATTTTTCCTATCGCCTCTATTTCCAAGCAATTTACTGCAGTTGCTATATTGCTGTTGTTGGATGAAGGTAAAATTGATTTACATCAATCTATTGCTCGTTATTTACCTGAAGATCATCCTCTATGGCAAGGCAAAATGCCAACCTGGGCGAACATTATCACTTCTCATCATCTTTTGACCCATAGCAGCGGTTTAGTGAGTTACACTGATGAAAAAATTGAAAGCTTGCAGGATGAAAAAGATATTCTTCCTTTGTTAATTTCTTATTTTAAAGATAAACCACTTAAATTTAAACCGGGCTCACAATTTGATTATAGTAATACGGGTTATTTGCTCCTTAGCGTGATAATTGAAAATATCAGTGGTAAAAGTTTAAGTGAATTTTTGCAAAGTAAGATCTTTCAGCCTTTAGATATGACGAAAACATCATTACCTAATTTGGCAACAGAGATGAAATATATCGATGCGTTTCCAATAAAAGGCGATGTGCCTATCCCTTATATTGGCATTTTGAATAATTCCAAGCCTGAACTTACCCAAGTAAAACATCCCTTTACTGTCCCGCTACAAGGCGGTGCGGCTATGTTTTCAACACTTCATGATTTACGAAAATGGAATGATGCTTTGTATCATCATCGCGTGCTTTCAGAACGTTCTTTTAAATTAATGACAACTCCACATATTCATATCAATGATCCATTATTTGGTGATACCAATTACGGATATGGGATCTTTATTGATAATAAGCACACACCCTTGTTGTATAAGCATGGTGGTTGGATTGAAGGCGTTAGAGCTATGCTGAGCTTTTCACCCAAAAATCAAACCACAGTGATTGTTTTAAGTAATGTGTCACCCGATGAAACACAACCAGAAATAATAATGAATCAGCAGGCAAATGCTTTTAATGATTTAACAGATGAATTTCAGAGAATTGTGGAAAGTATTTTGCTTGAAAAAATATACCCACCAAAAGAAGCAAAGTAACTTATTCCTTCTATACACTTTAATTTGATTGTTTTCTTTTAGTTTTTTCATTTTTTTCTCCATTCTCTTTTTTATTTTGGTAATCAACAGCACTGGCATGAATTTCTTCAATGATACGCTGAACTGGACTTTCGCCTCGAGGCGAACGAATTCTGCCTCGATGTAAAGGTAGAAAATTTCTTTGTCCGTCATTTTCCTTGCGGGGAGATATTGGAGCTTCTGGTAAATTGGTTGTTTCTTGAAAGCTTAGGGACAAATTTGGTAGTACAGGTTTTTGATGTTCTCTTATATTCCTATCTGAGCTATTCATGAAAAAATCCGACAAGGGTGGTTTTGGTTTGGGCTTGGGAAGTTCTTGTGTAGCTTCTTTTTCACGACCATCAACAGATGCGAAACTGTACATTTTAGGATTAACCTGATGAAGATCTGTTTCGCTTAAAGGTTTTCTTTTTAGTCTTGCTCGTAAGTTCTTAGGTTTATCATCATGTGTCGTTATTTTTGCTACTTCTTCCTTTTTTCTAGGACTTATTCTACGTGGGCTTTTTTCTTTCTCTGGGGTTGGTTCTATGCTTTTGGTTTCACTATCAATAGAGAGTAATTTAAAGTGAGAGAGAAAAGAGCGAATAGAAGATTTTTTTCTGATCAGATGTGAATTATCTTTGCAAAGTGGTGACGCTGGTGAATTCCACATATGCAATATTGTTTTTGAGCTTAACTCATTAAAGAGAATGCTATCTTGTTGCCATGGACGGTACATAGCCCCATTATAAGGTTTTTTAAACAAATCAAGCTGTAAAATAGCGTAAGTAAAACAGGCCATAAAATCATATTCAACACGAGGGATAAGATGAATTAATTCCTCAGTGATTTCACTTTTTTCTATTTGACATAAATGATAATCTAATCGCAAACCGATAAGTAAACAACAATTAATATTTGTTGCAAGGTAAGAGCAAATATTATCCTCATTACTACAAGCAACAGTCACAATATGAAGAAAATTGTGGAAAGCCTGTACTTGCGCTGTTGCACCATTTTTTTCAAGTTGCCCCATAAATGCTAAAAATATTTGTTGAATTTTTTTTGTTATTTCTTCATCACGCTGATAGGTTTTATCTTTTTCAAATCTATCGTAATCTTTCAAGCCAACGAATTGATCTGGATAATTGCTTCGTAGTTGTCTTAATTGATCTGCTAATATCGTCCAGCTGGCACCAGTTTCCGCGTCACCTTCCTTTAAAATGTTTCCATTTTGTATGCAATCTTTTACAAAATGCGCCCAAATATGCTGTATATGTAATTCTTCTAATTTGCCTTTCGATTTCATTTTTAAAATAGATTTGTTTACGCGATTTAATAAAGCATCAAATTCTTCGTAATTAGCTGCGCTTAAGAAAGGATTTACAGTTCGGTGAAAATACATTGCCCATTTTTCATCATAGGGTCCTTTAAAAATTAAGGATTCTTTTGGGATATCAGCTAATGCAGTAATGGCAAGTTGGAACAAATTATTTACTTCAATGAGCGTATGACGCTTTTGATTTCTATTTTTACTGATGGTTAAATCAACTTCTTCTGATATACCAGATAACATATTTACTCCGTTTTGCATTTTTTTGCGTTAAAAGCATGCAGTAAATTTAAAGCAGATGGAGAAATTATGAAATACTGCGATTGTGTTCAGCTAGCTTTGGATTTTCACGTCGTTTTTTTCAACCAGGTATCAGTTTGAGTTTAATCTGCTTGTATTTACCTATTGTCATGTATTTCATCATTTATAATTATTTACCACATACAAAGCCAGAGCGGATAATTATATTAATGATAATTTTGATAGGTAAAGGTGAAAATGATGTTACATCCAATATTTAAAGAAAGTGCTTCTGATTCTGAGGCAGACAATGATGATGTGGGTTCCGTCAGCAGTGATGATGAAGAATCAATGCATGAACCTCGTGGTGGAGAAAGTATTTTATGGACATTGGCTTATCGAGCATCACAACATTACGGGAATAATAACCCTTATATTCAAATTTTGCAGAATCATGTAGTTCCTGCATTGGACTTAAATGCGCCTGCAGCAGCAGCTCCTCAACAAATTGAAGAGACGTCAAGAAAAACTCTGCAGAATAAGCCAAAATAAGCAGTGAGACTAAGGGGTAGCCCCCTTAGTCTGGCATCAACTATGATTGGATGCGTCGTAACCATTCTTTTGCTTTGGTGCTCACTTTACCATCGTTTAGAATAGTATCGATAAGCGCTGGCATACGCGTAAAATCTTCACCATAGATATCCTCAAGTAGTGTATTCCACATCAACAACAATTCAGAAGATGAGATTTTATCTACCTGTGCAAGAGTGTCGTAGATACGATGATGCCAATAAGCATCAATAGCTTGATCAAGCCAGGTTACAACCTCAGGCGTCAAGCCAACATTGTCCAGGCCTTTTCCTTCGCCAAATCCTTTTTCAAACATTTTTGTTCTTAAATGTGCATACTTTTTACCATATAGACTATTTATCAAATCCATACATTTTTTACCTAAGGAAATACCAATATTGGATTTTGGATCTTGCTTCAGATGGCTTTTAATTTCTTCCACCAAATTAAACCAATTTTTTTCAAAGGCAGCTTTTTTTTCAGCGGTTGTACGTGAGTTAACCTCAGATTCAAAAGCTGCATATTGTTTTAATTCTTCGGGTGAAAATATCTCTTTAACCCAAGCGTTTTCAAGTTGTTCTGTCATACGATAAACCTCAATTAGATTGATAATGGATTCCCAAGGAATGGATTTATCTTTACTACAATCAGAAACAATATCTTTTAAAGTTCGGCTGGCCTCTAGCAACGTCTTTGCCTTTGCTTCTAAAAACTGAGATTGAACAGAGAAATGCTCAATCATCTCCACTTCAGAGCCAAGGAGCGTTTTTATTTGCGACAAGCCAAAACCAAAATATTTTAATGCTATAATCTGCTGTAGTTTTAATAAATCCTTCTCAGAGTACAAACGATAACCATTAGTAAGTCTAATGGAAGGTACAAGTAAACCAATATGATCATAGTGGTGCAGTGTTTGCACTGACACTTTCGTTAATTTACTCAGCTCTTTTACATACCATTGGGTCATTGTTTGTCCTCCTCATCATCAAGATAAGGTCTATGGTAACTATAGGGTCAAGCTGATTTAACCTCTTTTTTGATAAATTTGCTAGTGCAGATACATTAAAAGTCCCTCTGGCACGGGAGAAGGTGGGGATGAGGGGTGATGATCAAAAATCTGAGGCAACTCGTCCTACTAAACGTCAAAAACGTTAATCGTTACAAAGTAGATAGAATAAAGGGACCGTTCAACGGTAATGCCGATCAGATAAGTCAAAAAAGACTTTAAAATCAGGCAAATAGAGATCAGAATAGGGCGTATTTTAATACGCTCTATTTTTTTATGAACCTAGAAAACGCCTTATCAAAACTTAATGATTACCCTACAGCCCAGCTTGATAACTTCTCAATATTGACCCCAAAATAATTGAAGAGTGCCTAGAAGCTACTGGTAAAGCCTCTATTAGGCGGAGAAAGCTTCCCGCTGAACAAGTAATTTGGTTAGTTATTTCATTAGGATTATTCTGTAACGAAGCCGTGACCAAAGTTGCTGAGCACCTTAATATTATATTTCCTGATAAAAAATCATCGTTATTAGCGCCTAGTGCGCTGGTTCAAGCAAGAGAACGCTTGGGCAGCCAACCTCTGGAGTGGCTCTTTAAACGGTTATCAGAACACTGGTGTTCTAAAGATGAATCTCATTGGAAAGGGTTATCTTTGTTTGGTATAGATGGTGTTGTTTGGCGTACCCATGATACGCCAGAGAATAGGAAAATGTTTAGGCAACAGGTAAATGAACCTGGTACGACCTGTGGCAACC
>JACPOY010000004.1 GCA_016191245.1 Gammaproteobacteria bacterium | reverse complement strand
TCTCCCGCAAGGGGAGAAGGGGTAAGAGCTTCGCAAGCTAAATCTAGTTCAAGCTAACATTATAATTTTTAAGAAATTTTCTTCAAATTATGTGTCGATTCCTCAGCTTGTAAAGGGAAGAGTTGCAAAGCAAACAGATGGTAGATTTTATCTAAATTAAATCACCACTCAGAATCCTAAACGAAAATTATGCGTAAATGCATAAGCTTTTCCTTGATCTTTCCTGTTTTTATTCTCCATAATAGCGCCAATTTAAATCTGATCCCATTGATTGTCATGAAAGGATCAAGCTTGATTGAAGTTCTAGTAGCATTATTAATATTTTCAACTGCAATGTTGGGAGCAGGTTTTTCTATTATTCAGAGTCTTAAATTTACTAGAGAAGGCTTAAGTCAAACAAAGAATTCAATTCAGGAAGAAGCCATTCATGATAACATTTTTAAATAATCAGAAAGGGGTAACTTTAATAGAGTTAATTATTAGTATTGGATTAGGGATTATCATCACGGCATCCAGTTTGCAGGTTTTTCTTACTATTAAACAAATTTTTTTGACACAACAAGCGCTTGCTCGTATTCAAGAAAATGCTCGAATGGTAAGTGATATCTTAGGTAATGCTGTCAAGACAAGTGGTAATATTGGATGCTCTTCGTTTAGAGAAGATATATCATTTCATATCTCACCTGATATTGATTCACATTATTTTGGGTTACTTCCTTACCAACGAATAATAGGAGTAAAAAAAGAATTAGATAAGAAAATATTACAGCGTGTTTCCCCTGAGTCAGATATCATTTGGATAAAATCGGTGAGAAAAAATTATCCTTTAAGAAAAGCCACCAATGGTGACGATGGGTATGTTCTTTTGCATGGTAGTCCAAGATTGAAAGGTGGAGAAGTTATGGCTATTTCAGATTGTAGCCATGTTGATTTTTTTAAAGTAAAAAAGAAATCTGAAGAAGCAAATCACATCATAAGCAAAATAATTTTCACCAATGGATTTCATTTTAGCAAATATTTTCAAGACGGGGCTCAAGTTGGGATCGTAGGTTCGAAATTATTTTATATTGGCGATACGGGAAGGATAAATTCAAACGGTAATTCGATCATGGCATTGTACAGTACAGATTTAAATGGCAGAACCTTAGAGTTAATTGAAGGTGCTGAATTTTTAGATGTTTTATATGGAATTGATAATAATCGAGAAATCTCTTATCTCAAGCAATCAGATATTAAAGATTGGAAAAATGTAGTAAAAATAAAAGTAAAAATATTACTTAACTCTATTGAGGATGGATTAATCGAACCAAAAAAATATGAGATAAATCAGGTTCAAGTAATGCCAAGAGATAGGTTGATGAGAATGTGGTGGAGTTACGAGTGGCCAATCAAAGGGCTTGCAGCTTAAATAATGGCTTTGTTCGTTCTAAAGGCGCCATCCTCATTATTATTTTAGTGTTGAGCACCTTAATAGCTATGTTAGCAAATGTAGCGATGGAGACTGGGATACTGCAAATTAAAATGGCGAACAATTTTAGACTAGCTTTGCAGGTAAGAAAACAGGTTGAAGAGGATATAAGATTAATTGAGAAAAAATTATCAAGTGAATGGATTTCAACTTTACCTAAAGAAGTCAGCTTTTTGCAGTTTGTTCCAGATACACTAAGCTTTGGAGAAAGAAAGGGGGCGAATTTTTATCAAATTGAAGCGATGAGAAATAATGAAGATGGATCATCATATCATATAGTGACTACTTTTAGTGTAAGAGCTAAGCCAAGTCAAGAATTTTTCGATGAAATTAATCATCATGTTCTAGAAAATATAAAAACTCAAAATCCAATAATAGCGCGACTTTCTTCTGGAAGATGGATTGGGATCATTATTTGTGTTAATGAAGAGCTAAAGCAAACTCAAATTGAGATTTTGGATCTTCATCATGGTAATCAACTTTTTCAAACAACAATTAAGTCTACAATTTCTTCCAATGTAATAGCCGTTGACAGCATGCAGCAGAATTTTTCCGATGTGGCATATATGGGGGATGCTAATGGATATATTTGGAAGTTGCATTTTCATGATAACTGGCATTTAACTTGTCAGCGTGTTTTAGGGGTAGGTAAAATACACAGCCTAATAGTAGGTAAACACCCTCAAGGAAATGGGGTGGTTCTTTATGTAGTCAATGACAATCCATTCGATAAACATCAAGAATTACATGCGCTCGCGGATGTTAATAATACCATTAAGCCTTTATTTATTTGTAAAAATCCAGTTTCTATAGAAAAGTTTGTATTATGGCAAGGGTATCTAATTGCATCAGATGCAAATAATAAAATCAATCTATATGATGCTTTCACTGGGGAGCATCAATTTGAAGGAGCATTATCTGAGATCAAAGAATTAGAAAATTATCAAGTCATTGAGAATCAACTACCAATGATCTTCATACGTAAACCAATTGATGATGTTCCGGTTTTTATTATCAATACAAAGTACGGTTTACTTTCTGGCCAATTTAGTATTAAAAATAACCGATTAGGCCGTCATACTTGGCAGATCATGAGTTAATCCACTATTTTGATGTGGTGAGTATGTATGAGTCCTGTTTCTATTGCCTTTTGAAACAATTCACTTCTATTTTTGCATTTAAGTTTGATGCGAGCATTATAAAGATGGGCAGAGGCTGTTTTGGGGGACATGCCTAAGATATTAGCAATTTCAGCAGCAGTTTTCCCCATTAAGTAATAGCATAAGCACATAATTTCTCTTTTAGTCAGATTATGTAATATGCTTGCTTCTTGTTTATATTCAATAGGAACTTCAAAATTTTTCGTCAGAAAACCAATGAGTTCTTTGTATGAAGGATCCTCATTATCTGTGCCTACAAAGTGTGCAGGAACAGAAATTTTAGTTTTTTCTGCTTTTTCAATTAATGAGGCTGCTTCTTTCACGAAATAAGCCATAAACTTATTGAGCAGCTCAATATTGTTAAGATAAAACGTCACCCCTGGATTATTTAGATCACTAAAGGCAAAAGTAAAAATTTCTTGACCATTACCTGCACTTAATGGGTTTATTACATTAACTGGATTGTAAATTTTAAAGTCTTCGGCAATTTTAATAAAACTCTTCGAATGAAAATCACTCCAAGGGTACATTCCACTTTTCTTGTAAGTGCCTTGAAATGGGGTATTCAAAGAAGTTCTGATAATCCAATATGGTTTATTGGTATAGAACAAAAAACCGGTATTATCAGAATAATATTTTCCATAATAAAGTAGATGTAAACCATTAATTTTTTCTAAAGGTTTTTGAATATCAATGATATCTTTAACCGCAGTATTGCATATATGATTTATTGGATAAACTTGCATAGCAGTTAAACTTCAATTTCTTCAATTACTTTTTCGGTAAAATCAACAGTTCTAAAAGCATCAGGCTGTGTAATTTCATTTGTTTGCAATGCTTGGAAAATTCGTAAGAATTCCTGGGTGACTTTATGATTTCTTGCAAAGTGTATCATCGGTAGAGTGGCATCATGTGATTCTTTAATCTTGATTGACGAAGTTAAAAAGGTTGAAATAATAGGCAAGCCTTCATTAGACAGTTCTTCTACTAGTCTTTTAGGTAGAGCAGCACTTGGTTGAAATTGATTTACGATAACACCTTCCACTCTTAGGCGTGCATTGTATTTTTCACGAATGTCTGTTACGCCACGAAAAAGATGATAAATAGCATTTCTTGAAAACAAATCGCAATCAAAGGGAATAAGGCATGTATCTGTTGCGATGAGTGCTGATTGGGTGAAATAGTTCATTGCAGGAGGTGTATCGATAAATACATTGTCAAAGTGTTCAAGTTTATCGAGTAGGCTTCTTAATTTATAAATTTTTTGCCGATTTTCTAACCTATTGAGTAAAAATTCTAAATTGGGGGATGCGGGCAATATGTGCAAATTTTTAAAAGAAGTTGCATGAATATATTGATTTGCATTGCTTGCACTAAATTTGAAATTAAGTACATCACTAAAATAGTCAGCTATGGTTGGTAAAAAATTAGAGGCATTTCGACCTAAAAGGTATTGAGTAGAATTGGATTGGGGATCAAGATCAACAACAAGCGTACGTAACCCTTTGTCTGCGCTGATGGCAGCTAAATTACAGGTGATGGTCGACTTCCCCACCCCACCTTTTTGGTTAAAAATCACCCTGCGCATTATGCCTCCCTGCTAGGTTGTTTTACTGACATAGTTAAGCTTACCCAAATTGACATGCTTTATCATGCCATAGAGTATTGCGTGCAACTAGGCATTTTCTTACGAAGATATCGGGACTTAGTCACTTAGATAATGATATACTCTGCGCAATTCAGAGTGTAGGCGCATGATTATGGCAGATATTGATACATTCACCTCAACAATCCCACTTACCGTCAAGCGGATCCCTATAGAAACGGCCGTTATTCACTTTGCTGGTGATTCGGGTGATGGGATGCAGGTAGCTGGATTGCAGTTTACGCAATCATGTACCTCATTGGGCAACGATGTGCGTACCTACCCAGATTTTCCAGCTGAGATCAGAGCTCCTCAAGGAACGTTGGCAGGTGTCTCGGGCTTTCAGTTAAGTTTCTCTGAGAAGAACATCCATACCCCAGGGGATAAGTACGATGCCTTAGTTGCTATGAATCCTGCAGCTTTAAAGGTCACTATTCAAAATCTTAAGCCAGGTGGGATTTTAATTATCGATGAAGATAAATTCACCGATAAGGATTTAAAAAAGGCTCATTTTACTGACAATCCTTTAGAGTCTTCTCAACTTGCAGAATTTAGAGTTATTCGTTTACCGATGACTTCTTTAACTTTAAAAGCATTAGAAGCGATTAAGATTTCGCGTCCTCAAGCAAGAAAATGTAAAAATATGTTTGCCTTGGGCGTGGTGTATTGGCTTTATCATCATGCTCTAGAAGATACCAAAGAATGGATCAAAGATCGTTTTAAAGATCAAGAAGATATTATTGAAGCCAATATTACGGCGTTACGTTCAGGGTATCATTATGCCATTACAACGGAGCTGTTTGCTGAACATTACAATGTGAAAGCGGCTACTTTACCAAAAGGCGAATATCGTCAAATCACAGGTAACCAAGCTTTAGCATGGGGATGTGTTGCAGCTTCAAAGCAATCGGGGCAATCACTCATTGTTTGTGGATACCCGATTACGCCAGCGTCAGATATTTTGCATTTGTTAGCAAAATATACCCAATTTGGGATTAAAACATTTCAAGCAGAGGATGAGATTGCAGCGATTGGTGCAGCGATTGGTGCGGCTTTTGGTGGATCGTTAGCGCTTACAACAACCAGTGGTCCGGGGCTGGATTTAAAGAGTGAAGCGTTAGGATTGGCAGTGATGACAGAATTACCTTTAGTGGTAGTAGATGTTCAGCGTGCAGGACCATCTACAGGGATGCCAACTAAAGTTGAACAATCAGATTTACTGACAGCGATGTATGGCCGTCATGGTGAATGTCCATTGCCCGTATTAGCCGCAGCAACTCCTGGTGATTGCTTTTATATGATCATTGAAGCTTTTAGGCTGGCGATTACTTATATGACACCCGTGATTTTATTAAGTGATGCCTATCTTGCAAATGGGGCTGAGCCTTGGAAAATCCCGCATATCGATGATCTTACAAAGTTGAACATAGATTTTGCCCAACAACAGACAGGATTTTTACCCTATGCCAGAGATCCTAAAACGGGATCTAGACCTTGGGCAATTCCAGGAACGCCTGGCCTAGAGCACCGCATTGGCGGTCTTGAAAAACAGCATGAGACTGGCAACATTAGTTATGATCCGCAAAATCATCAGAAAATGGTCAATTTAAGAGCAGAAAAAATCCAAGGTATAGAAAAAGATTTACCGCCATTAGAAGTTTTGGGTGAAAAAGTAGGGAAAGTTTTAGTCATTGGTTGGGGTGGAACTTATGGGGCCATTCGCTCGGCTGTTGAAGATCTGCAATTCTCTGGGCATCGCATCAGTGCTGTACATTTGCGTTATTTAAATCCACTTCAACAAACCCTCCATGACATCATGAAGGGATTTCAACATGTTTTGGTGGTTGAATTAAATACTGGGCAACTTTGCCAACTTTTACGAGCTCGGTTTCTCATTGATGCAAAAGCTATTACCAAAGTAGAAGGCAAACCCTTTGGTGTGGGTGAATTAAAAGAACGCTTATTGGGTTATTTGGAGAATTAAGTTCGATGTCTATTGCGGTTGAGTTAAATGAAGAGGGACGTCCTCTTTCTAAAGAATCATTTGCCAGCGATCAAGAAGTACGTTGGTGTCCTGGTTGTGGTGATTATGCCATTTTAGCTAGTGTGCAGAAAGTATTGCCTGAACTAGGAATTAAAAGAGAAAACACCGTATTTATATCTGGCATTGGATGTTCAAGTCGATTCCCGTATTATTTAAATACCTATGGTTTTCATACTATTCATGGGCGGGCTCCAACGATAGCAACCGGGTTAAAAATTGCACGTCCAGAATTATCTGTATGGGTGATTACAGGTGATGGCGATGGCTTAAGTATAGGAACGAATCATCTTTTACATTTAATGCGAAGAAATGTGGATGTCACTATATTGTTATTTAACAATCGTATTTATGGTTTAACCAAAGGTCAGTATTCACCTACCTCTGAAAAAGGTAAAAAAACCAAAACAACCCCAATGGGATCAGTTGATGAACCTTTTGATCCTGTACATCTGGCCTTAGCTGCAGGTTGTAGTTTTGTGGCAAGGGGTATTGATGTCGATAGTAAAGGATTGCAAAAAGTCCTCTTCGAGGCAGCTAAACACAAAGGAACTTCTTTTGTTGAAATTTATCAAAATTGTAATGTATTTAATGATGGTGCCTTTACACAAATTAGTGATAGAAGCTTGCGCGCAGTAAATACCATTACGCTAAATCCAGGACATCCATTGGTGTTTGGCCAAAATAATGATAAAGGGTTACATTTTGATGGTGAAAATTTCAATGTTATTTCAATGCATGATGAAAATGCAGTTGAAGCTACTGTTCATCAAAATACATCATCTATCGCAATGGCAATTAAATTAAATGAAATGCCACAGCTAGGATTGCCAGTTCCCATAGGTATTTTTAGGGCAGTCGAAAGACCTACCTATGAAGAAGAAATAGCTTCACAAGTATCACATGCTAAGCTGCGTCAATCAGATGCATCCTTGGATTCTTTATTACGTAGTGGAAAAACTTGGACGATTAGTTAATCGCTATCATGCAGCGGACTTCATGTCCCTTTTGAGAAAATTCCATGCTGTCAAAGCAGTATTCTTTAGCCATTAATATTCCTCTTCCATGTTGCTTATGGGAGTTTATTTTATTTGGTTTGCAAAAATTTTTCCAATCAAAACCACAACCTTGATCTTTTACAGTAATTGATAAACTGTTAGGATTAAGTTCAAATTTAACGTTGACGAATTTACTTCTGTTTTCTTCTTTTCCTAATCTATTATGAATTTCTTGTTCCCATTGATTTCTTTTTTTTAAGTAAGATTTAAGTTCGCAACTAATGCCTAAATTTCCATGTTCAATAGCATTGATAAAAATTTCATTAATTCCTATTTGAACTCTTTTTTGGTAATGAAGGGGACAGTGGCTGGTAATAAATTCAGCTATTTGTGAGGCCTCTTCAATATCTTGGAAGGAAAAATGATAAATTTGAATAAAACGAGGTAAATAAAGCGCAATACAAGGAGCTTGGCTAGATTCTTGGTATTGGGAAGGGTAAGACCCATGTTTTGACATTACACCCTACAAAGTAATTAGGTTAACAATACATTCAATATAGTTTATTTTCAGATACTGAATTTACATTATGTAGATTTAGCTGGGATGGGTTTCATCATTAAAGTTAAAGCGCAGGGATATCCTAAACGTTGTCGATAAATGCTAGTGAAAGCAAGTACGTTTTTGACATATTCTCTGGTTTCTTTATAAGGAATTGTTTCAATCCAAATATCTGCTTCTTGTTGAGTTTTTGGTAACCAACGCATAGTACGTGTAGGACCTGCATTATAAGACGCGGTAGCCAAAATAGGGTGGTTTCGCATTTGTTGCTTTAGATTTTTTAAATAAAGAGTGCCTATTTGAACATTAATTTTTGGCTCATGTAATGAAAGCTCTGACTCATATTCAATCTCATATTTCTTAGCTAAGGATTTAGCTGTTGTTGGCATCAATTGTAACAAGCCTCTTGCACCTGCGTGAGAGACAGCTTCAGTAAAAAAAGCACTTTCTTGACGAGCAATACCAAAAATCCAGGCTGGATCGATATTATGTTTGTTTGCATTATCGATGATTTCTTTTTGATGTGCTAAAGGAAATCGCAATGGAATATCATCTCTAAAATCTGTTTTACCTATAGTGAAAATAGCAATATCATGTAATCCCATTTTTTGAGCAATTTTAGCTGCTGCGAGAATTTCTTGTTCGTTCATTCTATCGATGGCTCTAAACCATTCAACACGTCCGACAGGATCTTTTCCAAGGATTTGCAATTCTTGAAACCGTTGCATTGCCGGCATTTTTGACACCTGGTCTGCAATATGGGGTTCAACACTTAATTGTTGGTGGTGCATAGAAAGAGGTTGTTTTAAACGTAAGCTGGCAACAAAAGCATAGTAATTTCTCGCTTTTGTCAGTTGCGAATAAATGGCGTTTGCTTCATTGACATGACCTTGAGCTTCTAAAGCGCGCGCGCGCCAGTAAAGCCAGCTTTTATCATCTTTTATCTCTGGTGGAAGACGATTGATCCACATTAATGCATCATTCCAGTCACTTTCAGCTAAGGCGAGTCGTATTCGCCATTCAATCGCGGTACTATCTATGGTGTTGTCAGGTAATAAAGCAAGCCAAGAGCGTGCATTTGGACTTTTATGATGTGAAAGAAAAACACCAATATCTCTTTGTATGATATTAGATTGTATAACGGAAAAAGAATAATTGTTTTTATGAGTTTGCCACCATTTTAAAGCTTTTTCTGGCTCTTGTTTAGCTAATATTTGCAGCCCACTGGTGATAATTTGAGCTTTGATTTTATCACTTGCGTTTAATTGATGAAGAAAAGAATCATCAAATAATAAATAAGGGTTTTTTATTAATTTTTCCCATTTGTGTGCAATAATACGTTCGGACGCAGATAGCTGTTTTATAAGATGATCTGCCAATGTGAAGTTTTTTTCTTCCAATGCAAGTGCCGTTCTTTTCCAAATGAGCTTTTGTGTTAAACCGCCTGCTTTAGCCCATGCTTTAAATAGTTGATCACAAGATGCAGGTTGTGAGTAACCCACTAAATAGTATTCTTTGGCTTTTTCAAGCAATGCACTTTCTTTGTTTACCTCATAATTTGCCAAATGATAATAACAAGCTAACTCTACATTATTTGTTGATTGATAGCCTTTGAGAAAATGTGCCCAATCTTTGTTTTGGGCCATTTTGAGTAACCAAAGATTTTTGAGAGAATTGTTAAACGGAAAATCAGGAAAGTTTATTTGAAATTGTTGAATACGATCTAAGCTAATATGCGCTGATTTTTTTGCTTGGATTTTTCTTTTGAGATCATCATAAACCAAATAGGGATAGAGGGGGTAAGTGGTAATTTTTTGAGATAACCGCTCAAAATTTACATGATCATTTTTTTTCAAAGCATGTTCAGCGCGTAAGTAAATGACGCGTTGGGATACTAAATCATCCGGAGGAAGAGGTTCTGTAAGAGCTGAAGGTACCCAAAAAATAGAAGTTAATAGTAGTGCAATTGAAACAGTCCATGTTCGTAATATCATTTTTTCGTGCTTATCATTTTAATTAGAGATGAGAACTTCACCAAATTTAAAAATTTGCACTTCATGCCCCCTCTCCCCTTGCGGGAGAGGGTAGGGGTGAGGGGTGATAAATCTTGTAAGAAATAAATTCCCCTCATCCTAACCTTCTCCCGCAAGGGGAGAAGGGATCAATCAGATGCGCCATCTAAATCTAATTCATCACTGGCAAGAATATATCCTATCCTAAGCCAATTTAAATCGCGAGAAGTCTGTGTTAGGATGTTCTTACCACAATAGTAAACAAACTAACCAATAGCATGATATTACTTATTGATAATTACGATTCATTTGTTTTTAATCTTGCCCGTTATGTTGTTGAATTGGGTTATAAGATGGATGTCTATCGTAATGATAAAATATCTATTGAAGATATTAATGCCATGGCACCTAGCCATATCATTATTTCACCTGGCCCCTGTTCGCCAAATGAAGCGGGAATATCGTTAGAACTTATTCAACAATTTATGGATAAAATCCCCATCTTGGGGGTTTGCTTAGGGCATCAAGCGATAGCTCAGGCTTGCGGTGGCAAGGTAGTGAGGGCTGAGCACCCCAAACATGGCAAATCAGATAAAGTGAATCATGATGGAAAAGGGATCTTTAGTAATTTACCCAATCCATTAAAAGTCGCTCGCTATCATTCACTGATAGTAGAAAATGGCTCTTTACCTCAAGAACTTAAAGTGACAGCAACGACAGCAGAAAATGAAATTATGGCTATACAACATCAAAGCTATCCAATGGTAGGAGTGCAATTTCACCCCGAATCAGTTTTAACAGAAAATGGGCATAGAATGCTGCAGACATTTTTACAAATGAGGTAAATTACACAGAGGGGCCGCTCTTTTTATTTTTTGGTTTTGGAGAATCATCAAAATGTGGAGTTGGATTGCTTAATGAAGGATCTGGTTTCGAGTTACTAAATTTTACTGTATCTATACGTCGGGCAGGATCTTTAGATTTTGCTTTTAAATCAGCTTCATTTTTAGGTTTAATTCCAAGTTGAATAATGCTTGCTGTATTACAATCAGGATAATTTGCTTTCAGATGTTGAGCAAAAAAGTCTTTAAAGTCTTGAATATTTTTATTATCACAACAAAACGAGCATCCTAATTTTGGATCATGTAACCAAATGCCGTTTTGAGCTTGAAGAATAACGATACCCATCGCGTTTTTCTTATTATTAGAATCGACAAGTTCGACAATCAGTGACTGTGATGGTGAATTGGTTAATGACTCAATAAGAGCGTTAGGAAATTCCGGATCTATATTCTTTCTAACTTTATGTAGAAGATTTTCTGTTTGTGAAACAACTTCAGCATCAAGTTGTTTGCTTGCTTGATCAACATGCGTACTTTGCAAAATTAGGTAAAAAGTATCACGATTTTGATGAGAAGGATCATCATCTTTTTTGTCTATTGATTTTAATAATTGGATCCATTCTATTTCATGCCCAACGCTGAAATTATCTTTAACAATAGTGAGGCCATGAATGGCGGCAAGCGCTTTTTGTTTAAGTGAAATAGGCGAACTTAAATCATTGATTCGGTCTAGGCCTTGTTCTTGGTTTCTTGTTAATTGCTCAATTGCATCCATATGATGCTGCTTAATTTGCTTGCTACGAAGGCGAGCTAATGAATCAGGATCAACCAGTGCTTTAACCCAAGTAGGCAGTGCATCTACGCCTTTATTAGACATAAAAACACCCCCCATAAGAATAACTCTATTAAGTATAAGTATATATCCTAACTAACTGATGTTTCAATCAATTCCCTAACATTCCCTAAGTACCCGAATATGTGTGAGATATTCGCTATTTTAGAGGCTGATTTTCTCCAAATACCCTTTGCGATTACATCCTAAATATCATATGATGCGATTAATCAGGGTATTTAAACGGATATGAATAGAACAAGAAGGGGAGTAAATATGCTTCAAACTGACAAGGGAACAGAAAACAAAATTGAAGTTCAACAAAAATGCTACCGAGATTACGCATTTGCAGCTGAAAAATATGTAAGAATGCCTACCCTAGATAACTGGGAAAAAAAAGAAAAGGCGTTCGAAACTTACAACGCCTTAATTAGATTTAGAAGAGAAATTGCTTAAACTACAAACTAGTTGTTCTGATTACGCCCACTCCTACACCTTCTATTACAAGAGGCTGCATATTTGCATTTAAGTAGATGGGTGAATGATCAGTGTTTTCTGCTCTAAGTTCAATTTGATCGCCATGACGAAAATATCGTCTGACCACAATCTTGTTGTTTACACGTGCAACGATAATTTTTCCATTATCCGCATGATCACAACAATGTACGGCCAATAAATCGCCATCCTTAATTCCAGCTCCCATTAAGCTCAAGCCTTGTACTTGCAATAAGTAGTCTGGCTTGGGGCTGAAGAATTCATTTTGAATACGCATTCTGCCATCAAAATTTTTCTCAGAGTAAACTGGGCTATCAGCACTGTGCGTTTTTACAATAGGTAAACCAATACCATGTTCTTTCGCTAATTGAATCCCACGTGATGTTCCTGGCGCTAAGGTGATAGCACCTTTACGCGCAAGCGCTTTCAAATGATCTTCCGCCGCGTTGACAGAACGAAAACCTAAGGTTTTCGCAATTTCAGCACGAGTTGGAGGTGCGCCAGTTTTTTCAATATGATTGCGAATCACTTGTAGGACTTCAGATTGGCGACGAGTAAGACTCATGGATTGTGGAGAGGAACTTGTAGGCATAACTTTGCATCCCTGTTCAAAGGTACAGAACCAGTATAGCTTTCGCTTCTAGAGTTCGCCAACTACGCTCACACTACATTAAAGAATATAACGAATTTCTAGCGTAAATAATAATTTATTTCATACATCAATATTAAATTGAGATCGGCAATTTAGCAAAATTTAGTGCGATGCAAGATTGCTAAAAGAGCGTCTTTTTACTGTTTAGTCTAAAATATGCAGGATAATCAACAATCTATTTCAGATAAATAAAAAATAAATATTTTATTAAGGAAGCTCTTTTGGTTCGATTTCGGTAAGGGGGCCCGACCAGTCTTCCGGATGAATTGTTTCATCAGAATAACCGAGATCTTCTTTAGCGACTTCATAAGGACCTGACCAATCTTCAGGAGCTGGAATACGTTTTAAGTCAAGTTCATACCATGTTTCTATGTCAAATTCTTCAATTTCACCAGCAAAATATTGCACTTCAACATAATCTTCATTCTCATCAGATGCGACAACCTCAAAAATATTGTTATATTCCTGGTTTTTATACCAATCGCCAATGTATGGTCTTTCATGGTGACGCATTAAATTCTCCTTTATCAATAACATAAGAATGAAACCTTAGCGCCAACGTCTCATCACTACTTAGATAATACTATTAACATACCACTTATTGAACTGATATGTCATCTAGTAAACTTATTCGTGTAGCTAAGCACATTTATTTGTTTTAAAATCAAAATTTTAATCATCTTAGATATCATCATCTACTTTAGTAGCTAAACTCAATTAGATGGTTTTTATGGATGAAAGGGAGCTTTTGAATATGGGCGGATTTTCCCAAGTTTGTTTAGGCCTTGTTTTAATCTGGGGATTTGCTTTTTTTCGAGTGCCACTATATGGATGGACAGTATTAGTTGGGGCACTTCTTTACGGTCTAACGTATTATCATTTAATTGAAAAATCTGCTTGGGTTCTCTGGCCAATTTTTGTTCTTGTTGTTATTCCCTTAAATCTACCGTTTTTGCGTCGCAAGCTCACTCAATATGTTTTTACTTGGTTTCGCGGCGTGCTCCCTCCAATGAGTGAAACAGAAAGAGAAGCTATTGAGGCTGGCGATGTGTGGTGGGAAAAAGAAATATTTCAAGGAAAACCACATTGGCAGCAACTTTTGAAAATGCCCAAGCCAGCATTGAGTAAAGATGAAAAAGATTTTATTGATTTTCAAGTCGAGAAACTATGTTCCATGCTTGATGATTGGCACATAGTACATGAGAACAGCGATTTGCCACTTGAAGCTTGGGAGTTTTTAAAAAAAGAAAAGTTTTTTGGCATGATTATCCCCAAAGAGTATGGTGGCTTAGAATTTTCTCCTCTTGCTAATTCTACTGTTATTATGAAAATTTCCACACGTAGTGTGAGTGCAGCAGTCACCGTTATGGTGCCAAATTCTTTAGGTCCTGCAGAATTGTTATTACATTATGGAACAGAAAAACAAAAAAAATACTATTTGCCAAGACTCGCTAACGGGAAAGAAATACCTTGCTTCGCGCTAACTGGTCCTGAAGCTGGTAGTGATGCTGGAGCTATTCCCGATAAAGGAATTATCTGTAAGGGTCACTTTGAGGGGGCTGAGGTACTAGGTATCCGTCTTACATTCGATAAGCGTTACATCACACTTGCACCAATCGCGACACTTTTTGGTTTGGCATTTAAATTATACGATCCTGATAAGCTCTTGGGAGATAAAACTGAATTGGGTGTCACTTTGTGTTTGATTCCCACCAATCATCCTGGGGTGGAAATAGGCAATCGACATTTTCCTTTGAATATGGCTTTCATGAATGGCCCAATAAGAGGTACTGATGTTTTTGTTCCACTGGATTGGATAATTGGTGGCGCTAAAATGGCAGGTCGTGGCTGGCAAATGTTAATGGAATGTTTAGCTGCAGGACGCGGTATTTCATTGCCAGCGTTAAGTACTGCCACCGGTATATTAGCCTATAAAACAACGGGTGCTTATGCTGCAGTTCGTAGGCAATTTAGTTTACCAATAGGACAATTTGAAGGGGTAGATGAAGCGCTTGCTAGAATTGCTGGGCTTACCTATACAATGCAAGCACTTCGCACGTTAACAGCACATGCAATTGGTCAAGGCATCAAACCTGCTGTTGCAACAGCAATTGCTAAATATCATATGACTGAAATGTCAAGAAAAGTCATGAATGATGCGATGGATATTCACGGTGGTCGCGGTGTAATGCTGGGACCTTCTAATTATCTAGGTCGAGGATATCAAGGTATACCTGTAAGCATTACAGTAGAAGGAGCCAATATTCTTACGAGAAGTTTGATTATATTTGGTCAAGGCGCGATAAGATGCCATCCTTATGCCAAACAAGAAATGATGGCCGCACAATTATATGAAACAGACAAAAAGAAAGCTTTAAAATTATTTGATAAAAACTTTATTAAACATGTTGGCTATTTTATCTCTACAGTCGTGAGATGCGCTACCTTATCTTTAAGTCGTGGCCGTGTAAGTATGGTATGGATAAATGATGAGACCCAATATTATATTAAAAAAATTAACTGGTTGAGTTCAGCGTTAGCTTTGACAGCCGATATTGCGCTGCTTACGCTAGGAGGAGATCTCAAACGAAAGGAAAAACTGTCTGCAAGATTGGGTGATATTTTAAGTCAGCTCTACATTGCTTCAACAATTATAAAGTACTATCGTGATCAAGGCCGACATTACGATGATTGGCCAATGGCAAAGTGGGCGCTGCAAACATGCTTATATAAAACACAAACAGCATTTTATGGCTTGTTTGAAAATTATCCTCAGCGTGCGGTAGGTGTTTTTCTCAAGTGGTTTATTTTTCCTTTCGGTAGTGCTTTTACTTTACCAAAAGACAATCTGGGGCATGAATGTGTTCAATATATGTTAACCCTTTCAGGAGCAAGACAAAGATTAACGGAGTCATGCTTTATTGGCAATGAAGAATCTCCCGTAGGTCTCATTGAAACCACTTTCAATAAATTAATTGCTTGTGGTCCTGTTATGTCCAAGCTCTTTCAAGCTATAAAGCGCAAAGAGATTAACAAAAATCTTAGTTTTGAATTGCAAATTCAAGCAGCAATTGTTAAGAAAATTCTGACCCATGAAGAAGTAGAAATTTTAAAAGAGTATGAATCCTATCGTCTTCGTGCGATAGCCGTTGATGAGTTTACCCCTGATTATGCTTTAGGAAGTCAAATAGAATGCAAAATAAACAACAAAGCCGCTCAAACCGGGTAGTTTATGTCGTCGATGGCGCACGTACGCCATTTTTAAAAATGAAGGCAGAGCCTGGTCCGTTTTCAGCTTCTGATTTAGCCGTTGCGACAGGAAAAACCCTTCTAGCAAGACTGCCATTCTCTGCAGATAAGTTCGATCATGTAGTGGTTGGATGTGCCGGTCCAAGTGAGGAAGAAGCAAATATTGCTCGTATTATTGCACTCAGATTAGGTTGCGGTGATAAAGTCCCAGCCTATACGGTACAACGTAATTGCGCTTCAGGTTTGCAAGCAATTGACTGCGCATGGCAAAGCATCAAAGATGGCAAATATGATTTAATATTGGCCGGTGGTTGCGAAGCAATGAGTAGAGCACCATTATTATATAGCCAAAGCATGGTAAGATGGTTATCAAAAGTTAAACAAGCCAAATCGCTACCCAATAAACTAAAATCTGCTTTGCAATTTCGTCCTAATCTGCTTGTTCCAGTGATAGCCTTATTAAAAGGGCTAACCGATCCCGTTGTAAACCTTAATATGGGGCAAACGGCAGAAGAAATCGCTTTTCGATTTGATATCGATAGAATCACAATGGACAAGTATGCTATGGAGAGTCATCAAAGAGCGATCCAAGGTCAGGCCAATAGTGCTTTTGATGAAATCACACCTTTATTTGCTAATGATGGTAGTGTCTTTGAACAAGATGATGGTATTAGAGCAGATTCCTCCTTAGAAAAACTTGGAAAGTTAAAACCTGTTTTTGAAAAATTTGGTTCCATTACAGCCGGTAATAGTTCTCAGATTAGCGATGGCGCAGCATTTGTGGTTCTGGCAAGTGAAGATGCTGTTAAAAAATATCAATTGCCAGTGTTAGCAAAAATTGTGGATATAGAATGGGCTGCACTTTCTCCTGCAGTAATGGGATTAGGACCTGTTCATGCAATGACACCACTATTAATTAAAAACCAATTAACTTTAAACGATATTGATCATTTTGAAATAAATGAAGCATTTGCCGCGCAGGTGATAGGATGCATTAAAGCATGGCAAGATAAAAAATATTGTAAAGAATTTTTAAATCTTTCGACTGAAATGGGTGAAATTGATATCAATCGCTTGAACCCAAACGGTGGGGCAATTGCAATAGGCCACCCCGTTGGCGCAAGTGGTGCACGTTTGGTGCTCCATTGTACAAATATGATGCAAAAAAATCAGACCTCTCGATCTGTGGCTAGCCTTTGTATTGGTGGTGGTCAAGGTGGAGCAATTTTATTAGAGCGAGCCGGAGTATAAAAATGGATCAAATCATGACCACGAATTTTGAAAATTGGTCTCTCAAGGTAGATGAAGATAATATTCATTGGCTAACGCTTGATCGAAGCGATAGTAATGTAAATAGTTTGAATGAGAGTGTTTTGCGTGAATTTGATCAAATTTTGAATAGTTTATCTCAGAATAACCAAGTAAAAGCATTAATCATTCGTTCTGGGAAGAAAACGGGTTTTATCGTTGGTGCAGACATTGCTCAGTTTAAAACTATTGTCTCAGCTGAAGAAGCAACTAATTTAATTCGCAAAGGGCAAGAAATATTTAATAAACTTGAAAGACTTCAATTTCCTACCATTGCGATGATTGAAGGATTCTGTTTAGGAGGGGGGCTTGAGCTAGCATTAGCTTGTCGTTTTCGTATAGCAGAAGATTCCTCTAAAACTCGCCTTGGATTACCAGAAGTAAAATTAGGTATTCATCCTGGTTGGGGGGGAACAGTAAGATTGCCAAATTTGATTGGTGCGCTTGCTGCAATGGATCTTATTTTATCTGGTCGCAATGTAACTGCAAAATCCGCCAAAAAAATGGGCTTAGTTCATGAGGCTGTGCCTTTAAGGTTGTTAGAAAAAGCTGCACGTTCTTATGCACTTAATCCGCCCGCAAATCTCAAGAAAAATTATTTACATGAAATGACAAATCTTGAATTTGTACGCCCAGTATTAGGACGATTATTTCAATATCAGCTTAATAAAAAAGTGAGTCCAAAACACTATCCCTCACCTTTTGCGGTAGTTGAGAACTGGGTAGAAAATGGAGTTAAAATTCCACAAGCCATGGATAAAGAAGCAGAATCCATCGGTAAAATGTTAGTAACGGATACATCACGAAATTTAGTTCGCGTATTTTTTCTGCAAGAGCAGCTTAAATCACAAGGAAAAGGCGTTGATTTTAAACCCAAGCATGTGCATGTTATTGGCGCAGGGGTAATGGGAGGAGACATTGCAGGCTGGTGTGCGGTACGTGGTTTTAAAGTAACCTTGCAAGATCAAGCACCAAAACTGATTGGCAATGCAATTAAGCGTAGCTATGAACTTGCTACTAAACAATTAAAAGAGAAGCATCTCATTCAAGAAGTGATGGACAGATTATTACCCGATCCAACTGGTTTGGGAATAAAGTCAGCAGATATCATCATTGAAGCGATTACAGAAAAATTACAGGCCAAGCAAGAATTATTTGCAATGCTTGAACAAGAAGCTAAACCTGATGCAATACTGGCGACAAATACATCCACGATACCATTAGAAGAAATAAATCAAGTATTGCAAAATCCGGAGCGTTTAATTGGGATCCATTTCTTTAATCCTGTACCAAAAATGCCGTTGGTTGAAATTGTTAAGGGTAAAGATACCGACAAAAGCATCATCGAAAAGGCAATAGTTTTTGTTCGCAAGATTGATAAATTACCTCTACCAGTTAAAAGCTCTCCTGGGTTTTTAGTGAATCGCATTTTGCTTCCTTATATGCTAGAAGCAGTTGCGTTATTAGAAGAAGGCATTCAAGGTCCGATCATTGATAAAGCAGCTGTTGATTTTGGTATGCCAATGGGACCAGTTGAGTTAGCAGATACAGTAGGGTTAGATATCTGTTTAGCAGCTTTAGAAAAATTGTCAGATACCACTGGAGTGAAAGTACCCACAAAATTAAAAGAATATGTTGCACGTGGGGAATTGGGTCGAAAAACGGGCAAAGGCTTTTATCAATATAAGAAAGGGAAAGTAGTAAAACCCAAAATTACTTCTAAAGATACAATTGCACCAGATATTACTGACAGGCTCGTTTTACGATTATTAAATGAAGCTGTAGCATGTTTACGAGAAGGAATCGTTGACAATGCAGATCTACTTGATACTGGTTGCATCTTTGGTTTCGGTTTTCCACCTTTTAGAGGCGGCCCAATTACCTATGCAAGAAAGCAAGGCGGGGAGTTGTTACTCAAGCAACTGCAAGAACTAGAGTCTCGTTACGGTGATAGATTTGCAGCTGATGAAGGCTGGAATTCAGAGGTTGCTTAATCAACCACCTTCGTCATTGCGAGGAGCGAAGCGACGTGGCAATCCATCCGGTTCCAATACGCAGGTAAAGATGGATTGCTTCGCTATGCTCGCATATGACAGAATACGACGTAAAATGGAATTAAATAATAAATTTCAGGGAGATATCTGTGACGGAAAAATTAAATATCCGCCGAGCAGCAGTATTAGGCGCAGGCGTCATGGGAGCACAAATTGCAGCTCACTTAACAAATGCAGGTGTTGAAACAATTTTATTTGATTTACCTTCAGAAAAAGGTTCACAAAATGCGATTGTTGAATCTTCTATTAGTGCATTAAGTAAATTAAAACCCAATCCATTGGCAGTAGATGGAATTGAGCAATATATTACTCCTGCCAATTACAATACAGATTTAGATAAATTGAGAAATTGTGATCTTGTCATAGAGGCAATTTCAGAACGCTTTGATTGGAAGCAAAGTCTTTATCAGAAAGTGAGCCCTTATCTTTCAAAATCTGTCATATTTGCAACCAATACCTCCGGTCTAGGTATTCATCATTTATCAACGATTCTACCTGAAAATTTACAATCACGTTTTTGTGGAATTCATTTTTTTAATCCACCCCGTTATATGAAACTAGTGGAAATTATTCCACACACCCAAACGGATAAATCTTTATTGGCGCAATTGGAAACATTTCTTGTTAGTCGATTAGGTAAAGGGGTGATTATTGCCAATGATACACCAAACTTTATTGGTAACCGAATCGGCGTCTTTTCATTGTTGGCTGTGCTCCATCATAGCCGTGAGTTGGGTTTAGCCCCTGATATTGTAGATGCATTGACTGGTCCTCTTATTGGCAGATCCAAAAGTGCAACATTTAGAACCATGGATGTTGTCGGTTTAGATACCATGGCGCATGTGGTTAATACCTTAAAGCAAGATTTGAAAGATGATCCTTGGGCGAATTATTTCGATTTACCCACTTGGATTACAGAATTGATAGAACGTGGAGCCTTAGGTCAGAAAAAAGGGCAGGGTGTTTATAAGAAAGTTGGGCAGCAAATTCAAGTTTGGGATTACCACGATAAAGCCTATCGTCCAATTAGCTCGCATGTCAGTAATGAAGTAATGACAATCATGCGTCAAACATCTCCCGTTGATCGCTTCGAGAAACTGATAAAATCTCATGATCCTCAAGCGCAATTTATGTGGCGAATTTTTCGTGATCTATTTCATTATTGTGCTTATCATCTTAATGCAATTGCACAATCTGCACGTGATATCGACTTGAGCATGCGATGGGGTTATGGTTGGCAGCAAGGGCCATTCGAAATATGGCAATTAGCTTCATGGAAAGAAATTGCAAAGAAAATTAATCAAGAAGCACAAAACGAAGAAACAATGAGTCCTGTAGCCTTACCCGATTGGGTGAACACGCTTGATGGCCCTTATCAACAAGGAAAAGCATTTTCGCCAGAAAAGAAAATCTTTATTGGACGTTCTGAGTTACCGATTTATAAACGTCAGTATTTCCCAGATCAAACAATTACTGAGACCCCCAATGAAGGAGAGACTATTTTTGAAACTGATGCCATCCGAATGTGGACGCTAGGTGATAGGATCCCCATTTTAAGTTTTAAAACGAAAAAAAATTGTATTAGCACAGACGTATTAGAAGGGATCCAAGAAGCCATTCTCCGAGCTGAAAAAGATTATGATGCGTTGGTTCTTTGGCAAAGACATGATGTGGATTTTAGTGTCGGTGCTGATTTAAAACAGGTCGTAGAGGGATTAAAAGATAATCGTATTGATTTAATAGAAAAAACAGTTTCACTTTTTCAAAAAACAGCATTAATGCTTCGCTATGCAAGTATCCCTACAGTAGCGGCAATACGAGGACTTACTTTGGGAGGTGGATGTGAATTAAGTATGCATACCACAAAGATTGTCGCTGCATTTGAAACTTACGTGGGTTTAGTGGAAGTGGGAGTGGGTATTATTCCTGCAGGGGCTGGGAGTAAAGAATTAGCTTATCGGGCTTCACTTAAGGCGGTTGATGGAAATATTTATAAATCATTGCGGTCTTTCTTTGACCAAGTGGCGATGGGACAAGTTTCCATCAGTGCATTAGATGCAAAACGATTAGGATACTTACGTCCTCAAGACTCAATCGTTTTTAGTAATGATGAACTCCTTTTTCAAGCCAAAAAACAAGCATTAGCCTTAGCAGATATTTCCTATACTCCGCCGATTCCAGTGAAATTCCAAGTTGCTGGTTCTCCTGGTATTGCTAATTTAAAAACATATCTTGTGAATTTGCGCGAAGGTGGATTTATATCAGATCATGATTTTCTCATTGGCAGTAAAGTCGCTCACGTGTTATGTGGTGGGGAAATTGAAGCTAATAGTCTTGTTGATGAGCAATGGATGCTTCATCTAGAGCGTGAAGCGATTGTTGATTTAGTACAAACAAACGAAACAGTTGAACGAATCAAGTATATGCTTGAAAAAGGTAAACCACTTCGTAACTAATTATTTGGAATGCAAAGATGACACGTCAAATTCAAGATGCTTATATCGTCGCGGCTGTTCGTACCCCCATTGGTAAGGCTAAAGGAGTATTTCGATATACACGTCCAGATGATTTATTAAGTTCTGTTTTACAAGGGGCAATGTCAAAGTGCGGTCAATTGCCTGTTGATAAAATTGACGATGTGATTATTGGATGTGCAATGCCAGAAGCTGAACAAGGCATGAATGTCGCTCGTATCAGTGTTCTTTTGGCTGGCTTTCCCTATAGCGTACCTGCGGTAACGATTAACCGTTTTTGTTCGTCCGGTTTACAAGCAATTAGTATGGCCGTGGATAGGGTTGCTCAAGGTTTAGCAGATGTTGTGATAGCCGGAGGAGTAGAGAGTATGAGTATGGTTCCACTTGGTGGCCATAATTTTTCTGCTAATCCTCGTTTTTTCGAAAAAGATGACTATGTTGGAATTGCCTATGGGATGGGAATCACAGCAGAAAAAGTTGCAAAAAAATGGAATGTAACAAGAGATGAACAAGATCTTTTTGCACTATCTAGTCATCAAAAAGCATTAAAAGCAATTGCAAATGGAGATTTTTTAGAAGAGATCTATCCCATAAAAATTTCAACGAGTGTGCCTGATGAGCAAACTCAGCGAGTGATGAAAATTTCACAAGATATTCGACAAGATCAAGGACCTCGGCAAGATACCAATCTAGAAGCTTTAAATAAACTAAGATCTGCTTTTGCAGCAAATGGAACAGTCACCGCTGGAAATAGTTCACAAATGAGCGATGGTGCTGCTGCATTAGTGATTGTCAGTGAACGAATGTTGTCAGCTTACGATCTTCACCCGTTAGCCAAATTAAAAGGCTTTAGTGTGGCTGGTGTTGCTCCTGAGTATATGGGGATAGGTCCTATTGAAGCCATTCCTAAAGTGCTGAACCAAACGCAATTGAAAATGTCAGATATCGATTGGGTCGAGTTAAATGAAGCCTTTGCAGCACAAAGTTTAGCTGTAGTTAAAGAATTAAAAATACCAATAAGTAAAGTTAACCCCGTAGGAGGAGCGATTGCCTTAGGTCATCCATTAGGCGCAACGGGTGCAATATTAGCTACAAAGTTAATTCATGGTGCAAGGCGCTCGCATATTAAATATGGTATGGTGACGATGTGCATAGGGACAGGGATGGGTGCTGCAGGTATTTTTGAGATGCTATGAAATCAATCTTTTTTTTCTTTCTTACTTTGTTGATAAGTAATGTCTGGGCTGGTAACTATACCTTTTATCGTCAAGATATTCCTAAAACTGTGGTTCTTGAAGAAACTGGTGATGTGCTAACGTTGCGTGGAGTTGCGCTGCACAAATTATATTTTCAAGATAGTTACATCGGTGCCTTTTATTCATTGAATCCTATTACTTCGGCACAACTTGCAATTAAAGATGCAGGCCCACAGCGAATGTGGTTGTATTTTTTGCGCACTGTAGATAATCTCAAGGAGTATTGGGAACAAGGGATAGACGAAAATAATTCTCCTGAAATCATTGAAAGAGAACAGATTAGCATTAGTCAGTTTTTTAAAATGATTGATACACCCTTGCGCGAAGGTGATACTTTGGTGTTAGATTACATGCCAAATGTTGGGACCAAGGTGATTATCAAAGGTGCTGTGAAAGGCATTATAAAGGGTAATGAGTTTTACGACTTGGTTCTCAAAGTGTGGATGGGACGAATGCCCCCCAGTGAAAAATTCAGAAAAGATTTATTTAATTTGTCTTAGGGCATTCACATATGGCAGGTATATCGGTAAAGTATGATTCCAGAGTCAATGTGCATGAGTTGATTGTCAAAACAATTATGCAATACCTTATGCCACTATGAGCATCGTACTTTTCTTTTAGTTAAGGGAGTAAATAAACGTGGCCAGGAACTGGGACACTTCAATCAAATCAAAAGTTGCAATCTTAAGCACAAGCTTGGTCATGAGCTGTCTATCCAGCCAAGTTTTTGCAGCAGGATTTGCAATACAAGAACAAAACGTTACTAACCTAGGCTTAGCATATAGTGGTACCGCAGCATTAGCCGAAGATGCCAGTACTGGGTACTATAATCCCGCCGGTTTAACCCGGTTAGGTGAAAGTGAAGTTGTTTTAAGTGGTATTTTAATCAATGGTAGTTTTGATTTTAATGCAACAGGTACCAATGTCTCACTTTTACCAAACTTGACTGTTGCTGGCTCTACTGAAGATAACCCAGGAACATTGGCTCTTGTGCCAACTTTCCATCTTTCCAAACGAATAGATGATCGGTGGATTTTTGGTTTTAATGTGACAGCACCTTTTGGTCTTCACTCCCAATATCAAGAAGATGGCATTGCTCGTTACGTTGCTACTGAATCCAGCATTAAGACATTAAACTTTAGTCCAAACATCGCATATGAATTTGCGCCTTGCTTGGCCTTTGGTATTGGTGGCGATGCACTTTGGGCTAGAGCAGCCTTAGATGCACGCGTGGGTGCTGGCGATGTAGCATTAGACGGTTTTCAAAAGAATCGTGCTGAAGGCTGGGGCTATGGTTGGCATGCAGGTTTGTTATGGAGTCATTTCGACACTACTCGCGTTGGCTTAACTTATCGTTCGCATATTAATCTTGCTGCGGAAGGCAATAGTGAAGGCTTGACACCAATTACTGGTGGTTTAGTGTTCCCTACTCCTGCAGAAGGGCAATTTGCACTGAGCAGAGTTCGATCACAAATCACGCTTCCAGAAACCTGGACACTCAGCTTGTATCATGCCTTCAATGAACAATTTGCTTTGACAGCCGATGCTGCTTGGACAAACTGGAGTCGTTTCCATACGTTGCGTCTGCGTTTTGAACCTAACAGAGGCTCAACATTTGCAAACGGAAATCCTAATCCAGGAATTGACACTGATACATGGGAACATTTTAAAGATTCCCGTCGTGTCGCTTTGGGTATGATTTACACTTATGACACCAATTGGTTGTTCCGTATTGGTACCCAATACGATCAAACACCTGTTCGAAATGAGTTCCGTACAGCACGTTTACCAGATAGCGATAGAATATGGGCTGCTATTGGTGGCGCATATACTTTCAGTGAAGCATTGCGAATAGATTTTGGTTACGCACATTTATTCTTTGAAGATGCTTCCATCAATGAGCGTGCACCCTTTAGAGCAGGTTCCGATACGCCAATCTCCAATGCAAGATTGTCTGGAGATTATGATGGATCTGCTGATATTGTGGGTATCCAAATTCGTTACGATTTCGTATAATTGGTTGAGTTAGCAAAGCGCTTGACGAAAAGGGGTTATGGTTAATGTTCTTAGGCACGTTAACCATAAGTAGTATAGGTAGCGGATGAACCTCAATCAGCTTGTAGGTGCTTGTAATTAAAACAAGCACCAAACCAAAGAGGGTAGAAGTTTATCCCAATAGGTAAAATGGACTATGAATTTTATGCCACGGAAAACAGATAAACGTATTAGACTTATCGAAGCAGCTAAGGTTCTAATTCACCAACAAGGCTTCAATTTAACCACTCTAGCTGACATTGCTCAAGAAGCAGATGTTCCGCTCGGAAATGTTTATTATTACTTTAAAACCAAAGAAGCCATTGGTATTGCTGTAATTGAAAAAAGAGCAGCAGAATGGTCAGAAAGATTAGCTTCATGGTCTGAAATTTCAGATCCATTGGCACGTTTGATGACTTTGGTAAAATACAGTCTTGAAAATTTAGAAATTACAGCACGTTTTGGATGCCCAATTGGTGGATTATGCCAAGAATTAGGCAAACAAGGCGGAGCGTTATCAGATCTTGCTGCAAAGTTATTGCATGATATTTTGCAATGGTCTGAAGAACAATTTAGAGCACTCAGCTTTGATCAAAAAGCACCTGGTTTAGCATTGAATTTAATTTCAAGCATTCAAGGTATGTTCTTACTTACTCATACTTTCAAAGATCCAAAGCTTGCTCAACGTCAAACCGAAGAGCTTCGTGCATGGCTTGAAAGTTTAGCAAATCGCAAAGTTCAGATGCCAGTTACTGCTCATGCAGCAGTGCTAGAAGAAGAATTAGTCGACTAATTGGCATTTCTGCTTTATTGATTAGGCCGGCTTAAAGCCGGCCTAATTATTTTGAGGAATTATGCTTTATTTACGATGCTGATTTCAGTAATTGGAGAGGCATCCCAGCCTTTCACTTCATATAAATTTGCATAGTTTCCATAAAATGTAGGGGCTTGTGTTAGGGTGGCAGTTGCTGCATTAATATATACGGTTGCTACTTTGGCACCGGTAGCTTTATCTGTAAATTCAATTGGGCAATTGTTTAAGACTCGATAAAAAGTACAAGCCATGTTAACAATATTATAACTAACGGGCTTCACGACACTTGGGGCAATTCCTTGGCCGGGTAGACCTGCTATACTTGTTGACAACGCTAAATCAGTGAGATTACTGAAAGTTATTTGTGCTGGTGGTTCTGCAAAAGCAACAGTTGCTGCAATAAATTGACCAGCTAAGATAAAACCGAATTTTGAAAAGAATTTTTTACAACGAATAGCCATTTAAATACTCCTTATATAGCAAGCTGTAAACTATAGAAGGATGAAACCAGTTGAACAACCGGCTTTTTCATGAAAAACGATTTATTGCAAATAATAATTGATATTCCAAGTCAGCAGTTGCATTACTTGAGACGGGATAAACTTTTAAAAGTTTATCCCGTCTCAACAGGCAAAAATGGGGTTGGAGAAAAAAATGGTAGTGGTCAAACACCAAGAGGGTGGCATATTATTCGTGCTAAAATTGGCCAAGATCAACCAGTCAATACAATATTTGTCGGGCGTCGACCCATAGAAGAAATTTATTCCGAAGGATTAGAAGAAAAATATCCGCAAAGAGATTGGATTTTAACTCGTATCCTCTGGTTAAGTGGTCTTGAGCTTGGTAAAAATCGTCTAGGGGATTGTGATACGATGCGGCGTTACATTTACATTCATGGCTGTCCTGACAGTAAACCAATGGGGATCCCACTTTCCGCAGGCTGCATCAGAATGAGAAATCTTGATATTGTAGAATTGTTTAATAATATTCCAGTTGGAACAAAAGTGTTAATACGAGGTTGATTAGATGAACGAAGGTGCATTAGGGCCAGTTATTCTTGACGTTGAAGGATTAATTTTAACGAAAGAAGATGAAGAGATTTTAAAACATCCTCATGTAGGTGGCGTTATTTTCTTTAGTCGTAATTATGAGAGTAGAAAGCAACTGGCTGACTTGTCGCGTCATATAAAGTCTATTCGACCTAATCTTGTCTTATGTGTAGATCAAGAAGGTGGCCGTGTACAACGTTTTATCCAAGAGATGACACGCTTGCCAAAATTAAGTGTGCTCGGTGCTCTTTTTGATTCCAAAACATTCCCATTACCAAAAATTCAAGAAATAACTGAAAAATTAGGCCATCTCATGGCTCTAGAAGTGAGATCATTAGGCGTGGATTTGAGTTTTGCCCCCGTGTTGGATGTTGATGCTGGAGTCAGTGACGTGATGAAAGATAGATGTTTTCATCATGATCCAAAACTCGTTTCATTATTAGCAATTTCTTATATTAAAGGCATGACAAAAGCTGGTATGAAAGCAACAGGGAAACATTTCCCAGGCCATGGTTCTGTAAAATTAGATTCTCATCATGCTTTACCAGAAGATCCTCGAAATTTTGCTAAGATTCAATCTGATCTTTCTCCTTTTAAAAATCTTATCGAATTTGGCATTGCTGCTATTATGCCGGCCCATATTGTTTACCCAGCGATTGATCCTTACCCTGTTGGTTTCTCTGCGTATTGGATTCAATCTATTTTAAGACAGAAATTAAGTTTTAAAGGTACGATTGTCAGTGATGATCTTTCAATGGAAGGCGCAAGTGGCATTGGGGATTATGCGACGCGGGCACGAACGGCAATTGAAGCTGGCTGCGATTTTGTTTTAATTTGTAATAATCGACCTGGTGCGATAAAAGCACTCGAAGGAATAAACGCAAATCATAGTGAAGTAACTCAACGTCGACGCCTTAGCTTGTTAGCACAAGGAGAATCTCCTTCATGGCAGGAATTACAACAAACACCTGTGTGGCAAGAAGCTTATAGCGTCATGGAAGAGATCTCAAATCTTCCCGTGCCTAACCTGGGGGAAGCATCGGTCTAATTGGGAGATTTCTTAGCATTTTGGGGGGCTAAACTTGCAGTTCTCCTAAAAAAATCATACTCTATGAAGATCTATGAAATATAAGTCCGCTGACTTGCAAATTGGTAGCACATAATGGAAATAACAATTGATCGTCCCGAGGAAGCATTGCAAAAAATGCCTGATGAACTCTCCCCTGAAAAAATTAAGCGCGTATTATCACGAGCAGCATGTTTGCATAGTTCAACGCAAATAGAACAAGCTCTCCAAGAAATGGCCACTAGTATTCATCAAGATTTAGAAGATGAAGATCCTCTCGTACTTTGTGTGATGATTGGTGGTGTTGTTTTAACTGGGAAATTGCTCACATTATTAGATTTTCCACTCCAAGTAGACTACATTCATGCAACACGATATGGGAATAAGACCACTGGTTCTGAATTGCAATGGGTTGTGAAACCTAGAGTATCTTTAAAAGGTAGAACAGTGCTGATTGTCGATGATATTTTAGATAGAGGGGTTACCCTTGCTGCAATTGTTGAATATTGTCGTTCCCAGGGAGCGAAAGATATTAGAATAGCAGTGCTTGTTGAGAAAAATATTTCTCGAACCAACGATGCAGTACAAAAAGCCGACTACACAGGGGTTACTGTAGAAAATCACTATGTGTTTGGCTATGGTATGGATTACAAAGGGTATTTAAGAAATGCCCCAGGGATATTTTCAGTTGCTTTAGAAGATCAATAATATTCAAAATGAATAAAATTGCTGTTATAGGTGGATCACATTTCGCCTCCCTCAAAAATTTAAGTTTAACGCACAGCGCCAGTGTTCAAACTCCATTTGGTGAACCTTCTGCTCCTTTGTCATATGGTATTTTAGGGGACAAAGAAGTTGTTTATCTGCATCGAAGGGGTAGTGCTGAACCGATGGCTGCTCATAAAATAAATTACCGTGCAAACATTTGGGCATTACGCGATGCAGGCGTGCAAACGATTATTGCCACTGCCGCTGTCGCTGGAATTACCCCGGCGTTTCAACCTGGCGATTTAGTAGTGCCAGATCAACTAATTGACTACACTTTTGGTCGTGAAAATACTTTTTGGGGTGAAGATGCTAATGTGACCCATATCGATTTTACTGAACCTTATAGTCATAAGTTAAGACTCTTGATCATTCAAAAAGCAAAAGAATTAGGCTATCAATTTCAAACCAAAGCAACCTACGGCATTACACAAGGTCCTCGTTTGGAAACAAGAGCGGAAGCGCAAATGTCGGCAAATGATGGTTGTCATTTAGTTGGAATGACAGGGATGCCAGAGGCTGCTCTTGCAAGAGAATTGGGTTTGGATTATGCCTGTATAGCATTAGTCGTACGAAATTCTTTTGAGCATCAATCGATTGATATTTCAACCATTGAAGAACGCGGTCAACGGGTTGAAAAATTGATAGAAGCTATTATTCTCGAAGCTTAGTTTTTAGTTGTCTGATCAACCGGTGGTACAACCGTAACAACTTTTAACATCCGGTCACTAATTTTCAATTTAGCTTTTTCAACAGCGGGTGGATTAATCATAATCGCTAAACGATTATTCAAAATATAAAAATTCATATTGCCGCCTTTTTCAGCAAAATGATCCATATCTCCAAAGCTAAGAATGGGTTGATTTTGAAGAGCGTCGATGATTTTTTTGCTATTTTCTTCTTCTGTTTTAGTAACAAATAAAATCTGACAATGTCCTCGAGCTTCATTTACTTCAGTAATTTTTGTCACATTAATAGTACGGTTGTTTGCATCTTTACCATTGATGGAATTAAACGCCTCAAATGAAGGCACCAAACCAAGAACGCAAATATTAATTGCACCAGCTGGTAATGCTGATGGTGGCCATTCAACGAATTTGGCAACGTATCTTAAAAACGCAGCTTTGAGATGATATTCGCGAGACAAAGGAGAATATTCGCCTCCCGCTGCTTCTGCGTTTGCTCCTGCATCAGCAGGAGAGCTTGTTTCCTGGGCTGATGGATTCGGTGAACAAATAACAATAGGCGATGCCAGAACAATAATTGCTCCAAATATAAAATTTACCACTTTTCTAACTAATAACAAATTTGTTCTCATGCTTTGGCCCAATGTCATTATGTATTTCTAGTATTAATTGGCAATACTACAGTGAATTCGGTATACACACCTTCTTCAGAATTCACTCTTAATTCCCCTTTATGCTGCTTTACTACTGTATCATAGCAGATCGATAAACCAAGACCAGTATTACCTTTGCCAGTTGGCTTGGTAGTAAAGAATGGTTCAAATACTTTATCTAAATTCTTTTTAGGGATCCCTGTTCCATTGTCTCTTACTTTAATAACTACGTTTTGGTCAACTTGTTGTATTGAAACCATTAAAATAGGTTGATAGTCAGCCTCTGCTGTTTGCTGTCTTTCTCTTAATGCATAAAGAGCATTGTCGATTAGATACACGAAGAGGCGACCAATTGCTTGAGGGGCACCTAAAACTTTGGGAAGAGTGGGGCTATAATCTTTTTCAAGTTTTACTTCAAATTTAGGACTTGTTGCTTTAAAGCTTTCAATTGCTATTTGAATATTATCATCCATCATATTTTGCACATCTATCATTTCTTTCTCAACACCAGCTTCTTGAGAGTGCAGCAACATGTTTTTGACTATATTATCTGCTCTTACGCCATGTTCTTTAATTTTACTGCAATTTGTTTTCAAATCCGTTAGTATTTCTTGAATGTAAGTAAAAGTATCTTTAGTGATTTTTTCTTGGTTTGCAGCTAATTCTTGGTCAAGTTCCGTGACGAGTTCAATAGAAATATCAGAAAAATTATTAACAAAATTTAAAGGATTTTTAATTTCATGGGCAATACCCGTGGTTAACATACCGACTGAAGCCATTTTTTCTTGCATAATAAGCTGTTCTTGCGCCTCTTTTAAATCCCCTAAGGCTTGATTTAAATCTTTGTTTTTGACGGTCAATTCATGAGTTCTTTGTGCGACACGATTTTCCAATTGTCGATTGATTTTAGCTAATTCCTTTTGTGCTTTCACTTTACGTTTGACTTCAATATGTAATGTAGTAACGGTGTTTTGTAACCTTGCAAACGTCCAACGTAATACTACTAATAATACAAAAATCAATACATATAATATGATTCTAAATGCATCGCCTTGTGCTTGAAATTGTTTCAATGCCAAGTTGTATGTTTCAAGGAGTTCATTTAGCTTTGGTACAATTGGTACTTGAAAAAGAGCTTCATCGATTTCAGTCATTTGCGGTTGCAATTCTAAAATTTTGTCTGCATAAGTTAATGCTTGCTCCAAATTTGGGAGCTTTTGTGGTGCTTTTCGGATATCAGCAACAAGCTCTACTAAATAGTTATGTTTTTCTTCTGAGCGTTGGTTAACATAGATTAAAATTCCGCGAAATAGATTATTTGCTTTAGTTACTTGCTCAGTTTTATAGTCTTGCTCAAGGCAGCTTTCCACTAATTGGTTATTGGATTCAGACTCAATAACTTTACTTAATATTGTTGAGAAATTTAAAATGGCGTTAATTAAAACGGGGTTAATGCGTTCAAATTTTTGTGTTAATTCTTTTTTCTTTTTTATAGTTTCTTCAAACGATTTAAACTTAACATCAATAGAAGGATTGGGATGTGCTATCAGATTTTCCTTGAGAATAGCCATCACTTGATCTGATCTATCTACGGCTTGAACGATAGGATCATAGAATTTTAAAATTCCGAATCGAAGTAATACGATGGCCTCATTTAATTCAGCATCAAATCGTTGGATTTGGTTAATCTCTTTTTCATATTCTTCATAAGGAAAAGGCCTTAATTCGCTTAGATAATAGATACCAGCTATCACCATCACAATAATGGCAATTGCCCAACGAATGAGAATATTTTTGACGTTCTCTGTAATTTCCATGTCGTACGCTTTTTTCAATATCCTTATTATTCTGGCGCTGGTATCTTTCCTGTTAATGATTCTAAAAATTTAATAATTAAAGGTATATCATATGGTTGTATCGGTTGTCCTACTTGATAGATACCCATCAATTGAATAACCTCTTCTAATGTGCCCGCTGAACCATCGTGAAGATATGGTGCCGTGAGGGTAATATTTCTTAAAGAAGGCACTTTAAATACATATTTATCTTCTTCTTTTCCAGTTAAATTATAAAGACCGAGATCCGCTTTAGTTATATTGGTTTTCGTTGCAAAATAGTCTTTATAAATTCCAAAACGTTGATACAAATTTCCACCCATATTGGGACCCTGATGACAAGTAATGCAGCCATAACTGATAAAGAGCTGGTATCCTTTAAATGCCTCGGGTGTAAGCGATGATTTATCTCCTTGAAGATAACGATCAAAAGGTGATTGTGGGGTTGTTAAATCATTCAGATATAAATGTAAAGCTTCTTTGATAGTGTGTGCCGAAACTTCCCCTTGATAAGCATTTTTAAATGGGATTTTAAAGTCTGGGTTATTTTTTATTTTACTTTCAACATTTGCCCAGTCGCTTGCGAAAATGGTTGGATCTTTAAGGTGATCTTCAATGACATCATCTATTGTTTGAGCCCGCCCATCCCAAAATTGTCTAAAGTTTAAGCTGGCATTAAGTGCAGTGGGCGTATTTAATAATCCCACTTTACGATTATTACCTATATATTTTGGAATGCCGTCAGCGCCACCGCGATTGATAATATGGCAACTATTACAAGACAACGTTGCATTATTAGAAAATACAGTACTGAAATATAGTTGTTTACCCAAACTAACTTTATTGGGCTCAGTGATAGGAGCCACTTGGATAGGTAATATCGCTTTATCTTGCAATGCAAAACAAACGCCCAAGGCAAACAGCGAGCTGGTGAAAACAATTAGCGCCATTCCCTTGCGTTGCATCAACGCACACCTTCCCTAGTATATGGTTTCATTCCTTAATAATAGTAGAGATTATGCAGGTTTATCTGATGCTACCACTCATATTAATCATAGTACTTAAGTCCAATAGTTCTGAGAGTCTAAAAGGCATATCTTAAAAATCTAACAACCATTTTTGTGGGTAATTTGTTGTATTTACAAGTAATCCCAAATTTGAGAGTGATGATAATGAAAGACCATATTGTTGAAATTTCAGGTGAAAAAGGGGACTTTGTGCCTCAAGCCCAGCATTTGCCAGTGCAAATAGCGGTTTCAACAAGTGTAACCTCACCTGTTGGGTTGATAAATGACAGCCAACAAGATGGGGGGATAGAAGGATATCGGATTTCACTCGATGGTGTATTTTTACCTATAGCCAATATTAATATTCCGTATGAAACGATTTTTACTTCATGGCAAGATGCATTTTCTAAATACCTCACCATGTCTGAGGCTGAGTTTTACGAACTTTTACCTAACGCAGATGCTGGCAAAGAAGATAAAAGCGCGGAATATTTTTTAAATCTTACGCTACAACAGATTGTAGAAGAGCCCATCGATCCAGTTTTAGAGAAAGCATTAGAAATAAAACAAGCAGTAAGCGACGGTGGGGTAGATTCTCTTGCTCGGGTTTTTGAATTTGCAGCAGAAAATTACAATCTTAAAGATGAGATATTCGATAAAAAAATTATTTCAGTAGCACAAACTTTACAGTTTTCACCACCGGAATTTGCTTCTCTTTCAATTTTACAACCCTTAATACTTTTTCCCGATGATCCAAGCCCTTCTGCACCCAGCCAAACTTTTACCTTTGGGGAACCGAATGCTGGCAATGCATTAATTCCAGAAATAAGTGAGATTTACTTAAATACATACCAAGCCGTTGAGATCAGAGGTAACCTTTTTGCGTCGTCCTCGCCATTTGGATATACGATAGGTGCAGATTATGGCCCTGGTGCTGGTCCCGGGTTTATTAGTGCATCTTTTAGTGCTGATAATATAGCCGGCGGGTCGCTTACCTTCCCAGTTGCAGGTGAGATGGTATTCACAACGGCAGACGGCAATGTTTTTACATTTTTTACCGCAAATGTCCTGGGGCATGTCGCTGGAGACTTTATTTATACATTAATAAATCCCATTAGCACACCATCTGAATCATCTTTTATTGAACATTTTCTCTATGGCATTACAAATAATTTTAATAATACTGCAGTGGGTAATCTTAATTATATTATTCAAGACGATGTTCCTGTTACACATGATAGAACAGCGCCGCAATTAAATGAAAGCGAGATAAGCTTACTTGGTTCATCTCAGTTAATACAACCTGAGATTTCGGCAGGCACATTGCTGACAACATTTAACCCTACAGGAACGCTTGTTATTTCGCCTGATGTCCCTTTTAATCCCGTTCTTCCGAATGCTGCTACTGATAACTATTTTGGTGGAGATGGTGGCTCAGTGACCAGCATCGTGTTAGATAGCGTTACTGGTGCAACAGGGGTTTCCGTCGTATCCTACACTTCATCTTTTATTACAGGTACCGAACTTGCTTATTTTACAGCTTTTGGTTTAGTCGGTTCTAGTGTCGGTGAACCGGCATTGGTGGTTAATCTTTCAAATGGTAATTCTTTAATAATCGATACTTTAACTGCAGAATATGTTTTGATACTCAATTCTGCTATTTATCATACTGTAGCAGATACGATAGCTTCTCTTATTTTTAAATATACCTTTACCGATACTGATGGAGATACTTCAATATCATCATTAATATTTAATGTTGATGATGATAATCCATTAGCTTATAACACAACTAATTCTATTGATGAAACAGCATTATTTGTAAAATTACAAACTAATCCATCTGATACTGAAACAACTACAGGAAATATTCTAACGGATGGAGCAACTGATTCAGTATTTGGTGCTGATGGCGGTAAAATCAATAGCATTACTGTGGGCAATGTGACCGACAATACAACAAAAACAATCACTGATAATGGAGCTGGCGATCTTGATCCCACGGTTGGCTCTATAGAAGCGGAAACCAAGTATGGCACTATCAAACTAGATACAGAAGGAACTGGTGTTGGGGAGTACACTTATACATTAGATGAAACAAAAACGGTTACAGCACCTGATGCAAATTTAACTGCCGATGATGTGATAGGTTTTGAGCTAAAGGACGGCGACAATAGTGTAGCTAGTGCAAATCTGACAGTAACGGTAGATCTCAATCAAGCACCAACAGCAGAAGATGATCTTACTTATTCTACTTTTGAAAATTCATCACTCACTGTATTAGCAGCATCTGGCGTTTTAGCAAACGATACGGATCCTGATGCAGGTGATACCAAGCAAGTCAACAGTAACACTGCTGCTTCTTTGGGAACTCTTGAAGCTCTTAACAACGATGGCAGTTTTACTTACAACCCAGATAACCCTCTTACTACCTTTGATTATTTAGCCGCAGGCGAAAGTGAGGTTGTTTCATTTACCTATACCATGAAAGATGCGGAAGGTTTAGTCAGCAATGTTGCCACTGTCAATATTACAGTAAATGGTGTGAATGATGCGCCAGAAGGCACAGATAATACGGTAGTGGTGCTTGAAGATGATGTTTATACTTTTTCAGCGGCAGATTTTGGATTTACAGATCCTATTGATGGGACAGATGATGCATTATTAAGCGTAAAAATTACAACGCTTCCAGATGCAGGTACCTTATTGGTTAATGGATCTGCCTTTGTAGCAGGTACATTTATCTCTATTGCAGATATTAATGCAGGATTCCTTACATTTACCCCTGTTGCTGATGACAACGGAACAAATTATGCAAATTTTACCTTCCAAGTGCAAGATGATGGTGGCACGGCAAATGGTGGTGTTGATTTAGATCAAAGTGCTAATACAATACAGATTGATGTGACTTCTGTGAATGATGCACCAAGTGGTGCTGATAAGACGGTAAGCACCTTAGAAGATACCGCCAAGACATTTACAGCTGCCGATTTTGGATTTTCAGATGTCAATGATGCACCAAATAATTTCCAATCGATATTTATTACGGCATTACCAGGCGTAGGAACAGGAACATTAAGTATCGCCTCCGGTGCCTCGGTACCTGCAGGACTTGTGACAGTGGGTCAAGAGATCTCAGTAGCAGATATTCCTTTTTTAACTTATACACCTACAGCTAATGCCAATGGAACAGGCTATGCCAGTTTTGATTTTAAAGTAAAAGATGATGGACTCACAGCAAATGGTGGTATCGATACGGATCCAACCGCCAACAAGATAACGATAGATGTAACTTCTGTGAATGATGCACCAAGTGGTGCCGATAAGACGGTAAGCACCTTAGAAGATACCGCCAAGACATTTACAGCTGCCGACTTTGGATTTTCAGATACCAATGATGCACCAAATATTTTCCAATCGATATTTATTACGGCATTACCAGGCGTAGGAACAGGGATATTAAGTATCGCCTCCGGTGCATCGGTTCCTGCAGGCCTTGTGACAGTGGGCCAAGAGATCTCAGTAGCAGATATTCCTTTTTTAACTTACACACCTACAGCTAATGCCAATGGAACAGGCTATGCCAGTTTTGATTTTAAAGTAAAAGATGATGGACTCACAGCAAATGGTGGTATCGATACGGATCCAACTGCTAACACAATCACCATTGATGTAACTCCTGTGAATGATGCACCCGATGGGGCAGATAAGACAGTCACAATTTTAGAAGACGGCTCAAAGGTATTTACCGCAGCTGATTTTGGATTTACAGATGCCAGTGATGCACCGTCACCCAATAGTTTACAATCTATCTTTATTACAGCAATACCCAGTGTGGGGTCACTATTTTTAGCAGCAGGTGCGTCAGTACTAGGTGCTGTCACTAACGGTCAAGAGATATCATTAGCCGATATAGCCTTTCTCACCTATACCCCAGCAGCCAATGCCAATGGCACAGGCTATGCCAGTTTTGATTTCACAGTAAAAGATAATGGACTCACAGCAAATGGCGGTATCGATACGGATCCAACTGCTAACACAATCACCATTGATGTAACTCCTGTGAATGATGCGCCACAAATAGCTAATGCAGGTAATGACGTATCTTATATACCCACAGCAGAGGCTGTAGTTATTGATAATGATATATCTGTTAGTGATATTGATAATTCAAATCTTTCTGGAGCTGTCATAAAAATTGAAAACTATTTTGATGGTGATTTACTTGGGTTTATTGATACAACTAATATTACTGGAAACTATGATGATGCAGGCATGCTTACGCTCACAGGTTCAGCAACACTAACTGAATATCTGGAAGCGCTTCAATCAATAACATATTCTTCAGCTAATGTTGATCCAACTGATTCAGGCAATAACATTGTACGAAACATAAGTTGGGTTGTTGATGATGGACAAGCTGTAAATAACTTAAGTGTCACAGCTAATAGTACCGTAAGTATTATTGCATCTCCAATCATTTTGGATCTAACAGGCGATGGCATAAATTTATTATCGTCAAGTCAATCAGATACTACAGTCGGTGATATTAATGGAAATGATAGTAATTTACCCATTGGCTGGTTTGGAGAGGGGAATGGCGTGTTAATGCTAGATGAAGCAGGAACAGGAGAGCTCAATAGCGTGAAGCAGATTTCATTTGCTTCATATCTTCCTGGCGCACAAACCGACTTACAAGGTTTAGTTCATTTTGATACCAATCATGATGGTATGTTAGATATTGGTGATAATCAATTTAATCAATTTGGTGTATTAGAAGCGAATGGTAAATTTGAAACATTATCACAATTAAATATTACCAGCATTTCACTTACTTCAGATAATCATAAAGAAATGATGAACGGGAATACTATTTTTGGTTTCACTACTTATGAAACAGCTGATGGCAAATCATATCAAGCTGCAGATGTAGGTTTGATGGTTGGTCCTGCTTCTAAAGGGGATGCACTACATACCAATGATATTTTGCCAGAACAAAATCAAATTATTGATTTATCCAAGGTGCCAGAACCTGCTGCACCATTACCAGCATTAGCCAATGATGCTCATGCTGTCACTGCAGCTTCAACGCCAAGTGCTGTTGAAACCAGCGTAGTTGCACCTCCAGTTATCACTGAACATTTACCACAAACACAAACAGAGGTAGTGGCATGAGGAATAAATAACAAAAAGAGAAAAAGTTGCACTTCAAATCATTTTTAACACCGACCTAGTACCTAAGTCCTATATCCCTTTGCGTCTAAATTGACTATATTAATAATCTAGAAGGCTAATTTTAGGATATTTTTGTGTAGTTGCAAATATTCTCTAAATGGCAAAGTATGATGATTAAAGAAGTACCGAAAGTTGCTCTTGAAATTGGGGAAATGACTTCTCAAGTACAACTAGTGCCTGTATTTGTTGCAACGAATGCTGATCCTCCGACCGGATTAATTGATGATTCTCAAATAATTTCTTCAAATCAAGATTATGAAATTTCTCTTCAAGGCATTATTTTGCCTCTGGCAAACACTAATATCCCTTATGAAACGATTTATACTTCATGGCAAGAAGCTTTTGCAAATTATCTCGCAATGTCCGAAGATGAATTTGCTGAATTATTGCCCAAAGAATTAGAAGCAGGTAAAACTGAAGATTATTTTTTAAATCTAACCCTTCAGCAGATTGTAGAAGAACCGATTGATCCTGTCTTAGAAAAGGCATTGGAAATAAAACTGGTCTCAAGTGAAGGGGGGGTAGATTCATTAGCAAGGGTAGTTGATTTAGAAGCCTTTAATTATGATCGTCGAGAAAGTGAAGATGATAAAAGAGTAGTTTCTGTTGCACAATTATTACAATTTCAACCTGAAGTACTCCCGCCTTTATCTACTTTACAAACACTAATTCTTTCACCACAAAATGTCAGCCCAAATACACCAGATATTAGTTTAGGCAATCCAGCTAATACTATCCCAAATATATTTGAATCGTATTTAAACAATTATGAGCATGTAGAGATAAGGGGTAATATTTTCAATGGTCCATTTGGATATAATATTAACGCAGATCCGGGTGCTGGTGCATCATTAATTTCAATCAATGCTTCATTTAGCAGTTCAAATATTGAAGGGGGTACTATTTCATTCCCCGTTACAGGTGAAATTGTTTTAACATCAGCTCAAGGGAATACATTTACATTTTTTACAGCAGCAGTCGAAGGACATGATGTGGGAGACTTTTTCTTTACGTTAAATAATGGTATTCAAACACCACCTTATGCGAGTGCATCATTTGACTCTTTTGTAGGTTTTATTGACCAATTTTTATATGGTATAACCAACAACTTTTTTAACACGAGCATAGGATCGATATTTTTCAAGATTGTTGATGATGTTCCTGTAACGCATGACAGAGTTGCATTATCATTAAATGAAAGTCAAATTAATGCAGTAGGTTCAGAACTCTTATCAAGCGTTGAAATATCAGTAGGCACTTTGTTAACAGATTTAAACCCAACAGGAACATTAATTATTGCCCCTAATGTTCCATTTAGTCCAGTATCACCTGGAGCAAATGATAATTATTTTGGTGGAGATGGCGGCTCTGTATCCAGCATTGTGTTAGATAGTGTGATTGGTGCAACAGACGTGACTGCATCGCCCTTTGTTACATCTTTTATTACGCCAGTTGAACTAGCATATTTTACAAATTTTGGTTTAGTGGGATCTCAGGCAGGCGATCCAGCCTTGATGGTTAACCTTTCAAATGGTAATTCTTTGATAGTAGATGCATTAACTGGACAATACGTTTTGGTACTCAATTCTGCCATTCATCATTCGCTACCAGATACCATAGCAACGCTTAATTTTAAATTTACTTTTACCGATGCAGATGGTGATTCTTCTACCTCAACGTTATCATTTAATATGCAAGATGATGCACCCGTTGCTGCTGATGTTTCTCAAAGTATTGATGAAACAACACTTTTTGTAAAATTATTAACAAATCCACTTGCCACAGAAATAAAAACGGGGAATCTGCTAACAGATGGAGCAACGGATTCAGTATTTGGGGCAGATGGCGGGATGATTTATAGCGTGACGGTTGGAAACATTGTTGATAATACACTTCAAACGATAACGGATAATGGAGTGGACGATCTTGATTTAACGATAGGTATGATTCAAGTTGAAACTAAATATGGTTCAATATTATTAGACACCCAAGGCGCTAATGTTGGTGCTTATACATACACTTTAGATGAAACAAAAACAGTTACGGCAAATGATGCGCTTGGCACAGTAGATGATGTAATCGGTTTTCAATTAATAGACAGTGATAATAGCGTTGACAGTGGTAACTTAACAGTAACGGTTAATCTTAATCAAGGCCCAACAGCGGTAGATGATAGTGGAGCAAATTACACAACGAATGAAGATGCAATCCTGACTGTTATTGCTCCAGGTGTATTATCTAATGATACTGATCCAGATGCTGGTGATGTTAAGCGAGTGATAAGCATTGACACAACAGGAACTTTAGGAGCAGTTTCTTTTAACTCTGATGGTAGTTTAAGCTATAATCCAAATGGCCAATTCGAAAGTTTAGCTTTTGGCAATAGTGCCACAACTACATTTACCTATACGATGGCAGATGCAGAAGGAAAGCAAAGTGCTGCAACTGTGACGGTAACTGTTGAAGGTGTAAATGATGCGCCATCAGGCACAGATCATACCGTGACAACTTTATTAGAAGATAGTACTTATGTTTTTTCTGCGAGCGATTTTGGTTTTTCCGATCCTATTGACTCACCAGGCAATACACTTTTAGCGGTTAAAATTACTTCTCTTCCAAGTGTAGGTTCATTCACAGATAATGGTGTTCTTGTTACTCTAAATCAATTTATTTCAATATCAGACATCAATTCAGGTCTTTTACAATTTACACCTGCTGCCAATGCGAATGGTGCAAATTATGCTAATTTCACTTTTCAAGTTCAGGATAATGGCGGCACAACGAATGGTGGTGTGGATTTAGATCAAAGTGCCAACACGATGACAATTAACGTGACTTCAGTGAATGATGCACCAATGGGTACAAGTAACACGGTAAGCACCTTAGAAGATACACAAAAGGTATTTACTGCGGCCGATTTTGGTTTTACTGATCCAAATGATCCTGCATCTCCTAATAGCTTGCAATCTATTATTATTACAGCTTTACCGGGTTTGGGAGTGCTATCTTTAGCAGCTGGCGCTTCAGTGCCAGGTGTTGTAAGCAATGGTCAAGAAATATCACTGGCAGACATCGCTTTTCTTACCTATACACCAGCAGCCGATGGTAATGGTTTAAGTTATGCTACTTTTGATTTCAAAGTTAAAGATTCAGGTGGCCTTGCAAATGGCGGTATCGATACGGATCCAACTGCTAACACAATCACCATTGATGTTACAGCAGATAATGATGCACCTGTTATCGCGGATGCGGGCAGTACAGTAAATTATTCGATATCTGGTGGAACGCCAGTTATTATAGATGGCTCTTTAACATTAAGTGATGTTGATGATACAAACTTGAACGGGGCAGTTGTAACGATTTCTTCTGGTGCTCTTGCTGGTGATACGCTAGCTGCTACATTGATAGGAGGTATCACAAGTAGTTATAACCCAACTACATTCGAACTTACCTTATCTGGTAATTCAAGTCTTGCAAATTATGAGAGTGTTTTAGAATCAGTTACTTTTTCGGCATCAAGTGCAACTGTTCAAACGCGAACCATTACATGGCAAGTTGATGATGGTAATGCTTCAAATAATCTTAGCAATCAACCCACTTCATTAGTGGATATTATTGCGCCTGTTTTCTTAGATTTAAACAATGATGGCATTCATTTGGTTTCATCCACTCAATCACCAGTAAGTATGGACATTAGTGGTAAGGGTGATGTGCATCAAATTGGCTGGACCACACCAGAAGATGGTGTACTAGTATATGATTATGATGGCGGTCAGCAAATTACTTTAAATGAAATATCTTTCACATCATATGCAAAAGATGCCAAAACAGATTTAGAAGGATTACGTCTGGCTTTTGATTCGAACAAAGATAATATTTTAGATAGTCAGGATTCACTTTTTGGTAAATTTGGTGTCTGGCAAGATACTAACAATAATGGTTTAGTTGATAGCGGTGAACATCAAACATTAGATCAACGTGGGATTGTTTCTATCTCGCTGATATCTGATAACCAACAACAAATGCAAAATGGCAACCTGATACATGGCTTCTCAGATTATAAAACAGTGGATGGACATAGTTATGCTATTGCTGATACCTCATTAGTTATTGGGCAACGTGTTGAAACTCAAACGTTACATCTCAACGATATTTTGCCTTCACAAGAGCAAATTGATTTTTCAAAATTGCCAGAGGCTCCTTCTGTGCCAGCTTCTGCTATTGAGACAGCTCCTTTAGTTGCGACTCCTTCAACATCTAGTGAAACCGATAGTAGTGTCGTTCCTCCAGTAGTTACCGAGCATCTTCTTCCCGCCTTACAAACTCAAGAAGTCGCTCCGGCCTAAAACTATTTCTGAAAATCATTGTTATTAAGTTGAGTATCTAAGAAACCTGTTTGTATTATCAATAGGGAGTATCGATAAATATACTCAAAAGCATTCTGTATTAACCATCACAGGGAAGTAATGGTAGATAAAATCGCTAAGGATCCCGATACCTTCCAAGATGAAGTTGTTTCTCTTGAAAAGGCCATCCCCATCCATGAAACAATTTTTCATTATAATGCTGTCTCTAAAGTCTTTGAAAATGCGTTTAAGAAATATGTTAACTTAGATCCTTCAGAGTTAGAGAAGTTGATTGATTCTTTACCGGATGAGCCTAAAAAAGGTGATGCCAATTTTCTTGGGCTTAAATTTGAAGAATTGTTCAACATACCCGTAGAAGTTTCAAGAAGCGAGATCAATAAAGTCACACAACAAAATATTGATGGTAGCATCGAATCGCTAGAGAGAATATTAGATTTAAATGCTAATCTAAATAATGATGAAGATGGAATTTTAAGTGTTAATACCAATCGAACTTTTTTGATTAGTTTTATTGATTCGAGTATCCCGTATCCCACTTACAATTATGAATTACCACCCCCTATTAATGGTGAGCATGGTCTGCCAACAACGCCATATATTACTGTAGATAGTGCTTTTACAAATGGGATGAATACTGAAGTATTATTAAATACACAAGCTGCTGTTCCTTTACAAGGAAATATTTTCACAGAGGGTGCAGGAGGCGGCACCATCATCAATGCTGTATTTTCTCCGCCAGCTCGTCCAGGTTCGATTGAAATTCGAAATATTCCAGGCCAAGTAATACTGATCACACCCGAAGGCAATGTATTTGTCTTTTACACAGCAAGCGTGAATGGGCATACCATAGGGGATTTTGTTTACACATTAAACAATGCCATTTTAACTCCTCCCCAACCTTATATTACTGTGAATAACAAAAGGGTTCACAAAGATTTATTTATGTATAGTGTAATGGATGAGTTTTATGATACCAATGTTAACACCATTGAAATTCAAATTGTTGATGATAACCCTGTCGCAACAAATCAAAATGCACCGAGTATCATCATAGAAGCTGATATTCAAAATATTGGATCAAATGAATTACCTGTGGTTAATAAAATGTCGGGTAGTTTAATTGTGCCCTCAATTCAAGCGACACCACCTGGGCCAGGTGATTTATCAGATAATAGATTTAGTGTTAATGGTGGTAGTGTGACTAATGTCACTGTTGCTGGTGGCGTAACAGTTTCTAACTTTTTGACTTTTGATGTCACTGATGCCCAAGGTAATACTTTAGTAGTGGAGAAGTTTACTGGTAATTATGTATATACCTTAAATGCTCCTTTTCATAATATAAATAATCAACCTTATAATGAGAATTTTAATTATGAATTTACTGATTTTGAAGGTCAAACTGCATCTGCAGTATTAACAGTAACATCAAATGATGATGCTCCACAGGCTGTTGATCTAACGAATGCTATTTCAGAAGCTGATATCAAGGATATAGGCACAAATCTCTCTAATAATTTTGCCACGGTAACAGGGTTATTAGTTCCTTTGGCGCCCACTACACTAACCAGTCGTTATGGTGCTGATGGACCTAATAGTACAGGAGGCGTAACCAATGCTGCCCTCACCAATGAAAGTGGTACCAGTGGGGTCACGGCAATTACGACCTTTGGCACGATTACCAATGTGCAAATCGCAAATAGTAATGGCGCTTTTACCAATGCCAATTTGGGACATGCATCAGTAGTCGTTACCGATTCTTTAGGCAATACTTTAGTGATTGATAGAATTACGAATCAGTATCTTTATACTTTAAATGCTGCATTTACTGATATAAATGATCAGCCTGCCATCTTGACTTTCACTTATGAATTAACCGATGGGGATGGTAGCACAGATACAGCTGATCTTGTTATAACTATAGATGACGACCAACCCATTGCTAACATAAAGCTTAATACAGCAAATGAAACTTTACTTTTTGTCAATGGAACAAATATAGCAACAGGAAATATCATTACAGATAATAATGGCTTTGGGGTTTCATTACTAGGCGCTGATTTTGGTACAGTATCAAAAATAAACAATGCAACTGCCGTGGGTGGCATTATTTCTGTTGGCACAACTTATGGCAGTATTGAAGTTTATGCGACGGCTCAAGCTGGACATCAAATTGGTGATTATATCTATTCATTAGATAGCACCAAAACACAACCGGTCAATGATGCTTTATTCCAACAAGTAGTTGATACGATAAGTTATCAACTGACAGATGGAGATGGCAGTACAGTCTCTTCTGATTTGAAGATAACCGTTACATTAAATCAATCTCCTGAAGCAAATGATGATATAGGAACAATCGATCAAGCGCTGGTTTTATCTGTAAATGCTGCTGGTGGTGTATTAGCAAACGATGTGGTTAGTATTGGTGATACTAAAGTTGTTTCTGCTGTCAATGGGCTAGCCAATAAGGTTGGTAATCAATTGGTTTTGGGATCGGGTGCATTGCTTACCTTAAATAGTGATGGTAGTTATTCATATGATCCTAATGGAAACTTTGAAGGTGGCGGTGCAGACAGCTTTACTTATACATTAATAGAAGCTGAAGGGTTGACAAGTGACGCAACAGTCAATATTACCATTACTGCTCCACAAGCAGTTGATGATAATGGTTCGGTGAGTTCAAATGCTACCCTTAGTGTGAATTCTGCTTTGGGCTTATTATCAAATGATGTGAAATCTCCTGCTGATAATAATCTTGTTGTTGCAAAAGTGGATGGCGCTGGTGCGAATGTGGGTGTACAGATAGCTTTGGTATCTGGTGCATTAGTCAAGGTAAATAGCGATGGTAGTTATGATTATGATCCTAACGGTAGTTTTGCAGTAGATGGTAATGATACCTTTACCTATCAGGCAGCAGATGGATTAAATGGTTTAAGTAACATTGCAACGGTTACTATCAGTGTTGATGTGCCCCCCATTATTTTGGATCTCAATCACGATGGTAAAATCGATTTAATTTCATTAGAAGAATCTCAGGTTGCATGGAAATTTCCTTGTGGCAATAATCACACGATTGGTTGGGTAGGGCCAGAGGATGGGATTTTAGTTTATGACTATGATAACGATGGTAAAATTACTAAATTGGATGAATTTAGTTTTGTATCCTATCATCCTGATGCTAAAACAGACTTAGATGGCTTGCGATTAGCATTTGATAGTAATCATGATGGGATTTTCGATATTAATGACGAGCACTTTAGTCAATTTGCAGTTTGGCAAGATAGTAACAGCAACGGCATAACAGATGCTGGTGAGTTAATTTCTCTTATTGATAGAGGGATCTCTTCTATCATTTTAAGTTCTACTCCACAAAATCAAGATATAGACGGAAATATCATTTATGGCATCACAACCTATTTAACCAATGATGGACAATCCCATCTTGCAGCTGACGTTGGTTTGAAAGTGGGGCATGCACTGTCGATAAAAGATGCGCTGATAGAGCAAACAGAAATTGATTTTTCAGCTCTTGCAGAAAACAGGACGCAAGCGCAAGAACCCGCCATTCTAACTGAATATCAAACAATAGAAATAATCAATGTGCCGATGATGAATCTATTAGTGGATCTTGTTCCTTCTCCCCTTGCGGGAGAAGGTTAGGATGAGGGGAACCAAAAATCTGTTAGATGATATAAATTAATTACTGATAAATCACCCCTCACCCTAGCCCTCTCCCGCAAGGGGAGAGGGAATAAGAAAGAGCGGGTGGATTTTAAGAAGTCTTCTTCTTCGTACTCAGAGCAGCGCTTGGAGTGCCTTCTGCAGTCTTTTCGGGTGTTACCATAATAATCACTCCATAATTTGGGTGATCGATATAAGAGATTTCATTCACTCGTAATCGGCTTGACTCTTTTAAACGAAAAGCTTGGATCTTATCGCTAGTGGGTTTACGAAAGAGTAAGTCTGCATCAACATTTAAATTGCGACCTAGACTTAAACGAACCGTACCATCTACTTCAAAATCACCAGCTATTTCGCCACCTAAGCTTTTACCACCAATGAGATGTACTTTTTGGGCATGTTCTTTATCAGTGATCATTTGACGCCAGCCTTTATGCAAAACGAGATGATAATTTTTTTGAATTCTTTTTTTAGCATCAAGTAACGCGAGTTGATTATCTGAAAGTACTGAAAACTCTGAGCTTGGATCAGAGTTTAGTGAAATAGCATTGCCTAAAGCAGGTTTGCCGATATCAGTTTCTTCAATGTGGGGTTGATTATCTTTCATTTCAAAGATCAACATTTCAACACGATACCATTTTTCAGCTTTTGCATGGCTTGCTGATACCATTATCAATAGTGCTATTGATAATAATAGTTGAATGTTCTTTTTCATTATCATTCCTTACCTTTAGACATTAAGTTGATTTATTAAATTTTCTACTACTTGAAAGCGAAGGTCCGGGGTTTGCATATCGAACATAAATTTAATTTCTTGAGATCCGATTAATTTAAAATGATTTGGTTTATCCCTAATCATAGAAATAATTTTATCAGGGTCTACATTGGTTGAAGTCTCAAATTCAATTTTACCGCTCTTGTGTGATGCTTCAATTTTTTTGATCCCGATAGGAGAAGCTTTGATTTTGAGCTCGGTAATTTTGAATAGATTTTTTAATGGCTCTGGCAATAGGCCAAATCTATCAATCATTTCCACTTGCAGTTCTCGTAGAGCTTCGACATGTTTTGCATCGGCAATACGTTTATATTGAATGAGTCGCATATGAACATCGGGTAAATAATTTTCAGGGATCAAGGTGGCAATTTGTAAATTAATTTCAGCACCTTGCCTTAAATGCTCAGCCAAGGTAGTTTTCTTACCTGATTTTAAAGAGTGAATGGCTTTTTGAAGAAGTTCCATATACAAACTAAACCCGACGGCATACATACTACCACTTTGTTCTTCACCTAACAGTTCACCTGCACCACGAATTTCTAAATCATGAGTTGCCAGTGTAAAGCCAGATCCCAATTCCTCTAAAGATTCTAATGCATCTAATCGCTTAATGGCATCTGGGGTTAAGCGATTTTTGGGAGGAGTTAAGCAATAAGCATAAGCTTGGTGATGGGAACGTCCTACGCGGCCACGTAATTGATGCAATTGAGCTAAACCAAGCTTATCAGCTCGGTTAATGATAATGGTGTTAGCTGTTGGAATATCAATACCCGTTTCAATAATTGTCGTGCATACCAATACGTTAAATCTTTGGTGATAAAAATCTGACATCACTTGTTCAAGCTGACGTTCTCGCATTTGACCATGTGCAACACCAACACGAGCCTGAGGGATAAATTCAGCTAAATCTCGGGCAGTCTTTTCTATGGTTTCAACATCATTGTGAAGATAATAAATTTGTCCACCACGCATTAACTCGCGCATGATAGCCTCAACTATCTGAGCTTGATTGTATTCGCGAACAAAAGTTTTAATGCTTAAACGCTTTGCAGGAGGTGTTGCGATAATCGACAAATCTCTTAAAGAAGAAAATGCCATATTCAATGTACGAGGAATAGGGGTTGCTGTTAGGGTTAAAATATCAACTTCAGCACGTAATGCTTTTAAACGTTCTTTTTGTCTGACGCCAAATCGATGCTCTTCATCTATAATCATTAACCCAAGATTTTTAAATTTCACTTCATCACTGAGCAGTTTATGCGTTCCAATGATGATATCTATTTTACCTTGACCTAAATCATCAATCAGTTGTTCTTGCTCTTTTTTGGAACGAAAACGTGAGATAACATCGATACGAACCGGCCAATCTGCAAATCTGTCACTGAACGTTTCATAATGCTGCTGGGCTAGCAATGTGGTGGGTACTAAAATGACAACTTGTTTTGAGTCTTCAACGGCCATAAAGGCAGCGCGAAGAGCAACCTCCGTTTTACCAAATCCGACATCGCCGCAAACCAATCTATCCATTGGTTTTTCACTTCGCATATCTTCAAGTACTTGCATGATTGCTTTTGCTTGATCAGGCGTTTCTTCAAAAGGAAAATTACTTGCAAATTGAAAGTAATGGTCATCAGGCTTTGAGAAGCGATAACCCTTTTTGGTAGCGCGGGAAGCATATATATCTAACAATTCTGCTGCAACATCGTAAGCTTTTTCAGTTGCTTTTTTCTTGGCTTTTTCCCATTGCTCGGTTCCTAGTTTATGTAACGGAGCACTTTCAAGTTGGGCACCACTATATTGGCTAATTAAATGCAAAGAAGATACGGGCACATAGAGTTTATCATTATCAGCGTATTCTAATATTAAGTATTCTGCTTGAGTATTGTCGATAGTGATATGAGTGAGGCCTTTATACCTACCTACTCCATGATCAATATGGACAATAGGACCGCCTAATGTTAGCTCAGTGAGATCCCGAATAGGAGCTTCGGTATCTTGCGTCGACTTTTGCCTTCTTCGACGCTGCATGACTTGTTGCCCATAGAGCTGATGTTCGACTATCCAAATCCAAGTTGGGTTTTCAAGAATAAATCCTTCGTCAAGCGAAGCCACCGTCATACCAATGGGTTCATCATCTAGATAGAATTCATCCCAACGATGGTAGACTTTGGATTTGAGACCACGTCGATTAAATAATTCTAATAAGGTTTCTCGCCTACCTGCAGATTCAGCGCAAAACAAAATTTTATGCTGTTCATTTTCTTTTAAGAAAGCTTGCAATTTTATTAAAGGATTTTCAGCCCGAGAGTCAATAGACAATGCAGGGAAAGCTCTGGTGTTAAAGTTAACATATCCTTGACGCTCTGTTTCAAATTTTTGAGTTTGTATTTGAACTTGTCGAAAAGGTTTTAATTGACCAAAAAGCTCGTTCGTATGAATAAAAATTTGCTTTGGAGGCAAAATAGGACGCTGAATATCATGTCTATATTGTTCAAATCGTACATCGACTTCATGCCAAAATTGTTCGCTGGCATTTTCTATTTGTGAATGAAAAATAAGCGAATTTTGAGGAAGATAATCGAATAGTGTACTTGTTTCATTAAAAAAAAGCGGTAAATAATATTCAATTCCTTGAGAAGCTGTGCCTTGACTAATATCTTGATAAATAGGGCATTGCGATGGATCCCCAGAAAATTGCGCACGCCAATTTTGGCGAAACAAGGAGATAGCATCTGGTGTCAGTGGGAACTCTCTGGCAGGTAAACATATAAAACTTTCTATTTTTTCTTCAGAACGTTGGGTTTCAGCTGAAAAAAAGCGCAAAGAATCAATTTCATTGTCAAATAAATCTATGCGAACTGGCTTTTCTTGGCCCATGGGAAAAATATCAACAATACTGCCTCGTAAAGCAAATTCGCCATGTGTCATCACTTGTGAGACATAATGGTAGCCACTTTGCTCAAAACGTCTTCGCATGATATCCCAATCGAATTTTTCACCTGTTTTTAAAACCAAACTATGAGCTTGGATGTAAGTCTTTGGAGAAATGCGATGGAGCATTGTTGTGACGGGAACAACTAATACACCTTTTTTTAATTGAGACAATTCGCTTAAGACTAAAAGCCTATCTGAAATAATATCTTGATGTGGAGAAAAATTATCATAAGGTAAAGTTTCCCAATCAGGAAAATGAAGGACAGCAATGCCACTGGGCTCTAAAAAAATTTCTAATTCTCTGGTGATTCGATTCGCTTCTTGCGTATCATTTGTAATCACAACAATGGGATCGGATAGTTTTGCAGCCTCTGCAATCAACAAAGCCATTAAAGAACCTTGAAGATTGCCCCAATAACGATGTTCACCATTCTTTTTTGGTAAATACTGTGCTGTTTGAGCACTTAACGTGGTATGCGGGCTTGTATTCTCCATGATATTACTTACGCAAGACCTTGTTGTTTTGCCAATTGAGTACGTTTGTCGTATGCAGCGCGTGCTATAGCGATATCTTCCAAGTACCAATTAAGATCTGAAAGTGCTATTGCTTGGCGACTATCAACAACGGCTGTGGGTGGGGTTGGGTGAAAATCAACGAGTACCATGTTGGCACCACTAATAATTCCTTGCGCAGTTGCATGAAAAATATCATTGAGTCCATCTGGGGCACGAATCGCTATGCCAACAGAATGCGATGGATCGATACAGACCGGCATGCGAGTGAGTCTTCGGATCACAGGAACATGAGCAAAATCAACCATATTACGATGTGGGGATCCAAAGAGAGATTTTACGCCACGCAGGCAAAATATAACCCGATGATTGCCTGCGTGAGCAAGATATTCTGCCGCATGGATGGATTCGCTTAATGTGATGCCATATCCGCGCTTAAAAAGAACAGGAAATGTTTGTTGAGAGCCAACAGCGCGTAGCAATTCAAAGTTTTGAGCATTACGAGTACCAATTTGTAGCATTACCCCGGTTGGATTACCCATTTGCTGTAAAACTTCACTGATTTCTTCAATGTGGCGTTCATGTGTCACTTCCATGGCAATGACTTTAATGCCATATTTTCCAGCCATCTCAAAAACATAAGGTAAACATGCTTTACCCAGCCCTTGGAAAGAATAAGGACTAGTTCTGGGCTTATATGCCCCCATACGTGTGCAGACTTGACCATGTTGATGTAATGCTTTCATCATTAACTCAGCATTTTCTAGTTCATCAACAGCGCAAAGGCCTGCAAAAATGTTTAAGTTATTCTGTGAAAATGTTACGCCATTATATTCAAATTCAAACCCATTATTGAGTTCTTGATTTCGACCTAATATTTTATATTCACTAGATATCCGTAAAACACGTAAAACACCTGGTAGTGCTTCTAGATTATCTTTAGAAATGTGAGAAGTATCACCAATAAGATAAATTTCAACCACGGTTTCCTGAAAACCTTTGGTGGTGTGCAGTTGAATTTCTATGCCAGCTAAGCCCATTAAGGCTTTGAGAGTGAACTGGTATTCTGCTGAGCTTATATCAATGCCGGGTTTGAGAATGACTATCATAAGATTGAGAAAGTCCTTGATTTAGAACGCCTGAATATTATTTCGTGGCTCGTACTAGTAGAAGTAGGCTATGATAATATACACAAACCACTTTGAGCCATGTCTCGTTTTGTATGGGTGCTCCAGGTTATTAATTTAGTTAACTTTTAATCGTAACATGAAACACACGCATTGTTCCAGATAGCTTTCTTACTGTCAATTGATTGCAAACTGGAATAGAAAGTATTATTTCTCTCTCCCGCGAAACGTGAGCAGGGAAAGAGAAGTTTAATTTGAACTTTTTTTAACTCACAATATTTGGTAACTAAAAACAATGTTTAGACCATTCTTTCTTTTTATCGGTGCCCGCTATACCAATTTCAAGCGCCGCGATCATTTTATAACTTTTATTTCAATTGTCTCTATGGTTGGAATTGCCTTGGGCGTGATGGTTTTGATTACAGTCCTCTCTGTCATGAATGGATTTACCAAGGAGATCCGCAGTCGGATACTCAGCATTACACCTCATGTCATGGTGGCTGGTTGGGGTGAAAATTTGCAGAATTGGCCCGTATTAGCTGACCAACTTTCAAAACATAAAGACGTTGAGGCTGTTGGGCCTTATATTGATGGTCAGGGTATGCTGACACGTGGTCGAGAAGTAAGAGGCATTGTTGTCAAAGGCGTCGATCCAAAAGCGATTGATGCGGTATTTCCTTTAAAAAGTACTTTGAAAGTTGGGAAAGTTGATGAGCTTCAAGAGGGATCTTTTCATGTCATTATTGGATCGCATTTAGCTAAAACTCTTGGGGTCAATATTGGTGACACGGTGACATTAGTTATTCCTGAAGTCACTGTATCAATGGCTGGTGTGGCGCCACGTTTAAAACGTCTTACTGTGGTCGGAATTTTTGAGGTTGGCTACATCTATGATAGTGGTTTTGTCTTTATGAATATTCAAGATGCCGCCAAAATTTTTAAAACTCAAGGCGGGGTGACAGGATTACAGCTTCGTCTAGATGATCCCTTTGCAGCACCCCGTATTGCTAAAGAAATTTATAATCAAACCCATGGGCATTATAATGTTGTTGATTGGACACTGCTAAATAGTACTTACTTTAGCGCCGTAAAGATGGAAAAGACAATGATGTTCTTTACGCTCATTATGATTCTAGCAATAGCTGTGTTTAATCTAATCTCTACGTTAGTGATGATTGTCACAGATAAGCGTGCCGACATAGGTGTTCTGCGAGCTCTAGGGGCATCTACAAGAAAAATAATGGCAATTTTTATTTCTCAAGGGGCTATTATCGGTTTTATTGGCACAATGTTGGGGGTAGTGGCAGGTGTTGCCTTAGCACTCAATGTGACTGATTTAGTTGCAGCGCTTGAGCAGACTTTTAGAGTGAAATTTTTATCTGCTGACGTATATTTTATAAGTTTTCTACCATCGGATCTGCAAACGCAAGATGTTCTGCTAATTGGGGTGTGTGCTATGGTGCTAAGTCTTTTAGCCACGATACATCCGGCTTGGCGAGCGGCGAATGTTCAGCCTGCGGAGGCATTACGTCATGACGCATAAACCATCACATACGCCTATACATCCTATTTTGAAGAGTCAAAATTTAAAAAAAATATATCAAGATGGTGATAGATCAATCCCTGTTTTAGAAGACGTAAGTTTAACAGTGATGCCAGGTGAAAGCGTTGCCATTGTAGGGAGATCTGGCTCCGGTAAAACAACGTTACTAAACTTATTAGGTGGTCTTGAATCTCCTACCAGTGGAAGTGTGGTTTTAGATAATACTAATTTACATGAACTATCCGATCGTAAACGTGGTTATTTACGTAATCGGGTGATGGGACTCATTTTCCAATTTCACCATCTTTTGCCAGAATTTACTGCCCTTGAAAATGTATGCATGCCTTTATTGATTCAAGGCATGTCTGTTCTTAGAGCCAAAAAGCGTGGGTTAGATATGTTGGAAAAGGTGTCTTTAAGTCATCGTATTCAACATAAACCAGCAACCATGTCTGGTGGTGAGCGCCAGCGTGTGGCGATTGCTCGTGCGTTGGTTACTCATCCAAAATGTATTTTAGCTGATGAACCCACAGGTAATTTAGACAACCAAAGCGCAGATCAAATCTACGATTTGATGATGCAATTGACTAAAGAATTTGGAACTAGCTTTATTGTGGTAACCCATGACTTACTATTAGCCAAACGAATGGATCGCATTGTGTCTCTTGAGCGTGGGATCTTGCGAGACGGCGTCTACTGGGAAGCTAAGTCTGAAGCAAAGTAGGTTAAATATTAATACTTCTTCGTAGCTGGCGTGCACGCCAATTTTTAGCGACTGTGTATCGCCAGAACATTCGAACGCAAACATTTCCAGCGAGAGCTAAGAGACTACCGCAAATAAAACAACCAAGTAAAAAGGGTTGCCAAACTTCTTGAAATACTGCAAAAGAATTAAAACTTAAATCTTGTAATGCGATGCCTAATAGGAATGCCCCTAAAGTGGTGGCAAAGCCGAACATGGGAATAATGGTAAAAGGATTCACAACCCACACTAAAGCTACGGAGATAGGAAGATTCGCTCTGAATATTATTGACATCAAAGCAGCCAATAACATATGCCCCGGAAATGGAATATAAGTGATAAAAAGTCCGATACTGAATGCAGTGGCGACGCTTTGACGGTTTAAATGCCAAAGGTTTGGGCTATAGAGTAATTTGCCAAAAATTTTCAGAAATTTATTGTTCTGAATCTTTTTTGGATCAGGAAGAAAGCGTTTAATTACTTGTTTAGCCATAATGTGTGTCTTGATTGTCCCTTAGTCTTTGTCCACTAAAATAGTAGCATATGTAGGGTTTGTGTCTAGGCCGCCTAGATAGCTGCTAATGATATTTGTCTGAATATTCGCTTTTTCAAGCGATTTTTAAAGGTGTATATCCACTGTAGCATGAATTTTGCGCTTTTTAGCTCTTTTTCGCCAGGCATGAACAACATGATATCGCCAATATAAACGAATGCTAATATTACCAATTAAGGCAAGAACGCCTCCACAAATAAATGATCCTACTAAGAGAGGATCATAGAAATGCTTCAGCTCATGAACTAACCAATGATAAGACATCTCTATATGAAATTTTTCAGGTGGAATATGTAAGATCTTCGTGCCTAATTCATAAGCAAAAAAGAACATTGGTCCCATCGTAAATGGATTGGATGTCCATACTAAAGCAACTGAAAAGGGTAGATTTGCTCTTAGCATTAAAGCAACAAACGTGGCCATAATCATATGCCCAGGGATCGGCATATAACCAATAAATAAACCTATACTCACGGCAGTTGCCACCGAATAGCGATTAAGATGCCATAAATTTGGATCGGTCAAAAAATTTCTAAAAGGCCTTAAATAACGATTTTGATAAATAGCATGAGGAGAGGGCATAAAACGTTGAAAAAGTTTTTTTGCCATGCCATCACCTTTGTTTTTTCTTCTTTTTTAATTTTTTCATACGCCGTTTCCGACTAAGCACTCTTTGCTTCCAAGCCGCTATCACTGAAATTCGCCATATGATTCTGACAACAATGTTCCCAATGATTGCACAGATGATCCCAAGAACAAAGCAGCCTAATATGATGGGGGTGCCATAATCTTGGAATTCTTTTAAAAACCATTCCACTGTCATCTCAAATTTAAAATGATGAGGAGGCATCCTCAATATAAATGTACCTATATGATAAGCAATAAATAAAAAAACAGGCGTGGTAAAAGGATTGGAAACCCAAGCTAATGCAACCGAGATGGGAATATTTCCTCTTGCGATAATAGCAAGCGAAGCGGCTAGCAACATTTGAAAAGGTACTGGTATCAAAGCAGCAAAAAGACCGACACTAAAGGCAGTTGAAACAGAATAACGATTTAAATGCCACAGGTTAGGATCATGAAGAAATTTACCAAAAATGCTAAGATGTTTGCCATCATTTGTTTTCATCACATCTGGCACATAGCGTTTTATTAATTTACGAAATAATTTTTTTGACATTGGTTACTTAGTTGCTTTTATTAGTTGGTTTTTATGATGATCATTCCCTTTGCCTTAGGATCATTGATCGGGGCAAGTGCGCTAAACTGTTTTTCCGCTTTGCCGCATCTTCACACTATCTTACTCTTCTCTGTGGGTTTGTTAGTAGCCACACTGCTGGTTGGGCTCACGAAAAAACCAATATTACATAAATGTTGCATTGCTCTTTTAGGAAGTATAGTAGGTTTTAATTGGACGTACTTTCAGGCAAGCCAAAGACTTTCATGGCAATTGCCATCTGAGGATATCCAAGAAAGAGTCACTATTTGTGGGCAAGTGACAGGGGTGAGTCAGCGGTTTGAAAAGGCATTGCGTTTTGATGTTGCCATCAGCCACTACCAAGGAAAACTCTTAGATGTAAATGCTAAAGTTCGTCTTTTTTGGCCTGAGGCGACTGTTGATTTTACTGATAAAGATAATTTATGTGCTTTAGTAAAATTAAAACCAAGGTGGCACCTTGCTAACCCAGGTACAGTTGATCAGGAAAAACAACTTTTCTTAGAAGGGATCCAAGCAACCGGATCACTGATTTTGCTTAAAAATTATCAACGCTCCTTGCAACATTCATTAACATGGAGTAGACAAAATTTAAATGAACGTATTAGAGATTTATTAGGTGATAAACCCTTCTTAGGGGTTATTCAAGCAACAACATTGGGGCTATATCAAAATATCACTGCCGAACAATGGCGCGTCTTTCAGGTTACAGGCACTGTTCATGCCATTGCAATTTCAGGATTACATATTAGTTTTGTGGCACTACTTTGTGGTGGTTTGGTGACGATACTTGTTCGTCGTTTCCCTTGGATGACAACTTTATATCCTGCTAAATTTTACGGTGCGATAGCATCTATCATTGGTGCATTGATTTATGCTGCATTGGCAGGTTTCTCTATTCCAACACAGCGCGCACTTATCATGATTTTAGTTGTACTATTAGCCTTATTAAAGCGTCAGCCTTTACTATCTTGGTATGGATTAGCTTATGCTTGGTTAGGTATTTTTTTGATTGATCCTTTAGCCACTTTACAAGTCGGATTTTGGTTATCATTTGGTTGCGTTGGTGCTTTAATATATGGTAATTCGCATACTCAAAGTACAAGTAAATGGCAAAAATGGGTGATCCCTCAGCTTGTCGTATTTGTTGGATTATTGCCACTTTGTTCTTATTTCTTTAATCAAGTTCCGCTGCTTTCGCCCATCGCAAATATGCTGGCACTACCTATCATTGACTTAATCGTTGTTCCGGCAAGTTTGCTTGGGCTTTTGTTAATGGGAATATCAGAAAAACTCGCTATGTTGAGTTTTTGGGTAGCGCATAGTGCATTAGAAATGATTTGGTATGTGTTAGAAAAACTGTCACTTGTTTCATTTGCGATTTGGCAACAAGCCCAGATCCCAAGTTTCTATTTATTTTTAGCATTTATTGCGGCAATTTTTCTGCTTGCGCCAAAAGGATTACCCGGGAGATGGATGAGTATTATAGGCTTTTTGCCAATGATTCTATATCAATCACCCAAACCTCATGATGGAGAATGTTATTTTACCTTATTGGATGTTGGTCAAGGTTTGGCTGCGGTTATTCAAACTTCTCATCATACTCTATTGTATGATGCCGGGCCTCGTTATGGCAAAGATGATGCTGGTAGAAGAGTCATTATTCCTTTTTTGCTCACACAGGATATTGACCGTTTACATAAAGTGATCATTAGTCATAGTGATTTGGATCATCGAGCTGGATTACAAAGCTTACAATCTTTGCCGATAGATGAAATTATCTCAAGTGAACCAAGCCGATTAATATTACCGGCAAAGCAATGTCTGGCAGGGGAAACCTGGGAATGGGATGGAGTACGATTTACTTTACTAAATCCCTTTTCAATTGAAGAGAAAAAAAGAAACAATCTTTCTTGTGTATTAAAAGTAAGTACTGCAAACCACAGTATTTTGCTTACAGGAGATATTGAGCAAGCAGCAGAGGAAAAACTTTTAAATAAATATACTACGGATTTAAAAAGTTCACTTTTGGTTGTACCTCACCATGGAAGTTTGACTTCTTCCTCGGAAGCTTTCGTTAAGGCGGTTTCGCCAAAATATGCGTTATACCCAGTAGGTCTGGCAAATCAATATAGATTTCCTAAGCAGAGGGTGTTACAACGATATGAAGAGGTTGGTGCAAAGAATTTATTAGTATCACATACTGGTGCATTGATGTTTCGATTAAATGATATTGAAGAATTGACACCTCCTATTCATTGGCGAGACACTTCTGGTCATTATTGGCATACAAAATGGAAAATGGAGAAATAAGGTGATTGACATACTTCTGGCTGGAGGCTGGTTGATGTTCCCATTATTAGGATGTTCAATTGTTGCTCTAGCGATTATTGCTGAAAGATTATGGGTATTAAGAGAACCGAAAATCATTCCACGTGATTTAGTCCATACCATTTTGAAAGATCTCTCGAAACGTGATGCTAAGCCTATTCGCCTGAGTGAATTAGCAATGCAAAGTCCTTTAGGTCATATTTTGTCTAAAGGCTTACAACATAGCGAACAAGGTATTTCTGCTATGCGATCGAGAATGGAAGACCAGGGGCGTCAAGTAATAGTTGAGTTGGAAAAATACCTAAATACATTGGGAACCATTGCTTCTGCTGCACCATTACTAGGTTTACTTGGTACCGTACTTGGCATGATTCAAATTTTTGCAGTATTAGGTGGAAATCCTGAGCCAGAAGCTTTAGCAGGCGGTATTTCTACGGCATTACTCACAACAGCATTTGGTCTTTTTATTGCTATTCCAAGCTTAATGTTCCATCGCTATTTTAGAAGGCGAATAGATGAATTTGCAGCAAAGCTTGAGAAAGAAGCACAAAAATTAATTGATGGTTTAAAGGCACTTGTCCCTTCCCAGTCCTCCCGACGGATAGATAAGACAGAAAGCTAGTGAGTAAGAAAAATAAAATTATGGTATATTATCATGCGTTTTCATGAAAAAAATCGGGAAGAGATAGGGATTGATCTCACACCATTTATTGATGTTGTATTCATGTTATTGCTGTTTTTTGTGGTTTCCACTAGCTTTTTTAAGGGTGCTACCCAACTTGGTATAAAGTTACCTAAAGCTAATCTCAACGATCCCGTAAAAGACAATAATACCTTAGAGATTGGGGTGGATGCAGACGGTGGATATTACATAAATGGTGTTTCAATCAAAAGTTCTGATGCGAAGAAACTAAAAACTGTGTTAGCATCGAAACTTGAACAAAATAAGTCGTTAGCTATTATATTGGCTGGCGATAAAAAGGCTCCTCATCAAGCTGTGGTATCAGCGCTAGAGGCAGCTTCCCAACTTGGGGTCGCGCAAGTAAGAATTATTGCGCAAAAGTAAGCCGTAGGTAAAATTTGTGTGAAGAGGCTTCCTATTTGCGAACAAATAGGAAGGCCTCTCATTAAGAAATGAGTATACAGCAAACAATGAAATCCATTCCTGCTTATTCCAGCCATGTGGTATATCGTCGACTTTTATCTTATGTTTGGCCCTATCGTTACGCTTTCGTTTTAGCTTTGCTTGGCAACGTGATGTATGGCGCTATTGATGCTGGAATGATGAAACTCATCCAACCATTAATCAATAAAGGGTTTGTTGCGCGCGATCAGTTTTTTATTCAATGGATCCCTTTTGTCATTGTCGGCATTTTTATTTTAAGAGGTTTTGCAACTTTTCTTTCGACATTCTTCATGGGATGGGTGGGTAGAAATGTTGTCATGACTTTTCGTCAAGAAATGTTTCAACATTTATTAAAATTACCAGCCGCATATTATGATCGCTCAACCAGTGGCGAGATTTTGTCTAAAATTACTTATGATGTCGAGCAGGTTGCTAATGCTAGCAGTGACGTCTTAACTACCTTAGTAAGAGAATCCTGCACCGTTATGTTCTTGCTTTTTGTGATGTTATCCATTAGCTGGCAATTAACTTTTTTATTCATCGTCGTTGGGCCACTGATGGCAAAAGTGATGCATGTGGTCAGCAAAAGAGTGCGTGGTGTCAGTGGTCGTATTCAACAATCCATGGGCAATGTTACTCATGTGGCAGAAGAAGCTATTGAGGGACAAAAAGTCATAAAAGCATTTGGTGGGCAAGCTTATGAAACTGCGCACTTTAAACGCGTAACGCAACAAAATCGGCATCAGGAAATGAAGTTGATTACGACTTCAGCACTGAGTGTTCCCATGGTGCAAGTGATAGGGGCTATAGCTTTGGCGGCTACAGTTTATCTTGCCACATTGAATTCACATCATTTTTTAGGAACTTCAATTGATCCAGGTGGTTTTGCTACTCTGATGGGGGCGATGATTGGTCTTTTGCGACCCATTAAAGAATTAACGAAGTTAAATAATAATATCCAAAAAGGAATTGCCGGAGCGGCTAGTATTTTTGCCTTTTTAGACGAAAAGCCAGAAGTTGATGATGGTAAGAAAACTTTACGTTTTCCAGCCGGGAACGTTGTTTATCGAAATGTGAGCTTTAATTATGGTCAATCAAATGCGCCTATTCTTGAAAATATTTCATTCGAAGTAAAAGCTGGAGAAACCATTGCTTTTGTCGGTCGTTCTGGGGGAGGCAAATCAACTCTGGTTAATTTGTTACCACGATTTTATGACGCTAATGGTGAAATATTAATCGATGGTATTAATATCATGGATTTATCATTGCAAGAATTACGTCAACAAATAGCGATTGTGACTCAGCATGTTACTTTGTTTAACGATACGGTTGCTCGTAATATTGCTTATGGTTGTGATCATGCCACAAATGAAGAAATCATTCGTGCTGCTGAATCAGCATATGCCAGAGATTTTATTGATCGTCTCCCTCAAGGATTTGAAACTCTAGTGGGTGAAAACGGCGTTCGATTGTCAGGAGGTCAGCGTCAACGTATTGCTATTGCAAGAGCAATCTTGAAAAAGGCGCCGATATTAATTTTAGATGAAGCCACGAGTGCTCTGGATACTGAATCAGAACGTTACATACAAGATGCGCTTGAAAAGTTGATGGCATGTTGTACAACGCTTGTCATTGCACATCGATTATCTACAATTGAAAAGGCTGATAGAATTATTGTCATTGATAAAGGTCATATCATCGAAATGGGAACGCATGAGGAATTAATGCGTTTACAAGGCACTTATGCGGCATTAAGAGTCATGCAGTATCAAGAACCCCATAAAGTAGCAAATGCTTGAGAGCCAGCTAATGCGCCAAAAGATAGCATCGGTTCTTATCGCTTTTTGGAAGCAAAATAGTATTTTCAATAAGCTATTTGTCCCATTAGCATGGATTTTCCAGTTGCTCACACTTCTTCGAAAAAAAATTTATTATCTGAAAGGTCAAGCCAAGTTTAGTATCCCCATTATCATTGTTGGTAATATTTCCTTAGGCGGAACAGGTAAAACCCCTTTGGTAGGGTGGCTAGCAAATGAGTTAGTAAAATATGGATTTCAACCCGGTATTGTGACGCATGGTTATGGTAGTAAATTAGGGAAAAAAAACGTTGTTATTGTTACTCCAAATAGCGAAGCATCAGCTGTTGGCGATGAAGCTCTTGTATTAGCTAGAACGTATCAAGGTCCCATTGTCGCTGGTAGGAAACGCGTTGATGCCATACGTTTATTGCAAGAAACTTATCCCAATGTTGATATTGTGATTTGTGATGATGGACTACAACATTATCAATTAGCACGAGATATTGAAATTGCAGTTGTTGATGGCAATAGTAGATTCGGAAATGGTTTTTGTTTACCAGCTGGACCATTACGTGAAAGTGTTAAACGTCTCAAAGAAGTGGATTTTATTGTGGTCAATGGTCAAGCGATGACTGATGAATGGCCAATGACATCTACTTTAGGGAATAAGGTGAGTCCTGTTTCGACACATCAACGAAGTTGTGTGTTGGATGATTTTATTGGTAAAACAGTTCATGCAGTAGCAGGTATTGGTAACCCAAAGCGTTTTTTTAAGATGTTACAAAATCAAGGTATTCATGTTATAGAACACGCATTTTCAGATCATTATCAATTCAAACAAAGTGATTTACAATTTAAAGATGGATTGCCAATTTTAATGACAGAAAAAGATGCAGTAAAATGCCGGCAATTTGAACTTGAGAATGCATGGGCTGTATTATTAGATCTAAGTTTACCGACAGAGTTTATGGAAAAATTATTGCGGAGAATACAAAGTGGACAAAAAGTTATTAGACATCTTAGCTTGCCCAATCTGCAAGCAACCACTCATCTATAAAAAAGAAAAGAATGAATTAATCTGTAAATTGGATAAACTAGGTTTTCCAATTAAAGATGATATTCCCGTGATGCTAGAAGAAGAAGCACGTCAATTAACAAGCGATGAAGATTAATCGATGGGTGCTGAAAATCATTTAGCACAAGAAACTAGCCCATATTTGTTGCAACATGCCAACAACCCAGTAGCATGGTATCCGTGGGGCCAGGAAGCGTTAGATCTGGCTAAAAAACAGAATAAACCCATTTTGTTATCTATAGGTTATTCCGCTTGCCACTGGTGTCATGTGATGGCGCATGAATCGTTCGAAGATATTGAAACTGCAAACATCATGAACGAATTGTTTATCAATATTAAAGTTGACCGAGAAGAACGACCTGATATCGACAAAGTTTATCAGCATATGCATCAGGTGCTTACACAACAAGGTGGAGGCTGGCCTCTTACAGTATTTCTCCATCCTAAAGATCAAATGCCATTTTTTAGTGGTACCTATTTTCCCAAAGAGAAGCACCATGGTAAGCCGTGTTTCAAAGAAATATTGAATATCATATCTCATTATTTTATCCATAAACCTAATGAAATTGCAGAACAAAATAAAAATTTACAAAGGGTGATAAATAGTCTAGAAAAACAAAATGAAGGTTTTGCGCATAAAATTAAGAAATCACCGTTATTGATGGCAAAACAAAATTGGATAAATGAATTTGATAAAATAAATGGCGGGTTTAGAGGGGCACCAAAATTTGTAATGCCTGCAACTTTAAGTGCTATTCTTTATATTGTAACTTCATGCAAGCAAGAAGATACAGACAAACAAATATATAACCATATCTTGTATTCTTTAAATAAAATATGTTTAAGTGGCTTGGTTGATCACATCGATGGCGGATTTTTTCGTTATTGCGTTGATGATAAATGGCAGATCCCTCATTTTGAGAAGATGTTATATGATAATGCTCAAATGATTGGTCTTTTAGGGCAGGCTTTTGCGATGAGCAAAAATGAGCTGTTCAAAGAAACAATCAGAGACTGTATACAATGGACAATGCTTGATATGCAATCTTTTGAAGGTGGCTTCTATTCTTCATTGGATGCGGACTCAGAAGGCGAAGAAGGGAAATTTTATACTTGGTATACTGATGATTTGCGTTCATTTTTGGATGATAAAGAATATGATTTGTTGGCTCAAATTTTTGAAATAAATGATCTTCCTAATTTTGAGAACAAATGGCATTTAATACAAAAAAAGTCATATCTTGAGCTATCAACAGAAGATAGAATTGTTTTTGCAAATATTAAGCAAAAGTTGAAAATTGAAAGAGCTGTACGGATCCGTCCACATTTAGATCATAAATTACTCTGTTCTTGGAATGCTTTGATGTTCAAAGGTTTAAGCATTGCAGGGGCAGTTTTAAACGATGCTAAATTTTCACATTTGGCTACAAGAATATTTAACTTTATTAAAGTATATTTATTCTTTGAAAATCAATTATGGGTAAGCTACAACAAAGGACAACGTAAACAATCTGGATTTTTAGATGATTATGCATTTTTGTTGGATGCTTGTTGGTATTATTTGCAAATAAATTACAATAACAATGATCTTCATTTTGCAAAATGGTTATGTGATACGCTAATAGAAAAATTCTGGGATAATGAAAATGGTTTTTATTTTACTTCAGAACATCATGAAGCATTGATTTATCGTCCTAAAAATTGGTCTGACGATGTTTTGCCTAACGGTGCCGCTACAGCAGCGCTCGCATTATCACGCTTTGGCGTCTTACTTAATGAGCAAAAATATATAGAAGTCGGAACTCGAGCGTTACAATTAACACAACCAAGTTTAGATATCCATGCGCAATATTACCCAACATTGCTAAATATACAAGCAGAATTTCTGCAAGGTTTATCGACTGTTATCATTTATGGAAAAAGCAAGCTTGTTGAAAAAGCGCGATTATTATTATTAAAACATTATCAATTGAATCGATTTATTTTTGCTATTGCATCTTCTCAAGTTGTTCCAGAATGTTTTAAACAGTACGTCAGTGAAGATGAACTTAGTATTTATTTTTGTCATGCAAAGGTATGCCAACCTCCATTGAAGAGTTTGCAAGCATTGGAAAATTATTTAAAAAATAGTTAAGGTGACTTTATTCTACGGTCCGTACAGTCAACACATCACAATGTGCTTGACTGATAACGCCATCAGCAGTTGATCCAAGTAAAGCTTGCAAACCATGTTTACTATGAGCCCCCACAATAATGAGATCAACATTCAGTTTTTTAGCAACTTCTACAATAACTGTTTTAGGGGCACCAATTTCAAGCAATAATTTATCAGCAGATATATCATATCCTGATGCTAAATCTTGAAATGCCTTTCTTGCATCCTCAGCTATCTTTTTTTCCAAATCAACCATGGTTTGACCTTGGACAGAACCATAAGCATAGATCGGCTCCATAACATGAATAATGTTAAGTGATGCTTTTGATTCTTTTGCTAAATCTATTGCACGTGAAATGGTGTAAACATCATGAGTTACACGTAAATCTACAGCCAGTAAAATTCTTTTGTAGGTAGTCATGATTATTTTCCTGCAATGTTAAGCAAGAGGCGAAATAATCTGAGTATAGTTTAAAAGAGAGTAAGTTTGTGAATTGTTGGTGATACACGGGAAGAGATGAGACGCTTATCCTAACCTTCTCCCGCAAGCGGGAGAAGGGGAAAGCAATACGGGAGAGCCCTAGAGTGAATAAAATCAGTGAGACTATTATCTCGTCTCATCTTCTTTTATTTTAGAGTCTTCACTTTCGGTAATAACTTCATAAGAAGCACGTTGCTCCTCTCGTTTTTCTTCAATACGTTGTTCAGTTTCCTTTTTCGTCACAACTTGTTTTAAGTGATGATGAGAAGGTGCTGTTTGTATTGCCGTATCATCCAGTGTCACCATTGAGCTTGCCGATGAAAACTCAGTGGTAATCTTTTGCTGAACATGTTCAGTAGACGATTGTTCAACAGTTTCTGCTTTAGTTTTCACCAATGTATAGTGATTTTGAGCTTGTGGTATTGAAGATTCCGTCATTGTCACTACAGAATTTTCTCTTTCTTCAGGCGTCAACTTCACAAAACAAAGTGCGTCTTGCATTTTACGAGCAGCTTTAGCAGCTGGTGACGTAATATCTGGCAAAGGAGCGTCTTGTTTTGCTATGGTTACTGGCGTTCTGACGATTTCTTTAATTGGTTCAACAATCGGTGCAGCTTCTCTTGGTGTTGGAATAGACTCAACAACAGCATGACCCACATCATGTTGGGTATGAGTAATTAATTTTGGCTCATTTTCAGTTTTGGCTGTAAATGATGGCTGCTGAATTCTTTCTTCTTGATGGCTGTGAGAAGATTTATCATCAAAATCTTGAGTTTCTTTATTTTCTTTATATCTATTGTCATCGCGATTTCTAGTATGTGATGAACCTTGACGACGGTTTCTATTATGACGTCTGCCACCTCTTTCTTGTGAAGTGCGCTCTTGACGTTGATCACCAGTACGTTCTTGACGTTGTTGTTCTTGGCCACGTTCATGACGTTGTTGATCACTACGAGGCTCATGACGGTGTTGGTCACCACGGTCTTGACGCTGTTGGTCGCGCTCATGGCGTTGGTCACCACGGTCGTGACGCTGTTGCTCACCACCGCGTTCATGGCGTTGCTCGCCACCGCGGTCGTGTCGCTGATGATGTCCACGGCCTCTTCGGTTGTGATGATGACCTCTGCCACCTTGTTGGTTGCGAGTTTCACTTTGACCAGTTGATGCAGTGTAAGTCCCTGCACGACGAGTTTTGCCTTCAGTGTCTTGAGAACCTGCACCAAAAACAGCTGACCAAATCCGTCTAATGATTCCCTTATCTCTAGAAATTTGCATAGGAGCCGGTGCAACAGGTGTCATTTGTTTGATAGCAGGCTCATCTACTTTTTGCACTTTAGCTGGAGAAATAAGATCTACAGATTTACGTTCAGCAGGTGAGATGAGTTTAAAACTTGGTATTTCTTCTTGTTCAGAATCATCTTCACGAAAACGCACGACTTCATATTGTGGCGTTACCATATGAGGATTTGGAATCAATAAAATACGAATATTATGCCGTTGTTCAAGACTCATGACAGCTTGACGTTTTTCATTGACTAAATAAGCAGCCAAATCTACAGGAACTTGCACATTGACTTGTCTGGTATTCTCTTTCATCGCTTCATCTTCGATGATGCGCATGATGGCTAATGCCAATGATTGAACATTTCGAATAGTGCCTTGGCCTTCACATCGTGGACAGCTAGAGCCACTGGAGTCACCCAAGGAAGGACGTAATCGTTGACGAGACATTTCAAGTAAGCCAAAGCGTGATATACGACCTAACTGAATTCGAGCTCTATCTGCTTTTAATTCTTCTCTTAAATGATTTTCAACCATTCGTTGATGACGTGAAGAATTCATATCGATAAAATCGATAACAATGAGGCCCCCAATATCGCGCAAACGTAATTGTCTGGCAATTTCTTTAGCTGCCACAAGATTAGTTTGTAATGCAGTTTCTTCGATATCGCTGCCTTCAGTTGCGCGGGCCGAATTGATATCAATCGCAATTAATGCTTCTGTTGGATCAATTACAATAGATGCGCCGTTTTCTAGTGCAATTTCACGTTTAAAAGCAGATTCAATTTGGCTTTCAATTTGGAAACGATTGAATAATGGAATGGGATCTTGATAACGTTTAACCCTATCGGCAAAATCAGGACGTACAATTTGAATATGCTGTTTTGCATGCTGATAGGCTTCTTCAGTATCAACTAATATTTCAGCGATATCAGGTCTTAAATAATCACGTAAAGCCCGGATGATTACATCGCTCTCACGATGAATTAAAAATGGAGCTGGACGTTGTGATGCTTGTAAGATAGCCTGCCATTGGCTGAGAAGAACTTCTAAATCCCAGCTCAGTTCTTCAAGATTGCGGCCAACGCCGGCAGTACGGACAATCAGCCCCATTCCATCAGGTAATTGTAGTTGATTAAGTGCATCTTTAAGATCGTTGCGCTCATCTCCCTCAATTCGCCGAGAAATACCACCCGCACGCGGATTGTTTGGCATTAATACAAGATAGCAGCCAGCTAATCCTACGAAAGTAGTTAATGCTGCTCCTTTATTGCCTCGTTCTTCTTTGTCGACTTGGACAATCAGTTCTTGGCCGGGTCTTAACGCATCCCTAATATTTGGTCTGCCACTTTCAAGCATATTGGGATTACTAAAATATTCTCTGGCAACTTCTTTGAGAGGAAGAAAACCATGTCTATCCGCACCGTAATCGATAAATGCGGCTTCAAGACTGGGTTCGACTCTTGTTACACGACCTTTGTAGATACTTGCTTTCTTTTGAATACGGCCGGTTCGTTCTATATCAAGATCATACAAACTTTGGCCATCTACTAATGCGACTCGTAATTCTTCTTTTTGCGTTGCATTGATTAACATTCTTTTAGTCATAATATTCCGTGCATTTTCTTTATCATATTTAGTTTTATACAATTTTACTGACTTGCTTGTAATCAAATATACAAAAGCTAAGTCTTAACCAATAGGGGGCGCATTCTTAAGTTCCAGCAAGGGGGACATCTTTTTGTCTTGCACCTTTGCTTGTCTTGGGAAATGAATGAGAGCAAGAATAATTAAAAAACAAGGAGATGAAATCTCTACTCGTTTCGCTTGGCTCGCTCCTATTGGCACATCGTTGCTAAGTAAGGCCGATAAATTTATCCAGCACTTGCAACTCATAACATTTTATCAGTTTTTGACCATCCGAACTAGTTGATATGTAAAGGGAAAAAAAGCGGACAAAATAGGTGGGGCGGGTTATAATCCGTCAATGTTAGCCAGTCATCAGCCACTTAACCAGGTCCAGCAAATTGTTGTGACCGATGCCAATTCGGGGCAACGGATCGATAACTTTTTATCGACATTTTTACGTGGGGTGCCTAAAAGCCGTATTTATCGCATTATTCGAAAAGGCGAGGTGAGAGTCAATAAAGGACGCATTGCCGTCAGTTATCGGCTTGTCAATGGAGATATCGTGCGTATCCCTCCTTTACGGATGGAAGCAAAACCCGAAGGAAATACTCACCCAGGCCAGAAATTAGCAAAAATTTTAGAAAATTCTATCCTTTTTGAAGATGATCAACTCTTAATCGTTGATAAACCAGCAGGTCTTGCAGTGCATGGAGGAAGTGGTATCTCCTTTGGATTAATTGAGGCACTGAGAGGATTGCGACCAAAAGCACCATTTTTAGAACTTGTACACCGTTTAGATAGAGAAACTTCTGGTTGCATTATGATCGCAAAAAAGCGCTCAATGCTAATTCATTTACATAACTGCCTAAAGTCTGGGAAAATTGATAAGCGTTACTATGCATTGGTTCAAGGTAAGTGGAAAGGTGGGAAATCTGTTGAAGCTCCCTTATTAAAATACGTTCTTAAATCTGGAGAACGAATGGTCAAAGTTGATCCAGAAGGCAAGCTTGCTAAAACCACTTTTGAATTAATGGAATCTTTTTCACAAGCGACATTGCTGCAAGCTAAGCCAGTGACTGGCCGCACGCATCAAATTCGCGTACATTGCGCTTTTATGGGCAACCCTATTGTGGGCGATCAGAAATATGGTGATCATGGTGTAAATGGTGATGGAAAACGTTTATTTTTACATGCTCATCAATTAGTTATTGAGTTGCCATATAAACCGTATCATTTGACCATCACATGCCCGATGCCGGCATCACTTGAAAAAATTTGTCAGGAATTAAGAACCTAAATAACGAGGAACTGCTATGCAGGATCAAGTTGAATCATCTCCTAAGTGGGAAAGAGAAGTTGTTGAAAAAGCGCTTTTATCAACGGTTCAAGAGCAAAGACGCTCAAGACGTTGGGGGATATTTTTCAAATTAATCATACTAGGTTATATCCTCGGTATGACAATTTATTGGTTTCAAGGCAAACCAAAGCAAGTTCTCAAAGACCATGTTGCGCTCATTGACTTGATGGGTACTATTGGTCAAGGTCAAGAAGTTGAAGCAGATCATGTTGCCACTAGCCTCCGTCGTGCGTTTACTGAGCAAAAAGTAAAGGCCATTATTTTAAGAATTAATTCACCAGGTGGTACACCCGTTCAAAGTGCTTACATCCATGATGAAATAAAAAGATTAAGAGCATTGCATCCTGAAAAGAAAGTGTATGCAGTTGTTGTTGATATTTGTGCTTCAGGAGCATATTTCGTTGCTGTGGGAGCAGATGAAATCTATGCGAATCCTTCCAGTATAATAGGCTCAATCGGTGTTTTATTGCCCGGCTTTGGATTTGTGGATGCCATGCAAAAAATCGGTGTTGAACAACGCGGTTTATCAGCAGGCAAAAACAAAATGTTTATGGATCCCTTTTCTCCAGTAAATCCAGAACAAGTTCAATTTGCGCAAGGATTACTAGATGATGTTCACAAGCATTTTATCAATGCGGTAAAAGATGGTCGTGGAACAAAATTAAAAGGTAAAGACGACGAACTTTTTAGTGGTTTGTTTTGGACTGGCGATAAAGCCTTAGGACTTGGCCTGATTGATGGATTAGGCAGTGCAGGTTTTGTTGCAAGAGAAGTCATAAAAATTGAAGAAATAATTGATTACACTGCAACTCATAGTTTCTTTGACAGGGTTGCTTCACGTATGGGTGCTAGTATGACAAAACAGCTCTCTTCAGAGTTAGGCTTAAATAACAGAACTTTACGCTAAAATCTGTATCCAATCCTCTCTCCTCTTGTGGGAGAGGGGATTTTTAGCTAAATCACCTCTATTCCCACTTCTCTTAACATTTCACACAACATTATCAATGGTAATCCAATAATCGCCGTTGGATCATTGCTTTCAAATTTTTCCAACAATGCTGAACCTAACGTTTCAGATTTAAAACTGCCAGCGCTTTGATAAGGTTCTTCCTTATGCAAGTAATTTTCAATTTGTTGCAGTGAAAGTTTGCGAAATGTCACCGTTGTCGTGGCCATGCGACATACTTCATGTTGTAAAAAGGGTGCTGTCACGCAAACGCCAGTATAAAAAATGACTTCTTTTCCACTCATGAGAGAAAGTTGTTTTACAGCATTTTCATGATTGCCAGGTTTTCCTAAAATCGTATTATTTAAGGCGGCTACTTCATCTGAGCCTATGCAAACACATCCTGGATTTTTAAGTGCCGCGGCAAAGGCTTTTTCTTTAGAAAGCCTTAATACCATATCAAAAATAGATTCCTCATTTCTTTGGGTTTCATCAATATCTGATGAAAATGTTGTAAATGGGACCTTAAGCCGAGAAAGTAATTCTTGGCGATAAATAGAGCTTGAGGCAAGAATGATAGGGTGCATTATCGTGTTTCCTACTGGGATACTTGTTTTTTCCAATCGTCTTCATTGAACCAGCAAGCAGCATAGGTAATTTTTCCATTTTCAATTTCAAAATAGTTAATGGCAGAAGCTTGATAAGGCTGGTTTTTGGCAGGGATTTGAGATTCATCGGTGCTAATATAGTTACCTTTGAAGTCAAATTTTGTGGCAACGTTTTTACCATCATCACTTACCATGTAGACAACATTTTCAACTTTTTCTCGGTAGTGTTTTGTACTCTTTTTCATCATTTCAATAAAAGCAGCTTTGCCTTTTTCTATACCGCTATTATTCATTTCATGCTTCACATCATCACTGACAAGGGTGTAGATTTTGTCCAATTCTAAAGCGTTAAAGTAGTTATAAAAATTTTCAACTAATTTTTGTGATTGTTCTCTAGCCATAGGGTTTTCCTTTGCGCTCACAGCAAATGTAAATAAAATAGCCAATAATATTGAATATTTGAAGCAACGATGTATTAGTGTCATGGTTAGTTCGGTGCCTTAAAAACTAAATGTGCTCTTGATACTTTACCCCATTTGTAATCATTCTTCAGCATTGATATAACTCATTGAAAATTAATGATATTATTTAAAAGTGGAACTTTTTAAATGACTAGAGTGTCTCACACATAATTATAAAAAACTAAAAGTAATAGACGATGAGCAAAAACGAAAAATATGAATTAGAAATTGGCGAGGAAGGCCTTGATTACGATATTTTAGATGTCTCTTTTAATCCCAGCACACAAGCTTTTATTGTAGAAGCAGGTTTAAAGCCTGGGATGAAAGTATTAGATGTAGGCTGTGGGGCAGGTGTCATGACCTCGTGGCTTGCAAACCAAGTTGGTCCACAAGGCTCTGTCACTGCCATTGATAACAGTGAAGTCCAATTAAACGTTACTCGTAAAAGATTACAAAAAGAAAATATTTCAAATGTAAAAACCTTTGTTTTATCAGCTTATGATATTAGCCAATTAAAAGAACAATTTGACTTTATTTATTGTCGATTTGTTCTCCATCATTTACATAGTCCACGAAATACCATCAAAATATTTTATGCTAATTTAAAACAAAATGGCATTTATGTCGGCGAAGAAGGCATTATTAGTGCTGCTTTTGCATATCCAGCCTCATTTGCATGGAATGGTTATATGCCTGATTTAAAAAAGCCAGAATTAGAAAAGGACGGTGAGAATCGCGATGGTGATTTTGGCATGAAGCTTTTATATTATGCTAAGCAAGCAGGGTTTGAGATTGAAAATTGCAAAATAGTACAACCAGTCTTGTGGAAAAAAGAGCAAAAGAAGGGGCTATTAGATGGGTTAATGGCCTTCAAAAAAACCGATCTTGAGCATGGCACTACAGAAGAAGAATGGCAAAAGAAATACGACGAAACAGTGCGTCTTATTAATGATGATTCGCAAATGATAGCGTTTTATGGGAGTTGTCAGATAAGAGCCGTGAAGAAATAAATATTTCTTAAACCCACTTAAAACCTTATATTTACAAGACATTTCTAGACCAGTGGTAATGATTATACTAACTAAATTATTATATAATATTGGGCTATAAGCGTGTATATCAGAGGTTCATATGAAAAGAGGCCCCAAAAAAAAAGCCAAGAAACCGGGCCCCAAAAAGGCAACGAACATTACAACAAGAAGATCTCTTAGTAGATGAAGCTACACTCTCTGAAGCGATTGATAATGATGACGATGAGAAAATCAATCTCATCCTAAGTAAATTCCCTTTTTTCTTAGAATGCCAAGATGACTTTGGTTGGACCCCAATATTCCATGCAGTAAGCAATGGTAAATTCAATGCCGTTAAAGCGCTTATTAAGCAGGGTGCAAATGTAAATTTATCAGATAATAATGGTTGCTTACTGCTGGATTACGTAACTAATCTTAAAATAAAAAGATTTTTGCTAGAGAGCGGAGCTGATGTTAATGCCCCTAGATTTCATGACATTCACAAAGCTGTATTGGCGGGTGATCTCGTTCAGGTTCAACAAATTCTAAAGGTTGATCCTACAAAACTTAATGTTGTAGATGAAAATGGCTGGAGTGCGCTCTATTGGGCGGCATATAGTCAACACCAACATATTGTTGAATATTTATTAGATAATAATGCTGAGGTTGAGCTACCTCTTGAAGGTCAATATAATTTAATTGATTGTGCCGAACTTGAAAACGGGCCAACGCCCCTGTCTTCTTATCTCAAAGAACGAATAGGTTTCTCTGGTAAAGAACTAGAAAAATTAGCGCAGAGTTTTAAATTTCTTATCGAAGAACAACTTAATATTGCCAAAACATGCGATAAAAACATGTTAATCGTGTTCGCAGAGCTTCACGGTAAGTATAAAATATATCAATTGCAAAAGAAATTACTCTCGGTATTACATGATTTTGGAATAGATATCTTTTTAGATGAATCTCATGTTAAGGATGAAAGCCAATATCCTATTGTTGTCTATGCTAAAAACAAACTAGGGATGACAGTAATTCCAGTAGATAATCACCCTAGACGTGAAAAAGTAAGTGTACAAAAAAGAAATGTTGTGATGGCAAAAGAAATATCAAGCATTGATCAACATGCATTTTTAGTGACTGGGGCTGAACATGTTTATGGATTTTTTGCGCAAGAGAGTTCACAAATCGATGGTAGTAAATTTCACATAGTACCTATTAATTTAACCAATATCATTTCTTCTCATCATGCTACTGTTCCTGAAGTTCATTTTGTTAAAGATCCAAATAACGTGATTCAAATAGAAAATAACACTTTCACTAATCCAAAAACAGTGATTAAAAAATGGAACGCCATAGAAGAATTTGTCCTCAAAAAGCAAAAGGAGTTTACTCCTTCGTTAAAAATCAAAAAGAATAGTGCTTCTAAAGCTCCAAGCTCAAAAAATCTGCCTATGGAAAAATCAAAGAAAACTATTGTATCTCGAGGATTTATCTATTGATTGTTCTGAAATATCTTCACTAGAAGAAAGCTCAATTACTGCTTTTGAATGATCAAATTGATGAGTGAGGGACAGACTTTTGAGAGAATAAACAGGCTCTGTTTCAGCAACAGCGCTTTTGACCAATGATTGTATTTCTTTCATCCTCTCACAGATATGGCCATAAGCCTGCACCCATTCTGCTTTTTGATTATTATCTTCTTGTACATCTTGTGACAAAGTTTTGAGCATCATATCTAATTGTATAGCATTTAGTTTGATTTCTTCATTGTCTAACATCGAACAAGCAAGGTGAATTTCTCCTAATTCGATAATCAATCTTTCAATTGCATTGGCTTTATATTCTTCAAAATTATCTTGTCTTAAGTATAAATGTAGACCCTGATTAATGGATGATTCTATTTTTTGTATAAAATCTTTGAGAGAAATACCGGTAATATGAACAAACTGCAAATCTAATTCTTGATCGTTAATAAATCCCTGAAATAAAGCAGCATATCCATCTTGGGATATGAAAGCATGCATTTGTTTTAATTTTACAAACGCCTCATGAAATTCATCTTTCGAAATTTGATTTTTGTTTAAAAAATAGACATTATTTTTATGTACAAACCATTGCAGCGTATGGATTAATTCATCAAGGAATTTGGTTTGGCTGCTTGGGATCTTTCTTTTGCTTAATAACTGTCTTAAAGTTAAAAATTCATTTACAAATGATGCATCAATCACATAATTATTACTAAATAAAAAATTCACTTTTTCTAAACACGCTTTAGTGACATCTAGCTTTTCTTGTGACTCAAAAAGGACATTTTTGCAATCTTGTGCTGTATTTTCTTTAGTAAATAGACTTAAGTTTTTAAAAGCAGTTATCATTTGCGTCATCAGCATAGGATGACGCATGGGGGCTTGAAAAAGAGTGCTAAAATCACTTAATGAAAGCTCATTTTTCATAGGAGTCTTCTTTAAGCCATCCATAATTAATAAGGATTGGTATAAAGACATAGCATCAACCAAAGTTTGAATATCTTGTTCGGAAAATGATACTAAGTTTGTTAATAGCTGCACAGCTTCTTTAAATTCATTTAAGTTGAGAGTTTGATTGTTTTGTAAGGCATAGAGCAATTTTGCAAAAAGACCTAAATCTGTTGGGCTCATTGAACTCATTTTTTGATGATATAGATCAAAGATATTATTGAGAGCTCGCTTTATAAAGCTAACTGCAGATTTTAACTGGCGATTGGCGCGAAGTATGGCTTTGGCGTTTTCATTAAAATTTATTTTGATGTTCCTAAAGTGATCTTCATAACCGCTGATAACTTTAGCAATTTCATAGAGAGCATTGGAGGTCATGCGGATTACAGCATGAATCAACGCTTTGGAATTTCTTAGATCATTTGTAAATTCTCGGAGCTCTTCACTCGCTTGGGGTAAAGTTGCTTGCTCTAAGAGCTTAACCATAGGCGGTAAAAATAAAAAGAGTTGTTGGGAGCTCTTCTTTGCTTTTTTAGTACAAAGAATATCAGACAAAATTTGCATTTTTGCCATTGTAACGGTGTCTTTTGAAATGTCAGGATTATTATTTTCGATTAAAGTCAGATCTTCTAAACTTAATGGCTCTTCACCTTTTTGTTGGTAATAAGATTGTATGATATCAGTGACACCTAGCTTCATATATACCTCTTAATGAATTTCTCTATATCTTGTATCGACCTATTACTAAACTTATTTACTAATTTTTTACTGAATAAATACACAAAGTGAATAGTCACTTTGCGTGGTCTATCTTGTTTGTTTATAGGTCATACTTTCTGCATGAAGGAGGTTTAATCATGCTGTCTACATTAACACCCTCTGAACAAATTCTAGCCATTCACCAACGTTTACATAATCAAACCAAAACAGTCATGCCTGCTTACTATTCAAAATTACCAAGAAGTCCCAAATTGATTCCAGTTGAAAAAAATCCACCTCATTTTGATCAACGTTTACCTAAAAGTGTTTCTAGACGGTTTGGTTTATTTATGGAGACATCAAAAAGAGAAGGGACTTTGATTTCACCTCATGCTTATCGTGTTTTGCGTCAATTTCAAATGGAAAGAATAATGTCTTCGCCTATTGAGAGAAATAATCCACGTCCAAGTAATATATTGATTCAAACACAATCGCCAGAAGGCAAAGCTTTAAAGTTAAAATATCCAGTGTTAATTGGAGGCAATGGCGAACTGGTGGCCATGATGAAAACCACAAAGCAGCAACTCGGAGAAGGTAATTATGGAACTGTGTTTGCTGGTATGGATTTAGATACTCATAAGTTTGTAGCGATAAAATATCATGATCTAAGTAAATCAAAGGTATCTCAGATCCGTAAAGAAAATAAAGTGATGGATGAAATTGGTCGTTTAGTCACATCCCTTGAAACCGATGCTGACTGTATTACAGTAGACGAAATTGCTTGGGGCAGTGAATATACTCAAATGATGATTGATAGAGATAATAATCCATTGGTCATTGAAGAAATACTATACAGACTAGACATGGCAATTAAGTTTTTTGAGCAAGTAAAAATGTTTAACGACAAAGGATTTTTAAATCGTGATGTGAAATTAGATAATATGATCTGGGACACTGAAATGAAAAAAGCGATCATGATCGACTTTGGATTTGCAAAAAAGTTCTTATCGATTAAAGGGGGCACGGTGAATGGTACGCCAATCTATATGGCTCCAGAAATTGAAGAAGGCACGTATAGTCTTGCTTCAGAGGCTTATGCATGTGGTGTGGCTCTTATTGAAATGTTTTCAAAAATGGATATATTTGAACAGGTTGATCAATGGTCATTGGCGATAGAAGAATTTTTAAAAAGGAAAGATCCAAACATTATGATCAATTTCTTTAAAAGGGCAGCATCGGATCTGTTGGATAATCCTCATTTATACAAGCAATTGAACCCTATTGTCAAAATCATAAAATCATTGCTCAATCCTATTGCTGAAAAACGTATATCAATTCAAGAGGCAATCATCAGTCTAAAAGCACATTATGAGAAATTAGGGTTTATAGTTTTTAAAACAAAAAGCTTTAACGCTGATAAAAGCAATCCTTTGCAGATTAGCTTGGAAGATATGGCAAATGATAAAATTAGAGATTATGTTTATCAAGAAATTTCAGATGAAGAAAAGCTAAAACAGGTATCACCGGATTCTTTATTGATTATCTTGAAAAGAGCTATCGTTGACAGAAATACGACAGTTTTTGAAACAATCCTGAAGCACGCAACATTATTTACGACTCAACATCATGCTTATGCTCAGATGTTATTAAAGCAAGCCTTTCAGGTATTTAAGGTTGAAGACGCAGAGCTCCCTAGTATGGACAAACTTACTCAACAAACTCGTTTGGTCACACTAAATCCCATGTACAGACGATCGACGCGCCTATGTGCAGGACAACCTTTCCCACTTGAAAAAGAGATCCCCCAGAGCTCATCCACGACAAATAGGGTAATAGGAAAAAAATAAAATCACTTTGGGGCGACTTCAATGTTGTCCCAAAGTGCCATTTTTTGACTCAACCGGGTTGAGAAGATATTATTGGCGGCTTATGTTACATAATAAACTGCCATCTATCATCCAGCCGGAACGAATGTGCCGCGAAGCTCCTCTTGAAGGGAACAAGCTGACTGGCCAAATGATGCTGTGTGATTTACCAAACTTATCGAAAGATATATTATCGCCTAAGGAAACTTTAGTTGCGGTTGATTTAATTTTTTCGGTGGATAGTGAAGGGATCTGTTGCATAAAAGGGGAGATGTCTGCGGACGTACAGCTGATTTGTCAGCGTTGTTTGAAGCCTATGATATATCCTTTGCGAGCAGAGATTTGTGTCAGTCCTGTGGTAAGTGATCAGCAGGCTGAGCAGTTAAGTGTTCAATATGAACCCTTATTAACCAATCATGGTGAAATAAGTATGTCCGAATGGATTGCAGAGGAGCTACACCTTGCGTTACCCTTGGCACCTCGCCATGAACCCTCATGTGGGGGACTAGGTGTGAGTAATGCAAAGCAAGAGAAGGAAGAGCCAGGATCCGGTTCTAAACCTAACCCCTTTGCCAAGTTAGTGTATATAAAGTGATCCATAAATTTTAATTAGTTAACTTAAATATAACGGTGAAATCAAATGGCTGTAGGACAAGCGCGAACAACTCGCTCCAGACGTAATCAAAGACGTTCACACGACAAGGTAAGCAAACCAACTTTGTCTATTGATCAAGAAACCGGTGAAACGCATCGTCGTCATCATATTACTGCTGATGGTTACTACCGTGGCCGTCAGGTAATCGCGGCTGCAAATGTGGATGCTGACGAAGAGTAAAAAATTTGAGTAAATACAGCATCGCGCTTGATGCGATGGGGGGCGATCATGGTCCTAGCGTTGTGGTACCCGCAGCCTTGGATGCATTGTCTGAATATCCCCATCTGAGCGTCATTTTAGTAGGTGACGCTCTTCAAATTTCAGAACAGCTGAAAATTCACAAACATTCATTTGATGAAACTCGTTTGCGTATTCTCCATGCTTCTGAACAAGTATTAATGGATGAGTCACCTGCAAGTGCTTTACGCTTTAAAAAAGATTCATCTATGCGTGTTGCCATCAACCTCGTCAAAACCCAAGAAGCCGCAGCTTGTGTCAGCGCCGGCAATACTGGGGCTTTAATGGCAATTGCCCGTTTTGTTTTAAAAACACTTCCAGGGATTGATAGACCAGCCATTGTTTATTCAATTCCAGTCAAAGCTGATCAAGACAAGATGGGTTGCATGCGCATGCTTGATTTAGGCGCTAATGTAGATTGTGAAGGCGAGCATTTATTTCAATTTGCAGTGATGGGCTCTGTTTTAGCTGGGGCAGTTGATAATATTCCACGCCCAAGAGTAGGCCTGCTTAATATTGGATCCGAAGCAATTAAAGGCTCGGAGGCAGTAAAACAGGCAGCCCAAATCCTAAGTGAAACTCCGATGATAAATTATATTGGTTTTGTTGAAGGTACAGACATGTATCAGGGCATAGCCGATGTTGTTGTTTGTGACGGTTTTGTTGGTAATGTGGCATTAAAGTCAAGTGAAGGCGTTGCCAAAATGCTGGTTGATTTTATACGTCGTGAATTCACTCGAAATTTTTATACTAAATTTGTTGGGTTCATCGCAACCCCAATTTTGCGCGCTATTCGTTCAAGATTTGATCCCAGTCGTTACAATGGTGCGAGTCTTTTAGGGTTGAATGGCATTGTAATTAAAAGCCATGGTAATGCAAAACGATATAGCTTTAAACAAGCTATCATCGAAGCCATGGTCGAAGCAGAACAAAAAATCCCCGAGAAGATCCGCTCTGAAGTTGAATTGTATTTAGGTGAGCGTAAGTCTGTATGAAGTATTCAAGAATTATCGGAACGGGTGGCTATTTACCACCCACCATTTTCACTAATGCAGATTGGGAAAAACGGGTTGATACTTCCGATGCTTGGATAGTTGAACGTACCGGCATTAAATCACGCCATATTGCTGGACCTAATGAAACAGCATCTAGCATGGCCACACAAGCTGCAATCTCTGCACTTGAACAATGCAATCTCTTAGCAAAAGACATTCAATTAATTATTGTCGCAACTGGATCGCCAGATAAAATATTTCCAGCGACGGCGTGTCTTGTTCAGAAAAATTTATCTGTGCCAACTTGTATTGCTTTTGATATTCAAGCGGCATGTTCTGGTTTCATTTATGCCTTAAGTATTGCCGATCAATATATTAAAAACGGCGCAGTTCAAAACGCTTTAGTCATAGGCTCAGAATTAATGAGTCGACTGATCGATTGGACCGATCGAAATACTTGTATTTTATTTGGTGATGGAGCGGGCGCTGTCGTTTTACAAGCCAGTAATGAACCTGGCATTTTGTCGACGCACCTGTATGCTGATGGCAAATATGATGATGTTTTGTATCTTGATAACATGCAACTTGGCGATCATGTTGATGTGATCCCCAGTTTGCAAAAGAGTGAAAATTTCAATACACCATTAGAAAATATGCAACCTTTTATCCAAATGCAAGGACAAAAAGTATTTAAAGTTGCTGTAGCAAAACTTGGTGAGCTCATAAAAGACGTTCAAAAGCAGCATCAACTCAAACCTGAACAAATTGATTGGTTAGTGCCACATCAGGCTAATATTCGTATTATTAAAGCAACCGCTGACAAACTAGGTATTCCCATGGAGAAGGTGGTGTGCACGGTTGATACCCATAGCAACACGTCAAGTGCTTCTATTCCCTTAGCTTTAGATGTTGCAGTACGTGATGGCCGCATTCAAAAAGGCCAGACATTATTTTTTGAAGCGATTGGTGGTGGATTAACCTGGGGTTCCGCGCTTGTAAGATTTTAGGTGAAATATGGCAAAAGTACATCCAACATTAGCATTTGTTTTTCCCGGTCAAGGTTCTCAATCCGTGGGAATGCTAAAAGAAGCTAGCGAAAAATTCCCTCTTATTACAGAAATATTTAAACAAGCCAAACAAGCATTAGGCAAAGATCTATGGGAACTTACGCAGTATGGTCCTGAAGAAAGCTTAAATGATACGGTGAATACTCAGCCTGCCTTATTAACTGCCGGGGTCGCATTATGGCAAGTATGGCAATCTAAAGGCGGGATGATGCCAAAAATGCTCGCAGGTCATAGTTTAGGGGAATATACGGCATTGGTTTGCGCTCAGGCATTAAGTTTAGAAGATGCAGTGCAACTCGTTGCTCTTAGAGGGCAATTAATGCAGGAAGCAGTTCCGCAAGGCTTAGGCGCAATGGCTGCCGTGATTGGTTTAGAAAATAACGATATTTTATTAGATGTTTGTAAAGAAGCAGCACAAGGTGAGGTTGTCAGTCCTGCCAATTATAATGCGATTGGGCAAACTGTAATTGCTGGTTACACACCTGCCGTAGAACGTGCTTGTGCCTTAGCAAAGACAAGAGGCGCAAAAAGAGTTGTTATGTTACCTGTTAGTGTACCTTCGCATTGTGATTTAATGAAACCTGCTGCGTTGGGACTTGCTAAGCGATTAGCTGATATCAAAATATCATCACCAAAGATCCCTGTCATTCATAATGTTGACGTAGAAATAAGTTCTCATCCAGATGATATTCGTGAACGTTTGGTGCAACAACTTTTTATGCCTGTACGTTGGGTTGAAACTGTGCAAAGACTTAAGTCTGATGGCATACAGCAAGTCATTGAATGCGGTCCAGGTAAGGTATTAACAGGTTTAATAAAACGCATTGAGCCTGAGTTAAAATCAATTGCGATAGAATTACCTGCGGAATTAGAAGCAGCATTAATACAATTAGGATAAATCATATGTGGCAATTATCATCTCTTGAAGGCAAAGTTGCATTGGTAACAGGTGCAAGTCGTGGTATTGGTCAATCTATTGCGTTGGTTCTTGGACAAATGGGGGCGACGGTAATAGGCAGTGCTACCACTGAAAAAGGAAGCGATGCTATTTCCAAGTATTTAGAACAAAACGGAATAAAAGGCTATGGTATTACTTTAGATGTTGCCAATGCAGACTCTATTCTTTCTAACTTAAAAGCGATTGAAAATTCAGTAGGTCCAGTGCTTTTATTAGTAAATAATGCAGGCATTACTCGTGATAATTTGGTCATGCGTATGAAAGATGAAGAATGGGATGCTACCTTACAAACCAATTTGACTGGCGTATTTCGCTTAAGCAAAGCTTGTTTAAAAGGCATGCTAAAAGCCAGATGGGGCAGAATTATTTCTGTGAGCTCTGTGGTTGGTGTCATGGGAAATCCAGGACAAGCAAATTATTGTGCTGCAAAAGCAGGCGTTATCGCTTTTTCAAAATCATTGGCAAAAGAAATTGCATCTCGTGGTATAACTGTTAATGTAGTGGCACCGGGATTTATCGATACCGATATGACTCGCGTTTTACCGGAAGCTCAGCGGACAGCCTTGTTAACCTCTATACCAGTAGGGGAGATGGGCCGACCTGAAGATATTTCGGCAAGCGTTGGGTTTTTAGCATCGGAACAAGCACGGTATATAACTGGTGAAACTATACATGTAAATGGTGGTATGTTAATGGTCTAACATTCTCTTTTTCTTTTTAATTGTCAGATTAAAGGGAGAAAGGTGGTGCAGTGGTAGCGTGAATGAGAATATTTTGCTAGCATTTGCGCTCACGCTAACTAGGTATTAACCATTAATGTTAGTTTATTAACTTTATTTAGTGGAGCGCACGTCATAATATGGCTGAGGAACAAGTTGTCATGAACAGCATCGAGGAGCGAGTTACGGATATCGTTGTGGAGCAGCTCGGATTAGAGCGGGATAAAGTACATCCTGAATCTAAATTCGTAGATGACTTAGGAGCGGATTCGCTTGATACAGTTGAGCTCGTAATGGCATTAGAAGAAGAATTTGAAATTGAAATCCCTGATGAGGAAGCTGAGAAAATCACGACCTTAAGGGAAGCCATTGCTTACGTTGAAGAGCACGCAAAGAAAAAATAATAATTCCTAACTAAACACAGGTAGGGCGTAGTTATAGCCCTATCTGTATCAAAGGGGAAGTAGATGAGCGGCCAACCATCACGACGAGTCGTTGTTACGGGACTAGGTGTTATTTCGCCTTTAGGTAATGAAGTTGAAACCTGCTGGCGTAATATTCTTGCTGGTAAAAGTGGCATCAGAGTTATCGATACATTTGATATTTCCAATTTTAATGCAAAAATTGCGGGATTGGTACGCGATTTTGATCCACAACTTTATGGGATCTCTACAAAGGATGCCCGTAAAATGGATACTTTTGTCCAATATGGTATTGCAGCTGCGGCTCAAGCTATAAAAGATGCAGGACTACAAGCGAATCCAGACAATGCTTCACGCATTGGCGTTTCTATTGGTTCAGGCATTGGTGGTTTAGCTTATATTGAAAAAAACCATGATGAGCTAAGAGATTCAGGTCCTCGTCGCATATCTCCATTTTTTATCCCTGGAGCCATTATTAATATGAGCTCAGGTTATGTATCAATTATGCATGGTTTTAAAGGACCCAATATTGCTTGTGCAACGGCGTGTACTACAGGCGTGCATAGCATAGGGCTAGCTGCAAGATGCATAGCTTATGGTGATGCTGATGTGATGATAGCGGGTGGTTCTGAAAAAGCGAGTACACCACTTGGTATTGGTGGCTTTGCAGCGGCACGTGCATTATCAACACGTAATGATGATCCTGAAAGAGCAAGTCGTCCCTGGGATGTAGACAGAGATGGATTTGTTTTAGGTGATGGCGCAAGCGTTCTCGTTTTAGAAGAATATGAAACTGCGAAAAAGCGCGGTGCGAGAATATATGCAGAATTGATTGGTTTTGGCATGAGTGCTTCTGCGTTTCATATCACTTCATACTCTGAAGGGGGATTGGGCGAAGCGGATGCGATGACCAATGCAATGAAAGATGCTCGGATTTCTGCGGATGAAATTGACTATATCAATGCACATGGCACATCAACACAGGTAGGTGATGCTGGTGAATGTATGGCAATTAAAGTTGCTCTTGGTGAGTATGCGAAAAAAATTCCTGTGAGTTCAACAAAATCAATGACGGGACATTTATTGGGTGCCGCTGGTGCGATTGAAGCGATGTTTTGTGTCCTTGCCATGCGCGATCAAATTGCGCCTCCTACTATTAATTTAGTGAAGGCCAGTGAAGATTGCGATCTTGATTTTGTGCCAAACCATGCAAGAGAAATGAAAATAGATGTTTGTCTCTCGAACTCATTTGGATTTGGCGGCACCAATGGGTCGCTTATTTTTCGTCGGATCTAGCCTTGTCATAGCGCTGGTGCTGTGTGCCTGCGCTATTTTTGCCTATCAGCACTTCATTCATAGCCCACTTCAAGATAGTACTCACACGGTTGTATATAATCTCAAGCCCGGTGTGGGTGCTAATTTGATGGTGCATCAATTAAAAAGACAAGGCGTTCTCAATAAGACGCAAGCACAGTTGTTATGTTGGTGGTTACAATATAGAGGCCTTGAGAAGTCACTTAAAGCAGGGGAATATCTTATCCCCTTATCCATTACACCCGAAAAACTCATTGATAAAATTAGCAGAGGCGATGTTATTCAATATCCTTTTACAATTGTAGAAGGAAGTACTTTTGAAGATGTTTTACAGGCTTTATCGCAACTACCTAAACTAAAGCAAACCTTACAAGGAAAATCGACCCAAGATATCATGACAACACTTGGGCTGGACGTTTCTCCAGAAGGACAGTTTTTTCCTGAGACTTATTTTTATACTTCCAATATGTCTGATATCGATATACTCAAAAGAGCGCATCATCTGTTGCGCTCCAAATTAGATGCAGCTTGGCAATCACGTGCAATGGATATTGTTGTGAAATCCCCTTATGAGGCACTTATTTTAGCTTCTATTATTGAAAAAGAATCAGCTCTAGATAAAGAACGAGAAATGATTTCTGGCGTTTTTCAACGAAGACTAGCTAAAAATATGCGCCTGCAAACTGATCCTTGTGTGATTTATGGTCTGCAAAAAAATTACTTGGGACGCCTGACGCGTGATCAACTCAAACTGGATACCCCTTATAATACTTATGTCCATAAAGGCTTGCCTCCTACTCCTATCGCAATGCCTGGCATGAAATCTATTTTGGCTGCATTGCACCCTGATAAAAGTGAAGCGCTTTATTTTGTTGCAAGAGGTGATGGCAGTCATCAATTTTCAGCTTCACTCGCTGATCACAATACTGCAGTTGAACTTTATCAAGTAGCTAAGGTTCCTCAGCCAATCTATACAGGTTTGGACTTGCGTCCTGTCATTCCAAATTGTATAGGTTTACCAAAATTCACGCCCCAACAAGGAACGATAAATGATACATTCGACTCAAAAAGGCAAGTTTATTACCATTGAGGGAATTGAAGGGGTAGGCAAATCAAGTAATGTTAATTTTATCGCCAATCTTATTCAAAATGCAGGCAATGAGGTTATTGTTACGCGTGAACCAGGTGGTACACCCATTGCTGAAGCCATTCGCGGAATTCTATTATCTGAATTTGAAGAAACTACATTAGCTGAAACAGAATTATTGTTACTTTATGCTGGCAGGTTACAACATGTCGAACATGTGATTAAACCGGCTCTGAATCAAGGCAAGTGGGTTGTATGTGACAGATTTACTGATGCAACCTATGCATATCAAGGTGCAGGGCGAGGGATAGCAATTGAAAAAATTGATGAGATTAATCGCTGGGCTATGGGTAATTTTCATCCCGATTTGACAATTATTTTGGATGCGCCGGTAGAGGCTGCTTTTGAGCGCATTCAAAAAAATCGCAATTTAGATAGAATCGAAAAGGAGAAGATGAGTTTTTTCGAGAAAATTCGTCAGCAATATTTACAGATGGCAAAACAATCTGAACGCTATTATGTTGTTGATGCTTCGAATCCATTGGCAGCAGTGCAAAGCACCATTCAAAACATATTAAAAGATAAATTATGATCTTTGAACTTTGGCTTGAACCTATTTGGCAACGATTATTACAACAAGTATTAAGGCAAAAAATCCCCCATGCGTTTTTATTTTGTGGGCCAAAAGGAATAGGCAAAACCCAGCTTGTACAAACATTTGAGCAATTATTATTATGTCAATCGCCCACAAAAGATGGGGCTTGCGGGCAATGTCGTTCTTGTTATTTATATTTGCAACAACATCATCCTGATTTCAAGTGTTTAAGTTTTGATGATGAAGGTATTGGCATAGATGATATCCGCAATATGAGTCATTATATTGAACAAACCTCGCATCAACAGGGGCGCAAAGTCGTAAGTTTATTAGGAGCAGATAAGTTATTGCCGGCGTCTGCAAACGCATTGTTGAAAACTTTAGAAGAACCTTTAGGGGATGCAGTATTATTATTAGTTGCTGAAAACCTCAAATTATTATTGCCCACCATTAAGAGCCGTTGTTTTATCATTAATATTCCTCAACCGGCGCTTGAAATAGTAAATGAGAATCATCAGCAAAGAATTGCACTGATGCAAGCATTTAGTGAAGGTAATGTAAAAGCTTTTGAAAGAGAGGATATACAGCAATTCATCGTCGCAGACCCTTTCGCTGCACTATACTTAATTTATTATTGGTTGATTGAAATAATACGTTACGCTTTGCAAAGCAAGACTGATTTTTTATTCAATGATGTAAATGAAAATCAGCTTAAATCATTGTTACAAACGATAACAACTACGCAGGTTTTTACTTTTTTAGACAATGTGCAAGAAGCAATTAAACACCTTTCTTTGCCTGGCGTTAACAAATCATTAGTGTTCGAGTCATTATTTTGCCAATGGCAGGATATATGTCAAGGGGAGAAAAAATATGGGCGAGCATAGCGAAGACCCTAGCTCAACCACAACCCAGCAAAAGGGGATTTTGTCTTTGACGATTCGAGACAAAGTTGTTCTTTACGCAACCTATATGCCCTTTGTAAAGCATGGTGGATTATTTATCCCTACAGCGAAATCTTATAAATTAGGTGAAGAAGTTTTTATGCTATTAAATCTCATGGAAGAAACTGAAAAATTACCAGCCTCTGGTAAAGTTATTTGGATCACACCAAATGGTGCGCAAGGTAACAGAGCATCAGGTATTGGCGTACAATTTCAAGGAGATGAGGGTTTTAAAATCCGAAATAAAATTGAAACATACTTAGCTGGTGCATTATCATCAGATCGTCAAACGCATACGATGTAAAATAAAATGATCTTAATTGACTCTCATTGCCATTTAAACATGCTGGATTTAACGCCATTCGACGGCAAGCTAGAAAATGTCATATCTCAAGCAAAGGATAACGAAGTAAGTTACTTTTTATGTGTTGCTGTCACATTAGATGACCACAGCGCTTTAACTGCTATAGCTGAAAAATTTAGCAATGTCTTTATTTCTACAGGCTTACATCCTAATGAAAATCCGAATCAACCTTTAGACATGGTGAAATTAAACCAAAACGCGTCTCATCCAAACGTTATTGCTATTGGTGAGACAGGGTTAGATTATTATCGTTCAAATGGTGATCTTTTATGGCAACAAACGAGATTCAGACAACATATCGATTGTGCTCGTCAATTTAACAAGCCTCTTATTATTCATACGCGAGCTGCACAAAAAGATACGATTTCAATTATGCAAGATGAAAAAATAAATGAGGTAGGCGGTGTTATGCATTGCTTTACCGAAGATTGGGATATGGCAAAACAAGCATTAGATTTAGATTTCTATATTTCTTTCTCTGGCATTGTTACTTTTAAGAATGCAACACAAATTCAAGATGTCGCACGTAAAGTACCGTTAGAGAGAATGTTAATAGAAACAGATTGTCCCTATCTTGCGCCAAACCCGCATCGTGGAAAACCTAATCTTCCAGGTTATGTACGCTATGTTGCTGAGTTCATTGCTGAACTTCGAAACGAACCGCTTAGTAAGATAGCAGAAGTAACGTCACAAAATTTCTTTAATTTATTTCAAAACGCTTCACGTCATATTTAATAAAAAAATATTTAAGAAAATTTTTGTAAAAAAGGTTTCTTTTTACAAAGTTGATCGTTATCTTTCTCAAGTGCTAACGAATTATCATTTCGTTACATAAACAGAGTTTCAGTCAAGGAGGTATATGATGCGCGAACTTGTTTCTCAGGAAATTCAACAAATTGCTGGTGGTAGCTTTTTTGGCGATGTCCAATTCATGCTACAAAATGGATTGACTCACTCTGATAAAACGCTAGGAGTGATGGCCCTTGCTGGAGGATTATCTATAGGCAGCTTTTTACCTAAACTATTAGGTCCATTGTGTGGCTTAGGTTTGGTAATTGGGTGGGTTATTTATGATATGCAGACGCATGACGCGATTGTGATTTAATTTTACCCCTCACCCTAACCCTCTCCCGCAAGGGGAGAGGGGATAAGAAAAGAGAGAGGGGGCTTTGAATTAGCGGTTTCTCATTCTAGATGTAGCCTCTACATCTAATTTTAATTTTGGATCATTGTAAGATAGCACGACATTTGTAGCATCATACAAAGGATGTATTGCCTTAGGTGCTAATCGAAGAACATCAGCAAATTCACCCTTTGGTTTGTCTAAACTTGATGAACGTTCTGTGCTTGGAGTGAATAATATAGCCATAATGATTTCCTGATTTAACTATTCAACTTAATGATTTTTGGTATGTTAACATAGTTATAATTTAAGTAAAGTGCTTGAGCGAAAATTTTTTCATGGTTAGCTAAGTTTGGCTAGGGGTTATCCGATAAGCGGTTAGCATACTAGGATAAAATAGGTGTAGCTCCCCAGGTTCAAGTTGAATACGAATTTGGGGACCAGGATAAAGACTTCTATATTTTTGTAAAGAAAATTGTAAAATATTTAATCAACTAAAGGCGCTGTTTGTTAGCAGCAGTTAATTGAGCATCTGCTTCTGCAAGTTGTCTCTCGCAATATTGGAAAGCAGGACAAAAAGCTTTTTGTTCAATTCTGTCTGGAATATCTTTTAAGGGTGTGCCACCTGGTATGACGGGTAATGATTTTGCATCCTGAAGAATGGTTTCATCTCGACTAGGAGAATATGGTTTTTTATCCGCAGCTTCCAAGCACTCGCTCCCAGCTTTTGGTCTGTTGTTATCGTGGTTTGGCCCTTTAAACATATATCACCTACTACTCGAACTGCTCAACTACTCGAAAGGTTCCACATTATGTAGCGTCCATTCTCAAACGTCAAAAATATCAGCGTTTCATACCCGGATTATTTTTGCGTTTTTCTTTATATTCATTTAATTTATTTGAAACTTTTTTCGATAGCTCTTCGGGTTTAAGATTGATATCTTTTTCAGCTCTCAAAAATTGAACCAAATGCTTTTCGAAATCACTAGAATAAATTGTTAAATACTTATCAATTTTTTGCGATAGTTTTCCATCTATCTTACTTTTTAATTCTTCTAAGAGTTTTTTGTCTTCATTGCTGCCTTGCATTGGAAGGTAACTCCCATGTTTATCTTCTGGACCTGTTGACATACAAGTATCTCACTACTGTGACATCATGTTAATAGTATGACATATATCAGTGGTATAACCAAACTAAAGGCTTGGACAAAAAACTAGGCTTTTTCAAATAATTATGAAAATGAGTGAGAGGTGTTAATGTGTACTTTAAGTAAATTCAGCTTCTGTTATTCAGAAAATGGCGTATACGGGAATATACCCTCACTTTCATACAGTTTGCCGCTAGATACGCCTTGTTCATAAAGCGCTTTAAATTTGAGAATTAAAAATTCAACCGCTGCACCGCGTTGTCCAGCTTGAAGACGGGTTTCAATGATTCGCATCATTTGCTCAGCTTGCGCCCGAAAATCCAAAACGTTTCTGTCAGCCATTCAACTCTCCGTGGCAGTGCAGAAAATGCAATCCGACTCTATAAGCCAGCATTTCCTTGTAAAACAACTAATGGGCAGTATATCAAAACTAATTAGCAGAATAAATAATTCTATTAATTGGTTATTAACTATCATGCCAAAGGATTGGTTAGGTAGCAAATGATAACGATTATCAAGTAAAATACAAACTTAATTTCGACCCGTCAGGTGATAAATGAGTGTAGATGCCGTAACTCTTCCGAAAATACTTATAACCGAAAGTGCTCAAGAACATTTTCATCATCTTATTACCAAAGAAGAAATGCCAGGCATGGGGTTGCGATTGTTTCTCGATCATCCTGGGCTTCCCAATGCGGACGTAAGTATTTCCTTTTGTCCCCCGGGTGAACATCGTGGAGGTGATATTGTTGTCCCATTCGAAAAATTTACCCTTTATATAGATAGAGCCAGCGTCAGCTATTTAGAAGATGCTGAAATTGACTATAAAAGCGATAAATTAGGTGGCCAGTTGGCTATAACTGCGCCCAATTTAAAGGGTGCTAAGCCTAATGAAGATGATAGCTTAGCCGAAAAAGTGAATTATATTTTACATACTGAAGTAAATCCGAATCTGGCAAGTCATGGTGGTATGGTGACTTTAGTTGAAATAACCCCAATGAAGGAAGTAGTCTTGCGCTTTGGGGGGGGGTGTCATGGTTGTGGTATGGTTGATGTGACTTTGAAGCAAGGTATTGAAAAGTCTCTGATGACACAGCTCCCTGAAATTACGGCAGTGATCGATGTCACAGATCACACCCAAGGTGAAAATCCCTATTACGCATCATAGAGAGCATTAAATGAGTAATAAAATTCAAAGAACCGGCTATATGAGCGAGATTGATAAATTTTTGCGCGACTATAATCAAAATCGCAAAGAAATCCCTGATTCTGTGCAAAAAGAGATGCAAAAAGCGCAAAAAATTGCTGAAAAAAGAGATGGCATAGTTGAAGAAAATGACAGTCAAATTTGGAAAGATTTCTAAACACTAAAGATAAGAGGATGGCCTATACTGATAAATGGACTACAAGCAAAGTAGACAAGGTATTAGGCCATCGATATAATCAAGAAAATTTGAGTCAGAACAATAAGGTTTAGTGTATATGAGCGTAAAAGGTCCTTTAAGAAGTGCTGGCGTATGCCAAAGATATAGTGACTTCGATGCATTAGATACTCTTGGCTATAACGCTTTAACAGGTCGCAATACATCCGAAGCTACTCGCTTTAACGTTGTTAAGCATGGTGACTACATTTCTGGAAATGTTCATCAAATGAACCCAGAAATGAGCAATGGTCTTTCAAATGAGTTCGCTCCACAAAATGGTAGGGCAGCAAGGCCACATGGTCCAGATGTCCCTTATCCTCAGCCTAAGAAAAGGGATGACTTAGATTACATCCCACGGATGAGACCAGGAATCTAAGCTTTCCTTAAAACCTCACAATAAAAACCGCTTGATGGCAACATCAAGCGGTTTTTTTATCTATAGAGCCTAATTTTTGGTAAGCTTATCTCAGCTTCAATGGAATAAGGCTTATCAATAACCATGTCCACTCCTTCGTCGGCAGCCATTTTAACTTATTGGCATCATAATCTATGGCGTAGTGCTTTAAATAAACTATCTATCCCAAAGCAGTACAACTTTCAGTTTATCAACAGTAAAGAAGTATCGTTCCCACAAAGTTCATCCAACCAGTGGGTCGCTCCCTTTGTTGGCAAAAAAGAAAACGAAGAAGAATATTGGATCCCATTATGGATCCCATGTTCTGACAATCAATTACCATGGATGCCGCCGATTCATTTTGAGGCACTTCTTGGCCAAAGCCCTTTTAGTGAACAACTACATAGTTTTGATGATTGGTGCCGCTTTGAGTGGTTAACAGAAGAAAACACGCTAGCATTTGATACCTGGGCCAAAGTTTTAAAGTCCTGCAAAAAATTGCTTGATAACTTAAGCGATAAAACATGGCAAGAGCGAATAAAGGAATTGGGTTTCACTTTATTAGATCAAGTTATTGTTATTGAACAAAAACCTGAAAAATGTCAGCAAACAAAACTGCTCGAATCTTACGCAAGTTATGACGAAAGTGAATGTAAACCACAATTGACGAATTCAGAACTTTATGAAAATACAAAACTACTTTGTGGTCAGTTATCTGGTGTTCGTCCATTAACTGGACAAGAATTGATCTCAGCTGTTCATGCCTTATTGCTCGCAGAAGGTGAATTAATAGCTATTAAAGCACCAATTGGATCAGACAAAGAAAAATGGTTATCGACAGTGCTTGCAAGTTTTGAGGTGAATGCTGCTTTAAAGAATCAAACCATTCCTTCAATTGTTTCCTTCAATCAATCAGAGCTTTATAAATATCATTTTGAAGTAAACATCGATCAAGGCAATTCCTTGCAAGCTTGTTATGACATCTATCTACAAGGTTTAAAACTAGCATCTGAATTATCAATTTTGCAGGAAACTATCGAAGAAGATGATATCGATATTGATGAAACCCAAAGTGATATTCTAGATTTACAACTTCAAGATGAAGAATATGAAGAACAACTTGGGGCTTTGCAGAGCCTTCAAGCTGAATTTATTAAAAAAACTACCAGACGTTCATTTTGGTCTTGGTTTCTTCCAAGCCCAAAACTCAACATTCAGGATTTGCAATATTTCACCCAAGCCTTGGGTGAGGAAAATTTGATCGACAAGGAGAGCGTGGGAAGACTCATCATTGAGAAAATGCGCTACTTAAAAGTAAAGAGAACTAAAATTCATCAAGAGCTCGTTGAAAGCGTTGAAATGACAGCTAGAGTAAAAGGTATAAAAGAGCGATGGGTAACATGGTTAAAAGATAATACTGCTGCAGGTTATCAATCTCAAGATTTATTAAGTGATATTGCTCATCTTCAATCGCATTTTGGACAAAAATTGTATGCATTGATTGCAACTAAACCAGGGTTTTGGCAAAAAACAGATAAAATCTTGGATGCAGATTTATTAATCGTTGATAATGCGAATCGATTATTACCGCAAGAAATATTGCCACTATTAGGTGATGTCAAAAGAGCAATATTTTTAGGTGATAATCAAGATATTACCGCCTTTGCTGTGATGAGTGCGATGCCAGAAGAATGGGATTTAAAAGCATATGGTTTTGATGATGAAGAATGCATTGAACAGTTGCAATATAAAGGCATGTTAGCAAGCACGGGGAATGCTTTTAGTGTGGCTTTATCTAATAGTTCCTATCAACAGCTTTTAGAGCACGGTATAAATTCTGCTAATTTATCACTCTCAGAAAATGATCATCAGCCACTGCACTATCATTGTCTTCAAGTCGGTGGAGCAAGTGAACCTAAAGGTAATGCATTAATTAATCAAGATGAAGCAACGGCTATTGTGAATTGGTTAGTAACTGGTCCATTAATTACAGCTTTACATAATACGCTGATTGTGACACCTTTCCCTTCGCAAAAAGAATTGATAGAACAACAACTCCAAGCTAAATCTTTAACTTGTGATGTAATGACATGCTGTGAGTTGCCTGATAAGCAATGGCAAAATGTAGTGTTCTCACCGGTTTATACCTCAAAAGATCAAAGACCATTTATTTTTGATCAAGGCGATCATTTACTGTATGCCATCATAACTCGCGCCAAAAATAATCTTTGGATAGTAGGCGATCTTGGCATTTTCGATTCGAAAATGCATAGCCCCTCAGGTAACTTAGCGAAAAGATTGTTTGCAGTTGAGAAAGAAAGGGTTGCAGAAATATCTGAGTAAATTTTTAAATAAAATCTTCTTTTCCGAACCCCTCTACCGTTTACGGGAGAGGGGTAGGGATATGTTTGGGCCGCCACATTGGCTGTCCCTTACAAATTAAACTTATGAAACTTTTTTGTTGGAAGCATCATTTCCATTAAAAATTTTATTTTGATAGCTAGCTAACACCAAAAGGAGTGATTCATTGTCATCAGACTTGATGACATATTCATTCATACCGGCTTCTAAGCAGGTTTTTTTGTCTTTTTCATCTGTACTAGATGTAAATGCGATTAGAGGTATGTTAGATTTATCACTTTCGAGAGACCGAATATGTTGGGCAGCTTCATAGCCATTCATTTGCGGTAAAAAAATATCCATGATTACAAGGTGATAATCTGAATGTAAAATAGCCTCAACGGCCTCGACCCCCGAGCTGACGGATTCAACAAAATAGCCTTCATGTTGAAGTAGCCGGGTTAATAAGAGGCGAGCAGTGCGACTGTTTTCGACTAGGAGTATCTTTAAGTGATCGTTTGTTGCATCCTGACTCATATCGTAACCATGTTATAATGAATCCTTAAAAATTAGTTTACATGGTATGAAGCACTGGAGCTAGCCTCAATTTTATGCCCTTTGGGATTGGAAAGTTACGACAATGAGACTAAATAAAATTAAACTAGCTGGTTTTAAATCATTTGTTGATCCAACAACCATTAACCTTCTCAGTAATTTGACTGCAGTTGCAGGACCTAATGGTTGTGGTAAGTCAAATGTCATCGACGCTGTTCGCTGGGTGATGGGTGAATCCTCTGCAAAGCACTTACGGGGTGGCTCTTTAACCGATGTTATCTTCAGCGGCTCCTCAGCACGCAAACCAGTTGGACAGGCTACTGTCGAATTATTATTCGATAACACAGATGGTAAAATTGGTGGCGAATATGCTTCGTATGCTGAAATTGGAATTAAGCGACAAGTTACCAGAGATGGACAATCAAATTATTTTTTAAATGGTCAACGTTGCCGTCGTCGTGATATTACCGATATATTTTTAGGGACGGGTTTAGGTCCTCGTAGTTATGCAATTATCGAACAAGGAATGATTACACGCGTTATTGAAGCAAAACCAGAAGACTTAAGAAATTTTCTGGAAGAAGCGGCAGGGATCTCCAAATACAAAGAACGACGCAAAGAAACTGAAAATCGAATTCAACATACGCTTGATAACCTATCAAGAATTAATGATATTCGCGGTGAATTAGATAGTCAGCTTCAACGTTTGCAAAGACAATCTCAAGCAGCAGAACGTTATAAAACATTAAAAGCTGAGGAAAGTGTATTAAGTGCTCAGTTAGCAGCCTTAGCATGGCGAAGATTACATGCACAAATCCAAGAAAATGATGCGAAGATACGAGAGTTAACAACAAAGTTAGAAGAAGAACAATCAAATTCGCAGCATTTGAAAACAGAACAAGAAAAACAAAGAGTTGCTCAAACAGACGCAAACGACGAATTAAATGAAGTTCAAAAACGTTATTACGGAGTAGGTGGTGAGATAGCTAAAATTGAACAAGCTATCCAACATCATCATGAACGTCATCAACAGTTACTTCAAGACAAATTGGATGCTGAGCAAACGCTGTTAACAGCGCAATCACAACTTGAACAAGACAAAGAAAATATTCTGAATTTACAGGAACTCATTGTTAAATTGCAGCCAGAGCATGAAATAGCTGAACAAGAAGCTGCTATTGCAACTGAAGTCCAACAACAAGCAGAATTTGCTTTAGAAGAATGGCGCGAAAAGACTGCACAGGCTCAGCAAGAGGCACTTTCCCCTACACGGCTTGCTGATACTGAAAAAGCAAAAATCACGCAAATGGAAAGACAAATCCAACAAACACAAGAACGTCTTCGTCGTTTGGAAGCTGAAAGTAAAGATTTACCTCCTAATGAAACCCATGAACTTGAAGCAATAGATGAAAAAATATTGGTATGTCAGGATCAGTTGGATACAGTTTTAGCACAGCTTGAGGCAGCCATTAAACAAAAAGAAGATGCTGCTGTAACCGCCAGTTCTCTGCGTCCTCAAATTAAAGCATTGCAACAAAGTTTGAATGAACAGCAAGGGCAACAAGCTGCATTGATTGCATTACAATCATCGGCCTTAGGTAAAGATGAGGGTTCAAGAAAAGCGTGGGTTGAATCACAAGGCTTATTGAATAATAAATATTTGGCTGAAAATATTGAAGTTTTAACAGGCTGGGAAGTTGCTGTTGAAACTGTTTTAGAAGGATTTTTAGAAGCAATTGGTATTGAAGAGGGGCGTCTTTCAAGCTTGACGCTTGAATTAAATGCTTTGCAAAATACGGGGATCAGTTTAGTTGAATGGCAATCTATGAATATGGACGATTTGCCAATTTCTAGTGATCGTCTGATGGGTTGTATAAAGTTAAACCAATCTTTGCCAGAATCCCTTTATCAGTTACTCAACAGTGTAAGCGTCTGTCAAACCTTAGAAGATGCCATTGCTTTACTGCCAACCTTAGCAAAACATGAATCGGTGATTACACAATCTGGTTGTTGGATGGGGCATGGTTGGGTAAGAAAGAGTGCGCCTCAAAAGGATAATCAAAGTGGTGTATTACAGCGAGAAGAAAAACTTAAAAATGTTAATCAGCAAATTGTTCTCAATCAAGAAAAGCTAGAACAACTGCAATTTACATTGGATGAATGTGAAGAAAGTTTAAAAACTTTTGAATTAGATAAAGATGCAAAAAACCAAGAGAAAAATAAATATCAGCAAGAAATTATTACGTTGCAAAGTGAACGTCGAATTAAGTTAAATCGTATTGAACAAAACCAAAAACGCCATTTGCAAATTCAAAAAGACGAGTCTGAATGTAAAGAAGCTATTCAATCTGCTCTTGCTGAAGTGTCAAGCTCAAGAAGTAATTTGCATCAAGCATTGAATGAGATGTCTAGATTGACTGAATTACAAGAAACATTGAGTCAACAAAAACAATCATTACAAGATGCATTACAAAATGCACGAACCAAGATGAAAGATACTGCGACTAAAGCTCAAACGATCTCAATGTCATTGCAAACATATCAAACGCAAGTGAATTCACTTAATACAAACGTTGAAAGATTTAGCAAGCAAATTGAAAGTGCCGAATTGCGAGTGTCGAATATTACGTTAGCGTTATCGAAGAACGAAGAACCTATTGTATCGTTGAGAGAAGAATTAGAAGTAAATTTAGAAAAGCGAATCTTGATTGAAAACGAACTCAACCATGCGCGTGATAACGTTTCTTCTATCGATAACTTACTTCGTGAAATAGAACAAAAATTAAATTCTCTTGAGCATAAAATCGTTAATGTTCGTGAATCTCTAGAGCAAACTAAAATGCTTTGGCAAGCGTTACAAGTCAGAGCAGAAAGTGCTCTTGAAAAGCTTAAAAGTACAGAGTTCACTCTAGAGCATTTACTTGAAACAATGCCTCCTGATGCTGATGAAGACATGTGGGCACAGAATCTACAAGATTTAGATCAAAAAATACAACGCCTCGGCGCCATCAATTTAGCAGCAATTGAAGAATTTGAAGCTGCCAAACAACGTAAAGAATACTTAGACAACCAATGCAATGATCTCACTGAAGCATTGACGACTTTAGAAAACGCTATTAAGAAAATTGATCGTGAAACACGGGCAAAATTCCAAGAAACTTTTGACAAAGTGAGTGATGGCTTTACTAAGTTGTTTCCACGTTTGTTTGGGGGCGGTCAAGCAAATTTGATTATGACAGGTGAAGATTTACTTGATACAGGAATTACTTTAATCGCCAGACCCCCAGGTAAGAAAAATAGTACAATTCAGCAATTGTCTGGTGGCGAAAAAGCGCTTACAGCGGTTGCTTTAGTGTTTGCAATTTTTCAACTGAATCCAGCACCTTTTTGTATGTTAGATGAAGTTGACGCTCCACTAGACGATAATAACGTAGGTCGTTTTTGTGATTTAGTAAAAGAGATGTCAAAAACAATTCAATTTATATATGTCAGTCACAATAAACTGGCGATAGAAATGGCGCATCAACTACAGGGTGTGACTATGCGAGAACCTGGTGTATCTCGATTAGTCACCGTAGATATTGAAGATGCTAAATCAATGGCCAAGGCATAAGAACAAGGGAGATACCATGCGGTTAATGTTGTTGATCATAGGGATAGTGTTAGGCGGTTATGTATTATTTAAAGCATTTAGTCGACGAAAATTGAAGAAGCAATCGCTTTTACATGAAGAATTTGAACAAACAATTTTGGAAAATACACATAGCCAATATCACAATATGCAGCGAGATGAACAAATCAGCTCGGCCAAAATTGAACATGATCCTTTATTAGATGATTTTGCAAAAAGCGCTTCAGCAACAGTAGATTACATAGGTAAATTTAAACAAGAAACCGTCTCAGATAATCTTGTCTCATTTGAAGAAGAACTGATGGAGATTGATGAAGAATTTGATGAAGGTGAAGAAATAAAAGAAGCTTCCCCCAAAAAGGGAACAGAGAAACATGGCGTATCGCAAGCTCAAGATTTCTTTGCTGTGACAATAATACCTAAACAAAATGGAGTTTTTTCTGGTAATACCCTTTTAGGTGCACTCACAAAAAATCATTTTCGTTATGGTAAGCAAAAATTGTATCATCGTCATGTTCTTGATAATCCTTCACAGCCCGTTTTATATAGTGTTGCATCACTTGTGAACCCCGGTTTTTTTGAACAAGAAAAAATGCATGATCAAGCTTTTGCAGGTATATTGATTTATATGATTACACCTGGTGCTTTTGATCCCATTAATACATTTGAGAAAATGTTAACCAGCGCAAGACAATTATCGGCTATTTTGCAAGCTCAGTTATGTGATGATAAACGTAACCCCCTCAGTACAAAAACAATTCAAGAATATCGTGAAAGAATTAAAGCAAATCTGTCGTTACAGTCAAATTACCAGCAAAAGGAAAGTCAACGTTGGTAGAAACTGTTAATTTAAAAAGAGCGCAAGAACTAAGAAAGCTCATCAATGAACATAACTACCGTTATTACATTTTAGATGCGCCAACGATTTCAGATGCGCAATATGATAAATTGTTTCGAGAACTCCAAAACCTAGAAGCAAATTTGAATGAGATCCCTGCTGATTCCCCAACACAAAGGGTGGGAGTAACGCCTCTTACAAGCTTTCAAACAGTGAAACATATCACTCCGATGTTATCTCTTGATAACGCTTTTACCTTTGAAGAATTAGAGAACTTTGAACGTAGAAATATTCAAATGATGGGCAAGCACTTCAAAACATTCTCTTATGCTTGTGAACCTAAATTCGATGGTCTTGCTGTAAGTTTGCTCTATGAAAATGGTGTATTGACTCGGGGGGCGACTCGAGGAGATGGCTCTGTTGGTGAGGATATTACGGCTAACTTGCGCACAGTGCAAACAATACCATTAGTACTTCAGGGAGATTTTCCAAAACTGCTTGAAGCGCGTGGCGAAGTTTATATGCCTTTGAATAGTTTTGAAAAGTTAAATATGAATGCAATTGCCAATGATGAAAAACCTTTTGCAAATCCTCGAAATGCTGCAGCTGGAAGTTTGCGCCAATTGGATCCAAAAATTACAGCCAAAAGAAAATTAGAATTCTACTGCTATGGTTCACAAGTTATTGAAGGTAAAGCGCTACCCTCTAAACATAGCGAAAGTTTACAACAACTTAAAAATTGGGGTTTAAGAATTTGCCCAGAAAGTAATGTAGTCGATGGCATTCAGGAAGTACAAGCATATTATGAATTTTTGTTAAATAAGCGCAATAAATTGCCTTATGAAATAGATGGCATGGTTGTAAAAATAGATGATGTGTCTTTGCAAGAAGAACTAGGTTATGTTTCAAGAGCTCCACGTTGGGCAATCGCTTATAAATTCCCAGCAGAGGAAACCGAAACGCAATTAATAGCAGTAGATTTTCAAGTTGGACGTACTGGAACACTTACTCCTGTTGCTCGCCTTAAACCTGTGAATGTGGGAGGAGTAACGGTCAGTAATGCTACCTTGCACAATATGGATGAAATTGCTCGAAAAGATATTCATATTGGTGATTATGTCATTGTACGTCGTGCAGGTGATGTCATACCTGAAGTTGTAAGACCATTGATTGAAAAGCGTACTAAGAATGTAAAAACGATTGCACTCCCCACAACCTGTCCAATATGTGGTTCAGAAGTTGTCAGAATTGAAGGGGAAGCAGCTGCACGCTGTGAAGGTGGTCTTATTTGCAGAGCGCAACGCATTGAGAGTATCAAACACTTTGTATCGCGTAAAGGAATGGACATTGAAGGCCTTGGTGAGAAACTTGTTGAACAACTAGTGAGCAATTCTCTTATCGAGACGGTTGCAGATCTTTACACTTTAACTAAAGATCAACTTATGTCGCTCGATCGTATGGGTGATAAATCTGCAAACAATCTATTAAATTCAATAGAAAAAAGTAAAGAAACTACATTAGCTAAATTTATATATTCTTTAGGTATTCGAGAGGTAGGCGAATCTACGGCGTTATTACTTGCAAACCATTTTTCGTTTGAAGAATTAAAGATAGCAACGGAAGAACAATTGCTGAGCTTGCCAGATATTGGTCCTGTTGTGGCGGGGCATATTGTTTTATTTTTTAAACAAAAAAATAATCAGGTTATTATTAAAAAATTATTAGAAGAAGGTGTGCAATGGTCTACCCACAAGAGCACCAATCAATATCAACCTCTCGCCGGTAAAACATATGTAATAACCGGAACCTTGTCGCGTTCACGAGATGAAATAAAAGCGCAGCTGCAAGCATTGGGCGCAAAAGTAACCGATAGTGTGTCTGCCAAAACTGATGGGCTTATTGTTGGAAAAGATGCTGGTTCAAAATTAACTAAGGCCCAAAAATTAGGAATTTCTATTCTTGATGAATCACAACTAGACAAATTACTCTCCTCTTAAAAATAAGTGAATGAAACTTCATCGTCGCTAAGTACATTTCTAGAGGTTGAATTTATCCATTTGTCTGACTTTGTTGTTGTTCGGTCGCAAATCATACTATTTTATATGTTATAAAATTAACTTAACTGTTAGATTGTTCCAAAGTTTAAATTTATTATTTTGGGGCAATTTGACAATGAGTGCGCAAGAACTACATGATTTATTTGTAAAATTTAGCAATTTTGGTGATATACACGATTTTTCACAAGTATGGAATGAAGTGAAGAGTCTGTTTAAAGATGATCATAAACAAAATGTAAATCAGTATGAAATTCCAGAGATTTTAAAAGATCTTCCGCTCGTAAATGAAGAGCAAAGTGATGCCAAATTGCTCAATGAACTCATGGAATTAGATTCTACAGAGTCTAATGATATGGCGGGTGAATTAGGGAATACTTTTAGAAGATTAGAAATTGTTCAAATTGATCATGTAAATTCTCAAGTTAAATTTTTTGAATTCGCTCCCACTACATATACATATGATGGGTTTAGTTTTTCCGATGTACATGAAAAATTTGAATTGGATGCAGATATTTTCACTTTCCAGCCATATCAAAGTGATGATGTAAATATTACTGCTTGGAAAGTTTCCCAAGAAAAACAAGTTATTTTTGATGATGCGCCAAAAATCCCTGAGATAGTCGCGATTATTGAAGAGGTGGCACCGATTATTGAAGAGGTGGCACCGATTGTTGAAGAGGTAGCACCGATTGTTGAAGAGGTAGTGCCTGTAGTACAAAATGATAAGCCTATATTCCCTCTCGTTGTAATACCTGCTGCAGAAAATGTGGTTGCACAAGAAAAAGCAAGATTACCTTATAAAGTATTTAATGTTCATCCTGACCGGGGTCCGTTCCAGTCAGATACAGTATATTTGTTGCGAGGCATAGATCCTCGTGAAGCACCACAAATGAATCATAAGCATGGAAAGATGTCAGCTTCCATGGAAATAACGCACGAAGATAAGATTTCAGTTGAGCCTGCTATTCTGTCTCCAGTGGTGCCGGTAGCACAGCCAAGACCGAAATTTGCCATTTCTGCAGAGCAATTTGCTAAGCAAAAACAACTTATCCAAGAAAAAGCAAGCAAGGAATCAGTTGAAGAAATACCAGAAAGCACACAACAGCAAGCTGAAGTCGAAACCTTTGTATCGGAATTGGTAGAGGATAAATCTAAGGTTGAAGCTCCGCAGATAGAGGCCGTCATCCCTCAAAGGCCGAAATTTGCCATTTCTGCAGAGCAATTTGCTAAGCAAAAACAACTTATCCAAGAAAAAGCAACTAAAGAATCAGTTGAAGAAACACCAGAAAGCACACAACAGCAAACTGAAGTCGAAACCTTTGTATCGGAATTGGTAGAGGATGAATCAAACACGAGGGAAAGCTTAACTGTTGAGGAAAAGCAGGCAGTTGATGCTTTTGTATCTGAAATAATTAATGAACAATCAAATGATGTGACGTCATTTACGCCTCCTCCATTACCACCGCCACTACCAGTATCAACAAAAGTTACTAAAACATGGGCCCCTGTTGAAACAGCAACCGGTGAAACGTCAAAAAAGCAAGAACCAAAAGCAACAAAGACAGTTTTTGCTATTTCTGCGAATGAATTTGTAACGGGTGCTAAACAGCTTAAGCGGGTAACAGTAGAAAAGCATAGTGCAGAGAAAGGCAAAGATAGTGGGGATGGAGTGAAAAATTTGCTTTTCAAAGCTATGGAAAATGTATCAGCCAGAACTGAAGGTGGTAAATATTCCGCAAAGCATGTCGATGAGGAAGATGCTGATATTGATAATTTTTGGGAAAATGAAGAAAAAGAAGAAGCACTTATTGCTACAAATACTGCCCTCATTCGTGAAACTATTTCACAAAAATTAAATAGCGTATCCTTTCAAGAAAAATTATCGATTGACTTGCAAGAACTTGTACGCTCTAAATCTCCTGTTATTAAAACAGCAATAGAATTATACCATGCTCGCCTAAGTGCAGATATTAAAGTAGATTCAGAAAAATCTATCAAAATTGAAAGCAAAATTTCAGAAATGTTAGAAAAAATTGATCTTCTCATTAAACAACAACTTACTAGTCATGGAGATAAAAGTTCAAAATCATACTATGCAGAAAATATGGCTGAGCTTCTAGTTCATAAAATAAATTTAAAAGAATCTATCGAAGCATCAGTTGTTGAAAAGCTCTTAGCTCAGTTTGATCATGATCTTCAAGTGAAAATGTATGACAAAGTAAAAATTGAAATGGGCACAATATTAAGTGAAGAAACTAAATATCTATCTAAAACAGAGGGTTTAAATACAAGCGAATCATATAGCAAATTTGCTGTTGATCAACTTTCAAAAAATTTAATGGCAGATAAAGATGTGATAAAAGACATCGTTCATGATGGAGATGATCAATCTGTTGAATCAAAACCAGTGGACACCCAACCTATTCAATCGTCATTGGCAGCCGCCTTGCAATTAAGACGAGTTGGCATTGCTGATGATCAAGAAGAAGATGAAGAGGATTCGGATTGGGAAGATGAAGATCCTACATCACAATCTTTGCCAATATCGCAAGAAAAAGTTGTAGTTAAAGAATTTGCGAAATCAATGGTTGATCATAAAAGTGAAGATGTAGCAAATGGAGCATTAGAGACGAAGAAGTCATCAACGGTTTTATCAACTCAAGAAATAGCCGAAGTGGAAAGTTTTGTAAAGGATATCACAAAGAAAGGATCGTCACTTTCAATGGCAGATATGATTCAGTCTCCAGATGAGATCCCAGGATTACAAGAAGGTGGTGGTTCAATTATCGAAGGCAAACAGGACATTTCAAGCTTTCAGCCTGTTGCTGTATGTAATGCTGTAATGATGCAGCAAGAAGTGTTACCGCAGGTAGCATTGGCACATTTTGAATAGTTAGGCTAAATGATCGTGTCCAAGTCCAAGAGGCGGCATTAAATTGCTGCCTCCTTCTTCTATGAAAATATTACGTTGAAAAACATGTAGACCTCCATCGCCTCCGGGAAATGAAAGTTGCACATCAGCAACGGTGATAGGAACGAGGGATTGGCTTTTATCAGATATTTTCACTTCGTATACATTCGTGGCAAAACCATTTTCTTCTCTTTGAACAACTTCTACAACTCGATTTTCAGCTGAAATTGCAAGATGATTAAATAAATTATCAAGGTTTATGGTTGTGAGAGGATTATGTTGCGCATTGCCATCGCTTACGATAATTGTTTGATAAACTCCATGTTCAAAGATTACATCAAAAGGTTCGTGATTACTTACTTGGATAGGAGGAGTTGTTGTTATATTAACCGTGAATTGACCATGTGTTTCATTTCCTTGCATATCAGCGACAACATAGGCAAAATCAATGGGTACTTTGTTTTGGGCCGTACTCATTACAGAAACATCATGAATGGTGTCTTTGATTGCATGTTCATTACCAGTACTCACAAATTGCAACTTAGTCGTATCTGCTCCCGCTACACCTTCAACTGAAAATGTATAACCCTTACCCTCACTTTTTGTTGAGGGTAAAGTGTAAATTAAATTATCTCCCCAATAAATTTGGACGTCATTCGCTTCATTTTGAGCTGAAGTATGCCCTTGATGATAAAATGTAAGTTGGTAGAGCTCCCCAGGCTGAGTATGAATGTTTTGAGAAGGCTCAGTGCTTGCGACAAGATTTGGAGGAGAAGTTCTATCTAAATGATTGTGCAAAGTAAAAGTGTAACTTCCATTTTTGTCCAAATGTACGGTAAACACAGCATTGTCAGTTTCACCTTGCGTTGCCACGAGTAACTGATTGTTATGCATTAATTCATAATGTAAATTTGCCCCTTTTGAAGTTAATGCCATATTTACTAATGCTTGTTGATCTGCGATTGGAGCAAATTGAATAACTGAAGGTTGAGTTTGTCCATAAGAAAGTGCTAGAAAACCACTTGTCTCACGTGATTCTGATGTTCCGGGAAGTAACCCTTCTTCATCAATAAATGAAGTACTTTCTTCATGTATTACTTTTGAAGGAAGGTTAATATTGTCAGGATCCATCGAGATATCGAATTTAATTTCACTCATACTTTACCCTCAAAAATGTAATAACAAGGGCGTTCATACACATATTTCCTTGACGCTATTACATTAATTTATCTCATCATGGATTGCTGTAACTGTATACTGGACTTTGGTCTTAGAGGGGTAGAGGGGGGGAAGCCTGACTATTATTTATTTAAAAATCAGGTGCTTGGGTATTTAACTAAATTTGGATGTGCTGTTATTTCCCTAGTTGGGAGTAATTGCCGTAAATCTAGACCAAGTTGGCTTTGATTCATAGATTCTTGTTGATTTTGGTGCCTTTTCTTTGCAGAATGAACAATTGTCATGATTTTAAGGTGAGAAGAAGTAATGTCAAAGGGTATTGATACCAATGAGGCTGTAGAACAAATGGTCACCATTCGAGATTTTATTCGATGGGCCGTTACCCAATTCAATCAAGCAGATCTAGTTTATGGTCATGGTACCGATAATGGTTGGGACGAAGCTGTTAATTTGGTATTAACTTCTTTGCATCTTCCACCAGATATCGATACAAATGTTTTAGATGCAAAACTGGTTCTAGCAGAAAAAGAGCTCATTGTTCAAAGAGTAAAAAGAAGAGTAGAAGAACGTATTCCTGTTCCTTATCTTGTAAATGAAGCCTGGTTTGCGGGTTTGAATTTTTATGTTGACGAACGTGTGTTAATTCCACGTTCACCGATAGCTGAATTATTAGAAGATGAATTTAGCCCGTGGGTTGAAGAAGGAAATGTTCAACGTATTCTTGATCTTTGCACAGGTTCAGGATGTATAGCAATAAGTGCTGCATTCACTTTTCCAGATGCTATCGTAGATGCTGTTGATATCAGTAGCAGTGCATTAGAAGTTGCTAAAATCAATGTTGAACGATTTGGATTAGAAGAAAATGTAAATTTAATCCAGTCGGATTTATTTACTGCTCTATCTGGCAAACAATATGACATCATCGTTTCGAATCCACCTTATGTAGGTAAAGCAGAATATGATGCATTACCTGCAGAATACATACGAGAACCTAAACAAGCGTTGTTATGTGACGAAGATGGTCTTGGTATTATTCGTCGAATTTTAGCTCATGCTGCAGATTATCTTTCTCCCACAGGGATATTGATAGTTGAAGTAGGTTTTGGTCAAGATTTATTAGAGGCAGAATTACCTGGTATTCCATTTACTTGGTTGCAGTTTGAAAAAGGTGGAGAAGGCGTATTTTTACTGACATCAGAAGAACTACGCGAATTTCGTCATTTGATTTCTGAGTAAAATAGTGGGTAACACTATTGGAAAACTTTTTTGTGTCACGTCATTTGGGGAAAGTCATGGCCCAGCGATAGGTTGTGTCGTTGATGGTTGTCCTGCCGGACTTTCCTTAGCTGAATCAGATATCCAAATTGAACTTGATAGACGCAAACCCGGACAATCACATGTTACAACCCAAAGACGTGAAAATGATCGAGTTCAAATTCTATCAGGACTATTTGAAGGCAAAACGACAGGGGCTCCTATTGCCTTACTCATTCCAAATGAAGATTCACGAACGAAAGATTATGAAAATATAAAAAATGTTTTTCGTCCAGGACATGGTGATTATACCTATTTTAAGAAATACGGAATGAGAGATTATCGTGGTGGTGGCCGGGCCTCTGCCAGAGAAACGGCTACGAGAGTAGCTGCAGGTGCCATTGCAAAAAAATATTTATTTGAAGAAGCAAAAATTACGATTAAAGCTTACCTTGCAAAGATGGGCGAGATTGCCATTGATATGGAAAAATTCTCCTGGGAGCAAGTAAATCTTAATCCATTTTTTTGTCCGGACAGTTCTAAAATAGGCCAAATGGAAGCTTTGATTGAAGAATTACGTCGAAGTGGCGATTCCATTGGTGCAAAAATAAATATACAAGCTGATAATGTGCCCGCAGGTCTAGGCGAACCGGTATTTGATAGATTAGATGCTGATCTTGCAAAAGCATTAATGAGCATTAATGCGGTAAAAGGTGTAGAAATTGGTGATGGTTTTCAAGTGATTACTCAAAGAGGTTCGCAGAACCGAGATGAAATGACCGTAAATGGTTTTTTGAGCAATCATAGTGGGGGAATTTTGGCTGGTATTTCAACCTCACAATCAATTCTTGCAAGTATCGCTCTAAAGCCAGCATCAAGTATTCGCATTCCGGCAAGAAGCATTGATGAAGAAGGTAAGCCAGTAGAAGTTGTTGTCACGGGGCGTCATGATGTTTGTGTGGGGATCCGTGCTGTTCCTGTTGCTGAGGCTATGGTGGCTTTAGTGGTGATGGATCATTGGTTATGTATGTTTGGTCAAAGGCGGGGGAAATGATGGACACATTAATAAAGATACTCGCAGCTGGAGCGTGCTTATTTTTAGTTTGGATGCTCTATAAACAAATTCAATCCAATCCAGAAATGTTAAGTAAAAAAAATATCAATAAGAGTTTTTCGACAATGGGTATTCTTGCTTTAATTCTTATTGGAGCGGTAACCTTAATGGTCTTTATGCTCAAGCATTCTTAAGGTAAAAGATGAGTAAAAAATTTGATGTTGCCGTATTAGGTGCAACAGGCACAGTCGGTCAAGCTATGATTGAAATTTTATCGGAAGAAAAATTTCCGATCAATCGATTATATCCTCTGGCCAGTCATCGCTCTAAAGGCGAATCAGTTATATTTAACGATGAAACACTGGTCGTTGATGATGTTGAAACCTTTGATTTTACAAAAGTTCAAATTGCGTTATTTTCTGCTGGTGGAAGTGTCTCAGCCAAATACGCTCCCATCGCAGCAAGAGCAGGTTGTATCGTCATTGATAACACTTCGCATTTTAGAAATGATGATGATATTCCACTTGTTATCCCTGAAGTAAATCCAGATGATATTCAGTATTATAAAAATCGAAACATCATTTCGAATCCAAACTGTTCGACAATTCAAATGTTAGTAGCATTGAAGCCCATTTATGATGTAGCTGGGATTTCACGGATTAATATTGCAACTTATCAATCAGTATCTGGAACGGGAAAAGCGGCTATTGAAGAATTAGCGAGGCAGACAATAGATTCCTTATCTGGACGCGATGTAACCTCTGAAGTTTACCCGATGCAAATTGCGTTTAATCTCATTCCTCATATCGATGCTTTTGAACCAAATGGTTATACAAAAGAAGAAATGAAAATGGTCAATGAAACGCGTAAAATATTGAATGACAAAGAAATTAAAGTAAACCCTACAGCGGTGCGTGTTCCGGTTTTCTTTGGTCATGCTGAGGCTATTCATATTGAAACAAAGAAAAAATTATCCGCTCATGAGGCAAAAGAACTACTGAGTAAAGCTCCAGGAGTTATCGTAAAAGATAAACTTGAAAATCACGGTTACCCAAGTCCTGTTACAGAAGCATCTGGCAAGAATGCTGTTTTCGTTGGTCGAATTAGAGAAGATATCTCACATGAATTTGGTCTTAATTTTTGGGTGGTTGCAGATAACATTCGTAAAGGGGCAGCCCTCAATAGTATACAAATTGCACAAATACTGGTAAGAGATTATTTATAAACCTATAGTATGTTAAGAGTAGCGGTGGATTGCTTTTTAATTTTTGCAAGTAAGCAAATTCACTAAAATCGAAAATACGTAGGAGATTTATGTGAAAAAAGTTCGAAGACTTGCTTCGACATGCATGTCGTGTTTGTTTTTCGGACTATTGCCGTCAATCTCTTTTGCCTTAGGACTTGGTGAACTTAAGTTAAATTCACATCTCAATGAACCGCTTGATGCTCAAATTGGTTTAGTAGATATTAAAGGAATTGAACCTTCCGATATTATTACATCTATTGCCGATTCACCTGCATTTATAAAAGCAGGCCTTGAACCATCGGGGTGGTTAAATCATATCCAATTTCAAATTACTACTCTTAAAAATGGCAAGCATGTTATTCAATTATCGACTAAGCAACCGGTGAAAGATCCCTTTGCTGATTTATTGATTCAGGTTGCATGGCCTGGTGGAAAAATTATTAAAGAATATACGATTTTGCTTGATCCACCAAAAGCATCCTCAAGCCAATCAAAAATTGCTTTGGCAAAAGTGATATCAGAAAAATCTTTTGACAGTCCAACGCAATTTCATCAATCTACGAAGATACAAAAGCAAGAGACTGGCACCTTTAAGCAAGGAAAAGGGGCCCTACTTTATGGTAGTAAATATGGGCCAGTTTTTGATGAGACATTGTGGAGTATTGCCAAAAAACTTGTTGAAAACAGTGATTTTACAGTTCAGCAAGGCGTTGTGGCAATTGCAGATAAAAATATGCAAGCTTTTTATCAGGGCAATATTAACTATATTAAACAAGGTTCTGTTCTTAACTTGCCTACAGAACAAGAATTAAGCCATTACTCAGAAGGTAATGCGCAAAATTTTGTTGAAAGCAAAGCCAACAATCTGAATCGAGAGTCTTTTCAAGCTGTCCAATTAGAAAAAGAACCTGCTTATACTAAAACAAAAGAATATGTCGATGACACGCAAAAACCATTAAAACTTATTGCGCCGCTAGCTGAGAATGACGATAGCATATCTAAGAAAAACCCAGAGCTTTTATCTAAAGAGAAAAGTACGCAACCATCTCAGATCGATACTCGTCAATTTGTTGCTCAAAGGCTATCTCTGATTGAAGAGGCTATTGATACGTTAAAAAGATCAAATGAAGACATTTCTCAGAAAAACCTACATTTACAAAATCAGAATGAAACATTAGCAAAACAATTGATCCTAAAAGAAGATGAAATTACTCACTTAAGGCAAGTCGTTGTACAAAAAGCATTATTGGATGGACCTGTTCAACCACATGAAATTGCTACTAAATCAACAATGGGGCCGAACAAGTCTTATGCTGTTGCGACACCAGATACAATACCTAAAATTAAATCTAAGCAATTACCCGATTCGCCAGAACATCATGTTAAAGCATCTTCAGCCTCGCCAAAAGTATCACCATCTCGCGCTGCAGACGCCAATTCTAATGATGTTCAATATGAGAAACATTCTGATATAAGAAAAGATCTTATTTATATAATGTTTTTATTTGTTCTGTCATGTTCGGTGATTGGATGGCTTTGGTTTAGTAGGCACCGTTTGCATAAGGTGCTTGGTTGGATGGCTAATCTGATGAATTCTTTTTATCGCTATAAGCCACAACTTAAAGAAGCTCAAAAAACTCCAGATATGTCATCTACAGATGTACAAGTTAACTATGGTTTGCATTTTGATTTAGAAAAAGCATTGGAAGCAGTATCAAGTGAAGAAAATAGATATCTCAAACCTCAAGTAGGTGGACATAGTGCTCTTTCTAAACAAGAACAAGAAAATCTGCATAAAAAATCAATAGCCTCACTTGAGGATGCTGAAATTTATATTGCCTATGAGAGATATCAACAAGCTGAAAAGATTTTGCAAGAAATTCTCAAAAATGATATTGCTGCACAGGATCCTGCCTATTGGGACGCATTACTTAAATTATTAGAATTATATGTATTAACTGAAAAATATCATGATTATGAAAAGTGGTATAAAACTGTTCCAAAAGATTTGAAAGAAATATCACCCAAAGTATGGTCCAAGATTGTTTTACTTCAAGAAAAGGTAGAGAGCGAAAAAGCAATTCATATCAATACTCAGTCTATAGAAATACCTAAGACAGCTGGGGATACCCATTTAGATTTAGCAACGCATCATATCGTTGAATCCGATTCAATACCAGAAACGAAAACTTCTTCTGCACCTATCAAACAAACCGAAAAATTAGAACTGGTAAATGATCTAGATGAAGTTCATGCTCAAATTTCTCTTGCTAAAGCTTATATGGAAGTGGGTGATATAGAGGCTGCAAGAGAATTGTTAATCAACATATTATCCAAAGGAACACCAACTCAACAGGAAAATGTGCAGCTACTCCTTGATCAGCTCAATAAAAAATAACCCATCATTTTTAGCAAGAAGTTTACCTGCAAAGTCTATGACCTATAACCAAACTTGGTAATCAGTCCATTGCCCCAAGGGACAATATCGCCATCCTCATTCATGTGATTTAATAGTCTTAAGTCGATTGAATTCGACGGGCGTAACGAAAAACACTGGGGTTAAAATAAGCATAATAAGAATGGAATAAAAACAATAATGAGGGAAAATAAAATTAATTTATCTTTCAGGAAGGAACAATAATAACAATCAGGGAAATAATAATAACAAAGTAACGATATAGTAAGGAAATGATAATAACAATCAGGGAAATAATAATAACAAAATAATGAATAGAAGCCTCAAGTAATGTTGAGGCTTTTGCTTTTTTAGTTAACTTTCCATCTAGGTCTCTCAGTTTTGTGCTACAAGTATAGTTAGTAGATAAAATTAACTGATACCTGTGATTTTAGCACCCTGAGGAGCCCCCTTGTGATCCTTCCAGTTAAGAAAATGCGTTCAGAAAAAGCACGTGTAATACCGCAGATCTTTTCTACATTGACTGTTAAAGCTCAACTTTGCCCAAATAATATACTTTCAAAGAATTTTAATTTTCAATCGCCAGGATTTGCTTCTCTTGGCACGAAAAAAGATTTTGAAAGATTAAAAAGTTTTTGCCAAGAGATAGATATTAAAGATGAAATGGAATTTCTTAAAGAAGATCATGCTTTAGAAATCACGGTGCCAGTGCAGGGATTAATCGATATTTTAGGAAATTCAGATTTTTCAAAAGATTATCTTTCATTTCCACATCCATTACTTATTAACGGTTATGGGGCTAAAGATAATGATAATGCGAATAACAACTTTCCCAAAGCTGATTTTGTGCTTATTACAGATATTGGCGGCAATCAATATGAAGCACTAATTAATCAAGATGGAAAAATTGAATTACCCAAAGATGGTACAGGATTATTTTCTTTAGTAAAAGCAATTACATTTATATTTAATGAAAACCAAGTGAAAAATGGTTTTGGATTAGAAGAGGTTTCTGATTCAGATAGTTTTCGAAATAAAATCCATCTTTTGGGACCATCAGAAAACAATGATGATTTCGTCGTTAGAGTGTGCGTAACCCACATTAATGAACATAATAAAAGAATTGTTGATACTATTCGTTCAGTTAAAATAACATATCCAAAAATTTCATACAGAAATTATCAATCAAATGCACTAGTAAACAGAAAACCTGAAGATTCATCTGATAAATTGACAATAAATTTGGCTCTTTTGCTTCTGTTGCCTTTGGCTGCACATCATGCGTTTGCAGCAACAGTAACTATTGAGCAGCCTAAAGACGTCAAATATGGCTTTGGACATCAGGGCATAATATCATTGTCTGGAGAATCTCATGGTTGGACACAACATCCCGTGCATTCTAATGTTTTTACCAAACACTTTGGGTTAAGTGATCATGCGTTAAATTTATTAATCAAAGATATATATTCTGAATATGATCTAATGAAAGACTTTTTAAAAGGCGATAGTTTTTCACTTTCACATCAAAATGGATACAACAACTTTCTGCTTATCCCTGAAGCGATCGGTAATTTTTATGATAAACTTAATTACGATATTATACATCATAAAATAACTGGAAATTTTCTTTTTGACCGCGTTCCAGAAGAAAGATTAATTGATAATGACTTTTCACATTTACCAGTTGATTTTCATGATAGTATTGTACTATCTCAAATACATTCAGATCTTTTGGAACATCAGTTCAGTAATTTAAAAAAGTTATTTCTATCTGAAGACAATACCAAGCCAAATGAAATTATTGATCATTTTACTTTATATGCCACAGGACTTACGCAAACCCCTCACGTAACGGTTGAGATCTCGCATGGTAATTCTTTTGCATACGATAGCCAGCATGATTTATTGCATACAAATTTCATGCATGAGCAATCTCAGCACGTATTAAATTTGCATGATATTATGGAAATGCCAATGACAGATCACTTATCCCAGCAGCAGGGATTGGATTTGCACCATGTGCTTGAAGCACAAGTCACATGGACACCATTGATGTCTAGAGAAGGTGGGAAGGAGATAGTGATGACTGTGACAGAGGAAAATGGCGCTCCGTTTCATGCTACTACCCAAGTTCAAACACAGGCATTAACTCAAGTTGAGATAGATCCTAATCATATACATACCCACTTCTAGAAGAATTTGATATAATTCCTCTCTTCTTTTCACAGATGAAAACGAGAACATGCAACGTATTGCTCTTGGTATTGAATATGATGGCTCAAATTATTTTGGGTGGCAGAGGCAACAGCATCAGCCTTCTATTCAAGCTCATGTCGAGTTTGCACTTTCTAAAGTAGCAGCGCATCCCATTTCAGTGTTTTGTGCAGGTCGAACAGATGCTGGTGTTCATGCATTTGGGCAGGTAATACATTTTGATACCCAGGCTACAAGGCCAGAGTTTGCATGGCTAAGGGGGGTGAATACCTATTTGCCAAAAGATATCAGGGTCATGTGGTGCAAATTGGTTGAATCTGAATTTGATGCTAGAAAATCAGCGCTTTGGCGTCGATATTGTTATGTTATCAATAATCGCTCCGTTTGCCCTGGTATATTAAATAAAGCCATCACTTGGGTATTGGGTGAGCTAGAAACATCGTTAATGCAAATTGGTGCAAAACATCTTATTGGTAGCCATGATTTTAGTTCATTTCGTGGTACCCATTGCCAGGCTAAAACTGCTACTCGTACAATACATAATATTGAAATAATCCGTCGAAAAGACACTATTATTATCGATGTAAAAGCCAATGCTTTCTTACATCATATGGTTCGAAATATTGTTGGAACATTAATTGTTGTGGGACAGCGTAAATCTCCTCCAGAATGGATACGAGAGGTTTTGCATGCAAAAGACAGGCGTGCTGCGGGAGTAATGGCACCTGCAAATGGATTATATTTGGTAGATGTTGGCTACCCTACTAATTTCTCTCTTCCCAAAGCCACCTCATTTCCTTGGTTTTTAGAATAATCCTAATTAAATCATTGACTTAAGTTAAAAGTCTCGTTAAAGTGCAATCTGGCTCTTAATGGATGATTTAACTAACTTTTTATCTTAATCTGTGTTTGTTTTTGATAATAAACTTATATGGATAAATGTTAGAGGGTATAATAACGAAGTTTTTTGCGTAGGATAATCCATAATATGAGTTGGTTTAAAAAATTACTACCATCCAAAATTCGCACGAATGAGAATAAAAAGAAATCTATACCAGAAGGTTTGTGGACGAAATGTTTAGCCTGCGGCGCAGTTCTATTTAGAGCAGAATTAGAACGTAATTTAGACGTCTGCCCAAAATGTGATTACCACAATCGAATTAGCGCACGCACGAGATTGGATCAATTTTTAGATAAAGATATTCGAGAAGAAATTGGAACGAATATTGAACCTCAAGATAAACTTAAATTCAAAGATACAAAAAAATATCGAGACAGATTGTCTCAAGCCCAAAAGGAAACAGGCGAAAAGGATGCCTTCGTTGTGATGAAAGGAACTTTGCATGGGATCCCACTTGTCGCTGGATTTTTTGAATTTAGTTTTATCGGTGGCTCTATGGGAAGAGTCGTTGGAAAGCGCTTTATTATGGGAATAGACGCAGCCATTGCATCACGGGTTCCTTTCATTTGTTTTTCAACCAGTGGTGGCGCGAGAATGCAAGAATCTTTATTTTCATTAATGCAGATGGCGAAAACGAGTGCAGCATTAACCAAATTAGCACAGGCAAAATTACCTTATATTTCTGTTATGCTCGATCCTTGTATGGGGGGAGTATCTGCAAGTCTTGCTATGCTTGGAGATATTAATATTGCTGAACCAAAAGCACTTATTGGCTTTGCAGGTCCTCGTGTCATTGAACAAACAGTGAGACAAACGTTGCCAGAAGGATTTCAAAGAAGTGAATTTTTGTTAGAGCATGGGGCGATAGATATGATTGTTGATAGAAGAAATATGCGTGCTGAAATTGCCTGCATTATTTCAAAATTAATGCATTTAAAGCAACCGGAAGATATCTCTGTGGTTTCGTTGAATGAGTTAAATCATAAATAAATGGATACGAAGAGAGCTTCACTTCAACAATGGTTAGAATATATTGAGCAAGCTCATCCTAAAACAATAGATCTAGGGTTAAACCGTATAACAGAAGTTGGATCGCGTGGAAGCTTACTGAATTTTACTGTACCAGTTGTAACAGTGGCAGGAACAAATGGCAAAGGATCTACGGTCGCAACATTGGCAAAATTATTACTTGCGGCAGGTAAGCGAGTAGGAACTTATACTTCTCCTCATTTATATCATTTTAGCGAAAGAATACAAATTAATGGTCAGTGTTTGCAAGATGAGCAATTATGCGAAGCATTTACACAAATTGAAGTTTTGCGTGAGAAAACACAACTCACATTCTTTGAGTTTACTACTTTAGCGGCTTTTAGTATTTTTCAAAAGCACAAGCTTGGATTGGATATCATCATTTTAGAAGTAGGATTAGGCGGTCGACAAGACGCTGTTAATGTCATTAATCCCGATTTAGCGATAATAACGTCAATTGGTTATGACCATCAGGAATATCTTGGTCAGACGCTAGATAGTATTGCATATGAAAAAGCAGGTATTTTACGCGAGGGGATCCCTGTTATATTAAGCCATGAAGCTCAAATGGCTTCTTTATTGGAGCAGACAGAAACTTTGCATAATACACTTTATGTGGAAGCTAAAGATTTTGAGTATAACAACGATGAATGGCGCTTTGGTGAAAAAGTTGTTAAACTAACAAATATTTATTTGCCACCAAATAGTGTGTCATTGGCAATGGCTGCTTATACTATTTTGGGTGAACGATTTTTTTCATTAGCAGAGCTTAATATGATTGCGCCAGATCTTGAAAAAATCATGATGAAAGGCAGATTTGAACAAGTAATTGTAAACAAGACACTGATCATTTTTGATGTGGCTCATAATCCGCAAGGAGCAAAATGGTTAGCGAGTAAAGTCAAAAGCCTTTTCTGCCAAGGGAAAATATATGCAGTATGGTCTAGTTTAGCAGATAAAGATTTATCAGGAATAATTGAACCTTTGAAAGAAATAGTTGATGTTTGGTGTGTTGGTGCAATTTGCCAAACCCGGGCTGCAACAAAAGAAAGCCTTTGTAAAACATTGACACAAAATAAAGTTAGTGAAGTTTGTGCCTTTCCTACAATTACTAAGGCATTTCATAGCACAATGGAAATGGTTCAAGCTGAAGATATTGTTGTTGTCTTTGGTTCTTTTTATGCAGTCTCTGAAGTGATGGAGTCATTATCATCATTTGAGAGAGAGTTTCAAAATAATGGATTATATAAAGTTGATTCAAGGCCAAGTGATGCAAATTCTTTTGCAATAAGTGGTGTGACATGGAAAAGTTAAAAGAAAAAATCTTTGGACTCGTTGTCGTCATTGCCTTAGCTGTAATATTTATTCCAATGATATTCAATACTTCTCATAAACCAAAGATGCATTTGGCTAAAGATATTCCAAAGCATCCAGATGAAAAATCGGTTAATCAGGACAAAACGCCAGCCGTTTTAGCACAGCTTAATCAACCAGAGGTTGAAAATAAAAATAATAAGGGTGCAAAGCAGCAAGTTACTGAATTACCTCCTGAGAAAGAAGTAGAAATTGTTGTGAATGCGGCTGAATTGAATCATTCTGCATCTGTTGAGGAATTTGAAATATCAAAACCTTTAGAAGAGGCTAAATCATCAATTGAAACAAAAGCAGCTGAATTGAAGGCGACGTTAGAAGCCAATGCAGCGCAAGAATCTAAAATAGCTGAGGCAGCTAAAGCTGCCGAAGAAGCAAAAATAGCTCAAGAAGCCAAAACTAAAGAAGCAAAACTGGCGCAAGAAGAAGCAGAAAGGGAAGCCACCAAGATAGCAGAAGTTAAAGCAGCAGAAGAGGTAAAAATAGCGCAAGAAAAAGCAGTCCAAGAAGCCAAGGCAGCCCAAATCAAAGCAGCAAAAGAAGCCCAAGAAGCAAAATTAGCCCAAGAGAAAGCCATAAAAGAAGCTAAAGCGCAAGAAGCAAAAGCTTTAAAAGAAGCAAAGCTAGCACAAGAAAAAGCAGCAAGGGAAGCCAAAGCCGCTGAAGAAGTAAAGCTAGCGCAAGAAGCGAAAGCAGAACAAGCTAAAGTAGAACAAGCGAAAGTAGAACAAGCGAAAGCTGCACAAGCGAAAGCAGAACAAGCGAAAGCTGCACAAGCGAAAGCAGAACAAGCGAAAGCAGAACAAGCGAAAGCAGAACAAGCGAAAGCAGAACAAGCGAAAGCTGCACAAGCGAAAGCAGAACAAGAGAAAGCAGCACAAGCGAAAGCTGCACAAGCTAAAGCAGAACAAGCTAAAGCAGAACAAGCTAAAGCAGAACAAAAGGCGCACGAAGCTGAAGCCGCAGCAGAAGCCAAAGCTGCAGAAAAAAAAGCAGCTCACGAAACTCAAGTTGCTAAAGTAGAGCAACCCGAACCTCAGCTGACTGAGAATAAAAAAGATAAAGCTAAATCGGTTGTAAAAGGTAAATCAAAGCAGCACAAAGTTGAAAAACGCCCTATGTTTTCTTCACAAGGTGGATGGGCGGTGCAACTTGGAACTTTTGCCGATCCAGGAAATTCAAGCGCTTTAATGAGAAAATTACGGGCGCTTGGAATGCCAGCATATTCTCGCAAAACTGATGATGATGATAGAACGCTCACTGTTGTTTTTGTGGGCCCTGTTGTTCGTAAAGAAGATGCTGCAAAATTAGTTGCAAGCTTACAAGCAAAATTTAATTTAAAAGGTATCATTGTTAGGTATAACGTTGAGCCATGATTAATGAGGTAATGAAATGTCATTAAGCATTAGTACACCAGATCTATTAATAGCTGGCATAGTTTTTCTCTCCATTTTAATAGGTATTGTCCGTGGCTTTGTGAAAGAATTGATTTCTTTAGTGACATGGGTATTCGCTATTTGTATGGCTGCTTTATATGCAAGTCCTTTAGCGGAACATATCACTTTCACTAAAATAGCTTTAGTTAAAAATTTAACATCCTTTTTGCTAATTTTTGTTGGTATAGTATTTGTGGGTGCGATTATCAATTATGTGATTGGTGGTTTAATAAGAAAAACACCATTTAGTGTTCCTGACAGAGTTCTTGGCTCTATTTTTGGAGTTCTAAGAGGTGGCTTTTTTGTAACAATTTTAATATTAATAGCAGGACTTACCCCTTTTCCGGAAGAAGATTGGTGGAATGAATCTTATGCTATTGGTAAATTTGAAGTGTTAGCAATTTGGATAAAAGATAGGTTGCCTGACGAAAATGCAAAAGTATTCCACTTTTCACAAGAGTCAGAGACAGGTCTGGTTAAAAAAGGGTCTTAAAAAATGTGCGGTGTAGTTGGTATTGTTTCAACCAAAGATGTAAACCAAACCATATTTGATGCGCTTACTGTATTACAGCATCGTGGTCAAGATGCAGCTGGGATGGTGACTTGTGAGAATAAACATTTTTCTTTGCGTAAAGGAAATGGACTAGTTAAAGACGTTTTCAGTCCAAAGGATATGCATCATTTGAAGGGTAGAATGGGTATTGGTCATGTTCGTTATCCAACGGCAGGGACATCAAGTGAATCAGAAGCACAACCATTTTATGTCAATTCCCCGTATGGCATTGTGTTAGCCCATAACGGTAATTTAACTAATGCTGATATTCTGCAAAATGAACTTTATCATGATGATTTGCGACATATTAATACATCTTCCGATTCAGAAGTAATATTGAATGTTTTTGCTCATGAATTACAACAACTTTCTCATTTAAAAGTATCAAATGAAGATATTTTTAAAGCGGTTTCACGTGTCCATCAACGATGTCGCGGTGGTTATGCCGTCGTTGCAATGGTTGTTGATGCTGGAGTGATAGCTTTTAGAGATCCTTTTGGCATTAGACCACTTATTTTTGGTCAAAGACAAACCCAAGATGGGCTTGAGGTTATGGTAGCCTCAGAAAGCGCAGCTCTTACTTCTTTAGGATTTTCTATTATTGATGACGTACAACCAGGTGAAGCAATTCTTATAGATGGAAGTGGTCAAATTCACAGACAACAATGTGCTGATAAATTTCAATTAAGTCCTTGCTTATTTGAGTTTGTATATTTTGCTCGACCGGATTCAATTATAGATAAAATATCTGTTTATAAAGTTAGAATGAATATAGGTCGAAAATTAGCAGAAAAAATTAGTAAATCATGGCCAATTGATGATATTGATGTCGTTATTCCAATCCCTGAAACGAGTCGAAATGCGGCTATCCCATTGGCGAGGAGTTTAGGGATCGAATATAGAGAAGGCTTTGTAAAAAATCGCTATATTGGTCGAACATTTATCATGCCAGGGCAAGTGATACGGAAAAAATCCGTCAATCAAAAATTGAGTGTGATTGAGCTAGAGTTTAAGAACAAAAATGTACTCTTAGTGGATGATTCCATTGTTCGTGGTACAACATCAAAAGAGATAATTCAAATGGCAAGAAAAGCAGGGGCTCGAAAGGTTTATTTCGCATCAGCCGCTCCTACTATTTGTTATCCAAATATTTATGGTATTGATATGCCAAGTACTGACGATTTGATAGCTCATAATCGAACCTTAGATGAAATTAAAGATCAAATTGGCGCAGACGGTCTAATTTACTTAGATTTAGAAGATTTAATAGCTGTAGCAAGAGAAGGCAACAAATCGATAGAAAAATTTGAATCTTCGGTATTTGATGGTATCTATTTAACAGGGAATGAGTCACTTTATCTTAACAAAGTGGCAAAAACACGCAATGATGCGTCTAGAGAGATCGAGCATGATATTTTTTCGTAATATCAGATAGATCTTCACAATAATTAAGTTTTCATTTCCTGGAGAATTGAGATGTCGAACAATAAAGATAAAGTGCTTTATTTTGATATTCATGGGATGCACTGTCAATCTTGCCCGCTTCTGATCGAGACCAATCTACAATATGAAAAATGTATTAAAGAAATAACGATTAATTTAGTAACTGGCCGTGCAAGAATTGTCGTTGATCAAAGCACCGATGCTTATACGGTTGCTCAACTGATTAAAGATGTTAATCCAGATAAATTTTCAGCCTCTTGGATTTCTCCAGATAATGAAAAAAGATTGGTATTTTCAATTTCAGGTATGTCCTCAATTCATGATGTGAAACTAATCACTGAAGCACTCAATGCTAATAAAGAAGATGTAAAGTCTTGTACTGTAAACTACTCTACTCATACGGCTATTGTTACTACCTTTTGTCCTGATGATAAAAACGCTACAAGAGCATTAGTATTACGGTTAAAACGTGACATACATGCGGCTGTCAAAGATCATAAGGTGACAGCTAAACAGATACAACCCTTAATAAAAGAAGAGAGAACCAAAGACGAACCTGCTCAGTATCTTCGTCGATCATTAATTAATGCATTAGTAGGGGTCGCTTTAATTTTATTTAGTGGTTTTATTCCATTACCTCTAACTTTGTCAGGCCAGCTAATTGGATTGTTCATCGGTGGTGTTACGTTTGGTGTGATGTGGCAAACCGGGAAAGAGTTTTTTACGGATGCATGGAGAGAATTTAGACAAAACCGTTCTTCTAATATGAATACTCTCATTGCTTTGGGTACGGGTAGTGCCTGGTTATATTCCATGCTATTAGTAATAGCGCCAATGTTGTTTCCCGTTGCTGCACTCTCATACCATTTCTTAGCAATTAATATGATTCTAGGAATTATAAACCTTGGCAAAGGCATTAGAGCAAATGCTCAAGAACAATCAAAAAGTAAAGTGCAAAATTTAGCCCAAGTATATATTGATTTACAACCTCAGACGGCATTGGTTCTCAAAAATGAACATAAAAAACGTGACTTGAATACATTAAGAAATGAAGATTTTGTTGAAATTCCTTATTTGAAAATTAAAGAAGGCGATATTATCCAAGTCCGTCGCGATGAACGCGTGCCCGTAGAAGGGATTATTGTTAGTGATACGAAGACAATGATGGATCAAGCAACGTTGACTGGAGAATCAGGAGATTGCGAAAAAAGAAAAGGAGATGAAGTTTTTAGTGGTAGTTGGAATAAGAAACATACGATTCTTTTTCGAGCAACTAAAAATGGCCCAGAAGGTTATTTGACTCGTGTAATAGCCGATGTAGATAAATCGAGCGCATCCAAACCTTCAATATCAAAATTAGTTGATAGACTAGCAGTTGTTTTTGTGCCTAGTATCGTAGCTGTGTCTGTTTTATCTGCTGCTGGTTGGTTTGTTTTTGGTCCAGTTCCCGCTTTGCCATGGATGATAAAAAGCGCAATGTCTGTCTTGCTATGTGCATGTCCTTGCGCATTAGGATTAGCGACCCCCATTTCAACAGCTATTAGTACTTTTATGTTTTCGATTGAAAAAATTCTAGTAAAAGATGCTTCAGCAATTGAAGTGGCATCAACAATTGATACGGTAGTATTTGATAAAACGGGAACGCTGACTAAGCCAGAAGTTAGGGATGTTTATATTGGTGAAAATGCCGGAGACTGGGATAAAGCAACAATCATGCAATATGTAGCAAGTCTTGAAAAAGGATTTGACCACCCTATTGCAAAATCATTAATGAAAGAAGGAGTTTATAAAGAATTAATTCCTTGTGTTGATGCGATGAAAGCAGAACAAGGTGTTTCAGGAAAAGTGAATAATTTAGAAGTACTAGTAGGTAATTTATCTCATCTTGAATCAAATGGAATTGATATACCGGAACATTACAAAGTAAAAGAAAATCAAAATTCTGAAAAAGGCTTAACATCGATATATGTCGCCATTGATGGCGAATGTGTCGCAGTGGCTAGTTTAAAACATAATTTATGCCCCGATGCAAAGAAAACAGTGCAAGATTTGCAAGCGAGAAATATTGAAGTCATCATGCTTACAGGTGATAAAAAGGAGCCAGCCAATGCTGTTGCAAAGCTGTTAGGAATTAAAAAAGTCAATGCTGAATTTAATTCACAGCAGAAGAAGCAATTTATCGAAAACTTAAAAAAGAAAAATAGAATTGTGGCTATGGTAGGGGATGGCATAAATGATTTAGAGGCGATGAAAGCAGCAGATCTTTCTATTGCGGTAGGTTCATGGACACATGCTTCTTCTGCAGCACATGTTGCAACTCAAAAACTTAATTTTATTCCTGGTTTAATCATTGCTGAAGAAACCATGAAAAATATACATCAGAATCTTTATTGGACAGGGTTTTATAATTTGTTAAGTCTCACTGCGGCAACAGGACTATTATATCCCTTATTTGGGTTTGTTCTTAATCCTGTTATTGCAAGCATTAGCATGGGATTATCTTCAATTTTTGTTGTTTTAAACTCTATGCGTCTTACTTATAATATTGATTACGCGGTGGGGGTATATGAAAAATCTATTACCGAGCCCGCTACATTTTTTGCAAAACTATTGCACATGTTTTCATTTAGAGGTTTATTCCAGGCATTGGAAATGGTGTTTACTTTTAGCCCTCAGCATCTAGATAAAAAATCAGCAGATAAGGAAATGCCTAGCCTTACTAGTCAGTCTCCAAAGAAGTCATCCAATGGTTCTCTACCTGCTCAACCAAATTATCGTAAGTCTCCTCCATCTTCACCTTCAAAGTTTAATCATTCGTCACGTAATCCTATTCAAATTAAAATGGAAGATGCCGGTAAAAGAAACACAATAGTCCATTAATGTTCATGCCTGGGATCCCTTGCTGATCCCAGGATAAATAATGGGTTAACTATTTACCTTAAAAGCATACTCTCAACTATAATTTGAAAAGATTTTCTTGTTTTTATGATTAGTACCATATTTTAGGTATTTTTATATAAGAAAAACTGTTTATATTTTTAGCAAATGGAGGATGCGATGCACAATACATTATTAAAATCGTTGATAATTGTAGGTTCCTTAAGTATTTCAGTGAATTGTTTGGCCACAGATGATGCGCAAACACTAAAAGAAAAAACTGCTCAAAAGGAAATGGAAAATAAAGCAGCTCATGAAGAAAAAGTAGCTAAAGAAAAAGTAGCTAAAGAAAAAGCGGCAAAAGAAAAGCAAGCTAAAGAAGAGGAGGCGGCAAAAGAAAAGCAAGCTAAAGAAGAGGAAGCGGCAAAGGAAAAAGAAGTAAAAGACGACAAGGCTGCTAAAGGTAAAGAGCCTGCAAAGAAACAAAAGAAATCGTCTAAAAAGCACCAGCATAAACGTCATCATCACAATCACGATGGCCATGGTAAAGTGATGGAAGCAGAACCACGCGTTCCTGATGATAATAGTGGTAGTAAAATGAATCTGGATGAATATTCTAGATAATTATCAAAGATGATATTGCAAACCCTATATAGTTAATTGATTATTATATAGGGTTTTTTTATTACTTATGACAAGGAGGATAATATGAAAAAAGTCATCATTAATACATTAGTGCTAGTAACCTTTATTTGTGGTGTTTTCCAGGTAGTAGCTGAAGAAAACAAAAGCGAACAAGATCCAACCCAACAAAATTCTACGGCTCATTCAGTATCCAGTCCACAAACAGAAACTTCAACTTCACTTCCAGTTAATCAAAATATATCGAATTCAACCGATGAGATAGAGGATATGGATTAGTTGGGTTAACTCAATAAATAAGCATAGTCACTTTCAATTTTGCTTAAGCTGAGTTGATTGAGGAAGTTCGCAAAACACATCCATGCTGTGATGGCATTTAGATCTTTTATTTGTGGAGGCAAATATTTAGGCAGAATAATAATACCTTCATCTACAAGCTGGGCAATATCTCTAATGTCCTCAAGATTTGTTTTACCGCAAAATAATAAGGGTATACGATCTAGCTTCCCTTTTCGTACAGCTAATTGTATAAAGTTGTAAACAGTAATAAACCCTTTTGCATAGGCTAAATCCTTAGTAAAAGGCCCCCCATCCGGTATACTTCCCCGAAAAACGCGACTTGCTAGCATATAACATTCATCTTCGTTGTAGCCTTCTAAACGAAAGAATTCAAATATATCTAAAAAAGTTGCGCCATCTTCAGCTAACTCAACAGCACGAATACGATTCGCTATTTTTTTTAATCTAGCCGGATAGGACGTTAAACTCAACACTTCCATTAATATAGCAAGTCCCTCTTGTGTAATGGTGGAAGAAGGAGGGCCTTTACTTAAGAAGGTGCAGATGGGTTGACTCTTACCATTTAATGTCGTGCCAATATGAACTAAACCTTCATGAATTTCAAGAAGCTTTAAATCTCTTTCGTTAAACATTGCATCACTTCGAATTTTAATATAATCAGCACCTGCTGCTGCATCTGCAATAATGCCATCGCTTAATAGAACACGTACTTGTTTTTGGGGATCAGAAAAATGTTGATTGAGAGAGTCCTGTAATATTTTAATTGCATTTTCTGCATTAATAGTTCGAGGTTCGTTATCAAGAAGTTGGCTTTTATCAATTTGATTGAGAGAATCAGCCATCAAAACCCCTAAGTGCGCTAAAGTAGGGTCACCAACATGGAACACATCTTTCGCTGAACCATATAATTCTTGTGATAGATAGGAAAACTCGAGAGTGCCTCGACGTTCTAACATATGCAAAACGCGAAGATATTCTCCACAAATACGGCGCATCATTTGCCCAACAGGATTATATTGGCCCAATTCTTTAGTGACAGCGCGTTCGATAAGGTGAAATAATTGTCTTTGCTTAGGCCAATCAAGATTGACATTCTCACGATAATACTCAGCTGTTACAACAGGCTGCTCTTTAAACTTTTGAGCAAAAAACCTTTCTTTTATTTTACTGTCCCATTTTACTGCATCTAAAATGCGAATGGGCGCCTGCGCATTCACAATAGCATCAGATAGACGTTTAATGTTTTTCTGATAATCGTTTAATTCAATAGGATGATTTTGTTCACCAGCCTCTAAATTACCTGAGTCGGTCATGTAAAATGTGCCTAATTATCATTCACTTATATTAATTATAGACTAAACACATATCAGTTTGCTTTTAAGTACTATGTCATTTAAAGTTCACCTACAAATTTTTCATACCTAACTTAAAGTTAGCTGAATACATAATCAGGATTATGATACATGTCTGAGATGTTTAACGCTTATTCAATTAAGCTCATTAATTCTCTGTTTTTGACACTATTTTTCATAGCAAGCTATGTTGCCATTCAAGTCGTCATCCTGAGAAAAATAAAAACAAAGAAGACGCTGAATTTGGTGAATGTTCGCCTTCGTTATTTTTTGATTGCTCTGTTTTTGATTTGCTTTATCAAAATATGGGTGGATGGATTTATTCAAATTTTAGCATTTATTGGTTTTTTATCTGCAGCGATAACCATCACGCAAAAAGACAATTTAATGAATTTGATTGGATGGCTAATTATTAATTGGCGCGGATTATTTCACGAAGAAGATTATATTAAAATTAGTAATTATATTGGCTATGTAAAATCAATAGGAATTTTATATTTTACTTTAATCGAAGCCAATAACGACTTTCCTAGTGCCTCTACAGGCAGAATCATTAAAGTGCCTAATGGAATGGTAGCGAGAAATCCGGTAACTAATTTTTCACAAGAAAAATATGTCGAAACTACAACAAGTTTTATTTTTAGGCCCAACGCAACCTTTGAAATGTTTGAGCTATTGTTTTTAATTTTAAAGCATGAATTAATTCAATATCTCAAACTTCAAAATTCATTGGCTTTGCATCCTAAAGAGTTCGATGATATAGAGATTTATGAGCCAAAATATCTTGTTAAAATTCGTCAAGAAAAGCCAGCGGGTTTTGAATTTGTATTGATGTTTTATACCAAATATCAAGATAAAGCGGATATGCAATTTAAAATTAATAAAATAATAGTTGATTTTACACGCGATAATTCTGATTTAGTGATGGCTTTTGATTAAACTGTATTGAATAACGGTATTAATATATCTTTACCATAGACTATGTATTCTTTAATAAAGCTACATATTCTAGGAAGTGATAAAAATGCCCTTGTTTCATTGGTTATCAAGAAAATCTGCACCAAACGTAAAGCCAGTTGCAGTTGCTCATAATAATAAACTGCTTAGTACTGTTGAATTAGAGAGTGCGGTCGATTTTGCAAGAATATATGCAAATAATTTACTTGGACCTGCATCACTTTTTCAACCTTTTATCGACCACTGTCTTGCCACTAATGCGAGTAAATACGCAGATTACGAGCATCATTACAATGCTGATGATGCAACGACAGGGCCATCCTGGGCATCATCTGACCTGGTAAAAACATTGGGAGCGGGTGATTTTATGTATCGTGGTTCCGGCGGTGAAAGAGACCAATTAGTGATTGATTCTTTTAGTGAATTTACTCAGCGTTGTCAAGCATTAGAGCGAATAGGTGAAGCAAAGCCTGAAGATTTACTATATTTGCAAGCTTTAGATTTGATGGGTAATATTTTGAATTTTGTGATGTACTCTGAAAAATTGTCAGAAGTATTAAATAGCAAAGACACTGATCCTGTTTATTATAATAACTTGCTTGAACCAACAGAACATGTGTATGAGTCGCAAAGTAATCATACATTGGGTGTTTTGGCTGATATTACAAGCCGTCAATCCGATAATCCAAAAATTAATCAAATTCTTACTGAATTAAATTCGTTATCAGTTAAAATTCAACGTACATTACCATCAACAGCAGATAAACTTTCATTGTAATTTGCTTATTGTAGGCGACTATTGCGATGAAAATAAGGGTTATAAAAACCCCCATATTGAAAATCCATTGGATAATATGAATATAAGCGATAACTTAAATTAGGATCGGTAGCCCAACCTTCTCTTGGCATGGCATCGAAAGCTTTGCCATTATTACTATTGGCAAGAGAATAAATAGATTGGTTTTGATTATTCGCACAACCCATAAGATGAACAGCAGTGAAAATAAGCGTGTATGTAATCAGAGCTCGCATAGTGGAATTACCCATTTGACTGCAATGAAAGAATCATAGATGTAAAATGCGTTAAAATGG
>JACPOY010000014.1 GCA_016191245.1 Gammaproteobacteria bacterium | reverse complement strand
TTTTAGGAAGGAAAAATGATGGTGAGCCTGGACCACAAACAATGTGGATAGGAATACAAAGGATGAGAGACTTTGCTATAGCGTGGCCTATTTTTAGGGGCATGAAATGATACCCCCATACTTATGTATAAGGGTATGCTTTGACAGGGGGCAACGAACGAAGTAAGTGGGGGATGTCAGTTCTATTCTCAATCCAACGAAAACACAACCGTTTTATTACCATCAACAATAATTCTGTCTTCAACATGAGACTTTATTGCTCGTGCTAATACCGTTCTTTCAACATATTGTCCAAGTTCACGTAACTCTTCCACATTCAGTCGATGGTTTACGCGTACCACATCTTGCGCAATAATGGGCCCCATATCCAAGTCTTTGGTCACATAGTGCGCGGTTGCTCCAATTAACTTGACGCCTTTATCATAAGCTTGCTGATAAGGATTGGCACCAACGAATGCAGGTAAAAATGAATGATGAATGTTAATAATTTTACTTGGATAATGTTGAATAAATTTATCAGATAGAATTTGCATATATCGGGCTAAAATAATACCATCCACTTTATTTTCACATAACGCTAACATCTGTTCTTCGGCTTGTGATTTCGTATTAGCTGTAACGGGGATATGATGAAAAGGCACTTTGAAATGTTCTGCTGCCCCTTTTAAATCTGGGTGATTTGAAATGATAAAAGGGATGGTGATGGGTAATTCTTGTCTGGACCAACGCCATAACACTTCTAAAAACGCATGATCATATTTTGAAACAAATAACGCCATTCTTTTTAAATTAGCAGCATAATGTATTTGCCAATCCATATTAAAAGGGGTGCCTACTTCATTTCCAAACTTCTCTTCAAGCGTTTTACTCGAAATATCTAAATGGGGAGTTTGAAATTCTAGACGCATGAAGAAAGATCCATTTTCAGGATCACTTGAATGCTGATCAAGATCGGTAATATTGGCCCCATGATCTTTCAAAAAAGTAGTCACTTGGGCAATAATGCCTGGCCTATCTGGGCAGGTAATCAGTAATCTTGCCACCGTAGAACGATCAGCTAATTTCATGTCTCCACCAATTTAGTTAGTATGATGTATAAATATATCCACTGAAGAAACCGTATTTTAACATAGGTACTAGGGTCGATCTGCATCTATGCTTTTATATAAAGATTCGATCATGGGGTGACTATGGCAATTTTTCCCTTTTCTCAAGCCGTGGATGACAAAACTTTTATCAAAACAGTGTGCCATCTGTATCGCATCAGTTTGATGAAAGTGATGCCTGTGAGCTTATTGTTGCTGTTAATATATGATTTTATGCGTTTTGGTGATGTGCTTTTTCCCAAGCAATATGCGCACTTGCATATCCAAGTAGCAGCCTTTGCCACACTCATTCTTCTGCCTTTGTTTGGTACCCTCATTTGCATACAGGATGCGGTTGGCAAAGAAACCCCGATAGATTATAAAAAACTATTTTTCTACACCGCTACGCGATTTTTGAGCTTAATGGGTTGTTTTTTTTCCATGCTCGTTTTTCCGGGCATTGTGTTTTTAATCTGTATTGGGGGTTATTTTTTATTAGCAATGAAGGGTTTACCGATAACGCTTATACTCGCCTGGTCGGCTTTGTCTGTATTTTTCGTTTTTGGGGCATTTGTAACAAAAATTGTAGCCCCTATTCTTGTGTTCACAGATGAACAAAATGCTAACGATGCAGTCGAGAACAGCGAACAAATGGTAAAAGGTTATTATATTCGTACATTTATTTTTAGCTTATATGCTATTTTATTATTGGTTTTTTTATCTAAGTTTTCTTATATGGCAACAGGATATTTTCATTCATTAAAAGAAGTATCGCCATGGGTGCTAGAAGGCATCGCGCAAGTATTGTTATTAATCATTGGACCGTGGTCTTTTGCATTATTATTAGCACAAAAATATGATTTGCAAAGTCGCCATATTGCCATAGCGCCATCGAAACCAAAACTGAATATTAAAATTATTGAACCGAAAAAAGAATCAACGGATAAATCTAGAGAAGATAAGTTAAATTTTTAGCCAGTTGTTTTTGTCGGACCACGCTTTTTAGGAGGCGTAGGTTCGGCGCCATATTCTACAAGAGTATTCGCCATATTGGTTTTATAGAGACGATCAAATGCTTTTGCTAAACGAGAAATGGTTTTTTTGTTAACTTGAAAATTAGCATCTGCCCCTAGTTCTAAATTCAAATGAGCACCTTCAGCATCACCCATCATTGTTTGGATTACCAATATTTCATTGTGTCCAAATTTTGCTTTTGCTTTTGGTAAAGGGGGTTGGCCTGCTATTTTTCCCCGACATTTATAATCTTCAGCCACTTTAGTAAGTGCATCCATTAAAGGGCGTCTTGAGTAAGGGTGAAATGTGTCGGTCATAGTTTGCTCTTGTATTTATAACCAAAGTTTAAGATTGAAATCGTACCAAAAATTAGTCAGTATGTAAACATATTATAGCTCAAAACTGGGTACTTGCACATATAATCAGTACTTGCTAACCTTGCGCGCAACTTTTGAATTCCCAATATTTCCTATTTTTAATTTTAACCTTGCTCGGGGTCAATCTTTCTTGGATAAACGGTAGTAACGGGGGGATAGTACCTAAATTTGTGTATATACACTATAATATTGGTCCACCGACTGAGAATAATAATATATAAGGGTGATAGGTACGCATCATGAGAGATTTGGATCCTTCCAACATCATCAAACTCTCATACTTAAAGGACTTACAACAACTATTCCATAAAGAGATAGCTGAACTCATAGACATCTATTTACATGATGCTAGGAGGAAAATAGCGAATCTATATAAGGCACTTGAGGAATCAAATATTGCTAATTTTACTGCGGCAGCACGTGAACTACGGCTACGCAGCATAGATATTGGCGCAATCACTTTTTCCCATTGTTGCCTTACTCTTGAGATTGCAACGCAAGAGTTCCGTCTTGAAGCTTTGCCGCAGCTTGCTTTGATGCTTGAAAAGCAATTTAAGTCTGTAAAAGAAGAACTTGAACGTTTGAAATCAGCTAAAAAGAAATTAGGAGAACGAGAGCTAGAGTACTTATAAACATAGTTAATTAACTTTGTTTCTTCGAAAGATTTATGAGAGGCCATTGCTTGCGTTATACTCAGAAAAATTAAGCTGAGTTACCTTTTTAAGCCTCCAAGGAGCAAAATATGGCCACGGGCTTGCCCATCGTCATTTCAGGAACGGGACTATATCTCCCGCCCCATAAAATTTCGAATGAAGAATTAGTTCAAAGTTTTAACACTTATGTAGACGACTATAATCATCAACATCGTGATGCTATCCAAAAGGGTGAGCTGCAAGCTTTAGAATATTCCAGCGTCAGTTTTATAGAGAAAGCCTCTGGCATATTAAATCGTTATGTCGTTGATAAAACTGGGATCTTAGATCCCAAAAGAATGCGTCCCTCGTTAACACCTCGTGCTGATGATGAACCTTCTTTGCAATGTGAAATGGCTTGTAGGGCTATCCATCAAGCTTTGGATTATGCACAAAAGACACCGCAAGAAGTTGATGGTTTGATAGTGTCTTGCGCTAATATGCAAAGGTCTTATCCTGGTATGGCGATGGAAATCCAACATGCGCTTGGCATGTCTGGATATGGTTATGATATGAATGTTGCTTGTTCATCAACTACATTCGGTATCGTCAACGCTTATAATGCTCTGGCAAACAATCAAAACAAATGTATCGTCGTTGTTAATCCTGAAATTCCATCAGGTCATATTAATTTTCGTGACCGAGATTCTCATTTTATCTTCGGTGATATCTGTACGGCGATGGTCATTGAAAGAGCAGATACCATTAAGCGCCCAGGATTTGAGATTATTGGTACCAAATTACTGACATCTTTTTCAAATAATATCCGCAACAACAGCGGCTTTTTAAATCACGCTGAAGTGGGAACCAATGATCCTAATCCACGATATTGTTTTAAACAAAATGGTCGTAAAGTATTCAAAGAAGTGATCCCGATGGTAGAAGAACATATTTTGGCACATCTTGCTGAACTCAATCTTCAACCAAGTGATGTAAGTAGATACTGGCTCCATCAAGCTAATATTAATATGAACGAACTTATCATTAAAAAGATATTAGGAAGAGAAGCTAATCCTCTTGAAGCACCTATTATTTTAAATCAATATGCTAATACCGCTTCTGCGGGCTCTATTATTGCTTTTCATCATCATCGTGAAGATCTCAAGAAAGGTGATTTAGGTTTGATTTGCTCATTTGGAGCAGGATATTCGATTGGCAGTATCGTGGTAAGGAAACAGTAATCATCTTCATTTATGGAAAAACCATTAATAAATTTTGAATCACATAGCTCTATTCTACTTGCAGATGAAGTCAGAAACATTTGCGCTCCGATATTTCAATACTTTGATGCTGATTTTTTTTATTTTATACGTTCATATTACAAGGGACCACGTGAGGGAAAACGGTTATTGCTCTGTACTAATGAAAATTGGGTAAAAGATTATTTTACAATTAAGCATTACCAACATGAAATAGTAAATTTTCCAGAAGCTTTTCGGGGTAAAAATTTTATTGTCAGTACCTGGGATGGATGCAAATCCGATCATCAATCTTGCAAAATTGGTATACTAGCTCAGCAAAAATATAATTATTCTCATTTTCTCTATCTTACCTGGGTTTTTAATGAAAGCATTGAAACTTATTGTTTTGGGTTTAAAAAAAACCAGGATCATATTTATCAAAAATTACTTTTTAATGTCGATATATTTCAACATTTTTGCCACTATTTTAACAACGTCGCTCAAGATCTCATTCAAAAAGCTGAAAATGATGCATTCAAGATCCCAGCGCCCAAGAGCAAAGAATTTTCTAATCCACATTTCTTAGGACTTGAATATCAAAAGAAACAAAGCTTTCTTGAAAGCATGCCCATTGACAAAATTTTTCTTAAAAGAAAATATCAAGATATCTATTTAACCGCTGAAGAAGCAAAAACTATCGTGCTTGCTTGCCAAGCATTACAATATTCGGATATTGCCAAACTGTTATCGGTATCAGTACATACCATCAAATATCGAATGAATAATATCAGGGAAAAATTTGGTGCTAAAAACAAAAAAGCTCTCATCAAAATTTTTCTTCAAGATCAATTAGTAGATCTTTGTAAATTTCTACTTGAAGAGCAATTTGAAAATCTAGCTCGTTTAAAATCATCTAAAAAAAAGGGCCACTCAGATAACGCTGAGTAGCCCTTTTTATGCATTATTTCATTCCAAACTTCTTTTTCTTCATTTCATCTAACATGCACTCATATTGTTTGGACTTAACAACAGCCATGCTTCGTGAATTGGAAAAGGCATGCTTGCGTGCAACTTCCAATACATCCGATGAACGTTGGAACTCACGAATCGCTTCATGCTTGCCACTTCTGGCCCCGGTGTCACCTACATGTTCCTTTAACTCTTGTACCATGCTTTCATTCACGGGCAAATCATATGACTTTTCCTTTTCTTTGCCTTTTCCTTTATCTTCTGCTTTTCCTGGTAAACCCTTATTAATGTTCGTAATGGTTTCTTTCACTACCCCCAAAGCATCATCAGTTTCTGCGAACAAGCTTTGAAATTTCTCAAAAATATTATCAAACGCAGGGTTTTGTATATTTCTATTTTGAATTTTCATTATTTCTTCAAGCAATAGTTTATATCGAGGTGCACGTTGAGCACATGTAATCAAAAACGAGTCAATTGTCAAATCAATTCCAAGCTCCATTAATTTCTTGTTTATTTTCTCTTTTTGCTCACGCCCTTCTGGTGTTCTCATGAGTTCCGAAAATTGATGAAATAGATTCATTCCAACCTCACATTGCATTAAGGTTTGCGGTAAATTATTCAAAAATTTCGAGAACAATGCTAAATATTCAGGCGAATCAGGCTTATATTTATATTGTCTTGCCTCATTTAAAAGTTCAATATTGTTTGCGATGGTATTTGAAATAGCATAATACTCAGTTAAAATTTCCATTAAAGGCGCCATGTCACTGTCATCTTTAAATTTTTCTACCAGGATTTTGTAAGGATTATGTTGTGCATCATATCCTTCAATATTGGGATAATCCGCTGGGATCAACAAAAAACTCTTTAAAAAACTCTCTTCTGTCGATCTCAATTCATCTAATACTCTTGTTAAGTTTGTTCTTCCATGGCGAAGTGCGCTGATATTATAGTACTGCGATAAATGCTGCTGTTTCCTTTTCTAAAGGATAAAAAAATGCCTTCACATTTTTTAACGGAGCACCCAATCTCTGTAATTGTCTTTGACGAGCTGCTTTATCCTGTTTATTTTTAGAATTACCCATTTGAAATTCCCCTTAACTTTTTAATCAATAATGTGTTATTTATTTAACACAATAAGAATATCACCAAATACGGCCAAAGCATTTATCCCTTTTTTTAAAAAAAGAATAGGTAAGATAAATGGTTTTATTCGGGGGATGAGTAAATAGAATGAATCTACACATATATTAATTTGGATTATTACCGAGAAAAATTAAAACGATTTCAAGATCTGCTCTTTTTAATTTTCAGACCCAACACCCCAGATTTTGAAGTAAAATGGGATGAAACTGAACGTTTGCTAACGGCGCTTGGTGCTAAAGTTTGCTCTGCTGAAGGCTCAAGAAAAACGCTTGTCTTTAATGAAAACACTATCCATCAACATTGGGCAAGTATTTTACAACCCATTGAATTTTCACAAAGAGGGATCCACCACACTCATCGCAAAAATAAAAGTTGCAATGAATTAGCCGACATTTATGTTGAAATTTTACAAACAGCCCTCGATAGATTTGGCGTAAACCCTTATGTATTATGGCCTGATGTAAATAAAGACTTAGCCGAGAAATTTAAATCCAAACTTAGGTAAAAACGGATTTCTTATTCATTGCATGCTTCGTCAATCCATAGGCACTCACATAGACTATCGCATTCGCCATCATGCCAACAATAAGCCCTGTCACATGCGTGGTGGTTTCTAAATCAAAAGTATTCCAAGTGACAACCGTTAACCCGCCTGTTAATACACAGGCATAAAATCCCCATGGGGGTAACGTTTTATTACTGAATATTCCAATTAAGGGAACAACTAAAGTTGGCCCCCAAAACTGATATGTTTTTAAAAGAATATCCAAAATATCTTGAACAGCTATTGCAAAGAAAGTACTACAAACCCCTAAGATGACTGTTGTCCATTTGGCTAACCCGAGAACAACGGAAGTATCGAGTGGCTTCCCGCTCATTGGCACAATCACATCATTGACTAAAGAACCTGCCGCTGCATTCAAATAACTATCCGCAGAAGACATAATCACTGAGATAAACCCAATTAAAGCAATAATGGCAAAAGGCATGGCAAGTGTTGATTCAAATAAATTTGCCGTAATGTTCTCTTTTACCATCGCCGGATCAATACAATAAGCCACCAAGCCATGTATCATGACTAAAAAACAAATTGGTACCACAAGAAGTCCTGCCGACATGTAGGCCTTGCGAGTAATTTTTTCATTTTTACCCATTAATAAACGTTGAAAAACGGGTGGAATTAAAGCATCGCCTAATAAAAAGCTCATAAAAACAAAGCCTAAGTCCCAACCAGATAAATGTGACGTTGGCAAAAGATGAGAACTTGGAATACTCTCCATCAAGCTTTGCCAACCACCGACATAATGAATTCCACAAATAGCGACTAAAACGATAGCGAGCAACATTAATACTAATTGCACAATATCGGTTGCCACCACCGCACGAATACCACCCACATAACAATAAAAAATCACTAAGCCAGCGCTTAATAAAATACAAAATGCGCGATCATATCCTAATAAACTTGAAACCAAATTTCCCATCGCGCTCATTTGCGCGGTTAAGATCCCAATACAAAACGAAAGCCATAAGATGCCGGTTAATATTTGTGGCACTTTGCCATAATATTTTTCAATCACTTCACCTAAAGTAATCATATGACGAAATTTTGCCATGCGAGGCGCTACCCACCACCCTGTCAAAAAGAGTTGTAATCCAAACCCTAACAGACCCAAGGCGTGGCCTATACCAAATTGGAACGCTTTTTGTGCCGTTCCCATCACCACCCCTGCCCCTACAAACGAAGCGACAATGGTGCTAAAGAGAGCAAAAGAGCCAAAGCTTTGATGAGACACCAGATATTGTTTTATATCTTTGATGCCATGACTTGCACGAAGACCTAACCACAAAATAAATAGACTAAACATGCCTATGCATAATGCCCAAATCATCGTCGGCTCTCTCTTTGTGAAAAAAAATGATTATTGTCATAATGCTTAACATAATCAAGAATTATTCTATTTTAGTTATTATTCTCACAAATAATGGATACGAGATGAACTTATATTTACGGTTATTATGGTTGTTATTACGCCTGCCTTGGATGAAAAAACAAGCCGATCCTCTCGCGCCAGCAAAATTATCGATGCGAGTCATGCCCAATGATTTAGATCCTTATTTTCATGTGAATAATGGTCGCTATTTAACCTTAATGGATTTAGGTAGAGTACATTTGATGTCGGTAACGGGTTTATTAAAACCACTGCGTAAAAAGAAATGGGTGCCACTATTAGGGAGCGCAAAAATACATTTTATTCGTCCACTCTTTCTCTTTAATAAATTTACCATGACAACACAAACCATTTATTGGGATGAGAAGTGGTTTTATTTAGAGCAAAAAATATTTAGAAAAGATGAGCTTTGCGCCGTCTCATTATTTAAAGTTTTATTTATTGGTAAAGAAGGAAAAGTACAGCCCGATGCGCTGATGGATTTACTACCTCATCCTGTCCAAAAACCATCAATGCCCCATTACTTGAAAGCGTTGCTGGAGGCGGAGAAGGTGAAGGTGGGTAATTAATTGCTCTTGATAAAATCCACCCGGGGCGATACTCAAAGCGATTAGTCCCATTTATAGTGAAGCTGCATAAACCCATCATACCCATAGAAATGATCACGATGTTCAAGGTTCACTTTAATACTGAAAGTATAATTATCTGAGGTGTAGGCATTAACCCCTAATCCATAAAGCTGGATATATTGTGCGGGTTTAATGCTATTGGTGTAGAAAGGATTACCACCAATTAAGAAGTTAGACTGCGATTGTTGCACACTACCGGCAAAATCATATAACAACATGACAGAAAATTCTGGAACATAAATAGCTTGTACGAAGTTTTTCACAGCCGCAAGCCTAATCCCTATCCCTGCTATCACTTCATCAAGAGGTTCATTTACGACAGATAAGCTCAGCCCATCTGCACCTGTTTCAGAGTAAGTAGAGATATCTAAATAGGTATATTTAAATCTGGCTACAGGCGCAACATACCATTCATCAGAGCTGATAAAGGCATAACCAATATCCATTTGTGCGCCATATTGCATACCAAAGAAATTCGCATTTGCTTGAGCATTAAAGGTGCCTATAGAAATATTGCGTTGCGTATCGTACTCATGAGAAGCAAAACCAAGCATAGTATCAATATAAAGTGCAGGAGCGGCTTCTGAAGAACATAATTGCATTGGTTGGAACCAACCATAAAATGTCGTCATATAACTATTGATATTGACTTTATTTTGCTGTGATGTCGCATCCGTCGTATTCACTTTAGTTAAGCTTTCTGCCACACCTACCAATGCATAAGGAGAAATTCTCCAATCCCCCCCTAAGGCAATACCGGTTGCATCGGCTCTGTAACCTTCAATTTGATGGCGTTTAAGTTGATCATCAATTTCACCATAAACTTTAAACCAAGCACCAAAACGACCTGTTGTTAAATCAATAACATTGCTATCACCATTATTGACGCCGTTATAGAGCTCATAATCACGTTGCTTTTTGTAAGATTCATCTTGCGTCAATGGACCTAAGCCGTTCAAGGCTTCAAGACGTGCTTGCACACTATCAAAAGCATTGTTGATAATAATGCGTGATGAACCTGGCAATGCATAATTAAATGATGGCGCCAATTGCAATAATGCATTAGAAACGGCCGTGATATCTGGCAATAACTGTAATTGACCTAAAAATATTAAAAAGTCTGGATTTGATGCTGCAAGCGCTGCAATTTGCGCAGGCGTTGTTGGTATCAATGGATCAAGTGAAGCAGCAACTGATAATGGTATATCAGGGACTGCGACCAACACTAATGGATTAGTGTGTGATATTAAATTTACATTGGTTACAGGATTATTATCTTTTGTAAAATAAAGCATCGCCGATGATGGTTGCACTACAGTGATATTACCAAATCCTACAACTGGGGCACCGGATTGCACGACTGGAAACACAAAATTATCTAAAATAAAGGTACCATTGCCTAATTGCGGATTAATGGTACTACCAGCATTAAATGTCGCAACCCCACCAGCACCGACATCAATTTGTCCAAAACCAAAAGGCGCGACAAGAGACATGTTTTGGATTAGAGGAGCAAAAGCACCATTTTGCACATAATTTCCATTGGCACCTGTTTGTAAAATACCATTATTACTAATACTTAAATAACCATTGTTGGTGACAGGATTACCCGCAGATCCCATCGTCACTGTCACGCCACTATTAATATTCAATACACCTGATGGGAAAATAGTAAGCGCACCAGTGCCAGTCACGTTGCCATTAGCATTCATCGTAGTGTTGGCATTAATATTTAATGCGGTACTTACATTGGCAATAATGCCACTATTGGTAAACGTTGTACCGGCGTTGTTAACATTTATCGTAGGTACAGAGGCAATAAGACCTGGGGATGTGAAACTTGCATTCACATTTAAAATATCACCGGCACCACCTATTAATTGGCTGAAGCTACCGCCAGAAACATTGTATGTGTCTGCTTGATTGCCGCCAATGATACCATCCAAGCTTGCCGTTCCAGATAAATTCAGAATGTTACCGGCAATATTACCTAAAAATACTACATTACCGAAAGAAACCGTACCACCACTAAAGTTTAATGTGCTTGCCACGTTATCAGTTGAAAAAATATCACCATTCACCGTACCGCCGGTCATGGTTAAGACATTACCCCCCCCCCCTGCAAGTAAAACATCTCCAGTAATGGTGCCACCATTTTGAAACAAAGGAATAATATTACCTACGCCGGATAAATCTATAGCAGTAGCAGGAACACCGTTATCAATGATGATTCCGGTGTTTATAATGCCATTAGGAATGGTTACACCCGGTGCTGAGGCATTGATGGTGGCCACTTGTGCATCATTGGCAGAAATTGTGCCGGAATTCACAAGACCTGTGAGACCACTAGCTGCACTAAATACAATAGTGCTACTGGTATTTAGCGATTGAATCGTGCCGGTATTCGTTAACGTACCACTGACATTTGCCCCAATATCAATTGTATCAGTGGGACCTAGTGTTGATTGTATAATCCCCGCGTTATTAATGGCGCCAAATGAAGTTTTAATGTTAAGTGCGCTAAGACCGGCGGCACTAGTATTTTGAATAATACCTGTTGAAGTATTAGTAATGGTACCAGTATAGGCGCCAGAAGTCAGATTCAAACCAATACCAGCGCCTGTCGAGGTAATGGTGCCACTATTGGTGATAGTACCGACCGTGGAACCATTAATAATAACGGCACTTCCGCTGTCTGAACTAATCGTACTGCCAGCATTATTAGTGACAGAATTAAAATCGACATTTAACAAAACACCATGGGTAAGAAGTCCTGTTGCTTGAATAACACCGCCATTGGTGTTTAACAACACTAATCCAGTCCCTGCATCTAAAATACTTGCTGTTGTCGCACCCTGAATAATACTGCCCGCGCCTGAGTTGGTAATCGAGGCATTTGTCCCGCCAGCAGTGAGCTCAATACCATTTTTTCCACTCAGAATTTTTCCAGAGTTGTTGATGACCGCAAGATCGCCAGCGATTGAAATTGCATCCCCTGTTCCGCCTGTCGAATTAATATTACTGCCTGTATTCACGATAACATTAGCTGCTTTACCTGCTGCAAGAATTGAAATACCAATACCTGTGCCGGTTGTTAATATTGCATTGGGCGGACTCGTCAAATTCGCATTGTTAGCATCAATTATTACTGAGGCAGCTTCGCTATCTATTTCAATAGCATTTACATTCGCTGCAGGTTGTATTATTCCAGCGGGAAGTATCTCAATATTGCCTGCTACGCTTGTTTGATAAGGAGGGCCTGCAACGGCTGGCGAAGAGGTATTGTTCGCTGTGATTTGCGTATCAGCAAAAATAGACGGCACCACAAACAGGCTTGATGTTAAAACGGCATGGGTAAGACGAAATGTTTTTTTCATGTCAATTATTTAATCCCATTGATAATGCAGCTGCATATAGCCGTTATACCCAAAGAATTCATTGCGATATTCAAAATTACCTTTAATGGTAAATGAGTAGTGATCTGAGGTATAGGCAGTAATACCTAACCCATAAAGTTGAATAAGCTGCGCGGGCTTTATACTATCAATATAAAACGGATTGCCTCCACCTAAAAACGTTGCTTGCATTTGTTGTGCGCGACCTGAAAAATCATATAACAACATCGCTGAGGCTTCAGGCACGTAAATCGCTTGAATATAATCGAGTTTAGTTGCTACTCTTAAACCAAGGCCCGCAACGGTTTCATCTATGGTATTATTGACCACATTTAAATTAAAACCACCTGCTCCCTCTTCAGAATAACTATCGATATTAAGATAGGTGTATCTCAATCTGGCAACAGGTGCGACAAACCAATTATCGGAAGAAATTACATAACCAATATCCGCTTGCGCTCCATAATGTAAGGAATAAAATTCAGCAGAAGCAGCATTATTAATAGTATTAATATAAATAAATCGTGTTGATTGATATTTATCAGAAGCTACTGCCAACATCGTATCAACATAAAGCCCTATTGCTTCTCCAGTACACGGTTCCATTGGCTGGTACCAGCCATAAAAAGTGGTCTGATTACTTCTGGTTTTCAGTGTATTTTGAGCACTGGTATTTTCGGTCGTCTTTACTTTGGTTACACTTTCCGCGACACCAATAGTGAAATAGTCAGTGATACTCCAATCCGCCCCTATTGCAAGACCTGTTGCATCTGCTCTGAAGCCTTCAATTTGATGACGTTTATGTTGATCAGCGATGGTGCCATAGGCTTTCACCCATGCCCCAACTCCGCGCCCCCCTAAGTAAATAACATTGGAATCACCCGAATTCACGCCATTATATAATTCATAATCGCGTTCTTTGCGATATTCTTCTTCTACTGCAATCGGTATTAAACCATGCAATCCTTCCAAACGCATTTGCACACTATCAAAGGCATTATCCATACTAATACGGCTTGATGTTGGCAAGGAATAGTTAAATGAAGGCGCCAATTGTAATAAAGCATTTGATAAAGATGTATCATCAGGCAACATTTGCAATTGACCAAATAGTGCCAACAATTCAGGATTTGTTGTACCACCTAAAAAAAGTGGATCTAATGACGCGCCTATTGCTTGCGGAATATCTCCCTGCGCTACAGAAGGAATTGAGCGTAACTGTAAGGTTAAAGTAATATCATTTGGATTCGTGATTTTTTCAAAAAACACCAATGCCGATTGTGGTTGCTGTAAGGTTGGCGGCGTAGGATCGGCACCTACAACAGGCACTGCATTTACAACTTGAAATTGCGATCCTGATGGGATAAAAACTCCCGCATTATTGAGAAAAGGACTTAAAATACTACCCGCAAGAAATGTTGAGGCGCCCGTTGTTTGCAATTTTCCATACACCGCAGCACTTTGAATGCCAGGAGAATATGTTGCACCAGCATTTTGAGTATAAGTGGTAGCTTTGAGTACACCACCCGGGTTAATAATTAATGATCCTGAATTATTGATAGTGGTGAAAGTATCTGTTGAGCCATTGTTTACTTGAAATGCACCATTTGCGGCAATGGTTAATGGCGCAGCATAATTATTGGTTGAATTCGTGATCATCGCACCACCGGCATTGACAAAAATATTTGCCGAGTTTGCAATGGTGCTGTTCACAGTAAAAACACCGCCATTGTTTACATTAATGGTATTGGTGCCACCCGTACTTGAAATCGGACTATTTAAGGTAAAAACACCTGGAATATTGATGATATTTGCACCAACTTTACCATCTAAAGAAGTAAAGCTACCACCACTTAAATTAAAAGTATCATTACCGATACCACCATTTAAGGCTTGTAAGCTAGTGCCTGCTAAATTAACGATGTTTCCATTTGCCACATTACCGAGCGTCGTTGTGCCTGTGATAGTGCCACCATTTAATTGCAAGGTACTGGCATTGGTTGAGCTTGATGTAACATTCCCAGCAATGGTGCCACCATTCATTGTCAATGAAGTACCACCGCCCCCAGCGAGCAATACAGCGCCACCAGAAATAGTGCCCGCATTTTGAAATAAGGGAAGCAGACCCGCATTGGTTAAATTGATTACATTAGGACCAACCGTTGTTGTAATGGTACCCGTGTTAACAATACCGTTGAGTACGGTAACACCGGCAGTCGCTGCATAAATAACGCCTTCACCAAGAGCCGCAACAGCAGGTTTACCTTTAATTGTACCTGCGTTGTTAATCCCAGTGAGATTGCCACTCAGAAATATGGTGGCAGAGTCATTTAGCGATTGAATAACACCAGTTGAGTTATTATTGATAGTTCCTGCGCCTGCAATACCAGAATTGACAAGAATCGCATTAACATATTGTGTTGCACCGGTTGCTTGAATGGTGCCTGAGTTATTGAGAATATTAAAAGCATTGCTCAGTACAACAGCACCGCCGCCGCCACTCACCGCACTATTTTGAATAATACCACCAGCATTATTGGTGACTGTGCCATTAAATGGCTGCCCTGCTATACGCAGTGCACCGCCACTCACCGCTGTTGCACTTGATTGAATCGTACCAAAGTTCTGCACATCACCCGTGATTGGAGCCACCGCCGTGCCACCAAGATTAAGCGCATTTCCTAGTGTTGCTGTAAAAAAGCTGCCTGTATTATTCACAATGGAAGTAAAGCTTTGGTTAATCTGCACGGCATCTTGATTTCCCGTTGCAGAAATAGTGGCGCCACCAGAGTTGGTTAATGTTAAACCGGTGCCACCATTGGCACCATTGGTCACTAATAAAGAGGCACCCGCACCGCCTTTAATCACTGCCGTTGCGCCTGAGTTGGTAATCACCGTGTTGGTGCCACCTGCTGCCACTTCAATACCAGAATAGGCACCAATGATAGAACCCGCATTACTAATTGTCGTGGCTGTATCATTGACTAAAATACCATCTGATTTACCCGGTCCGGCACTTGGGCCTAGCGCATTAATCACACTGCCAGAACTGATGGTAATGACATTGCCAGAATTCTGGCCTGCCTGATTAACAACATTGATACCACTGCCATTGCCCGTTGCTACAATTGCTAAATTGCCCGCATTGGTATTATTAGGATCAATGATAACGAAACTACCTGGTTGATCCATTTGGATACCATCAATACCAGTTGCATTTAATTGCCCAGTGGCTGCAATCTCAAGCTCCGGATTAATGGTGGAAGTCATTTGTGGATTAGGAACAGGCTCAGAATAAACTGAAGTCAGAGGTTCAGCCTTTGCCATTGCCGACATAAATAATGTCGAAGCAAGAACGGCATGGCTAAGACTAACCGTTTTTTTCATTTTATGCCCACTCATGCCGTACTTTTATAAAAGCCTGATGACGATGATAATCATCACGACCTACATAATCATATTGCATGATTACACCCGTATTTTTGTAGCTATGAACCGCAAGACCTGCTCCTATTTGAAAACTCGTAGAATCAGGCACAGCGCCCTGACTTAAAAATTCAAAGCCACCGCCGGTAAAAAGAGCCGTTGCAATTTGATTGTCATTAACAAAATCATGAGAAACATGGGCATGGATCTCAGGAACAACATAGGCAGCATCAAAATGATTCTCATATTCTAATTTTACGCCTGCACTTAACGGCAAGTTGTATATACTTTCATATTTTACATATAAATCTAAACCAAAAGCGTCTTGTTCAACATAGCCGTCAAAATGCTGATACGAATAAGCCAACATGATTTTGGGAATTGCGCGAAACTGCCCTTTTTTCCATACAAATCCTGTTTCCAGATAAGCATCGGTTTCCCAACCAGAAAAATCAGACCATGCAATGCGCACAAAAGGAACACCACCTACAGGCGGCACTAATATTTTACGATTAGTATCAAAATCATTGCGTGCTAGCGTGAATGCGGTATGAATATAAAAGGGACACTCAAAGCTTATCCCTCCATACAACGTTCCTTGATATCGTTTAATATCCATGTAACTGCCGGAAGGGCCTCTAGAATCAACATCTGCGTAGGAATATCCGCCTGCTATCCCGAGGATTAGATTTTCAAAAAGAAAATCGCGCCCAATAAAAATCCCACCCACATCAGCATCATACCCTGGCACAAAATCACGATTACTTTGCCCTGTATTGTTGCCAAGAATTTGGATCCAGGCACCTTTTGATATGTCTTCTTGAAGTATTAAATCTTTAACAGGTTCTTCCGATGACGTCGGGCTGGCATCAGCTGTAACTTCAGCCGGCGCTGGAGTTGTATCAGTTGCCGCTTTTGATTCTTTTACGGTTTGTTCTTTGCCATTTGATTTCTCTGATTTGCCATTGGGTGACTTCGTATTGACTTCATCACCACTTGATAACCCCGTCTCATGTGAGACTCTGAGTAACCTATTATGAATGACCCCATACATTTGGTTCATGGGACCTTCAGAGGCAGCACGTAAACTACCATCTGCTGACGGTATTAAAGTCTGTAATGCATCAAACTTCTGCTGAGCTGTTGGTAATGCATCAATTGCAATAATTAAGGCATTAAGCTCAGGCGCTGTGACTGCAGCTGTTGGACGTATAGCTTCAAGCATTGAAGCGACATCGGGATAGACAGCTAAGACTTGTGAAGAAAAACTGGCTAGTAGAATAGCCCATAGTGAAGATATTTTTGTATTATCTACGGACATCAATATCTCTCCCTGACATATTAGTCAATCCTATCATTGGTGTGGCTTCACCCAAAGCATTCTGTAAAAAAATCCTTTTACACTGGCTGTCCTGCGGTTTAAAATTTTAAGTATGAAATATTTAGCTTTCATCCTTATTGCATGCCTTTGGGCATGTAGCTCAACCACAAAACAAGCTCGTTCAACGCAAAGAGTAATCATTCAGGCTGAGCAAGCAGGTTTTACAGAGCAAAGATATGCCACAAATACTTTTACCATAACTGCTTATCAACAACTCCCAACTTACCCTACCCAAACACTATATGTATACATAGAAGGTGATGGAAACAGTTGGAAAACAAAATATCAATTATCAGATAACCCTACTCCAAAACAACCTTTGGCCTTATCTCTGGCTGTTCGCGATCCCCATTCACATGTCGTGTATCTAGGCAGACCATGCCAATATACCCCTCTTTCTCTCGATACTTTTTGTGATCCGAAATATTGGTCAAGTCATCGCTATGCATCTGAAGTCATTGCGGCATTTGATAATGTGCTTAATCAATTAAAAGAAAAAAATAAAAATTCTCATTTTGTGTTAATCGGATTTTCTGGCGGTGCGAGTATTGCTGCGCTTATTGCTGCACAGCGCAAGGATGTTTCTGGTCTTATCACCGTTGCAGGCGATCTCAATCATGCTGCTTTAAACGAATATCATCATACAACACCTCTAAGAGGATCGCTGAACCCAATCAAGGTAGCTGATAAGCTAAAAAATATTCCTCAACATCATTTCACTGGTGGTCGAGATAAAATTGTTCCTCCTTGGTTAGCTGAACAATTTTCTAAAACAGTTAATAACCCTAGCTGCGTGAAAGTTATTAAATTAAAAAATGTTAGTCATCACAAAGGATGGGAAGACCAGTGGGTTGAGCTTATTAAATTACCGTTGGAGTGTGACCAATAAAACCCAGACCATGCGCCCCAACCATAAGACCCTCACCCTAACCCTCTCCCGCAAAGCGGTAGAGGGGACAAGAATTTAAGATCTTTTATCCGATCCCCTCTACCGCTTTGCGGGAGAGGGTTAGGGCTGAGGAATCGACACATAATTTGAAGAAAATTTCTTAAAAATTATAATGTTAGCTTGAACTAGATTTAGCTTGCGAAGCTCTTACCCCTTCTCCCCTTGGGCGGGGATGAGGGGTGGAAAAAATCTTAATCGTTAAAAGACGTAAATTTGTCCCAGATTTATAGACCCCTCACCCTAACCCTCTCCCGCAAGGGGAGAGGGGATAAGAAAAACCTTTTAAATTATGTGTCGATTCCTCAGGGGTTAGGGTGAGGGTTCTTAGTCATGTTTACTGAGAAATAAAGTAAAATGCTCTTTTGGTCCTCAGGGTTTTTAAAAATCAGCTCCTAAAGATATAATCTTCTTTTCTCTTCATTGTAACTTATGCGACATACTTATCTTCCTTATACCCAATTTTGCGCAAAACTCCGTAAAAACCATTTGTTACGTCATCTGCCGCATGCAAAAACTTATTTGCACGACTTTTCCAGTAATGATTATTTGGGGCTCAGTCAGCATCCCTTACTGATACAGGCAGCTATCGATGCAGCAGATAAATATGGGGTTGGTAGTAAATCATCAAGACTTATCTCTACGAGCCAATCGCAGATCCAAGCCTTAGAATCTTTGATAGCCAGCAGTAAACACTCACAAAGCGCGCTAATCTTTATTAGCGGCTATCAGGCCAATATTTCCGTGTTAACAGCACTCATGGATCCCATGGTGCATGGCGCACCACCGCTTGTATTTTCTGATCGCTTAAATCATGCCAGCATGCATGCTGCTTGCAAAAGCTTGAACATCAAACAGCATCGATTTCATCATCTTGATTATGATCACCTCAAATATCTTTTACATAAAACCAAATCACTCTCACAACCACGATTTATTCTGAGTGAATCGGTATTTGGTATGGATGGGGATGTTGCTGATCTTGAGATGTTAATCAAACTCGCAAAAGACTATCGAACGATTTTATATATCGATGAAGCCCATGCAACAGGACTTTTTGGTAAGCGTGGTTTTGGGTTAACCGAAGATTACAAAAATGATATTGATATTTCCATGGGAACATTCAGCAAAGCACTTGGTGGCAGTGGTGCTTATATTACGTGTTCTTCTATTATTAAGCGATTTTTGGTTAATAAATGCCAAGGTTTTGTCTTTTCAACCGGGCCCTCTCCCATGCAAGTTGCAGCAATGCATCAAGCTTGGGATCTTATTCCCAGTTTGCAACCACAAGCAAAGATGTTGCTAGAAAAAGCAAAAAATGTAAGAGAAAAACTCCGTCTTCTTAATATGGATACCGGTTCATCTAGCACACATATTATTCCTATCATCCTCAAGGAACCGGCGAAAACCTTAGCTGCCCAACGATTCTTAGCGAATAAAGGGATCCGCGTGAGCGCTATTCGCTCGCCTTCTGTTCCCCCGCATCAAAGTCGATTACGCATTGCTCTGAATGTAAATCATCATGATGAAGCCATCAATTATTTGCTAAGCGCTTTAGAAGAACTGATGGAACTCTTACCTCTTACCCCTTCTCCCCTTGCGGGAGAAGGCGGGGATGAGGGGTGCTAAAGAATCTGCATAAATATTAGACATAAAATTGTTCAACATTTATACCCCTCACCCTAACCCTCTCCCGCAAGGGGAGAGGGGATAAAAAAAAACTTTCAGATATAGACTTATTTCTTGATTTGATTTTTGATATGCAATAAATCTAGGTTCAGTTGCTTGTTATGTGGGGCTATTTGTAAAGCTTGTTCTAAATAGTAAATAGCTTTGTCATTTTGACCTTGTTGAAAATAGATTAAACCCAATACATGATATGGCAAATAATATGCTTTACTTTTAGACAACAAAGATAAACAAATATTTTCTGCCGATTGCAGATCGCCTTCTTCAAACCGCTGATAGGCACTCGTCATTAAATCTTGTAAATCTGGTTCATCATTTTTTTGCTTTATTTTAGTCTTAGGTGATATATATTTTTCAAAATGTCGCCAAATGCCAACCCCCTCTGTGTGAAGCTGACTAAAGTCAAATATAAATTCTTCATTTAACTCTAGATAACATTTTATTTTTTGCATAGTGTCATTGGGATGGCGAATGATATCTTCATAAGATACGCAATATATTTTTTTTGCTAACACTTTAGACCAATGCGTCATCATTCGTGTATAGAGCGCCATGTAAGATTGAATGGATTGTAGATGACAGGTAAATCCATGGCCATAAGCATAATATTTAAAAAACATCGATAAAGCGATATCTTTAGCGTCACGCTGACAATATATAAATTTAGCTCGTGGAAATAATGTGGCAAGCAAACCAATATAAATAAAATTGCCTGGAAGCGTATCGATGATATATTTACTTTCTCTTGGTAGATCTCTTTTGAGTCGAGTAATATAAAGATTTCTTATCGTTTGCACTTGTTCAATTGTGAAGGATTGTACATCTAAAGCTATTGGCAAGTCCAAATGACTAATACCTACCTCTCCCGCGGCCTGTATTTGTGGCATTTGACTCAGCATAGTTTCAAGCAAACTCTTGCCGGATCGCGAAGGGCCAATAATAATGATAGGTTGGATCTGGCTCGTATCTTCAAAAGCATATTTGTTGAAAAAATCAGCATTAAACGTTTTTATTGCTCTGGAGACTTGATTTTGTAAGGTCGCAAGTCGAAATGGAGTCACCTTTGCATGTAAGTGATTACCTTGCTCATAACTTTGATAAGCCTCACCATAATGTTGAGTATCAAGATATATTTTACCTAAGGCAAAATATAATTGTGTTTGATCTTCCTCAGAAAGATCTGGATTTTTTATTAATTGATCGATCTTAATAAAATCTGGATTATCTAAAGAAGAATACTTTTGGCAAAGTGTTACATTGCGCCATAGTGAAGCCATCTGTGGGTTAATATGTAAACATTGACGCAATATCGTTGCTGCTTTTTCAAATTCATTTATTTCAATATAAGATAAACCTAAATTGACTAAAGCCTGATAGGAATCGGGCATTAATTTTAAAATCGCTTCGAAAGTTTGCGCAGCCTTTTGGAATTGTCGATTTTTAATATACTCAATACCAGTATTGTTTAATTGAGTAATATCAGTCGGAAGTTGTGCCATCTGAATATATATCCAGAGGATCGTTAATGGGTCTTGCGATAGAAGATATTAAGTTGTCCTCTGACATCTTCTGGATAACAGAAAATTCTGAATCCGCCTGGCTTATAATAGGCAGCTTCGACACCACATTCAAAGCCATCGCTATTTTTGCTATAAGGACAAGCACAATATCCCATATAAGAATTGATGGAGTTATCCATGACCCTATCTCGGGTATCTTCTTCGCTCATGGGTTCAGGAGGAATATTAGCTTGCGCAGCAGCCTTTTTACCTGCACCACCACCACCAGGATTGAGAATGGCATCCACAGCACCTATATTACCACCTTGTGATGGTGGGCCACCGCCGCCGCCAGCTTTACTACCACCACCGCCTGCAGCAGCAGGTGCTTTAGGAGCTGTCTGTGGAGCATCAGCAGCTGATGTCACCACTGGCAAGAGGCCTACCACAATGGCAAACAGCAATGAAATTTTTGAAGAATGTACCATTATGTTTTCACAATTAAAGTATGGTCTTTACATTAAGATTAATCATTGACTGATATAAATGCAAAATATTGCGAAATCACTCTACAAATGAACAGTCTTTTAGCTGCTTATATTTCTTGTTCGGTCACCGAAACAGGCGTTTTAGGAATTTTATAATCACCGCGAGAAAATAATCTTTCAATCAGGCAATATAAAACAATAAACAAATAACGACTGCCCATTTCCCGAATTTTGAGTTTAGACACCCCTTGTTTTCTGTTATACCAAGCATTAGGTACAACAGCATAGCGGTATCCTCTGATAATTGACTTCAAAGGCAACTCAACAGTTAAATTAAAATGATGAGCTAGTAATGGGTTTAAGCCTGCAATAACATGACGGCGATAACACTTAAATGCATTCGTTATATCGTTGTATCTGATCTGAAACAACACTCTGATAAAATTATTGGCCATTCGGTTCAGAATCATTTTATGAAATGGATAATCTATCGTTTTTCCGCCCGAAATGAATCTTGAACCAAAAACACAATCATAGCCTTCTTGAAGTTTACGATAAAAAGCAACGACATCTTGAGGAGAATCAGAACCATCTGCCATGACGATGATCACCGCATCTCCTAAAAAAGACTGCAACCCTTTACGAACAGCTAAACCAAAACCATTAGGGGGTGAATTTTTAACATGACGTACGCAAGGGTATTGTTCTTTTAACTTTAGCAACACACTTTCTGTATTGTCTGTACTATTATCGTTTACCACCACAATTTCATGTTTGATGTTAGCATCATTTAAGCATTCTACTAGCGGTGGTATTGTAACATGCAGATTTTCTGCCTCGTTAAAGGCAGGAATCACCACTGAAAATAACCCCTTTACTCCTACATCATGCATAGGACACGCCCATTTCTTGCGTTTCTTTGACTGCAGTATAAATTTGGGCAATGGTTCTGGTTAAATCATATTGAAAATCCCAAGATGGAAAATCCTGTTGGAATCTTCTGACATCACTGACCCACCAAATATGATCGCCAATTCTGTTGGTGTCATCATAGTGCCAAACAATCTCTTCATTACTCACGGTTTGACATAAATTGATGGCTTCTAAAACAGAGCAGCTATTTTGTGGACCACCACCCATGTTATATACCGCAGCGACACGGGGGGCTTGATAAAAATGCCATAAAGCATTCACTAAATCGTAACTATGAATATTATCGCGTACTTGTTTGCCTTTATACCCAAAAATTGTATAAGGGGTATGCGTTAAGGCGCAACGCATTAAATAAGATAAAAAGCCATGCAGTTTCGTTCCTGAGTGCGCAGGCCCTGTTAAACAACCGCCACGAAAACAGGCCGTTTTCATTCCAAAATAACGTCCATATTCTTGCACCATTAAATCTGCAGAAGCTTTCGAAACACCGAATAAACTATGTTTGTTATGATCAATAGACATGTATTCATCAATGCCAACCCCATGATAAGGATGGTTTTTTGCAACGTCCCAACGTGTTTCTAATTCTACTAATGGTAGTGAATTAGGCGTATCACCATAAACTTTATTGGTACTCAGGAACATAAAAGTTGCATCAGGACAATATTGTCTTGTTAATTCAAGTAAATTCAACGTTCCATTGGCATTGACTGTAAAATCAACATGAGGTTGTAAAGCTGCCCAATCATGGGAAGGCTGTGCTGCACAGTGAATGATAACGGATATATCTTTTGCATATTGACTGAAAATTTTCTCAAGAGTTGCATAATTGCGAATATCGCAAGAAAAGTGCGTATAATTAGAGACTGTCTTTTGCAACGCCGTTAAGTTCCATTGCGTGCAGGCGTCGTCTCCAAAAAATTCTTTGCGCATATTATTGTCGATACCAACGACGTTAAGACCACGGGCCGCAAAAAACTTAACAGCCTCTGATCCAATCAGCCCAGCTGATCCTGTTATAATGGCAACAGACACAATCTATGTTCCTTATTAATTTACTCCCCTCACCCTAACCCTCTCCCGCAAGGGGAGAGGGGATCGGAAGCCAGAATCTCGAATTCTTATCCCCTCTCCCCTTGCGGGAGAGGGTTAGGGTGAGGGGTACAAAATCTTCAATTGTTAATATTATAAATTGAAAATAGTTTCCAAAGCATTCTTATTTTGCTGCATCCAAGCATAAACTTCTTCCACAATCATTGGAATACTGATTTTAGGTTCCCAAGCAGTTTTTTGATTTACTTTGGTAATGTCAGTGACATAAAATGGGATGTCTGCCTCTCTCGTTTCGGGAACACACCCTATATCACAAGAGTTCCCCGTCGTTTTTGTCACTAGCGATGTGAGTTCACAAAGAGAAATGCTATTTTTCATTCCTCCCCCCACATTGTAAATGGCACCATTATGATCTTGAATTTGGTTCATTTGTAATTGTAATAATTGAAATAAATCACTTACATGCAAGACATCTCTTACTTGTAATCCTTCGCCCCCAAATCCCATATATTGTAATTTACCACCAAAGAAATGACGGGCGACCCACAATGCAATAAACCCTTGATCGACTTTGCCCATTTGCCAGGCACCAGCTAAAACACCACATCGATTAATGACTGCTTGCAAACCATACATATGACAATATTCTTGAATAAAAAGCTCACCAGAGAGTTTAGTTGCTCCATAAAGTGAACGATTACCTTCTAATGGAAATGCTTCGCTTATTCCTTTTTCACTACAACCTACAACAGTAGGCTTGTTTTCTATGCATAGTCTTTGATTTTGAGGTATTAAGGGCAAATGGCGTAATGTTGCAATGGGGTATACGCGGCTGGTTGAAAGAAAAACGAGGTTACCACCTTGCATGCGTAAAAATTCTAAGCAATTAATTAATCCGTTTAAATTGGTATTAATTAAATAAGCCGGACTCTCTCCAAATCCAGCATGAACGGACGGTTCAGCTGAACATTCTATCAACCAATCTACTTCACCCACACGTGCCAGATCTTCAGGATTTCTGACATCTCCATGCATAAAGGAGACACCATGTTGCTTTAATCTTGGCAAATTTAATTCACTGCCTCGGCGACTTAAATTATCTAAGCATAATATATCGACATCAGCATAATGTTGTTTAAAAAGGAGTGCTAATGTCGACCCTACAAATCCAGCCCCACCTGTGATTAATATTCGTTTCATGCTTTGTCCTTCTGAATGAACACCGAATACCCTGCACAGTCTTTCGTTTGATATTCATAGTTACTTAAAGTGGCACCATCAAAATTCTTAGAATAGGTTGATGGTAAAATTAAAGTCTGAAAATACCCCTGCTGAATTAATCCCCCTATTCCATTATGTTCAAAGGGACGATTATCACTTCTATCTTGCCAATAGTTATAAGCCAACACAAAAGATATCGGACTTGGATTCATCCATGGTAATGAACCATATGAGTTCATCACAAAAATAGGCTGAGGGAACTGATGCAAACATTGTTTGAATGCAACATTATTGTCATGCTGAGCTTGAATATTTGCTAAATTACCATTGGCTAATACAGCGATAATTGCAGTGGTACTTAATACGCCAGCTAAGGCAATCGATCCTGTTAGCCACTTTGGGTTTGCTGCTAGCAAATAGGGCAGCGAACCACCAATGGCGACGATGAGAAAAAATAAAGCAATGAAGTGATAATTGTCTGCACTGCCGATTTTGCTACTGGCCGGTAACAAAATCAGCCCCCAAGCAAAGAGGCCGCATAAGCTAAATTTCACCCGTTTATCATGCAAGATTTTTTGTTTTACTTCTGAATTGGTAAGAGCGTTACCTAAGATGGCAAAGAACAAGATCCAAATCGGGATCGTTTTTTTGATAAAATTAATCAGGTTAACTGTAAAAACATCAAAAGACAGTGGAACAGCTGTATTAATAAATAACAATGTCTTAATTAAATTATAATCTGCAAGCAATAGCGTGGTGGCAAACCCTGCCCCCATTAACATACTAAACAGAATAAACGCCTGCCATCTCTTATGGATGAGTAAAAATAATCCAATCGCAACAGGCATGACAATATTGACTTGTTTGCAAGACCAAGAGAGATAACACCAAATGGCTGCAAATATAACGCCGACAAAAAGTTGCTTAGGAAAATATCGAAGTAAAAAATAAGCACCACAAACATCAAACAGTAATGCCACAACATCCGGTCGCACGGTTAATGCCCAAAATCCAATTAATGGCCCAAACCAAAGCAAGGCACTTAATGAAACGGCTAGCCATGTTGGGGTAGGAACAGCATCTGAGTCTTTATTTGCAAACAAACGAAAATTCATCAAAAATCCGATTAAAACTACCCCCAAAGTAATGCATCGTCCCACCGTGGGGATCCATGCATCCTCTAACGAGAACGTACTCATCACAAATTTAATAATCGATCCATAGATGGTGTAGAAAAACCAATTAAAGTATGAAGCAGTAAACGGGATCTGATGGGGATCAGTATAAAGTGGCAAGCCGTGCAAGAATTTCCACATGGCATATAAGGATTCTTCCTCATAGCCACTGGTGACGACATGATGCACTTCCTGAAAGGATATGACTTGCGTTGCCCGTAATATTAATAAAATAAGACAACTCAAGGCACCCAAAAGGAATAAAAGAGAACTAATCGAGTATTTACTATTTTTCATATTTTTAATTTGTTAAGGCTTCATGCCATAAGTAAAAACAAAGGAACGCAAAGGACTCATCCAAAACGGTTTAAAGAAAAAGCGTTCAAACATATTATAAATAGGAAGCAATCCTTTTGCGGTACTAGAGGCAACATACCGATAGGTTAATCCATCCACATAGCATGAATTGACCTGTAAGCCCGTCGCCTGAAAAATGTTGCGCACTTTATGAGGAAGCACTGGTCTTTCATTAGGCGTCACCCCATTGGAGCTATAAAAAGGTGAACTGTGATCTCGATAAAGGTACATAAAAGGGTTGAGGCGATTGGGATCAAAAGCGACAAATCGCCCACCCGGCTTTAAAACACGAAATACTTCTTTTGCACAAAGAGCGGGATTGGGCAAATGATGGACCAAACAACTTAACATGATCCTATCAACACTATTATCAGCAAAAGGGAGTGCTTCTACGTCCGCTTGTAAAAAATCAATGCCTGCGGTTTGTTGCTTGCCCAGACGCAACAGCTTTTGACTCAAATCTAACCCTACACATTGCAGGCCATTTTGCTGTAATAATTGCGTAAATATCCCTGAGCCACAGCCTAAATCTAGAACCTGCATGCCTTTTTTCAATTGTGCAAGTTCTATCGCAGTATCGATAATTTTTTGATTGGCCTCATCCGTGAAGACATTGTATTCTTGCACATCAGCCAATTTATCAAAAAATTCAATTTCTTGTTGTTTATTTTGGAGCACAGTTTACCTGTAATTTCTGGTAGGTTTAGGGAAAGGTGTTTCTGATACTTCAAAAACTACATCTGCCGTCACTTTTTCAATAGCAGTGCTACCCATCATATGATTGAATTTGTTCATTGCCGTCACGACTTCTTCAGGGACATACTGAAAATGTAACGAAGTATTGTCAGGGCGCTGTCCTGCTGTATCACTACCAAGCAGCTTTCTTGTTGTCTTAGAGGGACGATTCATCACAGCCTGTAATTTGTCCCATTTAGTACTAATCTCTTTTAGCTGTTTTCGCGCTGCTTCATTATTATTTCTTATATCAGACGGGGACATTTTCATTTGCGGAAAGGGTGAGGTATCTTTTAATCCATAAGCCGCAACCCGAGTTGCGACTAAATAGCTTCCTGCACGTAAAACATTAGTAAACCAACTTTTTCGGGTTCTTGGAATTGTTTTGTCTGTCAGTGGTTGGTTATCCGCAATGACTTTGTTGCAATGATCAAAAGCTTTCTTAGCACGCACAGCAAGATCTTTATGCGCTTGAACTGGCAAAAAGATAGCACTACTACCAGAGTTAAAATCAACTTCTTTTAAAAATTCTTGAGCTCTTAATAAGTGTTCGGTAATTTTCGCCGTGATTTCTTTACAAAGACGTTCTCTTTGCAGATCTCTAAATGTTTGATTAATTTTTGTATCTTGAGCTTCATTAAAGAGAGACTGACACCAAAAAATAAATTTTGACAGCATGGAAGGGTTCTGATTCGCTAGCAATTGCTCATACTGGGCTAATTTTGCAATCACGGTTTGCGTATTCTCTTGACCAACCATCCCTACCCATTGAGATATATATCTAGAATCTCCTTGTGCACCTTTTGCTAAACCGGAGACACGAAATTCGAGGAAATCTTCTAATTCAACAAAAAATGATTTAGCTTGTGCCAAATAAGAATTCACATCATCCAAATTAATCATAATTTCCCTTTATTTTTATCTAGAAAAGAAAGCTAATAAACTATTTTTTGGGGTAGTTTAATAAATAAGATAAAATAATTATCGAATAGATAATACGCTGCCATATGACAGCGCATCAATAGGGAAAGGATTTAAAAACTTTTATACTTTATCGCCCTAGGCTCTTGGTGCTTACCTTCTGGCTCAACAAACGCATAAAATCTTTCTTGGCCGGTTAACCATCTACCAGCACGTGGTGCTTTATACCAGGTGACTAATTCCTTCGGATCAGTCATATGGCCACCGCCAGTCATCTTTGCATTGCTCAATTCAATCAATTTCTCTTTAATAGCGGCAATGTTCTCATGATTTCCTTTTTGAATAGCCTTCGTCCATTGCTGTTTAAGATCGCTTTTTTGTTGATGGTATTTGGGTAAATGTCGATGTAGCGAATCTTGCATTTGAATGACTTTATCAAATGCTGGATGCCTGATCTTTCTTCTTCCTAAAGTCTTTGATAAATGGCTCTTTGGCATTCTTATGACGGTATGCATTCTATTTTCTGCAGGAATATTCTCATATATTTTTGGGGTGAAATATTCCCATCCGCCATAATTCATGATAAAGCGCATCGCGCCTTCCATGAACTTACCAATGGTTTTGTCATATATTTGATGGGTTAATTTCAAGCGCACACTTAATAAAGCAACAACTGCGGCCATAGCAACTTGCGTCATGGTAAATAAACCCAATGCAGCAACTGTCGCTAACAACACAGTTTGCAATACGATAGTACCAATATTGACTATTCTGGCGCGAATATGAGGGCGTTTAAAATAAAGTGCAACCGATGTTTCAACTAAACTGGCAAAGGAGCGATCGTCATATATTTTAACCGGATAACCTTCCCGATTAAGCTCTTCGACAGCAAAAGCTGCTATTGCTCCGCATAAAGAATGGCCATAACATTTAATTTCTTCCGGATTAACGCCCTGTTTAATGAGCCGCATAATTTGAAATTTATAATCATCAACTAAATCTCGACCATGATAAACTTGTCCCTTGCTATGTGCGATGCCTCTAAAGTTAAAACTGACTATTTTTTTATTAAGATTTAAAGCATCACTGGCCAGTCTAGAAAGATAGAATTCGTAACAATCACTACGACCCCATCCATAGATAACATATTCTGTTGGTGCTTTGTGCTTTGCTTGTAATTCAATCGTATCTAGGCTCACTCCTTGCGGCGTTTTGACTAATTTACGATTTATTTTAAGGCTTAAATGCGGGCGGTGTTGTGCATGTTGATTATTTTTTTCTTTGAATTCATCCCAAAGACGATTCATTTGGGCAATTTCAGCAGGCGTATAAAAAAGTTTTGACCAAATATATTTTAGGCCACGTAACTCACCTATCGGAATGAGCTGTGCTCTTAAAACAATTTTTCCAACGAATATGCCAGCGAGGTCACGTAAGAATCTCATAATGTCATGATTTCCTTCACCTATGGACTGCTCATTGCAAGTTACAATTATTGTTTAACGAATAAGTGTAAGTAAACGCGAATAAGTGTAAGTAAACGCGAATAAGTGAATGATACTATCATTATTCTTTGACGGCTTGAATAACTATCCAGCGCAGAGAGTTAGAGAAATTAATAACTAATTTTTTATTGCTCTATTTGCAAGTACCGCTAACACATCTTGAAAGGTGAGATCTTTAGCAGAAGTTAAAACTAACATATGAAAAAATAAATCTGCCAACTCTTGGCAAAGTGCTTCTTTGCTTTGCGAAACCGCAGCTAAGGCAACTTCAACCCCTTCTTCGCCCACTTTTTGTGCAATTCTTGTAATGCCTTGCTTAAATAAAGAAGAAGTGTAACTATTTTCATTCGGCTCTTTTTTACGCTCGGCAATCGTCTTTTCTAAATACGCAATCATATTTTTATCATCACTGACACCAAAACAAGAGGTATTGCCTTTGTGACATGTGGGGCCTTGTGCTTGTGCGGTAATTAAAATAGCGTCACTATCACAATCATGACAAATACTGCATACCGTTAAGTAATTGCCTGAAGTTTCCCCTTTGGTCCACAATGCTTGTTTACTACGACTATAAAAAGTTACTTGTTTTGATTCAAGAGTTTTAGCAAGTGACTCTCTGTTCATATACCCCAACATCAGAATTTGTTTACTCTGTAGATCTTGAACAATGGCAGGGATCAAACCATTCATTTTTTGCCAATCTAAAGCGGTATCATCAAATGTAATTTTCATTGCCTTACCCTTATACCTTGGTCATTCAAATACTTCTTCAAAGCTGGGATTTCAATATCACCTAGATGGAAAACACTGGCAGCAAGCGCACCATCTACATTCGTTTCTAAAAATACTTGGGCAAAATGTGAAAGAGAACCCGCTCCGCCAGAAGCAATTAAGGGAACTTGCGTCATTTCTCTTAATGCTTTCAATTGCGCGATATCATAACCTTGGCGGACACCATCATTGTTCATGCAATTAAGAACAATTTCGCCAGCCCCTCTTGCTTGTACTTCTTTTACCCAATCTTGTGTCAAGCGATGTGTCGTTCGTGTTTTTTCAATGCTGCCAGTATATTGGCATATTTTATACTCACCATCTTGCTGCAAACTATCCATACCAATGACAACGCATTGACTACCAAATGCTGAGACTAATTCATCAATCAGATCTGGATTTTCTAAGGCGGGGCTGTTAATTGAAATTTTATCCGCACCTGCATTCAAGATCTCTTTCGCCTCTTGAAACGATCTAATACCCCCTGCGACACAAAATGGAATATCAAGACATTGCGCAACATTTGATACCCACTGTAAATCCACCGTTCTATTTTCAGCACTGGCAGTAATATCGTAAAAAACCAATTCATCAGCACCCAGGGAAGCATAATGTGATGCTAATGTAATAATATCCCCAACAACTTGATGAGCGCGAAATTTAACGCCTTTGACGACATTGCCATCTTTTACATCCAAGCAGGGGATAATACGTTTAGCTAACATGAAGAAACCTTCTTTAATGCTTCTTCTAAAGTGAAGCGCTTTTCTAATAATGCTTTACCCACAATGGCACCATGTATTTTGAGTTTCTTTAAAGCAACAAGATCCTCTAGTGATCCAATGCCACCTGAAGCTTGAAATAAGATATCAGGATATTTTTGCTGACATTTAGCATATAAATCAAAATTAGGTCCTTGTAATGTGCCATCGCGACTGATATCTGTGCAAAGTACATACTTTAATCCTGAATCTTTATAAAGATCGATTAATTCCCAAAGATTTTGAGTGCCTTGTTTTTGCCATGCCTCTGTGACAACAATGGGTTCGCCCTTTTTATCAATATTGATATCAAATGCTAATACAATTCTATCGGCACCAAATTCTTGTATCCACTCTTTAACTTGTAAGGGATTAGTCACCGCCATGCTACCAATGACAACGCGCGAAGCACCATCAGCAAATAAGATTTTGATATGACGATGAGAACGGATCCCACCACCTATTTGTATATTGAGCCCTTCTAATTGACAAATTTGTGCCACTCTAGATAATTGCACTGCTTCACCTTCTTTTGCACCATCAAGATCAACAATATGAAGTTCCTGTGCACCTGATTTTGCATAGGCATTTGCAATTTCCCAAGGGTGACCAGAATATTCTGTCATTTGTTCAAACTTACCCTGATAAAGACGAACACATTTTCCTGATTTGATATCAATTGCTGGAATGACATTCATTGAAATGGATCCTATTGTAAAAAATTGCTTATGATTCTTTCACCCACTTTGCTTGAACGCTCAGGATGAAATTGTGTGCCTAAAAAATTGTTCTTTGCTACAATGGCCGAAAATGGCATACCATATTCGGTTGTTGCTATTGAATAGTGATTTATCTTAGCTGCAAAACTATGAACAAAATAAACATATTCATTATCCCCAATCCCCTCAAGCAGTGGATGCTGACGATCTCTAATCTTGATTGTATTCCATCCCATATGCGGTAAGGCAAGATTTTGTTTAATAGGCAGTTTCTCTATTTTGTCAGAAAAGATCCCCAATCCATTCACTTGGCCTTCCTCGCACCAATCAAATAAAATTTGCATACCAGAACAAATCCCTAATACTGGTTGCGTTAAAGACTGCAAGGTGTCAATTAATTTTAATTGAGCCAATTGATCCATTGCCCTTTTGGCTGTCGAGACACCAGGAATAATAACGTGCGATGCCTGCTTAATAAGAATGGGATCAGAACTTAATAAAAAATCTTTTTTCAAGCGTTTTAACGCAAACTGAATTGAGGCGATGTTGGTTCCACAGCCTTCTACAATGACAATCATAAACAACCCTTGGTACTTGGTACCCCATCTTCTATTTTTTGCAATGCTTGACGCAAACAACGCCCAACGGATTTAAATATTGCTTCACTCATATGATGGGCATTCTCGCCAGTAATACTAATATGTAGTGATGCACCTAAATTTTGTGCTAATGAACGAAAAAAATGTGGCACGCATTCTGTTGATAATTCTCCAACTTTTTCTCGTGGGAAGGTTCCAGTAAAATCAAAGAAAGCACGACCACAGATGTCAATTGCCACTTGTGCTAAGGCTTCATCCATGGGCAATAAAAAGCCATAGCGTCCAATTCCTTTTTTATCCCCTAAAGCTTGCGAAAGAGCTTGCCCCAACGCAAGTGCGGTATCCTCTACTGTATGGTGATCATCAATATAGAGATCACCTTTGACTTTTGCTTCTAATCCAAACCCACCATGTTGACCAAGTTGCGCTAGCATATGATCGAAAAACGCAATGCCGGTATCAATTTGTTGCGTTGAGGGATTATCCAAATCGACACTAATGTAAATATCTGTCTCTTTGGTTTTTCTGTGAACTACAGACTTTCTAGATTGATTTAAGATGCTATTGGCCAGGGCATCCCAGTGTGGCCATTTTTCATCGCCCAATAAAATACCTTGGATCCCCATATTGTTAGCAAGCGCCATATCAGTGAGTCTATCACCTATGACATATGACTTTTCACGGTCAATCACTTGAGATTTTAAATAATCCAGTACCAACCCTACTTTGGGTTTTCGGCATTCACAACCCTCTTTTTCAAAATGAGGACAAATATGAATACTTTCAAAGAGGATCCCTTGAGATCGAAACAAATCCAACATCTGCTGTTGAGCTGTCTCAAAATCAGCTTGCGGAAAGCTTGCCGTTCCCAATCCATCCTGATTGCTTACCATCACAAATTGATAACCCGCTTCTTGAAGGCGCAATAATGCAGGAATCACCTTAGGCATCAACTGCAATTTATCGAGTCTATCAATTTGTTGATCTGGTGGTTCAACAATTAAGGTACCGTCTCTGTCTATAAAAAGAAATTTCTGCTGTTTCATGACGTAAACTCACGCTGTAATAGAGAGATTAATTTTTGATTCTGCTCTTGGGTGCCAATGCTCATTCTAATACAATTGCTCAAATAGGGTTTAGAAGAGAAATTTTTCACAATGAAACCATTTTTAGCACAGATCTGTTCCATCTTTTGAGGATCATTGACTTCTATTAATAGAAAATTAGCACTACTTGGCCATATTTTTGTAACAATGCTTAATTTGTTCAGTGCCTGTTGCAACAGCGCCTTTTGCTCTTGAATGATTGTGATGTATTTCTTTACTTGCTGAATAAAAGCCGGCGTCGTCGCCTTTAATGCCGCCGATATACTGTAAATGGAAAGCGGAAATGGCGGCATCATTGCCTGACAATATTCAATAATAGGCTCTTGAGCCATCAATACGCCACACCTAATACCAGCCAAGCCAAAAGCTTTTGATAAGGTACGAAGTACAACTAAATTGGGGATTTGATTAATATAAGATGACATACTTTTTTCATCAAATTCTATATACGCTTCATCTACCACCACAATAGCAGACTTTATTTCTTGACATAAATCTACAATGTCTTTCACAGGCACCACTGTACCTGTTGGGTTATTGGGAGAACAAATAAAAATAATCTTTGTATTTTTGGTTAGCCCCGCTTTCACTTTTTCAACATCAAATGCAAAATCTGTTTCCTTTTTTAAAGGAACCTCTATTACTGTCGCCCCTTGTATTTTTGCCGATTTCTCATACATGATAAACGTAGGTGGACATATTAAAATTGAATCGATAAACGGCTGACAAAAAAGGCGAAGCAAAATATCAATCCCATCATCACTACCACGCGTTAGTAATAAGTTGGCAGCATCAATTTGATAATACTCGCTAAGTTGAGACAACAAAGTGGATGGATTGGGTTCTGGATAACGATTTACATTTTTGCATACTATTTCTTCGCTAAAATCCCAAGGAGATTCATTCATATCTAACCAGATCAGTTCTGCATTCGCATTACGGCCAGAACGATATGGCTTGATATCGACTAAATCTTGACGAATTAATTTTGTTATATCAGTCATTTTGTTTTATCTCATTTAATCGAACGGTAACCGCATTGGCATGACCTTGTAATTGTTCAAGTGTCGCCAAGGTTTGTGCATAAGACCCAAGTTTGCTAAATCCAGTGCGAGTCACTTCTTGAACACCAATCATTTTCATAAAATCTAACACTGATAAGCCGCTCTCCATACGTGCAAACCCTGCTGTTGGTAACACATGATTTGCCCCTGTGACATAATCCCCTAAACTTTCTGCCGTCCATTTATCTAAAAATACCGTTCCTGCATTTTGAATGAAGCAAATATATTGACGTGGATCTTGTACTTGCAAACTCAAGTGTTCTGGCGCATACAAATTACTAATTTCAATCGCCTCTGGTATCGAATCAACAATAATAGCAATACTTTTTTCAAGCGCCTTGGTAGCAATTTCTTTGCGTGGTAATTTGGACAATTGTTCCTGTAAGCACGCCATTACTTTTGCAACAAAATCTTCACTTGTTGTTAGCAATAAAACTTGACTATCACTGTCATGTTCAGCTTGTGATAATAAATCTGCCGCTACAAAAATAGGATTAGCACTACTATCGGCAATAATCAAGATTTCAGAAGGTCCCGCCGGCAGATCAATACTGGCACCTTTTTCATCTTGTGAACAAATCATCTTGGCTTGTGTCACAAAACGGTTGCCCGGTCCAAAAATTTTATCTACTTTTGGAATACTTTGGGTGCCATAAGCCATCGCAGCGATAGCTTGGGCTCCTCCTAATTTGAACACTTGAGAAATGCCACACTCATAAGCAGCCGCTAATATAAATGGCGATATTTTTCCCATTTTATTAGGCGGCGAACAAAGGATCTTTTGCCCACACCCTGCAACTTGTGCTGGCACTGCTAACATCGTTAATGTTGACACTAATGATGCTGTCCCCCCAGGAACATAAAGACCCACTCGTTGGATAGGTCGATATTGACGTTCACAAATAACGCCATCTTTACTATCAAAAATAAAATTTTCAGGGAGTTGGGCTTTTGAATAAGCAGTTAATCTTTTAATAGCAAAACGTATTGCTTCTAGTATTTCAGAGGAGACTTCTGCTTTTGCCTCGATAAATTCTTGATCTGAAACCAAAAAGTCCTCTAAGGCTGCCCCATCAAATTGCAAACTATATTGTCGTAAAGCAGCATCGCCTTCTCGCCTCACTGTTGAAATAATATTCCTTGTTATTTCAATAATATCATCATTTGATGATCCACTTGGACGTTGTAGACATTCATCTTTTTGCTGTTTGTTTAGTGCATTCCAATTCACTGTTTTCATAACATCATTTTCTCAACGGGCAAGACTAAAATAGCACTGGCTCCAGCTTCACGTAATTTTTCCAAGGTATCCCAAAATACCGCTTCTCTTGACACGACATGAACAGCGACTTTGTCATCACACTCAGCCAATGAAATAATAGTCGGCGATTCAGAGCCAGGAAGAAGCTTTCTAATTTCAGGGATAGCGCTTTTAGGGGCATGAAAAAGAATATACTTGCTCTCTTGAGCTTGCATAACGCCTTCCATTCTTCGCAGCAATATTTCCAGTGTCTTATTTTTTTCAAACGATAAAGCACCTCTTGATTTAATCATAACAGCTTGGCTTTCTAAAACGACCTGCACTTCTTTTAAATTATTTTCTTCTAATGTGCGTCCTGTGGAAACTAAATCGCAAATGGCGTCACTCATTTTTAAACGAGGTGCAATTTCAACTGAGCCAGAAATGGTGACAACTCTTGCTTCAATTTTATTTTCTTTGAGGAATTTTTGTAAAATATTGGGATAACTTGTGGCAATTTTTCTATCGATTAAAGATGTTACATCTGAAAAATCGACTTCTTTTGGAACTGCTATCGATAATCGGCATTTACCAAATCCCAATTTTTTGACTTTTTCAAAAACAAATTCTTCACTTGGATTTTCTTGCTCATGCAATACATTTTCACCAATAATCCCAAGATCGCATACTTTATCTCGGATTAAGGCTGGGATATCGTCATCTCTGACTAAGAGTAAATCGATGGGAAGGTTTTGGGCAGAATAAAAGAGAGAAGATTTAGATGATAATAATTTTAATCCACAACGCTGTAGCAGCGAAATGGAATCATCACTAAGACGTCCTTTTTTCTGTAGGGCTATGACTAGTCTTGCGCTTTGCATGGCTTTTCCTCTTAATTCGGTCATATATAAGGTTGTAACCACCCGCACCTAGCGATAAACACCTAGCCACTCGGCCAATCGTTGTCACACTCACTCCAGTTTCTTCATAAATGGTGCGATAAGGAATGCCTTGTTTTACCGGCTCTACCACATACCAACGATCAGCCATCGCTTGGCGCTCGGTGGGGGTACATAAATCTTCAAAAAATTGTTTAGCTTCTTCTACGTTGCGAATTGCCGCTATGGCTTCATACAGTTGATGCTCTGATTCTTCTGTGTCTGCCCCGCTATGGGCGTGTCGCATTTTCATTTGGTTATCCTACACGTACCATTGTACTAATACAATAATACAATAGCCGAACTCATTGGAGGCTGTCAAGCAGTAAAGACTGGCGGATGGGGTAAAACGATAGAGCTACTCTAGGCTAGGATAAGATGAGACTTCTATTTAAGGAATATCTATTATTTTCTAAAGCGACTTGACTGATGGGTGAACAGGCTTTTCCTTCTTTTTGCTTAAGGATAAAAACATCATATAAAGAATTTATTGCCTTGGGTAAGGTATTTTTCCAAGCTTCATTTATCTTTGATAGGGTATCATCTGATATAAATTCAACTTCAGTAAAAGTAATAAGATTATTTTCAAACAATAATTCCAATCTTTGAGGGGTTGTTTTAGCACTGACAATTATTTTTCCTTTTCGTTGTAGGATATCCCATTCACTTAATGGAAAAATTGTATTACCTAAGTATGATTTGAATTGTCGTAAGTAACTTACCTCTTTAGAATTTCTATTTACTGGCTCTCTTTTGGTTTCTTGTGCCACTGGAGCAACAGGGACAATCTCTTCCGTATGAACCACATCATTGACATCAGTATAACTACAACAAAATGTAGGATCATAGACTCTTCCCAGAACAATAATGACACAATGTTTAGCAAACGAATAAAAATTATTTTGTTCTAATATTTTAGCATGCGCTATTTTATCAAAGCATTCAAAGTCACCTTTGATTTTTGGATCTTTTGGCGTAAATGGTTTGCTTTTAATATTATCATAGACATGCAATCTGGCTCCTTTTATTCCAAAGGTTTTAATAAAATGCATAAAGCCATTGGCAATATCAAAGCAATTTACGTTGTAATTTTTACCCATTTCGCAATCTAAAAAATAGGAATTTCGACTTAATCGATTATAATCGCTAGATTTATCTACCACACCCTCATAGTGCCAACCCTGTTGACGAATATAGGCAATGTAAAGATCAAATAATTTGGCTACCAAAACATGTTGTTCTAAACGAGGCTTCCCTATTACTTGCGAAATCACTTTTGAAATGAGATTGAGATAAATTGTTTGATATCTGAACAATTTAGCAGGTAAAAAATCGATGGGCTTGGGGAACAAAGCGGCATATTCTTTTGCTGTTAATGCCTCAAAATCTGCTTGCTGTAATGACGCTCCCTTACTGATGAGTAAATCTACTACAAGTTGTCTGCCGGTGCTTGCTGCCAACATCAATGGTGTTGAGCCTCGTCTATTGCTAACATTAATATTTGTTTGAGGATAAAAATATAATATTTTTCTTATGAAGTGAAAAGGAGCATTTAACACTAACCAATGAAGTAATGTGTTTTCATTATCATCAAATGGTTCTTCTAATGTAAACCCTTCATTTAAAAGGCTTGAAATAGTCCCATCAAAATCACAATTGTAAAAAGTGTCATCGAGTAACCTATTTGCTCTTATATAATCATCAATACTTTTGGGTATAAAACTAAACAAATCTTCAAGAGATGAACATAATAGCAGCAAATTACCTTTGTAATCTGGAATGATAGGATTAATACCATGAGTAAGCAGGGCACTTGCTAAAGTAAAGCGTTTATTTGCTATGGCAAGGATGTACGGTGTTTGACCTAAATCATTTTGACAATCAAAAACTTGTGGACTGACAAACGTCAGAAGGGTTTTAAATACCTTTTGCTTGCCGTTTATTGCGAATAAATGCAATAAAGTATTCCCATCTTTATCAATGGGTGTTTGTAAACCAAGATCTTGCTGATTCAAGTCATCAATAAATTGATCAAATCCAGCTTGATCAACTACACCTTCTAAACGAAAATGGGCTAATCGATAAAAAGGATTTTCTATTTTTTTTGTTGAATCACTTGTATCCGTGCGGAATAAATTTTGAATACCATCATCATCAGTGCTATCTAGCTTAGCACCGTGCGCCAATAGCAGTTCAACAACCTTTTCTCTTTTGTGGCTTTGTGCCCAACTTAAAGGTGTATCATATAATAGATTATGGCAATTAAGCGCATCTTCTGGGAGCGAACTCACGACGGATGTAATCGTTTCTAAATCACCCTTTTCAACAATAAAATGAAGAAAAGTATTTTCAAACAGATCGGTGGGTGAGCAAAGATTAAAATAGGCTTGGTATTCAGTGACAATACCAATGCGTTCTCTAACGGATATGGCATTTAGGAATTTCACTTCAAAAGAACGCGGCTCTACACTAAATAGCTGTTCATGAACTTCTTTCTCTGAAACAAAGTTACAAAACTGAAATAGCATGAGCTAACCTAAGCAATCTGAAATTGTCAGCATTCTAACGCAAAGTTAATTGACTTTCAATCACCTAGGTTGAAATTGTTATACCCCTTTTCTATTCCTAAATTGAGCATCAGAAGATTCCGTTGGTGAATCTGCGGAGGCTCTTGCACGTACATCACCACTGGAACGCGATGGGATATCCATTGATGTTGAATGCAGAATAAATGCTCTTGGCGTTGCATCTGGCTCTGCACTTGCGGCTGCGGGTACAAAACCTACCAAATATGCTGGCACATATTGTCTTGGTTCTGCTTCTAAAGGCTCTTGAGGTAATCTTGGCAATAGCGTCATCCCAGGAGGTGACGATCCAAGGGTGGGGACCAGATGTCTATCCGAGGCCGTACGACCAAATGTCACTCGCGCCCCTTGTTTAATATTGCCTGATGAACCTTGTCTTGTTATTTCCGCACGCGCCACAATTTCGCTTCTTTCTTTTGGTGAAGGCTGTCTCACGGCAGATTGGGGCCTGACAGGTGCCACAATAGTATCTGTCCCTTTTGGCGATGTTTTTTTTGTCACCGCAGCAGACGTCGGACTATCTTTTCTTAATATATCGGTATCTCTTTTAGGAGAAGGTTCGCCTCGTTTCTTAGGTTCTGACTTATCACTTATAAAATAATGCAATAGCGGGATTTTTGTTTTAGGCTTTACCTTTTCTTTATCCGTATCAGGATGATCTTCGACTGATAAATCAGCAATCTGATCCTCGATTGGACTTGGGTTGACAAAATTGACCAAAAAGTTGGTATGCATTTTACTAAAGGGGATGCTCAGTAAAGGCAGATCTTGCCACATTAACTGTTGTAAACTTCTATATTCTTCATTATGATTTTCTTGAGAATACGATAACTTTTTATATTCACTCGAATGATAAGGTTGTTTGAATAAAGGATGAGGTTTCTTTAAAAATATTTTTAACACTTTCGTCATAAAGAAGAAATCTGCCCTTACTTCATCAGGCGTTCCTCTGCCTATCACTACTTTTCCGGCCATTTCCAAACCATCTAATAATGGTACGTTCATCATAAGAGCAATGCCCTTTGCATTTAAACCATTATTTTTACGTGCCAAGGGATCTGCTGGTCCCTTTTGCTTGAGATCAGAAGATAGTTCAACTTTTTCTGCTTTAAACACCGAGACCATACTTGCTAAATGTAAATAATTATGGACCACTTCAACTGTACGATGATGACCATTTTGATACATTTGGCTTAAAAATTTTATCCAGGCATTTTGCACTTTATGTTTATCAAGTTTTAAATAAGGGTTTTCTTCTTTTGTTCCTGAGCTAGTTTTTATCGCTGCATGCATCTCCCTTAGCTCTTGTAAAAATGTATTCCAGCAATTATTGGCACTCAAGGAATCATAAACGAGTATTGTTGAATTTTGAAAAGTCAATTTACATAAGTCTGCCCAGACATAACCATCGATTGAAAAATTTAATTTATTATAACTTGTAATAAATTCTTTCGTTTTTTCTATCTGCTTATCTTCAGTTAGTTCCCATTTCAATGGCCCTTCAGGATGCAATTTTTGTAATTCTGCATTTTGTTCCCAGGCAACGCCCCCGAGTAAAAAAGCTCTTAATGCATTTACAGCATTATGATGTCCTGTTGTTCTAAAAATCAAATGCGCATCAAAGGGAATAAATCTTCCTTTGATTGCAATATTGAGAATATTTCGCAGCTGTATAAGTGTAAATTCATGATTATTCATCTTGGGTCCTTCCAAACTAGGTGGGATGAATGAGGGACATAGAGTAAATCGATGAAGAGATTAAAATCAAGCATGTACACGATTTATTAAAATATTTGATTATCTTAAGTCATCTTATTTATTTGATTTGTAGTATTTTTTATGACATTAGCTAAGAATGGTTAATAATAACTGTATGTACATACCTACCGCGTTGCCTCACGGGAAAAGGTAACCGAAGGATCTATTCGTTGCCTCATAATATAGGTAACTCAAGGGGCTTAAAATTGGATCTTCTCCCTTCTGAAAAAGGTATGAAAAACAATCAGTAAGGCGAGGTCCTTTCCTGTG
>JACPOY010000019.1 GCA_016191245.1 Gammaproteobacteria bacterium | reverse complement strand
TAAATGGTTATGTCGATAGATTATATTTCCTATCAGATGGCAAACCACAACCTAATCCAATTGATGATCCCGGTTCATCTATCGATAATCGATTAACCAATACTGAAGAAGCGGCATGGCGTGATTTAATCAATTCAAAAGATGTAGAAGCTTTTATGTTAAATATTGGCTCTACAAACCAAACAGATATTAATGCTAATCTTCGTGATTTAGATGATGATCAGCCAGGCACTGTCATTACCGTCGCCCCTGATTTAAGCAATTTACAACAATTATTAGTTGCTACAATTAATCAGGCCGAAACAACCGGCAACGTACTCACAAATGATGTAGCTGGCGCAGATGGTGGCGCTCAAGTACTTAATATTTTCTTTACACTCGCCAGTAGCCAAGCTGCAACAGCTTATTTGCAAGCTCATCCTGAGTTGGCTGGCGCAACAAGTACAGGCAGTACCATAACTATTCCTATACAAGATGTCGATGTTGTCACACCCGTAGGTAATAAAATACACATTGATGCTAATGGTAATTTTACCTATACCAGCACACATTATGAACTAGACGATTCTTTGTTTTACACCATAAAAGATAAAGATGGTGACACTTCAACAACGAAATTGCTATTTGATTTAGATGGTGTTGCTTCACTTAATGCAAGTGGTCAATCAATAGACGGCCCATTAGTTGGCGCAACCATTTTCCAAGATCAAAATGCGAATTCAATAGTTGACGCAAATGAAAGTGCAACACTTTCTGGTAATGATGGCGCTTACTCATTAATGATTATTGACGCAAATAAAGATGGTGTCATCAATAGTCAAGATGGCCGCTTAGTTTCCGTAGGAGGCACTGATACTGCAACCGGATTAAGTTATCAGATCCAACTTTTTGCGCCTGTTGATAGCAAGGTTATTACACCGTTAACCAGTTTGTTAGAAATTCAATTAGAAAATGGTAAAGATGCTAAAACAACAAATGATAACCTTGTCAAAGCATTAGGATTAGCGCCAGGCAGTGATTTAACAAAGTTGAACCCAATCTTATCAGCCAATAATCAGCAGCAAGCACTTATTCAGGCTGCTTCAGTAATGACATTGAGTATACAGTTAAGTGTTGCTTATTCGCTTTTATTGGGGGGAGAACAGTTGGATTATGTACAAAATGTATATAAAGCGATTGGCGATCAAATATTAGGATTACATGAAACCGCTAATTTTAGCAACATCGATTTAATACATTCTATTGTTAATGATGTTAGTCAACAATTACAGCTTGAACCCGCTAAATTAGAACCAATTGTAGAGATGATGAAAGCAAGCCAAAATGCATTACAGTTTAGTATCAATCACCTAGCAGAAGGAAGTGACCCAGTTGAAGTAATCAGCCAAGTTCAAAATATCACCCAAGGTGCCTTTGCTCATGCTATCACCGATTACTACCATGGAAATCTTTCACAAGAAGCTCTTAATAATTTATTAGTTGTATTACCAAAAGAAACGCCTACTGAAAATGATGCCTTCATCTCTGATTCTCATCATCCAGCTAGCAATGACAACGCAATGGTTGCACATCAAGATCAGTCAGTTGAAGCGATTAAAGGTAATATTATTCCTGAATCAACAGATCCTCATCAATCTCAACAAAGTGTTGTTTCATTTAAATACTATAATGAAGCCAATGAGTTTGTTGAAGCTGAAGTAGGTAAAAATGTCATCACTAAAAATGGTTCTCAAATTGTTATCAATGAAGATGGCAGTTTTTCGATAATACCTAATCATCAAGGTGCTTCATTTAATGAAGTGATTGAATTTACATCTATTAACCAACAAGGTGTTCATCAAAGCGCTATTATCGGCATTCATACTGCAGATATTAAGCCTGATTTTTCAGCGATTGCCACTCAAGTAGAGCAAAATGATAATTATATTGTAGATGCCAGTGATATAGCACATCATGATCAGATTTCAATGAACGATCTCGACATTAATCAATCTACATTAGCGCAATTGCCTGATAATCAAGCAGAAGTTACTCTAAGTTCAATGCAGTCAGCGAATAGTGCGCCTCATATAGAATCAACCGGTGCTACTGTAGTTATTGAACAAATAACTGCACCAGCACCTGTTGCGCCTCCTCCGATTGAACAACAAACTCATGAAAATTAATTCAAGCAAGTCCTTCGGACTGTAATACTTTGCCGAAGAGTAGAAGATCCAAACACTATTAAGTTTATGGATTTTCTAGTGGCAAAGACTGAGCATGACTAGATTTCGAGTTGTGATCAATGCTATTCATCATTTCTTCCGCTTCCTTAAAGCGCAAATTCAATCCTTTAGGATCCTGCTGGTTTGATTGGGTTGCAATATTTTTCAACTGCTTCTTTAGTTTTTTTGATCTCAAGATCTCTTTCAGAAGGATCAAGGCGTGTTGTACCCTCTGGGCTATTATCTAATATCCGTATGCGCACTTTTGATTCTAAATTTTGTAGGTAAATTTTCGCTCGTTCGCAATTAATAGCAAGTAATTTGGCTTCATCTGCCTGACTATCAGCTTTTTTTTTATCAGCTAATTCCTTTTCGTATACTTTTTTCTGTTCATTTATAAGAATTTCAACATTAGAACGTTCTTGTTGAGCTGAGCTTGATGGAGCTACTTTCGGATTGATTTTAGTAGAATCTACATCCATTGGAGGTTCTTGCTCATAATGTATTTGGCCATTGGCATCTTGCCATTGATATACAGCGCCATGTACTGATGAAATTAATAAGCCAAAACTAAGAAGTACTTTTACTATTTTATTTCTCATATTTTTTGCCACCTCAACTTAAAGTATATTCTACCAGGCTATTCTAATTCATTTTTGGGAAATTTTAATCCTTGAAATAAATTCTAATTTCTCAACAGCCTAAGTCCATTAATTACGACGATTAAACTGACACCCATATCTGCAAATACAGCCATCCAAAGCGTTGTTAATCCAAATAACGCTAAGGCAAAAAATAAAAATTTGATTGCGATTGCTAAAGTAATATTTTCTAACAGGATTCTCGCTGCTTTGCGGCTTTTTTTCACAAAATAAGGCAATTTGGTTAAATTGGCTTCTACGAGAACAACATCTGCTGTCTCTAGTGCAGTGTCGGTTCCGGCATCTCCCATCGCAAAGCCAATTGTTGCTTTTGCAAGCGCTGGGGCATCATTAATGCCATCACCAACCATTCCCACTACCTTGTAACGTTTTATCAAGTCAGCAATTGTCAGCAATTTTTGTTCTGGTAATTGATTAGCTTTAACTTCATCAATATCTAAAATCTTTGCAATTGCCTTGGCTGTGACAGGATTATCTCCTGTAATCAGGATTGTTTTGAGTCCCAGTCTATGCAAAAGGCTAATAGCTTCTTGACTAGAAGGCCTAATTGTATCTGCAACTGCAAAAATTGCGACAACCTTATCAGTTGTCGTCAATAAAATTGTTGTTTTTCCATTTTGTTCTAAATTATTTAATAGCATTTCAATTTTTTGATTACAAACTTTATTGTCTTCAGCTAAATGATGATTACCAATAAAATAAAGTTGATTATTAATTACCCCTTTTACGCCTTTACCGGGAATAACTTTAAATGACTCTACTTCTAATAGATTTTCATGAGGCGATTTTTCTTTCCAGACAGTTACTATTGACTGTGCAATAGGATGTTCTGAATGTGTATTTAAGCTAGCTGCTATTCGCTGTGCGGAAGAATTTTCTTCAATATTAATAAAGTCTGTTACGACAGGCTTCCCTTGGGTTAGGGTCCCTGTTTTATCAAAGGCAATTGCTTTAAGTTTGTGTCCATTTTCAAGGTAAACACCGCCTTTTATTAAAATTCCTTGTTTGGCTAGAGAGGCCAAACCACTTACAATTGTTATCGGTGTTGATATAACCAATGCACAAGGACACGCAATTACTAATAATACCAACGCTTTGTAGACCCAAGGAGTAATTGGTTCATTTAATAGAAAAGGAGGTAGTAAACCAACGATTAATGCAAGTATAACCATCAAAGGTGTATAATATTTTGCAAACTTATCGACAAATTGCTGAGTAGGCGCGCGTTGAGTTTGAGCTTCTTCCACAGCATGAATAATTCTTGACAGTAAGGTTTGATTAAGATTGGCTGTTACTCTGAATTCAATAGAACCATATTCATTTAGTGTTCCAGCATATAGGGCATCATCTACATTTTTATCGATTGGAAGAGATTCACCAGTGATAGGCGCTTGATTTACTGTAGTTTGTCCTTTGATAAGGATGCCATCTAAGGGGATCCTCTCTCCCGGTTTAACCCACACAACATCATTTATATTGATTTTATCAATTGAAACAACTTGCCACTTACCTTCTTCATTTTTAACTGAAGCAACTTCTGGCGCTAGTTCCATAAGGGTTTCAATTGCATTTCGAGCTTTGTCAAAAGAATAACGCTCAATTAATTCGGCTAAAGCAAATAAAACCGTTACCATTGCAGCTTCTGGCCATTCCCCAATAACTATAGCACCACTGATTGCAATCATCATCAAGAAGTTAATATTCATCGTAAAGGTACGAATTGATAGTAAGCCTTTCTTGAAGGTTTGTCTGCCGCTAATAATAATGGCTATAAGAGATAAAGCCGCAACAACTGCATCATGTTCCTTTACAACCATTAAAGACCATATCTCAGCGAATAAAGCTAAAATCCCTGCAATACCAATCAAAACCCAGTTTTTATGAGTATCTAAGGGTATCTGTTTTTTATCATGTGTAATATCATTTTTTTTAATTGTTATCGCCATTCCTAATGCTTGAATTGCCTTTTCAATGATTGCGGTATCAGTTAAGCTATGAGTTACAATTAATTCACGAGAAAGAAAGTTACATTCTATATTTTCAATATCAGATATTCTTTTTAAAGAATTGCGAATTAACTTCTCTTCAGAAGGACAATCAAGCTCAGGGACAGAAAAAACAGTTTTTAGCATAATTATTCCAATTTGCACTTTTAAAACTATTTCTAACTAATACATTTAATATTTCTATGAAATTTTAAACATTAAAGTCTTTCTAATCCAATTTTACAAGCAATTTATACAATATTGGCAATGCAAATCATAGTTAGAATGATTAAGGAACATCAGTACTTCCTGGATATTTTTTACGATGGTCGATAAAATTGCATCCATCTGCACTATGTTCGCAAGGTGTAAGTTCTATCTGTATTGTGGAATGAAAAACCTGGAATCGGGCAGCTAATATTTCCCGAATCTTACTAATCAGTACGTCTGATTGAATCTGCCCATTCTGCACAACGTGTACCGTTAAACTATTCTTACTGCTAGTAAGCACCCAAACATGCAAATCATGTACATCAACTACACCTGATAACGCTGCTATGGCTTTGCGAATTTCGTCAGCATCAATGCCCTTTGGTGCACCTTCAAGCAGAATGTTTAAACTTTCCTTAAGCAAGATCCAAGTTCGAGGTAAAACCCAAAAACCAATACCTATCGCTACCACAGTATCGACCCAACCCCATCCAGTATATCGAATAACAATACCTCCTATCAGCACTCCAATCGAACCAAGCATGTCACTCCACACCTCAAGATAAGCTCCCTTAAGGTTCAAACTGATATCCTTACCACTAGAAAGTAGTCGTATGCTGATGAGATTAATCGCCAAACCAAATCCTGCAACAATCATCATACCGGTGGAATGTATTTCTACGGGGCTTCTAAAGCGCTCATACGCCTCATAAAGAATGTAGATTGCTACTCCAAATAGCAGTAATGCATTAAATGCTGCTGCCAAAATCTCAAAGCGATGGTAACCATAAGTTCTCTTAAAATCTACAGGACGACGGGCAGTTTTCATAGCTGCTAATGCTATCGCAAGAGCAGATGCGTCTGTCAACATATGCGAAGCATCAGATAGCAGTGCCAAACTATTCATTAGCAAACCAGCACCAAACTCTATCGTCATGAAAGTTGAAGTCAAAACAAGTGCGAACCAAAGTGCGCGCTCATTCTGAGTTGATGGAATACTGTGAGAATGCTCTGTGCTCATTACTTCACTTATCTTGCTTTAGATTGAGAATAAGCTCAATTACCATTATGACTACCATTTTTGAAAAATATCCCGTATAAAACGGGTAATACTAATAATGTTAGTGCTGTCGACGAAACTAATCCGCCCACCACCACTGTTGCTAGAGGGCGCTGAATTTCAGCGCCGATTCCTCTGGCAAGTAACATCGGAATTAAACCAAGTGCGGTTATAAATGCTGTCATTAAAACAGGGCGCAGTCTTGACAGCGAACCTAAAAAAATAGATTCTTCAGTAGACATGCCATCTTCTTTATTTTGATTAATGGCATTGACTAATACAACACCATTGAGAACCGCGATACCAAATAGAGCAATAAATCCTATCGAGCCAGGCACAGAAAGATATTGCCCAGAAGTAAATAAAGCTAAAATACCACCAATTAAGGCAAGTGGAACATTAATCATGATTAGCAACGCTTGTCCTGCTGAATTAAAAGCAAAATATAACAATAAGAAAATTAAACCTAAAGATAAAGGAACTACAATCATTAAGCGTGCTTGTGCACGCTGTTGATTTTCAAATTGACCACCATAATCCACTATATACCCAACAGGCAATTTTACTTTTTGTGCAATTTTTTGTTGAATTTCAGCAACAACGCTTCCCATATCCCGTCCTTCAACGTTTGCTTGAATGACTACGCGTCGCTGAACATCATCACGTCTAATTTGAGGAGTCCCTTCTTCAATATTGACACTAGCCACTTCACTTAAACGAACCCACGCCCCTTTTGATGATTGCAAAATTAGATTGCTGATGGCCTCAAGACTATCTCGATATGGTTTAGCTAAACGCACGTAAATATCATAACGTTCATTACCTTGAATAACCTGACCAGCTGTCTTACCACCAATGGCATCAGACACTAATGACATAACCTCACCCACTGAAATTCCATAACGCATCAATTTCTCTCTGTCTGGCTTTATGACCAATTGAGCTTCACCTGTGATCTGCTCGATTGCTACATCGCGTGTACCCTTAACTGACTTCACTATCTCTTTAATTTCTTGACCTTTACTAGCTAAAACTGAAAGCTCCGTACCAAATAGCTTGACAGAAAGTTGGGCTCTCACTCCGGAAAGCAATTCATCGACACGACTTGCAATGGGTTGGGAAAAACTAAACAACAATCCTGGATAGACAGCCATTTTCTTTTCCATTAGTTCTTGTAACTGTTGTCGATTATTAGCCGAAGACCATTGTTTTATAGGCTTTAATCCTACCAATATTTCAATATTAGAAACAGGCTCTGGATCGCCACCCAATTCAGGCCGACCAATGCGGCTAGAAGCATAAGTAACTTCAGGATAAGTCATAAGAATTTCTTCAAGTTTATGTGATACTGATATCGAGGTATCTAAACTTGCTGAGGGTGCTAAAGTGACTCGAATATTTATTGTGCCCTCCTCCAGTTCAGGCACAAATTCAGTCCCCATAAATGGCAACAAAGCCAAAGAAATCAAAAACAATGCCATAGCAATCAGAATCACTTGTTTTGGATATTGCAATGCTTTTATTAAAGCTTTTTTATAAAAATGTGCTATCGGTTGCAATACAGGACTATGACGGTGCTTTACACCAGACTTAAAGAGATAAGTTGCTAAAGCAGGTATAACCATCATTGCTACAAATAAAGAAGCAAGCATCGCTAGCACAATGCTCACGGCCATCGGTTGAAAAAGCTTTCCTTCAACGCCCTCTAAGCTAAAAAGAGGGGCGAAAACAACAATAATAATAAGAACTGCAAAAAAAACAGGGCGTGCAATCTCACGCGCTGCTTCTTGTATCCTTAAGGGAATGCCATGTTCATGCAGATAACTTTCAGCATCTAAAGATTCATCACCATTTTTAACACGAACGTGATTGGAACCAGGTTCACTAATATGTTTAAAGATGTTTTCCATCATCACAACGGAACCATCAACCATCATCCCTATCGCTATTGAAAGCCCACCTAATGACATTAAATTTGCTGAAACATTCCAATATGCCATCCCCATCAAAGCAAGCCCTACAGAAATAGGTACTGATATAATAACTAATAAGGTGGTTCTTAAATTCATCAGAAAGAGAATTAATACGATAAAAATTAAAACAAATGCTTCAATCAATGCTTTTACGACTGTATGAACTGCTTGTTGAATAAGTTCTGCTTGATCATAAAATGGTTCTAGCCTCACACCTTTCGGTAGTGCTTTTTGTATAAGCGGTATTCGAGCTTTAATGCCGTCAATGGTCGCTTTCGTATTGGCTCCAATTCTCTTTAGAACAACGCCAGCTACGACCTCACCTAAAGCCTGAGGCTTACCCTGTGCATCCCTTTCAGTGAGAGTCACTGCACCTTGTCGAATTTGACTACCATAAGCAACCTGAGCAACATCACGAACCCGAATGACTACACCATCCTGATCTTTAACAGAAATGTTGGCGATGTCTTGCAATCCTTTATCACCACTTCGAACCCAACCAACACCACGAATGACAAGCTGTTCAGCACCTCTATCTAAATACCAACCACCCGTATTACGATTATTTGATTCAATCGCGTTTACCAAATCATTGATTGTCAGTTTATATGCAAGCAATCTAGCCGGATCAATTTGCACTTGATACTGGCGCACTTCACCCCCAAATGATAGCACATTGGTAACGCCATCTACGGGCGCTAACAATATTTTGACGACCCAATCATTCAGCGTTCGCAATACCATAATATCAAATTTTTTGGGATCATCTGTACGCAAAATATATTGAAAAATTTGACCCAGCCCAGAAGTATTGGGTCCAATTTCTGGAACGCCCATGCCGGATGGCATTTTTTCACGTGCACTTTGTAATCGCTCAAACACTTGCTGGCGTGCAAAGTAAATATCAACATTATCTTTAAAAACAACCGTCACGACAGATATGCCAACTTTGGAGATAGACCGCACTGCTTTGACGTTTGGCAAAGTATACATGACGACTTCAATAGGATAAGTAATTAATTGTTCAACTTCTTCTGCCGCCAGACCAGGGGACTCGGCATTAATGATGACTTGGACATTGGTGACATCAGGAAAAGCATCTAAATTCAAACGAGGCAAAATAAGTACGCCTGCGACCATCATTACCAATAATGCAAGCACAATAAGGAAACGGTTAATAACTGAAAAATCAATTATTTTATCAAGCATGAGATGAACCTCCCTTTAATGCCCATCTGCATCAAACCCACGCTTATTTAATTCCGAACGCACAAAAAATGCGCCATTCGTCACAACTTTCACACCTATAGGAACTCCCTCAATAATCGCGTAATTATTTATCACTTCTACTACTTTTACCTTAACCTGTTGAAAATGATCTGGTGATTTTTCAACATAAATTGCCCAATCCCCATCTGAAGTTCTTAAAACGGCAGCTACAGGCAAAGCCAACTTCGGAGCAGTTTCTCCTCCTTCAATTTGGCAATTAACATATTGTCCAGGATGAAGCACATCATTTGCGTTAGGAATTTCAACACGGATAGAACGAGTTCTCGTGGTTTCATCCAATTGATGATGTACCTGAATCACGCGTCCAGATAATGCCGTGTTTCTGGAAGAAACTTTTGCTAAATCTCCCACTTTGACAGGTCTAGTAAGATCTGAGGGTAATTTAGCATCTATCCATACCGTAGACTCATCTACTACCTGTAGCAATATACGCCCAGGTTCAATTAATTCACCTTCTGTAAAATTGATATTAAAAATAGTTCCATCGCGTGGCGCTAATATATTGAAGTCGCCCTTCGCTTGAGATGGCTTTTGAGTACGGAGTAACTCATCCGCTTCCTCTTCTGTTAAACCATAAGCTAGTGCCGTTGAATAAGCATGCTGAAAAGCAACTTGGGCCTCAGAATATCGTTTGCCAGAGATGGCTTCCTTTCCTAAAGATTTAACCCGTTGCCATTCTTGCGATGCTAATAATAAATCACCTTGAACTTTAGCCATATCAACACTAGAAAGGGTTGCAATGATTTGATTCTTTTTGACATGTTCGCCTTCTTGAACATTGCGCTTTATTACTTGTGATGCCACGCGGATAGTCACTTTGTTAGTAAGTTTGGCATTTTGAATAACTTCACCAGGTGCAGAAACGGATACTTTTATTGCTTGTGGCTCTAATGTGATAATAGTAATGCCAGCAGCTTGCTGTGCTTCTTTGTTTAAAATGACTACATTTTTATCCGATGGATCCTTTTCTTCTTCAGCTAACACAGCATTCAATGGGAATAAGCTAAAAGTGAGTGACAATAGCATGCTCATTGACAAGAATTTTCCAAATTGTTTCATCCTTTGCTCCACCCTCATTCTTATCATTTGTTTTGTAACCATTCTTCAACTGTGCCAGAGGCCTTGAGCCAATCGCCCCACGCCTGCCATGCACGCTCACGCAATTCTGCGCCAGCAATTTGACTGTCAAGACGTTGTTTAAGTTGCACCAAATAATCCGTAGTAGATATTTCTCCACCTTGCCATAGGCGTTGTATTAATATTATGCCATCGTTTAAGGGTTTGCCGGCAATTCGAGATGATTCTTGTACAGATTGATAAAGCATTTGATAACGTTCTGATGTACTCACAATATCTGCTCTTATTTGTCGAATTAAGTCCATTCTCTTTTTTTCTGCCTCAATTGAATCAAAATTGGCTGCTTCAACTTCAGCCTGATAAGAATTCCTAACGAACAATGGTATGCTGAATGAAGCTAAAACTACGCGCTTATTGCCTTCATTTGTGTTGTCTTGTCCACCTTGAATTCCAATTGTAGGATCGGCATAACGTTCACGTTTAGCTAAGCCAATTCGCATCTTGGCATTGTGGAATTGTTCGGCTAATACTTTCAAGGCTGGCAAACAATCCAGTAACTCATCAATATTAGTATTCATCATATTTGGATCGGGTAAATTATCTGGTAGCACAGGCAATGTAGTGCTAGCTAAACCCGTTGTTGCACGTAAAACTTGAATTGCCTGATTACTGCGGATCTCAGAATCTGCCTGCTGAGCTATTGCTTCTGATAATGCAAGTTGCGCTAAATCAGTTTCTACGCGCGCAACATCTCCTGAAGCTTGGCGTTTCTCTGTTAATGTTACAAACTGTTGCAATAATGAGGTTCGCTCTTTTGCTAACATGACTACTTTTTGTGCTGCTTGGTAACGAATCATGGCCATTAATATTTCTGTTGCTAATTGTTGCTTCAAAGCAAACAATTGAGCCTCGGACACATGAACAGTAGTGTCAGCAACTTTTGTGCGTGCTAATCGCTTGTTAGCCCAATCTATGGTTTGGTTAAATCCTGCAATATAAGTTTTTTCGTAGGGCTTTTTTCCATCTTGCGCTAATTCTGGATCTTTAAAATTTTTTTGACGTTTTTGTTGAGTATCTGCAATTAATTGAGGGTTATAAAGAGGTTTCCCAGCTGCCTCCAAACGAGATTGAGCTGCAGCCAAGTTAGCTTTGGCCGCTTGAATACTAGGATTTTCATCTAACGCTTGGCTTATAAATCCATTAAGAGAGGAATTTGTGATTCTAAATTTACCGTCAAAATTATTATCTTGATGTATTCTTTCACTTGCAAAGAGTGAAGAGAAACTATTATGTAACAGAAAAATAGCAATAATTAATTCTTTAAAGACAGTCTCTTTTTTTTCAATTATACTGGAATTATTGCCACATAATATATAATATTTTTTCATGGCTTCGATTGCCGCTGTTTAACATGCGAATTAATAACTATTTCTAAATCTTTACGACATAATTCAGCCATGCTGATATTCAAATAAAATGCCAACAATCTTAATTGTCGATGCATTTCATTTGGCAGACGCACAAGTAGTTTTTTCTCTTCTGAATCGCTTTTTTTGGATCTAAATTTAGGCAAAGCATTATTCCTTTATATAGCAAGCTGTTTGAATACTCTGAATAAATAGATAACAGCATATCGCGATATTCTGATTATAGTTTAGATTTTCACATTGCATAAAATAGGAAGATAAAAAAATATGTTGGCCGCCTTACTATGTGTGGGTGCTAAAAATGCTGTTGTAATCATCCTCCCATCATGGGAGCAGCAAACCGCCTCATTACCTCAGAACCCGTACCCCCATTAACATCTTGGTAACAAACTCCAATAATCGCTAAGGTTTATAGATATGATTTTGATATGGTATTCATAATAATCCTCTGATTCCGATGCCAAATTATTGATCAGAAAAAATTCAGAATTTTAAAATAGTGATTGTGACCGTTTGTTCATTTACACTCAGTGACACAGATTTTATCTAATAGGCAATGTAATATCAGCACGATCCCATGCTTTTTGAAATGATTGCTTTGCATCGTCTGCTTCTTTATTTTTTCCTTGTGCTCGTAAACTTTTTTCTAATCCAAATAGAGCCCACCCATTATTAGGATATTGTTTCAGATCCTGCTTAAAAACTGCCTCAGCTTCTACAGCATTGTGTGTTTTTAACAATGCATTTCCAAACGCTTCTCGAATTGGGAAATACCAAGCGGGAGGTTCCTTATAACCTAAGTTATCTTCCAACTTCATAGCTTTTTTCCAATGCTCAATCATAACTTCGTTTTGCCCTACTTTATCCGCCAAAAGGGCAGACAATACTTGCTCACCAATACGCAAATCATCTTCACCAAATTTTTCAAAGTTGCCTTTATCAGGTTTTTGTTGAGTAATTACTTGAAGTTTAGCAAGCTCATTTTTGGCTTCTTTAATCTTATTTAGATGTGTATAAGCAACTCCACGCGCATAATGCCACATACCCATGGCATATTGAGATTCTGCAATCGGTTGGGTTTCTTTTAAGATTTCATCCAATTTCCCAAATCGTGCTTGTGTAAAATAAATGACCGGCAAAAACATTTGCAAATAACTATCATTTTTCAAACTATTTACGGGGATCTGTCTTGCCAATTCTTTGGCAGCTTTGAATGCCAATTCACTTTGCCCATCCATCATAGAAGAGGCCCAAAGAAAATGGAGATTATGGTAATACAGATAATTAATTTCTGGCTTAAAACCCTGAGAAAGACAGTCTGCCTCATATTGCTTTAAGGACTCATTTGCCTTTTGGTTGGCAACGCTTGCATCATAGTAGCGCCCTGTGAGCAAATATATATGTGACGGCATATGTACTAAATGTTCAGCGCCTGGAACAGCATTAAGCAAAAAATCCGCGTTGGGTAGCGCTTGCTCCGGGTGCGGTGATTGTTCAACAACATGAATATAATAATGGTTTGCCGCAATATTTTTTGGATTCATAGCTAAAGCTGAATCCAACGTTTTCATGATTTCGGCTGTATTAGGGTATGGATTTCCCTCGCGTGACCAAAAGTGCCATTTAGCAACATCAAATAATGAAAATACGTATAAATTTTTAGCATCAATATCTTTTGGAAATTGTTGAACTACTTCGCGCATCGCATTAGCATAGTCTTGCGCTTCCTTACTTGTTGATAGGCCTCCGCCGCAATACATAACATCTGCTGGAACTAAAACATTTTCAGGAGTCTTTTCTGGTGATGATGTAACAGAAGAAAGTCGACTTGAAAGTGCTTCGATATATGCTTTCTCAGAAACATTACTGGGGTCGACGTGTTGTTGTGCTTTTTTGATAGCATCAAAAGCATCCTGTTTTTCATGCCCATCCAATGGCATATTGTTTTTTGAACTTAAAGCTAACGCTAAACCCCAATAACACATTGCACAATTAGGATCAAGGTGAATTGCTTCGCGAAAAGATCGTATTGATTCACCAGAATCAAAACCATAGAATAAGATCAAGCCTTGATCAAAGTATCGTTGCGCCAGGGGTATTTGAGTGGCAATTGGATGGTGAGAATTCCCTAAATTGGTAAATAAAGGCGCACCCAGTTTTGTAGTATCAGAAGGTGATTGTTTTGTTCTTCCTAAAGGGGAATAAGAAATCCAAAATAAAGCTGATAATAGAAAAAAATAAAATACCGAACTGGAATGTTGTTTCATTACTGCTCCTTTTCGAGCATTAGTTTAATATGTACAAGTTTTCGTTATTGCTTTTTAACGTTGGAGCTCTCATCATGAATGAGTGTATTCCGCTTCCACAACAAATATACCGCTGGTAAAGCGACAAGCGCTAATATCGTTGCTGTAATCATACCACCCACCATAGGTGCAGCAATTCTTCGCATGACTTCTGAACCCGTGCCTCCTAAAAACATGATGGGTAATAACCCACCAATAATCGCTAAAGCAGTCATCATAATAGGACGCAAACGCATCAAAGCACCGTCAATGATGGCATTACGAACGTCATCATTGTTAAGCGCTCGGTTTTCTTGATCAGCAATTTTCTGGTGTTTTTCCATAGCATGATTCAGATAAACCAGCATGACGACTCCGATTTCAACTGCAACCCCTGCAAGGGCAACAAATCCAACTCCTACTGCTACTGACATATGATAACCCAAGATGTACAATAGGGTGATACCACCAACAAGGGCAAGCGGCAAAGTCGCCAAAATAATAAAAACTTCCGTAAACCGCCTGAAGTTGAGATAGAGGAGCAAGAAAATAATCGCCAACGCAAAAGGGGCTACAACTGACAATCTTTCCTTTGCACGTTCTAAATATTCATATTGTCCAGACCAGCTCAATGAATAACCCGCAGGCAATTTTAGCTGTTGATTTACAGCTGCTTGAGCTTCTTGAACATAAGAACCCAAATCACGATCGGCAATATCGACATATACCCACCCGTTGAGACGGGCATTTTCACTACGAATCATGTCGGGGCCCTCATCGACATAAACTTTCGCTACTTGACTTAAAGGTACGGTAGCCCCAGCTGCGGTTACAATAGGAAGTATTTTTAATTTTTCTAGCGAATCACGATCATCTCTTGGGTAACGCAAATTGAGGGGGTAACGCTCTCGCCCTTCGACAGTTTGAGTAATATTCATGCCACCTACGGCTGTTTCAACGATATCTTGAATGTCTTGTATATTGAGTCCGTATCGTGCTGCTTCCTTGCGGTTTATATCGATATTAATGTATCTGCTACTCGCTACCCTTTCTGCAAATACGGTAACGGTTCCTTTGACCCCTTTAATGATGGATTCAAGTTGCTGACCAATAGATTGGATGACCTTTATATCATGACCCGCAATTTTGATCCCTACGGGCGTTTTGATTCCAGTTGCTAACATATCAATACGGGTACGAATAGGCATCACCCAGGCATTAGACACTCCTGGGAGTTTGAGCCTAGATTCAAGTTCATTGCGTATTTTTTCGCTGGTCATCCCTTTTCGCCATTCATTTTTGGGTTTGAACTGAATGATGGTTTCAATCATTGATAAGGGTGCAGGATCCGTCGCTGTCTCGGCCCGCCCAATTTTACCAAAAACGGTTTTGATTTCAGGAACAGTCCGTATAAGTTTATCTGTCTGCTGCAGAAGTTGCTCAGCTTTACCTACAGAAATTCCTGGGAAAGTCGTCGGCATGTAAAGTAAATCACCTTCATCCAATTCTGGCATAAACTCTGTGCCCAAATAAAATAGAGGCAAAAAGCCAATAAGGACTACAAATAACGCAATTGCTAAAACAGTTTTAGGCGCTTTTAATATCGCATTGATCATGGGCCGATAGGTTGCAAGCAATACTCGATTCAATGGGTTATCTTCTTCTTTTTTTATTTTACCACGAATTAAATAACCCATCAGAACTGGGACTAAAGTAATAGAAAGCCCCGCCGCCGCCGCCATCGCATAGGTTTTGGTATAAGCTAATGGTGAGAACATCCGTCCTTCCTGGGCTTGCAAAGTAAAAACAGGTAAAAAACTAAAAGTAATGATAAGCAACGAAAAAAATAAGGGTGGCCCAACTTCTAGTGTTGCTTGTTCTATAATCTGCCAACGATTATCTTTAGTAACTTCATTATTCTCTAAATGTTTATGTACGTTTTCGATCATCACAATAGCAGCATCAACCATGGCACCTATAGCGATTGCAATTCCCCCTAAAGACATAATATTGGCATTGATGTTCTGCATATGCATAATGATAAGTGCCACTATTATTCCAATAGGCAAACTGATAATGATGACTAATGAAGAACGAAAGTGAAAAAGAAAAATCATGCAAATCAATGAAACCAGGATAAATTCTTCGATTAACTTATCGCGTAATGTATTGATAGCTCGCTGAATTAAACTCGAGCGATTATAGGTGGATACAATTTCCATCCCTTTTGGAAGACTTTTTTTAAGTTGGGCTAATTTTTCCTCTACCCCTTTAATTGTCTGCATCGCATTCTGGCCATATCGCATGACAATGATGCCACCAACCGCTTCTCCTTCGCCATTAAGCTCAGTAATGCCACGTCGCATTTGCGGTCCTAACTGAACATTAGCGATACTCTTCATTAAAATAGGAACGCCATTTTTCCCTAAACCCACAGGAATGAATTCAATATCTTGAATGGATTTTATGTAGCCACGGGAACGGATCATGTACTCAGCCTCACCCATTTCCAAGGCTGAACCACCCACTTCTTGATTACCTCCTTCAATTGCTTGTTTTACCTGATCTAATGTTAAACCAAAAGCGCGTAATCGATTAGGATCCAGGGTAATTTGATATTGTTTAACTACACCCCCCGCTGTCGCAACTTCAGCAACGCCTGGTACTTTTTGTAATTCATATTTGAGAAACCAATTCTGAAAACTTGTTAATTGGCTTAAATCGTGTTGTCCAGTACGATCAATAAGTGCATACTCATATACCCAGCCAACACCTGTGGCATCAGGACCAAGAGAGGTTTTAGCACCCGATGGTAAGCGATTTGTGATTTGGCTTAAATACTCGAGCACACGTGACCGTGCCCAATAAAGATCCGTCCCATCTTTGAAGATCACATAAACATAGGAAACGCCAAAACCAGATTCACCGCGTACAGTTACAGCACCGGGTACAGCTAACATGGCTGTTGTCAGTGGATAGGTAACTTGATCTTCCACTACTTGTGGCGCTTGACCTGGATAATCCGTCTTTATAATCACTTGAACATCAGATAAATCAGGGATGGCATCGACTGCCATGTTTTTGATAGTATAAATGCCCCCCAGCACCAGCAACAAAGTTGCAAGTAAAACCAAAAAACGATTTTGTATTGACCAGCGGATAATGCCGGCAATCATTATTTGTGTCCTTTTTGCACATTATTTGGTTTGGCGGTTTCTGACTGTTGCTGATTTCCTTCATTTGGTGTAAATTCCAAGCGTTCCGAGCTGGCTTTCAAGTTTGCTTCTGAATCAATCAAAAATTGTCCAGAGACAACCACATTTTCTCCCTCTTTTAATCCAGAAAGAATTTCAACCCGATCACCTGATTCTATGCCTACCTTTACAGTTCGCACTTGGAAATGACCATTCTTTAATGCCACGATAACTCTCGCTCCTTGGCTACTTCGAATAAGGGCTTCTAGCGGAATGCTTAATGCGCTTTGTTTGGGTTCTGCTAATAAAGTGATATTTCCATACATATTGATTTTTAAAATTTTATCACGATTCTTAAAAAGAAAGCGCACCTTGAGAGTGCGTGTCATCGGATCGATTTCTGGGTAAATATAATCAACTTTTCCATCCCATTCTTTACCTGGGAAAGCAGCGAACGATACTTGCGCTTTTTGTCCTTCCTTAACCCAAGATGCTTCATTTTCAAATATTTGCGCAATCATCCAAATACTAGAGAGATCAACCAAACTCATTATTTCATTTTCAGGGGTAACATGCATGCCTTCACGCGCATTTAGTTCATTAATGATACCATTCTGAGGGGAGAATATATCAACTAATTGATCAGCCTTTCGTATTGATTTGACATGCTCAATTTGAGATTCTGAAATCTTAAGCGTTCTTAGTTTTTTATAAGATGATTCAATAATTTGCTTATTACCACTGGCAAGCGCGCTTAAATATTCTTCTTGCGCATTGATCAACATCGGAGAATAGAGCTGAACTAACAATTGGTCTTGTTTGACTGATTCTCCAATCGCTCTCACGACTAGTTTTTTGATCCATCCTTCTGCATAGGTGTGTATATGATAAATATTGTTTTCATTGGGAACAATATAGGTCACCGCCTCAATCTTTCGAGGAAGTAGCCCTTGTTTAACCGGTGCGACCCGAATACCTAAATTATTAACGACAGAAGCTGATATCATGACAGCATTAGGATCTTCGAGTTTTTGATCATCTGAGTATACAGGGACAAGTTCCATATTCATCCGAGATTTACCTGATTTAGGATAATGAATGGTGGGCTCCATTGGGTCAATCCAATAAAGTGCTTTCTTATGAGAATTTGCTTGTCCTGTATCACCATCACTTCTGACATGACTCAAGTAATATCCCCCTAATGCTCCAAGCATTAAAGATACAATAATAATTATTATTACCCCTTTTTTCATGCAACAACCTCTTCAAAATAAAGCAACGCAGCACGCGCTTTTGCGCGTTCAATTTGAATTTGCAATTGCTCCAGACGAATAGTGAGTTCATTGCTAACTGAGCGCAATGCGGTAGTTAAGTCTCCTGTCGCATTTTGATAGGTTATTAAAGCTGCCTTGGTATTTTGCTTTGCTTGTGGGATCAATTCTTGCTCATATAGTTTTTCGCGGTGCGAAAGTGATTGCCATGTGGCATAGCGTACATTTAATTCTTGTAATAAATCTTTATAGTGTATTTGTTTTTCAAACTTTTTTGATTCTAGTTGATAAGCACTTGATTTAAGCTGGCGATCTTGTCGATTATGTGTAAACACTGGCAAGTCAAGTGTAACATTTGCAGTCAACATATCTGAACGGTGGGTACCGTCTGCCATGTTCCCTTGACGTAATCCATAACTCACATCTAACATTAATCCTGGTTTATACTGCTCTTTCGCCCAAGCAACTTCATATTTTGCAGCATTAATCATTGCAGCATCTACTTTCAACAGTGGATGTTGTTCGAGCTGTCTTTCTAAGGATTCTATTGGAAAAGGTTGCGACCAGGAAGGAAGCGTTGAGGTTAGCGGATGATAAGCACTTTCGCCTATCCATCTCGCTAATTGTGCTCTGGTCGTTTGAAGTTGTTGGTTAAATTGTGTAATTTGATCGTGTAATCGAGATAGTTCAAGCTGCACTTGAAGTACATCGGTTTGGTTAACTTTGTTGGCACTATATTGGGAATTGGCAACTTGAAATAATTCCTGAAATAGAGTCTGATTAGATTCTAATATATCAATTGCATGGGACCAATAATATAAATCAAGCCATGTTTGTCGCACATTACGCAATAAAGTAATCTTTTGATCTTTAATTTTCTTATATTCAGCTTCGGCCAATGCGTTAATTTGTTTTGATTTAACTGCTAATGAGCAACCAGGAGGAAATGCTTGTTGCAATCCCACGCTTATCATCGTCATATCATCTTGTGTAAAACTAAATGTATTGGTAGGAACATTTATGGCTCCCGCCATGAGCTTAGGATCTGGTAATTGCCTAGCCGCTACAGCTTGTTCTGATAAAGCTCGACCATCCGCAAGTAATTTTCTAATTTCAGGAGCGGTATCAATCGCTAATTGTTCAGCTTCTTCTATAGTAAGCAAATTTGATTGCGCAAATGTAAGACTATAGGAGCAAATTAAGGATATGAAAAAAACAGTCCCCCATATGAACTTTAATATTTTCTTATTTAAGAAAAAGAACACTTTAAAAATTCCTTTTTTTTGCAAAAAAATATTTTGATAAATAAAAAAATGCTATAATACAGAAATTATTAAAAGCTGGATATTCATTACGTATTTCGACGTCTTTTCACAATAAAAGCCAACATTTATTTGATATAAGTATAACTTGACATCCTCAAGTTCACATCTTATTAACAACAAAAAAGAATATCCCTACTACATGGGCTGTTTTTTTATAGTGATCTTTCGCTGGGATTTCACTCAACCTCAGGAATATTTATCACTAATCTGACCTGCCAGCTTTTTCGACCACAATATAAACTTTTTTAACATAATTTTTTCATACAGTAATTTATTAGTCTAACATTCTTAATTAGCTGAATATTTAAGTAATAATTTAATGATTCATATAAACATCACATTGAAAAAAAAAGATAAATCAAATCAGTCTGAAAAAAACGCTCGGAAAAAGAAAAATATCCCTTAGAAAATATAAAAAAAGTATAATAAAATTGTTCTTAATGATTCCTAAGCTGGCTGGAATTAACCATGAGGGCGTGAGGTATGCGTAAACGGGATGTTGTCATTATCACGGGCAGTAGTGGCTTTATTGGTTCATCATTAATAAAAAAACTGGATGGACAATTTGTATTATTGGGTTTTGATAAAAGTGCTTCCCATCAACCACCTCCTGCAGCAGAATGTGTATGCATTGATTTAACTTCTGAAGAAGGTGTTAAAGCAGCTTTTGAACGAGTTCGGGTTGCATATGGTGATCATATTTCCTCCGTTATTCACCTTGCCGCTTATTATGATTTATCGGGTGCACCAAATCAGTTATATGAAGAGATCACAGTTCAAGGTACTAAGCGTTTATTGCAGCATCTCAAGGAATTTAAGGTGGAGCAATTCATTTTTAGCAGTACCATGCTGGTGCATGAGCCAACCGAGCCAGGACAACCCATCAATGAAAAACACGTCATTGACCCACGGTGGCCTTATCCAATGTCCAAAGTGGAAACAGAGGCTTTGATTCGAGAAAAACATGGGCAGATACCGATTGTACTATTGCGACTTGCAGGAGTTTACAATGATAATTGTCGAAATGCATTTCTTTCTCAGCAGATCTCACGCATCTACGAACGACGAATATTAAGCCATCTTTATCCTGGTGATATCAGTCATGGACAAGCGTTTGTACACATAGAAGACGTATGCGAAGCCTTTCTTCAGCTGATCACAAAGCGAGATGAGTTGCCACCTGAGCTTATCTTATTGCTCGGCGAGCCCGAAACGATGAGTTACGAGGACGTACAAAAATCCGTAGCTGAAATCTTATTTAATGAAAAATGGATTACAAAGCAGATCCCTAAAGAATTGGCAAAAACTGGCGCTTGGCTTGAAAATGACGTTTTACAAGAAGAGCCATTCATCAAACCCTGGATGATCGATTTAGCCGATGACCATTATGAACTTGATATCTCGCAAGCGCGCGCAATGTTAGGGTGGAAACCCAAACATTTATTAAGCCGCACATTACCAAAGATAATTGCAAATTTAAAATCTGATCCTGAAGATTGGTATCACCAGAATAAACTGAATGCGGCATTAGTAACAGCCGAGATGCAGTTTAAATCAACATCTAAAGGCCCCGCTAAAATGAATGTCGCGCAACATACAGCTTCTGAGCAGGAAATGTTACGCGAACATGACAAGATGATGGCGAGTGAACACCGGCAGACTCTCTGGACCCATTTTATCAATATTGGCCTGGGTGCGTGGTTGGCCACCAGCCCTTTTGTATTTGGGTTATTTGATAAGAACATCACTTTCGATTCTTCAATCTTGCACGTTGCTGCCGATCGTGGCCTTCATCCGGCGGAATGGCGAAATACCCTATTAGGAATAAGCGATATCTCGACTGGTTTTTTGATTATTTTGTTCGGCATGCTTTCATTATGTCGTAAAACAAATTGGGCGCAATGGATGAATACCCTGTTAGGGCTTTGGTTGCTATTCGCGCCATTAATTTTTTGGGCCCCAAGCGCTGCTGGCTATAATAATGATTTGATCATTGGCATGTTAGTAATTGGTCTTTCGATACTTATACCAATGATGCCCGGCATGAGTATGAAAGGAATGATGGATTCAAATGCTATCCCTCCAGGATGGAGTTATTCGCCATCTACCTGGGCGCAACGGCTCCCAATCATTGCTATGGGACTCATCGGATTCTTGATTGCCCGCCAACTTACCGCCTACCAGCTCGGTCATATCAGCGCAGTTTGGGAACCGTTTTTTTCTGGTGAATCGGGATTAAATGGCACGGAAACCATCATTACCTCTGATGTTTCTAAAGCTTGGCCCGTCCCAGATGCGGGTTTGGGTGCGATGGCTTATGCGCTTGAAATTCTCATGGCTTCAATGGGGGACAAAACCCGCTGGCGCACAATGCCGTGGATGGTGACTTTTTTTGGTATTCTTGTTGTTCCGCTTGGTGTTGTCAGCATCTACTTCATCATCCTTCAGCCTATTGTCATTGGAACGTGGTGTACATTATGCCTATTTGCAGCGCTCGCAATGTTGATCATGATCCCATTTGCCCTTGATGAACTGATTGCAATGGGTCAATTTCTCCTTTGGAATTGGCGCGCTGACAAGCCTTTTTGGCGCACTTTTTTACAAGGAGGCGCAATGCCTGGCGGATCGAAGATGAAAGGAGATGATCTTGCTTCGCCACGAGTTGCTATGGTTGATATGTCCCGTGGCGTGACTTTTCCTTGGACATTATTAGCAAGTTCAGCGCTGGGAGCGTTTCTCCTGTTCACCCGTATCTTCTTTGGTACGACAAGTACAATGGCTAATAGCGATCATTTCGTCGGTGCTCTCATTATAACAACTGCGATTATTTCAATGGCAGAAGTTGTGCGATCGTTGCGCTTCATCAATGTAATCTTCGGCTTCTGGTTAATAGCTGCTCCTTGGTTGTTGCATGGAGCAAATCTTCTAGCTTCTTGGGTAAGCGTCGTCATAGGAATTATTCTTGTTTTCCTCAGCTTACCACGTGGAAAACGTAGCAAAGAACATTATGGAAGTTGGGACTATTTTGTGATTTAGATAGCGTATATTAACCTCTTTTCTCATGAGTAAATGCAGATTTCATTGCACCATTTATTGGCGCAATTTTTTCAGTTGCATTATCAGAGCCTTTGACTTGCCAGCTGCTACTTACATTTTTATTTATGACAATAGGTGATTGATACATCTTGCAGAACATCACGATCATGAGCAAGCTAATTTATAATAGCCTAAGAGTGTAGATAAACGCAAGTTATCATTCATACTATTATATATGCCTTAGCCACTATCACATTTCCTTTCGACCTCTGGTACTCTAATGCACTGATTTTTGCGTTAAATATCAATCGTTGTACATATCAACAACATTGTCCTGCTGACAATGCCGATACAAAGTTTTTAACATTTATAATTGATGTAATTACTTCATTTCAGATCTCCAAATTCCTTTAATCTGCACAGAATATGCATAAGCACATTTTACGTAGCATTTCAAAAGAGAAAAAACTACGTAGAATGTGCATAAGCAGATTCTACGTAGTATTCCAAAAGAGAAAAAACTAAGGATCCTGATTTCCTTGGAAAGTTAAAAAATGCTTGGGATTTGCATTTCAAAAAAAATCCGAAGTTAATTTTAATTATTTGTGGTTCAGCTCTCGCCTGGATAGAGAAAAATATTTTATCCAGCACAGGGTTCATGAGAAGAGTTTCTTACACGTTGACTTTAGAGGAACTACCTTTAAGTGATTGTAACCATTTTTGGAAGGGCAGTGGGAGTCAATTTTCGGCTTATGATAAATTTAAAATTCTCTCTATTACAGGAGGGATCCCTCGCTATCTTGAAGAGATCCAAGCTCAAGTCTCATCAGAGGAGAATATACGAAACATCTGCTTTAAAAAAGGTGGCGTGCTTGTAAATGAATTTAATAATATTTTTTCAGACTTGTTTGGCAAAAGAAGTGAGAAATACAAACAAATAGTAAAATGTTTAGTGCAAGGAAGTTTAGAGTATGGAGAGATCTGTGAAAAATTGTTAGTTGAGAAATCAGGATTAATAAGTGAGTATTTAAATGATTTGGTGATGTCAGGACTTATCAGTCGCGACAATACCTGGGATCCAAAAACAGGGATCATGTCACCTTTATTATTTAAATATCGTCTAACAGATAATTACTTACGTTTCTATTTAAAATATATTGAAAGTAAACTATCAGAGATTGAAAGAAACGTTTATCAGATAAAAACGCTATCCTCCTTACCTGGATGGGCAACGATTATGGGGCTTCAATTTGAAAACCTCGTCTTAAATAATCGGTATTTTATTTATGACCAATTATGGATATCCCCTGACGAGATTGTGACTGAAAATCCATTTTTTCAACATAAAACAACGAGAAGGAGAGGTAGTCAAATAGACTAAATGATTCAAACAAGAAATAATGTGCTTTATGTCTGCGAAATTAAATTTTCAAGAGAAGAGATTAAAAAAGGTATTTTAAGTGAAATGAAAGACAAAATAGAGCGTCTTTCAATACCAAGAGGCATGTCATATTGCCCCGTGTTAATTCATGTAAATGGCGTCAATGATAGCATTATTGATAGCAATTATTTTACAAAGATTATCAATTTTAGTGATGCGCTTGAAAACTAAGCACGCTGCTGAGGTTGAAGACATAACCGCGGATCCTCAAGGTAAGCCCCTTTTCTATTTACATGGCACACCGGGAAGCAGGCTTGAGTCAAGTCGTTTTCATGATATGGCACTTGCTAAACATTATCGTGTAATTGGAATTGATCGCCCAGGAATGGGCTTATCATCCATTGATAAAAGCCAAACGATCCTTTCGTTACCTGGCATGCCGAAATGGCTATGTGGCACCTATTTTTTCAGATGATAATTCCCTGAGGATTAATTTCACCACACAATGCTGCGATTTCATTAGGCTCTAATAATTGTTCCGATTCCATTCCTAAACAATTGGCGCTAGCACGAATAATATGTGCCCAGGTCTGACAATTAACATATAACATACCTGCCGTATCTAAAGTGCCCCCCTGATTGATAAAACCTAAAAAGAGGGTTTGTTTCCCTGTATCAAGTGGTCTTAATATACCTGCCATTACTTCCGGGCGAGCATGGCTCACGAAAACTCGAGGGATAATTTTTGATGGATAAACATGTTGACACAAATTATCTGAAGCTTGAAACGCCACCTCTCGGAGATTTCGTGGGTAGCGAAACCGGCCTGGTTCAATGATATAATTGACTGCTGCTATAATCCCCTTTTCAGAAAGGCGGTTTGCTGCAAGTATAACTTGTTGTAATTGATAAGAGCCCATGGCTGTCAAAATAATATTTGCTTCACTCAGTTCATCCGTTAGCCAAGTCATTCGAATCACCCCATCATTTAATAATTGCTTTGCTTGCATTTCAGTGAACTGAGCAGGGGCATGTTCTTTTGATACCATCAAAGTGAAAATCATTCCATGTGAGTGATAACAACGATCTAATGCAGCTATTGTTGAATTATAGTCTGCTGGAAATAGTACCCGTGAGATATCAGAAGGTTCACCTAGCAAGGCCTCACACATCGTAGTGTCTTGATGAGATCGTTCATTTTTACCATTTTCATAAGTATGAGACGTGAGTATTAACGGCACAGATATCCAGCCAGGTTTTCTATTGCTTGAATACAGGTGATCTGACCAATTTAATTCTTGTCGTAGAGCACCCAACATTTTAGGGGCGAATGCTTCATAAGTAACAACAAGATTGATCCCCGCTTTATTACCAAGACATGCACATACTACAGCTTCTTCATTCAAAACCGTTATTACCTTACCGTCTATTGCTTCTGCTATTCCGGGTTCAATTTCAGTAACGCGATGTTTCAAATGGCTTAACGTTTTCAACATATGATTAGACAGCATCTCATCAGGATTTCCTACTCGAGGGCGTAGATCTGGATTGGCCTCAACATAAGCTAAAAAGGTCGTATCAATAGCAGACATAGGGCAAGCCGCTATTTGGGAGTTATTATTTAAATCCTGAAATGATAAGAGAGGATAATTTTTTATATTGACTTGACGGTTTGCAATGACGTGGTCGCGTTCTCGAAGACGATGAGTTTGTGCGTGATTACATAAGATTTTTCGAGAATGAATTAATTCAGGTAATGGCACAAATAATTGTTGAGCATATTCATTAAAATGATTTCTGGCAGTTAAATCTACACGTGGATTTGCGCCTAAGGGAAGACTATGAGCAGCATTTGTACCAGCACCGTAAAAACCAGCTCCTTTTGAGGCAACAGCAACACCATATGGTAATATAATAGGATAAGATTTCTCTTTTGCCAAAATGCATTGCGTACGTTTTTCTAATAAAAATTCTCCTTCTAAAATCATACAAGCAAAGGCAGCTGGATCCATGCCATCAAAGACGATGGGGTCAAAATGATAAGTTTTTAAATGCTGTAAAAATGAAGATAAGCCAGTCCCTTGTGCTTCCATAGAACGCTGGTCAATGCGCCGACCATTGAAAATCATGATTGGCACGACTAAGCCACTATCCTCAGCACGCCACCAATGGGATCCCCAGTCAGAACCACGTTGTTCTTCAAAGGCACCATCTGATAAAAATGCAACTAAGTGCTCATTGGGTAAGGGCATATGAATGTATTGCAAACCGGCAAAACCAAGATAGCCTCCTTCCAAGGAGCCACCTGCTGTGTTGATATTGATATGACTTCCCAAAGGTGAATCCTGATGTCCTTCTCCGTTCAAGCGGTAAGAATAAAAATCGTTGACATAGCGCGTTAAACCCTCGGCTGTTATTCCATAACGCACTGCATGTTCTGGTCGCATGTTATCAAGTAAAAGATTAACGCTATCAATAGCAGCTACACAGTGCCCCTGCTCCATCGCCCAACCACGAGTAATGTTGCTAAGGGCATTGGCAAGAAGATAACCCACATATGCAGGGACCATGTTAAGTGAACCACCCGTATGACCTTGTGGATTTGCCTTGAAATCTTCAGCTTGTAAGGGAATGTCCTGTAAATTGACCTTGCTAGCGTAGGTTTGGTGCACCACTAACCACATGGCAGCATTGGTAATTCGATCAGCAGCAGAAAATAAGGCTAAAATTGTATCCTGATCCTGGCCTTGCTGTACAAGCCTATTAACAATTTCTTGTACCCAAATCTGAGTACTTTCTCGATGTGAGATACCACCATAACCATTTGCCCATTCACGGAAGTGATGCTTGATTTCAGGCACAAACAATTCCTTATAAATCTATTCCATTTCTAATCAAGTAATTCAACTGTTCATAATCATTAAAAACCGGGCGCTTACTGTTTAATTGTACTCTAATAACTCCGCTAATGCCTGATAGATCAAACAAACCTAATCGAAACTATAACAATTCAGCATGCGCATTAACATACTCATTTTTCTAGCAACACTTGGCGATTTTCATGACAATGCATTTAAGAAGCGCTTTGCATTTTAGGGGGGGGTGTGCCATCTTTAAACAGTATTAAATATCAATTCTCATTATTACTCTTTTTCAATCATATATATATATATATATATAGGTTACCTGATGACGCAGATTTGGCATGACAAACCCCCCCAAGAAACCACTGCTAATTTAAAAGTTGACCTGTCATCTGGGTTGAGTGCGATAGAAGCACAATGTCGATTAAAGGAATCAGGCCCCAATCTATTAATCAAACAGAAAAAAACATCTATTTTAACTATTATTTTTCAGCAATTTAACAGTTTAGTAACTTGGGTGCTTTTGGGAACTGTTGTTATATCCATCCTGGTAGGAGAGAACGTTGATGCAATCGCTATTTTCACCATTGTCATTTTAAACGCGTTCATTGGATTTATTTTAGAGTACCGTGCAGATCGTGCTATTTCGGCATTGCAACAAATGGCTGCGCCAAAAGCGACCGTTTTTCGTGACGGTCATGCAAAATTGATTCCTGCTTCTGATATTGTGCCTGGAGATATTCTCATCTTTGAAAGTGGTGATTTAATTGCTGCAGATGCACGTCTTTTTGATATTTCATCATTAAAAACAAATGAAGCGCCATTAACTGGTGAATCATTACCTGTTGAGAAAGATCTCAATCTTTATCCTGCCGATACAACATTAGCCGATCAAAAAAACATGGTTTTCATGGGAACATCTGTTGTCAATGGTACGGGGCGTGCAATTGTCATAGCGACCGGTATGCAGACTGAAATGGGCCGCATAGCCTCGATGCTGAATGAAGTAACCCATGGAGACTCACCACTACAAAAAAGACTCAATCAAGTGGGCTCTCGTTTATTATGGATCTGTTTTTTCATCATTATTTTAATTTTCACATTGGGTTTGTTTCGTAAAATTCCATTTTTTGAATTATTCATGAGTTCAATAAGCTTAGCGGTTGCCGCCATTCCTGAAGGCTTACCTGCGGTGGTGACCATCGCTTTAGCATTAGGCGTTCAGCGTATGGTGCGTCGCGCCGTATTGGTTAAACGTTTATCTGCTGTAGAAACACTTGGGTGTTTACAAGTCATTTGTACAGACAAAACAGGAACGTTAACTGTAGGAGAAATGACAGCACGCAAACTCATTACTTGTGAGAAAGTTTATAGTATTCATGGCGAAGGATATAATCTGAAAGGTGATTTTACCTGTCAAGGCAAGAATATCGATCCTCAGGAAGATAAGCTATTACAGAATATATTGTACACAATGGTTGTTTGTAACAATGCGGATTTCAGCATACAACATGAGAAGTTATCCCCTACTGGTGATCCGACTGAAATTGCTCTATTAATAGCAGCAGCTAAGGGTGGAATTAGGCATAATGAAGTGTCATCGTCATTAACTCGTATAAAAGAGTTTCCTTTTAATTCCGAACGTAAACGGATGACAGTTTTAAATAAAAAAGGCGATATATTGTCTGCTTCTGTAAAAGGAGCGCCTGAAATTATTTTGGCCTTATGTACACATATGTTAACTAGAGAGGGAATAAAAGAATTAACAGAAAATGACCGCAATCATATTCAGCAAAGTTGTGAGTCAATGGCTGGCGAAGCATTAAGACTTTTGGCCTTTGCAGAACGTCAATTGGATCCCTCATTAAGCGATGAGACTGATAAAAGTATAGAAAATAATCTAGTTTTCTTAGGAGTTATTGGTTTACAAGATCCACCTCATGCAAGTGTAAAAGAATCGGTCAGTCGTTGCAAAATGGCTGGCATCAAACCGGTGATGATCACAGGTGATCACCCCAACACCGCAAAAGCGATTGCGCAAGAGTTGGGGATTTTAAACACAGAAGATCGCTTAATGACGGGCATTGAACTTGAAAAAATGTCAGATGAAGAGCTTGTAAAATGCGTAAAACAAATTTCTGTTTATGCTCGCGTTTCTGCAAAACATAAATTAATGATAGTTCGTGCATGGAAAAAACATCAAATGATCGTTGCAATGACCGGAGATGGTGTGAATGATGCCCCAGCATTAAAAGAAGCCTCGATTGGCATTGCTATGGGAAAAACAGGAACGGCAGTCACCAAGGAATCTGCTGATATCATTTTGATGGATAATAACTTCACCTCCATTGTCGCTGGCATAGAAGAGGGCCGTACGATTTATGACAATATTTCAAAAACACTTGCATATTTATTGGCTGGTAATATGGGTGAGTTATTGGTCGTATTTGTGGCTCTTTTAATAGGTTGGCCATTACCACTGCTACCTATTCAGTTATTATGGATTAACCTAGTTACTGATGGATTACCAGCCATTGCTTTGGCAACAGACATGCCAGAGCCAGGTATTCTTAAGAGACCGCCAAGAGAATCACAAAAGCCCTTTATGGACGGCATTTTTTTCCAACGTGTGATTTTTATTGGCATTCTGACTTCTTTTGTAACGCTTGGAGCTTTTGCTTATGAATATATAAGGAATGGTGATTTGATACAAGCACAAGACGCTGCTTTTTCAGTATTAGTGACCGCAGAACTATTACGTGCATTTGGTGCGCGCAGCCAAACAAAAACTATTTGGCAAATTGGATTTCTTTCAAATATTCGTTTATTTGTCATTGTGAGTATCAGTTTTTCACTGCAAATAATAATCCATCATTTTCCAACCCTACAAGATTTTTTTGGCGTTGGTCCTGTATCGTTAAAGCAATGTGTCCTTTGGGTAGTATTAGGGATGATACCTTTATTGGTGTTAGAAGCTCAAAAATTGTTAAGGATGACACCTAATGATTCTCTTTGATATTAAAAAATACATTTCGAGCGGTACTGTAGTTATATTGGTGTCTTCTTTCATCATTACAGCAGCCTATGCAAAACCTTCTCCTATTTTGGCTGATTTAATACAAGAAGCCACACAAAGTAATCCACAAATTAGTGCAGCACGCGATCGTTGGCTGGCCGCAACCCATGTTATTCCTGTTGCACGCTCACTTCCTGATCCTAAAATCAATTTAGGTTATATGAACATGTCGGGTAATGAATTTATGGAAGCAGATCCCAGTAGGGAACAAATGATTGGAGGCAGCCAAGAAATTCCATTCCCTGGCAAATTAATTATTAGAGGAAAGATAGCGACTTTGGAGGAAAAACGAGCTATGGCAGACTATCAAGCTACCTGCCTAGGCGTTATTGCTCAATTGAAGCGAATTTACTATGAGTTATATTTTGCCAACAAATCGATAGAAATTCTTCAAAAAAATCAGTTACTGCTCGAAGAAATTGAAAAAAGTGCGCAAGCAAATTATACTGTTGGAAAAGTTCCACAACAAGATATCTTTCGAGCACAAACGGAAATTTCACGTCTTCTCATGCGCTTGGTAATGTTAAATCAAGAGCGATCATCGTTACAAGCCGATATCAACCGGATATTAAACAGACCTCTAGATATTCCAATTAGTACCTCTTCAATGTTGTCTATTACATCTCTTGAATATGATTTGAACCACTTCAATACTCTTATGGAACGTCTTGCACCTAAGCTAAAAATGCAAGAGAGAAACGTAGAGAAAGGACGTCAAACTATTAAATTAAGTGAAATGGATTATTTTCCTGACATTGAGATAGAGGGAGGAATGCTTCGTGATACCATAATGCAAACTCATGGTTATCAAGTTATGTTGAAAGCAACACTTCCACTTTATTTTATGAGTAAGCAAAATAATGTAGTGCGTGAATCGAGAGCACGTTATAACGCAGATATGGGAGACTATTATACCTTGTACCGCGATCTTCTATTTCAAGTTAAAAATGCATTTTTACAAGCAGAGCGTTCAGCCCAATTAATTCATCTTATTCAAGACACGCTTATTCCTCAAGCGACATTAACCTTTTCTTCATCTCAATCAAATTATAGCGTTGGAAAAGTCGATTTCTTAACATTGCTTAACAATTTGTTGATGCTGCAAGAGAATGAATTGGAATTACAAAATGAAATTGTTCAACATGAAAAAGCAATTACCCAAATAGAAGAAACCACAGGGGTATTCTTATGAAATTTACCTTCAAAAGCATAATTTATACCATAACCTTGATGGTCTTTTTTCAAGCTGCTCATTCAGAGAGCACAAAAGATGCTCATACCACAATGAAAATGAATAATTCAACATCGAAAAATTCAATTATTATTGACCCTACTCGTTTGCAAGCAATCGGCATTACTTCTGAACCAGCAACTAAACAAATGCTGGACAAGGTTATTCGTACTGTAGGACGCGTTGAAGCAGACGAGCGGCGAATAGCCCATATTCATGTGAGGTTTGATGGCTGGATAGATAAATTATTAGTGAATTTTATCGGAGAAAAAGTTAAACAAGAGCAAGCACTTTTTACAGTTTATAGCCCTGAATTGGTATCAACTCAACAAGAGTATTTGCTTGCTCTACACGCGCAAAAAATCTTAGGAAAAAATTCAACATCTGCTGCCGCTTCAGGTGCACAAGATACTTTTCAAGCAGCAAATCAAAGGCTTTCGCTGGCAGGAATTTCCGAAAAAGAAATTGAACAACTCAGACGTACAGGTAAAGTTACCAAAACGATGACCATTTATTCACCAATACACGGGACTGTCATCAATAAAATGGCCATTGCAGGCATGCGTATCGAGCCTGAAAATGAGCTCTACACAATTGCCGATTTATCTCAGTTATGGATTTTAGGTGATATTTATGAATATGAATTACCCTATATCTATCTTGGGCAAATAGCCGATATTACGCTCACTTACTTGCCCAATGAAGTATTTAAAGCCAAGCTTAATTTCATTAATCCTACAGTGGATTCACAAACACGTACGATCAAGGTTCGATTTGATATTGATAATCAAAAGGATCAATTAAAGCCCGGCATGTACGTCAATTTAGAGTTAAAAATTCCTTTAGGGAAGCGTCTGGCTGTATCGAAAAATGCTGTTTTATTAACGGGTGAGCGAGCTGTTGTATTTATTTATCATGATGATGGAAAAATTGAATGGCGGAATGTGAAATTAGGCGCGCGTGCAGGTGATTTGATAGAGATAATACAAGGGATCAACGAAGGAGAGAAGATTATAACTTCAGCCAATTTTCTGATTGATTCAGAAAGTCAGTTAAAGGAAGCGATGGGCGGCATGCAACATAAACGTTAGCCAATAAAGGAATTTTATGATTGAGCGGATAATTGAATTCAGTGCCCACAACCGATTTATTGTTTTGTTATTTATTCTGGGTTTATCGTTGTGGGGCTGGTGGGCTTTTGATAATACCCGGATGGATGCACTACCGGATATTTCTGACACCCAGGTCATAGTTTATTCTACTTGGATGGGACGCTCACCGGACCTTATGGAAGATCAAGTGACATATCCCATTGTGACAGCACTATTATCAACTCCTAATGTGACTGCCGTTCGTGGCTTTTCCGATTTTGGGTTTTCTTATGTCTATATCATTTTTAAAGAGGGAACTAATATTTATTGGGCGCGAAGTCGGGTGCTGGAATATCTTAATCAACTTGCAGGAAAATTACCAGAAGGTGTCACACCACAATTAGGGCCTGATGCGACATCTGTTGGTTGGATTTACCAATATGCCTTGATCGATGAAACAGGAAAAAATAATTTAGCACAATTACGTACCTTTCAAGATTGGTATCTACGGTATTGGCTACGAAGTGTTCCTGGTGTTTCGGAAGTGGCTAGTGTGGGTGGTTTTGTTAAGCAATACCAAATCAATTTAGATCCCGTTAAAACACTCGCTTATAATCTTTCTGTTCCTGAAATTATTGAAAAAATTCGCATGAGTAACAATGATTCCGGAGGGCGTGTTATTGAGTTCTCGGGTACAGAATATATGATTCGTGGTCGAGGATATATTACATCAACCGATGATATTGAGAAAATAGCTGTTGGTAGTAATGCTAATGGCACGCCCATCCTATTACGTGATGTAGCTTCCGTACAAATTGGCTCTGATATGCGCCGTGGTGTAGTTGATTTAAATGGTGTTGGTGAAGCAGTCGGTGGTATTGTCATCATGCGATTTGGCGAAGATGTGCTTCAAGTTTTGGAGAGATTGAAAGCTAAACTCAAAGAAATTGGTCCATCAATTCCACAAGGAATGAAAATTGAAACTGTATATGATCGCAGCAATATAATTAAAGAGGCAATCAATACTGCCGGCTGGAACCTTATTGAAGAACTTTTTGTTGTAGCGTTGTTAATTATTGTTTTCTTGTGGCATTTTCGTTCTGCATTAATTCCCATCATTACTTTACCAATTGCTATTTTAATTTCCTTTATTCCAATTTACTACTTTAATATTGGGCTTAATATTATGTCTATCGGAGGTATTATTGTAGCGGTTGGAGATATGGTTGATGCGGCGATTATCATGGTAGATAACGCGCATAAACGATTAGCGGATTGGGAAAAAGAAGGTTCGAAAGGTGATCGTAATAAAGTTTTGATTGATTCTGCAAAAGAAGTGGGACCTGCAATTTTCACATCTTTAATCGTCATTGCTATTTCATTTATGCCTGTTTTTACCCTGGAAGCTCAGGAAGGGAAATTATTTTCACCGCTTGCATATACAAAAAATCTAGCTATTTTCATGAGTGCATTGTTAGCAATCACATTGATTCCTATGTTATTACCACTGCTGATAAGAGGGCGAGTTATCCCTGAGCAAAATCACCCAATCACATTCTTTCTACAAAAACTCTATTCTCCTATTTTGCAACTTGCAATTACGTATCGTAAAACGGTTGTGACAATAGCAGCGGCTCTGGCATTGAGCATTATTCCACTTTATAAAATGATTGGTTCAGAATTTATGCCACCCTTATACGAAGGCACAATTTTCTATATGCCAACCACACTTCCTGGTATTTCTGTGACACAAGCATCTGATTTGCTGCAAAAAATGGACCAAAAATTAAAAGCTTTTCCAGAAGTAGCCTATGTATTTGGAAAAACGGGTCGTGCAGAAACATCTACTGATTCTTCTCCGTTTAATATGATGGAAGTGATTGTAGAACTAAAGCCAAAAAAATCTTGGCGCAAAGGCGTAACTTATGAAAGTTTAGTCACTGAAATGGATAAGGAATTACAATTTCCAGGTGTGAGTAATGCGTGGACAATGCCAATAAAAGCTCGTAATGATATGTTAACAACTGGGATCCGAACTGCTTTAGGAATTAAAATATTTGGACCAGATATCAATAAAATAGAAGAAATTGGAAAAGAGATTGAAATGCTTGCAAAGCAAGTTTCTGGAACAAGAACAACTTATGCAGAACGCGTAGCTGGTGGGTATTTTCTTGATTTTAAAATTAATCGTGATGAGGTAGCTCGCTACGGATTGACAGTTATGGATGTGAATCGAATTGTTGAATCCGCTATTGGTGGAGAAACTGTAGCAACAACCATTGAAGGGCGTGAGCGTTATTCAATAAATGTAAGATATTTGCGTGAATTACGTGATGATCCTGAAAAAATCAAACGTATCTTGGTGAAAACCCCCACTGGGGCGCAAGTACCAATAGCACAATTAGTAACACTACGATTCCGTCAAGGCCCAGCCATGATTCGAGATGAAAATGGTATGTTGGCAGGTTATGTATTTATTGATATTAAAGACCGCGATTTAGGTAGTTATGTTGAAGAATTAAAGAAAGAGGTGCGTGAAAAAATTAAACTACCACCAGGATCTACAATAGCTTGGTCTGGTCAATATGAATTTATGCAACGCGTCTATGAGAGGTTGAAAATTTTCGTACCGCTGACTTTAGGCATTATTTTCATTTTATTTTATTTTACATTTCGTTCGATGGCTCAAACACTGATGGTTATGTTGGGCGTTCCTTTTGCTTTAGTTGGTGGATTTTGGTTTATGCTGTTGATGGGATACAACATGAGTGTGGCTGTATGGGTCGGATTTATTGCTTTAGCTGGTGTGGCAGCTGAAACAAGTGCAGTGATGCTTGCTTATCTTGATACGGATTATAATAATCAAAAGAGAAAAGGGTTAATGAATACTTTATCTGATTTAACGCAGACAGTGCATCAATGTGCCGTAGCGCGGATCCGCCCCATGATAATGGCAGGTTTGGCCAACATAATAGGACTGTTGCCAGTTATGTGGGCAACAGGCATTGGTGCTGATGTAATGAAGCGTTTGGCAGCACCAATGGTGGGAGGTGTATTTTCTGCCTTATTATTGACTTTAGTTGTTATCCCCGCGATTTATGTAATTTGGCGTTGGCAGGTAGATATGAAAGCGCAACTGAAATAGATGCAAACACCATAACTGGCCAGGATATTAATAATGAAAGAATCAGGAAAAAAATGTCATTCTGATAAAGAGTCAGCAGCTACACCGGATATCGAAAGACAGTGTTGCTCCAATTCTAAAGACATAAATAATTATTTTAATTTTTACAACATGCTGTTTCAGGCCAATCTTGCCAAAATAACCGCAGGAATCAGTCCAGCAGCTCTGGGAACTGCCTATTTTTCATGGCTTTCTCAGTTGGCGCTATCGCCTGGATTACTATCGGAATTAGCAATATATCCTGTCATGCATGCTCAAGATTGTGTAAATAATATTTTATGCGTTGAACGGGCGGCCGAAGGCAAAGATGTTCGGTTTCATAAAGATAGCTGGCAATTCATGCCATGGCGTTTATGGGCAGAGGGTTTTCTCCAGGTTGAAGATTGGTGGCAACACGCCACAACAAATGTTCCAGGGTTGCCCGAGGATGTTGAGCGGTTAGTTTCTTTTGGGGCGCGACAGATCCTAGATGCTTTGTCTCCTTCAAATTTCGTTTTAACCAATCCGGATCTATTTCATGAAACAATACGTTCTGGTGGATCTAATCTCATTCGTGGTAACGCGATCGCTTTTGAAGATTTTGTTGAAAAATTAACAGGTGTGCCGCCTAGTGCAGCTAAAAATTTCATACCTGGTAAAGATGTGGCGGTGACTCCAGGACGTGTTGTATTTAGTAATCACCTGATTGAGTTAATACAATATGAACCACAAACTAAAACAGTTTTTAAAGAGCCAGTGTTGATATTACCTGCCTGGATCATGAAATATTATATTCTTGATTTGTCTCCGAACAATTCGCTAGTTAAATGGCTCGTTGAGCAGGGACATACCGTATTCATGGTCTCTTGGCGCAATCCAGATAGTGGTGATCGTGATTTAGGGATGGATGATTACTATCGTCAGGGCGCCAGAGCAGCCATTGATATCGCTTCTACTATTTTGCCTGAGGCAAAAATTAATCTAGTGGGTTATTGTTTAGGTGGCACTTTGGCTATGATAACAGCGGCGGCAATGACCAGAGAGGGAGATGACCGCTTAAATAGCCTCACGCTACTAGCAGCTCAAGGTGATTTTAGTGATGCTGGAGAATTAAGGCTATTTGCCACAGAAAGTGAGATATCCTTTCTTAAAAATATGATGTGGGAGAAGGGGTACCTCGATACCAAACAAATGGCCGGTTCATTTCAAATGTTACGAACCTATGATCTTATCTGGTCAAAAATGGTTGATGATTATTTACATGGGATACGTCGCGGCATGACCGATTTGCTTGCTTGGAATGCCGATGCTACTCGTATGCCATATAAAATGCATAGCGAATACCTTGAAAAGCTTTTTTTAAAAAATGATTTCGCTGAAGGTCGCTTTACTGTTGAAGGAGAACCTATTGCTGCAGAAAATATTCAGATACCGATTTTTGCTGTAGGAACTGAAAAAGACCATGTAGCACCTTGGCAGTCGGTGTATAAAATCCATCTTATGACAAATTGCAACATCACCTTCGTACTAACCAGCGGTGGTCACAATGCTGGTATTGTGAGCGAACCCGGACATCAAGGTCGTTCATATCACATCCAGACGCGTAAGCAAAGTGAACCATATCTTGATCCAACTAACTGGCTGGAACTCTCAGAAAAACAGGAAGGTTCATGGTGGCCTAGCTGGCATGATTGGTTAGTGCAACAGTCCGTAGCCAAGCATGTTCCATCATCTGCAATCGACATAACCCTGCCTGCGGCACCAGGAAGTTATGTTATGCAGAAATAACCAAAGGACTTATCTGTGAGTTTTATATGAGAAACTGATCATAAAACCAGTATTAATGATCTGGCATTGATTTTTTGTGACGACCTTTACTATCAAATTCAGATTCATGTTCAGCTTGATGTATTTGACCTGATATCAACCGTTGGCATTCAATCACACTTTTAAACAATGTATCTAATATGCTCATTGAATGCTGATGAAACTGTTCAGTATTTTCGCAGGACCAATCAGATAGGATATTCATAGCCTTATTTGGTGTATGAGATAATTCTTGTATATGGTTTGAATTGGATTTCATGAAGCCATTCATAGCTTGTGTATTTGCATGAGATAAATCTGTAATCATATGTGTTAAAATGCTTTTATATTCAGCAACTGGAAATGAAGAGAACTGAGGGAGATGTGGCAATTTATTAAACATTGAGGCCATAGTATCTTGTATGTTAGTCATAATTAATTTCCTTAGATGAATATAGAAATATAGTTGATAATTTTTAATATATATCGGCAATCTCAAGTAACAGAATAGATCTGGGCAAATAACCAGTTAATTCACGCATTCATTAATATTTCAATTCCCAAATCGGTTTTAACAGTATCATTAACCTATAATTGAATACCCTGCATCGACAAAATGAACTACTCCGGTTATATTTTTTGCTGCATCACTCACTAAAAAAGCAGCCGATTGTCCTACACTATCTATGTCCACAAGTCGATGTAAAGGTGATTTTTGTTTAGCTTCTTCAAGAAGTTCATTAAACTCTTCAAGACCAGATGCAGCACGAGTCTGAACAGGACCAGGAGATAAAGCATTTACCCGTATATTATTATTGCCTAACTCATAAGCAAGGTATCGTGTCGCAGATTCTAAAGCAGCCTTGACAATCCCCATCATATTATAATGCTTAATGACCTTCTCCCCACCATAATAACTAACGGTTAAAATGCTCCCACCATCCTTTAGAAGAGGTTCAGCATGTTTTGCTAGTTTAATTAAAGAATAACAGGAAATATCCATAGCTGTAAAAAACCCTTCTTTGCTACAATCTGTGACTCGACCTTGTAAGTCACTTTTAGGGGCAAATGCGATGGAATGCAATACAAAATCCAACTTTCCGTACATTTGACTAATATTATTGAAAACATGCTCAATTTCTTCATCACTTTGAACATCACAAGGTAAAATATGCTTAGATTGTAATTTTTCTCCTAAAGGACGCACATACTGTTCTGCTTTTTCATTTTGATAGGTAATTATCAAATCTGCACCACATAAATGAAATAGTTTCGCACATCCGTACGCTATGCTGTGTTCATTAGCAATTCCGACGACTAGGCCTACCTTATTATTTAAATCTATCAGCATGGATGCTCCTCATCAAATTAGAGAAAATGTATGCTTGGCTATCATGTATTCTTCATTCGTAGGAATGACTGAAACTAAAACTTTACTGTTTTCGTGACTAATAATTGATAAATTATTCTCATTTGCTTTATCGTTTATCTCTACACCAAGCCAATCCAACCATTCGCAAATTCCTTTTCGAATACGTACAGAGTTCTCGCCAATGCCAGCTGTAAAAACAATGGCATCACATCCCTTTAATGCCGTTATCAGGGCGCTCAGTTCACGTGCCGCTCTATAACAAAACAATTGAATGGCCTCCATGGCATGCGGTGACTTGGATTGTTCAAGTTCACGTACATCGCCACTTATCTCGGAAGCACCTAACAAACCAGATTGTTCATATAGTAAATGAGTAACTTCCTCAATCGAATATTTTTTTTCTTGCAGCAAATATAAAATAACGCCTGGATCAATATTTCCACAACGGGTTCCCATCATTAAGCCCTCTAATGCTGTAAAACCCATGGATGTTGCGATGCTCTTTTGTTGATATAATGCGCACATGCTAGCACCATTGCCAAGATGGGCCACAATTACTTTACCACTTGCTATCTTTCCTAAATATTCAGGCAAAACAGAGGCAATATATTCATATGATAGCCCATGAAAACCATACCGAATGATACCTTCAGCAGTAAGTCTTTTTGGAAGAGCAAATAATGTTACCAATTTAAGCTGCGTGCTGTGAAACGCCGTATCAAAACAAGCTACTTGAGGTAGTTTAGGATAAAGTTTATTAACAATTTTAATGGCTTCAAGGTTATGAGGTTGATGCAATGGGGCTAACGGTATCAATTTTGTGAGATTACTAATAATTTCATTGGTAACTTTGGTGGGTTTTAAATAATTTAGTCCCCCATGTACCACCCGATGCCCCACAGCTTTTAGTATGTATTGATGAGATAAATCTTCAAACCAATTAAAAAAGGTTTGCATTGCTGATTCATAACCCGATGGGATATCTTTATTTTTAACGATTTCGTCATGTTTTTCGTCATAAATTGACAATATCGGCGAGCCAAATACTTCTTCTATTTCTCCATGATAAATTAAAGTTAAATTATCACAAGCAAATAGTGAAAATTTAATGCTTGAGGATCCTGCATTAATAACTAATATAATTCCATTCTTCATGGGTTTTAACTCAAATATCTAGTTTTATTACGAACATATATTAAAGCCATTGCACTTGACGCTTTGCGAGATAATCCATCACTGCCACGACTCGTTAGAATAATGGGGACACTAGCTCCCAATACGATGCCAGCAGCTTCCATTTGAGAAAGATAGGTCATTTGTTTATAAAGCATGTTTCCAGATTCAACATCAGGCACTATGATAATATCTGCATGTCCTGCAACAGGAGAATTGATGTCCTTCACCTTGGCAGACTCTTCAGAAATAGCCAAATCAAAACTAAGTGGACCATCAAGTATTCCGCCTGTAATTTGACCTCGCTCAGCCATCTTACATAAAGCAGTTGCATCTAAAGTTGAAGGAATGTTTTCATTCACGGTTTCTACAGCAGAAACAATAGCAACTTTTGGCACCCCTAATCCAAGGACAATAAATAGATCGATAGCGTTTTGCACAATATCTTGTTTTTCTTTAAGAGATGGTCGTATGTTAATTGCTGCATCCGAGATAAATAGTGGCTTGGCATAAAATGGTACATCGATTGCAAAAATGTGACTCATGCGCCTACCAGTGCGTAAGCCATTTGATTTATCAAGAACAGCTTCCATCAATTCATCAGTATGTATCTTTCCTTTCATTAATGCTTCTACTTGTCCTGTCTTTGCCAACTGTACTGCTTTTTCTGCTGCTTCATGACTATGCTTTGTCGGGATAATTTTATATGGCGATAAATCGATATTGAACTCATCAGCAACAGAACGTATTTTGTCTTCTGGGCCAATCAGTATAGGGATAATTAGATTGTCTAATGCAGAAGCAATGGCTCCCATCAAAGATGGTTCATCGACAGGATGAACAACCGCAGTCATAATCGGCTGGAGATCATTTTTTAATTCTATTAATTTGTGATACCAACTTCCTTCAGGTTTTTTAAGTATCACTTGAGGTAATTCAATTCTTTTTCGTTTTACTTTTTCCATAGGAGCAATCACAATGGCAATTCCTGAAATAACTTCCTTCCCTGATTGATTTATACATTTACAGTCAAGCTCAACAATGTGTTTTTCTGGTTTTTTGTTAATGACAGTGACTGATGCAGTAATCGTGTCTCCTATAGTTACGGGGTATAAAAACTTTAAGGATTGATTTAAATAAACGGTACCTGGACCCGGTAATTCTGTTCCCAAAACAGTTGATATTAAAGCTGCCCCCCACATACCATGGGCTACAATTTTATGAAACATAGCATTTTTAGCGAATTCTACATCGACATGAGCGGGGTTCACGTCACCTGACATAGCCGCAAATAATTCAATATCTTCTTTTTGCAACGTATGCTTTATCGAGGCGGAATCACCAATTTTAATTTCATCAAAAGTACGATTTTCAATATAATCTGACATAATTTTATTGTCCCGGTCATGAATCAGAGGGTTTAGTCTTTTCTTCATTCATTTTATTTTGCTTATCTTCATTCGCATTACTCTTATTTTGAGATTCACTATTCATCGTGCCTTTATTTTGTATGCCATCACCTTGAGATGCTTTATTTTGCTCACTATTATCTATCACATTATCATTATGCATACCGCCATCCATCAGATCCTTACCATGCATCCCCTCATTCATCATTCCCTTACCTTTCATATCACCTTGCATCATATTTTTACTTTGCATTTCCCCGCCCATCATCATCTTCCCATGCATAGCACCCGTCATAGGCATAAGATTTTTGAAAGCCCCTTGCTGCCAATAGATAAAACCATAATACAGTGTGCACAATATACCAAAGATAGCAAAAGCAGTGACGATTATTCCAAAGAATTTAGCTATACCGGCACCTGCAGAGCCTTCATTACGTAATGACCAAATCACTAAACTAACGGCCGCAAGCAAAACAAATAACATTATTGAAAATGATATTTCGGCTAGATACATCATATTACTGTTCCCCTATATCTTTAATAAACATTTTAGAATAACCATTAGCTGGCCTAATATCGTCCTCATTTTCTATACAGTATCTAACAACATCTATTTAAATCTGTTTGAATATAAATTCCCATACAATCAAATATAGTAGCACGTTGTATTGCTATTTCATCATGAGCCGGATAAATCAACAGCAAGCATTAATTATTTTTACAATCTCCTCAGCCGGATGAGTGCTTTGCACTTCTACTTGACCAGATTTGACATCTATCTGAATATGCGCTGATTTATCAAGTTCGTTTACCGCACGCTTTACTTTGCCCGCACATCCACCGCAGTGCATACCATGTACTTTCATGCTAATCATATCCACCTCTTTCACAATTATTTAATATTTTTCAGTAATTTTTACCCATTTATATTTTCGATAAGACAGTTTACAACTAAATCACTAATATCAATCATATTAGACTGATGCTTGATTGTATTGCACGTAACCACTTTCTCTGCCCCAGAATTGAGCAAATCTGAATAAGCTTCTCCTGAAAAAACCGCATGAACACCGATGCATATTGGGGGCTTCATTTTTAAATGATTTAGATGTTTTACAGTTTCAATCATGGTTTTACCTGTCGAGATAATATCATCCACAAGAATCGGAGTACGTGTTTTATATTCATCTATTTTAGGCAAGGAAACTTCAACTTCTCGATCACCTTTTCTTGTCTTTTCCAATACGATAAAAGGCGCTTGTGCACCTTTGGCAACCTCAGCTACCCATTGTTCACTTTCCATATCTGGACCAATGATAATTGGATCGCTTACGTTAGCCTTTATCCAATTTGCTATAGGGGTTGTTGAATGCAAGACATAAGTTGGAATAGTATATATCTCACTCATCGAATGTCGTCGATGTAAATGGGGGTCGATTGTGATCATCCAGTTAAAATATTGTGAAAAAATCGAGGCAAAATATTTAGAAGTAATCCCCTCACCTGGCTGAAATTGTTTATCTTGTCGCATATAGGGTAAATAAGGCACAATTACCCCTACCTTTTCAGCTCCTAATTCTCTGGCAGTTCCTGCTGCAAAAAGAAGAGGTAAAAATTTGTTATTAGGTTTATCTATACTTGCAACAAAAATAACTTGTCGATTGATAATGTCTGAATTAATTTTTATATATGTTTCTTTATCAGGAAATTGTCTAATATCAATTTCGCCAAGTTCATAACCCAGCTGTTTACAAATTTTCATCGTATCAACAGCTGATGCATATAGCTCGAATAAGATGGTATTCATTCATGCTCCTTAATCTGAATAAATTGATGCCCTTGCTCTAGAAAATTGACGGCATATTCCAATTCACCCTTAGTCTCTGAATGAATAACAAATAATGGTTGTTCTGAAATAACTTCTGTTCCAATTGGCGTTAAGAATTCAACACCTGCTGCTTTTGATTTGGGTGCCCCTGCCAATTTTGCAATACGTGTTAAATACCGATTGTCAACAGCTTCAATTTTACCTTGGCTTATTGATCTGACGATATAAGTGTGTTGGGCAGATGGCGGTTCAAAAATCCCGCCTTGTGCGCTACAAATAGCTTGAAATTTTTTCCATGCTTGGCCACTGTCAAGGATGTCTTGCGCCAATTGCTTTCCAGCTCCCGTCTTTACCTTGGGTGAAAATTCTAGTACAAGACCAGCAAGTGTCAATGCGCGCTCTCGTAAATCTTGTGGGGCATGCTTATCCCCTTGGAGTACTGCTAATACGTCTTTTGCTTCTAAGGCAGGTCCAATACCACGCCCAACGGGCTGTGAGCCATCTGTAAAAATACCTCGTACTTCAACTCCTAATTCTTTTCCAATGATTTCAAGATAATCTTGCAGTATTTTAGCTGCTTCTAATGTTCTTACCTTTGCAGTGGGTCCCACAGGAATATCTAGAACAATATGAGATGATCCTGCCGCTATTTTCTTTGATAAAATGGATGCTACCAATTGCCCTTCACTATCGAGATCAAGTGCACGCTCAATACGTATAAGAATGTCATCAGCTGGACTTAATGCGACTGAGCCTCCCCAAATGATGCAACCATTTTCACGCTCAACAACCTTGCGCATAGTTGCTAAATCCAAATCTACAGGTGCTATCACTTCCATCGTATCGGCGGTACCCGCGGGTGAGGTAATTGCACGTGAAGATGTTTTAGGCATTATCAGACCAAAAGCGGTGACGATAGGAACCACGATGATGCTTGTTCTATTCCCTGGAAGGCCACCTACGCAATGTTTATCTACAACCAATTTTGAAGGCCATGCTAATCTTGTCCCCACATCAATCATTGATTGAGTTAAACGCAAAATCTCTTTCTTATTTAAACGATTACCACTAGATGCTGCTAAAAAGGCCGATATATGGATATCAGATAATGAACCATCAACTACGTCTTTAACAATTGCATCAATTTCATTTTCATTTAATTCATGTCCATAAATTTTGGCTCGTATATAATCTAAAGAAATAAGCGGTTTTGGATGTGATATCTGTATTTCATCTCCTTCCTTAGCATTTAAGAGATCCCAAGCATATTTTGATAAACTGGCTTCATTTGGCTTAAGCAGATCAGTTTCAATTGTATTAAGTGTTGCCAAAACTGATTGGTTCTTATGCGCTATCTGGATCCGGGCTTGTGCTTCAAAACCCTCAGAGCGACAAATATGACAATCTTCCCGCATATAAATCACGGCTTCTTTATATGTATTAATTCCCAATTTTTTTAAATGAAGCATATGATTGTTGGCCATGCTTATAAATCCACTTTTTTTAAGTATTCAGGAATGAAGCATTTCCAATGAAATTTTTCTTCAATTTTTTCTTTTAGTGCTGTAGCTGCATCTAATTCACCATGGGTAATAAAAACCTGTTTAGGTGGTTTTTTAAAATTTTCTAACCATTGTAATATTTCTTGATAGTCCGCATGTGCTGAAAGACTACTGATTGCTTCTACATGAGCACGTATCTGGACAACTTGCCCATGAATTTTAATTTCACGCTCACCATTCATTATTCTGGCTCCCCGAGTCCCCCCCGCTTGATACCCTGAAAATAAAATAGTATTACGTTCATCTGGTGCAAATGCTTTAAGATGGTGTAAAACTCGCCCACCGGTAGCCATACCGCTTGCTGAAATAATGATAGATGGCATTCGAGAGTTATCAATTTTTTTAGAATCTTCAGGTGTTTTCACATATGTGGCAACTTCACATACATTTTTACATAGTTCTTCATCTAAACGATGTTCATCCTTGTAACGACATAATAATTTCGTCACATTGGTTGCCATTGGGCTATCTAAAAACACGGGCAAATCAGGAATTTCGTTTTTACTTTTGAGTTGATGAATATAATAAAGTAAACTCTGCGCGCGACCAACAGCAAAAGCAGGTATAACAAGAGTTCCACCACGCTTAGCAGTTGCTTTAATTATTCGACTCAATTGCTGTAGTATAGGCTCTTTATCATGTAAACGATTCCCGTAGGTTGATTCAATCACTAGGTAATCAGCATATTCAATTTTAGCGGGCTCGCGCATCACAGGGTCGTTCGATCGTCCCATATCACCTGTAAACATTATAGAAGAATCACCTTGAGTAATTCGAATAAAAGATGAACCTAGAATGTGCCCAGCTCTTGAAAATGTAAAGCTACTTCCTTCGAAAAGGGGATGTGTCTGATCGAATTTTTTTGTCACAAACTGCTTAATTACATTTTCAGCTTCCTGCTGAGTATAAAGTGGCAAGGCTTGCTTATGTTTTGAAAAGCCATATTTGTTGGCAAAAAAAGCATCTTCTTCTTGAATATGGCCACTATCGGGAAGAAGAATGGCGCATAAATCTTTGGTCGCTGCTGTCGAATAAATCGGCCCCTTAAACCCATTTTTCACCAACAAAGGTAAATATCCTGTATGATCAAGATGTGCATGAGTTAATATGACCGCATCAATTTGACTTGGGTCGATTGGTAATTTATCCCAATTTCGCAATCGAAGCTCTTTGTATCCCTGAAAGAGACCGCAATCAATTAATATTTTTTTCGAATGTAAGCTAAGAAGATATTTAGATCCCGTAACAGTTTGGGCTGCTCCTAAAAATTGTATATTCATTTTCTAAGTCCTTACATGAAACAATCATGAATTTAGCACTTGTCAGGTTAATATGATATTTAGTGTTTTTAGTTAACCATTCCATTAATTCTTAATTTTGAGCAGTCTCGAATTCACTGCGCATATCACTGTACTTAAAGACATTAGCACGGCGCCAAATGCAGGATCTAAAGCAATATGGTATGCGTTATAAAGAACTCCGGCCGCCAAGGGAAGTGCTACTGTGTTGTATCCTGTTGCCCAGATGAGATTCTGAATCATCTTCGAATAAGTTGCCTTAGCAAGCTCAATAATGGCCGCAACATCTTGAGGATTACTTTTGACAAGAATAATATCTGCTGTTTCGATAGCAACATCGGTTCCAGCCCCTATGGCAATCCCAACATCAGATTGTGCTAATGCAGGCGCATCGTTTACACCATCTCCTGTCATAGCAACTATCAATCCTCTTTGCTGGACCTCTTTTATTTTTTCAGCCTTTTGATGTGGGAGTACTTCAGCAAATACTTCATCTAAACCTATTTCTTTTGCTACCCACTCAGCAACTTGTTTATTATCTCCAGTTAACATGATGCAGCGAATACCCATTTTCCTTAATGCCGTCACTGCCTGCTTTGATTCGGGTCGAATAATATCTGCTACTGCAATACCACCTTTGAGCTGATTATCTATAAGGACAAAAATAACAGTTTTACCCTGTCCAGATAGTTCTTTTATTCTCTTATCGCTGACTTCTATTTTTTGTTCTCGCAGATATCCAGGACTCACTACCATAATCTGCTTATTTTTTACCAACCCTTGCGCTCCCTTACCTGGTATGGCACTAAAATTTTCAACCTCCCAGGTTTGCTTTGAAGATTTTACAATTCCCTTTGCTATTGGGTGTTCAGAATTCATCTCCACTGAAGCAGCATAAGTGATTAATTCCTCTTCAGAAAGACTTGAATCAAATAACAATACATCTGTGATCCCAAACTCCCCTTTAGTCAATGTCCCGGTTTTATCAAAAATAATTCCTTTTATGTTGCGAGCTGTTTCAAATGCCGTACGATCGCGGATCAAAAGACCTCTTTGAGCAGCTATTGCGGTAGAAACTGCCACTACTAAAGGAACGGCAAGGCCAAGGGCATGCGGACATGCCACTACCATCACAGATACCATACGCTCTAACGCAAATGCAATGGTAGACTTACCAAACGTAACCCATAGTACAAGTGAACCCACCCCACCACTAATTGCTATAATGGTTAACCAAAATGCTGCTTTATTTGCTAAATCTTGGGTTTTAGATTTACTTTCCTGCGCTTTTTTTACTAACTCAATAATTTGCGATAAAAAAGAACCCTCGCCTGTTTTACTTACCTCTATATTTATAGAACCCTCTCCATTGATGGAACCTCCGATAACATTTGCACCCTTTTCCTTGGCAACAGGTTTTGATTCACCCGTTAGCATCGATTCGTTAATGGCGGTTTGCCCTTTGATTATTCGTCCATCCGCTGGTATTTTTTCACCAGGTTTAACCAATACTTGATCCCCAACAAGAAGTTGCTCCAGTGGCACATCATTGACAGTCCCATCTGGCATCACTTTATGCGCGCTAGAAGGCATTAAGCGAGCAAGATGTTCAAGTGCATCCCCTGCTCCCATGACAGATTTCATCTCAATCCAGTGGCCAAATAACATGATGTCAATCAGGGTCGCCAACTCCCAAAAAAAATCAGTTCCTTTAAGACCCAAAACGTTAGCAATGCTATAAAGATATGCGGCTGTGATGGCAACAGCTATCAAAGTCATCATACCTGGATTTTTAGCTTTGGATTCTTCAATTAATCCTTTTAAAAAGGGAGCGCCACCATAGAAATAAACCACGCTTGAAATCAGTGCTAACCAACCCATATCTCCTTTGAAACGCCAAGTTTCTCCTAAACCAACAAAATGTTGAATCATTGGGGAAAGTGCTAAAACGGGAATAGTGAGAAATAAGCAAATCCAAAATCGTTTCTTATAGTCTTTTACCATTCCGGCATGCCCAGCATGCCCCGAATGCGTAGAATGATCTTCAGTACTATGTTGAAAATGGCGAGAATGATCATGCATAGTGTGGTTCATTTAGTTTGACTCTCTCAAAATATCTTAGGAAAAAATCGTGGGGTTTTTTCTGCCCAAAGTTGATATTCGCCACCAAACTCAGCTTGAGCCATTTTTTCTTCGCTTAGACCCAATCTAACATACATATAAGTTAAAATAGGGAACATGATCAGCGTCACTAAGGTAGGCCATTGCAAGAGAAATCCAAACATAATCATAATAAATGCTGCATACTGTGGATGCCTTACATAAGCATATAATCCCATCGTTGCTAATTTATGATCTTTTTGAGCTTTCCATAAAGTATGCCAAGAATATGAAAGGATAATGAACCCCCCAAAAATGAAGATATTGCTCGCTATATGGAAGGGATCAAAATGCGGATCTCCTCCCATTTTAAACAGCGTATGAAGTAAATGTCCATTATCGTGAGTAAGGAAATTTACACCAGGATAATGACTTGTCAACCATCCTGATAAAAGATAGATACTTAATGGGAAACCATACATTTCGACAAATAAAGCAATAATAAAAGCAGAAAAAGCACCAAAGGTTCGCCAATCACTTTTTGTTTTAGGTTTAAAGAAGCTGAAGGCAAACCCAATAAAAATAATAGAGTTTAAAATGACTAACCCCCAAAGGCCATAAGCAGGCACGTTTTGAGCATGTTCCATGATTGTATACCTTATTTAGAATCATCTTTGTTATTTTCTTTATCTAACATATGGTGATGATCATGCATTCCCTCACCATCATCCTTTCCACCGTGATGATGTCCACCATGCATAAAAATATGCATTAATGGACAGGCTAAAATTAATAACCATGGCAGTATTCCTAACAAATGAGCACTATGGCCAGTCAAAATTAAAAAGCCGGTCACGGCCAACACAACACAAGCAATAACAGTGCCTTTAGAAAAAATAAAAGACTCTTTTTTTTGCGGATTGTCGGGATTATCCATTTATTTCTCTAATATTTGATTAGCCAGTATTTTTCTGCAAATGTATACAGGGATAATAATTTTAAATATCCATTTATTTTATCGACAACATTTACTTAATCATTAATTTCTCCATATGTGAAATGACAGTGTTGCATTGGAAGTTACATCAATAGAGATGACATTTTTAATTAAAATTATATAAATAAGACTAATCTTAATATAACCTTTAACTAGTAGGAGAATGAAGATGAACAAGCCTTTAACAAAAATTGAACTTTGCCCAGAAATGGATGATTTACACACAATTAATTTGCCCGAAAAAAATATATCTCAAATTCACCCACAAATTGATTTACATCAAGCCACAGATCACCACCTAATAAAACGTGAAGATCAAGATGACCAAGATATGAAATCTGTGGCCATACTAAGTTGTAATTAAATGGGCACCACCTCTATGTTTAATCATTACTGGGACTATTTTCTCGATTCATATCAAAGAAGTATTCTCTTCTATGATACGCTTCGTCAAAGAGCAAACAATATGTTGGAACATGAACAGGAAGGATTACCTCCACTGTTAAATTTTGACTATGAAACAATTATCGATGCGCGTAGCTTTAATCCCCCTGCAAACTATGCATTGCTTAAAATTACAGCTGTAGGGGATGAATGTTTAGAAGATTGTTTAGATAAAAAGAAACCACCGATCATTATTGTCGATCCTCGCGCAGGCCATGGTCCCGGGATTGGTGGCTTTAAACGGGAATCTGAAGTCGGTATTGCCATGCATGAAGGTCATCCCGTTTACTTCGCCTCATTCTTTCCTGAGCCTTGTCAAAATCAAGATATTTCCGATGTGCTACATGCTTTACGCAAATTTATCGATGAAATTTCAAAACTTCATAACGGCGCAAAGCCAATACTCTACGGTAATTGTCAAGCAGGGTGGTTAATAGTACTGCTGTGTGCAGATTGTGTGGGCTTGGTTGGGCCAGCTGTTCTTAATGGTTCTCCTCTTTCCTATTGGGCAGGTGAAGATAACATTAACCCTATGCGATTAACTGGGGGGTTATTAGGTGGAAGCTGGATGGCACAATGGTTGTCTGATATGAGCAATGGCATTTTCGATGGCGCCTGGTTAGTACAGAATTTTGAAAATCTCAACCCATCTAATACTCTTTGGGAGAAAAACTACAAATTATTTTCTGAAATTGATACTGAAAGCGAACGTTATCTAGAGTTTGAGCGTTGGTGGAATGGCTATTATCAGTTCAGTGAACAAGAAATCCTTTCAACCATTGAAAATCTTTTTATTGGGAATAAGCTGGAAAAGGGTGTGTTTCGTATTTGTAAGGGATGTTATGCAGATATCAAACGCATTCGCAACCCCATTTTGGTCTTTGCATCAAGCGGCGATAATATCACGCCACCGCATCAAGCACTTAATTGGATCCCAACTGTTTATCAAACAACATCTGAGCTCAAAAAATATAAACAGCGCATTGCTTATCTTTTGAATACCCATGTAGGCCATCTTGGCTTATTTGTTTCAGCAAACGTTGTTCGATTTGAACATCGTGCAATTCTTGAAAGTATTGAGGATTTAGAAAAATTATCCCCTGGACTTTATGAAATGAAAATATCTAATCCAACAGGCAACCCTGATTGCCATAAACCAGCATATACTGTTTCATTTGAAGAAAGACAAGTAGAAGATATTCACTATCAGTATCAGTATCAGGCTGAGCCTTTTGAAAGGGTAGAAAAGGTCTCTGTATTAAATAATCAGCTTTATCAACTTTATGTTCAACCCTGGATATTCCCAATTAACCCAATTTTACTTAAGTGGTTTCATCCCATGCGTTTAAGTAAATATATCTATTCAGAAAGAATTAATCCATTGATGTCTGTGATCCCATTCATTACGGATGGAATTAAAAAGAATCGTCGACCAGGCGATAAAGAAAATTCATTTAAAAAAATTGAAAACCAGTATAATGAACTAATATCTGAAAATTTAGACTCATATAAAGTAATTCGCGATCAAAATCTTTCTCTTCTCTTTAATTATATTTACAACCCACCTGGTTTACAAAATATTATAACGCAGAGACCAAATAAAACTTATCACGCATAATGTAACTTCTGCTATTGTTTTATCCTTTCAGTTTGATAGATGCAAAGTTTTTAGGTGCATATTACTGAAAGATTTCTTGCAAACTCTAAGCAGGGTTTATTGACGCATGGGAACGACTATGGTAATTTTATTTTTTTAATGATTTAACAATCACAACTCCCAAAATAATAACGACTAAAAGGCCTACCCCAATCCAAATATAATGTCCCATATGATCCATCATCATTATACCTCTTAATTATTTCCAAATTTCAAATAAACCATCTTACTTCAGCTAGATTTAGCAAAACTATAACTTTCTTGTATACAAATAAAATCATACAACAAAATTAACCAAGTTATTAACTTTAGCTGAACAAATTTACAACATCCATAAAATTTTATCATTAAAATTAAATCAGTCGTGATTTAATTTCACTACACATTATAGAGAACAACAAAACACCTTCCCAATTATGCTGGTCACCATGCTTAGGGATCGTAACGACTATTCTTTGACTATGAGGTCATCAATGTCCACGTCCACCACTGTGTCCACCACTGTGTCCACCACTGTGTCCACCACTGTGTCCACCACTGTGTCCACCACTGTGTCCACCACTGTGTCCACCACTGTGTCCACCATTGTGTCCACCATTGTGTCCACCATGCCCACTATTGTGCCCACGATGCCCCTGATTATCACGTCCAAGATCACCATACCAGAAAAGCCACTCATCACCAGAATATCTATATTCCCCACCATTATTATGCTGTCTGCCATGCCCGCCGCCATCATGATGACCTCTGCCTCCTGCATAAGCTATTGTCGATAAAACAACTCCTAGCATAACTATCACGTTAAAAATGATTTTTTTGATGTTCATTTTTTACCTCTTATTATATAAATTGATTGTAAAAACTCTTAAAGACAATCTCTAGTTGTAGATAACACGTCATTGGAATTGTGACCCTATTTTGTCGGGTAACACTTTACTACTATTTTGTGACTACCAGGATAACCATTCCCATTACATTGAAGGTTTAATTTGTTTTGCCCTTCAATAGAAAAAACGGCGATGGCAATGTTTCCACCGTAATCGCGAGCTATAGTAAATTCCTTATTTGGATCTGTCTTAATCTGAACAAAGCCAGCGGGATTTCCGCCTCTAAAAAGCTGCCCTCTTATTTGTGCATTCGCCAAAGAGGGACCCTTTTCACTTGAATTTGAATACTCAATTGAATAGTGGATATGGTTAGCTTTCAGAGGGGCGCTCATGGAAAGCGTGGCTATTCCCATAATAATAAAGGCATGGATTTTGCTAATGGAAATATCCATGTATTACCTCCTTATTATCTGTGTTTGATACTTAAATCATATCACTTCCATAGTGTATTGGATACAATGCGTATTTCCATAAATTGACAATTATGCGAAATTAATTGTGTATTATGTAGCTGAATTCTAATGCATTTTTAGGTGACTTACAAAGCTAATGATGGCCGCTGTGCCCTTCTGGCTTGCGCACTTTGAGATCGATTTCTCCTGGTTTTTTCTCGGGTGTTTGTTCTCGTGTAGGTTCCGCCAAACCACCCTTCCATTCATAAGCTACAGTGCCTTGTGGAAAATTATAAGGGCCAGGATCATTATAATCTCCCGCTTTTTGATCTTTTCGTATCTTCACTACAGTAAACATACCCCCCATTTCAATAGCGCCAAATTGGCCGGTGCCGGTCATCATGGGCAGGGTATTCTCAGGCAATGGCATTTGCATTTCCCCCATGCTTGCCATACCATTTTCACCCATTGACATGTAATCTGGAATTAACTTACTTATTTTATCGCTCACACCTTTCGTATCGACACCAATCATCGTTGGCACATCATGCCCCATCGCGTTCATGGTATGATGCGATTTATGGCAATGAAAAGCCCAATCACCCGGTAAACTTGCATCAAACTCGATAGCTCGCATTTGTCCCACGGCAATATCTGTAGTGACTTCTGGCCAACGCGCTTCTGGTTTAATCCAACCGCCATCTGTACCTGCCACCACAAAATCCATCCCATGCAGATGAATGGGATGATTAGTCATTGTGAGATTACCTACACGCACACGTACTCGATCCCCTTGTCGACAAACCAATGAATCAATACCAGGAAACACCCGACTATTGAACGCCCACAAATTAAAATCCAACATGGTACTCACTTTGGGAGTATAGCTACCAGGATCGACATCATAGGATGCAAGTAGAAAACAGAAATCTCGATCTACCTTCATGAAATCGGGATCTTTGGGATGCGTCACCCAAAATCCCATCATTCCCATTGCCATTTGCACCATTTCATCAGCATGTGGGTGATACATAAATGTACCCGAGCGTCTTGCTTCGAATTCATAAACAAAGGTTTTACCAGGCTTTATTTGTGGTTGATTCAAACCACCGACCCCATCCATACCACTTGGTAGGGGTTGGCCATGCCAATGGATGGTTGTATGCTCAGGCAATCGATTTGTCACAAAAATTCGAACTTTTTCGCCTTCTACTACTTCAATAGTGGGGCCAGGGGACTGGCCGTTGTAGCCCCATAAATGAGCCCTCATGCCTGGAGCGAATTCGCGAACCACAGGCTCGGCCACTAAATGAAATTCTTTCCACTCACCGTTTATACGCCAAGGTAGAGACCAGCCATTTAACGTCACAACAGGATTATAGGGTCGTCCATCATTTGGTATGAGTGGTGGCTGCGTTTTAGCATCATTCATTGTGGCTAGTTCAGGCAAAGCAGCTAAAGCAAATTTGCTAACAGCACTTGCAGCGACAACGAGCCCCACTCCTTGTGCCGCCCCTTTAATAAAATTACGCCTGGAAACCATGCTAAAGCCTCTTAATGTAGATTAATCATTTCTTGAAAATCGTCGTCATGATTTTTTTAATCATGAGGCGATTTAACCATGAGTGCTGTTTGTAAATCAGTTTCGGCAATCCAAAAATCGCGAAGTGTTTCAATATAAGTGTTTGTGCTTGCAATATGCTCGCGAGCATCGGCAAGCAGTTCAAAAGTGCTTACCAACATACCGTTATAGCGCAGCATATTTTGATCTAAAATAAATTTGCGTAAGGGTACAATTTCATCACGGTAATGTTTTGCTACATCAAACGTCGAGCGATAAGATTGATAGGTTTCTCGCACTTCAGAACGTGCGTTAATGGCCACATCACGTAAATGCCAAACCGATTGCATATAAACTGCCTCAGATTTTGCAACTCTCGCATCGCCCCAATCAAAAAGTGGAACTTGTAAACTGATTTCATAACCTCTTTGACGTGGTCTTTCTTGCCCCGTATTATGACCATAACCCAAATCTAATACATTAATAAATCGCGTAGCTTTAGTTAGTCCTAATGCTTTAGCTTTGGCTTCTATCTCAAATTTCATAGCTTGGATATCGAGCCGATTGGTAAGAGCTTGTTTTTCAAGTTCAGCTATTTCGCGAGTAACTTTGGGTAGTTCAGGTAATTTTTTAACTAATGTGAACTGGATTTGTTCTCCCCAAAGACCCATCATTCGTGTAAGTTGTTCTCGCTCTTTAACTGCCATCAGTTTTGCCGAAGCCAATTGCGCCATCACTTCAGCATAAAATGCTTGTTCGCGAGCATATTGTAATTTGTTAAAATTGCCTACCTGCGCCATGCGACGAGCAAGTTGAGCGCTGGCTTGTGCAGATTCTTTAATTTGTTCCAAATAGTCGACAATCTGATAGGCTGCCACAACATTGTAATACGATTTTCTCGTATCCGCTGCCACTTGCAAGATATCCATCGCCGCTTGCAGTTTTGCTTGTTGAAAACGGCGGCATTCAATTTTCGTTCTCATCGGTGTGGTTAACAGACCAACTACATCATACAAAATACGCCGTTCAATGTTATATTCATCATTTATTGGAGAAAGCCTTGCGTAAGTTAAGCCAGGATTAGGCAGTTTTCCTGCTTGCACCAAATCGGCTTCGGCTATTCCTAATTCAGTAAGAGCTGCTTGTAATCCTGGGTTATTGATTAAAGCCAAACGTACTGCATCTTCAACCATTAAAGGACCAGCAAGTAATGTTTGCACGCTCTTTTGATGACGTGCAAGGCTCACTTCAGATTGCGGCATAATAGGTGTTTGACCGCTTCGATTTCGTACTAAAGAAGCTACTTCTGTGTCCTTCATGTCCTTCATGTCCTTCATGTCCTTCATGTCCTTCATGTCCTTCATGTCCTTCATGTCCTTCCTGTCCTTCATGTCCTTCATGTCCTTCATGTCCTTCATGTCCTTCATGTCCTTCATGCCCTTATTCATATCATCCATACCGCGCATGGACTGGCCAGCTTTCTCATTAGCTTCGCGCCAAGACTGAATCTTAATTTTTTGGAATGAGTGATATCCAATGAAAGGAGAATGGTAGACCGTGGCTGGCACCAGTACATTAGGGTTATCTGGTTGAATGAGACTATGTCCACTGGCTTCTACAGAAAAAATAAATAAAACTCCTACTAGAACATATTTGGACCTAATCTTTTTCATAAGGATTCATTAGCCCCGTAAAAATTTAATTCATTTGGAAGAGATTATCATGCTTTTGCTTTTCCCCTGCACTTTTTTGAAGCTCTCTTAATTCAGTGTTAGATTTAACACCTACACCATAACCGTAAACCAAATGCCCCCCCTTAAATGCCGTCATTCCCACCATAAAACCTAATACTAACAAAGCAATCATTAGTGAGAAATGATGAATTTTATTGGTAAGATAACCTCTCAATGCTAATAAAGCGCATATGAATAGTACTAGAGTCGTACCAATCGCCCAGTTACGATGCGAAATCATCGGTAAATGAACAAGCATATCATGTGAGACTGAATTAAATTGAATAAAACCAAAGGTTACGGTAAATAAAGTGGCTATAAAAGAAAAAAGTATCATCCAAACAGCTGAAACACCCAGGTCATTTTTAAGTTTACCGGCAGGAAGAATGTAAGATAACAAATATACACCAATAGCAGTAAAGCTCAAGGCAACCGTAAAATGAACAAAGATGGGGTGAAATGGAAAATCAAACATGGTTTTTTCTTATTTACCTGTATAGTTCATTGCAATATATTTACCATCAAGTGTGAAGAAAATAAATAATTGATTATCTTTATTTATTTTTGAATTAGTATACTTGATAACCCACTGTCCGCCTTTATCTTCATCGATAAGTTTTGGTTCATCAGCTTTAGCTTCTTTCCAAGATGGTTCTAATTTGTTCTGTTCAATTGCCATGCTAATTACTTTGTTAGCCTTTTCAACTACTTTATTTTTTTCTAGGGGTTCTGCATGTCCTTCATGAGCACAACTGAGCATAGAATAATGCCAGGAAAAGATGGCAAGAAGAATCACCATTACATATTTAGCGTAGTTTGTTTTCATGCTTTTCCTATATTATCTAATTTGATATAGCCATCTATGAATTACTTGTAAAATTGAAGCAGTTTCAATCATACCTATAAATTTATAATTTGGAAACAGCCTTAAGAACCACAGCGTATCATGAAAATATTTTTATTTAACTGTATATTAGGGCTTGTTGACAATTCGTTGCGCCGCACAATACCTACTTGCTTCATAGTGGTGAGGATAATAGGCACTGGCTAATACCTGCAAAGAAAAATCGATAGCCCATAAAAAATGCCGGTCAGCTTAACTGACCGGCATTAGGGTACGTAGGCTTATCAGGAAATCTGCAACAAATCCGGGCAAGCCGCGGCATATAGGCATGTTGGCGCAATGAAACGTCAACACGCCCTCCCACCGCCATGATGTCCACCGCCATGATGTCCACCGCCATGATGTCCACCGCCATGATGTCCACCGCCATGATGTCCACCGCCATGATGTCCACCGCCATGATGTCCACCTCCGTGCCAGTAATGTCCACGGTAATGGTGGCCATAATAATAGTATGGATAGCTATAACCTGGATATCCATAGTAAAGATTAATTCCTCCATGATGGCCATGATGTTGAGCAAAGCTTGCCGTTGCAAAAAGCATTAATAGTGCAAATATTAGTGTTCTCATAAATACCTCCTTTTTAAATATGACTATTGGTACTTATGAAAAGTTCAAATGCGTGTAATTACTTATCAAAATAAAATCGATGATTATGCACTTAAAATTTTTGTAACTAGGGCGTGTTGACATTTCATTGCGCCACAACATGCTCTAATATATAGCAAAATAATCCTTTTTTATTTCTTCACTCCAACAGATGCGACGAATGTCTTATCAAAAGCTAATAACATTTCATCCACATATTTTTGCATCATAGGATCCGATGCATACTTTGGTAATAAAAAACTCCAAGATTTTACAGTTGCTGCATCAAGGATTAGTATTCCTTTTTCAAATAAACTTAACTGCGTGAGAATGTTACTTGGTAAAGTACTAAAGTAAACAGTCAACCCAGTGTGCCATTGCGTCAACGCTTGTATATTATCTATACCGTATTTTTTCTCATCTTCTGGTATTGTTGCAAGATAGTTTCTAAATTGGGACCAATCGTATTTAGGATCTATAATTTGATCTTCAACTAGTTTCAAAAATGTCCCTTGTAAGTTACGTGGTACTTCAATAAATTTTTTATCTATTTGAGATTTCCGGACAAATTTTTCTCGATATTCATCAACAAAACTATGAAAATAAACTCCTCGCAAAAAGGCAGAGCTAGTTTGATGCACCTTATCTAAGGTCATTCCTTTAAAATGACTTTGCGATCTTTTAATGACCCCCAAATAACGAATATCTGGGAATACCGTCCCCAGTAAAAATAATTTCTTTTCTTCATCTGTATATTCTGGTGCGTATTTGGCAAGCCATTGTTGTCCTAAAACAATATGCATTCGAGGCGCAGCTGCATGAGCTGAAATAGAAAGTAGACCAACTGCAGTGATGATGAGAAGGATGAAACTTCGCACTGGATACCTTGCCTTGTTTCTAATAAGTTGTGTTTCTTATAATAATAGAGTATGAAGTGACTTTCAATTTTTGTTAGTGGATTTATCATGTCAAACGTTAGAAAAATAGTCATCTCTTTGAGTGTGATGGTTTTATTCTCACTCTCTCATCAGGTCTATGCTAGCGCTGAAAAAGCAGTTGTTGTCTATGGCACATCTTGGTGTAGTTACTGTAAAAAAACACGTCAATATTTTGAGGAACACCATATTGAATACACCGATTATGATATTGAAACCTCGGATATCGCAAAACAAAAATTTCAAGCTTTAAAAGGAAAATATGTTCCTCTCATCATTATTGGAACAGAAAGAATTGAAGGTTTTCATGTAGAAACCATTCAGCAGGCTTTATTGAATCAGGGATTAATGGCTTCATAAAAAATTTCTATGCTAATCCGATATTTGTTTTATTTTTTTCTTTTTGGCTCCATCCAAATGAGCTATGCCTTTGTGAATAAAGAGCAAAAATCTCATCTAATGAATATTTATGAAGCTCATCGTTATTCATTTTTTTGTGATCAACCATTTTTTTCTAACGGTGAAGTTTCAATACAAAATTGTAAACATTGTCCTTCAATCAAAAGTCTAATTACTTGGATGCCTATTGTCTCTCAACGAGAATTGGCAAAAACCAAGATGTGCTTTCAAGAAAAAGTATGTGTTAATAGAAAAGGCTTAAGATTTAAAGGCGTGCGCTGCTGTCAGGAAATCGATGAGAATTTTCAACGCATGAACAAAGATCTATATAATTACGTTCCAGAGCTTAATATTTTTATTAAGCAACGTGGTAACTATCATTTTGGTTTAATACCGCAAAACGAACATCCCGCTAAAGGTTGTCATTTCTATGTCGATAAGAAAAATAAAATTGTTGAGCCTGCACCACAACTTCGTGGGATAATTGCACGCACTTATTTGTATATGAGAGATACCTATCAGCTTGCTCTAACAAGTGATGAGTTAAGATTATATCAAGCCTGGCATCAGCAATACCCTGTGACCGACTGGGAACGTGAACGCAGTGATAAAATTAAAGCGAAGCAGGCTAAGGGAAACCCCTATGTTAAGTAGATTCTTTTACACTCAAAAACCGATACTGCCAACGATCATAAGATGTATCCACGGCATCCTTTAATTTAAAAATTGCACGTGAATTGAAAATTCTTTCTATCATCACTTCAAAAGGCTTTTTATCATTAGATTCAGAAGCGGCAGCATGTGGAGTTAACTCTTGCAGACGCTTTAACGCTTTGATATCACCATGACATGCTCTATCTGTTAAATAATTAAAGTGACGCTCAATTTTTTGATAAGTGCTCGTTGCAATATGTTCAAATTCCTGATTAAAAAAGTCCTCTAAATATTGCTGTGACTGGGGTCCATTCATTTGCTGAATGATATCTTGAGCTTGCATAAGAATAAGACTTTTCGCTTTTTGTTTAGAGGCAAATTTTAATTTACTATTTAAATCTTTGGCTCTTTGAACATTTTTTCTCACCGTTGCCGCATTCGCTGAATGAACTGTATTGACGGCTATTAACAATAGTCCCTTGGTAAAAAGGCCCAAAAATGCTCCTATCGCTGTTGCAATAGCCAAATTATCCAAGGTGACATTAAGCGAGGGAACCAACCATTGTGAAATCGAAAGCATGGCAATTATACCTAACAATGCCCCGCTGACCGTTTGCGCAGAAAGTCGGTAAAAGAGTTTCCCTATTTGCCCTTGATAGTTCGGTATTTTATTACTCACACTTCCTAGCATCACACCAATCACAAAGCCAATCGGTCTAAAGATAAAATGAGCGATATCTCCTGCCAAACCTTGACCTATCGTAATGCCCATGCATAATTTGATGACTTGTTCAGCCCAACGATGCGAAAAAAATCCGCCTAGAAGTGGTAAAGATTTAAATAAAAAATCGTATGTTAAATTCAATCCATTAGGTATAAAACCCAATATTGCCCTACAAACATCTTCGGCAAAATATGCAGTTACTTTTGCATAAGCCATTGTACGATGCATGATGGGATCTTGTTTAATATCTGGATTAGCCATGTAACTCTCTCCAAATCTCTCGCTACGTTACTCACATTCCGCTATAGTTCTGGATAAGAACCTATTCTAGAATCAGTTATAACATGATAGATGTAAAAGATCTTTGTTTTGATTACCCAGGGAAACGTGCTTTAGATCACGTTTCATTTACTATTGAGCCTCATACTATCACAGCTTTAGTCGGGCCCAATGGTGCAGGCAAAACAACTCTGTTACGCTGCTTAGCAGCATTAGACAGCCCAATGCAGGGTTCTATTGAAATGGATAGCTGGGATACCGAACGCTATCCGCGCAAAGTGCACTCCATTTGTAGCTATCTTTCAGACTTTTATGGTCTGTATGATGATTTAACTGTTTCACAGATTTTAACTTTTTTTGCTTGGAGCCATGATTACCAAGGTAATATTACTGAATTGATTGAAGAAACAGCCAAACGACTTGATATTTGGGAATATAAAAATGTAAGTGCCGGGAAATTATCTCGTGGCTTACGGCAGCGATTGGCTATAGCGCAAACTATCATCCATAAACCAAAAATCTTGCTATTAGATGAGCCTGCTTCAGGCCTGGATCCTGAAGCAAGATATAATCTTTCTAAATTATTAATTACTTTACAAAATGAAGGTATGACTTTAATCGTCTCTTCACATATTTTATCTGAGCTAGAAGACTACTGCACCCATATGATTGTTTTACAAGAAGGTAAATTTGTTAAACAATGCGCATTAAGTGATTATCAAAATAATCTTAAAGCCATTACCCTCAGAATTGAATTTACCGAAGATGCGAACCGTTACCTTGAAATTGTAAAGAGTTTACCAAATATCAATATAAAAACCGTAGATAAACAAACACTTGTTATTGAATTTACAGGCTCATCTCAAGAACAACATACATTGTTAAAAACATTAATTGAAAAACAATTACCCGTGATGAGCATTCAAGAACAGAAACAGCGTATGCAAGATGTTTATATCTCGATTTCTGAAGAGAAAAAGAAAACAAAGGAATAGACAAGTGATAATCAATCCAGAATTACGCCGTAATATATGGCTAGATTTTACTTTTCATCGTGTCATTTTAGCCCCCTTTGTAATCATCTTAATGTCTTATCTTTTTTACTTAACTGGTGGAAAAGGAAGTAGCGCATCCATCGCTTTTAATCTGAGTATATTATTCATATTTCTATGGGGTACTAAAAAGGCCTCAGAAACTGTTTTAGAAGAAGTGAATAATAGTACCTGGGACTTTCAACGCCAATCAACCATCTCTCCTTGGTCGATGACTTGGGGCAAGCTATTTGGTTCCACAATATATAGTTGGTACGGCGCATTTATCTGCTTATTGATTTATTGCGCGATTCATACCAACACCTCGGCCCATCTTGTAGGACTTCAAATTACTTCTCAAGAAATCAATTTATTTAATGAAATATTTTATCTTGTTTTCGGCGGGCTTCTCGGGCAAGCCATCGCCTTGTTGCTTAGTCTTCAACTATTGCCTCAAATTCGACGAGAAAAAAACAATAAATCCTTTAGATATTTTCTAACAGGTCTTTTATTTGGGTTTTTGATGACTAGCTATTGTTTTAGATCAGCCAAAGAAGTAGGTCAGGTCATTTCTTGGCATGGTTATACATTCGCCAGTGATTCTTTCGCTACAAGTTCTTTAATTATCTTTTTATTCTGGGCTATCATTGGTTTGCAACGCTCTTTTTGTAGAGAATTGCAATATCAAAATGTTCCATGGGTTTGGGCTGTTTTTAACCTGTTTTGTATGATCTATTTTTCAGGCCTGGTATCTTTTGAAAAAATAAACTCAGAAATTTTAAACATATCCCAGCTAAACGATTTACAAGAGTTATTTCATCAAGCGCCTGTGTATATTGCTTTTTTTATAGCTCAGACATTAACATATATCGCTTTGTTTACTGATGAGCTGACAACAATTCGTTATAAACATTTCATGGCAAGACTCAAAGAAAAAAATCTGCTGGAAAGCTCCCAACAAATACCTTGGTGGTTTATTTCAATTATCTTTACAACCATTGCAGGCTTTAAATTAATCATCACTGGACCTCAATTAACTAATATAGTTGAAAATTTTTCACCCTCAATTTTAATACTCACCACAATGCTATTTCTTTTCAGAGATGTTGTTTTGATACATTTTTTCACTTTTGGTAAATATCCGAAAAAAGCCATGGGAGCTGCTTTTGTTTATTTATTCTTACTCTATTTTGTATTTCCACTTTTGCTAAATGCATTACACTTTACCTCTCTTTTACCACTATTTTGGCCAAGCTGGGGGCAAAATACTGCTTTAGCTATTATTTCGGCTGTGGTGCAAATTGCTATTTTTGCCAAGTTGTGCCAAAAGCGTTGGCAACTGAAAACTCAAGAATTAGATCCTAGTATAAAGAAAGCATAATGCAGAATCCCAACTACACTCGACGGTAAATACTTTCTTTAATGTCATATTTAATGTTGGTAAAGGTCGCAAACTCAATACTTGCTTAACGGAGGGTGTTTGATTAATTTTATTAGAAATGGCAACTAGTAATTCTTGTGTAAAACAGGTAGAACAGGTATATATAATCGTTGCATTTTCCCAATCTACATTCAAAAAGTTACCTTCTATAAACTTCAGTTTCCGATTATCTTCCCAAAAAAATGGAAAATCATGCCTCACTTGTAGTGAAATTTTTAACGCAGCCTCATGTAAGACACTCGATGCTTCAATACCAATAACGGTTGATAAATCTGATTGCATAAACACTTGTAATGCACACTTACCTATTCCTGAACCTAAGTCTAAAAATACATCCTTAGAATCGATTTCTAACACCTTGAGAATTTTTTTTACGCTATAGTAAAGTAATTCACCATAGGTAATGCTAACAAGCTCTCTGGAGAACTTGGCTTGTTGCAGATCTGTATAATTTTGATATCCCTGAGTATGTTGGTAGACTTTTGTTAAATAACCCTGGTATAGTTCATCTTCTATTATTGTGGACATGATACCCCGTGTCGTTAGATAAACGCTTAAAATCCTTCCAAGCAGAAGTTGTAACAAAAAATCTGGTGGTGGCCAAGCACCAATCTTATATTTCATCATTTAGACGTCTTTATTTAACTAGAAGGGCAGCTGAATTTATTTTTTGCTCTCTCATCGTATTTGGTGGACACCAATTAATTATTCAAAATGGCTTTTACTCAGCTTTATGGCCTGCTTCGGGCGTAGCACTATCTGCGCTATTTCTACGAGGCAATAGCATGTTGCTTGGAATTTTTATCGGGACCTTATCAAGTTACTTATACAACCATTATCCAGCGCTTGTCAGTCTTCATCAAACTATACTCTTTACGCTCTTTATATTTTTTACACGACAACTTGCGTTGTTTTGGCTTGGCACAGTGACGCCGATTGCAAATGTAAAGATCTTTGCAAAATTTTGTTTTCTTTTAGGACTCCTATGTGCTCTGCATATTTTTCTCATTTCAAAAATTCTTATATCAATTTATGGAGCTCCCGTATCTTATTTTGATTGGTATATCGCTTGGATAGGTGAATTTAATGGGATTTTATGTTTGACCCCGTTATGTCTTGTTTTTGAACCTTTTGTTCCTGAACGATTTTTTAATAAAGAAAATGCCACTTGGTGGCTATTCACAATAATAATTACCCTATGTCACTTATTATTTTTTGTTATTCCAAGTGGTATACCTAGTATTGGATTGGCTGTATTTTTTCTTATTGCTTTATGCTTGTATGCTAAATTTTATGGGCAAGTTCCTATTTGTATTACCATTTTCTGCATCTCCATTGTATATCTTGCGGGTGTACAACCTTTACCTCACTTATTTCATCTGAACTCATCTAAATTAGATGTGGTCGTTTTACTTTCATTATTTTCATTAGCAATGATCATCAGCATTTGTATTGGAACTTATCAACAACAAAAATATTTTGAGCAGGTCAAGTAATATGAGAATGAAGAAGTTGGAAGAGGATTTACGTGAGCTTTTAATGCGTGGGGCAGTAAAAACCCAAGAAGAGATCTGCTCTCAATTACTGATCCTTGGTCATGATATTAATCAGTCAAAAGCTTCTCGATTATTACGTAAAATTGGTGCAGTGAAATCCAAAAATGAGTATGGGCAAATTGTCTATCGATTACCCAAGGAGCCGGCCCCCCCTCACTCAGCTAATTTATTGCTCAATTTGATTATTGATATTGTCGCTAATGAACAACTGGTTGTTGTACATTGCCAACCAGGTTCAGCCTCGCTAGTGGCCAGGTTATTAGATCATCATATGGTGAAGGCTGAAATTATTGGAACTGTGGCGGGTGATGACACCATTCTAGTGGTTCCAAAAACTATTTCTCGAGTTTCTCAAACACTGGCTTCTATCAAAAATGTATTGGCCACCCTCAAATAAATCTTATGAGGCCGCTTTCTTTGCTTGAGATATGATAGTAGGCACAACTGTGACCAATTCCACTTGTTCAGTTGTAATTGGGTAACCTAAAAAAACTTGGGCTACTCTTGCAAATCTTTCTATACCATCTGTTGCCATAAACTGTGTATTCGCTGAAGATTGGTTAATACGATGCAACTGATGCTCGGTTAATAAAGCACTAACTTCTTCTGCAACTGTATGGGCAGGATCAATAACGGTTATATTATCCCCTACTACATTTTGAATCGCCGCTTTTAAAACTGGAAAATGCGTACAACCTAGAACCAGGCAAGCAGGCTTTGTTTCCAAAGAAGCAAATAAGGGTGAAAATAGTTTCGAAATAATTTGTTCTACTAAGGGTCCTTCGCACCATCCTTCTTCTGCTAATGCAACTAACAGTGAACAAGGCCATTCTATAACTTGTCGATGTGGTTCTAATTCAGATAATACATGACGATATGCATGCCATTTAACAGTAGCTTCTGTTGCTAACACGACAATAGGACCATTTTCAGGAATTGTTAAAGAAGCCTTTGCTCCTGGAGTAATCACGCCAATCACAGGTAATGGGTAAAATTTTTCTTGTAAAGCCTCGAGAGCAAACGCCGTTGCGGTGTTACAAGCAACCACTAACGCTTTTATCCCCGATGCGACCAATATATCATTTGCATTTAACGCATAGTTTCTAACAGTTTGTGGACTTTTTGTACCATAAGGAAGTCTTGCCGTATCCCCCAAGTATAAAAAATGTTCATGAGGAAGAGTTTGCTGCAGTGCACGCAACACTGTTAAACCGCCAATGCCTGAATCAAAAATACCGATAGGCAAATCTTTCTTAGCAAACAAACTCATAAATTAATGTCTCACTATCCATTTATTGGCTAATGCTACTGAAGACTTCTTTAAATATCTAGCAAGAAAGCATAAAAAGCAAAACATCTTGTACCTACACTAAAGCTTCTCTTTCTCTCACGCCAGCTAATTTGGATAGTCTATGTTTCTCAAAGATTACATATAGAGAGCATAAATTGTAGTACTGTTAGGAGATCTGTTATGAATAAATTATCAATTGCTTTGTTATTCAGTATCGGTTTAAGTGCAACGCCGACTGTTTATGCCCAGAATCAAAATGAAAATATTTTGAATACCTCAACTAATTTATCTGAGTCTTCCTCAGCAAATGAGGTGATTCATCTTGCAGATTGGAGATGGTCAAGAAGAGCTCGAGTTGAAAATTGGTGCGAGAGACATCCAAGAGAATGTCACCAACGTTGGTGTAATAACCATCCAGGTGCTTGTGGTAGTTCATGGTGTGAAAGACATCCCAGAAAATGTCGTGATAGTTGGTGCGCACGTCATCCAAAAAAATGCTATTACTAATCAATCTAAATATTCACAGCTGCGAATTTTAGGCGAAAGGTCTGAACTTTGAGAATCCTACTATGCTAGGCTTAGAAAAGTAAGGACAACAAGCCTAAAATTTAAATGCAAAATATTCAGCTTGTACTTACACTCATGCAACTTTTCTAATTACGTTTTATAATTCAATAACACTAAAGAAAATTCTACAAGAGATGGAATTCAAACAGTACCCAGAAAAATAGTAGTGCTGATCTTCTTATCTGAAGGTATAGGATAAAAAATGGACCAATCCTCACAAAAAAATACAACACAACATAACAAATCTTGGCATCACCAAGTTTTGATTAATCGCTTTTTAGATCGGCAACAATGCAAAAAACAGCAAGCGCCTGAAGTATTTGCAGACAAACCTTACGAATCACAAAAATCTTTAGATACCATGTTATTTGAAGAACAAATGGAGCAACATATAAAATTAGCTATGCAGGCTTTGGAACCAAAACATCGAGCAGCGTTAATTTTACATTACCATCAAAAATATTCCCAAGAACAAGTTGCTGATATTTTAGGCATGACTGTAATTTCGCTACAAACAATGTTTGATAATATACGGATAAAGCTACAACGTGAATTAACAAAAACTATTATCTCCTCCTCCAAAATTAATCAAAACTTTAATAGCAAGGATCTTTTTCTATGAATTCCTCTATTAAATGGTTGTCGATTTTTTTATTCTGTTCGATTGCTCTTAATATCTTTATTGGTGGCTATTTCATTGGAAATTCCATTAATAAACCAGAAGGTGTTGCCAATGCATTAGATCAAGATATGAAAAGTGTGTTTAAAAGCCTACCGCTAGAAAATAGAAAGCAATTAGGTGATATGGTTAAACAGCAGCAATTGCAGATCTTGGCAAATCAACAAAAAATGAGAGATATTCGATTAGATATTGCAAAAGAACTCGTTCAAGAACCACTTGATAAGCAAAAACTAGGGATTCTATTTGAAAAAATGGCCCAATATTCAAGTCAAAATGTTAGCTTAGCTCAACAAAGTATTTTTCAAACCTTTACGCAGCTTTCTCTTCAAGACAGAATGAAAGTTGCTAAAGTACTTATCGCTTCTGCTAGTGCCCAAAAGCAAGTTACTCCACGTGCCGACAAAAGCTCATAACTTAAGCCCATTTCATTTTATAAACGATTTGTTTTTTTATCTCGTCGAGTATAATCAAGGCGGTAAGCATTTTGATTGCTTGGTTCTACCCTATCTTTTAATGGTGTTATAGCTGCAGCATCATCAGAATTATCTCGTGATGCAACTTGTGAAACAGGACATAAATGACTATTTAATTCATCAACAACTTCTTCCAATTGTGAAAGCTCTTTTTGTATTTCATCGCCAGTATTCTCTTCTACATGCCCCCCATGAAGTCTTGATTCTATTTGTCGCAAACGTTTGCAAAAACATGCTCGAATTAAATCTGGCAATTTATATAAAAATGGCGTTGCAATAATAGGACATATATATTCAGCGTAATCATAAAGCCAATGTTGAAGATGACTTCCATTGGGATTATAAACAAATGCACGCTCGAAAATTCTTAAGCTGAACCACCCTGGCGTTCCCCAAATTGCAGAGTAAACACTCTCATATAGCCAGCGTCCCATATCTCCCGCATAGGGGCCCGATAAATACCACAGCAACCATGAACCTCCTGCTGCAACTGCAACATTCAATAATTGTTCTCGTTTTCTTCTTTCATTATTCCTCTGATGGTCCATCGATTACCTCACAACTTTGTTTATAGGTCTCAATTGAGAAATAGTACAACTTATGTTGAAAAACTACTGGATGAAATGTCGATGTTGAAAAATGAACGTGAATATTACTGGATAATACTGTAGTGTTGAGCGAATGCTCACCCAGCAACAAAAGAGCTATTGTATTTTGATTTTAATAACATTTTTAGTGGAAATGGTTGGGTATTTCATGAAAAAAACTGTTAAATACGTGTAAACACATAGACCATATAATTTTAAAATAAATGCTTCATGTGATAGAAAAAATGCTTATAAGGGGAATAACATTCTTTCGCTTTAAGCACTTGAGTATAATGTGCAAATCCACGCTTTGGTGGGACATTTTGTGCAACAGGAATAACAAACTCATCAATAATATCTTGCCAAAAACCTTCCCATAAAATGTTGTCTAATTTATTTTCTTCAAAAGTGGGAGCATCTGGCGCTTGGTTAATTTCAAGCAACCACAACTTTTTATTCTGATCACGAATAAAATCAAAGCCGAATATTTCAAAGGATTTTATATTCTTAGGTTGTAAATAATAAGGAGCTTCTTGAATCAAAGATTTTAAAATGGTTGTCACGATCTCACACATCTTTAAATATATTTGTGGAAAATCTTCTATCACTTGAGTTGGACGCTGTTCAATATGTGAGAAATTACCATCCAAAACATAATTCGTAATATGTATTTTTTTATTTTTAAAGCCATCATCCTCAAATAGATGAGCACTGATATTGACATAACCATGTTTATATAAATAGACGCCACCATAATTTGTGATGACAGCTGAAATTCTAAACGTATACTTTCGACCATCAATTAAATCTGGATTGAAAAGATAACGTTGGAGAATATGCTCTCCTCCTAAGCGTTTTGGATTAGAAAAATGCGCCTTTAATTCTTCTACATTATTAAATAATAGAATATTATCAGCATTATTCAGCATGGAAGGCTTTAAGATCCATTTGAGATCTTTCACATTTTTCTCATATACGTTGTTAACCATATAATGCTCATGCACTATTTTTGCCAATATCTGTTGATAATTACTATCATTAATACAATACGTTAATGGCATGAGATTTGGGGAATATTTCATCACAAGATGAGCAAGCAAATGTTTATATTCTAAATGATTAGAAATTTCATCATTTAAGGTTAAGTTTGCATCTGAAAAAATGGCTTCTTCTTTGTTTGCAGCTTCTTGCCAACCGGCTTCAAGTAAGCGCTTGGCAATATGAAACTTGGTTGCCATTTTAGCTGAAAAAAAATAAAATTTGGGTGGATTAGGCATTAGAATATCAATGTACAGTAGACGTATGTGAAAATAATTGAATGGTGCATACACCAGCTACAATTAAACCAATCCCTATCATTGCTGCAAGATCAAGCATTTGTTTGTAATACACAACCCCAACCAAAGCTACTATCGTAATCCCGACGCCACACCAAATGGCATAAGCTACGCCAAGTGGAATGTTACGTAAACTTAACATTAAAAAATAAAATGCAAAAACATAACCAATAATAACTAACATACTTGGAATAAGATTAGTAAATTCATTGGCCGCTTTCAAAGATGAGGTAGCAATCACTTCTGCTAAAATGGCGAAAGTTAAATAAAGATAATGCATGTTAATCCCAATGATAAAGCATGGGGGGTAATTTCGCGATATCAATACATGAATAAATTAGCGATTGAGTTACTGCTTGACCACTGGCATTTAAGCGATGGTTGCGTAATGTGCCCTCTAGATCATAATTCAGCCTAATAGCTACTTTTGAACTCTTAACATTATCTTGTTCACAATTGATTTCTACTCTTTTAGCCTTCAAGACTTGAAATAAGAATCGTGTTAAAGCATTCATCGCTTCGGTAATAATTCCTTTATTGGCATAGGGCTGATTAACCCAATAACCAATTTCAAAACTGGGAATAGATAAATTCGCAGGTTTAATTCCTGTCGCTCCATAATAGATACGATTTGTAGGATCCATGATCTGCAATGGTTGTTCTACGCCATCATGTGCAGGCGATGACCAGAGTCGTTCCCCATGAGCCAGATAAACTTCTGTATCTCTCAGCGAAGCAAGTGATTGCGCCCAAGGCATCCATTGCTTCAACTCATTAAAACTTGTTTTCATTGCCTCATGCATTAAAGGGGCATCACTAATACGTACTGGACGAATTAAAAGTCGTTCAGTTTTAATTACTTTTAACGGAATTGGCCCTTTTAGCATGTTAGCGCACCCTACACTTATTAGTTAAATTTGTTAAAAGGATAACTTTAAATCGACCCTAATAAGGCATATCTTAATAGAATGTGAATAAATTGGCTAGCTTAGTCTCATTGAAAGGTTTTTAAGGCGTTCGTTTACGGTAGGATGGGTATTCAACCAGGTAAAACTCGTTTCTTTCAAATCCTTGAGACGAGTATAAATAAACTGTGGTGCTTGCCAAAGTAGCGATGAATTCACAGCGCTATTGATATGTTCTTGCTGATCCACAGCAACGAAGGAATCATATAGATTTTGATAGTTATGCACAGATAACTGTCGATGAAGCGATTTTATTTGGTTAATCTGTTTAGGATCATTTGTCATTAACCACCTTTCACAAGCATATTTATTTTCGATAACTATTCGTCCCCAATGCAGATATTGCAAATAAAGATCATAGAGAAATCTTTTCATTGCTTGCGGTTTTTGAGTAATCGTCAATGCCCCACTATCTGCAAGCAGTTCTTGAGAACGAATTAACATCGCACTGGCTAATTCGTTGATAAGGCCAAGTGATGCCAATACCAATATTGGGAGTGAGAAAATTGATGGAGAAAAAAATAAACACAAGACAAATAATGTCTTAAAAGTGTTTGATAATATACTGTCAACCGCACCTAAAGCAGAGTCAGCATTTTTAATATGATTCATCTCATGTGCAAGTAATGCTTCGAAGGATTGATGCGTTAATCCATTTAAATATATTTTGAGTAAATCCGCAGAAATAGCAAGTTGATGTCTAAAAGGCCAACCGATTGCAAAGGCACGTAGTAGCGGTTCATTGCTCTCATTGAATTCAATATAGATATCCGGCTTTGATATTTTTAACTTTAAGCAAAGATTATTTACACTATGGCGAATTTTACTTTCTTTGGAATTTTTTGCATTCAATTTTCGATATTTACTGTTTTTACTTAATTCAAAAATACCTACTTGATGACGCAAATGAAAAGAAGCGATTATCAAAGAAATCCCATACCATAAGGCGATCGATAGGACAGGTACAGCGCAAACATAAGCCAAATATAGCCCAGGCATTATGCTGCTAAATCCGACAACACTAAGGCTGCTCCATTTGCTTATTTGTACACAATATTTCCCAAACAAGTGCTTATCCTATTGATGTTGTAAAATAAATTTAATCTAGCAGCATCTTAACATTATTGTTAAATAAATCTAAATGTTGAGAATCTTTACGTGTAATAACTCCCTTTTAATGCTAATGAAACTTTATAAAATTAATTATTGTCTAACATATAAAGTGTAATTAAACCAAATTTACAAAAGCAATAATGAGGGTCATTTATGATTGGCCAATTTTTAGATAAATTAGATGATAAACTGTATATAGACTGGCAAAAAAATGCAAAATCTTTAAGCGCTCAACTAAAGATTGGATTTAATAATATAGATTTTGATAAAGATAAACATCCAGAACTAGATAGTATTAGAAGTTCACTCGAAGCAATTTCCGACCCAGATAAACTTAACCGACAAGATTATGTTCAACACATTAGAAATATTAAGGAAAAATTAGAACAACTTGCTACCAATAAAGAATTTGACAATATAGCATTTAACAATTTTATACTTCAAGCTAGACGCTCATTTAATTGGTTAATGATGCGGCTTTTTAGTGATTATCATAGATATGCTGATGCGGCTTTTAACCCCTCTGGCAAAGAGAAAAAGCCACCTAAATCAAATGTCATCCAAAAGGCGGCCATGAATCTTGGCGCAAATTATGCCGCTTCTAATTTGTACTCAAGGTTTGAAGAAAATGTTTTAGTTTTCATGCGAATGCAAGCAGAACATATACAGCGTCAACCCAAAATTCACATCAAAGATGCTATTGATTTTACACAATCAGCAAAACCACTGAGCTTGATTGAACTTAGAGTTGGTAAAGACCGATTTAGCGAACTTGATAGCACATTAGAGATTAAACAACCTGAAGATGTAACACAATATCTTGGAGAACAAATTTATGGCTTAATGTTTAAATCCATGTATTCACAAATTGCTTTACAAGAAGAAACTTTAACAAAAATTGATAAACTTTCTGAAGTAGGAAAGTCATCAGCAGAAATTAAAAAAGAACGAGAACGCTTACTCCATGAAGCAGGACTTGAAGAAATTGATTCAACAGAAGCTAGAGCATACAGAAATAAAATTGCAAAATTGCTAGGTTTTAATGATGCTAAGGATCTTTTTGAAAATTTTCAATATCTTGATACAGATTCTGAATTTGGAACATTCAAACAACTTATTAATGAATTTATGAGTAATGCTAATAAAGCTATTATGGCCGAGGATGATCCTTTAGAACAGATTAAAAATGAAATTGAAAAAGAAAATGAACGTGTAAAACAAAATCTAGACGATCCAGATTTTTCCAAAAACAGTATCAATTACATTAATCTAGCCAATTACAATGCAACAAACCTGATGCTAACCCTCGTCGTATCTCAATCAGGCAAAAATATAGCACAACTTGCTGCAAAAGATTATATGGATCCTAAAAAATTAGTAGGCGACAATCCAGGCTTGATGGCTCAAATGGCGATGAAAGCCGCTGATTTGGCAATAAATCGTTTTAATTATAAAAAATATTTCGATACCTACGCCCTAGCTCGTTTACATAAAGATACTGAGATTTTAGAAAGGCGCTTAAGAGATATTAATCGTCCAATTAACCATCAATGGTTAATTGGACGAAGTCAAGAAATTCAAGCTAAATATGCCATGAGAGAGCAAGTTATCCAAAATGCATTAAGCAAAAATCTAGATGATGATTCATTTACTGCAGAATATGTTGATGTCATGTATCAATATCAGCTAGCGTTACTAGAACATGATAAAATTCGACATTTGCCTGTACATGATCCCGTTTTTATTGAGAAAGCAAAATCATTTAGAGAAAAGCAAGATACCTATAAAAATTACAAAGATGCTTTTTCACTTTTCGCAAATTCGAAAATGAGCCGTCTTTCTGTAACGCAATTAGATGATTATATTAAGCAAAAAAATCAAAAAATTAAAGTTGTTTCAGAAAAACATAAAAATCAAATTGATGCTGTTGATGTTCTAAATAAAGAAATAAAAAAGGAGGAAAAACGATTAAAAACAACGTTTAGAGGCAGGTTACAAAGGTTTGGGGAAAAAATTGCAGGATTATTCGGCTTCAAAACAAAATCTGTTAAGGGAAGAGAGGCCAAACAAAAAAATCTAGAGGATCTACAAGCGCAACTAGATCCAATAAAACAGGAATTTGATATAGAAACTAATTTATTAAATCGTGCCATTGAGCAAAAAGGAATGATTGAACAATTCCAAAAGCTAGAAATTTCCGAGTTAAATGATAATGTATTGACACTAACATATGAATATTTAACAACATATCAAATGTTACAAAATGACTTTGAACAATTAGCTGTTGACCAAGATAGCCCTACAGTTTTGTTTGAACGACAAATAAAATTTACTGAAATTCAAAATAAGCTGATGAACGCTATTAAATGTTTACATTCAAAAATTGATGAACTTTCAACGCTTGATGTTCCTTTACAAAAACTGGAGATCTTTCATCATGAAATCAAGCAAGCACAATCTATTATTTCACAATTTGATCGAACAGTGACTGGACTATCAAGTGATGTAGAACTTGCTCAAGACTTAAAGACTTTAACAGATCAGATCCATTTTCATATACAACAAAAACAAGCAAAAGCACAAGAAGAGTTATTAAGAGAATGCAAATTAAAAATATCTGAGCATTTTAAACAAATGTCTTTAGATAAACTTGGCGATCCCTATCTATTTATAGCAACTCAAGATGATATCTCTTTTGCAGGACTTAGCGATGAAAACCAGTTCGCTGTCAATCAACATATTCAAGATGAATGCATTCGTCTGTTAGATAATTATGAATCTAAAAAAGTAACATCTCATATGCTTCAACAACATTACAAACAAGCAGAACAGCTCTTTTATCGATTAAGATTAGGGTATTATAGAGTAAGCACACAAAGTGAACCAACACCAAATGATCTAAATTTACAGATACATTATCAACAATTAACATCACAAGTACAAAAAAGACTTGATGCTATGTTTGATGCTACAAATCATTTACCTTTTCGGGAGCAAAAAAGTCGTATATTTGAACTTGATTCGACATTTAATCAATATTTTTTAGATGTTGAAGAGGCAGCAAAGCAAGTTCAAACTGCACAGGAAAATCAAGCATCTTGGTTACGAAATCCTTTTGGCTGGTGGTATACCGATGACACTATTTCGCAATTGAGAAATTCTGAAATGGCCAAAGGTGATTTACTAGAATCATTTAAAAAACATTACACAGTAAGTTTAAAAAGCTATTTGGAACAAGCGGTAAATTACTTTGGTGCCCTTGATTACGATGAATTAATCAATCATATTCAACATTTACAACATCAACTTGCTATCCTAAAACGATTTGATAATCCCGATCTCAAAGAAGTATTACAATTACAAGAAGAACTCTTAGAAGCCGCAAAATCTAAAGAACAATCTCATGTATCACATCTTACAGATTCGATCGAATCTAAAAATATGGCAGATCTTAAAGAACAAGTACAGCAACTGGGAAGAACTGCTCAACTTATAAATCAAACGTTAATTTCAAATCACGACTTTGATAATGATCAATATGAAAATTATCAAGCACTATTATTGCAAGTAACAACTCAGCTTAAAAGTATTAAAGATAAAATAGAAGAAACTGACTTAGTTCATCATTCCTATAAGGATCAATATGAGGATCTTGGAAAAGATTTACATTCATGGGATATACTAAAGAAAAAAATAGAAGCAGACATTGAATCACTCAAATGCAATATGAACATAATAAATAATAACCATCATGTTGCTTTTGCCCTTTATGCAGAAATTGCTAAAGGGAACATGCCAGAAATATCTACTATAAAGGATAAAGCCATCCTCGGCATGAGTCTTGTCTTAGCAATAAAATATGATAATAAGCAAGTTATTGATAGCTTATTAAAACCACCCACACAAATTAATCTACAAGAACTTGCTGTTGCATTAAAGGAAGCGGTGAAATCAAATAATATCAATGCGGTTTCACAAATTTTAGCATTAAGACCTGCTATATCATCAGAAGACATCTATGATTGTATTCAGAGTGCATTTAAAAATGGAAATTCTGCTATTGCATATTATCTTATATTTAATACTGAGTTTTTACCAGAACCATCCCAAATTGATTACTTAAAAGATCAAGCGATGGAATCTGATGCTATCACTGGTATAGACTCAGGTTGGCGTCAATTAATTGTTGACACTGATGGTGCTACCATTTTACCTGATTTGCGTAATTGGTTTTTATTTGAGCTACAATTGGTTGATTCACTAAAATCAGATCTCCTCACTGTGCAGGAAAAAACAAAACATGTGCAACCAGATGATAATGAAAATATTGATGCACTCAAATCTGAAATTAGTCAAATTTTAAGAAAATTAGGAAAATTAAAAGATATACAAGAACAAACAAAACATTATCTTGAACAAAGAATGGATAGAAAGTTTGATGAAACATCTTCACCCCATGACAGGGTTAATAATCATTTTGTCAATTGGAATAAGGAACTTGATAATCTAACTGAAGATGTTACTTCAGAATGCAATCACGTACTTGGTATATTATTATCAAAAAACGTGCCAAAACGTTCAGAAATTGTGCCAGATATGGGTGATATTGATAATTTAGAAATGGAAGTTTTAGAACAAGATTTATTTGAGGAACTATCTGATAAAGGTGTTGTTCTCCCTGTCATTGACCAATCAATGATATCAGCTGCAAGTACAAAAATTTCTATCACTCAAGCTGTTAGAGAAATACAAGAAAAAACACTTGAAACTTCTGAAGATAATCTGAACATTGAGAGAGCCGTTCATTTTAGGGAGGCTCAAAGTAATTTGAGTATTTTACTGAAGCAATCTGATTTTTCGCAAGTAAGCGATATTGAAAAATTAGATCAGACATTAAGTACCTTAATCTTCAATGCACCAACAGATCAACTTGAAACCTTAGGAAATATTTTATCTCAAAGTTTAAGTTATCTGGCAAAAAGCGATAAGATAAAAGCTATTCCATCATTACTTGATGCCATCAGTGAACCTCACAAATTGGAGTATGCAAGATATGCTTTGACTCAAGCAATACATGCTGGCAGCACAAATGCCGTTTATATTTTGTTGCTGCATGGAGCCCAAAAAGGTCATGAAATGGAACTGATAGATCAACTATGGGCTATTTATGAAGAAAGACAACGTGGGGATATGGAAAAAAGGCATGATGCATTTCCAGAATTAGCTTTTCATATCTTATCTCGTCTTAGCTCTTCGGGTGTGAATCCTAGCACAAAAATGCTTGACAAGAGAATTCAGAAGATGATGGATACTATTATTAAAGATAACGCTAATTCGGCAATGAAAATAGTTACGTCTACTGGATGGTTGGGCTATTTTGATAAGGATTTTAAAAAATTAGAGGACCTTCGCAAAGCATTTGTATTCGCAGAGAGCGCTTATGATGCTTTATCAAAGAATGCTGAGTCAACTTTACAGTCAGATTTTGATAATGTAATTAAAGAAAGAAAAGGTTTAATGAATCTTAGTGAAATTGAAATCGATCAATTTGAAAATCTTATGAATCAATTTGAAGCTAGTTATGGGAAACAATTGCTACGTATCGAGCTTTTGACTGGACACTATCAACAGGAATGCTTGCAACAACAATTTGACAATCAAATTAGGAAAGAAGGATATATTGAATCATGGGAGAAAACTCAAGCAGATAAACTTAATGACACAATTGCTAAGATCAAAGATGTAATTGTATCTGCGAGAAAAAATATTCAAGAATATCGAGAAACAAAAAAACTTAGTGAAGAATTACAACAAAAACCCAAGCCTATTGTCACAACTCGTGTGGAACCAAAAGGTTTATCAATTCCTACAACTAAGGATATAGAGGCTGATTTAACACCCAATAACAAAACTTCTCTTACAAAATAAAGAATCATTAAATAAGAGTTATTCCCAATCCGGTTTTTGCTATCATCAACCAATATATGATTAAAATTGAAACAAACGCCGGAATGCCTAAACTTATCCACCAACGCATTAATGCATGATACTGCAGCGGTAACGCATCGTTATTTTTGACATTTAACGCTATTGTTCGCAGTTTATATTGAATAACCACCACGGGGATCCAGCATAATCCTACTAATACATATAACCCTATAATGCCTGCGAACCATACTGAATTAAAAGGATAATGGAGTATATTCATTAACCAAATCCCTGTTATTGATTGTATAATAACTGCTGGTGTTGTGAAAAACCAATCCGCTAAAATGACATGATGAGTCGTTTGCTTTAAAGTGGCGACATCTTTGCTAATATAAGCCATCAACATAAAAAAAGCCGTTCCCATTCCTGTGCCAAATAAAACGGTAGCAGTTATAATATGTATATATTTTACTACATTGTATTCCATCTAATATTCTTTCTCTTCGACGGTATAGTAGATATGCCAAGCTGAAATAGTTTGTTCAAATTCTTCAAAGCTAAACATGCCTAAACAAGGCATCGCACCAGAGGGAATAAGCCCCTGCAAAATTTTTCTCACGATAATCAAACTTGGAACAATTGGGATATAAGGTCCATCTCCGCGTTCAGCAACTAATTGCCAATTGATTTCTAAGGGTTGATAACGATGATTGGAACCATACAAGCGAATATACATTCCTCCAATATCGGTTCCATAACGATTAAACCACCCACTTATTTTGGTAATAAGCTTATGAAATGCAGCCCAATTTTTTATTAATTTAAATCTTGTTAACCATGACATTAACCATAGCACATGATGTAAAAAGGTCACCTCAAGTCCTGCATGAAATACAACAGTGTTGACCTTAGGATATCTTTCTGGAAATAAAACAAGATCTGGAATATCACAATTGCCATGCCAACGAAGACCAATGTTGTCACCATAATAATGTCGATGCAAATTTTGCCATCCGTAAACTGTTTTCCATTTACCCTTTTCAAGACGTTGAAACGGTTTCCCCGTATACCCTAAAATTGAGGTAATTGTAGCATCTCCTCTGTCAATCCTATTGGCCGAGGCAATACCCAATTCTATTTCCCTTAATATTGCAAATCTTTGCGCATAAGTATCTACAATCACTGAAGAAAGACCTGGAACTGTGCTTGCTCCACTGACAACAACGACATTATTTTCTTTTGCAAGTTCATCTAATTCTTTAATATGCGTTACAAACTCACGCCCGTCAGATAAATCTATATAATGAATTTTTAGTGAGATACAAGTTTGTGCAACTTTATAATTTTGACCTTGAAATGGTCCAGCGCTATGAATAACAATATCAGCTTCGCTCAGTTTTAATTTTTGCGCAAAATCAAAATCTTGCCAATTCATCGCAAGCGCATGTACATTTGATTTTGGGTTTTCTTTTTTTATTTCTAAAACCAGTGCTTGTGCTTTTTCAAGCGAACGACCAGCGACAATCACTTGTAAGTAAGGATCTTTAGCTAAAATTTTAGCTATTCGTTTACCAAAAGTACCATAGCCGCCAAGGACAAGTACGATGGGTTTTCCCACGTGCATTAGCACGCATGCCCCCTTAAGTAATTAACTAGAGCTGTAAGTATTCGAAGTGTAGCAGAATTAAAGTAAGTCTACCTATTAACTTTATTTAATAGTTGATACCCGGCGACTTTTCTTGGTTTGTGATTGTTCATCTTTATCCTTCACGATCGCTTTCATGCTTTTAAGATTCTTATGAGAAGATAGCAATAAAGGATCGTTAACAGAGGCTGCTTTTGGCGTTTTCTTTTCAAGTAAAGACGAAGCAGACCCCGATCTTTCCTCTTTCCTTGCTTCACGTTGAGCATAGAATTTTTCTGCTAAAAGTACACCCATTGTGACGCTAAATAAAGAAGTGATGCCTGTTACCAACCAGCATAAATTATGTGCGGATGTTGAAGCAGGGAAAAGTGTAGAAACAAAAGGCAGCAATAAAGGCCCAACAAGACAATGCGAAAACATGGCAATAAAGGCGACAAATGTTAAAACAACAGAACCATAATTTGACCAGTTTCGACTTTTAAGATTCTTCAATCTATCTTGCAAACGCATTGTAAATTCCTATAGCAAAAATAATCAGTGTTTTTTCATCATCATGATGCCAATAAAAACGCGGATCCATGCAGAAAGCAAGTTGAGCTAATTAACAAAAATATGATTGGAATGATAACTAAATGCGACGAAGATTTTACCTGATCCAAAGATAAAAGCAACTATTCAAGATTGCTATTTCTCTTCGATAGCGCGTAAGGCAAGCTCTAAATCTGAATAGGCAAAACTAAATCCTAGTCCCATCAACTTTATTGGTAATACTCTTTGGCCAGTAATAAGAAGCTCCTGCGCCATTTGACCTAGTAGTAACCTTAAAACAATAGCAGGCATCGGTATTAACGCGATGCGATGTAGCACCTTTGCGTAACACTTGGCAAAGTCTTTATTGCGCACAGGATGGGGCGAGGTTGCATTCACTGGACCATCAATTTGTGAATTTTCTATACAAAAATGAATGAGTCTGATGAGATCTGCCATGTGGATCCAAGACATCCATTGCTTACCATTTCCTATGGCCCCCCCCAATCCTAATAAAAAAGGAAATCGCATTTGCATCAGTGCCCCGCCCCCTTTTCCCAACACAATGCCAGTTCGCAACGTACAAACTCGAATGCCAAGATTTTTTGCTTTCAATGCACTTGCTTCCCAAGTAGCACATAAATCATGACTAAAGCTAGATTGTGGTATTGAAAGTTCTGTTACTTCATTATCAGCTTGATCTCCATAAAATCCTATCGCTGAACCACTGATCAGTACTTTTGGTTTTTGTTTAAGCGATTTTAAGGTGTGAACAAGCTGTTCTGTTAAAGCCACTCGACTAGACATTAACTTTTGTTGGTACGATGTACTCCAACGTTTAGCAATAGGAGCACCGGCCAAATTGATTACCACATCAAAAATATCATCTGGTTGAATATCACTACAATACTGAATAAAACGGATCCCCTCAAAAGGTAAACGCCGCTTAGCTTTTTTTACATTACGTGTCAAAACACACAAATCATGATTTTTAGCTATTAGACTTGAACAAAGTTGTTGTCCTATAAAGCCTGTGCCACCAGTAATAAGGATTTTCATCATTTTATTCTTCATACAATGCATCATTGTAATGATAGGGCTTCACCTGGATGAAATGCAATATCTGTTGACCTATCACCAAATAATTGTTTGAAAATTTATACGGAACTTAACATGAATATGCTTAGTCTTAATAAAGAGATTTTAATAAATCTACTAAGGAGCAGATTATGCCGAAGTTACGTAATTTACAACATCGTCTTGAAGAATTTAATCGTTGGTTAGAGCAACATGCAAGCAAAAAAACAACATCCCAAAAAATAAAACAACATGCAAAAAAAGCTCCAGGTAAAGTAGAAGAACTTATTGATGATGTCGGCAGCCTTGCTGATAAGGCTGGAAGATTATTTGAAAATGTCATTGATGAGGTCATTCTTCAAAAAACACCTGATGAAAAATTAGTTCGTGATTTAAAAAGAAAAGGCGAAGACTTGACGCATCATGTTGGTCAAGCTTTAAAAGATTCAAAAGGTATAGTGGGTGAATTAAGAAAGACCTTAACAATATTAAAAGATATTCTTAGCAAAGGTTTATCAAAATTAAGCAAATCTTTTAGCAATATTTTAAGTATGCCGGATCCTCATCAAAAGCAACCTAAATTTGCACCAGCGATGTCGCATAAAGGACCACCGCTACATTTGCCAAATGAGCAAAAATTCAAAGCTGGTCAACGTGGAGGCTCTACTCATGTTGAAGCTCATCGAAAAATTCTCACCACTAAAAATAAATAAGGGCGCATCAAGCGCCCTTTTCACTGCTGAGGAATCGACACATTAAGATTTTTTCCACCCCTCATCCCCGCCTTCTCCCGCAAGGGGAGAAGGGGTAAGAGCTTCGCAAGCTAAATCTAGTTCAAACTAACATTATAATTTTTAAGAAATTTTCTTCAAATTATGTGTCGATTCCTCAGTTTTCACTGTTAAAATTCCCCCACCTTCTATGGCAAGATGAAAAGCTTACAATTTATAGTTATTTACGCTGTTGCTCCATTAAAGAGCGCCCCACTTGCGAATACCTTAAGGTAAATCTTATTGTAAACAGCGTAAATACATTTATTTTTAAAATGCTTTCTCTTATGGGGTTGATTATAGATAACCACCTCTTGTGAGTAAATGCTCACTCGACTAAGTGGTTTAATTCTTAAGATAAGTGGCATGAGGTTATTTTGGAGAGATAACAATGGCATCAGAGACAGGCCGTTCATGATAAAAATGCAAGAATTCATCCATATCACCTGCTGGATAATTTACCACTTTGCCATCCATGACTAAGGTCGAGGAGCCACCACCATCTAAATTGATAGCCTCTTTGCACCCTTGCGTGTGTAAAAACTGAGCTAGCTCTGGAATTGTTAAGCCTTCCACAATAGTAGAAGCAAAAGGCCTATCAGGCTCTTTTGTATGAGAGGCAACCAATAACAACCAATGATGATTGTCTTTGATACAGACAGCGGTTCTCGCATGTCTTTCTTCTATAAAAGACTTGATGGCTTTTTCTGGTGCTACATCAGTGATTATTTTTCCCTGTTGAATAAGCACCGGAATACCACCAACTATATAAGAAAATTCCTGCCATTGTTTTTCAGAAATATCTGATGTATCCAATAATGGCTGAACTTTCACTTTTGACGGCGTATTTAGATTGCTTTTTTTGGCAGTGATTCTATCAACACGCACCGTGTTATCATCGTTCCATCCAATTGCACCTCGTGCTCTTGATTGATACCCCAACCACTGATGATTGATTTTAAGGGCACCAGAAGGTTTGCCAATCCCTTTATTGACATAAAAATAGCCCGCATTAATACCAATGAGTGCTTTATTTTGCTCAACAAATGATGAAACAACTTTTCTACCTTGTTCTTCATCAGTTGCACTAACAAGTGCAATTTTAAATTGACTGGGATCAAGATCAATCAAATGAATTTGATGGTTTTCTTTTTCAATTAGCTGGTAGGCAAAAGAATTTATCTTCTCTTGCGCTAAACTAAGAGACGAATAAATGATAAAAAGAAAAGAGCTTATATTTTTTAAGCCCATGATATTACAAATCCTAACTAATAATGCAAAGCACCTTTAATGGCATCTACTAAATCATCTATATCTTCAGCCATTGATCGACTTATTCTGCCATATACACGACTTATAGCTGCTTGCAAAACAATACCTAATATAATTGATGCGCAAAAATGTGGATCACGCTTTGGCAATTCTTTTTTGCGGAAAGCTTCGTTAAAAAGCATCACTATAAATTCATGAGCATTTATTTCTTTTTCATGAGAAATTTTAAGCTGATTATGTTGAGCAATGAGTAAATAATTGAAAAGGATGGGATCTTCATCATATTTTTCACAGAAAAACTTAACCATCACATATATCTTTTTTTCCAGGTTAGGTTCTTTGTCAGCAAGTTGCTTAAGTGTTGTCGCTACTTCTTCATAAGCATTGGTAAATAAACTCTGTGCTAACTCATCTTTGCTCTCATAATGACGATACAGAGTACCTTCTGCAACACCTGCTTTGTTTGCAATGTCTTTAATAGTTGTTGCACTGACGCCTTTTTTAACAAATAATCCTAATGCACAGCGTTCTAGTTTTTTACGAGTATTGGTGCCATCACGCATATTTTATTCCGACTTTTAAAGTTTAATCGAAACATTGTGAGCGTTTGCTCACTTAAAGTCAACACTTTATTTACTGCGGATGTTCATTGAAGTTAAATATACCCCCAAGAGCAAATGTAAATCCAGCAAGAGTGCCTACGGCTCCTCCTGCTGCTGTGCAGGCAGCCACCCAAATCGGGAATAAACTGATGGTTGGTACTGCCATATTTAGGGCGATCACTGTACCTATTCCCCCTCCTAACATTGTTCCCCCTAAAGTTGAGAGAGCAAAAATGCTAAAATTATCAAGGCCACCTGAAACGTAGGCCAATTCAGTGGGATTAAGTTCTAGCATTGAATTTAGTACTCCATGATGAGTCAGAAATCTAGTGTGTGAACAGTTGCTCACTTAAGAAGTGTAAACGATTTTACACATATTTCAAATTGCAAATATGTACTTAGGGTAAAATAAAATTGAACCCTATTTTAAAACTGAGGATAACTTATGGCTTATACCACTCCAAACATCGTGATGAGCCAGTCAGTGGCTATACTGGTTGATGGCAATAATATTGAAATTAGTATCCACCATCAAACGCAAGATGAAGGAGCAATGTTAAATTTTGATAAACTTATTCCAAAATTAGTTGATAATCGTTCGTTGAATAGACTTATTTATTTTCGTGAAGGCCGTCATATTTCTTCTAAATTAGCTGAGCGCCTTCACCAACATTATCATGGATCAGTCCATCCTTGTCATAAAAGTGCTGATATACCTTTATCCATTAAAGCAACACAATTAGCCAGCAAAGTTGACACGATTATTATTATGTCTGGTGATGCTGATTACATTGAATTAGTCCGACACTTAAAATCAGAAGGAGTCCGGGTTGAGATTGCTGCAGTTGAAAAGACAACTTCGGCACAGCTCATTGAACAAGCAGATTATTTTCACCCTATCACAGAAGAAGATTGGTTTAGCTTGTCGACTAAAAAAAAACCTCGTCATACTCAAACAAGAGATAAAAAATAAGGAATGTATGGGTTTAAAAATGAATGACATTATTCCGCATATTTTGACTGCTCATAGGGGTCCTTTTTATGAATTAGAAAAACATATTTTGGACAATAGGGTTAAAATAGAAGCTTGGTTTAGAGAAGCATGGCTACAATATCCCCCTATCCTTACAAGTTCTGTTGACTTAAGAAATTCTGGGTTCAAAATTTCTCCTGTCGATACAAATTTATTTCCTGCCGGTTTTAACAACCTCAATCCAGAATTTTACCCCTTATGTATTCAAGCAGCTCAAAGCATTTTATACGAGCTTTATCCTCATTGCCTGCGGATATTAATTATTCCTGAAAACCATACTCGCAACCCACATTATTATCAAAGTGTCGCAACACTTGCCAATATCGTTCAAAACGCTGGCTATGAAGTCAAAATTGGTTCCATGTTAGCCCACGATTCACCAATAGAAATTAAATTTGATTCTGCTGAATCAATTTATCTTCATCCCTTGCAAAAAAAAGATAATACTCTTGTATGCGGTGATTTCGTTCCTTGTTTGATTTTGTTGAATAATGATCTCTCAGAAGGTATTCCAGAAATACTTCAAGATATCTCTCAACCCATTGAACCTCCGGCACGATTAGGCTGGTCGCATCGAAGCAAAGCCCATCACTTTATGCTTTATAAAGAAATTTGCAAAGAATTTTCAGATTTAATCGGCATCGATATGTGGCATATTTTTCCTCTATTTTATGATTGTGGTGAAATAGACTTTATTCAAAAAGATGGCATTGAATGCATGATGCAAAAAACGGAAGAATTGTTAAATCAAATTCAATTAAAATATAATGAATATAATATCGAACATAAACCTTTTGTCATGGTGAAGGCAGATGCTGGCACCTATGGTATGGCAGTCATGAGTATTCGCTCTCCCGAAGAATTAAGTAGTTTAAACCGTAAACAGCGTATGAGTATGTCTGTTGCTAAAGGGGGCAGAAGCGTTAATCGCGTAATTATTCAAGAAGGCGTGTACACTTTCGAAACAATTGGAAAAGATCAACACGTTGCCGAACCTGTTGTATACATGCTAGGTCAACATGTCGTTGGCGGTTTTTATAGGGTTCATCAATCTCGACGCTTTGATGAAAATCTCAACGCTCCTGGTATGCATTTTGAAATGTTGGCTTTTGCTGAATGTTGTAATATACCCGATAATCGAGACAATTCTCATCAACATCAGCATCAATTTTATGTCTATAGCGTTATTGCAAGGCTTGCTTTGCTTGCTTCTTGCAAAGAAAGAAATTCTATTAAGTAACCGAAGGTAAATAATGACCATAAAACTTCTTTCTATCATGGATTCTGTTGATGCTATCAACGTCAAAAAAGACTCAACCTTAGCTTTATTAGTTGAAGCTCAACAAAGGAAATGGGAAATTCATTATTGTCAAACAAAAGATCTATTTCTATCTGATAATAAAGTAAAATGCTTCAGTACTAAAATTGAAGTACACCTTCACACAAAGGATTGGGTTACTTTGCTTGATAAAGTTCCATCCACAATCGATTTGCAATATTTTGATGTGATTTTAATGCGTAAAGATCCTCCTTTTGATCTTAATTATTTATACACGACCTATCTATTGGAAATAGCTCAAAATGCCGGTTGTTTCATCGTAAATAACCCCAAAAGCATTAGAGATTCAAATGAAAAGTTATTCGCAACAATATTTGTGCAATGTTGCCCTGAGACACTTGTATCCTACAACAAAAACCTATTACGGGATTTTTTGAATCAACATAAAAAAATAATTTTAAAACGCTTGGGGAGTATGGGAGGAGACTCTATTTTCGTATTGACGCTCGATAATCCAAACATCAATGTCACTATAGATGTCCTCACGCACCAAGGCACAGCACCTGTTATGGCACAGCGATATATCGAAGAAAGTGTAAAAGGTGATAAACGCATTCTCATGATAGATGGCAAGCCCTATCCGTATGCATTGTTACGTATACCCAGCAAAGATGATTTTCGCGGTAATCTAGCGCAAGGCGCTAAAGGTATCGGCTGTGAATTAACGGTTCGAGATCTTTGGATATGTGCGCAGATTGGACCTTCACTACAAGAACGCGGATTGTATTTTGTTGGATTAGATGTGATAGGTGATTATTTAACTGAAATTAACGTTACAAGTCCAACTTGTATACGTGAGATAGATGAAGCTTTCAACGTTAACATTAGCGCCCAAATCTTAGATGGTTTATCAAATAAAATAAAATCAAAACGTTAAACACTACAATCCATCAAGTTCCACGACTGATGATTTTTATCTTGAATTATTTTTCAAAATAGTTTAAATTTCGCTAACTTAAAATAAAGTAGTGATAAAAATAAAAAAATAGGTATTGATATGCGAACACTTAAGGCTTCAGAAATCTTTCAGGTTTACGGTGGTAATCAGCAAGATTTATATGATGGCATTGCTGTTGGAGGCTTTTTTTCTTCAATTTTTAGTACAGCCGGTGGTGTTTTAGGCGGATATTGGTTTCTTAATTCTGGTAACACCGCATATAACTTAACCACTTTTTTTGCAGCTTACGAAGGACATGCTTTGTTAACATTTCCTTTCGCTGTTTTTGCAGGCATTGGAATTGGTGGTTGTATCGGTGCCATAACAGGATTGGGATTATACTATTCTGGGTTAGCTTCTAAACCAGAATAATCTATCTCCTATCTACTGTTAAGCATTGATTGCGCATGTAATATCACAGATTCAGAAAGAGCAGCTAAGTGATATCCTCCTTCCAAAGTCGATATCACCCTTCCTTTACTACATTTATTAGCAATATCGCATACTCTTTTCATTATATAACCGTAATCTTGCGATGTTAATTTTACATTTGCCAAGGGATCATTAAAATGTGCGTCAAATCCAGCAGAAACGAAAATACATTCCGGTTTGAACTCTTCTAAAATGGGGATAAGCTGTATATCCACCTTCTGTCGAAACTGATGACTATTGGTTCCTGCAGATAACGGACATAAGTGAATATGAGATGGCTTTCCTGTTAAATTTGTTCCAGGATAAAAAGGATGTTGAAAACTTGACCAAAAACAAACTTTTGGCTCTTTTAAAAACATACTTTCGGTACCATTTCCATGGTGTACATCAAAGTCCACAATCGCGATACGTTGGAGATGATAAACTGAAAGTGCATGTTGAACACCAATGGCTATATTATTAAAAAAACAAAAACCCATGGCAAAATCTGGTTCAGCATGATGTCCTGGAGGCCGCACAGCACAAAATGCTCTCATTATCCTCCCACTCAATACTTCATCCACTGCCGCAACGACCGCGCCAGCTGCATGAAGTGCTGCCGGCAATGTATTTGCATTCATCATCGTATCTGGATCAAGTTGAACATAGCCTTGTGAAGGCGCAAGAGAAAAAATGGAATCGATATATTTTTTACTATGTACTCTTTCGAGTTGCTCTTTTGTTGCTTTGGGAGAACTATGCCATTGCAATTGATCAGACCACTCGGCATTCTTTAAAGCCAACAATACTGACTCTAAACGAGCGGGACTTTCAGGATGATAAGGCCCCATCTCATGCTTTAAACAATCTTCATGTGTAAAAATGCTAAGCGGCATAAAGTCAGTTATCTTATTTTTAAAAGTGATAATAGTAATGCTAATGCTACTTTTTGATTATAATAGTTTAAAAATGCGATGACATCTTCTGGGAAAACTAAGTATGCCTCTAGATTTAGTAACCATTGAACATAGCCCTCTTTCTGAAATTCTCACTAAACCTGCGCAAGTTGTTACCTTTCCTCTATCTACTGAAGATAAATTACTTATCGAACAAATGCAGGATTTACTTCTTAAGCTCAAAGGCGTCGGTTTGGCAGCCCCTCAAGTTGGTGTAACCAAACAAATTATTATGATTAATATTCAAGAAGACGCTATTGCCTTAAGAAAAGATGCTGTCAACATTGTTCCATTAACTGTTTTCATCAATCCACAGTATATCCCTTTAGCTGATGCCAAAATTGTGTACGATTGGGAAGGTTGTTTTTCTGTTGTCCAAACAACTGGGAAAGTACCACGGTACGATAAAATTCAATTAAATGCCTACACTCCTGAGGGCAAAAAAATCTCGTCTATTATCGAAGGGTTCACTGCTCGTGTGTTACAACATGAAATCGATCATATCAATGGATTTTTAATTACCCACCGTCTCACCCCTGATTGTTTACAAGGCCATCCTGATAAAATGCTAGCTATTCGCTACAGAGAATTGAACCACGCTCAAAAAGAAATTGTGAAAAAAATTATTCATGAGCGGGAAAAAGTCACCAATCCTAACGATAAAGCTCAAGTGCAAGCATTAAACAATATGAAAAAATTTCTTTATGACGACAATTAATTGCCAACCTTCTCTTACATCATGGGGGGATGCAAGCATTGCATGGATAGCAGAGAATCTTCGACATCCTTTATTATCACCGGTGATGATGCTTTTCAGCGAATTAGGCCAAGTTAGCACTATTTTGCTGACTCTCTCTTTAAGTTATTGGCTTTGGAATAAACGTTATGGAAAATATTTATTTTATGGGCTATTCGCTACCCTCTTGGTTAACTTGTGGTTAAAAGGATGGATAAGAGAATGTCGTCCACCAGCTGAATTTTGGATGAAAAAAGTTGATATTTATTCATTTCCCAGTGGACATGCCCAAGTTGGCATTTTGATTTGGTGGGGATTTGCTTATTTCACAAAAAGCAGATTTCTTTCTTGTATTTGTATTTTCATTGGTCTCTTGATTGCACTATCAAGATCTTATTTAGGTGTTCATTATCTTCAAGATATTCTCTGCGGCGCACTCCTAGGGGCTGCTACATTAGCTCTTTGTATTTTATTTGAAAAGAAACAATATGCTCCTTTAAAGAAATTTCCATTATGGGTTCAGTCCTGTATTCTACTAATATTATTTATCCCTTATCTTCTGCTGATTAATGATCCTAAGCATATCGGTTTAACAATCGTATCTACTTGTTTGGGTTTTTGGCTGGGGTGCCAACTAGAAGAAAAATATTCGCAATTTCAATCGTTTTCTTCTGCTTCATCACTCATCTATCAAACCTTGATTGGAGCAGTAGGTATTATAGCGATATATTTTGGCATGAGTTGGCTCATCTCTTATGCCCCCCTCAAAATGCAATTGATCTTTCAAGCTGGACAATATTTCTTGTTAGGGTTATGGATTTCTTTTGGTGCCCAAGCAATTTGTTTGCGATTCAACTTTATCAATCCATCTTTGAACCAAAAATTTAATTAACAATTTTTGGGGGTAAGTACTGTGGATCCCTTGTGAATAAGCTCATTTATTCTGTAATGCATAGTGAAAATTGTATTGTACAAAAAATGAGCAATCTTGTTACTACCAAGCTCTTTATGACTATAGCAATTCTTTTGCTTTGTTAATTTGCTTTGTTAAAATGCCTCTACTTTTACATTCACAAATCTATTAAACTAACCCAAAATGTTGAATTTCAATAATAATCTACAAGAATTTTTAAGTCGTCTAAAAAATGTAAAAAACAATAACCATTATCCCAATGCTTTATTGGAGTGTATTTCGCCAAAAGACTTAAATCAGATCTTAGACAAATTAATTTTCAACAAAGAATTACATAAACAACTTCAATCCCTACCTGTTTCTAATGCACTTCATTTACCTAAAGAAATATCAAAGCTTTCGCGAACGATTGCTATAGCAAGAGATCCAGAAGGTCAATATCTATGTATTCTCGAAACAAAAAGTAAAAATGCCAAAAATGAAAAATGTGAAATCGAAGAATTAGATGGTGGCTTTAAATCAGGCAAACCTGCTTGGCGACTAGATGGTTTACATGGTCCAACACCTTATGCCAGCTTGAGCGTAGAAATTGAAACAAAAAAAAGAAAAGGAATGAATCTTACGCCTTTGCAACAAATTGAAAAGCTTAAAAAAGAGATTGCCTACCCTTGGCAAGTTCCAGAAAATGACTTTTTATTGCGCTCGGTACAAGGACCTATTTATACAAACAAAAAGGGCATCAGATTCTGTATTTATTCTCCCCTTGGGATCCCACTCATTGACAGAAAAAAATATGGTTTAAAATTGTCGCAAGAGGATAAAAATGATATTGCCTCACAACTCTTACAAGGCTTGTGCTTTATGCATGAGTTGGGAGATATTCATCAAGATATAAAGCCAGGCAATGTTATAATATTTATTGATGAAAATAGAAAAAAACACGCTAAATATATTGATTTTGCAAGCATTTGTGGGAGGGAGGCATTTCATCGCTTACTAAGCACCATAGGTTATGAATCTCCGGAAATTGCGCTTGCCCATACAAATAAAAAAATGCCCGATTATACCGATTATGTTCGTGCTTACAAAACAGAAAAGACTTTAGCCAAAAAATATGCAGATGAAATAGAAAAACGGTTTCTTGAAGGTAATCAGAAACGAGAACTCGATGCACTTAAAAAGGAATATGAAAATCCTGCTTTTGAAAATGATGTGTGGGCTTGCGGCATTATGTTGTATGAATTATATCATCAAAACTTTACACCGATGACTCCCCCTAAGGAAGAGTTTTTTAAAGGGATGCTAAACCCCAAGAGGAATAAACGATTAACTGCAAAACAAGCTCTATCTTTATTCAATAATACCTACTGCCCACAAGCGTCCAAAACTTTTTTACCACATTTTCAGTCTAAAATGGCTCAGGCACAAACGAAAAGTTTACTGACTCTCGTTCAAGAGAAAGTGAAGGATGCTTATCAAACACTCCATCATTGGATCGATGGAGCACGAAGTTTGTTTACTTATGCCACAACTGAAAATATCCAAGAAAAAGCTGAGAAGCCCTCTAGCAAAGTTAGAAAGCATAGAAAATAAGAACTATTTCATTCACATTTTCTGGGGACAACCTATGTGAGATAGCTGTGCATAGATTCAAAAACGCTGAATTTTTCAAACTGTTCGAGGGATGTTCAAAAAGTGTGCAGTTAAGGTGTGGTTAACCAAAATGGGCATTCATTTGTAACCCGAATGCATTTGTTTCGGGATCAAACTTTGGAGCAACCCAAACTCGTGGGTACCTAGCAGTAAAAAGAGCGCCCGCAGCATAGCCAATAGCAGCACCTGCGATGACATCTGACCAATAATGATCTTTTACATTGACTCGTTGATAACCAATAACACCAGCAATCGCATACATCGGTGCACCCCATACTAATCCATAGCGGTGATGTAGATAACTTGCTCCTACAAATGCCGCCGCAGTATGGCCAGATGGGAAGGACATATTATTCTCACCGTTTGGTCTTTCACGATTGACTGAATTTTTTAACAACGTCACGATTTGTGCCGTCAGTGCGCATTCGAGGCCTAATTCTTTTAAACCTTCATAGTCACCATTTGTATAGGAATAAGCGCCACCAATTAATGGAATCGAGGCAGACACTAACATAGATTTTGTTGTGAGGCCTTTTGCTACAGAAATAGAAGCATAAAACACGAGTGTTAAAATAATAAGAAGATGTGATTTTTTAGGAAGGGAAATTTTCACGAATCCTTTCGCCTTGCTTTACTAACATAGCCCCTTTCTTAGCACTATAGGAAAATCAATGCTAACTTACAACCTTTAATTACGACATGAAAGAAATAATCAACACCATGGAGTTGGTAGATTAACTACGGAGGCTGCAAAAATATGGAAACCATTTCATTTGATGACTTTCTCAAAGTAAACATTGTGGCAGGAACGATACTCTCAGCCAAGTTAAATGAAAAAGCGATAAAGCCTTCTTATATATTAGAAATAGATTTTGGTCCCTTTGGAAAAAAACTAAGCTCTGCACAACTTACAGAACATTACATGCCGGATGATCTTATCAATCAACAAATTCTTGCGGTTATTAATTTTCCACCTAAACGCATCGCAGGTATAATGTCTGAGGTCTTAGTTTTAGCAACTGTTTCAACGTCTGATGGTACGATTCTGATACAACCCCAACGTCCTGTTACCAATGGTTCACGACTGCTTTAATGAGATCGATTGATGGAAAGAGTAGCCATCAAACAATCGACATATTATTAACATCACAGTAATATGCAAAGAGTTGGAAGAAGTAAAACATGGAGTGAATTAGGATGTACACACTATCAGCAAATGAAATATCACAAGTATCGGGTGGATGCCCTCTTTGTGCTATGACAACTGTTTGCGCAGCGATAGGTGCTTCCGGGGTGGCGGTAGGATTACCTACTAATCAATTAGTTTTATTAGCTGCAAGTGGGATTTTATTAACATTTTCTTTGGTATACAGCATTTATCATACAAATAACGCTTGGTTTGATTTTTCTGCTTTCTCATCATGACGCACTATTAGTTGAAAAAATTTACAGGTAACCGTTTAAGGTTACCCAAATTTTGCGCCAAAATAATCTTGATGAGAACGAAAACTAGGCTTTTCACCAACGGTTTTAGCTTGACTATCAGTAGCAGTTTGTTGTCTATGGTATTGCACTAAAAAGCCTTTTCTTGGTGATCCACTCACTCTAATATCAACTGATTCATCCCGAGCTAGCTCTTGTCGGTATATTTCTAATTCTCTTTTAAGCACTTGTATTTCTGAGGCTTGATCCCTATTTTGAATTATTAATAAGGTGTTTTCTTCTTCAATATGACGAAGCTTTTTCTTTAATTCAATATTTTCAATTTCTAATAATGATTCAGTTTCTTGAGTTGTGAGATGATCTAGTTTCTTGCGCCAACGACTAAGTTGCGCTGATATTGCATTTTTTTGTTTGCGTACGCGTTCTCTTTCTTTCTTGATTTCCTGTTCATCCCCATTTTTCAATAAATCAGGATCCAAACAGACTTTTTCATGTTTATCTTGAAATTCAATAATCCAAGCTTTTAGTGTTTTAATTTGATTTTCAACAGACGCACTTTCATCTAATTTATATGCTCTATTGCGATTGTTATTTTTCGCCTTTTTCATTTTTGGTTGAAGCGGGGCAAATTCTCCATCGGATATACTTTCATCATGAATAGAAGGCTCTTCTATTTCCGGAGCTTCTTGTTTTATTTGCACAGTAGGAGCAAGTGGCATTGATGGCAGGCATACTGTTGGGGGTATTAACGTGGTCATTTCTTCAGAGGAACGAGGAATTAGAAAGCTATCATACTCAAGGGATTGATACTCTGCTCCAAATAAAGATAAAGCGGGATCTTCATGTAGAAACGCTCTGGTTTCATCATCTAAATAGTCAACAAAACTAGGATCTACACCAAATAATGCCATCACAACCTACCATTTTTTTTCTACACCAAAATGTATTAGCATGCTACCACACATCAGGTGACTTGATAACAAAATTTTCCGAATAAATGATAAATTTAAGCAATCTTAGTTGCGCAACCAATGTGTAGGTTATTGCTAGCTGGAGGTTGAAAGCTTATTTGTTTTTGGTAAAAGGGCCTCTGAAAAGAGTGAAGCCATTTGAATAAGAAACCACACAAGAAAGAATGATACAAAAAAATAACTTTTCTAAATTCTTCGTAGTTGGGGAAAGTATTATTTCGTAAGCTTGGAAAAAACCAAGAAAAGTTAGAAGGTAAATTATAGTTGCCGCGAATTTTCTTGACCAGTCAACGAAGGCGTTCATAAAATGCTCCATGTTTTTGTTTAGATTAGTTATACAAGGATGTTAAATCAATATGGTAGTTCTTAAGGAAGAAGAAATAAGTTTTGTGAGTGGTGGGAAAAACTTTTTATCTAAAGCAATAGAGGTGGTTGCTGGTTCGCTTATTACGGGAGTTATAGAAGGAGTCATTGGGTTTGCCGCAGCAGGCCCTGTAGGTTTTGCTGTTGGCTTTGGTCATGGCGCCTATGAAGGAGCAGCCGGTGTTTTAATTTATGAAGGAGCTATGGGATTGACGGAAACCCTTCATCCAGAGCTCGGCATTGATTAATAATTGGGCGGCCTGCTCATAAGTTTCACCAGGGCAAGCGCTTTTTTCAATAACAGATTTTTCAATTCCTTGAAAAAGATAGATTCGATGGGTTTGGTGCCGAAGAGAGGAGTCGAACCTCCGACCTTCGCATTACGAATGCGCTGCTCTACCAACTGAGCTACTCCGGCAAAGAAAAGCAAGTATATACTCACTCCACTTTGGTTTTAGGCTAGGCGTCAAGCCTCGAGCAACCGGAGTTTACATGAAAGTAAATGAGGATTGCGAGATGGCGTAGACAACAACGCCTAAAATCAAAGTGGAGTGAGTATACGTAAGCATTACACCTGTCTCAAGCCCTATCTGTATAAATACCCAAAGTGACCAAATTGAGCTCATAGGTGACTATGATCGTTAATTTATACCGCCAGATGATTTATAAAACAAACTTATTTTGCTAATAAATTGTTGAAAATACGTAACTTATTTGAGTAAATGAGCTTTTGGCATGAATACTGCTGTAATTAGAGTATGATTGTGTAACAAGCGGAGGCTTATATGAAGACTATCAAAGCAAGACAGAGTGGTTTTACCTTAATAGAATTAATGATTGTGGTTGCAATCATTGGTATATTGGCGGCCATCGCAATACCTGCTTATAACGATTACATGGTAAGAGCTCGTGTATCTGAATTAATAAACGTAGGTTCAAATGCCAAAACTTCGGTTTCTGAATATAGAATTTCAAAAGGTGCTATGCCTACGACTAATGCGGCAGCAGGCGTAACCAGTATTGTTACCAACTATGTATCTGGCGTAGCTGTGGGAGCCAATGGTGTCATTACTATTACGGGTAACCAAACCAACCTCGGTACGGGCGCAGCAGTTGCTATCGTGCTCACCCCTACATTTACTAACGGGGCCGTTAGATGGACTTGTACAGCAACGGGTGCAACCCAATTTGTTCCTGCATCATGCAGATGATAAAAAGGTAATATCCTAAATCAAGAAGGTGAAGAAGGAGGAAACATGCGTAAAGTAGAATCCGGCTTCACCTTAATTGAATTGATGATTGTCATTGCAATCATCGGGATCCTCGCCGCTATCGCAATTCCTGCTTATAACTACTTTATCATTCGATCAAGGGTATCGGAACTGGTTAATGTCAGTTCTTATCCAAAAGCTGCTATTGCTGAATATAGAATTTCCAAAGGTACCATGCCATCATCAAATGCCATGGCAGGTGTGAATAATATCTCGACAAATTATGTTTCAAGCCTCATTATTTCAAATAATGGTGTCATTACAATTACTGGTAACCAAACTAATCTTGGCACTGGTGGGACTATTGCTATTGTTTTGACTCCCACTTTTGCAAGTGGTGCTGTTACCTGGGCATGCACATCAACAGGCGCTGTTGAATATGTTCCGTCAACTTGTCGATAATACGATTGAAAACTAGAAATATCTGCTTAATCTCCACACTCATTATCTTTGCTTTCATCTTAGCAACAGCATTATATTGGTCAGGTTTACATGGGCCCTTTTTTCTTGATGATCTACAATCAATATCCCCTGCTTATATGGATTCTTTCTCTTGGCGTAAGTTCATTGAAATTAGCCTACAAAATGATACAGGTCCTATAGGACGCCCCATTTCGGTTGCAAGCTTTACTCTCAATTATCTATTTTTTGGAGCAACACCTTTTTCATTTAAAGCCGTTAATTTGGGATTACATTTTGTCACTAGCTTAGCTATTTCACTTTTTATTTATTTGCTCGTCATTTTACAACCCAGGGCAAGAAAGCACGCTATCCCCATTGCATTAATGACAGGTTTTATTTGGCTTGTACATCCTTTGCAAGTAAGTACTGTCCTTTATCCTGTACAACGCATGACGCAACTATGTCATCTCTTTATCTTAATGGGTCTTAACACCTATTTATGGGGTAGAATACGTTTAAATAAAATGCAGCCTTATGCTTATCAAATCATTGGGGCAAGTCTATTCATATTCTTTCCTTTAGCGGTTTTGAGCAAAGAAACCGGCGTACTCTTTCCTTGGTATCTCATCTGTATTGAATATTTTTTATTACAGTTTCATTGCAGACATCAAAAAGATAAAAAAAGGTTAAAACGCGCCAATAGCTTAATGAGTTTAAGCTTATTGCTAGGGGCTGTTTTTTATTACTGGCTACATTTGGAAAAATTTCTTAACATTTTCGCTGAAAAAAATATTTCATTGATTGACAGACTTCTCACAGAAACAAAAGTTGTTATTTTGTATATGAAATTAATTTTTCTTCCCCAGATCGGCGAAATGGGGCTTTATCATGACGACTTCCCTATTTCTACACATATTGATGTTAATGTATTTATCAGCTGCTTGTTATTAACTTTTAGTGCAATATTAATCATCTACTTTCGAAAACGCGCATCGATTGTTTCATTTGGGTTATCTTGGTTCTTTCTTTCACAAGCTATTGAATCAACAGCCTTACCTTTAGAGCTTGTTTTTGAACATCGCAATTACTTAGCAATGGTCGGCCTTATTTTCATCCCTGTTTACTATTTCGTGTTATTTATAAACAAAAAATCTAACCTGAAAAAAGCAAGCATATTTTTATTTTCGACGATTGTCATCCTCATGATGACTCTTACTTATTTTCGAAGTGTCTCTTGGTCTTCACCACAAAAGTTTTTGATATCAGAACGACTACATCATCCACAATCTGCCAGAGTACATATTGAGATCGCAAACTGGTACTTAAATAATAAGCAATATGAGAATGCTTTTACAGAACTTGAGAGCGCACAACTCATTGAACCTTACAACGGTGGCATTATCCTGCATAAAATTCTCATTCATTGTCGTGCCAAGTCTGTACCTGCTGAATTATATGAGGAAGCGTTAAAAACCGTTCGACAAGGGGCTATCACACCCTATGTAATTTTGGTACTTGATCAAATGGTGCAAAATATGTTTAACCATCAATGCTCATCTGTCGATAAAGACAAAATAAGTCTTATTATTCAAGAAGCCATGAAAAATCCATTTCTAGGTTATAAGCCTTTATATAAAGCAGTATTGTTTCATTTAGAGGCAGGTATAGCCCTTTTACAAAATCAGATTGATAAAAGCTTGCTTTTGTTAAATGATTCATTTGAAACTTACCCCAAAAGGCTTGACCCTTTAATTCAAAAAGCTTATTTAGAAATGCAATTTTCAATGATTGAACAAGCAGAAAAAACGGTACAACAAGTGAATACTGAGGCTAAGTATTTGCGCTCCCCTTCAGATAAAATTACTACTCTTAATAAAACATTTGAAGCTGTCAAAGCGAAGGAGAACCATTTATGATCCCTCATTTTGATAAAACAGTCAGTATTATTATTCCTGCTAAAAATGAAGAAAATGGTCTCAAATCTATTCTTTTAAAATTAATACAGGCTTTTCCAACATTTGAAATTATAGTAGTTGACGACGGCTCAACAGATGATACCGCAACCGTTGCAAAAACTTGTGGAGTTAAGGTCGTTTCTCATCCATATAGTATGGGCAATGGTGCTGCTATTAAAACAGGAGCAAGAATTGCTCATGGTGATGTCTTTATTTTTATGGATGGAGACGGCCAACATCAAGTTGAAAATATTACGCACTTATTAGAAAAATTCCAACAAGGTTATGATATGGTTGTCGGGGCAAGAAATCGCCAGAGTCAAGCAACAACACTTCGCTGGTTTGGGAATGCATTTTATAACTTTATTGCCAGCAAAATTGTTGGACATCCCATTTTGGATTTAACTTCAGGATGTCGAATTGTAAATGCAAATAAATTCAAAGAGTTTTTACCTTTACTCCCAAATGGATTTTCTTCTCCTACAACTATCACTATGGCTTTTTATCGTTCGGGGTATTCTGTAAGTTATCTCCCTATTGAGGTAAAACAAAGAATTGGTAAAAGCCATCTTAAGCCTTTGTCGGATGGTTTAAGATTCTTATTAATTATTTACAAAATGACAATCCTCTACTCTCCGATTAAAATATTTTTACCATTTGCGCTTATTCATCTTATGGCTGGCTTATGTAATTATGCTTACACTTATATTACCTTGGGCCGGTTTACCAATATGAGCGCCGTTCTTATTTCTGCCTCCGTGATTATTTTCCTTATTGGATTGATTTCTGAACAAATTACCATGCTGATGTATGCAGAACATCATGTGAATGCTATTTCTAAACGTCGAGTAAAAACACGAACCAAAAAGAATCTTAGAAAATTTTATGCCAAAGTTACTAAAGAAAATATTAAGTCTCATTAGCTATCTTGTTTTGACCGGCATCATCATTGGTCTGATCCTCTATTATGGTAAAGATATTTACGCTATCTTTGCACGCGTCAAATGGTGGCTCATTTGCGTGATGATTCTTTTACAAATACCGATGATTGCATTAGGTGGTTATGCCTTCCAAATACTTTGCAAGCGTTTTGATATCCATTTACGTTGGCAAGACTGGGCAGGCTTAAGTTTTATTGCCAATTTTTTAAATCAATTATTGCCCTACAGACCAGGGGTAGGGTTTCGCTATTTATATTTGCATCAACATTATCATATGAAAAGTGCACAATTCATTTATGTGATGTTGGTTTATTTTTTATTAACACTTGTTATAAGTGCAGCTTTTACTTTAGTGGGTTGGTTATTTGGAGACTTACCCCAAAATTTTAACAATATAACACTCGTTGCCTTGCTGGTCATAATACTAGTCTGTGGCTTTATTTTTTGGCTTAAAATTTCTCAAACAAAACATGCAAATGAACATTTTTCTTTGCATTTACCTCATCAGTTAATCCAAAAAGCATTACAAGCCATGCATCTTCTGATTAATAACCCAGTAATTTTGTTGAGTTCTTGTTTGACACTATTTTTTGTTAATTTATTAACCGCTCTGATTTTCTATGTAACTTTTATCGCTGTTGGTGCGCCCACGCCTTTCTCTGATTGCATTTTCCTTGTCGGAATCACCACCATCGCTATGTTGTTTCCCATCACTCCAGGCAATATCGGTGTTCTTGAAACATTGCTGGGTACATTAACTCAATTAATGTACAACGATTTTGGTTTAGGATTCAGTGTAAGCGCACTCTATCGTGCAAGTCAGTGGATCCCTTCTATTATTTTTGGTACGAGTTTTAGCATGTTATTGGCAGGTTCAATTATTCCAGATTTTAAAGCAGCAAAGGTTGGTGGCAAAAGAAGTGTTGACTAAACTTATTACATACCTATTGGGGTTATTAATAAAAAGTACTCATTCGGAAAATGAACGATCCAAAAACTGTTCCTTTAAGCGGTCTGGCTAAAAAATTAGTGCAGGCAAATTTACTTGAAGCCCAATCTGCGGCTCAAGCGCTTGAAGCGTCTGCAAAGAAAAAGATCCCTTTTGTTGCTTATCTTGTTGAAAAATGTATTTTAGATCCACAAATTATTGCAATGACTGCATCAATGGAGTTTGGTGATCCTCTTTTTGATTTATATGCAATGGATTTAGAAACTATCCCAAAAGAAATAGTCAGTGAAAAACTTATCCGTAAACATCATGCTCTACCATTATTTAAGCGAGGCAATCGATTATATGTTGCCGTGTCTGATCCCACGAATTTAGAAGGGCTTGATGAATTTAAATTTCACACAGGTCTTTCTACCGAAGCTATCTTAGTTGAAGAAAACAAACTTGTTGATACGATTGAGAGAATTCTAAGCGAGAAAGAATCGTCTGCTTTATCCAATCTTCAAGACACCGATCTTGATGATTTGGATATTTCAAATGCTGAAGATAAAGAAAGAACGGACGATGATTCAGATTCCGATGTTGATGATGCCCCGATCGTTCGTTTTGTAAATAAAGTGTTACTCGATGCTATCAATAAAGGCGCTTCAGATATTCATTTTGAACCTTATGAAAAATTTTATCGTGTTAGATTAAGACAAGATGGCCTTTTATCAGAATTTGCTAGCCCTCCTGTCAATCTGGCTCCTCGATTGGCGGCAAGATTAAAAGTGATGTCGCGTCTTGATATTTCAGAACGCCGCGTACCACAAGATGGTCGGTTTAAAATGAAATTATCGCGCAATCGAGCTATTGATTTTCGTGTAAGCTCTTGCCCAACGTTATACGGTGAAAAAATCGTTATGCGGATCTTAGATCCTACTAGCGCAAAAATGGGTATTGATGCGCTGGGTTATGAGGATTATCAAAAAGAATTATTCCTCAATGCCATTCATCGCCCCCAAGGGATGGTCATTGTAACAGGACCAACCGGAAGCGGTAAAACCGTTTCATTATATACCGCTTTAAATATTTTAAATGTGTCGGAAGTGAACATATCCACTGCAGAAGATCCCGTTGAAATCAATTTACCAGGTATCAATCAAGTTAACGTTAATCCTAAAGCAGGCCTCACCTTCTCAAGCGCATTAAGAGCTTTCTTACGCCAAGATCCAGATATTATTATGGTCGGTGAAATACGAGATTTAGAAACAGCAGAAATTGCTGTTAAAGCCTCACAAACCGGGCATATGGTTTTATCAACTTTACATACCAATAGTGCACCTGAGACACTCACTCGTCTTATTAATATGGGGGTCGCTGCTTTTAATCTTGCAACATCGGTTACTTTAATTATTGCTCAACGTCTTGGTAGACGATTATGCACTCATTGTAAAAAAGTAATTTCTTTACCACCGGAAGCATTAATGGAAGCTGGTTTTACAGAAAATGAAATCCAAGAAGGGTTTATTTTATATGAACCTGTTGGCTGCGACCAATGTACAAAAGGTTATAAAGGTCGTGTAGGTATGTATGAAGTGATGCCTGTTACTGAGGAAATTGGCAAAATCATTATGGCCGGTGGAAATGCTTTTGATATTGAAGAGCAAATGCACAAAGAAGGCATTATTAGTCTACGTCGTGCGGCATTAAATAAAGTCAAAATAGGTGTAACAAGCTTAGAAGAAGTCTATAGGGTGACTAAGGAATAAATTATGTCAGCGCTAAAGAAATCTCCTACGTCAACACCAACCAAATTATCCACTTTTGCTTATGAATGTACCAATAATCAAGGCGCAAAAGTTAAGGGTGAAATTGCCGCAATTAATTTAACCCTTGCTAAAGCAGATCTACGACGACAAGGCTTAAACCCTATTAAAGTACGTAGGCGTTCAAAATCAATTTTTTCTGGTCAACGTAGAAAAAAAATATCGGCCGCTGAAATCAGTTATTTTAGTCGTCAAATGGCAACAATGATGTCGGCGGGTGTTCCCTTAGTACAATCTTTTGATATCGTAGCAAAAGGCCTGGATAATGAATCCATGCGTGATTTAGTTTTATCTATTAAGGCAGATGTTGAAGCGGGTCGTTCATTTTCTGAAGCGCTCAAGCAACATCCCATGTATTTTGATCCTTTATTTTGTAGTCTTGTGGCAGCCGGTGAGGCTTCTGGTTCTTTAGAAACGATGCTTGATAGAATTGCAACCTACAAAGAAAAAACAGAGAGTTTGAAAAGAAAAATCAAAAAAGCATTATTCTATCCTACAGCAGTGATGGTGGTTGCTATCATTGTCACTGCGATATTACTGGTGTTTGTTGTGCCACAATTTGAACAATTGTTTAAGGGATTTGGTGCGGATTTACCTGCTTTTACCAAAATGATCATTTCCCTTTCAAAAATTGTCCAGAAATGGTGGTGGGCATTTCTTGGTATCATTATTTTATCCGTTTGGGGGATTTCTTATAGTAAAAGAAAATATCCCAAAGTTGAGCATACATTTGATCGTTTATTACTCAAAGTGCCTATTGTTGGTAATATACTGCATAAAGCGGCAATCGCAAGATTTGCTCGCACACTCTCTACCACTTTTGCCGCAGGGGTTCCTCTTGTTGAAGCGCTTGAATCTGTCGCTGGTGCAACTGGAAATATCATTTACAGCACGGCTGTCCTTAGAATAAGAGACGAAGTGTCAACTGGTTCGCAAATGCAACTTGCCATGCGTAATACTGGTATATTTCCAAATATGGTCATTCAAATGGTTACAATTGGGGAAGAATCTGGATCGTTAGATGCCATGCTTGGAAAAATTGCAACTATCTATGAAGAAGAAGTTGATGCGGCAGTTGATGGCCTAAGTTCCCTATTAGAACCTTTAATTATGGCAGTACTTGGTGTATTAGTAGGTGGATTAGTCATTGCAATGTACTTGCCCATATTTAAAATGGGATCAGTTATTTAAGGCGTCCCGTCCCATGACATGGATTGAATTATTTACGCACTCTCAAGCAGTTTATCTAACTTGTATAGGTGTGCTAGGACTTATTATCGGTAGCTTTTTAAATGTCGTCATTTGGCGACTTCCCTTAATGCTACATCGTGAATGGACGGAACAATGTTACGCTTATTTACAGGAAAATATTAAGTCATTCCCTTCTGAAGAGGATCTCAAACCAGCTGATCTTGAACCTTTTAATTTAGTCACACCAAGATCGCAGTGCCCATCATGCAAACGTCCTATTGGTATTTTTGAAAACATACCTTTACTCAGTTTTATTTTCTTGAAAGGAAAATGTCACTCGTGTGGCTCATCTATATCTCTTCGTTATCCCTTAATAGAAGTATTCTGTGCAATATTATCTATTATCATTGCCTATTACTTTGGGTTTACTTGGAAATGTTTAGCATCATTGATCTTAACGTGGGCATTAATTGCACTGACGGTTATTGATATTGAACATCAACTTTTACCCGATGACATTACTTTGGCTATGTTATGGTTAGGCCTGTTGGTTAACATCCAACATCTTTTTGTCAGCATTAACGATGCCATCATTGGCGTCATTGCCGGTTATCTTTTTCTTTGGACTATTTATTGGATTTTTAAGCTCATCACCCATAAAGAAGGTATGGGGTATGGTGATTTTAAATTGCTTGCGATGCTAGGTGCCTGGTTAGGCTGGCAAGCACTTCCCACCATTGTTTTAATCTCCTCATTTGTAGGCACTATTGTGGGTGTAACCCTTATTGTACTCAAGCGTCATTCTCGCGAGAATCCTATTCCTTTTGGCCCTTTTTTGGCCATCGCTGGATGGGTTAGTCTTATTTGGGGTGATAAACTGTCTCATCTTTATTTTTCAATGTTTGGACTTTCATGACATTTATAGTTGGTTTAACAGGCGGCATTGGATCGGGCAAAAGCACGGCTGCTCAGTTTTTTGCAGAATGTGGGGCGCCCGTCATTGATGCAGATATTGTCGCCAGAGATCTGGTGAAACCTTCCCAAAGTGCCTTCAATAAAATCGTTGAGCGCTATGGGGCTTCAATTGTAGATCAAAGCGGTGAAATTAATCGCAAGGCTCTACGAGAGAAAATATTTAATCATGTAGAAGATAAACAATGGCTTGAAGCATTGTTGCATCCAGCTATTTATCTTCAGCTGCAAGAAAAAATCAGTGAGATAGATTACCCTTATTGTATCGTTGTTATTCCTTTGCTATCAGAACACTTTGAGCAATATCAACAGCTGGTAAATCATGTTCTTGTTATTGATACCCCCGAGCAATATCAACTTGAATGGACGGCAAAACGAGACCATTGTAGCCAAAGTTTAGTTAAAAAGATGATGTTGGCCCAAGCTACACGTGAAGAGCGCAACAAGATTGCCGATACTTTATTGCTTAATACCGGCAACGTTGATGAGCTTAAAAATAAGATAATAGACTTACATCGACGGTTTCTGGATAAAGCAAAAGGGAAATGAGAAGTACATTCACCTTAATCTTTATGATAATCCTCCTACTTTAACCACTCCCGCTCTGTCTTGCGAAACCACTCTTTGTTATAGTTGCTTAAAAGACCCCTCTTTGAGGGAAATACACACATCTTTTGAGGAACTAGCCTGTGGCACAACCAACTCTTTCCTTTGAACACCCGCTCAATGAAAGAATTCGCACCTTCTTAAGAGCGGAGTACTTATTCCAATTAGCAAAGTACAGATCGACTAACTTAGTTAGTACCTGGGATGCTAAAGATTGCGTCGCAACAATCATTGAACTTTACAATCTTGTTGAACGCTCTGAATTTAGAAGTGAGCTTTCTAAAGAGTTAGAAAGACATAGCAATGGTTTACAACGTCTCGCGAAAACGCCGAGTATTGATCACAGGGCGCTTGATAAGGTGCTAAGAGATCTTGAAAAATCCTTAGAAATTGTTAAAAGTTACTCTGCAAAACAAGGCTTTTTCCCTCAAAATAGTGAACTTTTAAACGGGTTAAGACAACGTTTAACAATACCTGGCGGTACTTGTAGTTTTGATTTGCCTGCATTTCATTATTGGTTGAATTTGCCTCCTAAAACACGCCAATATAGCATTAATCAGTGGTTTGATTTGTTGGAGCCTCTTGAGAAAGCATTAAATTTAGTGCTTGATCTCACACGTCAAAGTAGCATGCCAACTCGTGAAATTGCCGTTGCTGGTACTTATCAAAAGACTTTAAATTCACAAACCAACTGCCAATTGATTCGAATTAACTTGCGTGCTGATTTAGGTGCCTACCCAGAAATTAGCGCCAATAAGCATCGTGTAAATATTCGGTTTTTATTTGCAAATTTTGAACAAGGCAAGCCCGCTTTAGCGTCACAAGATATTCCATTCGAGTTAACTTGCTGTATGATATAAATATGACTGATAGTAAACAAACGAAAACAATTTCTTGCCCAACGTGCGAGAAACCAAGTGTATTTGCACCATCAAATCCGTTTAGACCTTTTTGTTGTGAACGCTGCAAATTAATAGATCTTGGCTCATGGGCGTCTGAAGATTATAAAATCCCAACTAAAGAACCAATCAATGAATGGGAAATAAACGAAAAGAAAGGTTAAGGATAATGATTCAAAACAAGAGTTTTTCTATAAACTAATTCTTTTTACGCGTTTTATACATTGAGTAAATCACTCCGACTGCCAAAATGGTAAATGTGATAGTAAGAGCAAGTACTGGTGGAAATTTGGCCATATCTAGTAGCTCAGCAATAAATATTTTGCTACCAATAAAAATTAACAAAATTGCTAAGGCATACTTGAGATATTTAAAGCGCACAAGCAATGCATCCAATGCAAAATATAATGCCCTTAAACCCAAAACTGCAAATATGTTACTAGTATAAACAATATAGGTATCTGTCGTAATGGCAAGAATTGCAGGTACACTGTCCACCGCAAAGATTAAATCCATACACTCAATCAAAATAAGCGCTAAAAATAAAGGCGTGATGTACCATTTACTTTCATTATTATTTTTATCTTTTTTGACTTTTACGAAAAATTCTGGACCACGTATTTCATTAGTAACATTGCAATGAAGCCTTATAAATCGTAAAAGAGGATTTGACTTAATATCAGGCAGATTATCGATAATAAAAAACATTTTGATACCTGTGAAGATTAAAAATACGGCAAACAGGTATAATATCCAAGCAAAGCTTGCAATGAGCGCGACTCCTAAGGCAATCAGCATTGCCCGTAAAACGATAACCCCAACAATCCCCCAAAATAAAATTCTATACTGATATTTTCTCGGAATAGCAAAGTAAGTAAATATAAGAGAAATAAGAAATATATTATCCAACGCAAGTGATTTTTCAATTGCAAAGCCAGTTAAATATTCAGCACCTTTTTGTGCCCCTTGATCAAACCAAATCCAAGCGCCAAATAAAACACCTGTAATAATATAACCTAAACTAGTATAAAGACTCTCTTTAATACCAATTTCTCTATTAGTTTTGTGCAAAACTCCTAAATCAAAGGCAAGAAGAAAAAGCACAATAATAATAAAAATTACCCAGAGTAATAGTGATCTGTCCATTACACTTCTCACACGGTTAAATTTAATCAGTATAATAATTTGGCAAATATTTTAGACTGAATGAAGGCTAATAATTAAAGAGAATAGCCTATTTTTCTTGAAATATGACCTAATTTACGTCCTGGCTTTGGTTCTTTCTGATAATCATGAAAGTATGTATCTTTTAGGTTAAATATCTCGTTAAGTAAAGGCAACCTACCGATGAAATTTTCCATTTCAAAGTTAGCAAGACTTTCAGTATTACCTAAAGGCAATCCTACGATAGCACGAATGTGATTCTCAAATTGACTACAAAACGTTCCCTCTATAGTCCAATGTCCTGTATTATGGACGCGAGGTGCCAACTCATTTGCATATATCATTCCTTTGCATTGAAAGAACTCAAAGGCTAAACAGCCAACATAGTTAAAGTGTTCAAAGACTTTGTTAAGATAGATCTTTGCATTTTCAAATATTGGATCCTTTATTTTGTTACATGTTCTATGTAATACTCCATTGATATGTTTATTTTCACAAATATCATAATATGCTATCTCACCATTTAGTGATTTCGTCCCAATAATTGAAATCTCACGTTCAAAATTGACCATTTTTTCTACAATTAAATTACAGAGCATTTCACCTTCGAGCTTAACAAGATCTTTATTACTAATTATTTTAATTTGTCCTTTGCCATCATAACCTTGTGTGCGCTTTTTGATAATAACCGGAAAATCATATTCTTCAACAAAGTCGAATAAATCTTGATAATTATCAACACACTTAAAGGGTACGGTTGGTATGTTTAATGAGTGAAACAATTGCTTTTCAAGTAACCTATCTTGGGTATTCAAAAGAGTATTTGCGCTAGGGTATAAAGGTTTTAGGCTCTCGATAAGCACTGCTGTCTCATAAGGAATATTTTCATTTTCATATGTAATCACATCACATAATGATGCAAACTCAATAACAGCCTCTTGGTCATCGTAAGACTTATTAATTACTTTTCCTAAATTTTTTACGCAATTTTGATCTGATGGAGAATAAAAAATAAAGTTAAAGCCCATCGGGATCCCAGCGATTGCGAGCATACGGCTCAACTGGCCTGCTCCTAAAATACCTATATTCATTAAGTTACCTCCGGAATGAGGTTGGATAAAACAGTATTTGTTTGATTTTGACGATAATCATTGAGTTTTAAATCAATATTGGGATATTTATTTGCTAAGATAGCACTAGCTAGAAGTGCTGCATTTTTCGCTCCAGCTTTTCCTATAGCTAATGTCGCTACAGGTATTCCTGCTGGCATTTGCGCAATTGATAACAAAGAATCCATCCCATTCAACGAATTATTTGCAATTGGAACACCTAATACAGGTATAGATGTTAAAGCAGCAAGCATACCAGGAAGATGAGCGGCTCCTCCTGCACCAGCAATGACTACTTCATAACCATTATTTTTGCAAGATTGTGCAAATTCATAGAGAAGATGCGGCGTACGATGAGCTGAAATAACTTGAGTATGATAAGGTATATCAAAAGACTCTAGAATATCAACCGCGTTTTTCATTATTTCCCAATCTGATAAGGAACCGTAAACTACAGCGACTAATTTATTATTCATTCATTCACCTATTTTATGGATTACAATATTCACAATATGTAGAATCAGCATGTGTTAAATTGTCCGGTCTTGGTAGATTTAGAGAATAGTCACATTGAATACATTTTTCATTAATGTATTGATATATTTCTGTAGATCCGCCACATAGCTCACAAGGTAATTTGCCATGATAAGATAATTCACCAAAACCATAGCAACCACACTGCGCACAGTTAGACAAAAGACGTTTTAATAAATTTCTACTAAGCCTTTCAATGATTTTCATTCTCGTTGGATTATGCATTGCGCGCATATCAGTTTCAATTCTAATCATTTCAGGCGATAATTCAAATGCATAATTCATAGCAGCTCTGAGCTCATTAATTTCATGAATTCCTTTTGCAATAATTTTATTGCATTTTAATGCGCGAATAATAACTCCATGTTCAGGAAATTTAACTTGTTGCAGGAAGTCATGATAAGAATCAGTAGGTTTTAGATCATATGTAGCAAAATTTGTCTCTGTTGTATGCTCATAAACAATTATTTCAATGTCATTTTCTTTATCAATAAATGATAATAACTCTTGATTGAATGGGGCAAATGGAATAAGAGGATGAGGTCCAAAGCTTCCCTCGCTAGCAATCGCATAATTAAACGCATACTGTTCGATGGCATGCCTGGCTTTTTTGATCACCATCTCTTTAGGAGATAGTATTCTAGCAATCTCTCCTGTAAAAGTACCGAATTGATCTGTGTCAAAATCATTAGGAACAATCACCTGACATCCAAGAGATTGCTCTAATATTGGTTTAATTACTTTCTCTTTATTATGTTTTGTTGCTAGTAGTATTTTCTTATTGTCAAAACTCATGGATATTACCCTGTGAAATTACTTTCAAACTAGCCCAGTCATTGATAAAAAGTGATTTTATATCTGGATTTTTTTCTAAAACATTCGCTACCAGATCTGGGTTTGCAAATATAATGACTAATAATCGTAAAGGATGATGAATTCTTTTATTCTGATAATAAACTGACTGTATTGGTAAACCTATTTTCAAATCGCTTAAATTACCTTCAATCACACCGCAATCACCAATCACGTTATGAATAGCTTTATTGCCACTTCCATAAATTTCTGGATCAGTAGATGAAAAATAATATTGTGCATTAATCCAATGTGCTACTACTACGGGCGCACTTAAAATGGAGCCTAATATAGCACCATCTGGATCTAAATCAGGCTCATAAGAATGTAAAAAAACGCGTCTTTCTAAATTAATATTTGCAGTATATTTTCGTGGACCAACAATCATAGCGGCGTTGTTAGCAAGCCCCCATTCTGGAATAAGCTCCGCCCAACATAGATGTCTGTCATCTGTGGTTAACTTAGGTAGAATTTGATTTCTTTCTTCTTTTAGCTTTTCTAAAGCAAAATTTATATCTTTGAAAATATTTTTCCAGCAATCAATGAATGATATTTGTGTTTCATCAACCATAAATTCATCCGTCGTCGTATTATGACATGCAGGGATAAATCGTGTATCCATACCAAAGTCAATGCCACGCCCACGAAGCATTTTTCTAATTTTGTCATGATTAAGAATTTCGCAGGTGATTTTAGCATTGATCCAGCCACTATTGCCTCCACAAGCACCACATTCAAAGCTTGCTTGAAATGGATTGTTTTCAGTTTGAGCTTCATGGCCACATATAAAAATATAGGGAGCCATATTGTTAACAAGACCGATTGTTTTTAAAAATTGATAAGCATTTTGTGCGGTTTCAGCAATGCTATTGTCTTCTAAAAATTGATTTATTATAACGGGTTTCTTGTCACTATATTTTGGTGGACTTGTACTGAACGCCTGAAAATACTTGCTATAAGAGGTCTTTCCAACAAGTGGGATTGTTGCTAGATTGCCAAACATTTCAAAAGAGACAAAAGGCGTAAATAAATTGTTTTTTAACTTATTATTAACTGTCTTAACTGAAAATAAAAATTGTTGTAAAAATGATGGTTTTTCATAGTTTAATTTTAGAGAAATATTAGGCTCAACCAATGCTGGAGCTTGTAAAGTGCATTCTGATTTTGAATTATCTTCAAGACAAAACAAAGAACTAAAAAAACCTGCATAGCCGAAGGTTTCATAGTTGCCAAGTTGTTCAATATGTCTTCTAATACCTTCTGAACGAGTATCGATACAAAAAATAAATTGTGCTTTCTTTGATTTTAACGCTGAAATACTCTTAGATCTTGATTTGATTTTGGTAATTAATTTTTCATGATAATTTATTTCTAACGCTCTTTGCCATATATAATGCAAATCTTTAATTGAAGTGCTTTTTAAATATTCTACTAAATGTTCTTTTAATGTTCTATCTTCAACAATATCAAGCAGTGACAAAGATTTAATTGCTATTCCCTGTTTTGGTTGGTACTTTGAAATATTGACCTTATTCTTTTTATCTAATTCGATATCAATGCAACAGCACCATATTAGTAATGTTTCTGCAATAGTTGCACTTTGATCAACAAGTGGATTATTCGGCCTAGATTCAATCCATTTTATATAACTATGCCATCCTACAAGTTGTGATAATATTGTACTAAAAAAATCAATTATATCATTCTGTTGGACATGTAATCTTTCAAGCATGGCAATCAGTGCATCATTGATATTATTAGGTAATAATTTAAGTTTTTCTTCAACTGCACGATTTAATATTGCATAACTTTTCCATGCCTCAAAAAGTTCTGTATTTGATGTGTTCTTATACCAATCATATTGATTCCTATCAAAGTAACTCATCATAAATTGTAAAACTTGTTCTCTACAAATAGGCAAAACTTCCAAAATAGGATGAGAGGGTGATAATCTCTCGCAATCACCAAGCTTTTTTTCAAACATGTAGACTTGACTTTTAAATTGATTTGTCAGAATCTCATCAACTAATTGGCTTGTTTTTTCTAAATGTAATGTAACTTTTTTTTGATAGTACTTATTTAGATCCTGTTGTAATGATTGTTGTATATTTTCTCTTGTGATATCACCAGTGTTAAACAAACTAATATATTCATCATAAGATAAGCAACCATGTATTGGTATATATTTTCCTATGTAATTGATTGCATCTTTAAATGGCATAGCATGGAGATCCCAAAGCGGATTGACAGCAATCATTGACTTTAGTGGCCAAGTCGTAGGCAAAATATTTGATGCATGTTTTATCAATAAACTAATATTCATTTTTGAACCTTTTATTAAAATTAGCCAAACAATGCTGGATATAGGCCACAAATAATATTGAATGTAATTATGCCAGATAAAACCATGTGCTTTACTATTTGAAAATCCTGAAATGAAGCAGTTTTCTTAAGACTAAAAACATAGTCTTGTAATATATGTAATATACTAATTGCCAAAACAATGCTTGCAATTACGATCAGTATTATCAAATAAGGATTATGGATAAAACTGAGTAGTATACTAAACCACCAATTAAAACTAACACTCCCAGGTAAACCCATTAACGCAAACAGAAAGATCATCATATAAACACCCCACGATGAAAGTTTGTTTGTGTAAGCTACATTGTGGAATTTATGTTTTGACTCTCTTATTAAGAGCCATAAGCCCAAGAAAATAGATACATACTGAGCTAATAAAATAAAGTACGATTTGAAGTTGTTGACATTGATCAATACAATTGTAATTAAATATAAATGGCTAAAAAAGAGCAATACAAAAATATTTGTTAGTGATTTCCCTATATTTGTCATCAGAAGTAAAAATATTAATACTAGTATTGAAATCAAGTTGAGATAAAATAAATAAACTGATCCTATAGAATTTTTAAACAATGTAGACATCGGCAGCAATAAAACTATGAGTGAAAATACTGAAATACTAAAATTATTTTTAAGCAATATATTGTTAAGACTGTCACCGATTGAACGCAATGGATTTAGCAATATCGAGCGAAATATTTCTTCAATATAGAACTTATTCTTAATAATTACATATAATTTTTTACCGATAGGGTTATTTTGCAACATGTATTGATTAATAAAAATCGAAACCACGTAACCAGCGATAACAAGAATTGAAAGCGTTCGTTGGAAAGTATCTGAAATCTTAAAATTGCTTTCTAAATTTATTAGAAATTCAAAATGAACTAGTAAATAGGCATACATTGCAAACAAAATTTGATACAAAGATATGAGTATAATTTTATGAGATAATAAAATTTTCTGGGATATAATAGTGTATATCATTTGATGCAAAGTAAGAGCAATGAAGGTAAAAACTAACGTTGGGATAATGAGATTTTTAACGGCTAGATTGGTTAACACCATCATCGCGACAACCAAAAAGCAAGCAAAAATAAAGTTGGCAGTTGTTTTGCTTATAATTACTTCATCATGTTTTTTGCTCTCAAATAGTTTGTTTCCGGCATTCATAAATAAAAATGCTTTGTAAAACCCATGTGCTATTAAGTGAAATAGTGCTGCGCTAAAAAGACCCAGGCCACTTTGCATTACCATATAACCCATTTGGCTCATCGTCGAGTAAGCTAGTTGTTTCTTAATATCAACCTGGGAAGCTTTAAATAATGATCCCGTTATTAGCGTTGCTAATCCTACAATACAGATAAAATATGGTATGAATGTAGTTTGATTGAACAGTGGGCTTATGCGAGCTAAAAGGATCCCACCGGCATTTATTACGCCAGCATGCATCAGTGCCGAAACTGGCGTTGGTGCTTGCATTGTATCGGGCAGCCAAATATGAAAAGGAAACTGAGCTGATTTAGTCATTATTGCAATAAAAACAAATCCAATAATCAGACTATGAATTTCAATGCAAGAATCCCCTAACCAAACAACTATAGATTCTGATTGGCCAAGCGTTACATAATCCGTTGTTCCATAATAGTGATAGCATAAAATTATTGCTAACAAAAAACACATATCACCTAGTTTATTGATAATATATTTCTTTTTAGCTGCCCGGTTTGCTTCTGGTTGATAATGATAATGATTTAATAATAAATATAAATTTAATCCAATCAATTGCCAGCCAATGAAAGCAGTAAGTAAATTACTCGATAATATGAAAAAGATTACAGAAAAAATGGTAAGCAATATTTGAACTAAAAAACGGTTTCGAGACTTATCAGATAATAAGTATCGAGATGAATAGTTAAACACCGTACATCCAATTATGCCAACCACCCATAACATAATTACAGCAAGATTGTCTATTTTGAAACTTAATTCAAGCTGGATGCCACTTACTTTTAGCCATAAAAAATTAAAGTCGGAACTAGTTGATTGTAAAAGTAATACCAAGCTTGAATATAGAAGACCTAAAAGAAGGAAACTCTTTAATAAAAACGAAAGAATTGATATATAGTGGCCACTGTCTCTCCTAACAAAGTTATTTTCAGTCCGGCTCAAAATATCCGCCTGATCCACCTTATTTACCTTTTTGAGTTTGATATATTTGCACGAATTATGGCGAGATAGTAACATAATGTAAAATTCAACATTTCTATATCAGGCATAACAAAAAAGTGATGCATATAACCCTTCATCAAATGCGTGTATTTCATCAAGTTGCCAAGGTAAAAAGTGTAACTAAGGCGGCGAACAAATTGCATATGACACAACCTGCCGTCTCCAATATTATTCGCAATATAGAACAACAAATTGATACTCCTATTATTGAAATTTTGCATAAGAAGTTACACATTACCGCTGCCGGAGAAATTTTATTACATGCTTATGAAGAGATTGAAAAACAATTAGAAGAGGCAAAAACAAAAATTAATTTAACCCAGGGTAAAATGGTTGGCACTATCAGAATTGCGAGTGTCACGACCGCGAAATATTTTATCCCACGATTACTTGGTTCATTTAAATCACTTTATCCAGAGATTAATATTGAACTTAAAATAAAAAATCGCCAAGAAATTATTGAAAGACTTGAGGAAAATCTTGATGATTTTGTTATCATGAGTCAATTACCAGAATTGATGGCAATTGACTATCAAGATTTTTATGAGGATGAACTTGTTGTCGCAGCAAGCCCAGTGCATCCTATGGCGCGACATAAAAAATTTCATTTAAAATTAATAGCAAATGAGCCATGGCTAGTAAGAGAAATCGGCTCAGGAACTCGCATGGCTATGGAAAGTATTCTACAAAAATACAAAGTCAAACCTAATATTCAAATGGAAATTGATAATAACGAGTCGATAAAACAGGCAATCATAGGAAATATTGGAATTTCAATTTTATCACATCAAAGTATTGATATTGAGCAAAAAGCAGGTTTAATTACTGTGCTGGATGTGATTGAATTCCCTATTAAACATAAATGGTTTTTAGTCAAAAGCAAAGGAAAGCATCTGTCTACTCTTGCAAAAGGATTTTATGATTTTGTTCGAAAACACCCGAATCTTGGTTCATTTAGAAGTTCGACCGGATAATGAATATGAAAAATATATTTAATCCCAATGAGATATCTTTAGTCGCTGATTATATTCGTCAAGGTGAAGTTTTTGCCATTCCAACTGAAACAGTTTATGGCTTGGCGGCAGATATTCGCCAAGATAATGCAATCAAACAAATATTTTCTCTTAAAAACCGACCGAATAATCATCCTTTAATTATTCATATCTCAGATATTTCACAATTATCAGACTATGCTATTGACATACCAGATTATGCATATAGATTGGCAAAAAATTTTTGGCCAGGACCTTTAACGATAGTCTTACGAAAATCAAAATTAGTATCTAATATTGTCACTGGAGGCCAAGATTCAGTTGGTATTCGAATGCCAAACCATGAGCTAACATTATCATTGATTAAATTAGTAGGTTCACCTTTGGCAGCCCCATCTGCTAATCAATATGGTAAAATTAGCCCAACAAATGCTAAGCATGTCATTACGGAATTTCAAGGCCATGTAAAGGTACTTGATGGTGGTTCTTGTAATATCGGTTTAGAATCAACCATTATCGATGCTACCGATGCACATACTTACTCAATTTTACGGCCAGGAATGATATCGATTAACGCTATTTATGAGGTTTTGGATCATACGCACATTACCTATTTAAAGAAAGGAACTAAGGCAGTTTCAGGATCGCATAAGTATCATTATGCCCCGTCTAAACCTACTTTTTTATTTGAATGCCCAAGCCAACTTAAAAAAATTAGCGATCTCCATCAAAATTCTGTTTATATTCTGAGTATTAATGATTACCAGCATTTAGGCTTCAATGGATGTCGAATGCCTTTTGATGCAAATAAATATGCAAAAGTACTTTATCAAAAATTGAGAATGGCAGATGAATCTTTATTTGAAGCCATAGCAATAGAAAAGCCTCCAAAAATAATAGAATGGGAGGGCATACTTGATAGATTAATGAAATCAAGCGCAAAATCAATGGAAATATTCATACAATAGAATTTTACTTAGAATATGATAATGGTTCTATTTCAATCCATATCTCGTTGCGTCGCATAAATGGTAAAGTCCATGGCGGATTATAAAATGCATATATAGGGCTGCCCTTGACTTGTATTTGATGTTCAGCGATATATTTTTGTAATCGTTTCAAGTTTTTTTCTAAATTAGTTTTTGTAGAGAAACCAGAGAAAGTAATGGCTATAAATGTTGCAACTGGTTGTTCAATAATTTGAATATTCTTATTTACGGGAACAGGTAGAGTTTGCTTCGTATATTGACTGGGCATGACAAACTTCACTTTCCATTGCTCTTTATCCCCTTGTTGTAAAACTGGTGCTGTCATCGCAATTTTCTCATTTGATTGCTGAATTACGGGCGCTGTCATTGCTATATTTTGCTTTGCTACATTATTGCCAAAAATAAAATCAGCAATAATTCTAAAACCTTGGTTGATAGCAAGCTCCCTTTCACCTGTCACCTCGGTTTGGGCAACCAACAATCCAGGATACTCCCGTATTTCAATTGGAGGAGCTGACTTTTTTACTTGATAATGAAGGCTTTCAACTTGGCTCATAATGGTTCCTGAAAACAAACCCAGTATTACTGCAATAGAAACAACTATTGCTATTAGACTAATTATATATAGGTTTCTTTTTCTCATTCTCATTCTCATCTTCTATACTGATTAAAACTAATCCTAAAGGTAATTATATGCCATTAGATTTTAATCTTGCTATTTTATCACGTGTTCAATTTGCCTTTACGATCGGATTTCATATTATCTGGCCCACACTCACCATTGGACTAGGGTTATTTTTGTTGATCCTAGAAACACTATGGTTAAAAACAAAAAACACTATTTACAAAGATCTCTATCGCTTCTGGGCTAAGATTTTTGCTCTCGCTTTTGGCATGGGGATAGTGACGGGGATCCCTCTATCTTACCAGTTTGGTACCAACTTCAGTGGATTATCTGAAACAGCAGGCGCTGTTTTGGGTCCTCTATTAAGTGTTGAGGTCATGACGGCATTTTTTCTTGAAGCCGCATTTATCGGTGTCATGTTATTCGGTTGGGAAAAAGTTTCTCCTTCTATTCACTTTATGGCAACTTGCTTTGTTGTCCTTGGTACACATAATTCGGCTTTTTGGATTATTGCAGCCAATTCTTGGATGCATACCCCGCAAGGCGTTGATATGAATAGCGGGATCTTTGTGGTGAATTCATGGTGGAAAGTGATTTTTAATCCTTCCATGCCTTATCGATTTATTCATTCGTTAATTTCATCCTATCTTACCGCTTCTTTATGTGTTGTGGGTGTTTGCGCATGGTACCTTCTCAAACAAAATCATATTAAAGCGGCACAAAAGGGATTTTCGATTGCCTTAATATTTTTCAGCATTCTTGCCCCTTTACAGATTATTTTAGGTGATATGCATGGTATAGAAGTCTTAGAATATCAACCTGTTAAAGTCGCTGCGATGGAAGGGTTGTGGGATACCACGAAAGGTGCCCCCTTAGTGCTATTTGCTGTCCCAAATTCTAAGGAAGAAAAGAACGAAGATGTCCTATCTATCCCCAAATTAACCAGCTTTATTTTGACCCATGACTTTAATGGTGAGGTTAAAGGGCTCAAAAACTGGCCTAAAGCTGAAAGACCACCAGTTGCCACTGTTTTTTATGCCTTTCGTATCATGGTTGGTTTAGGGTTTTTATTTTTATTTATAGCAATCGCAGGTGTTTTCTTACGATTTCGCAAAAACCTTTTATATAGACCCTATTTATGGTTATGCGCTTTGTCCACTCCTTTAGGATTTATTGCTACCATCAGTGGATGGATTGTGGCAGAAGTCGGCAGGCAACCTTACGTTGTGTACGGCCATTTAAAAACAGTAGACGCCTTATCTCCCGTTATTCCGGAAGCAGTTTTTGTCAGTTTAATTGGTTTTATTATTACCTATTCGTTAATGTTCTTTTCATTTTTATTTTATTGTCATCATCTTATTAAAAAAGGCCCTCAAACTACATCAGAAGAATCTAAAGATGTTGATGAATCTGAATGGTTACATGTAGCAACGCATACCACTCACCTTACTCAAGATCGCAAAGGAGAAATCTAAATGGATTTTGCAATCATTTGCGCTGGGTTATTAATCTTTGGTCTTGGTATGTATGTCATACTAGATGGGTTTGATTTGGGAGTTGGAATTCTTTTTCCATGGGCTCCAACTGATGATTGTAAAAATGTCATGATGAGCTCAATTGCACCAGTGTGGGATGGAAATGAAACCTGGTTGATTTATGGTGGTGGGTTACTTTTTGCTGCTTTCCCTATTGCCTATAGTATTATTTTATCAGCTCTTTATGTGCCTATTATGCTCCTTATTCTTGCTTTAATATTACGAGGCGTTGCTTTTGAATTTCGTCTCAAGGCAGTAAGGAGCCGTTGGATCTGGGATACATCATTCACTGCGGGATCTGTTTTGGCAGCTTTTTCGCAAGGCATTATCTTAGGGGCAGTCATTCACGGTATTCATGTCGAAAATTTAATGTTTGCAGGAAAGGTTTTTGATTGCTTCAATTCCTTTAGTATCACTACTGGCGCCGCTTTAGTTATTGGTTATGGATTTCTTGGCTCGACCTGGCTGGTGATGAAAACAGAAGGAATCACAAGAGACTGGGCAAAGCACATCACAAAGCCCCTTTTATTTATGGTGCTATTATTTTTATTGGTAATCAGTATTAACACACCTTTAGAATACCCTCATATCCGTCATAGGTGGTTTAGTCTCCCTAACTTTTTCTATCTTTGCCCCATCCCTCTTTTGGTTCTTGTCTTTGCTTATGGGGTCTTTAAAGGCTTAGCTGAAAATCTTGATAATGTCCCATTTCGATGCGCCATTGGGATATTCTTTTTAGGTTTAATGGGGATAGCTATTAGTTTATGGCCGAATATGATTATGCCTAATATCACCATTTGGCAGGTAAGTGCTTCTAAACCCTCGCAAATATTTGTTCTATGTGTTTTGAGTGTTTCTCTGCCAATTGTGCTTGGATATACCTATTTTGTATATCGGATATTTAGGGGCAAAGTAACAAAAGAAGATGCTTATTATTAAAATTTAAATCCTACTTTGTTAATTGTAACGATGAAAGGTTACGATTAACCGACAAACGGTAGAAAAGAGTCGCTTAACTGCAAATATTAGGTTGACTTCAAATCGTAAAATTAATATAGTTACCAAACTTAATTTGTAACTATTGTTGAGGATTTGAAATGAGACATTTAAACACTATCGAAGTAGCAAAAGTATCTGGTGGTTTTTCACTCACTCCTGCTAAAGGTGCAGCAATAGGTGCGATTGGTGGTCTTGCTGTTGTTGGCGCACAAAAAATAGCAATAGATGCTTTAAAACCAATTTGTTCATCTATCGTTGATGTGAATTCTTTTAGTGTTTTTGTCGGCTCGGCATTTGGTACACCAGAACATGTTACCCATATGATTACTTCCGCCATTGGCTTTGCAGCTGTTGCAGGCTTAGTTCATTGTGTTGCACAAGACTAAAATTTACTCTCAATATAAAGATAAATCCTGTTTGTGTTTCCTCTCACACAAGCAGGATTTTTTTATTCTCTTCATTCAGTGCTTTAATAATCGCTTGATTGGCCTCTGGCAAGGTGAGATTCACTAATTCTTCTGGATTAATCCATTGTACAGCTTGACCTTCGCAACCACGTGGTTCACCGATAAAAGCAAAGACTTTGTGTACTTGTAAACAAACAGATTTATCAGAATAGTCGTGATTTATTTTGATCCAAGGTTCGTGTTTTACCACCTCGATCCCAACTTCTTCTAAAAGCTCTCTTTTTAGAGCCATCGCAACAGTTTCTCCTGGTTCTATCTTACCACCAGGAAATTCATAGGCATCACCTTGATGTTGGTGTGGATGACGTTTGGCAACTAAGATTTGACCAAATTGATTAAAAACAACACCCACCGCAACTTCAATGCGTTTTGAAAGCATACTTTGAAAATCCCTCTGTCCCTTCGGGCCTTCTCCCTTTGATTCCAAAGGGAGAGGGCGGTTCGTTGCACTCACCTTCTTGTCGGCGCGAAGCGCCAAACGCCTCCTTTGGAATCAAAGGAGGTCACGCTCTTAGCGTGGGTGGATTACGCTAACCGGCCATGACAATGTTTGTATTTTTTGCCAGAACCACAAGGACAATTGTCATTTCTGCCTACTTTCGGGGCAATCCTTGCATAGGATGCTCCTCCTGCAGCGCTCAATTTTTCACCATTTTCCATTCCCATCTCAGCCTCTTCAGACAAAGATGCAGCCTCTGCATGGCGAAATATCATCGATTGAGAACTGGCTTGTCTGCGTTGCTCTTCTTGAGCTTCAACAGCATCAATATCTGCTGGTGCTTGGATTTCAACTATCGATAACATACTAATCACTTGTCGTTTAATACTTTCCAACATTGCTGTGAAAAGATTAAATGCTTCACGTTTATATTCTTGACGTGGATCTTTTTGAGCATAACCACGCAAAAATATACTTTGACGTAAGTATTCCATTTGAGAAATATGATCGCGCCAATGTAAATCTAATGAGTGAAGCATGACCGATTTTTCAAAACGACGCATTGCATCGGATCCAATAGCTACTTCTTTGGCTTCATATTGTTTGACAGCCTCATCTAAAATACGCGCTCTAATGGTATCTTCATGAACGTTTGGTTCCTCTAACCATTGTTTGATGGGTAGTTTCATACCAAATTCAGATTCGAGAGTTTTTTCTAAATTTTCTATATCCCACATATCTTCAATACTTTGTGGCGGGATATATTCTGAGATGACGGTATTAATAACAGATTCTCTGATGCCTTTGACGTTTTCAGAAATATCCGTTGCCGCCATGAGCTCATCACGTTGATCATAAATAACACGACGTTGATCGTTAGCAACGTTATCGTATTCTAATAATTGCTTACGGATATCAAAGTTATGTCCTTCGACTTTACGTTGTGCATTCTCAATAGCACGCGTCACCCAAGGATGTGTAATAGCTTCACCTTTTTGTACACCTAATCGACGCATTAATCCTGACATTTTGTCCGAACCAAAAATACGCATCAGGTTATCTTCAAGACACAGATAGAAACTTGATGAACCTGGATCGCCTTGACGTCCTGCGCGTCCTCTTAACTGGTTATCAATACGGCGAGATTCATGGCGTTCAGTACCGATAATATGAAGACCTCCCGCTTTCACAACAGCATCATGTCTTTCTTGCCATTGTTTGCGTACTTCTTCAATCATTTCTGGCGTAGGATCTTCAAGAGCACGGATCTGTGCATCTAAATATCCCCCCAACACAATGTCTGTTCCTCGACCTGCCATATTGGTTGCAATCGTGACCGTCCCAGGACGACCTGCTTCTGCAATAATGTGCGCTTCTTGTTCATGAAATTTTGCATTTAAAACTTGATGCTTAATTTTATGTTTGTTAAGAATATTAGATAATAATTCTGAATTCTCGATAGAAACCGTTCCCACTAATACTGGACGATCTTGAGCAACAGATTCTTTAATTTCTTCTACAATTGCATCAAATTTTTCCTGCTTTGTTAAATAAATAACGTCCGCTTTATCTTGACGAATACAAGGTTTATTGGTGGGAATAACCACTACTTCTAAATTATAGATTTGCTGAAACTCATATGCTTCTGTATCAGCCGTTCCTGTCATTCCCGCCAACTTGCCATAAAGTCGGAAGAAGTTTTGAAACGTAATTGAAGCCATTGTTTGATTTTCACTTTGAATGGCCACATGCTCTTTGGCTTCAACAGCTTGATGCAACCCATCTGACCAACGTCGACCTGGCATCGTTCGTCCAGTGTGTTCATCAACAATAACGACTTCATTGTTATGGACAAGATAATCGACATCACGTTTAAAGATAGCATGAGCACGTAAACTTGCATTTAAATGATGCAGTAAACCGATATTCATCGGATCATATAAACTCTTACCCGACGTTAAGAGTCCTTCTTTCACAAGGAGTGACTCAACACGTAAATGACCTTCTTCAGAAAGGTAAATTTGACGAGATTTTTCATCTATAGAATAATCACCAGGACCATCTTTGACTTTTTGGGGAGTCAAATGAGGAACAATTTCATTCATTTTTATATATAATTCAGAACTGTCTTCAGCGGCACCCGAAATAATTAATGGTGTACGCGCTTCATCAATTAGGATCGAATCCACTTCGTCAACAATCGCAAAATGGAGTTCTTGCTGTAGGCACTCTTCTTGCGAATGCGCCATTTTGTTGCGCAAATAATCAAAACCTAACTCATTATTGGTTGCATAAACAACATTACATAGATAGCTTTCGCGTTTTACCTCTTGGCGCATTCTAGGCACAACGATACCCACCGTTAACCCCAGGGCTCGGTATAACGGATTCATCCATTGTGCATCGCGTCTGGCAAGATAATCGTTGACGGTGACGACGTGTACAGATTTGCCTGTGAGTGAATTTAAATATACTGGTAAGGTAGCTACTAAGGTTTTACCTTCACCTGTGGACATCTCGGCAATTTTGCCATCATGTAAGACCATGCCGCCTATAAGTTGCACATCAAAATGGCGCATATTTAAGGTGCGCTTACTCGCTTCTCTTACCAATGCAAAGGCTTCAGGCATTAACTCCTCAAGGGTTTCCCCCTTTCGATAGCGTGCTCTAAATTCTTCAGTTTTTTGAAGGATTTGCTCGTCGTTAAGCTTTTCAAAGATGGGTTCAAAAGCATTCACTTTTTCCACAACTTTACGATAACGTTTAACGAGGCGTTGATTGCGGCTACCAAAAAGAGCCTTAATGAGTCCAGAAAACATAGGGCTAATGCACTTCCTCTAAAACTAGGGTTTTAAGCCAATATATCACAGTCTACCTACCAACATGGAGATACAAAACGATTATATCGCAGCCAAAAACAGTTTGTTATTTAACTTTTTCTACGTAAGTCATAAAAATACTGCCCAGGATCAATAGCTTCCCCATCTTTATGCACCTCTAAGTGCACATGGGGCCCTGTTGATCGCCCGGATGAACCTAATAAAGCAATAGACTGCCCTTTTTTAACTAATTGCCCCGGGCTCACTAAGAGAGCTTTATTATGGCCATAACGAGTTGATAACCCATCAGCATGCTGAATTTCTACCAAGTTACCATAACCGCCCTTTACATCAGCATACGTTACCACTCCCCCTGCTAATGCTTTTACGTGAGAGCCTTCTTTGCCAACAATATCGACGCCCGCATGCCACGCTTTTCGACCGGTATAGGGATCGGATCTTGAACCGAAGAAAGACGATATCCAACCATCTCTTACCGGTTTGCCTAATCCAGAAAGTGAGAGCTCACTTTGACCAAGTTTCGTCTGTAACGCGATATGAAGAGTATTTAATTGCGTGTAACGTTTTTCTAATACTTCATCAAGTTGCTTTAAGGTATGTAATACAGACTCTTGTCCAAATTCATTGAGTAGTGGGCCTCCCATAGCAACGTCTTGCCCAAAATTAAACTCATTTGGATCGAGATTAGCAGTCTCGACAAGTCGTTCACCTAGAGCATTAATTCTCATTAAGTTTGCTTCAATACGTCCAATATGCTGTGTCAGGACTTGCAGATGTTGCTCCGTTTTTTGGTCCACTTCCTGGATCTGATGATTCTCCCCTTGAAGAGCATGCTGCCATTGTGGGCGAAAAGTCCCTTGGTTTTGTGTTATTCTCCAGCAAGCTAAGCGATAACCTCCTAGCAAGGCAAATCCAACAACAGTGAATACTCCTATCAATAGCATGGTGGCTGCATTATAGCTAAGATGGAAACTGCCTTTGGTTGCGAATATCTTCGAAAGCGTATTTAATTTCATAAAAGCGACGACATTCCTTATAACTTAAATGAGATCTCCATGACTTTATTGAGCTCGCCCATCAATGATTTACTCAATAAATCCGAATCGCCACTTGGAAAACTCATTGCACACGCCCAAGCTATTGATGAGTTAAATCACACATTTACTTCTGTTCTTGATAATGAACTCATACCACATTGCAGAGTAGGTTACTATGATTTAGGTGTACTGACACTATTTGCCAACAGTTCCGCGTGGGCAACCCGATTACGGTATTCTGCTCCAAATTTACTTAGCAAACTACGTTCTATTCCTCAATGGGCAGGGATTTGCTCAATTCAAATTAAAGTACAAAAAAATATAGAACAAGAAACTCGGGCTTCTGCTCAAACGGAAAATCCATTCCCTCCTCCCCTTAAAATGTCGGCAAGTAATGCCGAACAAATTCAAGCTTTGGCTGATTCTCTTAAAAGTAAACCAGGTATGGAAAAGTTAGTAGCAAGTTTGGAGAGATTGTTAAGGCATCAGGGGGCTTAAAAATCCACCCATGCTACGCATGACCTCCTTTGATTCCAAAGGAGGCGTTTGGCGCTTCGCGCCGCTAAGAAAGGGAGAGTGCAACGAACCGCACTCTCCCTTTGGTATCAAAGGGAGAAGGCCCGAAGGGACAGAGGGATTTTGCGGATCTCAAGCCATCGCCAACACATCTTGTCCGAGTAACTCAGGAGTTGCATAGGCAATTGGAGCTTCTTTCTTATCTTCATAGCTGACAATTTCCCAGGCAGATTGATCTGCAAGTAATGTGCGTATCAGCTTATTATTTAATGTATGACCGGACTTAATGCCATGAAAAGCACCTATTACTCCATGTCCCATGAGGTATAAATCACCCACGGCATCCAGGATTTTATGGCGAACAAATTCATCATCAAATCGTAAGCCATCTTCATTTAATACACGGTATTCATCTAACACAATGGCGTTATCAAGACTTGCCCCGGAGGCTAAGTTCTTTGCACGCAGCCATTCAAAATCAGAGAGAAAACCGAATGTACGAGCACGGCTTACCATTTTAATATACGACATTGAGGTAAATTCTAAAGTCGAATCTTGCCCACCACTACGGATAACTGGGTGATCAAAATCGATAGTGAAGGTCACTTTAAAGCCATCATAAGGTTCAATGCGAGCAAATTTATCACCATCTCGCACTTCAATAGCTTTAATAATTTTAATAAATCGTTTGTTAACCGCTTGTTCTTTAATACCAGCTGACTGTATTAAAAATACAAATGGACCTGCACTGCCATCCATAATAGGAACTTCAGGCGCACTGACTTCAATAATGGCATTATCAATGCCTAAGCCAGCCATTGCAGACAATAAGTGCTCAACTGTACCAATTCGGACCCCATCCTTGATGAGGGTGGTACAAAAAGCTGTATCTCCAACGTATTCAGCTTTCGCGGGGATCTCTATGACGGGATCACAGTCGACACGACGAAATACAATTCCAGAGTTTACAGGAGCTGGGCGCAAGGTTAAAAAAACCTTTTCGCCAGTATGGACTCCTATCCCTGTAGCCCGGATTACATTTTTTAACGTTCTTTGCTTAGACATGCCACCTGCTTTCCTATATGTGTGCCATCGATAGTCAATGACTTACAACGCATTTTATCTCTTCTCCCCAAAAAGGGGAGAGGTTTGAGATAAAAAAGTTCACATTATCTGAAAATCATCATAGCATAGCAACTAGATTTAGTCAGATTGTCGACGTAAAAATGCAGGAATATCTAAATAATCCAGCTCTTCAGTCGTTGCTGTTTCTTTTCCACGTTGTGTAGATTGTGCAACCCCTGATGTAACTGGCTTTCTTACTATAGGTTGTCTTTGAACACGAAAATTATCTCTTGGTTCGACTTTTTCTTTTTCTTCGCCCCAAGCAGAAAGATTTCCGCCACTGCTGAGTCCTGTTGCAACCAAGGTTACTCGCAACTCATCCGTCATTGAAGGATCAATCACAGTACCGACAATAACGGTTGCATTATCAGAGGTGAAGTTCTTGATAGCATCGCCCACTTCTTCAAACTCAGATATAGACAAATCCATACCTGCTGTCACATTCACTAATACCCCCTTAGCACCCGCTAAGTCGATATCATCTAATAATGGACTTGAAATCGCAGCATCGGCAGCTTCTCTTGCGCGATTTTCACCACGCGCTGTTCCCGTGCCCATCATTGCAACACCCATTTCTGACATGACTGTACGCACGTCAGCAAAGTCGACGTTAATTAATCCTGGTCTGGTAATAAGTTCTGCGATGCCCTGAACCGCTCCCAATAACACATTATTTGCAGCTCTAAATGCATCCAATAAAGTGACGCCTTTGCCAAGCACAGTTAACAATTTTTCATTAGGAATAGTAATTAATGAATCAACATGTTGGCTTAAAGCACGAATACCTTCGTCAGCAAGAAGCATTCGTTTACGACCTTCAAAAGGAAAGGGTCTTGTTACGACAGCAACAGTTAAAGCGCCAAGTTCTTTGGCAACTTCAGCAACAACAGGAGCACCACCGGTTCCGGTACCGCCACCCATCCCTGCAGTGATGAAAACCATATCAGCACCTTGCAGTACATCGCGAATACGATCGATGTCTTCCAAAGCTGCTTGACGACCAACATCAGGATTTGCCCCAGCACCCAATCCTTTTGTTACGTCTGTTCCTAATTGTAATACTGTACGAGCAGATGAATTTCGCAATGCCTGAGCGTCTGTATTTGCACAAATGAACTCAACGCCTTCAATATCGGCTAAGACCATATGCTCAATCGCATTGCCACCACCGCCACCAACGCCGATAACTTTAATTATGGCGGTTTGAGGATAATTATCCATCAGTTCAAACAATTCGCTCATCCTGTCTCCTTAGGCACTGCTGATTGCACCCACCTCACTTCATTATAAAAATTAAGTGAGTTTTATTAATAATAAAAAATATTTCCTAGAAATTTCCTTGGAACCAACGTCTAACACGTCCCCACACACCTGGCAACCCTAGGCTTACTGATGTATCAATGTGTCGTTCAAGTTGCTGCTGACGACCATAAAGTAATAAACCAATGCCTGTAGAGTAAATCGGGTTGCGTTGGACATCAACTAGCCCAGTCACATATCTTGGTAAACCGAGTCGAACTGGCATTCTAAAGATGTCTTCTGCCAATTCTACAACACCCACCATTTTCGAACTGCCACCTGTTACAACTATTCCAGAACCTATCAATTCTTCTAAACCCTGACGTTGAAGTTCAGCTTGCACTAAGCTAAACAACTCTTCATAACGTGGTTCAATTACTTCAGCTAAAGTTGCTCGCGATAATTTTCGCGATGGCCTATCTGAAACCCCGGAAACTTCAACCATTTCATTAGCATCCGCTAATTGGCTCAACGCACATCCATACTTCAATTTGATGGCTTCTGCATTTTGAGTTGGGGTACGAAGTGCAACAGCAATATCGTTTGTTACCTGATCTCCGGCAATAGGTATAACCGCTGTATGGCGTATCGAGCCATGCGTAAATACTGCTATATCCGTTGTGCCACCACCGATATCGACCAAGCACACGCCTAGTTCTTTCTCATCTTCAGTCAACACAGCATAACTAGAGGCAAGTTGTTCGAGAATAATATCATCGACTTCTAAGCCACATCGTCTCACGCATTTAATAATATTTTGTGCAGCACTCACGCTTCCCGTCACCATGTGAACCTTAGCTTCAAGTCTTACACCTGACATACCTACTGGTTCTTTAATACTGTCTTGCGCATCAATGATGAATTGCTGCGGAAGTATATGTAGAATTTTTTGATCTGCGGGGATAGCAACTGCCTTTGCTGCCTCAATAACGCGATCGACATCAGCCTGCGTTACTTCTTGATCTCTAATAGCAACAATTCCATGAGAATTTAAACTTCTAATGTGACTTCCAGCAATACCAGTGTAAACAGAATGAATTTGGCATCCCGCCATGAGTTCTGCTTCTTCTATCGCTCGTTGAATAGATTGCACTGTCGATTCAATATTGACAACGACACCTTTCTTCAACCCCATTGAGGGGTGTGAACCTATCCCTATAATGTCAACGCTACCTTCTGGTGTGATTTCACCAACAATAGCAACGACTTTAGAAGTTCCAATATCTAGGCCTACAATCAAATTTTTGTCGGGTCTTTTAGACATTGAACACCTGTCTCCCTATATGAACCCCTTTAGCATAAACCAATTTACAAAAATACCCTATATTCACACAGATCTCCAACCCACGGTCATTCCGCTGGTATATCGAAGGTCCACGTAAGACATCTCTTGCGCTCTGGCTGATAAATGCTTGTCGTAAGCTTGAACAAATCGATTTAAGCGCTTTAATGTATCGTTTGTTCCTAAAATCACCATCATCCCATTAGATAAACGCAGATGCCAAGCACCTCGAGGCGCTAAGGTTAAATGTGTAATCGTTAAATTCAAGGGCGCCAATGTTTCTTCCATGACTAATAACTGTTGCCATACTAATGTTTGCCTGCCTTCAGGTCCTTGCAGTATGGGTAAATCCAAGTCGCTCACTTTAGAAATATCAGGATAAAATACGGTACCCAAGTCACTTATCATACCCTTATCTAACCAGTAAGCGGCTGGTGTATGTTCTTCAAAGCGGACCACTAACTGATCAGGCCATACTTTCCTGACATCCGCTTGTTTAATCCAAGGCAATGATAGCAATTGATGCTGCAAGGTTGAAACATTTAATCTAAAAAAGCCAGCATTCACCTCAGAAACAAAAGCCGTCCTTAGTTCCTCTTGAGAAAGATTTTTCCTTTCACCAATAAATCTCACCGAAGTAATGGGAAAGTGTGAAGGATCAAGGCACCAAAAAACGGTGTAACCCACAGCGAAAAAAATAATAACACAACTCAGCCCTTGACTTAACCGCTTTAATAAAAAGAGCAGTTGTTTAGATTTTTTCTTTGTTGCTTCTTTTTTATAACGATATTTACGGGAAATCGCTAATTCCATGCATCACCAATTAAGCCTGAGCAACTTCACCAACTATAGTTGAAAAATTTTCTTCTCCAAGAGTAGAAGCTAATATTGTCATGACAACCTCATCAAAACTAATCCCGGCTGCCTTTGCAGACATAGGAACTAAACTATGAGAGGTCATACCAGGGATCGTATTAACTTCTAATACCCAAAATTTTCCTGATGTATCTTGGATTAAATCTACACGCCCCCATCCTTCACATCCTAAAGCACAAAATGCCTTATAAGACAGCTCCCTTATTTCGCGTTCCTTTTCAACAGAAATAGGAGCGGGGCATAAATATTTAGTTGCATCTGATTCATATTTTGCCTGGTAATCATAAAATCCACCTGGCGTATGCACTTCCACTGAAGGTAAAACATTATCATGTAGAATACTAACAAAAAAATCTTTACCGTCAATCCATTTCTCAACAATAACATCACCATAAACGGCTGCTTTTGCATACGCTAAAGCAATGCCTTTAGCATCGGCAACGCGTGTTACCCCAATGCTTGATCCTTCAGCCACAGGCTTAATGGAAACAGGAAAACCAATTTTTTGCGCAATGTTTTCTGCATTCTCTACCGTTTTAGCGACCCCAAATATAGGCGTGGGGATCTGTAAGCCATGCATTACCAATTTTGCTCGCGCTTTATCCATAGCAAGCGCTGAAGAGGCAACTCCACTTCCTGTAAAGGGTATCCCAAGCATTTGTAGTAACCCTTGGATAACGCCGTCTTCGCCTTCTTTACCATGAAGCGCAATAAAGATACGATCAAATTTAGCTTCAATTAGCTTTGCAGCTAAATGTTGATCAACATCAATGCCATGAGCATCAATGCCCTGCTTAAGCAAAGAATTCAAAATATTTTCACCACTTTGCAAAGAAATGGCGCGTTCTGAAGAACGTCCCCCATAAAGGACGCCTACTTTACCAAACACATTTGCTTGTGTTGCTTTTGGCCCAGAGCAAACCCGCGGTTTTTCTGTAAAAGTTTCCAAATTTTGTATCAAATTTGACACAGCTTTAGCTCTCCTTAAGGCCTAGAATTTTAACTTCTGCATGCAGGGCAATCCCAAAACGATCTAAAACTCGGGATTCAATGGTTGCCATTAAGGCCTCCACATCTTGGGCACGCGCCTGTCCACAATTAATAATAAAATTAGCATGTTTCTCAGAAATGATAGCATCACCTATTCGATACCCTTTTAAATCACAAGCTTCTATAAGTCTAGCTGCAAAATCGCCAGGTGGATTACGATACACAGAACCGCAATTTAACGTTCCAATGGGTTGAGTTTGTGCCCTTTTACGCAGTAAGTCACGAATTTTGCTCATCCCTTGGCTGTCTTTCTTGGGAAAACGAAAAACTGCACTAATAAAAGCTTCTGATTGTCCCGCTTGCTTTAAAATAACGGAGCGATATCCAATATCATATTCATGAGCCCCACGTGTAATACACTGTCCCTGACGATTCATTACTGTGACAGATTGCACCCATTCCCATGTTTCTCCACCAAAGGCTCCCGCATTCATAGCCAAAGCGCCACCAATCGTGCCAGGGATCCCTGCAAAAAATACGGCATCAGGGAAACCACGGCTTGCTGCAAAGCGTGCAAACTTAGCACAGGTTAATCCTGCTTGCGCAAAAATATTTCCATCTTCTTGTACATTTAAGTCCTGGCATTTTCTCGTACAAATGACGGCTCCTGGAATTCCACCATCACGAATAAGCACATTGCTACCTAAGCCCAGCCAATGAATAGGAATTTCGGAAGGTAACAAACTAACGTATTCGGATAACATATCAATATTAGGAGGTAAGTAAAAACGCGCAGCGTTTCCACCAATATGCCAACTCGTCATCGAGGCAAGCGGATGGTTCAGACTTTCCCCTTCAACAAGAGGTGCCAACACCTCATTTGTTTGACGATTTTCATGTAACATTTTCAACTCACCTTTTTATTAAAGATTGTATGAGATTGATTTTGCGAGTTGATTAATTCTGTTGCAATCGCACCGATGTTACCTGCGCCTTGCAATAACAAAATATCATTGTCATGCAAAACATTATCCAAAATCTGACGTAAATCTGAAACTAATGGAACAAAAATAGGATCAACACTACATCTTGCACGAATAGAGCGACATAAACTGCGCCCATCTGCACCAGCAATAGGTTCTTCACCTGCGGCATATACTTCTAACATCAATAACACATCAACATCGGATAGCACGCGAGCAAAATCATCAAATAACATACTTGTTCGCGAATAACGATGTGGCTGAAAAGCCATCACTAAACGTCTGTCAGGCCAGGCTGCTTTTGCAGCTTCAATCGTAACACGGACTTCTTCTGGATGATGACCATAATCTTCAACAACCAGTGCTTCTCCATTGGGAGCAGCATACTCTCCATGAATATGAAAACGTCGACCAATGCCAGCAAATTCTTCTAATCCTTGAATAATCGCTTGATCAGAAACACCTTCTTCCAAAGCCACAGCAATTGCAGCTAGTGCATTTAACACATTGTGCTTGCCTGGTAAATTTAAACTCACTGGAAGAGGAGCGCCATTTGGCCTTTGCACAACAAAACTTGTTTTGATTCCTTCTTGGCGATAATTCATTGCGCGATAATCTGCTTCTTCATGAAAGCCATAAGTAAGGATGGGGCGTGCGATCCTAGGCAATATTGATTGCACAACAGGGCAATCTAAACAAACCACAGCGCAACCATAGAAAGGTAAATTATGCAAAAATTGCACAAAGGTATCTTTGAGTTTGCTAAAATCGTTATCGTAAGTACCTAAATGATCTGTATCAATATTGGTCACAACACAAACCATGGGGTGAAGATGTAAAAATGAAGCATCACTTTCATCAGCTTCTGCCACCAGATAACGACTTGCTCCCAAACGTGCGTTGGTTCCTACACTATTTAACTTCCCACCAATAACGAAAGTGGGATCAAATCCATCTTGTGCTAAAAGGCTTGCGATTAAACTTGTCGTTGTTGTTTTTCCATGCGTTCCAGCGACAGCAATACCATATCGAAATCGCATTAATTCTGCCAACATAGCGGCTCTTTGTACGACAGGGATCCTTGAAGCATTGGCTGTCAAAATTTCTATGTTATCTTCTTTTACTGCCGTTGATACCACAACAACATCCGCGCCCTTTACATTCTCTGCAGCATGCGTATGGGTGATTTTTGCACCTAATTCTTTTAAACGAGTTGTTAATGCATTACTTGTAGGATCACACCCTGTGATATTGTAACCTTGAGTAAGCAGCACTTCGGCTATCCCACCCATGCCAACACCACCAATTCCGACAAAATGAATAGTTTTTATGCGTCTCATTTCCGGAACAGAAAAATGAATATTTTTATTACTCACAACTAACCTCTAAACAGTGTTCAGCTACGTCATATGTTGCATTTGGCTTTGCTAATTGCAAACAAGCCTTCGCCATCACTCGACGTTTTACGGGATTATTAATAAGATCTAATAATAATGCGCTTAAAGATGCTGCTGATAACGAAGATTGCGCAAGTAAAAAAGCTCCACCTTGTGAACTTAAATATTTCGCATTAAACGTTTGGTGATCATCAACCGCATAAGGAAACGGAATTAAAATACTCGCAACGCCAACAGTAGCAATTTCAGCAACGGTGAGAGCGCCTGATCGACAAATCACAACATCTGCCCAAGCATAGGCTGCGGCCATATCTTGGATGAAATCGGACACTTCGGCTTCAATTTTACGCTGAGCATAATTTGCTTTGGTTGTTTCTAAATGATTTTTCCCTGTTTGATGCCATACATGAGGTCTTTTCTCTTCAGGCAACAAAGCAAGTGCTTCTGGTACTGTTTGATTAAGGATGGATGCGCCTTGAGAGCCCCCTAGAATAAGAAGATTGATTTTCCCCTCTTTCTTATTCTCTTCTTCTTGTTCCCTCTCCTCTTGCGGGTGAGGGTTCCTTTGATTCAAATTCAAAATCTCTTGTCGCACTGGATTACCAGTAAAAACCACTTTTCTAGCAAGCTCTGCAAACACCTCTGGAAAAGCAACCATAATTTTTTTAGCAAATCGAGACAACACACGATTCGTCCAGCCAGCAATAGCATTTTGTTCATGTAAAATAAGAGGACGGCCAAGTAACCAAGCAGCCAGTGCACCCGGCCCTGAAGCATACCCTCCCATGCTAAGGACAACATGAGGGCGCTCTTTGATTAAAATACGAGCAGATTGTAGTAATGCTTTTGTAATGTGTAATGGTGCCATTAGCCAAGAAAGCAACGTCGTACGACGCAATCCTTTCACTTCGATATAAGAAATAGGGAATCCAGCTTGTGGAACAAACTGAGCCTCAAACCCACTTTTGGTCCCCAGCCAATGAATTTCATTTCCCAATTCTTGTAAAACACGGGCAACAGCAAGCGCAGGCATCACATGCCCACCTGTCCCACCAGCCATAATCATTATTTTTTTGGGTGAATTTGGTTTTATATTCGTTTTATTATTTTCGTTTACGGCCAATGGTGGTCTCCCGGCTTTGGGCAAGGCGATTTTCATAGTCAACTCGCACTATTAACCCAACTGCAATGCAAATTACAAATACGCTACTACCACCATAGCTTAAAAAGGGAAGTGTTAATCCTTTGGTTGGCAACACACCCGTATTCACACCAATATTAATCAGTGTTTGTAAACCAACCCAAAGGCTTATTCCATAGCTTACAAAGGCGGCAAATCGATCGTTACGTTTTTCAGCATTCAAACCCACAATCATACCACGCCAAACAAACAGGATATACAAACCAACTGTAGCAATCGCACCGACTAAGCCTAATTCTTCAGCCAAAACCGCAAATACAAAATCTGTATATGCCTCAGGTAAGTAGAATAACTTTTGAATGCTACTTCCTAAACCAACTCCAAACCATTCACCTCGGCCAAAGGCTATTAAGGCCTGAGTTAATTGATAACCACTATCAAATTGTCTGGCCCAAGGATCTAAAAATGAAGTCAAACGCGCCAAACGATATGGCGCAGAGATAGCGACTGCGCCTAATACACCAGCCACCACGGTCAAAAGAGCCATAAATTGCCATAATGGCACACCCGCTAAAAATAACATGGCTAAGGTTGTGGTTAAGATGACAACCGTTGCTCCAAAGTCAGGCTCTAATATAAGTAATGCGCCAACAACCGAAAGTAATAGCATAGGTCTTATAAAACCAGATACTTTCTGTTTTAAGTCAACATTATGTCTGACAACATAACTTGAAATATAAATGACAACCGCTAATTTACAAAACTCTGACACCTGAACACTGGTGACCCCTAAGTTTAACCATCTTGCACTACCATTGACGACTTTTCCGATACCAGGGATAAGCACCAAAACAAGAGAGACCAGTGCCATTACCATTAAAACTGCAGCAAAACGAAACCAAATTCTAATGGGGATGGAGCAAACGAAAAATGCCCCTATTACCCCTACTAACATCGCCACTCCCTGATGGATGGTGTAATAAAAAGGTTGATGGATACGCTGCTCTGCAATCGCAATGGACGCTGAGGTTACCATCAAAAGGCCTAATGATAATAAAGCAATAATTGAAGAAATAAGAAGAGGATCCAACCTTGAATTTGAAAATGTGTGATTGGCTTTAAGTAGAAATGACATGTTGTGTTAACACCTTTTTAACAGAATCTATAAATACTTCCCCGCGGTGGGAAAAATTTTGATACTGATCTAAGCTCGAACACGCAGGTGATAACAACACACAATCGCCAGGTTTCGCTTTCGAAGCTGCCAATTCGACAGCTTGCATCATCGTCTGAGCAGAAAATGCCTCTACAATTTTTCCAAGAGGATCTAATATTGCAGGAGCATCTTTTCCCATCACAATAATGGCACGACAATATTTAGCTACTTGCGGAATTAAATCGGCAAAATCTGCACCTTTGCCATCACCGCCCAATAACAACACTATTTTCCCTAACAGTTGCTGTCCAATCCCATCTAGCGCTGCCTGACAAGCACCAATATTGGTTCCTTTGGAATCATTAATCCAGCGAATACCTTCTTTTTCTGCAACCCACTGACAACGATGCGCGAGTCCATTAAAATTCTTGAGTGCCTCTAACATAGGCTCCCAGGCAAGGCCTGCAGCTTTACCCAATGCTAAGGCACTTAAGGCATTGGCAAGATTATGCAAACCTACTATTTTTAATTCTTGTGAAGAAATTAATTTATCATGATCAAAAGTCAGCCAAGTTTGACCGTCAATTTCTCTTAATCCAAACTCAGCAGTTTTTGGTTCTTCAGTAGTAAAAAACCATTTTTTTGCAGTAGGAGGAATGTTAGTACTATCTGAAAGCGGATCTTGCTTATTGATAATGATATGTTGAGCATGATGAAAAATACGATGTTTTGCAGCAACATAGTCATCAAAACTATCATACCTATCTAAATGATCGGGTGTAATGTTTAACACCGTTGCAGCTGTCGGATTTAAGCTGTGTGTTGTTTCTAATTGGAAGCTTGAAAGCTCCATCACAATCAAATCAAAAGTGGTGTTATCTTGAAAAATATCCAACACTGGTGTTCCAATATTGCCCACCACCGCTACTTTTTTTTCAGCGCATTTTGCCATTTCACCGACAAGCGTGGTGACCGTACTTTTACCGTTAGCGCCGGTAATAGCAATGACTGGGGCTTTGTTATATTGAGCAAAGAGTTCAATATCACCTATTACAGCCACGCCTTTTGATTTGGCTTCTTGGATGGGTGCTATCTTGATAGAAACACCAGGGCTTACCACAAGCACTTTGGCATTGTTCAATATGTCTTGTGGCCAATGTTGACCCGTATAAATACGAACATCAGGGTAAGTATGTTGCAATTCACTCAGGTTTGGGGGGGCATCTCGCGTATCCATCGCAATGACAGGAATGCCGCGCTTTGTTAAAAAGCGTATACAGGATAGTCCTGTTGCTCCCAAGCCAATAACGATATGAAGATTTGTCTGCATTTTTTATCTCAGCTTCAAGGTAGCCAACCCAACTAAAACCAATATCACTGTCATAATCCAAAAACGTACTATCACTTTCGGTTCTGGCCATCCCATCAATTCAAAATGATGATGGATAGGTGCCATGCGAAAAATGCGCTGCCCAGTTAATTTATAAGAAGCTACCTGTAAAATCACAGACACGGTTTCCATCACAAAGACACCGCCCATAATAAACAAAACAATTTCTTGACGAACAACAACAGCTATCATGCCAAGAGCCGCTCCTAAGGCAAGCGATCCGACATCTCCCATAAATACTTGAGCTGGGTAGGCGTTAAACCATAAAAATCCAAGTCCTGCCCCCACTAACGCACCACAAAAAACACATAACTCCCCTACTCCTAAAACGTGAGGGATAGCTAAATAGTTTGCAAATTCAGCATGACCCGCTAAATAGGCAAATACGCCAAGTGCACCGCCCACTAAAACGGTAGGCAAAATGGCCAAGCCATCTAAACCATCGGTTAAATTCACCGCATTACTGGAACCTACCACCACAAAGTAAGATAAAATAATGTAAGAGAACCCAAGTGGTATTAAAGCATTTTTAAAAAAAGGTAACGCTAAATAAGTTTCTTGAGGCGTCGTCGCGGTTAGATAAAGATAGCTCACTGCAATTAAGCCTATTATCGATTGCAATAAATATTTCCATCTTCCAGGCAATCCTTTGGAATTCTTTTTAATGATTTTGCGATAATCATCAATCCATCCCACTAAACCAAAACCCAACGTCACTAATAACACAACCCAAAAATAACGATTACTCAGATCACCCCATAATAAACAAGCAACGCTGATGGCAATTAAAATGATTGCCCCACCCATCGTGGGTGTCCCTGCTTTGCTATAGTGCGATTGCGGCCCATCATTGCGCACTTGTTGACCCATTTGGTGAGAGCGCAGCCATTGAATCATATGCGGACCAAACCACAAGGAAAATGCTAATGCCGTGAGTGCCGCTAAAATGGTCCTTAGCGTTAAGTAATGAAAAACATTAAAAATACGATGATATTGTGATAAGAAATCGGCTAACCAAACCAACATTTAAGCACCCTCGCGTACAGTTAAGGCATCAGTCACCACTTCCATTTTGGCACTTCGTGAGCCTTTCACTAAAATAATGGACTGAGAGTTTAAAAGTGATTTTAATTCAGTTACCAACGCTTCTTTATTTGGATAAAATACGCCACCTTGGCCGAAAGCATTCACAGCATGTTCAGTTAATTTACCCACTGCTAATAGGTGTTCTATCCCTTTTTGACGAGCAGCAAGTCCTATTTGCACATGATAATCAACCGCATTATCACCCAGTTCAGCCATGTCTCCCATCACAAACACGCGCTTACCTTGCGTTTGAGATAAAACATCCAATGCCGCCAAAACTGATCCTGGATTGGCATTATAGCTGTCATCTATCACCACAGCGCCTTCTAATCCTTTAAAACGTCGCAACCTTCCAGGCACACCTTGAAAAGCTTCTAACCCTTCAACTATTTTGGATAGTGAAAAATTCAATGCTAACCCGGCACTTGCACTTGCCAAGGCGTTCATCACGGTATGTTTGCCGGGGATACTTAATTTCACAGATTGTGATTTTCCTTCCATATGCAAAGTAAACTGCACATAAAACGGCTGCAAATCGATATCACTTGCATAAACAGTCGCATTCGGAGTTAAACCAAATGTAATGATTCGTCTATTACCAATGGTTTGACGCCATGAATCACAAAATTCCTCTTCCATATTAAGAATGGCAATACCATCTTCAGGTAATATTTCATATATTTCACCTTTGGCTTTGGCGACATTGGCTAATGTTCCAAAACCTAATAAATGCGCAGGCTTTACATTAGTAATCATGGTGATATTAGGGCGAGCAATCTGTCCAAGATAACTGATTTCGCCGATGGCACTTGCTCCCATTTCGATCACAGCGTATTGAATTGAATCATCAAGCCCCAACAATGTTAACGGTAAACCGATATGGTTATTGAAATTACCCTTGGTCGCTAATGTTTTGCCATTATGTTGACAAATAGACTCGCACATCCCTTTTACAGTCGTTTTTCCACAACTCCCTGTGATCCCTATCATTGGGATAGGATTGTTTTTTCTAAATAACGCGCCAATTTTTCCCAAGGCAATCGTCGTATTTTCAACTTGTATAAAAGTTATCGCTTTTTCTTTTGCTGTCAGTGCTGCTCTTTCGGCAATGACAACTTTTGCACCATTATCAATCGCCGATTCTATGTAATCATGACCATCCAAGTTTTCACCTTTAATGGCAATAAACATATCATCTTTTTTTACTTTTCGACTATCAATGGCAATGGAAGGCATGTCTTGATCTTGCCCATACAATTTCCCTTGAAATTCTTTAGCTATTTCCGATAGCTTCATTCGATTGATCCTCACTTAATAATTTATTAACGCAGTGCGCGTCACTAAAAGGAAATTTTGTTTGACCAATGATTTGGTAATCTTCATGTCCTTTACCCGCAATTAAAATTGTATCAACAGCGAGTGTATGACTGATGGCATATTCAATTGCACTTTCTCTATTTTCTTCAACTACAATCTTTTCACTGTGAACTAATTCCACCCCTTGCAAAATATCTTCAATGATTTGCATTGGATCTTCCGTTCTAGGGTTATCAGAAGTTACCACCACTCGATCAGCATATGTTGCAGCAATGCCCCCCATTTTGGCACGCTTATCTTTATCTCTATCGCCACCGCATCCAAAAACACACCATAATCGACGCCGACAATGTGTTCTGGCAGATTTTAGTGCATTCTCTAAAGCATCTGGTGTATGGGCATAATCAATAATCACTTGTGGTGTTCGAACACCGCCTAATCTTTGCATTCGTCCAGGAGCTGCATGAGCATGACTCAAAGCATGTAAAGCTGCTTCAAAATCACACTCTTGCAAACAAAGTTCTGCTAAAACACCTAACAGATTACTTAAATTAAATTGACCTAAAAGTGGTGATTTGAGTTTTCCTTTTCCCCAAGGGGTTTCGATGATGGCACTCATCCCTTTTTGTTCTAGTTCAATATTTTTTGTCGTGATGGGTAAAATGGATGATTTTTGAAACCGAGGTATATCTGCTAATGTTTTATTTAACGTATAAACAACAACAGGAAAATCGCGACGCATGGCCTGTAATATTTTTTGACAATACTCAGAATCACCGTTGACAACAGCACGTTCTAAACTCGGAAATTGGAATAATTTTTGTTTGGCTCTACCATATTCATGCATATTGCCATGATAATCTAAGTGGTCTTGTGTTAAATTGGTAAAAATTGCACTTTTAAATTGCACACTATTAACTCTTGCTTGTGCTAATCCATGCGATGAAACTTCCATGCCAACAGCTTTGGCACCTTTATCTTTTAAATTTTTTAAATACTTTTGCAAAGAAATGGCATCTGGTGTCGTTAATTGGCAATCTTGTAATGAATCAATAAATCCAAACCCGAGCGTACCCATCACACCACAAGAGATCCCTAAACGTGATAAAGCTTGTGCTAAAAGATAACAAGTGGTGGTTTTGCCATTGGTGCCAGTAACGCCGGTAACTTGTAGTTCACGGCTCGGATCGTTATAAAATCGTGTTGCTATAATATCGAGTTTGGCAGATAAATTTTTTATTGGGATAACAGGAACTAAAGATGAGCTTTGATAAGAAAATGCGGCAAGACCATCAGCTTCAACAACAATTGCTCTCGCTCCATTGGCAATAGCATCATTGATATAACTGCGACCATCATTTGAATGACCTGGTATAGCAATAAAAAGTTCACCAGGTTGTAGTTGTTTCGTATTCAGAGACAAACCTACAACGTGATTATCCTCACCTTCACAATATTCAGTTAAATCTTGCAATAACTGTTGTAGTTTCATTTTCTTGATTTAGCCAAAAGCATTTATAATATTGATAACTAACTTTTCTGTTATCCATCAATCATGAATACAGATCATGGACAGATAATTGTAACATCATATTTACTAGCTGGGCGACATGAGGATAGTGGAGATATTTTAAATTTAAAGAGAAGGAGCTTTTCTTTTCCCTCCCCCATATCGAGAAAGGGCATAAGATCCAGTTTATTCCGAAATAACCATAACCTCATTAGGTTCAGGCAACTTCATATGCAACCGCTCGCGAGCTATTCGTTCAACTCTGGCATCAGAGGACCAAGTACCCTGCTCTAATAACAATTGTCCCCATTCGACCTGAAGGGATTCAACCTCGTGCTGAAGGCGCTGCAACTGGGCAAATAATTGGCGACTTTGGTGTTTGTTATAAACAACCCCAATGGCTGAAATAAATACCATTACACTTAATATGATTATCCCGAGTATGCCAAACCCTTGAGGTTTAGCATAAAACTTTGTAAGTGTTTGACTCACTTGCTACCCTTTTTCTAACGTTCCTTGTTTCTCTAAACAACGCAATGTCGCACTTCTTGAGCGTGGATTGTTTTCTACTTCAATTATACTTGGTCGTTGCCTCTTTATCACCCACTGAAAAGGGGCAATCAAGTCCTTTTCCAAAACTGCCATCCCTTTAGGGACATCGACTTTAGATTGATGACGGAAAAATTGCTTCACCATTCTATCTTCTAAAGAATGAAAACTGATGATGGCTAATCTACCCATTGGAGCAAGCAATTGTTGGGTATCATTTAATAGGCTTTCAACCGATTGAAGTTCTTGATTGATATAAATACGGATGGCTTGAAACGTCTTCGTCGCAGGATGATGCCCAATTTTTTTAAAAGGTACACAATGTGTAACCAACTTGGCTAATTCAAGCGTGGTGTTAAGAGGTGATTCTATTCTACATTCAACAATACGGTGGGCGATGCGTTTTGCAAAAGATTCTTCGCCATATTTTCTTAATACCCAAATAATATCTTCAGTTGTCGCGCTATTTAGCCAATCTTTAGCAGATAATCCACGGGTAGGATCCATACGCATATCTAAAGGGCCATCACGCATAAAACTGAAACCTCTTTCTGGCTCTTCTAATTGAGGCGAGGAAACCCCTAAATCTAATAATATGCCATTGAGTTGATTCAGCAATCCTAAGTCTTTAATAATGCGATATATGTCGCTAAAACATTCTTGAAAAAACTGTACTCGATTATCTTGGCCCATGATGACTTTGCCGTGCGCAATCGCTTGGGGATCTTTATCAAAACAAAGCAATCGACCATTTTCATTCAAGCGCGCTAAAATTTCCTGACTATGACCACCACGCCCAAACGTGCCATCAAGATATATCCCATTAGGAATAATATTGAGTGCTTCGATGGATTCTTGAAGTAAAACAGCTTTGTGTTGGGTTGAAGTCATTGCCACTGGTTTTGTTAGTTAGCGAAAGTTTATATTCTAACTTTTATTTAAACTAAAAGGTATTGTGCCTACACTAGAATGTTTCTCGAGCGTTTAGCTTTTAGGCAAGGCGCCAAGGGGCGAGCAATCCTCTTTCGCTAAAGCTCCGGCGGACAAGCCGGAATAGTTTTACTCGAGCATTTGATTTTTAGGCGAGGCGTCAAGTTTCAGAGAAACAGGAGTGTACATATTAGTACATGGCTGTTTTGATGAAACGATGACAACAAAGCATAAAATTCAAAGGCGAAAAGTAAAGAGAGTTAACCGATAAGCCGGGTTCTGTCGCGGACAACCATTCATCTGGGGTATGTGTCACCACATACCTCAAGCAACCTACCCGAACCCGATGTGGGCCACATCTTACTCTCACTTACGCGGAGCGTGGGTTCCTATTTGGTCTTGCTCCAAGTGGGGTTTGCCATGCCGTTGATGTTACCATCCCCGCGGTGCGCTCTTACCGCACCGTTTCACCCTTACCAAATATATTCTTAGCATTTTCAACCGTCCCTTCTCCCCTTTGCGGGAGAAGGTTAGGATGAGGGGGTTTTAAGACCCTCACCCTTAGCCCTCTCCCGCAAGCGGGAGAGGGGAAGTATGTAAATTGCCAAGATATATCGGGCGGTTTATTTTCTGTTGCACTTTCCGTAGGCTCGCGCCCCCCAGGCGTTACCTGGCACTTTGCCCTATGGAGCCCGGACTTTCCTCTGTCTGCGTACCGGCGAACCGGCACCATACAGCGATTGTCTAGTCAACTCTCGGGGCAAAGGATACGTGCTCGTCATCTAACAAGCAATAGTCATCGCATTTGAGTTTTAGGCTTTGTTGGCTACGGCTTCTCTCAACAGTCATGTATTTTGTATACACTCCTATTGCTCAAAGCCTTGCCGCCTCGCCTACGAGGTCCCCCTTGAGGGGAAAACTCAACTGCTTTGACTATAATTCACTCTTCTTTTGGAGCTTAGTTGCACAATCATAAAGGGCGTTTTTAGCAAATCCTGTCAATTTCATGGCAATTTGAACTGCCTGTTTAAGAGAAACTTCTGGCAATAAAATGTTTAATACACGCTGCATTTCTTCTTCATGTGAGGTCTCACTTTCTTCTTGACGGCTCAACCCTTGGATCACTAATACACACTCTCCCTTGCTCACAATCTCCCCATTTTCGGCTCTTTCCAATAACCCACCCAGTTGATCTCTATAGATAGACTCAAATTTTTTGGTTATTTCTCTAGCCAATGTTGCTTGGCGTAGTGGTGTCAATATTTCTGCACAATCTGCTAATAAGGAAGTTAAGCGATGCGGCGCTTCAAAGAAAACCATGGTGTGAGGGAATGTGGCCAATTTGCTCAACCGTTGACGCCTTGCTTGTGCTTTTGCAGGTAAAAAACCTTCAAATAAAAATTTATCAGTAGGTACACCTGCAACACTTAAAGCAGCAATAATTGAGCAAGCACCAGGAATAGGAACAACTTGGATCCCTGCGTCATGTGCACCAGCAACTAATATATAACCGGGATCACTAATTAGAGGTGTGCCAGCATCTGAAATCAAAGCACCATTTTCACCTTGACGTATTTTTTCAATTAATTCATCTGTTCTAGGACGTTCATTGTGTTCATGATAAGAAACTAAAGGTGTTGTTATCCCAAGATGTTCTAGCAAGACACGGCTATGTCGTGTATCCTCTGCAGCTATCCAAGTTACATGACTCAAGACATCACGAGCTCGTTGACTTATATCATCAAGGTTGCCAATAGGGGTAGCAACGACGTAAAGTTTACCTATCTCTTGTTGCATGTGAGATCATCCTAGGAAAGAAAAAATATTATGAAAAATTATCACTTTTTACATTTTATCAAGCTAATAATATTATTTAGCTTACTAAGCGGTTGCAAATCCGCAGGCCACCAAGACTCCAGTGCGCAAATCCAAAAACAACATATGCAGACAGCGACTGCAGAATACCCTAATCAGCAATCTTTTGGCGAATTTTCTGGCCCTTCCAATCAACCACGACAAATCGCATTATTGCTTCCTTTATCAGGAAAACATGCAGACTCAGCAAAAGCGGTACGTGAAGGATTTCTGGCAAGTTATTATCAACAAAATGGCACAAAACCAATTGTGAAAGTGTACGACACAACAAAAGAAGCCGATATTCAAAAAGTGTATGAAATAGCAACTGAAGAAGGCGCCGATTTTGTTGTTGGCCCCTTATCAAAAGAAGATGTTCACCGTTTAAGTTTACTGTCCCCACATAAAATGAAATCACCCGTGTTGGCTTTAAATCATCATCCAGATGTTAAACAATCATCACATCATTTTGTGCAATATACACTTGCTCCTGAAACCGAAGCGGAACAAATTGCCAATAAAGCCTGGCAAAATGGTTATCGCAGTGCAGGTTTGATTGTTCCTGATAATGCATGGGGTAAGCGTACAGCCAATGCGTTTAGTGCCCAATGGCAAAGGCTTGGTGGACGTATTGTTCGCACAGTGCATACAAATCCTTCACATGATCAATCTCCTGCTGTTAGAAGATTATTGGGAATTGATGAAAGCCAAAAGCGAGCAAATCAAATTAAAGATATTCTGACTGAAAAAGTCGAATTTCAACCAAGACGACGCAAAGATATTGATGTCATTGTAATGGCTGCGCCTCCCGATCAAGCACGTCAATTAAAGCCATTGTTTGATTTTTATTATGCTGAAGATGTTCCCGTCTATGCAACGAGCAGTATCTATAGCGGACATCCCAATCCCAAACGCGATAGAGATATGAATGGCATTGTTTTTTGCGATATGCCTTGGTTAATTGATACACAGCAAGCGCAAAATATGAAGCAATTATTGAGCAATGCAGAAGGACAATCCGATCAATATAATCGATTATTTGCAATGGGTGTTGATGCCTATCAACTCAGCAACCAATTTAATCGGGTTCAAGCTGGTGTTCCCTATGCAGGTGCCACTGGTCAGCTAACAGTCGGTAACTCAAATCAAGTACAACGCCAACTTTCCTGGGCAAAGATAGTTGACGGTGTTCCTTCGAGAATAAACTGATACAAAAACGTACCAAGAACACTCTTGGTACGTTTTTTCTCCACCTATCTTGATAAAACTCTCACTCATCGCAGAAATTAGATTTTTCAATTGAGATCCCTTATTCTACCCCCATCTAAGCAGCAACATTAACTTTGCTGATAGATAAATTAAAGAGTAAGCGCATGAGTAAATTCACAATATCCGAATTATTTAAATTAGCAGAATTTTCTGAGTCTGATGTTCATCATGGATTAACGATAGCCGATGATCGCTCTGCCAGATTTGAAGCGTTACGATCAAGTGAACCAGTACTGACAAATAAACCTTATTCCAAGCCATTAGCACCCAGTGACTTTTTAGTGCAAGGCCCCGAAATCAATCCTCATCTTGCTACCCAAATGCGTTTAACTGCACTCAAAGATCGTATTGAAAATCTACGAGCCAATGATGAGCAGGAAAAAGCAGAAGAAGCCAAGCGAAACCGGTTTCTGAATGGACTTTTAGGGGCATAATCCCCTTTTTAAATTCCACATCGTAGACATATTTAAAAAAATAATGTTAGACTAATAACTTAAGATTAGTTCTTAATGACGTTATTGATATTTATAGGGGGAATCAATGCCAAAACGCAAAGATGATACCCCAACCCCTGAAAATAAAATTAATACTAATGAAAATGAAAAGAATAACGATGAACGTAAAAAATTTCTCATTTCACACGTTCTTGGGATCTCAAGGGGTATGAAAGGGTATGGAATTAAACCAGCTGCTGCACCTGAACCAGACCATACGAATACAAAAAAACCAAAGCCTGACTGATCATAAACCTACATTTTAATCTAACTTCACTTTCATCTGCACGCCATAACCTCTAGCCGTTAAGCTATCAGAGCCCGTTTTAGGAGATAAATGAGAATTAATATCAACAATCTCGCCTTTTATGGCTCTTGAAGGGCCTGATTTAATACGATCAAAACCAATTTGAATAGAATCTGTAAAATGCACAGCCAACATTGAGCGCAAGGTTTCTTTATATTGCTTCCAGGCTTGAGATTTATCTTTCTCAGGTTTTTGTGCAGACTTGAGGTTCATGTCTTCAAAAATGTGATGAAGCGTTTTGGTTTGAACAGCCTCATGTGAGATGCGTTTTGAAGACAACGATCCTACTGGGTTTTCATTTTTTCTTTGTTCTGCATGACAATTCATCGTAGCGCAAGCGATTAAACACCCTGTCACTAGCATTGCCAGATGCCAATGCGTACTCACATCTAAATCCTTCTCATCCTTGAATAGGAGATATGTGCAATTAATATAACTAATTTAAATATAAGAAATAGTTGGCTTCTGTAAAGGAAAAAAGCTTACCGTTTGTCTTTTCATTGACCTATGAGCAAACATTAAGTTACTTGCAGGAGGACTTGTACTAACCTTTCGGGATCAGAATAGAATGGAGAATGATCGCTGTCGAGCGTATAAACAGTACAAGGTTTTTGAGTATGCATTTTTCGTTGCGTCTCAATCAATATTGCTTTGTCTTGTAAACATTCAATATAGACTTTTGGCACGCGACCAAATTTATCGTCGCTCAAGGTAACGGGCGTATTAGAAGGCATTAAAGGTTCAATACAAAATCTGGGCTTTAAATTTTCTACCAACTCTTTACTACACAAATTGTAAGCGAAGTCTTTGATGGCATGAATTGGAAATGAAAATGTATTTTCAGCTATATCCATTTTCATTAATTTAGAAAAACGCGTTGGCGCTTGCACCTTCGCACACGTAAACATGGATTCACCATTTTTGGGTAAAAATCCTGCCACATATACTAATGCTTGAATTTTATCAGGATAGTATTCTGCCACTTGCGAAATCATCACACCACCCAAACTATGACCGACTAAAATCACTGGGCTAACGCTCTTGTCAACAATACGAGTAATACAATCAATATAACTTTGCAACGTAATTTCTTTCGTGGGAGTATTATCTTGACCGTGCCCTGGTAAATCAGGCGCCACAATAGTATGTCCTACCTTTTCAAGTAAAGGGATCACTTTTTCCCAACACCATGCACCATGCCAAGAGCCATGAATTAAAATGTAGGTAGACATTGATAACTCCAAAATATGATCTTGTCCCCTCTACCGCTTCGCGGGAGAGGGTTAGGGTGAGGGGTCCAAATCTTAAGACCCTCATCCGTCGCTTCGCGCCACCTTCTCCCGCAAAGCGGTAGAAGGGAAAGAAAAATCTCTTTCTTATGCTGCAGCTTTACTATCTATTAACCTCTTTTCTAACTCTTTAGTAATTACATCTGCCGCTAATTGGGCGCCAGAAGCCGTATAGTGATAAGAATCATAAAAATAGTCCTTGGAGGCAGGAATGCTTTGTGCCAAATCAATCACCAAAACTCCCTCGTTTTTTCCAACTTCACGAATAACATCATTAAAACGATGATACAAAGCATCATCTTTTACACGATTGGCTTGAGTCATTAAAACCGGTTGGATATCTCTGATGCGACAAATTGCAATAAAGGTGCGAAGATTACGCCTAAATTCTTCTGTGATTTTTGCTTCATCATATACTTTTTCGGTGGGAGGAAATTCATATCGCGTAAAAATATTTTTAGACGCTTGCACATGGCTTTTAAGAGAATCGGTATACCAATATGTTGTTTGGGAACGTAAAATCACTAAATCATTAATATTGTGCATAAATACCACTATATTAGGCTGTAATGGTAACACTTTATTCATGAGTATATTTAACGAATGCATTGATTCATTGGCAGAAACGCCGCCATTATAAGAATTTACCTTTTTATTCAAAGTCTTTTCTAATTGTCTGCCTACAAGATAGGGGAATCTGTGTTGTTCATCCATGTATAAACATTCTGTTGTCGAGCCTCCCAAAAAAACAATTTTGTAATCAGGATTTTCATGAATTTCAGAAGGCCCAATAAAACCATGCTTATCAGTGGCCACTCGATAGTATTTTCGCTCTACACTATTAGGCTCAAGATGCTTGATATAATTTCTCGTGGGTCTTTCAAATTTTTCCTGATTGGGCCTGTGTTCACGTAATTTAATAAACCGGCCAACATTATTATCGATAATTTTACCAACATAATATTGATGTAAAATTGTTTTAATACTTTTGTTTTCAAACTCAGTATATTGATTATTGATAAATTTAATTGAACAAAGGCCATAGAATGCTGCTAAAATGAGCAAAATAATCAAACCCAGTGTTTTTTTAGGGTGTTTTTCGAAAATATTTTCTTTATCTTGAACCACAATGACCTCAAAGATGTATTACGATGTTCGAAGAGATAAAATCAGCAATCAAGAGTACTCACAATAAACTCAAAAAGCAAAGCCCTAAACAAGCTATTGGTGATCAAGCCGAAAATCTTGCCAAGCAATTTTTAAAGTCCAAAGGACTCGTTTTAGTCAAAGCGCAATTTCGCTGCAAAATGGGCGAAATCGATCTCATCATGAAACATCAAAATGAACTCATATTTATCGAGGTACGTTATAGAGAAAATGCGCATTATGGATCTCCCTTTGAAACAATCACTTATGCTAAACGTCAAAGGCTCATTCGTACCGCTTCCTATTTTCAGCTCTGCAATCCCTGGACAGAGCACTTTTCCTCACGTTTTGATGTGATCTCTATCTCAGGTGAGCAACTTAATCCTAAAATCACCTGGATCCCAAACGCTTTTGGAGTAGAATAATCTTCTCTTCAATAAAAACAAAAACGGCCATTTAGTTAGAAAACTATTATGAACAAACAAGATCAAGTTCGAAAACTCTTTAACGATAGTATTGATACCAAATTAGCAGCCCTAGATACTTTGCCACCAGACATTGTCCGCGCCAGCGAATGTATGGTTGACGCGCTCAAAAACAAACATAAAATTTTATGTTGTGGTAATGGGGGCTCGGCTGCCGATGCTCAACATTTTGCGGCAGAATTATTAAATCGATTTGAAAAAGAACGTATCAGTTTACCAGCCATGGCACTGACGACGGATTCTTCCACTATCACTTCCATCGCTAATGATTATAGTTATGATGAAATTTTCTCAAAACAAATTAAAGGATTAGGACAAGATGGCGACGTATTATTAGCAATCAGTACCAGCGGTAATTCTCAGAACATTATCAATGCAATTTATGCAGCACATAGCAAAGGGATGAAAGTTGTTGCATTAACGGGCAAAGATGGCGGCGATCTTGTTCGAGTTTTACAAGCTGAAGACATTGAAATAAGAGTCCCTGCTTTCTCGACGGCAAGAATTCAAGAAGTACATCTTCTTATTATTCATTGCTTATGTGATTACATTGATACTGAATTTGGACCACAAACATGCTTAAGGTAAATTTTCATAAAACAACAGCAATCATTGGATTGTTAGCTGTAATTTCTTTTCTTCATGGTTGTGCGGCAGTTGTCGTTGGAGCCGCAGCATCTAGCGCTGTTGTTGCTCAAGACAGACGAACTGCGGGTACTATCATTGAAGACAAAAGTATTCAACTTAAAGCTATACAAGCAATCTATGAAGTAGCAGAAGATGATCCTGCTATTCATGTTGCAGCGATTAGCTATAACAATCGTGTGTTGCTGGTTGGGCAAGTACCTTCAAGAAATATTCGTTATGAAATTGAGAAGTCCGTGAAGGATGTGGAGAAAATCCGCCAAGTTCATAATGAAATACTAATTAAAGCACCAACCTCAATGTTGCAACGTTCAAATGATAGTTGGATCACTACAAAAATCAAAGGTGAAATGGCAGTAACGAAAGATCTCAACCCTACACGCGTTAAGGTCATTACTGAAGATGGTACTGTTTACCTCATGGGTATTGTCACCCCATTAGAAGAAGAAATTACCGTAGATATAGCAAGACATACCAAAGGCGTGCAAAGAGTAGTGAAGATATTTGAATATGAAAAATGAAGGATTAAACGCCTTGCAAAAGGCGTTTGATAAAAATCAGTTCTACACTGATCCTGCTGATTGCTGGGTTTATGGTTATGATAACAGCCGCCGTCATGCCCTACCTGATGCCGTTGTCTTTGTGACATCGCATGAAGAAATCGTTCGCGCAGTGACATTGTGTTATGAATATGGGATCCCGATTACGGCAAGGGGGCGTGCTAGTGGCACCACGGGCGCAGCTATTCCTATTCAAGGCGGAGTCGTATTAACACTAGAAAGAATGCAAAAAATTCTGAAATTAGATGTTGCTAATCGCGCAATGGTCGTTGAGCCGGGCGTGTTGAATTCAGAAGTACAAGCTGCCGCCAAAAGTGCAGGATTTTTCTGGCCACCAGATCCCACTAGCTCTGCTTATTGTTGCATCGGTGGCAATTTAAGTTGTAATGCCGCAGGCCCACGTTCCTTAAAATATGGCACCACGCGCGAAAATACTTTAGGCTTAACGGCAGTGATTGGTACTGGTGAAACCATTGAGTGTGGTGTTTACACTACTAAGGGTGTGGTGGGTTATGATTTAACACGTCTACTCATTGGATCTGAAGGAACTTTAGGGATTATTTCAAAAGCAACCTTAAAGCTCACTCCCCTTCCTCATGCCAAACGCACCATGCAAGCTTTTTTTAAAGATATTGATAGCGCAGCTTTAGCCATTACCAAAATAATGACTCAACCTATTACCCCTTGTGGTTGTGAATTTATTGATGGAAATGCTATTGAGATGATTCGCAAACATGCATCTGCTGATTTACCAGAAAATGCTGGCAGTATGATCATGATTGAAGTTGATGGTTCATCTGATGATTTGTCAGCCGATGTTGAATTAATGAAAATGGCTTGTCAAAATCCTGGCCTTATTTCATGGTCAGTGGCTACCACTCAAGAAGAAACAGATAAACTATGGACCATTCGTAAATCGCTTTCACAAGCTTTACGCAGCCTTTCTCCTCATAAAATTAATGAGGATGTGGTGGTGCCACTTTCTCATATTCCTGATCTTTTAAATTACACTCAAGAACTTGCTAAAGAATTTGATATTACCATTGTTAATTTTGGCCATGCAGGCAATGGCAATTTACATGTGAATTTGTTAATCGATCCTTTTGATCCTGTTCAAGGACCTCGCGCCAAAGAATGTTTAAACCGTTTATTTGATAAAGTAGTTGATTTACAAGGCAGTTTATCGGGAGAACATGGTGTAGGCATTGAAAAACGCGATTATGTGAGCAAAGAAATCACGCCATCTAGCATGCAACTCATGAAGAAAATCAAAGCACAATTTGATCCCCAAAATATTATGAATCCCGGTAAGTTTTTCCCAAATTAACCTTATTTTATATTAAAAAACGACTTGAATATATCAGTTTCGCTTGTTAGTATGTGTCCGCTTTCTAAATATTTCCCTAGGAGTTTCAAATGTTAGATTTTGCAAAAAAGGCAGCCTATAAAGGTGCTGGTTTAGTTCTCAATACAGGTCTTGGACAAGCAGCAGTGAGATGGGCGGTCAAGCCAAAATTAATGGAACACATTAAAAAGGGAAAAACTGAATTTAAAGAAAATCTGGTGAAAGCCAAATCTGAAATAGTGAAGTCAGAACCTGGTCTGCTCAAAAAAGTGCCAGAGTTTAAAAAATTAGCCAATTCATTTATTGATCAATTAGATACCGTAGCAGATGATCTTACCATCGATGCCAATATCGATCTTGTTATCAATATATTATGTAGCCACTTCGGTGATTTCGATAGCATCGAAAAAATTGGCGAAGAAATGGACAAACTTTTAAAAGATGATATTCAAGCGCTGGCTGAAGAATTAAAAGATAAATTAACAGCTCCCGAAACTGGCGTTTTTGATATTGAATTATTTAAAGAAATCAATGCCGATTTTGATAAGCTGTCGAATATAGCCAACGTGAGTGAACAAGAACAACAAAATGCTGCTAAATTAGTACATGACGGCCTCCTTCTCAAAAAAATAAAGAAAGTCCGCGCTGATTTAACAGATGAAAAAATTGAAGAGGTTATCGATTCAGTTAAAGTATTACTCAACACTGCATTTGATAAGCTAAAATTCACAAAAGAAGAAAAATCAAAATTAGAAGACGTGATAGATACTATCCTAAACGATCATTTAGATGACTTTAAAGCAAAGGTTGATAAGTTAATCAAAATTGCTCCTAAAATCTTGAGTCATCATCTTGAAGAAGAATTAAATAAAAAATCTATTCCTAACGTCTCTACATCTAGAACGGAAGGTCCAAAGAAAAAAGCCCCACCTAAAAAGCGCGCTAAAGCTGAATCGGAAGATGAAGATCTTGAGCGTTCACTCGAATTAAGTGCCAAAGAACATAAAACAGCTATTACGCATGCTAAAAAGCACAAAACTTCTACAGCCAAAGGACTAGCCAAAGAAAAGGTTGTTATTGATCTTGAATCAGAAGAAGAACTCTCTGATAAAGAAGAAAAAAAGCCAGTCAAAAAAAGAGGACCTGGAGCTTCTCGTAAAAAATAGACAAAGGACTTGTTAACTTCCGTCATTGCATCTTGATGCAATGACGGAAAATTCAAATGTTAATGCACACTATCATTTGCGACAGCCAATGATGTATCAGGATGCGCTGATATAATTTTTGATGAAATTTCTTTTTCTCTTTCATCTGCTGTATCAATCATCATCAAATAATGCCCATCTGAGACATACCCTTCATATTTTTCAACTACAGGGTTTTTCACGCCAAGACCTATTAAACCCGTAGACCATATGCCAAACCCCACTCCAAAGACGAGAATGGCAAAATATCCAAGTGCATGAATTTGAATGGTAGGTCCAAAAACAAAACTACAAAACATCAAAATGAAAGCTGAAAAAATTAACCCTAATATAGGGCCTAGTTTAATCGCAGAACCTAGATTGGTTAATTGAAAAATATTCGCAGGATGTAGGTTAACAGCACTGACTTCTTGTGGGATATGAGCATGAACATGTATATCACTTTCTTTCACGCCTTGCGTTTCTAACTCATGCGCAATGTCGCTCGTTTCTTTGAGATCGGGGACAAGAATAAATAGACGCTTCATAACGCTCTCCTTTAAAGACCGTCATACTATTTATCTTATCTCAAATTTAGTTGAAAAACTATGAATCGATGTAGGTACATGGATGCAGAAGCACATTCTTATCCCCTCTCCCACTAGTGGGAGAGGGTTAGGGAGAGGGTCTTATTTCACAACCGTCAATTTAGGGCGACCATTACCGCCACCCTTCTTGCCTTTAGGTTTGCCAGTGCCACCTTTACCGGATGATTCCTCTTCATTTGGTGATTCAGGAGGCGGCGTATCATCTTCATCATCATCTTTAAACACCATCCCACGTCCATTTTCTTTGGCATAAATAGCCGTAACGGCACGCATGGGAACATAAATATCATGAGGCACACCAGCAAAACGGGCATTAAATTCCACATGATCATTAGCAAGCAATAAACTTCTCACTGCGCCGGGAGAAATATTTAACACAATGCGTCCATTTTCGACATATTCTTGTGGAACACTGACATGAGGAAATTCAGCATTCACAACAACATAAGGCGTTGCGTTGTTATCTACAATCCATTCATAAAATGCGCGAAGCAAATAAGGACGACTAGAAGTCATAGCTATTCACCAATCGCACGTTCAGAATCAGTTAAACTGACTTGAAAAGCTTCTCGATCAAAAAGTCTTTTTGCATACTCTTGAATCGATTTTGCTTCCGGGGGTAATGTAATACCCATTGCTTTTAAGCGCCATAATAATGGGGCTATCGCACAATCTACCAATGAAAATTCTTCACTTAAGAAAAAAGGCATTTCTTTAAACATCGGTGAAACAGCAACAATACTTTCATATAACACTTTACGTGTTTCTTGCAATTCAGCAGGATTGGCATTTTTAACAAGAAGTTTATTCATTAATGTATACCAATCGCGATTCACTCGGTGCAACATCAAACGACTGCGTGCTCTGGCAACAGGATACACAGGCATCAATGGCGGATGAGGAAATCTCTCATCCAAATATTCCATGATAATTTCTGATTCATATAACACCAGATCTCTGTCTACCAATGTTGGCACGGTGTTATAAGGATTAATTTCTAATAAAGCTTCTACTTGAGAATCAACATCGATTTCATAGAGATCAAATGTGACACCTTTTTCAGCTAAAACAATGCGTGCTCGATGACTATAAGGATCGGACGAGCCAGAATATAACGTCATCACTGAGCGTTTGTTTGCTACCACTGCCATCAATTTGCTCCTTTAATGGACATCTTTCCAATATTCACGTTTGAGCAAGTACGCAAATAAAGTAAACACCACTAAAAATAATAATACCCAAACCCCTAAACGCTTTCTTTCTAGCTTATGAGGTTCACCAACGTAATCTAAGAAATTCACTAAATCAGTTACAACTTTATCGTATTCTTCTTTAGATAGAACTCCTGGTTTTGTTAACTCAAGATGAGAAATAACCTGCTTTTCGTAAGGTTTTCCTTCTTCATCTTTTAACATCTGCTTTACATAAACAGGCTCTTGCGTTCCCTGCAATGCAAGAAAGATGTGCGGCATCCCGACATCTGGAAACACTGCATTATTGACGCCCCAAGGCCTTTTAGGATCGTTGTAAAATGATTTTAAGTAAGTGTATAACCAATCTGTACCACGTGAGCGCGCAACTAAAGAAAGATCTGGTGGTGCCACCCCAAACCACTGCATTGCATCAGCTCTTGGCGTTGCAACAAGCATCGGATCCGTTGCTTTGTCACTGGTAAAATTAAGATTGTCATTGACAAGTTTTTCTAACACATTTCCTTTTTTATCTACGATGCCAATATCTTTGGCCATTTCTTTATAACGTACATATTGTAAAGAGTGACAACCAGCACAGTAATTGACATATAAACTTGCACCACGTTGCAAAGATGCTTTATCGCATAAGTTGTTTTTGACTTTTTCAAGGTGAACACCTTCGCTTGCAAAAGCAACGCCGACAACCATCATGGCAACTATTACGAACAAATATTTTTTTATTGCTTTCATTTGTAAGTGACCCTATCCGGGACTGGTTTGGTCTTATCGATTTTCGAGTAAATAGGCATTAATAAGAAAAATGCAAAATACAACACAGAAAATATTTGTGCCGCTATCATTCTAGAAGGACTTGGTGGTTTTAAACCAAGATATCCTAAACTAATAAAACTAATAACAAATATTGTCAAAACAATCTTATAAATAGGCCCGCGATAACGTATCGATTTTACCGGACTTCTATCTAACCAAGGTAAGAAACCAATAATTAACACCGCAGATAACATGGCAATAACGCCACTGAGCTTATCTGGTATTGCACGTAAAATGGCATAAAAAGGTGTCATATACCAAACCGGAGCAATATGTTCTGGTGTTTTCATTGGGTTAGCAGGTTCAAAGTTGGGTCCTTCTAAGAAGAAACCACCTAAATCCGGCGCAAAGAAAATAACTGCACAAAACAGGATAAGAAATACGCCGACTCCAAAAAAGTCTTTTACGGTATAGTAAGGATGAAAAGGAATACCATCTAATGGATGACCATCTTTATCTTTTCTCTCTTTAATTTCGATACCATCTGGATTGTTAGAGCCTACTTCATGGAGCGCAATCAAATGCATCCAAACTAATAATAGAAAAATAAGCGGGATCCCAATAACATGTAAAGCAAAGAATCTATTTAAGGTTGCATCAGCGACGTTAAAATCACCACGCATCCATTCAACGACGCTTGGTCCCACACCAGGAATAGCTTCAAAAAGAGAAGTAATTACTTTTCCACCCCAAAAGGACATTTGCCCCCAAGGTAGCAAGTACCCCATAAAAGCTTCTGCTAATAAACAAATATAAAGTGCAGTTCCTATCAACCATAATAATTCACGTGGTTTTTTATAAGAACCATACAATAACCCACGAAACATGTGCAGATAGATCACAATAAAGAAAAATGAAGCACCAGTAGAGTGCATATATCTGAGCAACCAGCCTTTAGGTACATCTCGCATAATGTATTCTACAGAACCAAAAGCTTCGACAGCAGAAGGTTTATAGAACATGGCTAGCCAAATTCCTGTTAATAGCTGATTAACAAGGACTAATAGAGCTAATGAACCAAAAAAGTACCAAAAATTAAAATTTTTGGGAGCATAATATTGCGCTACATGCTCGTTCCACATCTTGGTGGCTGGGAATCTGGCATCTATCCAGCCCATGAATCCTGATGATGATGAGTTTTTCATTAGGCAGCCTTTTGATCTTCTCCAACGACGATAACGGTATCACTAACGTATTTATAAGGTGGAACTACCAAGTTCAATGGTGCAGGAACGCCCTTATAGACTCTGCCTGCTAAATCGAATTTCGATCCATGACAAGGACAAAAGAAACCACCTTGCCAACTCGGCTCAATACTTCCAATATCTGGACGGTACATGGGCACGCAACCTAAATGAGTACAGATCCCTATTAGCACTAAATATTCTGGTTTAATAGATCGATATTCATTATGTGCATACTGAGGTTGTTGATCATGTTCAGACGTCGGATCACGCAGCAATCCATCTAATTCAGGCAACTTCTCTAGCATTGGCTTAGTTCTATGTATGACCCATACTGGTTGTCCACGCCATTCCACAGTCATTTGAGCACCAGGTTCTAGTTTGCTCAAATCAATCTTTACTGGGGCACCAAGGGCTTGTGCTTTTGCACTTGGAAACCAAGAACTAATAAAAGGAGATGCGGCATATACCACACCGACTCCACCGATAACGGTAGTTGCAGCTGTTAAAAACCGCCGTCGACCGGTATCTATTGTGTCATCACTCATTCATGCGCCTCCTGGACGGAATTATTCTTGAGTGTTCTTAATAATACTTGTAGCGCTACTCTGTAAGAGGTGGCGGCAAATACTACCACAAAAATGCTCGCCGCTGCACTGCAAGGCGCGCAAGATAAAAATAATGAAGTAGTTTACACGAAATGGGGAGCCAGATTATAGAGTGTCAAGCAGCTAAGCTTCTTCTTAAGTTGCATCAAAACATGCCCTAATGTAAGGTTTCACTCTAAATCTATTCTTTCCCCTCTCCCCTTGCGGGAGAGGGTTAGGGTGAGGGGAGTCCTCTTAATCATGAATTGGGTTTTCTTCTTTCTTATCGCTTCCGCTTACGGTACTACCGTTTGGCAGCAATGGCGTTGGGCACATAGTAGTTCCCAAGAAAGCTCTCCCATGCATGTCCTCACAGATCAATTGCTTCACTCTGCTGGTGATGCTGTTACTTTAGCTATTGGGTTAGTAGGTGTTCTAGCCTTATTCATGGGACTCATGAAAATAATTGAAGAAACTGGCTTATTAAATGTTATAGCCAAGTTACTTTATCCCTTTCTTAAATGGCTCTTTCCTGAAATCCCTGCCAATCACCCCGCTTTCGGAGCCATGGTGATGAATTTATCCGCCAATATGATTGGCCTGGGTAACGCCGCAACACCTTTTGGGTTAAAAGCGATGCAGGAGCTTGAAAAGCTTAATCCACATCCTGGTGTTGCAACTAATGCAATGGTGTTATTTTTAGCAATTAATACTTCAAGCTTGACGCTCTTACCAACCAAAATTATTGCATTAAGAGCTAGCGCAGGTTCTGCTGATCCTGCCGGTATTATTGCGACAACATTAGTGGCAACTCTATGCTCTACCTTTGTTGCAATTGTTGCTGCTAAATTTTTACAAAAATTAATGACGCCCCCTAAACCCACAATCACATTATCGAATCAACACATTCATGAAATTATTGATCACTTTCCAGGATGGGTAAGTGCATTGGCGATGGCGTTCTTATTATTACTCGTCCCTATTACCCTCATGTGGGGAAAAGAATATTCGCCTTGGATCATTCCAACGCTTATTGTCGCTATTCTTGGCTATGGAATTAGAAAAAAAATTGATATCTATAGCAGTTTTACTGAAGGTGCTAAAGCTGGTTTTGAGATTGCCTTAAAAATCATTCCGTTTTTAGTCGCAATCTTAGTAGCAATAGGAATGTTTCGCGCTAGCGGCGCTTTAGATGCTGTTACGCGTACTATTAGCCCCATTACTGATGCTATTGGGATCCCACAAGAAGCTTTACCCATGGTATTTATGCGTCCACTTTCTGGATCTGGAAGTTTAGGCGTGTTATCTGATGTATTAAATAACCCTGCAATTGGCCCCGATAGTTATACCGGTTATTTAGTAAGCACCATGATGGGTTCAACTGAAACTACATTTTACATCCTTGCAGTATATTTTGGCGCTGTGCAAATAAGACGCATTCGACACGCATTGGCAGCAGGGCTCATCGCTGATCTTACCGGCATGTTTGCTTCTGTTATTGCTGTGAAAATGTTGTTATTTTCCTAGGTCATCCAGTGATTTTGCTATACTGAACTATGCGTCTTGTCTAACTTCAAACAACGTACTAGTATGTTTCTTTAAAGTTTACTCATTTATATAGTACAGGAGCTAGCTATGCCCTTATACCCAAGGATAGCCATTTTTGTTAGTTTAATTGGTTTCATCATTTCAAACGTCTACGCAAATCCAAGCTCCGGATCACATGGTCGAGGCACGCCAAATCAAGGCGCTGCAACAGCTCGTCATGAAACCGGCGGTAGCATGGCAGAAGATGTGCAGAAAATGCGCACCGATTGGGCAATTGCTAAGTTTCAAACACCAAAGAATAAACAAATTCCTGAATTTGAAAGATTAATTAGTCGTGCTGACGCTGTTAATCAAAAATATCCTCATAAACCTGAAGTTCTTCTATGGTATGCAACAACATTAAGTACTTATGCTTCAATTAAAGGTGGCTTAGGTGTACTGCCTCATGTAAAAAAAGCTCGCGCACTTTTAGAGGAAGCTATTCGTCTCAATGGGCAGGTTGAAAATGGTTTAGCCTATGGTGTTCTGGGCGCATTATATGCAAGAGTTCCCGGTTGGCCTATTGCTTTTGGTAGTAAAGATAAAGCACGGTCAAATTTACAAAAAGCTATCCAAGTCTCCCCTAATGGTATTGATTCAAATTATTACTACGGCGATTTTTTAGTAGATGTTGGTCAATATGCAGATGCTCGTAAACATCTTGATATTGCACAACGCGCACCAGTACGCAAAGAATATGAAATTCAGGACAGAGGTCGTAAAGAAGAAATAGCAGCATCCTTAGCGAAATTACGTCGCTTGGGTCATTAAGCTAATGATGAGATCCTCTTTCAATGAAGAAAGAGGATCTCATCGACAATCCCCTCGTTTCTTTTGTAAAATCTTCATAATCTTATCAACCACTTCAATATTTATATTCTGTTCCTTCATCAGCAAACGCTCTGCTTTTGCAGCGTAAACTATTGATTCACTCAGTTCTTGAAAAATATTTTTAAAAGCAGAAAAAGAATATCCTCTTTTATCACACAGAAATTTCCAATGAAGAGAACTGATTTGATTTCTGTCATATACGCCTGCTAATTTCATTGCCATATCAAAGCAATTATTATCAATTAGTGAACAATAGATATCGTACATTGGTGCTAGTTGGAAGTGTTTCGGTGTTAAATATCGTAACGAAATGTTTTTAGCATGAGCATTCATATTCCCGATTAAATAATTAAATATAATCATTTTTATAAAATGATTACGATCAACAGCTGGAATATTAGTTTTTTGCAATAAAACAAAACATGATTTATAGCCAGGACCTCCATTTTTTTGAAATTTCTCCGGCGACTCATACCCCAATGCTTGACAAAAATCTTCTTGATGATAATGCTTAATCGTTTTATCTTGAACTTCTCTGTCGTAACGAGGGATAAGTAAATAGCATGTTTTATTTGCATGTCTGAGTTCTACATCGACAACATGTAAGCCCAAACGCTTTGCAATGCGCAAACAAAAATATTCGTTTATTATCTTATTTTCAAGTGAAGCATAACCTGGTTTTAAAATATGAGTTGTAAAATGGCCTTTTTCTGGAATAGCGATTTGATTGTCAATCAAACAAACAGGAACTTTTTCATGAACCCCTGATAAAATAGCTCTAAATCCTTCTTTTCTAATAAAAAATGGATCTAACCTCAATTGATGCAAGTGATTTTCTAGTTCACTCTCAGAGATAACATTCGCTTTTAACGGGGTATGCTCATAGGTTTGTATTTCTTCTGTTAATACATGAAAAGACACCGCCCCTTGGCAATCAAATCCCATCATGGATAACAAATCAAAAGCATTATAAGGATCTGTGCCTAATACCTTACCGATGGTATTGAGTGTCTGTGTATTTTCAGGAAGCAAGCCTGCGAAAAATGGAAGAGTATGTGCGTGATCAAAACTTTTCTCTTTTAATGGTAAGGATAATGACAGCGCCTCTTCGGCATTTTCCAAATAATGAAAGTGCAACTTCTCTTTTTGATTTCGTTCTAAAATGCCAACTGGTTTCCCAAACAAACGCACAGAAAGTTTATCTTTGTGCATAAGCGTGCACATCCGCGATAAATGGAAGCCGAACTTCAAGACGGATCCCAAGCATAGAGGTCACTATTAAGGCTTTCTCTAATTCACAAGAACCCTTGCCCTTTTCCAGCTCTTGGATAAACCTTATCCCTGTGCCTGAAGCTGCCGCGAGATCCTTTTGCGTCATATGAGCTGCCTTGCGAACGCGTTTCACAAGGGTTCCTAATTGTCTTGAAGTGCTGATTATTTTCATAGCTTATGCTTCCCGTACGGGACTGTTTAAGAAACATAGCATAGATTATGAATAGAAAAGTCCCTAGCGGGATCACAGCTTTGCTTTTTGGTTTGAAAGGTATATTTTGATCCCGTTCAGGATCTTCAAATGCCATATAGCAAAAGAAGAATAACTATGGCAATCTTTGCACAAAGATTGATAGGATTAAGGTAAAAAGCATGTTCACAGGTATTGTTCAAAGCACTGCTAAAATAGCATCAATTGCCCACGATACAAATTTAACTAGGTACACTATCGATATGCCAATACAGCTTGTCGAAGGATTAACCTTGGGAGCTAGTGTCTCCATCAATGGCGCATGTCAAACGGTTGTCGCTATCAACGGTACATTGGTTTCATTTGATGCTATCGCTGAAACATTACGCTGCACAACAATTCCAACTTTCCAAAATGGGCAACGGGTTAATATTGAGCGCTCAGCCAAGCTTGGAGATGAGATCGGTGGACATTTGCTTTCTGGTCATATCATCGGTACAGGGACAATGAGTAATATTATCCATCTCTCATCAGAACAATGCGTATTAACAATTCAGTGTAACCCAGAATGGATAAAGTATATTCTCTTTAAAGGCTATATCGCTTTAAATGGTGTTAGCCTCACAGTCCAAGAAGTGTTTGATGAACATTTTTGTGTCCATCTTATTCCTGAAACATTAAGAATTACCACTTTTGGTCAAGCAAAAGAAGGTGAACACCTCAATATTGAAATTGATAGCCAAACCCAAGCAATTGTAGATACCGTTGAGCGCGTATTAGCTTCAAGAAAGTTGTAAGTTTAGCCTGTTTTTCTCATATTTTTATCTTTAATCAGTTTAACAATATGAGAATAACCATTTTGTTGTGCAAATTGTATTGCATTGGCTTGATGATAACTATCCAAATCATTCAATGCATGTGTCATTAGAAATTCAACTATGTCTGAATAGCCCATTTTGGCTGCTCCTTCCAAAGCTAGGCTTTTATAGATTGGCGCAATTTCATCTTTTGCTTGTTCAAACAACCATTCGACCATTTCATATTGTCCAAAAGCAGCAGCATCTTTAAATGCATGGCCTAAATTATATTCTTTAAATGCTTTCACAACTGAGCCAAACCCGTGATCTTCAGCCAAAAGACACGCTTGCTCTTTATCATGCGTATTTATCTCTTGACCCGATTGCTCCAGAATACATTTTACTACCGCCAAACAACCTTTTGATGCAGCTAGTGTTAATGCACTTTCTTTATCTACATTGTCAATATCACGCCCTGTTTGTTGCAAAAGAAGCTTCACGATATCAACAGATCCATTTTGAGCTGCATAGTTTAATGCACTTCCCTTTTCTTCGCTTGTAATATCGCTGCTATATTTTGCTAATAAAAATTTTACAATATCATAATGACCATTTTGTGCGGCTTGATTAAATGCATGGCTAATAAAAGAGATAGCAATATCTTGATAGGCTTGATTGATGATACATTGTACTGCCAACCCATGACCATTTTCTGCTGCATCATTTAAAGCTTGCCCCTTATATCCGGCAGCAATCTCTTGACTCAATTGATCCAATAAATATTCCAATACCGACGCATGCCCTTTCATGGCTGCATTCCTTAAAGCTTGAGATTTGGTATCGGTGGAAATATCTTTTGCAGCATTTTCCAAAATACACTGCATGGTAGAAAGTTGCCCAAAAAGGGCTGCCTTTTCAAAGGCCTGTTCCTTGGCTCTGATTGAAATAACGTGATTAGCATGTTCCAAAAACCATTGCACCATACTTAAATGATCGTTTTCAGATGCTTTAATAAATGCTTGCATCATGCCATTTTTATCAAGTGTATTTAATGCTTTAATATGACCATTGGCTGCAGATAAAATATAAAGATCATTTTTTTTATCAGAAGATATATTTGCTGCTTCAATTTTTACCAAATCTCCACTTAGTGCAGCTAGTACCAAATTCATGCTATCTCGATTTGATAAAGAAGGTACGTAAAAATTCTTATATTTTTTATACTCTTTTAGGAATATTTTTTTGGGAAACTCTTGATAGCCAGAAGATTTTGTTTGAACGAGATAAGGAAAATATTTATCAATAAAAGCTTGCCATATCACTTTGTTATTAATCAACGTTTTAAATTGACGATTGATATCATTGATTTTAGCACGAACATCAGATGAAAATAATGGTAAAATTAATTCAAGCAGGAGTTCTCGTTGCATTGAGAACAATTCCAGTGAATCACTTGTATCTTCCCGCTTATTCTCACTGTTTGTTTCATTATTAGCCATAAATACAGTACCAATTAGTTTTATTATATAAACTAAAGAGTATAGCTATGATATTTACAACATTTATAATGAGGAAAAAAATCATTTTACCAACAATCTCTTCAAAACCATCATTTGTCTGACATTACTTTTATTTTAACTAAATAATATTAATAATGGGGTGTTTTAAGAATTATACGAGGATAAGTTTATGATTGAAGGTGCCAATCCCTTTAGGACAGAAGATACCTTAGTCAAAATATTATCTTCCTTACCATATGCAAGCAAAGTGGGCTTACGACAAGTCTGTTTATTGTGGAAAAAAATTCTTGAAAATATTTCTACCTATCCTTTATTAAATACCAATACTATTTTAAATGCTAAGCAATATTTGAGATTAAATGATCATAATCCTCAATTAACTGGCTATAAGAAGCTTATAACCAATTACGCTAGTTTACACCCTTCTGATTACAGCTTAAATTCTTTAATTATTAGATTTAAATGTAAATGGGTTGAAGAATCACCAACGGGATGGAAAGATGTTGAACCTGTCACTGAAATATTAATTCCTATTGGCGATGTCCTACTTTTTGCATCAAAATTTGGAAAACACGATGTACAATACGTTGATATGTCCAAGCCAGAAGAGCGTCCACAAAGACATCAATTTATCACTACCTATTTAAATTTACCAAATACAGTAAAACATCCAAGAAGTATTTTTTTAGCTGAACAATCATGCCAAAGTCTTGCGCGTCTCAAAGAGAGCTTAGAACGCTACACAGATGACGCATACAAATCACTCATTCCAGAAATAGAATCCATTCTTAGTGAAAGAAAGAAACTACAATCCTGATAAATTTAGCCGTTGGGGGGATCCCCCAACTGTGGGTATTTATTATTTCTTCCCTTTTTTATCCTGTTTGCTTTTATTATCTTTTTTATCTTGTTTTTCATTCTTATCTTTGCCTGATAAAAAGTCCAAACTTAAATAATCTGACTGATAGTATTTTAAATATTCTTCATAGCTACCTTTGAAATCTTTGATCCCTTTTTTTGTAATGGCTATTACTCTGGTTGCCACTTGATTCACAAAATGCCTATCATGGCTTACTAATAAGAGCGTCCCTTGATATGCTTTCAACGCATCAGCTAGCGCTTCAATCGTTTCAATATCTAAATGGTTAGTGGGTTCGTCCATAATGAGAACATTGGGTTTCATCAGCATAATATTTGCTAATAAAAGACGTCCTGCTTCACCCCCACTGATTTGTAATACACTTTTTTCAACCTCATCTTTCATAAACAGTACTTGCCCCAGCATGTGACGAACTTTGACGCTGGTTTCAAATGACGCTTCATGCTCTAGCCACTGTAAGACGCTTACATTTTCTTTAAGCATCTCGTGGTGATCTTGAGCAAAATACGCTGTTTGAGCCTCATATCCCCACTCTACCGTACCATTGTCTTGCTCTAAAAGACCCAAGATGATTTTTAAAAAAGTTGATTTCCCGATACCATTGGGACCAATAATAGCAACTTTTTCACCACGTTTAATTTCAACATTCACATCATTCAATACTTGTTTATCACCAAATGATTTTGAAATATGAGAAACTGCCAAGACTTGCTTACCTGATGGTCGCTTACAATGAAACTCAAACGTAGGCGATATTCGTGATGAATTTTTAATATCAGGTAATTCAATTTTATCAATCATTTTTACTCTGGAACGAGCTTGAGTTGCTTTGGATGCTTTTGCTTTAAATCTATCCACAAATTTTTGCAAATTAGCAATCTTATCTTCAAGGTTTTTCTTTTCCTGAAGTTTCTGATCCATAATGATTTTTTTATTGATTAAAAAACTATTGTAATTACCTGGATATTCTCGTATTTCACCATAATCAATATCTAAAATACTGGTCGCGACATTATTTAAGAATTTAATATCGTGAGAAACAAAGACCAACAGTCCTTTGAAATTATTAATTAAATATTGCTCCAACCAACAAATAGTAACTAAGTCTAAGTGGTTGGTCGGTTCATCTAAAAGTAAAATATCAGGATTACTAAATAATGCTTGTGCTAATAGCACTCGCATTTTAAAACCACCAGATAATAACGAAAGTGGTTTTTCATGATTTTCAAGCGGCACACCCAATCCATTTAATAAAGTATGGGCTTGGCCTTCGGCCATATAACCATCGTGATGAGCAATAAGTTCTTCTAACTGAACAAAACGTTGCGAACTTTTTTCTGTCCACTCTTGCTCTAGCAATACTTCTTTTTCTTGTAGTGCATCCCACAATTGGGCTTTACCTTGGATCACCACATCTAAAACTCTAGAATTTTCATAACGAAAATGATCTTGGTTTACCCAACCAATATGCATGCCTTTTGGTGTTGTAATTTCACCAAGGCTAGCTGTTTCTTCCATCATCATTAATCGCAGCAACGTACTTTTACCCGATCCATTGGATCCGACGATGGCATAACGTTTACTTGGCAATAATAATAAATTCACTTCGTCAAAGAGCAGCTTTGATCCATAATGCATTGAAAGTTCAACTAAATTAATCATTTTTCAGTACTCATTTCTTAATAGCAAAAAAAAAGGCGACCTGGGTCGCCTTTTTTGGTGATAAACAATTATCGTTTCGAATATTGTTCCACTTTACGCGCTTTTCGGTGACCAACCTTTTTACGCTCAACTTCACGTGAATCGCGTGTCACATAGCCCGCTTTACGAAGAATGCGGCGATAAGATTGCGCGCCTGAACCTTCTCCATCATCGCTTTCTGTTGCAACAACACCTTCTTCATCATATTGCAATAAAGCACGGGTGATACCATGACGAATTGCACCAGCTTGTCCCATCGGACCACTGCCGGCTACATTCACAATGATATCAAACTTACCTTCCATGCCTAATAGCACTAAAGGTTGTCTTACGATCATGTGAGCAGCTTTTCGGCCGCCAAAATATTCTTCAATTGTGCTCTCATTAATGGTGATCTTTCCTGATCCCCGTTTCATGTACACGCGTGCACGGCATGTTTTACGCCGGCCTGTTCCATAATATTGTGCTGTTGTCATGCTTTTACCATCAGTTAATAATTAAGTAAGAGTTAATTCTTTTGGTTGTTGTGCTTGATGAGGATGTTCAGCCCCTTTATAAACCCACAACTTCTTGAACATTTTTCTACCCAAAGGTCCTTTAGGAAGCATCCTTTTGACCGCCAACTGAATGATACGCTCTGGATGAGTACTACGCAATTTTTCTAAGGTGACAGACTTAATTCCACCAATATGCCCTGTATGATGATGGTACACCTTGGTTTTTTCTTTTTTGCCCGTAGACAACACTTGTTCGGCGTTAATGATAACAACCACATCCCCTGTGTCTTCATGAGGAGTAAAAGTGGTTTTATGCTTTCCACGCAAAATTGAGGCTACGCGTGAAGCAAGACGGCCAATCGTCAACGTTTTAGCATCCACCACAAACCAATCGCGTTTAATATCTTGTGGTTTCGCGACATAGGTCTTCATACGATAAAAACTCTCCAAAAGGAAATTCGACTCTGAAAGTTGGCGAATTATACAAAACCCACCACCTACTGACAATGGATCTTCACGTATTTCGTATCAAAGTGTCTAAATAAAGATCTCTTTTACCCCCTCGAAGGGTAAAATTCATTAAATTTCAGACTCTTCCGGTGGAGAAGCGGGTAACAAAAGTCGCTCAACTATTTTACCCTGTTGGATATGCTGCTCAATAATCTCATCAATATCGTGGGTACTGTGGTAATGATACCACACCCCTTCTGGATAGATAACTAACACCGGACCTTCGTCACAACGCCCTAAACAACTGCTAGTGTTAGCCCGACTGAAGCCCGCAGAATGCAGTCCCAATTTTTTTAGCTTTTGCTTTGCGTAATCTCGCAACGCTTCAGCATTTCCCTCTGCACAACAACGCTTACCAGCACTTCGGCGATTGATACAAAAGAAAAGTTGATGTTGATAATAAGGCACAACTAACCACCTTCAAATAAAGTAAGATATCATGAGTTAGGTACTGTTAAATGGCAATGGGTTAAAGCGCGTGACTCAAAATACCGTCGTCGACAAACTAGCTAGTCAATGTGTGAAATGCGCACTTTGCTTACCTCACTGTCCTACTTATGAACTGACTAAAGATGAAAACGAATCCCCCCGAGGACGTATCGCTTTATTCCAAGCACTGGCCCAAGAAAAATTACCCCTGACAGAGAAAGTTCAAAATCATCTCGATCAATGCCTTGGATGTCGCGCTTGTGAAAGAGTTTGCCCAGCACATGTTGAATATGGCCAGTTACTAACACTAGGGCGTGCATTAATTCAAGAACTACCCGCTCAAGGAAAGCTCACAGCGCCTTCTCAAACAACACGTTTCTTAAGCTGGATTGTGACCAAACCAAATTACCAACGATTTCTGCATCGGATATTATGGCTACTTCAGATAACAGGCTTAAGACGTTTAGCACAGTTATTAAAGCTCCCATCGCTCTTTGGTCTAGGTGAATTGGATGTCCTTTTGCCTGCTGTTGCTAAGCCAATTGAATTTCAGACTATTTATGAACCCATTGGCCCCAAAAAAGGGCGAGTCAAATTGTTTACTGGCTGCATTACTTCAATGTGTGACCAAGAAACGTTAGAAGCCTCTATATATGTACTGCGACATTTTGGAATAGAAGTACATGTTCCAAAGCAACAAACCTGTTGCGGTGCTATTGCTTCCCATGCCGGCGACCTCCAAGAAGCATTTCGATTAGCTAAGCAAAATTGTGACGCATTTGAGGCCGAACAAGCGGAAGTTGATTACATTATTACTACTGCCACCGGATGTAGTGCTGTTCTCCAAGAATATAATTACCATTTTAGTTCGCATTCTGATTCAATTGATGAATCATTACAAAAGTTTTCTACAAAAGTGATTGATATCATCACTTTTATTCAAAAGCAGGATTGGCCTACGACACTTATCGTTAAACCTTTGCCAGAGAAAGTTTTTTTACATACGCCTTGCACAAGACGTAATGTCTTAAAAACCGCCGCAGAGCCTGCTCAACTATTAGCTCGTATTCCGCAATTATCAGTAAACTCTTTTACATCAACGCACTGTTGTGGCGCCGCAGGGACTTATATGTTGGACCATCCACAATTAGCTAAGCCTTTGGCAGATCAACTATTAAAAGAGCTTAATGGTAAAGAAGTTAACTTTATAGCAACAACGAATATTGGTTGTGCATTGCATCTTGCTAAAGAATTAAAAAATACCAACCCTACTATCAAAGTTGGGCATCCAGTAACATTGTTGGCAAAAGCATTAGGTTTTTAATAAGATAACGCTACCATTTGCTATAAAGTATGCTATCTTTATAGCGTTAAAATGCTTAAAGCAATTTTTTAAAAACGTAAGGGCCTGGTATAAAAGCCGACCCTTCTTGCAAGTGTGTCACTAAGGAGAGTACTTATAATGGCTGCGAAAAAGAAATCAGCAAGCAAGACAAAACGGAAAGCTACCAAGAAAATTGCTCGTAAGGCTGCCCCAAAAGCGGCTAAGCGTGCAGTAAAGCGTGCTACAACAGCTAAACGTGCTGCTAAGCCCGCTGCTGCTGCTACTAAAAAGGGACCCGTTTCAGTAGGTCGTAAACCTTTCAGCAAATCACAATTCGTATCTGAAATTTCTGAACGCACAGGCGTTGCTAGAAAAGACGTTTCTGCAATGATGGAAGCTGTTGCTCATATCATTGACGCTCATTTGCAAAAATCAGGTCCAGAAATGTTTTCATGGCCCGGCATGTTCAAAATCCTCGTGATCAAAAAACCTGCTACCAAAGCTCGTCAAGGCGTTAACCCCTTCACCGGCGAAACCATGATGTTCAAAGCTAAACCTGCTAGCCGTCGTGTTAAGATTCGTGCATTGAAACAACTCAAAGAAATGGCTGCATAAGCAATTAACTTTGCGTATAAAAGGGGCCTCTGGCCTGGCCTCTGGCCCCTTTTTTTTACCTATGCGTTGTTCGGCTAGCCAGACTAGGGATTACTTCTTGCATTGTACTGCAAGATGAAGTTGAAACACTCGTTCCTTGTGGCTCTACACTGAGACTCTGAAATTGTGGCAAAAATGCAGGGCTTTCATCATCTACAAGAACAACAAATACATCGTCACATTGCGGATCTTCATATTGATATTTAAGCAAACTTTCAAGTCTTTCTTTAGGAGGCTTTAAATGATTTTGCCCTTGGGCTATGAAAGCCCCGAAAAAGTGATGAAAATCAATACTCCTCCCTTTATATCTTTCATAGAAAAGATATTCCTCATACGAAAGATCAAAATACTTATTTGTAATGATATTTGAATTGCTAGATTTTCTGACTTCACGTTTTGCTTCAATTTTCTGAATTAACTCATTAATCACAAGCACTGTCACATTTATTTCATCTGTTTTTTTAATTAAAGCAAATGTCCTGGCTTGGATCTCAATTAACTTTTCACGCAACGCTTCATCTTCCATTGCCTCATCTTGTGATAACTCGATAAAAGCATTGGCAGTTGTTCTAGCTTGATGAATTTTCTCAAGTTGGGTAGTTAAGCTTTGAACATAATGTTTTAACATTTCCAATGATAATTCGATAAAATCAAGATCAATATTTCTATCAAAGCATGATAATAAAAAATTATTTAATTCTTTTACGTTGAGCTGAGCTGACTTTACGAGTGCATTCACAAAACGAGCAATAGTAGGGTTTGATTCGTCATTGAGAAGATAAAATCGAAAATACATAACAATGCTCCTCGATACTTTACATTTTATTCTTTCTAAAAACCCAAAATTTTACATCGATGGTTATATCAAGCTCTTCTAATAAAAATAGATTTTCTTGCTGCTCTTTTGAAGATTTAAAATAAAAAGGCGTCATCGTCAACAAATGACGAATATCTTCTTTGGTTGTTAATTTACATTGATATTGTAAAGGCATGGTACGCTCTAATTCAAAATGCTCATTCGCCAAATCCAACATTTTGTCTTGATCTTTTGACGTCACGGTAGCAAACAAAATATTTCTTAATTCAATTAAGTGATTTTGCTCTGGAGCACAAATAATAAGCCTACCCTGCTCACCTAATATCCGATGAAATTCATTAAAATCATGGGGGGCAAAAATTGCTGTAATGACATCAAGTGATTGCGCAAAAAAAGGTAATCTAACAACACTGCCCACAAACCACGAAATATTCTTGTTTGCGACGCTTGCCAATTTAATAGCCTCTTTTGAAATATCTACCCCATAGTAGTGATGATGTGGGAAATTTTCACGTAATGAACGCAAATAATAGCCTTCACCACAACCGCTATCTAGAATATGAACCGCTTGTTCTGGAATCAATTGATTCAGCGCTGTTGCAAGACTTGAATAAAACCCCTTATTCAAAAAGGCCATACGAGATTGAATCATTTCTTTATTGTCACCAGGATTGGCAGTTTTCTTTTGATTGACTACCAATAGATTGACATAACCTTGTCGTGCTTTATCAAAATGATGATTATTCACGCAGGCATAAAAATTGTTATTTTCAGTCAATGATAAAGAGCAAATGGGACAAATAACGATGGATGATGCTGCTGACATGCGCATCAAGACACTTTTAAAATAATAGGCGTGGGAAGTCTTCTAGGTAAGAAATGCTGACCATAATATCGGATCCCATAGATAGTGATCGCCCCCAGACTACAGCAAATTGCTACCCACATACTCGATTGTACAGGATGCAAAACGAATGTCGCACATTGGTAATAAACAACAGCAACCCCATAAGCAAGACCGGTTGTCCAACAGACTGAAAAAATTGTCCACCCCTTTTGCACTTCGCGCACCATGGCGGCAGTCGCTGAAACACAAGGAAAATATAAAAGGACAAATAGTAAATAAGCAAAAGCATTCGCTTGCCCATTAAATCGTTTTACCATTTCACCATAAGCATGATGATTGACCGCTGATTGAGGCGAATTAGCCGCTACCGGATTAGACCAAGCAGTGGCCAAAGAAGCAAAATTGTGCGGGATAGTCAGAAGCGCTTGCTTTAATCTTTGCCGCAAATGAAATGCTTCTAATTCTTGCTCTTGCACATTATCTGCGTACAGTGAATTTAAAGTCCCTATGACCACTTCTTTGGCCAACACCCCTGTGAGAAGCCCCACAGCTGCCGGCCAATTGTCTTCTTCTATGCCAAGAGGCTCAAATAATGGAACAATGGTTTGCCCTACCATTGCTAAAAGAGAAGATTTATCTGGAGTTCTTAACCATCTACCTTCAATGCTAATACTATTTAAAACACCAATACAAACACACACTGGCAAAATCAATTTACCCGCATTAACAATAAATCGGCGTAATCGATGCCACGCATGAAACCATAATGAAACCCCATGCGGCCATTGATAAGGAGGCATTTCTAATAAAAGCGGCGCGACTTCTCCTTTGAGAAGCGTTTTTTTCAACAATAATCCAGTAAGAATGGCCATACTGATGCCAATGATGTACAGCAAAAAGACAATATTGGGACCACCCACAGGAAAAAATGCCGCAACAAATACAGTAAAAATGGCAAGTCTGGCTCCACATGACATAAAGGGGCTCATCATCACTGATAATATGCGATCACGTTTATTATCCAATGTTCGCATTCCCATTATCGCGGGCACATTACAGCCAAAACCTACTATCATTGGCACAAAAGATTTTCCGGGAAGACCTATAGCGCGCATTAATCTGTCCATCACAAAAGCAGCTCGTGCCATGTAGCCACAATCTTCAAGAAAAGCCAATGCCAAGAACATCGCTCCAATCACAGGCACGAAAGTCAAAATGGTACTAATCCCTTTGCCAACCCCAGAAACCAATAAAGCCATCAACCACGAGGGAGCATGAAGATAATGTAATCCTACACTAAGCCCTTCAACAAAAATTGCATCCGAACTTAACTCAAAAAAATCTTGAAAAGTACCGCCGATGTTAATCGCAAAGAAAAAGAGTGCATACATGACTGCTAAAAAAATGGGCAAACCAAAGTAACGATGACAAACAATGCTATCAACCGCAGAATGAGATTGTGTATGCTTTTTTACTTGTGCTATTTTGCATGTTTGCCGAATCTTTAGCATCAACGCTTCGATATATTGATACCGACAGCTTGCAATTAAAATATCAGGTGTTTGACCTGTTTGCGCAATTATTTCATTTGTGGCTACCATCAAAAGCTCTGCATGCTGACTATTTTTGCAAGTCTCGCCTTCTAGCCAACGTAATAGCTGATAACGCGGTGCACCTATTTTTTCTTCTAATATCAAAAGTTGTTGTTCTAGTGCTTGAGGATATTCTAATTTAAAAGAATGAGTGGCTGGCTTTTCTAATAGCGCCATCTTCAGCGCTTCAATACCAATCCCTTTTCTTGCAACTAATGGCACACAAACACAACCTAATTGTGCTTGTAAATTGGCGAGTGAAATTTTATGTCCTGCTTTCTCAGCCAAGTCCATCCGATTCAACGCGATGATAACAGGGATATTTTGTTCTAATAACTGTAAGGTTAAGTAAAGATTACGCTCTACATTCACTGCATCTACCACATTCAATACAACATTGTATTGGTTGGTCTTTAAAAACTCACTGGTAAGCGTTTCATCTTGTGGGCCATCCTCGGTTATCGAGGTTAACGTGTAAGTACCAGGTAAATCGATGATTTCAATATTTTGTCCATCAACACAGCAAGTTCCTGATTTACTTTCAACAGTCACTCCTGACCAATTACCTACCCGTTGGTGAGCTCCCGTTAAAGCATTAAACAGCGTTGTTTTTCCACAATTGGGATTACCTACTAACGCAATCATCGAATACACCATTTGGTTGAGGAATGTTGGCATTAGCATGTTCAACTTCTATTTGTTGACATTCTTTTTTTCGTAAACTGAGCGTATAGCCGCGAAGCTCTACTTGAATAGGACAGCCAAGAGGGGCAATCCTCACAACAGTCATCATAACGCCGGGAGTGAGTCCCATAGCTAATAATTTATGACGAAAGCCTCGAGCTTGCTGATGAAACCCTTTCATGCGAACTTGCAGGCCAATGGGAATGGCATCTAAAGTTAGCATTCGAAGTTTCTCCAGGGTTATTGATTGAAGATACAATACTAATGATAATTATTCGCATTTACAATACATTCTCAGATACCCTCTCTTTTTGGAAAGGTAAAGTGAGGGTTTCTAATCATAAGACCCTCACCCACCCTACAGGCGCCCTCTCCCGCGAAGCGCAAAAGGGAAAAAAGCTGAAAATGACTACCCAGCTACAGCCCCATAAGCATATGAACCACCAGAAGCAATACCATTAACAGCATAACTTCCTGCGCTATAAAGCCCATAACCTGCGTAATAAACACCAAGTGCGGCAAGTTCAATAACCCCACCTACAAACATCACTATTGGCATCACTGGAGACCAAAATATCCCTGCAGCCCACCCTGAGGTATGCACAAATGAATCCCAAAACTCACGCTGATAACTATGCGACTCATCGTAATTTCCATAACCCCCAGAAACGTATAACCCTTCGTTTGGTGTTAATACACGCATATACTACTCCTTATAAAATTACTACTCGTGACAAAAAACTTAATGTAAATGTGGTTTTGCTAAATAAGCAGGGGTTTGCATCTCTGTTAAACGGCTAATGGTCCTTTGAAATTCGAATCCGTGACGCTTGCCTTGATACAGTGAAATTAATGGAACTTCAGCTGTTAAAATCAAAGTAACGTGACGCTCATAAAATTCATCTACCAAAGCAATAAAGCGCAAAGCAACATCTTCTCGTTCTTCTCCCATCGCTTTGACACCACTCATCAATACTGTTTTATAGCAACGCGCAATCTCAATATAATCAAGTGTACTTCTTGCACTTTCACATAAATTTTCAAAGCTAAACCAAACGACACTATCAGCACTATATTGTGTCATGATTTCTCGCTCAGTGATGGTCAGTACTTTATTAGCTTCTCCCCCTTCGGGGGCAAATTGATGAAAATATTGCATCAAATTCTTCATCGCTAATTCATCCAAAGGATAGTGATAAATATTATTATGAGATAAATTCTGCAAACGATAGTCAACTTCCCCACCAATTTGCATAATGCGCGTATATTTTTCAATTAAATCAATCGTGGGTAGAAATCTCTCACGTTGCAAACCATTTTCATACAAATCTTTTGGCGGCAAATTAGAAGTAGCAACTAAGGTGACGCCCTGATGAAATAAATTTTCAAATAATTCAGCCAATATCATTGCATCTGCAATATCTTTCACATAAAACTCATCAAAACACAGTAACATTGATGTTTTGGCAAATTCTTTTGCAATCTCTTTAAGCGGATCTTTTCGTCCTTGATGTTTTTGTAACGCAGAATGCACATAGAACATAAAACGATGAAAATGCAGACGTGTTTTTTCTTGAAAAGGTAATGATTGATAAAATAAATCCATTAAAAATGTTTTACCACGACCCACATCGCCCCATAAGTATAACCCTCTGATGGGTACTTGTCTTAATCCTAAGCTTCGAAACAAAGTACTTTTGGTCAAAGACAGATAATCATTTTTCGATAATAACGCGTGGTGTAATTCTTCTAGGTAGTTCACAATTTCTTGTTGCGCTGGCGAAGGATTTATTTTACCACTGTCACAATATGCTTGATATCGTTGTAGTGGTGTCATTTCACACCTACGACTGTTTCTTCGACAAGATTTCGCAATTCAATTAATTTACCATGAAAAAAATGTGTTGTGTCTGCCATTTTATACAAAGACATATTGGGTTGCTTCATTACACTCTTGTCATACCATTGGTAAACATCTTGTGGGGGTATGACTTCATCTTGCTCACCTTGAACAACAACCCATGGAGTCTTAATTGAAGATAATTGTTCAAAATCTTGATGTGTCACAGCTGGCGCGACAGAATATAATTGTTCACAAGAATGATTAATAGCGCCATTTGCAGCAATGAAACATCCAAATGAAAACCCAGCCAACCATATTTTGGGGTTATCGCAAACCGCATCGACCCAAGCCAAAACAGCCATTAAATCCGCAATTTCCCCAATCGATTCACCAAATTGACCTTCACTTTTCCCCACACCACGATAATTAAAACGCACGGTGTGAAGTTGCTTTTGATGAAAAGCTCTCGATAAAGTATGCACCACTTTATTATTCATGGTGCCTTGTTGCAAAGGATGCGGGTGACAAATAATAGCAACCCCCTTTGCCGATTCTTTAGCAGCAAGAGTTAACAATTCTAGATGACCTGCAGGGCCGTCTATTAAAAAGTTGGTTTCAGATGGCGGGAAAGATGTAGGGTTAATTGCTAGTTTCATGTCTTTTCCGTTCCCCTCTCCCCTTGCGGGAGAGGGTTAGGGTGAGGGGTATTTAATATATTTAAGCTGCCACTCGTTTTATCGTCGCACCCAGTTGTGCTAACTTTTCTTCAATACACTCATAGCCTCTATCGATATGATAAATTCTATCAACGATTGTTGTGCCTTTGGCAACCAATCCCGCTAACACTAAACTTGCTGATGCGCGTAGATCGGTTGCCATCACAGGTGCCGCCATCAATTGCGGTATGCCTTCAATTTGAGCCATATTGCCATTGAGTTGAATATTGGCACCCATTCTTCTTAATTCATGAGCATGCATAAAGCGATTTTCAAATACTGTTTCAGTCAAAACACCTCGACCTTCAGATACGGTATTCATTGCCATAAATTGCGCCTGCATATCGGTGGGAAAACCTGGATAGGGCGCCGTACATATATCGACTGCTTTGGGACGTCGACCTTGCATATCAAGCGTTATCCAATCTTCACCACTTGAAATATGAGCGCCTGCTTCCTCTAATTTATTCAAAACAGATTCTAAAATATTTGCTCTGGTAGATTTAGTGGTAATACGACCGCCAGTCATGGCAGCTGCAACAAGATAGGTTCCAGTTTCAACACGATCAGGCAACACAGTATATGAACCGCCCGATAAACTCTTAACGCCTTCAATGATAATTTGAGAAGTACCATGCCCTTGAATATTCGCACCTAATGCATTTAAAAAATTGGCTAAATCTTGTACTTCAGGTTCACGTGCAGCATTCTCAATAACCGTCGTACCTTTTGCTAATACTGCTGCCATCATTAAATTTTCAGTTCCAGTCACTGAAACAATATCAAATTTTAAATTTGCACCTTTGAGTCCGCCTTTCACGCTAGCATGAATATAGCCGCCTTCAACCGTAATGTCAGCGCCCATTTTTCGCAACCCTTCGACGTGAAAATCGACAGGTCTTGGACCAATAGCACAACCACCAGGTAATGAAACCATTGCGCGTCCATGTTTTGCAAGCAAAGGACCCAATACTAAAATAGAAGCACGCATCGTACGCACTAATTCATAAGGTGCCGAAGGATTATCAACAGATCCTGCTTCAACTTCTATCGTTAGACCTTCTGAAATTGTTAATTTAGCGCCCATTTGACCTAAAAGTTTCATGATGGTTGTGACATCATTCAAATGTGGTACATTTTTAATGATGACGCTTTGATCGGTAAGAAGACATCCTGCCAAAATAGGAAGCACACTATTTTTAGCGCCTGAAATTCTTACTTCACCTTGTAGGGGGACTCCCCCAGTAATTAAATGCTTGTCCATGGATATTATTTTTTCTCAATGTCTATTTCACTAGGAGTTTTTGCTTTAATGGATAAAGCATGGATATTTCCATTGTGAATGTTGTCACCTAATGCGCTATATACTAATCTTTGCCGGGCAAGTAAGTTTTTTCCTTCAAAAATACTCGCTACAACGAATGCTTCGAAATGTCTCCCATCCCCTGTGACGACCACCTTAGAGTCAGCCATATTACTTTCAATCATTTTTTGTATTTCTTCAGGAGCCATTATTTACCTTCGCTCGCTATCTTAAATTATTGCGCAGCGATTATATCACTATTTGTATTATCTACCTTTGCTAAATTCATTAAGCAAGGATCTTCTGATAATAAAGATTTATTGATTTTATAAGTTACAAAACTAAACCTGTTGGGAGAAGAAGCGATTTTATCAAAAGCATTGGGGCAAGCAGAAATAACTTCTGCCAGAATACCCGCCGCAGGACCATCAATAACGTCTTTGCTGACGGTAAAAACATAATCTGGCAATTTGCGTTGTAATTCTTCTATCAGTGTCGCTTGATTATAAACTTGATAACGAAGGTAATCGGGGGTGGTTAATTGCGTATGTTTATAAAATAGGCCGTAGATATAACGTGATGGCACCCATAATAAAGCATTAGGATTACAATAAATTGTTGAATAAATCATATCTGAATCGCGACCAAAATAACGTTGCAGACTCAATCTGCCGCCCGAATACAAGCTGATCCTACCCTTCTCTAACCAGGCTCCCTGAACAAATAACAGGCCGCCCATCACGACGCTGACTCCCACCATGGCGAAAAAGCATTCTTTTTGTCTCATGGACAACCAAGTCCAAAATCGTTGCCAACCTTCCCAATTGGTTACTTTCGCAGGTAAAGCATAACCACTGGCAGCAACGACAAAAAAAGCAAAAGCAATCAGATGTTGACCTAATCGCAAATGATAAGCCCCAAAAAAGAACCAACATAACATGCTTGGGATCATAAAAATGATAACCATATTACGTAATGTTTTATCTATTCGACAGCTAATCCAGGAAAGCAAAAATAAAAAGAACAAAAAGGGCTGATGAATAAAATACTTATTAATCGAGAAACCAAGTTGGGAAATATAATCTCTACCTGCAAACGATAATCCTAAAACGCCTCGATTATGGTGAAACTCTTGGCCTTCTCCTAAAATCCACCACAACCCACCGGCGATAGCAAGACAGATAAGTGCACCATAACGCCATTTTGAATTTGTTTTGGTACAAAACCACAGCAAAACGGGTAGAGAAAACAACACCCAGAGTAACCCAGGTTGCTTTGCATGGGCTGCTGCAATAGCACAAAGAACAGACCAAACTGATAACATCCATGGACTAATATGGAAAGCAGGTTTTTGCTGACTTTGCCAGAACAAAGCAACAGACACTATCAAACAACTACTCATGACAGGATCGGCATAGCCGTCATCAAAAAATTGTTCCAATCCAACAAATGCAAGTACATAAAGTAAAAGCACCAAATAAGTTCCAAGATGTGCCGCCATCCTTTGACGATAGGCCATTGCAATTGCCGTTAGCATCGCCCATGGAAATATAATTAAAGTTGCTCTTACTGGAAGTTGAAGTTCTAAATCTCCAACAATGTGGTAACAAAAAGCGAGAATTTTAGGAAATAATTGCGGATAAGGTGCCCCAGTATGCGAAAAATCGATAGGCTCAAGAAAATAATGTTGAATGGCCCAAAAGTTCCAACTATATATTTCATCCCCACGCTCAAAGGCATGGGTACCTAATTTGATAAAATAAGGGAACAATAAAATGCCATGGAATATATAAATAAAGGCATCCTGACTCGTCCATGTAAATGGAGAATGATCTATCAGGCGATTTATTCTATAAACAGCAACAGCACCTAAGATTAATGCAATTGCTGTGACAATGGGGGTTGTCAAAAATCCTAAAGGAATAAAAATGGTACTAATAACATAAACGAATAATACGCTAAGAATGGGAATAGCGAATGCTGTGCGCGGACTGGTTAGCAATTGTGGAAAAATGGCAAGCGCGGGTAGACTATAGACAAAGAACCAGATCAGTAGACAGTAGATTAGATACATAAATTAACTTTCTGCTATTGGCAATATATCATCTAAACCACTGACACTACTAATTTGACGCATCTGTTTTGGCATATGGGTCAATTGCAATTGCGTACGCTTTAGTTTGCACTCACGAAGTAAGGCTGTTAAATAAGCAACGCTTGAACTATCACAACGTGAGATCCCTTGAAGATTCACTTTGAGATGCGAATTGCTGGTTAAAAGAGGAATACTCTGGGCAAGGGCGAGCATCACGGTTTCATGCGTTAACTCTCCCATGATCTCTAGTTCATTGCCTTTTAAGAGAACCTTTAATTCATTCACCGTAGTGGCTTTTCATTATGTTGATGTAGACGTTCAATCAATGCATCCAATCCCTTTTGCTGCAATTCTTGCGCAAACTGTGACTGAAATCCCTTTAATAAACTCACTCCCTCAATGCTGATATCATAAACTTGCCATTTTTCGCCTTGGTTAGCCAAACGATAGGCAACTTTTATTGGCTCACGACCTGATTCACGAATAAGGCTATTCACTTGAACTCGTGGCTTATCAATACCGCCTCGAATTGGCAGGTACTCAATCGTTTGATTGTTGTAGGCACGCAAAGTACTAGCATAGGTGCGAATTAACAGATCTTTAAATTCATTACTAAAACGTTGACGTTGTGTATCAGTTGCACGTTCCCATGCACTACGTCCAACAACCCAACGTGACATTGCTAACCAATCGATATGGGGCACTAAAATTTTATCAATAATCGGGTAAATTTTATCCGGATTATCTTTTAGTTCTTTATCATGTTGACGTAAAGCAGTAATCATCTCCTGAGTAATACGTTGTAACATAACATCAGGTGCCTCAGAAGCATGAACTGATTGGGTTGATAGCATTAAAGTCAGGAACATAAAAACAATAGTAGAATAAATTGAACGCATAACTACCCCTTATGAGGCGGGATTATTTTAAACCACTCGCTTGGCTTGAGAAAAATTTAGAAACTAATTCTTCAAGAACAACCGCTTTATTTGTGTTTTCTAATGGGATTTGATCACCTGGTTTGAGAAATGTATTACTAAATCCCGGATTTAATCCAATATAATTATCACCTAATAGGCCTGAAGTTAATATACTTGCCGTTGTATCATCAGGTAAGTTATCCACAGAATTATCAATAATCAGAGTCACTTCCGCTAAGTATTTCTTATCATTGAAACTAATTGCTAATACTCGTCCAATAGGGACTCCTGCGATGCTGACTCTTGCTCTGGGTTTTAATCCGCCAATATTTTCAAATTCTGCCGTTAATGTATAACCATCAGCAACATATATTTCACTGAGTCCACTAACCTTAATTGCAAGCACGGCAAATGCTACAATCCCCATTAAAAAGAAAAAGCCAACGGCGATTTCGATCGTCCGTTTTTGCATTACACTCCTCCAAACATCATTGCTGTAAGCAAGAAATCTAGCCCCAAGATTGCTAAAGATGAATATACGACAGTTCTTGTTGTCGCTCTACTAATTCCTTCAGAAGTCGGTGGACAAACATAGCCTTGATATATCGCAATCCAAGTTACTACGGTTCCAAAAACAATACTTTTAATAATTCCATTTAATATGTCTTCATGAAAATCGACAGTTGATCGCATATTAGACCAAAAGGCCCCATTATCAACCCCTAGCCATTGAACCCCTACTAAATAGCCACCATAAATAGCTACACAGCTGAAAACAAGCGCCAGAATTGGCATTGAAATCTGTCCGGCCCAAAATCGAGGAGCAACAATTCTTTTTAAAGGATCAACACCAAGCATTTCCATACTTGAAAGTTGTTCTGTTGCTTTCATCAATCCAATCTCAGCAGTGAGTGCCGAACCTGCACGACCTGCAAATAATAAAGCCCCTACAACTGGACCAAGTTCTCTAACTAAACTTAAAGCAATCAATTCACCTAATGCTTGCTCAGCACCAAATTTTACTAAAATGGTATAACCTTGAAATCCCAATACCATGCCAATAAAAAGACCTGAGACCACAATGATGATTAAAGACATTACCCCGACCATAAATAATTGGGGTATCAATAATTGAAACCCTTTCCATGTCGGGCGAGAGATAAGAGCATGCAAAAGAAAGAAAACCGTTTTACCTGCGGTTTCAATTTGTTTTAATCCTGTATGCCCAAGGGCTTGTACACGGTCAATCACCCTCAACCTCCGATAAGATCATTGGCATAGGCTAACGCCGGGTAATGGAATGGCACTGGGCCATCTGGCAAACCTTGCATAAATTGCTGCACCCACTGTGAAGGATGTTTTTTGATTTGGTCGGGTGTTCCCTGCCCAATGACTTTGCCTTCTGCAATCACGTAAATATAATCAGCAATACTTGATGTTTCCATCACGTCATGTGAAACGATGATACTGGTTAAACCTAATGCATCATTCAATAAGCGGATCAATTTTACCAATACTCCCATCGAAATCGGATCTTGTCCTGCAAATGGTTCATCATACATGATAAGTGTTGGATCAAGCGCTATCGTACGTGCCAGCGCTGCCCGTCTTTTCATTCCACCAGATAACTCACTCGGCATTAACCCTCTTGCTCCCCGTAAACCCACCGCTTGGAGTTTCATGAGAACAATATCTCTAATTAATTCTTCAGATAAATTCGTGTGTTCGCGTAAAGGAAAAGCGACGTTATCAAATACGCTTAAATCAGAAAACAAAGCACCACTTTGAAATAACATGCCCATTTGGCGTCTAACACGATAAAGTTCGGCATGATTTAGATCGGGTATGTTAAAGCCATTAACTAAAATTTTACCTTCAAGAGGACTAAGTTGCCCACCAATCAAGCGCAATAAGGTTGTCTTACCACTACCGCTAGGCCCCATAATGGCAGTTACCTTTCCTATTTGAACATCAATATCGATGTTATCAAAGATGATCCTTTGGCTGTGATTGTTCCCCCAACCAAATGTTAATCCACGGATTTCAACACAGTTATTCTGATTAATAACAAGCCCCGCTAATTGTAGTTATTTGTATGTTTGAATGCTGCATTATTATCAAAGGCATACTAGTTTATCACAGCTCATTGATACTGATAATTCTCAAATTATAGGCCATCGCGCTTCTATCATCCCCGTTGCCTTCGGAAAATGATACTATTACTTTATTTTTCGCCAACAAATGCTATATTTCGGAAAAGCATTTAGGTTCTTTGTAAGAAAACTAAGAAACTTTAAAATAAGAAAACTCATGACTATTGAATCTATCGCCAAAAAGCAATTTATCACTCAAGGCAAGAAAGTCGTTGAAATAGAGCTGCAAGCAATCCATTCTTTAATTGAGCGGATTGCGGATGAGTTTAGCTTAGCATGCGAAATTCTCCTTCGCTGTGTTCAATCTAAAGGACGTATTGTTGTTATCGGTATGGGAAAATCAGGCCATATTGGACGTAAAATTGCCGCTACTCTTTCTAGTACCGGCAGTCCTTCATTTTTCGTTCATCCTGGCGAAGCAAGTCATGGTGATATGGGCATGATCACTGAAAATGATACTGTTTTGGCGATTTCAAATTCTGGCGAAACTGAAGAAATATTAACCATTTTACCTCTTATTAAACGCTTAGGCGTTCCTTTGATTACCTTAACGGGTAATAAGCGCTCTACGCTAGCAAAATGTGCGCAAGCAAATGTAGACGTGAGTGTTGAAAAAGAAGCTTGCGCTCTTGGCTTAGCCCCCACTTCGAGTACAACAGCTACCTTAGTCATGGGAGATGCTTTGGCTATTTCTTTATTAGATGCGAGAGGTTTTAGTTCAGAAGATTTCGCATTGTCCCACCCGGGTGGCAAACTTGGTCGTCGCTTACTTCTCAAAATAGATGACATTATGCATACAGGGAAAAATATTCCTGTTGTTTCTCATCATGCCACTGTAAAAGAAGCATTAATCGAAATGACTCGTTGCAGCTTGGGAATGACAGCCGTGGTTGATGACAACTGTGTACAAATTGGTTTATTTACTGACGGCGATCTTCGTCGAGCACTTGATCGCAGCATCAATATCCATACTTCAAGCATTAAAGAAGTCATGACCATCGGCGGTAAAGTCATCGAAAAAGGCATGCTTGCAGCTGAAGCACTGAGAATTATGGAAACCCATAAAATCAATGGACTTTTTGTTGTTGATAAACAGAAAAAAATCTTAGGTGCATTAAATATGCATGATTTATTACGTGCGGGTGTTTTGTAAGGCAATATGGATGAAAATTTCTGTCAAGGTTTACGTCGGTGTTTTTTTGCTACTCATATTGGGTATGCTGATGATAGCCTCTAAGAAAAGCAACTATACTACCTATCAACCACACGCAAAATTTGTTACTGAACAATCCATGCTTGGTGTTAATGCTAAACGATTTGACAAAGAGGGGCATTTGACCGAAGTTGTTAATATGCAATCTTGGGTTCACTACCAAGGACAAGACGTGAATCAAATGACAAAGCCTACTTTAAAAATGTTTCATCATGATGGTGGGATTTGGAATATCAGTGCTGAAAAGGGTGAGGGATTCCAAATTCAGACCAAAGGCAAATTAGAAAAATTACAATTATCGCAAGATGTTTTGGTCACACGTACAGATAGCTTGAAAAATACAATGTGGGAATTAAAGACTCCGGAATTAACTTATTTTCCTGAGAAATCTTCAGCCTTGACAGATTCCCCTGTGATTGTGAATGGACCTGGTATAGAAATTCATGCAATTGGTCTTCGCGCCAATTTAGAAAACCACGCCGTTGAATTGTTAAAAGAGGTGAAAACCTATTATGTCTCACCTCAAGCTTAGCCTTTTTATATTGTTAGCCTTTACTGTTTCTTGTGCATTTGGCATACCAAATCGCTTTAGGTCGAATATTCCCATTCAAATACAATCTGACAAAGCTTCATTTGAACAGCTTACCCATCAAGCAACACATGAAGGCAATGTCGTGATGACGCAAGGGGATCATATCTTACATGCAGATAAATTAACGGTGAAAAAAGATCCTAAAGGCGATTTAACTGTTTTGACGGCCACTGGCAATCCGGCAACTTTTTCAGGCCAGATGGAATCCTCCCCTAATCCGGTATTGGCTACTGCTAAAATTATTTATTATTATCCAGATAAACAACTTATTGTGCTGGAAGGTCAAGCAACACTTGAGCATCAGCAAGACAAATTTAAAGGCCCTATGTTAAGCTATCAACTCGACAAACAGGTAGTTTCAGCAACCAAGCAAAATAATGAACGCCCAACCATTACAATCCAACCTCGCGTAAGCAAACTATGAATGTATTAACTGCGACTCAATTAAAAAAGACCTATAAAAAGCGACAAGTCGTGAAAGATGTGAGTCTGCAAGTGAAAGCTGGAGAAGTTGTTGGATTACTTGGACCTAATGGGGCTGGCAAAACAACCTGTTTTTATATGATTGTGGGTCTTATTCAAAGTGAAAGCGGTACTATTTCTCTTAATAATCAAGATCTCAGTAATGCTCCGATGCATGTGCGTGCTCGTGCCGGGATTGGATATTTGCCTCAAGAAGCTTCCGTCTTCAGAAAGTTATCTGTCAAAGATAATTTATTAGCCATATTAGAAACACAAAAATCTCTTTCTAAAGTCCAACGTTTACAAAGATTAGATGAACTCCTTAATGAATTTAACCTTACCAAAGTTCAAAATTCATATGGGATCAGCTTATCTGGAGGAGAACGTCGTCGTGTTGAGATTGCACGAGCGCTAGCAACAGATCCAAAATTTATCCTTCTTGATGAGCCTTTTGCCGGAGTAGATCCTATATCCGTCAATGATATTAAGCAGCAAATTTCTCAGCTTTCAAAAAAACAGATTGGGATCTTAATTACTGATCACAATGTCAGAGAAACTTTGGATATTTGTCACCACGCCACTATTGTGAGCGAAGGTCGTGTTATTGCTAATGGTGCCCCACAAGAAATTCTTAACCATCAGCAAGTTCGAGAAGTGTACTTAGGCGATGCCTTTACACTGTAATCGGCTTAGCAAATCCCCGGTTTTCGAAGCTTGCCGGCTAGCCGAGAATAGGTTTACTGTGACTATATCCTGCCCAAAATCTCAAGCATTGGACCCGAAATTGCATTATGATATTTAAAAGAACGAAGCTTAAATAGTAAGAGCCACGTGCTGTGAAACCATCGCTTCAGCTAAAAATAGGTCATCAATTAACAATGACCCCACAATTGCAACAAGCTATTCGCTTGCTGCAATTATCTGCAGTGGATCTCCAAACGGAGATCCAAGAAGCTTTGGATACTAACTCTATGCTGGAGTTACTCGAATCACAAACATCAGAAAATTCCGTTGACTCAACCAATAGCGCTCAAGAGGAGATCCCTCAAGATCAAGAATTCACTGAACGACCCGACGATGCCCAAGCAGATCTCGCCTGGGAGTTCCAAGGTAATGCAAACAACCTCTACCGTTACCATGAATCCTCGGGTAATGAACTTGAAACGCTAAATGGTACACAAACAACTTTGCAAGATCATTTATTGTGGCAAATGCAATTAACACCTTTTAGTGACACAGATAGGCTGATTGCCGCAACGATTATTGATGCGATTAATGAAGATGGTCTTTTAGTGTGTCCACTTGAAGAAATAATCTCTACGGTGAAACAATCTTGTGAAATTGAAGATTCAGAAGTCGTTGCTGTTTTGCATCGAATACAACGCTTTGATCCCATTGGGGTCGGTGCAAGAAATTTAAGTGAATGCTTAAAAATTCAACTCGATAATTTACCGACAATTCCTTGGCGAAACAAGGCAAAAGAACTTGTCACTTATCATCTTGAATTATTGGGTCGACGTGACTATCCTGCCTTGAAACGTCGATTAGGTTTATCTTTAGAGGAACTACGTGAAGTGATTCACTGTATTCAATCTTTGAATCCAAGACCTGGAACAAAAATTGGCACGCCTTCACCAGAGTACATTGTTCCTGATGTGTATACTTTTAAAAGAAATGGCAAATGGCATGTCGAGTTGAATCCCGAATGCACGCCACATTTACAAATTAATCGTAATTATGCATCATTAATTAGGCGAAGCGATTCCAGTTCTGATAATCAATTTTTACGTAATCAATTACAAGAAGCTAGATGGTTTTTAAAGAGTATTGAAAATCGTAATGATACCTTATTGAAGGTTGCCCGTTGTATTGTAAAAGAACAACAAAATTTTCTTGAATTTGGTGAAGAAGCAATGAAGCCTCTTATTTTGCATGATATTGCCGAAGTTTTAGAAATGCATGAATCCACCATTTCAAGAGTTACGACACAAAAATATTTACACACACCACGTGGTACCTTTGAATTAAAATATTTTTTCTCAAGTCATGTTGGTACGGCTGAAGGCGGTGAATGTTCGGCAACGGCTATTAGGGCGTTAATCAAAAAACTTATCTCTAATGAGAATCGCCATAAACCACTCAGTGACAGTAAATTAGCAATCATGCTCGCTGAACTTGGGATCCAAGTTGCACGTAGAACAGTAGCAAAATATCGCGAGGGGATGACTATTCCGCCCTCCAATGAAAGAAAACAATTAATTTAAATATTTCTAAATTAAGGAAAAAAATAATGCAAATCAATATTACCGGACACCATGTTGAAATTACACCAGCACTGCGCGATTATGTTAATAATAAAATGCAAAAAATTCATCGTTACTTTAATAACATTACCAATGTCCATGTTATTTTAGAAGTTGACAAAAAGTTCCAGCAAAAAGCTGAAGCTCGTATGAATTTAGCTCGCGCTGAAATTTTTGCCGAAGCTGAAGCGGATGACATGTATGCCGCCATTGATCTTTTAATGGACAAACTCGACAGACAAGTTATCAAACATAAAGAAAAAATGAATAACCATGGTAATGGGGAAGATATTGTATAAATCTGATCCCTTCTCCCCTTTGCGGGAGAAGGTTAGGATGAGGGGAATGTAAATCTTGAATAATTTAACCCCTCACCCTTCTTTCATAACAATAATAATTAATTTCGAGCACCATTTCTCATGATTCATATTAGAGATATCCTCACCGTTGATCGCACCATTCCCATTGCAACCGTTAATAGTAAAAAAAAGGCTTTGGAACTTATTGCAGATACTTTTGCCATGAGTGTGCCAAGATTAAATGCCCATAATATATTTGATGGTTTAGTCGAGAGAGAACGTCTTGGAAGTACTTCCATTGGCCATGGCGTAGCCATCCCCCATTGTCGTCTTGAAGAAACAGAACAGGCATTAGGATGCTTTATCTTGCTCAAAGAAGGGATTGATTTTGATGCTGAAGATCACTTACGTGTCGATTTATTATTTTCTCTTCTTGTTCCTATGGATGCCCATGAAGAACATCTAGAATTATTAGCAACAATTGCCAGAGCTTTTCGACAAGAAAATTATCGTAGAAATTTATATCAAGCCTCAACGTCTTTAGAGCTATATGAAAGGCTAATAAGTGAATAATTCCGAAATCCAACATGGTGTATTATTAAGCATTTTTGGAAAAGGCGTGTTACTTCAAGGCCCACCTGGCATTGGAAAAAGTGAATGTGCGCTATGCCTAATTGACAGAGGGCATCAATTGATTGCAGATGACGCACCTTTATTTTCAAAATCAGGTTCACATATTGTTGGATCTTGCCCTGCCAACATTGCGCATTTGCTTGAAATAAGAGGTTTAGGCATTGTGGATATACAACAATTATTTGGAGAAAAGGCTGTTTTAAAACAAACGATTTTAGAGCTTATTATCCAAATCACGCCTTCAGCAGACGTCAATCAGACGAGGATCACCAGTCTACAGTTAGATAACAAAGTTATACTAGGGGTCTCAATTCCAAATCTGACACTCTCTCTTATTTTCAGTAAAAATATGGCTATTTTAATTGAAACCGCGGTACGATTAGTGTTTTCATCAAGTTCACCTCGGGTTGAGCGATTGCTAAAATGCGATTAGTAATAGTAAGCGGTAGATCTGGCTCAGGTAAAACAATCTCCTTGCATGTGCTAGAAGATTTGGGTTATTACTGCGTCGATAATTTGCCTGTCGATATGCTGCCTGGTCTTGTGTCTCGTCTTCAGGAAGATCATCCCCGATTAGCGGTGAGTATTGATGCTCGCAATTTACCTAATGATGTTCATGTACTAAAAGATGTCATCTCAGAATTACGCCAACCTGGTTGGCATGGCGAGATTATCTATTTAGACGCCGATCATAAAAGCTTGCTGCGCCGCTTTAGCGAAACTCGCAGACGACACCCTTTAACAAATGAGAATGTTTCCTTACAAGAAGCAATTGAACGTGAGCACGCCTTACTACAGCCATTAGCAAGCATGGCTGACATCACCATAGATACAAGCCATCTTACACAGCATCAATTATGTGGTCTTATCCGTGATCGGGTCGCCAGAGAAAACACGTCGCGTTTACAACTTTTAATTCAATCTTTTGGTTTTAAAAATGGAATGCCGGCAGATGCTGATTTCATTTTTGATGTACGTTGTCTACCTAATCCCTATTGGGAACCTGATTTAAGAGCATTGACTGGCTGTGATAAAGCCGTAGCAGAATATCTACAGAAGTTCCCAGAAGTAAAACAAATGGTTGAAGATATTATTAGATTCTTAGACAATTGGATCCCCCGGTTTGAAGCAGATAACCGTAGTTATCTAACCGTAGGGATTGGTTGTACTGGTGGTCAACATCGCTCTGTCTACGTTACAGAGCAGCTAATCCACCTAGCAAACCAACTACAAATGAATGTGCAAGTTCGACATAGAGATCTAAACTTAACAGTATGAGCGTAGGCATTTTACTTATTACACATAGTGGTATCGGCGGCGCGTTTTTAAATGTGGCCTATGGTACTTTTGGGAAACTTCCTCTTGAAATTTCTCAATTATCTGTTTGTCGAGATCCTGATCCCGATCTTTTAATTGCTAAAGCGGGATATTTGGTAAGAAAGCTCGACGCAGGTGATGGCGTTTTAGTCTTAACGGATATGTTTGGCTCAACACCAAGCAATGTCTCACAAGGCTTACAACACCAAGGTTTTGCTATTCGTGTTGTTACCGGTCTCAATCTTCCCATGTTATTTCGAATTCTTAATTATCCTCACCTACCTTTAAACCTTCTCGCAAAGAAAGCCGTCAGTGGTGGCAAAGAAGGCATTTTTGAACCTCTCACCGGGCGTGATATTGAGACAGCTGAAAATTTACAAACTGGTAAGAAAAAACATGCTACGATTTTGCGTCAAAAAAGAGTCGTGGTGGTGGATTAAGAGAAAATATCTTCGTCTTTCTCTTCAGAATAAAACCCCTCACCCTAACCCTCTCCCGCAAGGGGAGAGGGGATCGGAAAAGGGAACTCCTATTCTTATTCCCTCTCCCCTTGCGGGAGAGGGTTAGGGTGAGGGGTATATCAAGAAGCTAAGATTTATCCTCCTTTTGAAATCAAAGGGAGATGCCGCGAAGCGAGGGATTTTTAAAACATCATGCTCAGAAAAAAGCTAGAAATAATCAACAAACTTGGCGTTCATGCCCGCGCCGCCGCAAAACTTGTACAAACCGCCTCCAAATTTGTCAGCCATGCTGAAATCAGCCTCAATGGTAAAAGTGCCAATTGCAAAAGCATTATGGGCGTGATGATGTTAGCGGCAAGCCAACATACTTGGGTTGAAGTGCAAATTAATGGTGAAGATGAAGAACAAGCCTTACAAGCACTTGAAAATCTCATTGCTAATCGGTTTGGAGAAGAGAAGTAGCCCAAATTATTTCCTTAATTTGGTCTTCTTATCATCATCAGCAGCCTTTAACACGGCTTCAATTGGCAGCTTTTGTATCATTTCGGTAATTTTACTTTTAATGTTGGGAGGAACTGGACGAGAACTATTGACAATATTGTCTTCTAAATATTTTTTAATTTCACCTAATTTTTCAGAAGCACTTAATCCATCATTGTTTGCATGTTCTTCAACCCTTTTTATAATTCCATTCCATTGCACAGGAAGAGCACTTTCTTGCTTATTTGCATTTAATTGTGCACAAATTGCTTTTACGACTTGCTCTGCAGAAGGGACCGGTAGTTGTCGTCGCACACTAGGCGTTGAAACATTTACCGGATCAGGATGTACATGATTGAATACTACTGAAGGTGGCCTACCCCCTTTCGGTGTTGAAGGAAGAGAATGATCTTGAGGATGAGATGCAGCACTAGCTATAACAGGTACAGTTTGAATCGGCACTCCTGAAGGAAGCTTTTGGTTTGGATTATCTAAATCAACTTCAACTCCTTCCCACGCTTTTTCATCTTCACTTTGCGCAGAGACAATAGGACTTTTCATTTTATTCTCAGCAACGACGACGGCATCTTTAAACTTTTTAATTTCATTTTGTACTTGTTGATGTATTGGCTGTAAATGATTAGACCTCAAAAATTTATTTTCACGGTAGTCTTTATGATTAGTGTTATATTTTAAATGATCTCGTAGTTCACCCACATATTTATTAACTGCAGATAAATTTATTTTATCCTCAAATTGCGAAATGTAATAATTAATTATCTGCTTATCTTCAGATGTAGCAGCCGTAATACTAGTTAGGCCCTTAATAAGCTGTTTCTTTAATTCTTCTAGTTCAGGAGTATCTGAAAGAGGACTTGATAGCGTAGCTGAGGGAGGAGGACTACTCAATTCAGCCTGTGCCTTAACGGATTGCTTTTGTTCAGATCTTGAATTTAATATTTCAGTTCTTATTGCTATAGCCGCCGCTCTGATTTCTGAGTTTGGATTATCATTTATATTCGAATATACAGCAAGTGCACGGCTGAATTCTTGAAACTGTGCCGGATCTAATTTATTTAACTTGTAATCTTCATAATCTTTATTTAATTTAGCGACTACATTATCAACATATGTTTTCTTAAGTCTAGCACGGGTAACTTCATCATTTTTTGAAATAATTTCATCATTCTTTCTTGAAGTTTTTTTGCTAGGTAGCGATTTATCCATAGTCCTTAAAATATTTTTATCATTTTTATAGCTTTTATCACCGGCAGTCTCTTTTAGCAATCGATGGGCTGCAGCTCTTTGCTTACTACCCATATTTTTTAGTTCAGATTTTAATGCTTTTGTAATTTCTTCACTAATACTTGGAGCAATATTCATTCCCAACTCATCAAGTACGTCTACCATACTCTGGGTAGAAGATCTGCTACTTAAAATCGTCTTTTGTAATCCAATCATTTTATCTAGATTTTCTTTAGATGGATATTTCGAAAAGATACTTGCAGCTGATTTAAGTGCTGCTATAGTATCTGGACTAGAAATATTTTGTTCAGGTAAATTTGATGATTTACTCTTTGTTGTTGTGGGTTGCAAGGGAGATTCTGGTGAAATCTCACTTTTCTTAAGCATCAATTCACGTAATTTACTAAAACCTGGAATTTTGCTTTTAGTTTCTCTTTTGGTTGCAGGCTGAACAGCATCACTTTCTCTTCTTACTGTAGACTGAGTAGCATCACTTTCCCTTCTTACTGCTGGAGGCTGAACAACTTCACTTTCTCTTCTTACTGTAGACTGAACAGCATCACTTTCTCTTCGTACTGCAGACTGAACAGCATCACTTTCTTTTCTTATTGAAGGCTGAGCAGTATCACTAGGAGAATCAACGCTGCTAATAACTGGACTTTCAACTTCTCTAAATTTCTTACCAGCTACTTCAGGATTATCTTTAAAGGGCTGTACTGTCTTACCATCAACCGGTCTTGGATAAATTTTAAGTGATCTTTCAAAAAGTAAACTCTCATCAATTGAGGGTCTAATCCGAGATGCAATATTTGTTTGTTGTAATGGCTTTTCTGCTTCTACCTTCTTAAGATAGGTATAGTTTTTACTCTGTTGGGAAACACTGGTAACATTATGTATAAGCTTTCCAATAAGCGTTAATTTTTCTACATTTTGTATTACATCTATACCGCCTTCTGGATTTACAACTGGTCTTGTACCAGGATTACCATCTTCGCTAAAAGTAAGATCTGATAAAGATACACCTAAATATGGTACTAATGCTTCATCTTTATTTTCGGCAACTAAACCTCGATAATTTTTAAATGAGCCTTGGGGATCTAATGTTGCTACATGTGATGATAATAATGCATTCATTTTTTTATCAGTATTAAGATATTTAAGACGTGAGATATGAGAAGCATTAAAACCCGCTACTATTGCCATAGCCGTATGATAATTTCTCTGTTGCATACATTGATCTAATAATACAACATAAAAATTAAAAATATTCTGCTGATGGACTTGAGATTTTGCTGTTAGTAAATCTTCTGCAACCATACCACTCATATTATTTAATTCACTAATTAGCTTTAGGACATGAGGGCTATTTCTTTCCTTACCATTTTTATTCCAGCCTTGATGAGTCAACTCATTTGGATCCATGTCCATTAACGTCATTAACTGTCTATTTTTCAAATCTTGAGCAACCAATGCAGCATTTTCTTTCATATCTTCTGTTTTTACTTTCTTGTGACTAAGTGTTGAATGTAAATAGGTATCAATATTAAAGGCTTTGTCATTTAATGAAGCCTCATCAAATTTTTGAGATATTTTCTCTTTCTCTTCCTTAGTTTTTATAATATATTCTGCAGCAGTTTTAGTGTTATTTACTAAATTATCAAATCCCGGCTTATCCTCTACTAAATCAGTTGGTTGAGGTTCTACAATTTGACGAAATCCCAATAGAATTTCTATCTGATTTAATTCATTTTTTTGTTCATCTGATTGATTATCGGCAGGAATAAGATCTAATTCTACTTTTTTTGCTTGAAATTCTGCTAGTACAGAGGCTTTATCTTCTTCTCTTGCAACCAAATATTTATTTAAAGCCGCATATGTTTTTTGATTTGGATCTGCCTTGATAAGTTCTACTATGAATTTAGAAGTGTTATATAAAAATATGTCCTTTTCATCTTGAAGTTCCTTTCTTGCTTTTTCATTATCAGGAATTGGTTTTTTAAAAATCTCCATTCTCATTTGCGCTAACTCTTCAAAAACTTCTTTTGTGGATAGCGCATAAGAGACACTAATTGCTAAAGCTGAATAATCTTCATCACTAAGAGGAACTGCTTTAGTATCTTCTGGTTTAGCATCAAGTTCTGCTTTTGACATAGATGCTTTTTGAGCTTCACTAAGTTCCTTTGTCGCGCCTTTATAATTATAATTCCAGCCGGAAATTATTTGACGAACAACATTTTTATTGTATTGAGGTTGTTCTGAATGCATCGGCCCCTTTGTTTTAACAATTGTTTCATTATCCTTTCTAGGTTCCTTAGCTTTTTCACTTTGGCCAGAGGATGGCGCCGATGATGTATAGGGTTGAGTAACTCTCGCATTCATTTCAATATTATTACGTTTGGCTTTACTTTTATTTGGAAGCGCATCATTCAATTGTTTAAATATCTTTTTAGAATCTTTATCGCCAAATCTTGATAAATTCTCAAGTTGCTGCAAAAGCTGAGCTCTTTCAGCAGTACCAATACTTGACAACTCAGATTTTATTGATTTGACACTTTTCTTATTTTCTAATACTTGCAGAGCCATACCTATGAGTCGTTGATCCATTTTATTTTCAATGAGGGTTTGCTCAACAGCAAGCATCGCAGGTTTTTTTCCATTTTTTATTAATTCTGCCATTTGCTTTAAATTTTCAAGACTAGTATTTTTCAACAATGCTTGCGTAGCAAAGTGATACATACTTTTATTATCTTTTAAAACCATTTTAGGATCGACACCTTCCTTGATTAATTCTACAAAGACACTAAAAGGTGCAGATTCAGGAGAATACGTTACTTTACCACTCGTCATTTTAATCGGATTGCCATCAGCGGATAATTTGACAGGTAAAGATTTTGATCCATCATCTCCAACAGCTTTATGCTTATCAATATTGTCAAAATCATTATGTAAATCACTTGTATGATTGTTTGTATTTAAAAAGAGAATATTCGCATCAGACCGATTCCTAACTAATTCTAACAATTGATTAGCAGAACCAAGATTATTGCCATCTAGCGTTGGAATGATCTCTTCTATCTTTCTAACAAGTAAATCAGGTTCATGGTTAGCTTGAATTAATGATTTAATACGAGGATCCAAATCATTCATAGCAAGTAACTCTGATTCAAGCTTTTTCTGCTTCTGAGTGGCAATAAGTGTATAACCCATGAGGACAGCTATACCTACATCATGAGTACTTCTTATAAAAGCAGGACCTCTATCGCGTTTCAACGATTCAACAATATCTAAAATTCTCATTTGTTGCTCAGTTTGAGATAGCGCAGTAAAATCTTTACCTTCATTCATACCAACATTATATTGATGAAGGATCATCATCGCGGTCATTAGCATACCAGTTCTATCAATTCCATCTGTACAATTCACAACTACAGGGATCCCTTTAGCCATGGTTTCTTCGTAAAAGTTAACAATTTGATCAAAATCTGAGCCTGCAATATTTAATTCACCTTTGATGGGCTCTTTAGCATCTGCAACTCTAACACCATCGCTTTTACTCTGAATAACAAAATGATGTAATAACGGATCATCATTTTCACCTTGATACCACGCAACTGAATTATTACCTTCAACTGTTTTATGACTTTGTATGTTTTTATCATTTTTATGAAAATGAATAAAACCACTTGCTTCTGATTGCCCTTTTCCAGCAATACTTAGAGCGGCATATTGTTTACTATCTGCAACTACATTAGCAACCATTTTAACATGTTGCTTACCAACAAACGCTTGAACTTGTGGATATACTTTCTGTGTTTGCTCCCTTGTAAGTGGAGAAACCAAATCTAATACTCTCCCTAAGGTGTGATTTTCTGCATCCTTAATTTCCAGAGCTTCCAATTTTCCTCTTAACTCATCTCTTCTTTTTTCCTCAAAAATAGCCAAAATATTATTAATTGTCACCTCATCCAATTTTATAGGAGATGGCAAAATATATTGATCAGGCCCCATTGAGCCAAAGAGTAATGGACTTGCAGATACCGCAGTAAGACCGTGGACTGGGACATATTCATTGTCTGAAGCAGATGTTTTTTCGGTCAATTTTCCTGATTCAGATTGATAATAGGAAACATAATTATATGAATGTCCTTTTGTTACATTTCTCGTCGCTTCTTCTACAAGTAACTTACCTCCAATAACACGTGCAACTCCAACATCGCTTGATGTTGCCTTATCATTAGGTAAACTACTTGAGTCTTGCCACAACCAATCCGAAGTATTTGTAGCTACATATTTTGCATTAGCTAAAATATCACTCGTGACTTTCGATTTTGGACCTTGAGTACTCACATTTATTCCTCTAATTATCTGGAAATTTACGAGTTAGATTATTTAACTTGGGCATAAGTTCAGTAATTTTTAGTGTTAGTACACGGTAATTTATCTATCCATGCCCAGCTAATGGTTAAGTCTTACTCCTTTCTTATTCTCAAGAGCCATATGAAGGTTTTCAGTAAATGATTTCCATGCTGTAGTTTTCGAAATTTCATGTCCATAATCTGGTTTGCCCTTCCCTCTAGGATCATTTGGATCACGTGGAGCAGCAAAACTATCCAATACGCCTTTTACTTTCTCATTTGATAATGGTTTTTCTAAATTATTGATACTACTCAAGCAACCCATCACCTGCATCTTGACTTGATCTACTTTAAGAACATTATTGTTCTCGCATATTGCTTTACATATTGTGTTAATGTCCGTTTCATAACTCTTTAATGAATTACCTTTTGAAAGATTATCAATCATCGTTTCAACAGCTAGCTCAATAATATTATTGTTATTGGCCGAAGGCTTTTCTTGGCGGGAAATAGGTTTTGTAGGTGAATAGACAGAATCTAAAAACTCATCTAATTTTTTATTATCCCAAAATGGTTTAGCTAAAACCCCTTCAACTGCAATCTTTAATTCAGGTGCTACATCTTGATTATCTAAATAATCTGTATGCAAAAAACTATACATGTTAACAAGAGTTAATTCGGGAAGTTGTTTTGAATTACTATCTGCATAACTTTTAAGTTTAGCCATAATTTCTTCTTTATGGGGTGCAGGCAAACTCAAATGTTGATCAAAATGGCTTAATAATGTTTGTGGATTAGGTTGACCTTTTCTTGATTCAAAAACAATTCCTATTGGTTGATGGCGGTGAGAAGCTCCCGGACTTGAAGGAACAGGTTTTTGTGCTTGAGTAGGCTTAATAATGGGCGGAGCCGAATCAAGGGGTCGTGGATGCACAGGCGGCGTAAATGGAGGAATACTAGCAAATAAAGATGGATGCTGCGCTTTTAACGGACTGATGGCTATAAACTCTTTATGTTCCTTTTCGTTTTGTTGCTCAATATTATTTAATTGATTAATATTTTCACATTTCATAACTCTTTCAAATTGCTCAGAAAGCATGGATAATTGTACTATTTCATTTAAATCTAAATTTATTGTAATATCATTTGAAAAAGTGAATGAAATTTTACTATTCTCGCTTTTAACGTTAGTAAAGTTCTCAGTCAAATATTGCTGGATTTCTTTAAATTTGGAGCTTTTATACAATTCAATTAATTTTGCTAAATGTATAGTAGACATTGCATTTTCCGCAAACTTTGCTAAATCTGGATTATTTTGCTGGATCTTATCTCTTTGCGCTTGAATTTCTCTTAAATTTTTATCTATTTTTTGAATAAACTCTTGATTTGATGCATCGGGTAATTCAAATGGTTTATCATGACCACCTTCCCTATATTTACCAAAAGCATTTTTAGCATCATTTCTTTGAGAGCCTTCTTCTGTAGCAGCCCCCATACCAGCCTGCGATCGAATTTGTCCATAAACTTCTAAAGCTTCATCGTATGACATATTCTGATAGATAGGCTCTTTTCCAAGAAGAGCACTAACCATCGCACCTGTTCTTCCCGTTCCTCCCTTACAATGAACTAATAATTTTGCATTCTTATCATGAGAATCATTCCATATGCTTTCTACATAAGCTCTTTCTTCATCTGTTAATTCGGCAACTCCTTTATTCTTCAATGCAAATTGATGGACAAAAATTTCCTTACCATCAACATCCATTTGGTAAGTCAAAATTCTGCCTACTTTATTTACAATTTTTCCCTTCTCAAAATAAGGTGAAAAATCAGGTTCGGTAAATCTTTGAGGATCTGGTGTGCCATCTTTTGATGCTTCTTCACTTACAATAGCATAATGAAAATCATCTCTACCAATAGCCAAAATGTGCTTAACGGGAACTGAATTTTTAACGGCTGCTTCTAAAAAGTTTTTTTGAGATTGTTCATCAGGTCCTGCAGATAAAGCAAGACTCGAATCAGGTAGATTAAAAATACTATATTTTACGCTAGCATCTCTGGATTTGAGTTTTGAGTGCTCAACAAGCGCTTTCTTTGATGCCTCATCATTAGGTACATCATAAAACAATGCTCGCACATCAAAAGCTTTTTTATCAGTTTTAATCGCTGCATTAATCGCATAATCATTAATAATGCTTAAAATGCTTTCCTTATGCAATCTTGCTTGCTGTGGTTCCTCTTTAATAAAGATTGATACTTCTAAAAGAATCGCTTTAGCTTCTCTTTCTGTATAAGGACCTTTCACATCATAATTAGTCAATTTAAAATTATCAATTTTTTCATTAGCTTGCTTTAATGCATTTAGTGCATTTTTGATACCATTGACTTGTTTGATGTATTTGTCTTGTACTTTTTTTACAGCTAAATCTTCAGTCAATGTTTTCTCAAAATAACCACGAAATGCTTCTGATGTCTTTGAAAATTCCTGCTTTTGTATATTATCAAATCTTTGGCTCATTGCTTTAAGATCTGGATTGGTAATATTTAAGCCTTCGATACTATTTTTAAACTGTTCTTCAGCTGCTCGATAACTAGCAAAAGCATTATATAGACTATCATTTTTTACTAACGGATCACTATCATCCATCTCTTTAGCTTTAATTATATTATCATAGCATGTTCTTATATGATTTATTATTTGCATTGCACTTGCAATTTTAGCGATATCAGAATTTTTACCCACATCACCATCTAAATATCTTGTTATTGCATCAATAGCCAATTGATCTCTATTTCCAACATTTTTATAGGGGTAAAAAGCCTTAATTAATTGTCCTATTTTTACATTAGGATTATCCGCTATTGATGGTTGATAAGGTTTAGCATTTTCATCTTTTAACCTTTTTATTACTTCGGTAATACCTAATGCTTTAGCATCAAAAGCATCATCAGAATATTTAACAAGAAGATTAAAATCATCAAATAAGGACGCTGCATTTACATCAGGTTTTTTGTATGGTTCACCTATGATACCACTGATTTTTCCTACCATCTCACCAAATTTACTGGTAGCAGAGATCCTTTTATTAGTAATTCTTCTCTTCAATAACGCTTTTGTCTCTAATCGAACTGTCTTCACGAAAGCGGGTCTATCAGCTTCCTTGAGATTATTCATCACATTTTGCATTACTCTATTAAAATCAATAACGAGATGAGGATTTTTTTCAATTTGCTCTTTACATTCTAGATGTATTGCAGAAAGCGCTTTATATTTTGGATCTGTATTTACATCAACATTTCTAACCTTAGCGCTTTTCTCAAGAGCTATAGAAATAATTTTCATGATCTCATCATTTTTAGCCTTCACTTCGGGTTTCACTTCGACCTTTATCACAGGTGAAACTGATCTGGCTAATTCAGCTTTTAATTTCAAAGTCCTTTCATCAGTGGCTTCATTAAGCCTAGAGTCAATCTTTGCAAGAACATCCTTCGCTTTTGCTGCAATATCAGGATCTGCACTTTTAGATAAATCCACCACCTTACCTATTAATTTTTTAATTGATGCAAGAAGTGCTTTATCATCAGTTTCCATCCCATGGAATGATGTGGGCGTAAAATCTTGATATCTTTTTATTCTTGGGTTAATTTCATTCTCAAAAATCATATTTAAATTTAATAAAACTAATTCCTTTTTACTTTGCGCATCCTTTGTCCGATAATCCTGAATTGTCGATGCTTGCTGATTTAAAATATTAACGACTCCTGATCTATCATTAGTGGTAGATTCACGTCTTTTTGATGTAAAACCTGCATTTCTTAAGGCTACAATTCTTTCAAATCCAAACATTTTAGAATATGTGCGATCATAAACATCTACTGCATCTTGATGTATCTTATTATCTATTTGAGAACTTACGATTCTATGCTCCGATTCAATAGCTCCTGCCAAATTAGGATATTCTTCTTTCGCATTCTTTGTTACTTCAATTAGGCCTAGTATTCCATCATCTTTTAAGTCAATTATTACTCTATGTCTTAATTTATCTACTATTGATTCTCTTGTCTTAATTTGCATTTCCATTTCAAAAAGCTTTTTGCTAATTGGGCTATTAACGGGCAATGACTCAAGATTAACACCTTGGTCAACAAGCTTTTGTATTTCTATATAGTAATCATCTATAATTTTATCTAAATCTTGAATAAATTTTGTTAGATCTTTAATAATCTCCGATTGCTTTGTTTCGTTCAACGGTATAGGAACTGACTGCGACAAATCAGAAAATCCTTTTGAAGAAATTCTATCAACAATTTTTATTTCAGGTTTTACCTTGTCTAAATCGGATAAAATTCTATTTATTTCTATCAAACGATCTGCGTTCTGACTATCTTTTTTGTCAGATTCAGGTTTTAATTTTTGTTCATAACTTTCTATGATAAGTTTGCGAACAGCGACAAAGTCATCATAGGAAGTTTTAATTTTTTGAAGATCTTGACTTGCTTTCTTTTTATATATCGCATTATCTTTACTCCATAATTCCAAATTCGAATATTCTGTATCACTTCCCAATCTATTTAATGCATCGAACTCAGCTTGTGTAAGATTATTACCTGATTGAAGTTTTTCAATAATTTTGTTACTTTTAACAAATAAAATATAAGATTGAATTTGTTCAGTAATATTATCTAATGTTGTGTTTGTATCAGCTGTAATACCATGTATTCTTTTCAAGATATCACTTGGTTTATTTAAATTGAGCATTAAACCACTAAGCGATTCCAATTCTGATTTTAACTTTTTATCAAGTTTTGGATCTTTTATGATTAATGAGACAGCATTTAACATTAATGAGGTTTTTCTATCAAGTTCTTCGAAGGAAGATCTCTGGTTAACATCGTCAATTATAGAAACTTTTTGATCATTAAGTTCTTTGTAATTTTTCAATAATTGCTCAGTATTTAATGTTTTTAAATCTTCTAAAATTGTACTTAAAATAATTTCATGCTTTATAGTAGCTTCATTTAAATCGAGAGCAAGAGCAAATTTAGATACCTGTTCAGCAGGATCATTACATAAAGATTTCATATCAAATATTTGTGCAGCTAATTCTAATTTTTTTTCTATTGACAAGGTAGCTATAAATTTTGAAAATTCAAATTCTTCTAAAGATCTATCTTTGTTTTCACTAGCCCATTCGATGTATTCATTTTTTAATGAGTCCTGGTTTAATTTTCTCCATTGCTCAAATTCTTTTGCAAGAATGTCATTATCACTTATGTAACTATAAATTCTATCCATTTTAGATATTTCAATTAAAACCTGCTTCGCTTGAGTTGAAAACATTTTGTTATTAGGTGATCTATCCCCTACAATGTCAATTAAAGAATTTTTCATCTGAATTCGTGCTGCTCTGCCAGAGTGTGCGTATCCTGTTAAAATTGATTGTATGGTAAAAAGCTTAGGGATATCTTGTTGATCAGTCGCTGTATATTTAACTTTTTCTAACAGAATTTCTAATTTACTAGAAAACTTCTGATTGATATCTCGTTCCTCTGTCCATCGCGTTATTGAAGTTATAATACGGTGAATATATTCTTTGTCATCAAGTTTTAAGTTATCTGAACTTGAAATCAATTTAACAATTAATTTATTTAAGGCATCTTCATTCGTAACAATTTTATCCCCTATTTTAAATTCCAAAATAGTAGGTATATTTCCAGAAGGGAATCTTTCTTTAAGGAGAGTAAAAAAGTTATCTGATTTTAAATCAATCAACTTTGTTTGACTTAATCTATAGTTATCAGCCATTTGATTAATTTTATCTTCGCTTAACAAGGTAAATTCTAATCGTGAAGTCAAATCTGATTTTAAGGGTTCGGCTTGGGCTGCTTCAGATTCTAATTTAGCTTTTGAAGCATAAAGAGTACTTAATATTCCTCCTAACATATCTATTTTATCTGCATTTAGTTGTTTTGGTCGGGCCTCATCTATAGGATCAGTTCTTGTACTAGGATTACCATCATCTGCAAAGGTAAGTTGTGAAAGATAGATCCCCATAAATGGAATAATATTTAGTGTATCTTTGTTCTTTTTAACTAAATCATGATAACTTTTATGATTTTTTTCTCTATTAGTAATTTCGACAAAGGTCTTATTAGCTAACATTTCTTTAAATTCAGGCAAATTATCTAAATGTTTTAAGTTTCTAATCGTGGATGAGTTGAAAGCGGAACCTATCATATAAACTGTATTGTAATCTCCGCTTTCCATTGCATTCTTTACAACTTCTATATAAAAACGAAGAATATCTTGTTGGTGGCTAATTTCCTTCGTATTCAAAATATCAAGTTTTACAGATTGAGATACCAAATTAAAATCTCTTATTGCTTTTATAATATTCAATTTTTCTTTAATTTTATTATTAGCCCAAGCTTGATTATATAAATCCGAAGGCTCTATATCTAAAAACAAAGCCATACCTCGTTTTCTAAGATCATCAGCCATTATCTTTGCATTCTGCTTAATATCATCCTGTCTTTGAACACCTTCCTTTTTTGATTTTAGTGGTTCAGCAAGACTACTTTTTAGAAAGTCATTAATACTTATTACATCAGCTTCAGATGGTTGGGACTTCAATTTAACAATCGATGCATCTCTTTTGACTGTATTTTCTTTTACCGCTTTAGAGGTTTTTAAACACTTATCTTTAAATGACGCAATCAAATTACTTAATTCAGGATTCGATGCAGATTCAGATTCTGACCTTTCAATAAAGGCATTGAAAGAATCTCTAACATGTTTTGTTTCCTCATTTTTATTATCAGCACTCGAAAAATCAGGAAATTTTACCTGTCCTTCATCTGCCAACATTAATTGAGGTATGAATATCGAAGCATTTTTTAGAATCTCCATTCTAGATTGTGGCGTTTGATTAGGATCAAAATACATAGCCGATAGATTTTCTAAAACCATTTCAGCAGAAGTCGCAGCAAGTAAATATTTGGAAATATTTTTAAATTCTTGCTCAGTATATTTTTCAGATATTTTTTCTATTAAACTATCTTTAAATATAGTAGGATCTTTATATCCTGAAAATAATTGCTTGATAATGCTATCTTCAGGTTTGCCAAGTATTCCATTTTCAACCATCAAAGCCACAACATCTCTTCTAAAATTCTTGTTCGTCACACAAACACAGTCTCTTAATTGTTTCTCTAAATTATTTAATTCAACTACATTATTATCTCTTTTTGCCGCTGCATATTTTTGCTTAAATGATGACACAAACTCCATTTGTTTTATTGATTTATCTATTTTCTGAATCGCAATTTGTTTTATCTGAATTTTCGCTGCACAGCTTTCTTTCGATGATTGTGTGTCTGAAGTTTCTTGAAGAAGTTTATGCGCCTCAATATCACTACTTAATTCATCTTTTAATCTTTTAAAATTTTCGATGGAAGTAGCATTCGTGGCATAAAGCTTATTTAGTGCTTGAACAAGTTTTCTTGCATTATCTTTGCCTTCCGGGCCTATCAAGTCTTCAATAGTTGGAATTTGATCTCTAGAATCTACAGGGAATTTTATAAATATATCCGCAGCCTCATCAAGGAGCTTCTTAATGCTTGCAATATCATTATCAGACTGCTTAATTTTTATAATTAATTGATCAATATCATCATTTAATTGTTTAGTTTCTGTTACTGTTCTTACTATTGCGGCATGTGCTTTATCTGGCTGAGGTTTTGCATCTCTACGAAGTCTATTTGCTGGTATAGGTGTTTGTGAAACATCAGGTTTTGATTCATTTGTAACCTTTTCTTGCGCTTGATGTAGCAACGAAACTTCAAGATCCTTCTTAATTTTAGTAAATTTACTTTTCAAGGATACGACATATAACTTTTCAAATTGAATATCATCTAACGCTTTTGAATCTTTAGTTGATCTTTCATTTTTATCAGTAATTTGCTTTTTACGTGCATCTAATGATTTTATATGTTCATCTAGTTTTTTAACGATAGTCTCTTCATCGTTTACAACAGCAGCTATCATTCTCATCTGTTTAAATATTTCAGCATATTTTTTCTTTTCTGATTTCTGAATAGAATTATCTGAATTAATTCGTTGTTCTTCTGCGGAAATTACATTTAAAGCTTTTTTGTTTAATTCTCTTGCTACCATATAAACTAGGTTTATTTCTACAGCACCTTGTTCAACCGGAACAACCACAGAAGATGCCTTAGGTGCTAGTGGTATCGCTATTTGTGTAGGCTGAATAAGAATAGAATCCTTATATTTGACGTACTCAGCTGCCAAATGTTGAAGTGCATCTTGTCGTTCAGGACTAAATTTTTGATTTGATGTTATCGTTTTGATGATAGACTCAGGAGTATAGGTATCTGATAACAATCCCTGTTGCATTGTTTGACTAGATAAATCTTGATCATTAAGATTAGCAACGGCGGTGCTTATCGCTTTATCAAATACTGTGGCATCTATCTTCGATAAATCATTAAGCCCCTCAAGCACCTTCTTTATTTCAGCAGCAGCATTTCCGCCATTGAGAAACCATTTTCCTATTTCTGATGATAGATCTTCACTTTCTTCAAAATGCATTTTTATCATATAATTCAAATGTTCGTTTAGTGATGGATCTTTTGTTTCAATCATCTTTTTTGCTTTGATGATATTCAAAAACAAATAAATTTCGTGTGGATTAAGTCTACCTTCTGCATGCAGTGTCACGCCACGAGCAACAAGAAGCGCTGGCGTTTGAGGAAGCTCATCTAGTTTTTTTAATAATGCAGGGGGATCTAAATCCCTGATTTCATCTAACTTAACTTCTTTAAGGGCATCTTCAAAGATTTGATATAATTTTTTACCGTTTAACCCTTGAGTTTTTACTTCAGATTTTAACCATTTGACATATTCAAGCTCTGCTGAAGAAACACTTTCTTGCATAGCTGATTGTTGAGGTTGAACTCTTGTCGACACCTTAGACAAAGTTTCTTGTAATGATTGCGTCAAGTCTGCTACTTTATCGCCAGACTTTTCCTTTTTACTGCCTCTTCTTCTCAATCGCTGTGATATCAATGACAGTTTTCTTTTATTTTTAACAGGTTTTTTATACTGCTTTAATTCATTAACTAGCGATATTACTTTTTTATATTCATCCATCTTAGTTTTCAATTGTTCCTTCATCAACTTAATATCTTCCTTCATCTTTGGATCGCTTGCATTTTCTTTTGCATCAATCTCTTCTGAAAATGATTTTATTTTTGCTTCTAAATCTACTATTTTTTTGCTTTCGCTATTTGTTTTTGGATCATCTCTTAAAACACTGTCAATATTGTTAATCTTAAGCGCTTCATAATATTGATTTATTAAACCCTTCATTTTTGCTGGCGCTTCATTCAAAAACTTCTGATTATTTCTTGAAATTTCTTCAAATTCAGGATTTAACTTATCTTTGTGCTTTTCATTGATTTGGATAGCTCTTTTTTGGATCTCTAGGTTCGGGTTGCTCAATAATACAAGTAGTTTTTGTGCTACTTCATTAATTTTCACTTTATCAGCTGGTAAGTTGAATTCAAGTAATGCATTATCAATCATAACTAAATCAATAAAACTAGTTACATCTTTGATTGCATTTGCAAATTGAGTTCCAGTCGCAACATCCTCTCTAGCGCCATATATAACATTCAAGTTAGCTTTTAGAGCATGCATTCTTTTTTCAAGATCTTTTTGAGCAATAGGATCTGAACTTGATCTTTCATCATAAATATCTTTCTGGAGTTCTACGATAAGTTTAAGATCATCCAAGCTTAGTTGTTTAGCATAACTTTGCAAAAATTTACTCACACTGGTATGAAAAATTGCTTCACTTGCTACTGTAGGATCCTTATCATTCTTCAAAGGTAGTAGTATTTTAGCAATTTCATTTAATTCACTAGCAATTACACCTTTATCTTCAAGGTCTTTGATATTCACACCAGAAGTTGTTTTACTTTTAACCATTAATATTTCAAATTTTGCTTTCAATTCAGCAATTAATTTTAATTTTTCAATGTCAGCCAATACTCTTTGAGCTTCTGACTTGATAGCTATATCTCCCTGTCCAATAAGTTTCTGAAGTTCTTCTTCTTTCATCCTTCTGTCGTTTTCTGCATTTTTGTCTTCACTATTTATTAATTCTTGATAATCAGACACATATGATTCTTGCAATTTGGTCAAAGTGCTAAGAAGATTAGAATCAGTTGAATAAAATTCTTGTATTGATTTAATTTTGTTTATGATTTTTTTATCTTTAATATCGTTATACTTTGCCCATTTCTCAAGCGAGTCAAGCAATTTTAATATATAAGCTTTCTCATCTTTGTTATCTTTTGCAAGTTCAATTTGTTCTAAAGCAATTTTAAACAACTTCTTAAACGCATCATTTTGCATCAATGTGTTTTTTTCATTTAATTTAACTTCTAAAATTACAGGTAAAGTTCCTTTTGGAAATTTTGTTTTTAAATCCTGCAAAGACGTAACTGAACTCAAATCTATTGGTTTTGGCAGCTTAAAAGTCAATGAGGTTTGAAATGCTTGAGATTCAGATAAGAAATCGGTTTCATAACAATAAGATAAATCTGTTTTAGGTTGAGGTATTTCCTCTTTATCTGCCAAAAGACAAAATCCTTCTATTTGCTTTAAAGAATTGTTTAATATTTGAATTTGTTCAACGTTTGGCAAATTAACTCTTTCACCTTCAACTTCTCTATCAACGGAAAATCCTATTTCTCCAATCATTGTTAAATCCGTGCAATAGACGCCTATATAAGGAACAACTACTTCATCTTTATTTTCAATTACCGATGCTCTATAATTTTTAAAGCTACTGGCAGGATTCATTAACGCTGTTGCTCTTGTTAGCACTTCAGCTTCATTTGCATTCAAATTAAGAATTTTTGAAACTGCTGGACTACTGAATGCTGTGACTAAAATCATTGCAGTTTGATAATCTTTCAACGTCATGCTTTGATTTAAAACTTCAATGTAAAATGAAACCATTTGTTCTTTATGCGTCAAAGATTTTGCAGAAACAATATCAGAGGTTACTTTATGGGTAAAATGATCAAGTGTTTCCATCATTTCTCTAACGACATTTTCTGCCCTTCTTTTTTTAACCCAATCTTCCCCATATAGATCTGCTGGTTTCATTCTTGTAAGTTGCATTAAACCACGATTTCTCAAATCTTTTGCTAGTTTTTCAGCATCTTCTTTAATTTTTTCTGGTTTTTGCTTGTGAATAAATTGTTCTTGTAAAAGTTCATTGAGATCAATGCGTTCATCTTCATCTGTTTTATCAGCTGATTGATATTTTTCTATACGCTTGGAACGATTTTCTTCTTGAGCTTTTTGAGTTTGTGCGACGATTTTTAATTTTTGAATAAAATCATTTGATTGACCATCTGCTTTGATTTGGCTTATAAATTTTCCTAAATGCCTAACCATTTTAGGAGAATCTTCTCCTGGCGGTATTTCAGGATTGGTCGACAAGTAATCAAATATAGGGCCTAAAGTTTCAAGTCTTTTATCATTCAAAAGCAAATTTTCTATTAAAACTTGTGCATTCTTTACACATACCATTTTTGCTTCTTTATCATCTACAGGTATAGAAGCATAATATTCCTCTATTTCTTTAAAAATGCTATCTGGTTTGTATAATCCAAGAATTGCATTAGTAAAATTTTTAATATCTGCGCTCGTGAAATTGGCATCCTCGCCTTCTTTTATTTGTGAATCAAATTTCTTTCCATATAGTAGCCTTGCAACCAAAGACAAGGGCACTTTTGGTATTGATTTATTCGATCCGTCAAGCATGTAACTACCCCTTTTATCGTAGAATTAATTTGAGAGGAGTATCTATTATTCTATGTTATCTACTTGACAAATAATACACTAGTATAATTTCCAAGTAGATTAATAGCGTAATTACTCATAGTTTTATATGTATTTAGAAACTATTTAGATATGATTTTGATTGAGGTATAGGGGATAAAGTTCAATGCCATGTATATGCACTGCTATATTTTCCAATCCTTTTTAAAGAATTCAGAAAATTTATCAGGGGGCTGTGGTTGAGCAAAATAAAAACCTTGGATAAGGTCACATTTATGCTCTTTTAAATAACGAAGTTGAGCTTTAGTTTCAACACCTTCTGCAATTACTTTTAAATTTAAACTATGTCCTAATTCAATAATACCTTTAGTAACCGCATAATTTCCGTCGGTATTGTCTTCAATTATTTTAATAAATGAGCGATCAATTTTGATTTTATTAACAGGAAACTGCATGAGATAACTTAACGAAGAATATCCTGTTCCAAAATCATCTAATGCTAACTCTACTCCCAAAGCTTTTAGTCCTTTCATGATATCAATCGCCCGATTCATATCTTGCACTAATGCGCTTTCGGTGAGTTCAAGTTCAAGCCATTCAGGTGGTATTTTAGTTTCACGAATTACACGACGCACCAAATCAACAATATCAGCATGGAATAATTGTCTTGCCGATAGATTGACTGCAACTTTTGTCGTTGGACGGCCTTCCTTTTGCCATTTTATAATTTGATGACATGCTTCTCTTAACACCCATTCGCCAATCGGGTTAATCAGATGTGTTTCTTCAGCAGCAGTCATAAAAAAGAAAGGAGATATAAAGCCTTTTTGCGGATGATTCCAACGAATGAGTGCTTCACAACCGACCATTTGACGTGATTTAAGATGAATTTGAGGTTGATAATAGACAATGAATTGGTTTGCATCTAACGCTTTATGTAAATCGGTAATAATATTTCTTTTTACTTGTAATTGATCAATCATGCCGCGCTGAAAAAACTCATATTGGTTACGTGTGCTACTTGTTCTATTCACGGCTAATTGAGCATTACGTATTATAATGTCCGCACTCTCTCCATCATTAGGAAAAAATGAAATACCAACACTAATCGTAATAAAAATATCATGTTCATCAATTTTATAAGGTATCGTACATTTTTCTATAATAGATTGTACATACGAAGCCATCGCTGATGCATCACGAATTTCTGGTTCTATCACCCCAAATTCATTATCACTCAATCGAGCAATGGTACTTTTTCCTGCGGAAAAATCAGTCAATCTATCCGTAAATATTAATAAAAATTTATCTGCGACCGCTTGCCCATAAGTATTGATCACTTCAAAATAGTCATCTAGTCGTATTATAAATACGCCTAGTTTAACATTGGATGATTTTGCGTGATTGATTTCAATATTCATATTTTGATCGAAAATAAAGCGATTTGGCAGTTTTGTGAGTTCATCTGTTGTCGAACGTCTTTCTAATTCTTTTTCGACTTGTTTACGTGCTGTAATATCCATGCCAAAAACACTTATTGCATCATGCCCCATTGGCACAATATTAAGTGAAAAAATTTGCATGCCGCAGTTAATATCAACTTTTTGATCTTTTCCAGAAAGAATCACTTGACGGATGACTTCACGCCATTCAGTCGGAATTTTTTCATTTAATTTTGTTTTCCAGGTTATCAATACTGCAGCGCTGGCAGGATTGGCATAGAGTAATACCCCTAATTTATTGATTCTCATGACTGGATTAGGATTTACTTCAGGAAAATCAAGGAGTTCACGATAGGCGCGTTCTTCTCGTTCCAAGCTAGCGCTAAGTGCTTTTTTAAGAAGAATAGCTAAGTACGCGCACAAGCCTAGCGCAACTAGCACGATGCATAAGGTTATCTGCCAAATAAGAAGGCTCACCGTTTAAAAATCCAGATAGTTAAATAATGATGATATATCATTTAGTAATTATAGGGGGTTTCGGTTGGACTTTTCTGCTGTAAACTAACGAGAGACGCTACACCTAATTGAGGGAAAACCATGCTGAAATACCTGACAACAACTATTTTGCTCACACTACCTTTAGCTGCATTGGCGAAAAAGACTCCCGCACAGACTCCAGCCCCCACTCTCTCTCATAGCGCGGCATGCGTTGAAGAGTACCAACTAAATCAATTTAACGAGGCATTTCAACATTGTTTGTCCGCAGCGCAAGCAAATGATCCAGTATCACAATATTTAGTTGGGATGATGTATAAACGTGGTAAAGGGGTGGCACTTAATCAATCTGAAGCGATCAAGTGGTTCACTAAAGCAGCACAAGCAGGAAATGCTGCATCACAACTTAGGCTTGGAAAAATTTACAGTATCGGCAATATATCATCTCCTGATTATGTAAAAGCAGTGAGTTTCTTTACTCAAGCTGCCAAGCAAAATGATCATGAAGCGCAATTTGCCTTAGCACTTTGTTATCAAAATGGGCTAGGCGTGAATAAGGATCTCAGCCAAAGTCTTTATTGGTATCAACAAGCCATTCAAAATGGACTTGATGCGCCAAAGCTTTCCCCTGAGCAAATTCACTCTTCTTCAATCAATTTAAAAAATGCACCAGGTAGTGAAGAATTCAAAATGTCTCATGGCAAAGGTGATGATGGTTTTGTGTGGTTAAAGCTTGCTGCTGAAAAAGGGCATATGGATGCCCAATATCAAGTCGCAATGCATTACTTTAATGGAACACAAACAGATCAAGATGATGCAAAAGCCTTTTCTTGGTTTCAAAAATCAGCAGAACAAGATTATGCGCCAGCAAAAAGTTTCCTTGCTTGGATGTCATTTTTAGGTATTGGAACCACACCAAGTCAAAATGATGCAATTCAATGGTATGTTAGCGCTCATCAAGCGCAAGAAAATAACCACTTGGAATTTTCTGAAAATTTACCCTCTACACGAGTATCAAAAGCTTCAGCACCAATGTTATTTGAACAAGCATTGAGAATCATTGAAGACAAAGATGAGCATGACTTCAGTACTGGCATTACTCTTCTTCAACAAGCAGCCAATTTCAATCACCATCCTGCGCAAGCTTATTTAGCCAAACTTTATCAAACAGGCAGTAAAGTGAATCAAAATGCTGCATTGGCTGCAAAATGGTATGAAAAAGCTGCCCGTAATGGCAATTCGGATGCTCAATATGCATTGGGATGGATCTACTTTCATGGCGAAGGCGTGACAAAAAATTTAACGCAATCTTTCCTATGGTTTAATGAAGCAGCTAAATTTGGTGGCGCACGTGCAAAAAGTGCAAAACAATTTGTCACATCGCATATGTCGAGTGCCCAAATTGCTCAAGCTGAAAAATTGACACAACAAATGGCTAAAAAATGAAACCGTTACATATTCACACTCCTTTATTGCTCTCCCATCCTTTAAGTCAAATGATGGGAAGCAATATTTTTCTTAAACTTGAAGCATTGCAACCAAGTGGCTCATTTAAAGACAGAGGTGTAGGAGCATTATGCCTTCATTATGCTAAACAAAATGTAAATGGATTTATTTCTTCCTCTGGCGGCAACGCTGGAATGGCTGTTGCCTTTGCCAGCAAAGCGCTTAACATTCCTGCAAAAGTGATTATCCCAAAAACAACCGCTCCTATTATGGTGAAAAAACTACAAGCAGAAAGTGTTGAGGTCATCATCGAAGGTGATAACTGGGATGCTGCTGATGATTTAGCAAGAGATATTGCAGCAAAAGAAGGATTTGCTTATATTCCTCCATTCGATCACCCTGTGATTTGGCAAGGTTATCATTCATTAATTAAAGAATTACAACAAGATGAAGACAAACCAGATGCTATTATTGTTTCTGTTGGTGGTGGTGGTCTCTTTAGTGGTCTGGCGCAAGGTTTACATGCTATTGGTTGGCAAGATGTTGCCCTGATAACCGCCGAAACCAGTGGCGCTGCTTCTCTTGCCAATGCGGTCAAAGAAAAAAAACGTATTCGTTTAGATAAAATTGATACAATTGCCGTTACACTAGGGGCTAAACAAATCTGCCAAGAAGCATTTGATTGGACGCAAAAAGGCAACGTTTATCCACAAGTGGTTACCGATAAAGAAGCAGTCAATGCTTGTTTGCAATTTGCCAATGATCATCGTTTGTTAGTTGAACCTGCATGCGGGGCCTCTCTTGCCGTTTTGTATGAAAAACGCCCTGTTTTGCAACAATTTAAAAATATTGTGGTTATAGTGTGTGGTGGTAGTGGTGTGAATTTAGATCTTCTGAAAGGATGGCAACAGCAGTTTGGGCTTTGAATTTTTGCTCCCGTTAGTTAGCGGGGAGTTTGCTTGGCTGCATATTCGCCCACCTAGATGTACTTTCGGTCGCTCGTCCAAGGGTACAATAGTTGGACTATTATCATTGTGATTTAATGACTCAATCTCCTTATGAAAGGCGAAAGAGATATGAAGCGCATTAACCTTGAAGAAGTCCTTGAGCAATTTTCAATCTTAGATGTCCCAATAACAGCCGATATTCAAGCTTTACGCCGTGCTCGTAATCAAATTTTGCATCAGTTATATGAAAAATCTAACTACATTACACAACAACAAGAATCACTGGCTTTAGATACAGAAATAACAACTATCCAGCATGCTTATCTTTTTATAAAACGAAATTATCATGATATTCATGCTAATTTAGATGCAATTAAACGCTTTCAGATTAAATAATATAGTTAAACACCTGCTAGGGTCATTTCCTCAATTAAAAGCGAACCGGTTTGAATGCCACCACGTTTATCAATATCACTACCTACACCGACCAATTGTTTAAACATATTTTGCAAATTACCAGCAATGGTAATTTCATGTACAGGATATTGAATTTCTCCATTTTCAACCCAAAAACCAGCTGCGCCTCTTGAGTAATCGCCTGTCACAAGATTGATGCCTTGTCCCATGAGTTCCATGACAACTAAACCTCTGGACATTGTTTTGACTAAATCATCAAAACTACCATGTGTTGGCTGGATAAACACATTATGCGTGCCACCTGCATTACCGGTATTAGGCATATTTAATTTGCGAGCAGAATAGGCACTTAAAATGTAACTTTCAATAATACCATTTTTCACCAAGTCCTTATCTTTGGTTGCAACACCATCATTATCAAATGGCGCGCTACCAATCCCTACTTGGATATGAGGACGTTCATAAATATGAATGTTATCTTGAAATATTTTTTTATGAAGAGAATCTAACAAAAACGTAGATTTGCGAAAAAGCCTACCGCCTGAAATGGCTGCCAGAAAATGGCCAATGAGTCCCTGAGCAACACTAGAGTGGAATAAAACGGGAACACGTTGAGTCGATAATTTTTTAGCATTTAGTCTTTTTAGTGCACGATTTGCAGCCTCAATGCCAACATTTTCAGCTTTTTCAAGCAAACTACTTTTGCGAGCCACCGTGAATTGATAGTCTCTTTCCATCCCTTGCAAATCTTGAGCAATAACCACGCATGATAAACTATGTCGGCTTGTCGGATAGGCTCCTGTAAAACCATGACTATTGCTATATAAGTGAAAACTTTGTGAACTACTTAACGTTGCACCATCACTGTTATTAATTTTTTTATCGACAGCAAGTGCATGATGCTCGCAAGTCTTTGCTAATTTAATGGCTTCATCAACATGCAGATCCCATGGATGATATAGATCGAGATTTTTGATATCTTTGGCCATTTCACTAGATAAAGCAAGACCAGCAAAAGGATCGGGTTCTGTGAGTTTTGCTAATCGATAGGCTGCTTCGACTGTTGATTTTAATGATTCAGCAGTAATATCTGTTGTACTTGCAGAACCTTTACGTTGTCCTGCATAAACCGTAATGCCCACTGCTTTATCGCGATTAAACTCAAGTGTTTCTACCTCACCTAGTCGCACAGTAACATTTAAACCAATGGAAGCATGTAAACCTACTTCTGCTTGACTGGCACCTAATTTTTGCGCCATCTCTAACATGTCTTTAGATATTTGCTGATAATTGTTTACATTCACAAATTCATTTAATTGAGAGGGTAATGCTTTTTCCATATTTTCCTCATTTATTCTTAGTGCCACCAACGGTAATATCATCTACTCTTAAAGTAGGTTGCCCTACTCCGACTGGCACACTTTGCCCCTCTTTACCACAGGTACCAATTCCTGAATCTAATGCTAAATCATTTCCTACCATGACTATTTTAGTCATGACGTCTGGGCCATTACCAATTAAAGTCGCCCCTTTCACAGGTTGCGTGATTTTTCCATTTTCAATCAAATAAGCTTCATTTGCAGAAAAAACAAATTTTCCAGAAGTAATATCTACTGAACCACCACCAAAATTCACGGCATACAAACCTTTTTCAACAGAGGCAATGATTTCTTCGGGAATATGTGGCCCTGGTAACATAAATGTATTGGTCATCCGTGGCATAGGAATATGACTAAAGGATTCTCGTCGGCCATTACCCGTGGGTGCCACACCCATTAATTTTGCATTGAGCTTATCTTGCAAATAACCCTTTAAAATGCCATTTTCAATCAACACAGTGCGCTGCGTAGGAGTTCCTTCGTCATCGATTGTTAATGATCCTCGTCTATTGATTAAGGTTCCATCGTCAACCACAGTGCAAAGTGGAGATGCAACCCTTTCGCCAATACGGCCACTAAATGCAGAGCTGCCTTTACGATTAAAATCTCCTTCTAAACCATGTCCTACTGCTTCATGCAATAGTACGCCTGGCCAACCTGGCCCCAAAACAACAGTCATACTACCCGCTGGTGCTTCAACAGCTTCCAAATTAATTAACGCTTGATGAACTGCTTCTCTTACATACGTAAAAGCGCGATCATTTTCTGTAAAATACCCATAAGTGCATCGTCCACCACCGCCTGAAGAACCTGTTTCACGACGCCCATTTTGCTCAACGATGACGTTGACGTTTAACCTCACTAAAGGTCGAATATCGGCATTCATCGTACCGTCTGTGCCAACAACTAAAATAGTATCAAATACTCCCATCAAACTTACCATCACCTGAATCACGCGAGGATCTTGTTTTCTGGCATAAGCATCTATTTGTCGCAACAAATTGACTTTATCTTCGGTAGATAAAGAATCCAAAGGATTAAGATCTGTATATAGTGGTTGAATTCTATTACTTTTCCAAGCACAAATACTTGATTGTTTACCTGTTTGGGCAATGCAACGCGCTGCATAAGCTGCCTGTTCTAACGCTGGCAAGATAATATCATCAGAGTAAGCGAATCCTGTTTTCTCACCACTAATGGCTCGAACCCCCACTCCGTGATCTAAATTAAAACTCCCTTCTTTAACAATGCCATCTTCTAGCATGAAAGATTCATGCTTAACAGTTTGAAAATATAAATCGCCGCTATCAACGCGATGCCCTAATAATTGGCCCAATACCCGCTCTAAATCGCCAACAGAAAGACCAGCTGGAGAAAGGATCCGATCTTGAGCTATATCTAAAGCATTTTTCATGTATTTTCCTCAATGGATAAATTTTGCATCACAAAAGATTGATAATGATTCAATGCTGGAAATTGCTGACGCATCTGTTCTATTTTGGTTAAATCTACTTCAGCAATTATCGCTTCATTTGGCAAAGTTGCACGAGTTAATATCTCGCCCCAAGGTCCTATAATCATTGAGTTACCATAGGTTGGTCGTCCATCTGCTCGCAATCCAATTTCACCAGGCGCAACAACATAACATAAATTCTCTATAGCTCGAGCTCTTAAGAGAATTTCCCAATGCGCCATGCCAGTAGGCACGGTAAATGCAGAGGGCAAAACTATAATTTGTGCACCTTTTAGCATAAAAGCTCGAAATAATTCAGGGAACCGCAAATCATAACAAATAGCCAGACCTATTTTTCCAATCGGCGTATCAACAATAACAATCTTTTCTCCCGGCAATACATAATCTGATTCACGATATTCTTCTTTTCCTTCAATCATGACATCGAATAAGTGAATTTTGTCATAACGGCTAATAATGTCGCCATGAGGATCCCACACAAGTGAGCTAGAATAATACTTCTTTTTATCTGCGGCGATTAAAGGAATGGTTCCACCAACAATATAAATTTTATTTTTTTTAGCAATGCCTGATATATGTTGTTGAATTGGACCTGTTTGGAACTTTTCAGCGAGTTGCAAACTCATCTTTGAAGTTAAACCAAGAGTTGCAAAATTTTCTGGCAACACTGCAAGTTTTGCGCCTTGCGTTGCTGCCTTTTCGATTAATTGACTAGACAAATCGAGATTTGCCTTTACATCATTTGTGGATGCCATTTGTATGGCTGCAATTGTTGTCATCTTTATCCTCTTGCCGGCAAGGATACTTCCTCAACCTTTGGTTGTGCCCAAGTTCCTAAAACTTTGTATCGAACTCGATGAATTTGTTGAATTTTTTTGCCAAGCATTTTATCAACGACCCATACAGCAGCCCCTACCGCTGGATTTCCTGCTGCGATTGCTGCTGCCACCGGTAAACTTCCTGTTACATTAGGCATCACAATCATTTCACCATTTAACCCCTGATTTTCTAAATCAGCTTGACCGAATGCTTCTATTTTTGCTGAGGGTCCATTTAAAACAACTTTGTTTGAACTGACTTTGCCTTTTCCAAATTGGAATTTTCCTGTTAGTTCATTAAATGCTAACCCATTTTTCGTGACATCGCTAAAGTCTAAATTCAATCGTCTATGCACATTATCCAAATTGAGCAAGCTAAGGACCCGTCCAATGCCAGGATTCACGCCATGAATAATGCCCTGTGATAATGAAAAATCTGCTTGCCCACCTAATGTTGGATAATCAATTTTCATGGGGGATCCATTCCAGCTCAATGTAAAATCCACTGTTCCTTTTGCATTTCTTACCGTACCTTGCATCCCTAGTGCGCCTAAGGTTTCACTAATATTCTTTGTTGATATGCTACCCTCGGTAGACACTTTTTTATGTGTTGATAAGTAATCCCAATTTCCTGACAAGGTAATATCAGTTGCTTTTAATTTAGCAGTAACATTGGGGAAAAAATAACCTTTCCATGATGGTTCAAGTCGCGCTTTAATATCCGTAATGGTTCTTTTATCCATCACGAGTTCTTTTATTTTAATTTCTATAGGACGAAGATTAGCATGTTGCTCTGCATTGGGTAGCTCAGGAAAATCCATTGATTTTAGTAAAGCCAGTTTTTTCAAATCAACTGATATTTGGCCGGTATCTTCTTCAGGTATAGTGGCATAACCTTGCAAATTTTGTCCTTCAAAATGTAGATTCCATTGATGAGCTCCCCCATCCCAACGGGCTTCGATTTTCTCTTGCTCAAAAGGCAATCCATAGACAGTTAATTTTTTAATATTCAATTCTACTAACGGTTCAAGTTGAGGTTGGGATGTATCATGTGAAGTCTTTGTAAGAAAACCAACGCTTGTCAAAAATTGCTTCCATTCCTGAAAATCAACTGCTAAGAGATCACCATCAATTAGTACAATTTGATCTTCTCTAAATTTTGCCAATCGGTTTTCACCAAAATGAATTTGCCCTCCCACTGGCTGCCATGTTTTATTTTGTGATGCCAAGCTATACGCCAGTGTGACAGAATCACCATATTTAAGGGCAATACGCATTAACTCATTGGAATCAAAATACATTTTAAATTCTAACAAAGAGCTGTCTTGTTCCTTTTTAGAAAAAGGATAAGGAGCATCGATAGATATCCCTTGCAAATTTGATGCAATATTCAGTGTTGCTTGGCTTGTGTTTTCAGATTGGAAGATAACCTGTGCCGTGTAATCTGTCTCGCCTGAAACGTGTTGAATATCAGCGATATTGGCTATCTTTTTAAGTTTATCAACACTTATTTTACCCCTGGCTCCTAAATGAATCTCTGGTTGGGTCGGGGTCAGATGGGTAGACATTGTAAAATGTGTTGGTGAATCTAACAATAAACCCGTCAATTTATCAGAATTGATGCTGTTTTCAGTAAAAGAGACTTCGCCTTGTAAAGACGTGATAGGAACATGTAACTCTTTAAAATCAACCGAGGCATCGTTCACTTCGATTAAACCTCGTACTTTTAATTCCTCAGATGATTTTTTACTCAGAGGAATTTCTAATCCTAATGATAAAACCATATCTCCTTGAAGATTTAACGGAGCCAATGTGTTTTTAAGCGCTGAAGGTAAAGGACTATTTTTCACTACCACTAAACCTGTTTGTAAAGTGCTCATCAATTTGGTATCAAGCACTAATTCAGGCGTCGCAGAAAACAGATCAGGGACAACAGCATCTGCATCAGATAATTGACTTTGCGCAATATTTCCTCTTTCGGCAGAGATAAATAAAGCTCTATTGCGAAATAATAAATTAGCTTTTAAATCTGTTAAAGCAGGCCATCCTTGCATGTAATCTAAATGAACATCATCAAGTTCGGTATAAATTTCAAATGCACCTTCGGCATTGTCGAATGGAAAATCAGCCAAATTTCCTCTGAAGACACAAGTGGTAGCAAGATGGGTACCCGTTAATAATGAGGTATCTAACCAATTAGTTAAATCGGTATCCATTACTTTCTTGGGGAGTAATGCCAACAAATTATTGGTAGACATTTTACCAAGGCTCAATAACAATTCCAGCTCAGGTTTTTGCGATTGGTCATTGAATTTTATTTTAGCTTCACCTGTTAACATCGCTTCATTCACAGTTGCTTGTAATGCGTTAATTTTTACATCAACGCCTTGAGAATGATTCATCCAGGAAATAATGGTTGACACTTTCGACAAAGTTAATGGGTTCACATAAACCTTGGGATAATCTAATAACAAGTGCTCACTTTGAAGCACCATTTTCCCTTTATCATCATGAAAGGAAGTTGCACCAGAAATGGAAGAAACACCAGGGTACTCTTGCGTGGCATTCATGCCAAAATCCGTAAAAACTATTTCCCCCAATATAGGCTTAATACCTTGCTGATTACTTTGCATCTGCGCATGAATGTAATCTAGTTGGCCATGATATTGATATTTATCCAAGTTTTTAACCCAATTATCAGGCAAGAAAGATAATGATGTTGACCATTTGGACCACTGATAAAGATCAATGTTTCGAGCTTTGAGCTCCCACAATCTACCATCCATCTCAAGCTTGGTAACAAGAGAAAAATCCATGGATTCATTCTCTTGATTAACTCCACTTTCAACAATATGCCAATCATTTGCAGTCACTTGCCAATTTGCATCATGATTTTTCGCAATAAAAATACCTTTCATTGAATCAAAGTTGAGGGGATCTTCAGCTTTACCTTGCAGTTCTACAGCTCTCATATCAATATTGGTATACAAAGCGACTTTGTTTTTTTCTTCTTGTTGATACCAAATTTGAATATCACCACTACCTTTGAGTACAGTCACAGGATAATTTTGGAAAAATTGTCCTATTTGGCCAATGTTTTCACCCTGCCAATGAGCGTAGATAATCGTCTGTTTGCCAAAAAATGGGATGTCTGCTTGGATATGTAATTTGCCAGAATGATCTGCCAAAGCAGCCTCAGAGCGTACTTTTATTTTTGTACTTAAAGCGACTGATGCATTGATATCCTCTAGAGACACTCGTTTGTTATTATAGATGAAAGTAAGCGCACTATTTTTAATCTGTATCTTTTTGAGAGGAAATGGTGTTGATGATTGTGTATTATTTACATTGATTTGGAGTTCGGGTAGATCTGCAACAAAGAGCAATCCATTTGATTGATATTCAATACTAGCAGATGCACCCTCTATCATCAGCTGATCTATTTGTAATTTTTTAAACAATAATTGCGCAAGATTTAAGTGAAACTTCATCTTATTTACATGAAGTGCAGGTTGTTTTGATGAATTAAGAATGTCCACATTGAAGAGCGTCACCGCAGGACTCAACCCTTCCCAGGTTAATGTTATCTCTTTTACTGCTAGTGGATAAGGGAATTCACTTGCCACCCAATCAGATAACTGATCTACTTTGGGAGCAAATAAAGGAGTGAGTAAACGCAAAGAAAGTAAAAGTATGGCAACCGTGATAGTTGTCCATCCAAATATTCTATATAAACGATAACCCAAATTCATTTTCAAGAGGACCTCACATGAGCACAACGTCAAATTGCTCTTGGGTGTAAAGGCTTTCTACTTGAAACTTAATCGATTTACCTATTTGCTCTTCCAATTGCGCAACACTTGCTGATTCCTCATCAAGCATTCTGTCAACCACTTCTTGTGAGGCCAGTACTAAGTAACTTTTCGTTTCATAAGCTCTTGCAGCTCGAACAACTTCCCTAAATATTTCATTGCAGATAGTTTCAGTGGTTTTAATTGTCCCTCTGCCAGCACACACCGAGCAAGTTTCACATAAGACATGCTCTAAACTCTCACGGGTTCTTTTTCTTGTCATCTCAACTAAACCAAGGGCAGAAACCTCGCTGATGCTATTTTTGGTATGATCACGCGCTAATGCTTTCTCCAAAGCTCTGATCACTTGGCGTTTATGTTCATCATTGGTCATATCAATGAAATCAATAATAATAATACCGCCTAGATTTCTAACGCGTAATTGCCTGGCTATTGTATTTGCTGCTTCTAAATTTGTTTTGAATATCGTTTCTTCTAAATTACGGTGGCCAACAAAGGCACCTGTATTAACATCAATTGTAGTCATTGCTTCAGTTTGATCGAATACTAAATGACCACCTGACTTTAGTTGCACTTTTCGATGCAAAGATCGCTGAATCTCATCTTCAATACCATACAAATCAAAAAGAGGCCTCTCACCACTATAAAGCTCAAGTTTGCCAGTCATGGTTGGAACAAAATCTTCAATAAAGGTTAACGATCTGTTAAATCCAACTTGATCATCAATTCTTACTCTTTCCGTTTGAACAGCGATATAATCACGTAATGCACGCAAAAATAACGGTAAATCCTCATGGATGATGTCGCCGCTCTTCGCGTTACGCATTCTTTGAGAGATAGCACTCCACATTTTAGCTAAATATACTTGATTAGCCTTAATTTCCGATGCTGATGCGCCTTCAGCTGCAGTCCTGATAATGTACCCACCTTCTTCATCAGGCAGCTCTTCTTCTACAATTTTTTTTAATCTTTCACGTTCTTGCTCTTCTTCAATTCTTTGCGAAACCCCAACATGATTAATGCCAGGCATAAAAACAAGATAACGCGAAGGTAATGATATTCGTGTGGTGAGCCTTGCGCCTTTTGAGCCTATAGGATCTTTGATTACTTGAACGGCAATATTTTGCCCATCTTTGAGTAAATCAGTAATCGATATTTGAGATTCTTCAATTTCTGTGGGTTGTAAATATTCATCACTCACGGAGAGCATATCTGAAGCATGTAAAAAGGCCGCCCGTTCAAGCCCCATTTCAACAAATGCAGCTTGCATTCCAGGTAACACTCTTACAACTGTTCCCATATAAATATTGCCGACTAAACCTCTACGGCTAGCGCGCTCTACTAATATTTCTTGTAAGACACCGTTCTCAACGATGGCCACCCGCGTTTCACGCGGACTGACATTAATAAGGATCTCTTCTGACATCTGGTTAATTTATCCATATATTTTTCCCCTCACCCCCGCCCTCTCCCGCAAGGGGAGAGGGGGCCAGAGAAAATGCACATCCCCTCTTCTCTTGAGAGAGAGGGTTAGGGTGAGGGGTCTCAAATCCTAAATTTATTCTATTATATGCTACGAGGGGAGACAGGTGCGACACTCATCATGTGTCCTAAGCCTTGAAGCAATTTCACAAACACCGGCCAAATAATACAGCTTGTTAAAGTACCCATCCAATAAAGCAAAGTATGTGGATTTTGACCAGCCAAAGCATGAAACCAAAGGATTAAAATCTGTGCTAAGCAGACCAAAAGAGAAATCTTTCCAACTTGATTCCATAATGGTCTGAGTAAAAAGCGCGGACGCAACAAAGCAGTAATGTAACAAACAACCGCAAACACTAAAGCATGTTCACCTAATTGCGTGCCTAATAAACAATCTAGTAATAGGCCTCCCATCCAGGCAATCACAGGATTGAACTGTCTTGGATATGCTACTTGGCAAAAAATAAAAAATAATAGTAACCATTGTGGTCTATACCATTGCAATGAATTTGATAATGGAAGCACAGTCAGGATCCCACATAGATAAAATCCTAATCCTAAAAAAATCCACCATCTAATCATTCTGGCCATGTTTCAATCCTATTAAAGCTAGCCTTCACCAATTGGAGGGCGAATCCCACTTGCTGAAGAAAGTGTTCCTACTGATTGCTCATCTGAAACAAGGGTTTTCCCTTCATTGCTTTCAATTAAGGGCATAGGAGAATGATATTTCATTACTAAAACATGCCGAAATTGACCAAGTTTTGCACTTGGAGTCACCGCTATCAGTGTAAAACGCGTACTTGGATCATGATGAATGGAAGAAATCACGCCAACAGGGTAACCTGCGGGGAATCGTCCCCCTAAACCTGAGGTTACTAGTTGATCTCCCTCAACGAAATCCGCTGTTCTTGGCACATAATTTAAACGCAATTCGCCACCGGTACCACTACCTGTTGCAATGGCTCTTTCACCACTTCGTACAGACTGCACAGGAACAGCAAACCCTGCATCAGTTAACAATAATACGCGCGATGTACGTTCAGTCACATGTAAAACAACACCCACTAAACCATGAGAATCGATGACAGGTTGACCTACATCAACCCCTTGATTTTTACCTTTATTGAGTAGAATCTGTGCACGAAAAGGATCAATATTTGCGTCAATCAATCGCGCTTCAAAAAAGAACTCCTTTGCTGAATCAACTGATTTTAGCAATTCTTTTAATTCTTGATTTTCCGCTTCCAGCGCTCGTAATTTTTGAACTTGTGCAGACAGGTATATTTGCTGTTGTTGAAGGCCAGCATTTTCTGAAAGTAAGTGTAAACGTTCTTTAAAAAAGACTTGGGTTTTTTCAATTAAACTATTTGGAACATCAACAGTATATTGAATAGGCCAAACAATTTTTGACAAATAATGTTGGACATAGCTCATGCCTTGCCAACGGCTATTTGCAATAATTAAAATGAGTGACGCTATCACTGGAATAATAAGCGTCCACCCATTTGGTTTCGTAGGTTTAAATGTTAGCTGAATAAGCCTCTCTCCTTGACTTTACTCAGTTGTTAGCAATCCAACACGCTTCTCTTCTTGCATTTCTAATGCTTTACCGCCCCCACGAGCAACACAAGTTAGTGGCTCTTCTGCAACGGAGACAGGAAGTCCAATTTCTTCCATTAATAAGCGATCAATATGACGTAATAATGCGCCACCACCGGTTAATACTAATCCTCGTTCAGCAATATCTCCTGATAATTCTGGTGGTGCTTGCTCCAATGCAACTCGAACCGCACCAACAACTGCTGATAGGGGCTCTTGCAAAGCTTCCAAAATTTCGTTGCTGTTGAGGGTAAATCCACGAGGAATACCTTCAGCTACATTTCGGCCTCGAACTTCAATTTCTAAAACTTCGTTAGCTGGGTAAGCTGTACCGATTTCAGTTTTAATGCGTTCAGCAGTGGTTTCGCCGATCAAACAGCCATAATTACGACGTACATAGTTAATAATCGCTTCATCAAAACGATCACCACCAATTCTCACTGAAGCAGAATAAACAATGCCATTTAATGAAATGATGGCTACTTCAGTCGTACCACCACCAATATCTACGACCATTGAACCTGTTGCGTCATGAACTGGCAGCCCTGCACCAAGTGCCGCAGCCATGGGTTCTTCAATTAAATAAACTTCTCTTGCACCTGCGCCAAGCGCTGATTCACGAATAGCTCTTCTTTCTACCTGTGTAGAACCACAGGGCACACAAACCAGCACACGTGGGCTGGGTCGAAATAAACGCGAAGGTAATACTTTATGAATAAAGTGCTGCAACATGACTTCCGTCATATGAAAATCTGCGATAACCCCTTCTTTAAGAGGACGCACAGCAACCATGTTTTCTGGGGTACGCCCAAGCATGCGTTTTGCTTCAATTCCAACAGCTGCGACTTGTTTGTGACCACTTGAACCTCTATCTTGGCGAATTGCAACCACGGATGGTTCATTTAATACGATTCCCTGGCCACGAACATAAATTAGTGTGTTCGCTGTGCCGAGATCGATCGAAATGTCGCTTGAAAAAAGGCCTCGAATTGACTTAAGCATGGGGTTTCTTCCTACGTGCCACTTACATTAACTTTATAACAACGTCTACCATTTTGGGCAAGGCGATAGCTATGATACATTAGCGACCCTACCGATTACATTTTAGTATAGCTTTAATTTTAGCCTTAGTAATTTGACTTAGTACTCGTCATATTAAGGGAGTCATTATGCCTCTAGATCGTCACGAAGTCGAAAAAATTGCGCACCTTGCCAGATTATCGATAAATGAAGAACAAATTCCATTTTATGCTAGCAACCTTTCCAAGATATTGGGTTTGGTTGAGCATATCAATCAAGCCCAAACGGATAATATCATCCCGATGGCACATCCATTAGAAGGTCTTACGCAAAGAATGCGTGAAGATGAGGTAACTGAAACGAATGAACGTGAATTGTTTCAGTCCATCGCACCAGAGACTGATGCGGGTCTGTATTTAGTGCCAAAAGTAATTGAAGAAGCATAGGCAAATATCATGACAGAAATACATAACATGACCGTTGCAGAGCTTTCAGAAGGCCTATCCAAAAAAGCCTTCTCCAGTGTCGAGCTCACTCAACATTATTTAGACCGGATCCAACGACTGGATAAAACCTATAACAGTTTTATTACCACCACTGTGAGCTTTGCTTTAGAAAAAGCAAAGCTTAGTGACGAACTGCGTACAAAAGGTCAAGCCGGTCCGTTAACTGGGATCCCAATCGCCCATAAAGATATTTTTTGTACCAAGGGCGTTAAAACCAGCTGCGGTTCTAAAATGCTTGATAATTTTATTGCACCTTACAATTCAACCATGGTTTCACAAATGGAAGATGCTGGCATGGTCATGCTGGGTAAAACCAACATGGACGAATTTGCCATGGGCTCATCCAACGAAACAAGTTTTTACGGCCCAGTGCGTAACCCATGGAATGTTGACACCGTACCAGGGGGTTCTTCTGGCGGATCAGCTGCTGCCGTTGCCGCACGTCTTGCTCCTTGCTCAACGGGAACCGATACCGGTGGTTCAATTCGACAGCCCGCAGCGCTTTGTGGTATCACTGGTTTAAAACCAACTTACGGTCGTGTTTCACGCTATGGCATGATTGCCTTTGCTTCTAGCCTTGATCAAGGTGGTCCTTTTGCTCAAACGGCATTGGATGCTGCAATGATGTTAAATGTCATGGCAGGCTTTGATGTGAAAGACTCTACCAGCGTTGATAAAGCTGTTCCTGATTACACAAAAAATTTAAAAGATTCACTCAAAGGCAAAGTTATCGGTGTTCCCAAAGAATACTTTGAAAATGGATTAGATAAGACAGTAGAATCTCGTGTGCAAGATGCCATTCACGTATTTGAAAAACTCGGCGCTCGCATTCAAGAAGTATCTTTACCTTCTAGTCCTTTATCCATTTCTGTTTATTACGTTGTAGCTTCTGCTGAGTGTTCTTCAAATTTATCACGCTTTGATGGTGTTCGTTTTGGCCACCGTTGTGAGAAACCTCGTGATTTAGAAGATTTATATAAGCGATCCCGCGCTGAGGGATTTGGCGATGAAGTGAAACGTCGAATCATGGTCGGCACTTATGCCCTTTCAACAGGTTATTACGATGCTTATTATTTGAAAGCACAAAAGGTCAGACAATTAATCGCTGATGATTTTAAACGCGCATTTGCGCAAGTTGACTTGTTGATTGGCCCTACTGCACCAACGCCTGCCTTTAAAATTGGTGAGAAAACAGATGATCCTGTCAGTATGTATCTTTCAGATATTTATACCATCGCAACCAATTTAGCAGGTTTACCTGGTTTAAGTATCCCTGCAGGATTTGTGAACGATTTACCGATTGGTATTCAATTAACCAGTAAACATTTCGACGAAAGTTTACTGTTAAATGCCGCGCATCAATATCAATTAGAAACAGATTGGCATAAAAAAATACCACAATCTTGTATCTAAAAGTAAAAATTTAAGAACCCCTCACCCTAACCCTCTCCCGCAAGGGGAGAGGGAACCGGAAGAGGGACTCTTATTCTTATCCCCTCTCCCCTTGCGGGAGAGGGTTAGGGTGAGGGGAATAATTTTAAGAGGAACTTATCATGAATTGGGAAGTTGTTATCGGTTTAGAAGTGCATGCGCAACTCAAAACCAAATCAAAAATATTTTCAGGTGCCTCCACCGCTTTTGGTGCATCCCCTAATACGCAAGCTTGCGCCGTTGATCTTGGATTACCGGGTGTCTTACCTGTACTCAATAAAGAAGTGGTACGCATGGCAGCATTGTTAGGGCTGGCAACAAACAGCAAAATTGCTCACCGCTCCATCTTTGCTAGAAAAAATTATTTCTACCCCGATCTTCCTAAAGGATATCAGATCAGCCAATACGAACTTCCTATCGTTCATGATGGTTATCTTGATATCGAATTTGGTGAAAATCAAACCAAGCGCATTGGGATTACGCGTGCACATTTAGAAGAAGATGCAGGCAAATCTTTACATGAAGATTTTGCAAATCAAACCGGTATAGATTTAAACCGAGCTGGCACCCCTTTATTAGAAATTGTTTCTGAACCAGACATGCGTTCAGCGGTTGAAGCTGTAGCTTATCTGAAAACACTGCATTCCTTAGTCTGCTATTTAGATATTTGTGATGGCAATATGCAAGAAGGCTCATTCCGCTGTGATGCGAATGTGTCCATCAGACCCATCGGGGAATCCAAATTTGGTACCCGTACTGAAACCAAAAATATCAATTCCTTCCGCTTTGTAGAACAAGCTATTAATTATGAAATACAAAGACAAATTGAAATCATTGAAGGTGGCGGCAAAATCATCCAAGAAACCATGTTATGGGATCCTGTTAAGCAACGTAATCGTCCTATGCGTGACAAGGAAGAAGCCAATGATTATCGTTACTTCCCTGATCCCGATTTATTACCAGTTGTGATTGACGAAGCTTTTATTCAAAGTGTAAAACAGACTTTACCAGAATTACCTGTAGAAAAGCGTCAGCGTTTTATCAATGATTATGGTTTGAAAGCCTATGATGCTGGCGTTTTAACTTCTGATAGAGATCTTGCCGCTTTCTATGAAACCGTTGTGAAAACTATTAATAAACAAGATCCAAAACTTGCTGCTAACTGGGTAATGGGTGATCTATTAGGTGCATTAAATAAAGCTAGTTTGGAACTACATAATAGCCCTGTGAATGCAGAGCAATTGGGCCAGCTATTGCTGAGAATCATCGATAACACCATCTCAGGCAAAATTGCTAAAACTGTTTTTGAAGCCATGTGGTCTAAACAAGGCACCGCTGATGAAATCATTGAAAAGCAAAGTTTAAAACAAGTCACTGATTTTGGTGCCATTGAAAAAGCCATTGATGAAGTGTTAGCGCAAAATGCAGATCAAGTTGCCGAATACCGCTCTGGTAAAGATAAAGTATTTGGGTTCTTGGTAGGCCAAATCATGAAAGCGACCAAAGGCAAAGCGAACCCCGCTCAAGTCAATGAACTATTGAAGAAGAAGTTGTCCTAGCGCAAAGGCTTCATCCTCTCCCCTTGCGGGAGAGGATCTTTTAATATTGCAAAAATGTTAAATAATTCTCAGGTGTAACTAGCTCCCCTTTTACTCCTAATTCTTTTTCTGCCGAATGAAGCGCCCGCAATTCTCGTTGCATTGTTTTTTCATTTTTAAGATCCCAAACTACTTGCCATAATTTAATTTTACCTTGTGGAGTTTTACTTAAAAAATCGATTTCGTAGCCTTCTTTAGTTAAATAATAATAAACTTCATGATTCTTTCTTTTTAAATCAAGAAACACAAGATTTTCGAATAGATGGCCATAGTTTGGAGACATGCTCAGTGTATAAGCGCCAACAAGCCCTGGATCGATAGCATAAATCTTTTTAGGGTTAGTCTGCACTTTACGAATAGATTCTGCATATATAGGTACAGAAAAGATAAGATAAGCATCTTCAATATATTTAAGATATTCATATAATGTGTTTTTTGAAGCTGAAATACCCTGAGTTTTGACATCGTTAAAAAATTTATTAATAGAAAATGATGTGCCCACATTTTTTAATAATGATTTAATTATATAGTGTATGAGAATTATGTTTGAGATATTATATCTTTCTATGATATCTCTCATAATGACAGCATTAACATAGTCTTGTAATATACGATTTTTCGTATCTGAAGTAACTGAAATCACTTCAGGAAAACCACCTATATGAAGATAAATTTCTAATAGCTTAACAAATCCATCATACGTTTTTTTCCCCATCGGCACAGAATACTCAATTTTTTTACTCAATAAAAATTCAGTGAAACTAAACGGCCATATTTCAGTAGAAAGCGAACGCCCTCGAAGACTCGTTGCTATCTCTTTACTTAATAATTTTGCAGATGATCCAGTTAAGTAAATCGATACTCTCTTTGTATCAAAGAACCTTCTGATAACTTTGGGCCAATTAGGTACATTTTGGATTTCATCAAAAAATAGATAACAATGCTTATCATGGTTTTCAGGGTATAAACTATAAAATGCGTCACATAAATCAACTAGCACTTTATGATCCGTTGACATCAACCTATCATCTTCAAAATTTGCATAAAAAATTTGAGTAATAGGTATACCATCCTCAAGCAAATCAATTATTTGTTGCAATACAAAGGTAGTTTTGCCAGTTCTGCGCATACCAATAAAAACTGATATTTTATCTTTAATAGGTTTAAATGAAACTTCACGAGGAATGGTCTCTTTAAGTATTTTCAACTTATCTTCAAATTCTTCTCTTAACGTGTGTAATTGATTCATAATCTTTCCCTCTCAATAGGGTAAGTTTAACACACATCTTTCCCTGTCAACAGGGGAAGATATGACACCATCTTTCCCTTCATAGAAGGAAAAATTTACATCTAATGAAATAAATTGCATATCTTATTGATTTTTATAGCATTATTCAAATGGGCTCTTTATGCTAATGTTAAATAATTCTTCAGAAAATCCTCCAATTAGTCGATTGAACTCCTAGAAAACCAAATTTCTAGGGGTATTATCGCCATGAATAATCCAGAAAACCTACCCTCACAGCCCATTAGCTATGATGGTCAGCTTGGGCAACAGTATAAAATTTTTATACTGAATATATTTTTAGGGCTTATCACTCTAGGTATTTATCATTATTGGGGCAAAACCCGCCAAAGACGCTATACCACTTCCAGTTTCTCTGTATTCAATGATAGATTTGAATATACCGGCTATGGTGGACAGCTTTTCTGGGGAATGATTAAAGCCGTCATCATCATCGGTATTTTATCCATTCCCTTTTTCTATGCTATTTCAGAATTAGAGCCTATCAATCAGAAAATAGAACAATTTGAGAAAGAACAAAAAGAAACAAAAACTACTTCACCTGTAAGTGTAAGTCGAGTCGAAAATGTTAAAGATGAAAAATCTAGCTTTGATACACTCACTGAAAATGAAAAAACTACTCTTATTGGAGCTGTTGGAATAATAGGTTTTTATATCATTTTTTATTATGCCTATTTGCCATTTGTTGCTGTATTTGGTTCGCTACGTTATCGCATTACTCACTCAAGATGGCGCGGGATCCGTGGTCATATGAAAGGATCTAGTATTTTATATGGATTTGTTGGATTTTTTCACACAATACTCAAAGTGCTGACGCTTGGTCTATGGATCCCCTTTGCCGATGGCATGACATGGAAGTACAAAATGAATAGGATCTATTTTGGCAATCAACAAGCCAGCTTCAATCCACAATACGGCAAGCTTTTTAAATCCCATATTTTAACCCTTCTTATCATGCTTGTTATATTAGGAGTCATGATCGCTGTCACTGCCATTGTTGTCCCTTCGTCGACAACAGACGTTGAGAATTTAGAAGACGTCAAGAAGTTAACAGTAGCAATCACTTATATCATTGGTATTTTGGTACTGTATATTCCACGCTTTTGGTATCGAGCATGTTTGATTCGTATGAAATATAACAATCTGACTTTTGGTAATATTGGTTTTATTTGCACAATATCAGGCTGGGCACTATTTAAACAATTATTTGGTAATGCGCTTATTAAAATCTTTACCTTAGGGTTGGGCAGTCCTATTGTCACCCAGAGAAGAATGCACTTTTTTTGCAATCATGTCACCATGACTGGTGATATCGCAAAAACAAACATTCTACAAGCCACTGGCGAAAAAGACAAAGCAGGTGAAGGGTTAAGTTCAATGATTGATATGAATATTGGGCTCTTTTAAAAAATATAAGAAAAGCCATGACACAGTATTATGCTTGTCGCTTTTTTGATGGCAAACAATTGCAACCCGTTTTTGTGCAAGTTGAAGTAACGGCGTATGGCATCACGATTGTACCAAGTGACAACGAAAATCCTGTTCATTGGACAGCAAGCCAATTGCAATTGATGGAGCCTGCGATTGAAAATCGCCCAGGTGTCGTAGGTTCTAAATCTATGATGGGTGCAAGATTAATTATTACCGACAATGATCTCTATCAACAAATATTAGCCATTATTCCAAAGAGTAATATTAAGCATTCTGGTGTACAGCATCCTTGGCGAAAGATATCAATTTTAGTACTCTCAACCATCTTGCTTATCTTTGGCTTATTATGGATTATTCCCATCATTGCCCCAACCCTTGCTAGAACGATCCCTGCAAGTTGGGATGATTCACTTGGACAATATTTAATTAAAGATATTTCCGAACACCATGAGGAATGTATCGATCCCAAGGGAGTAAAAGCATTACAAACATTAACCAACAAGCTCACCCAGTCTCTCAAACTTGATAAACCAATTGATATAAAAGTTATCCAAATGGGCAAAGACAATATCAATGCTTTTGCTGTTCCTGGCAATCATATTGTTATTTTTAGTAGCTTATTAGATTTTGCAGACACACCCGATGAAGTGGCAGGTGTGCTAGCCCATGAAATGGGACATGCTATTGAACATCATCCTACCCAAGGATTGATTAGAAAAGTAGGTATAGATTTGATATTAGCTGGCGCATTTGGTAGTTCTGTAGATTACGCTTCAGTCTTTCTTCACTTAAAATATTCAAGAAACGATGAACAACAAGCAGATGATATAGCCATTAAATTGTTGAATGAATCTAACATAGATACCAAAGGCTTTGTTAAATTTTTTGAAAAACTTGCGAATGAACATAACATCTTAACTGAACATGAAGAAATTTTGCAGTATTTTTCCGACCATCCAGGTTTAATGGATCGCATTCAACATATTCAATCTAAAAGTAAAGATGAGAAATATGAACCGAGTTTATCTACACAAGACTGGCAGGCCTTAAAAGGGATCTGTCAAAAAACAGCGCCTCTTGAATTTAAATGATTATTTTTAATATTTAGAATTTGCCTAACGTTACGCGATCATTGCCAGAAAAGTCTTGAAAGGTTCGTATTTCTTTTAAACCAGCCTGCTCAAAAAGCTGCGTAAGCGATTCTCTTTGATCAAAGCCATGTTCAAATGCAATTAAACCACCAGGTTTTAAAAATGCTTTGGCTTGCGCCAAAAGGATTTGGAAAGCTTCTAAGCCCTTGAGGCCTGGGGTAAGTGCAATTTCTGGCTCGAATGGCAAATCACCATGGATAAGATGCACATCGCCTCCTCTAATATAAGGAGGATTGCCAATAATAGCGTCGTATTTTTGATGTGGTAAATTTGCAAGCCAATTACTTTCTATAAAACTGACATTATTCAGTTGTAAATTTTTTGCATTTCGCTTGGCGACTTCTATCGCTTTGTTACTGATTTCAAGTCCAATCAATTGCCAATTTGGTCTTTCATGCGCCAAGGCGCAAGCAATGGTGCCACACCCTGTACCCACATCGACAATATGTTGTTCAGTATTTGGTAAATATTCTAAAACGGTTTGTACCAATAGTTCTGTTTCAGCGCGTGGGATTAAAGTATCTCTTGTTACTTCAAAAGTTAAGGACCAAAATTCTTTTTTGCCAACAATATAAGCAATGGGCTCGTGTTGAATTCGTCTTGCAATCACATCTTCATATTGTTTAACTTGTTCTTGATTAATTTCTTTTTCAGGCCAAGTATAAAGATAAGATCTATCCGTTCCTAAAACAAAAGCTAACAAGACTTGGGCTTCAAGTTGTGGGATCTCTTGCTTTGCTAATGCCAGTTTGCCCCATTCTAGTAATTCGGCAATTGTTGGCATCAATCCCCCAGAGAGGTTAATTGTTCAGCTTGATACTCACTTCTGAGTGCTTCGATGATATCGCTTATTTTACCTTCCATGATTTCATCTAATTTATATAAAGTGAGATTAATGCGATGATCAGTTAAGCGACCTTGCGGAAAATTATAGGTTCTAATGCGCTCTGATCTGTCTCCGGTACCCACTAAACTTTTGCGCGTAGCCGATTGTTCAGCCATTTGAGCTTCTTTTTGTGCGTTTAAAATTCGAGATTGTAATAATGACATCGCTTTAGCACGATTTTTATGCTGTGAGCGTTCATCCTGACATTCAACGACGATTCCTGTTGGTAGATGCGTTAACCTTATTGCGGAATCTGTTTTGTTGACATGCTGACCACCCGCACCGGATGCACGATAGGTATCTATACGCAGATCGGCAGGATTGATAACAACTGAATCAATTTCTTCAATTTCTGGCATGACGGCAACAGTACAAGTTGAAGTATGAATTCGTCCTTGTGATTCTGTAGCCGGAACTCGTTGCACACGATGTGCTCCTGATTCAAATTTAAGATGTGAATAAACATCTTGTCCTTGAATGCGTGCAATCACTTCTTTATAACCACCATGTTCACCAAAGCTTTCATTTACAATTTCTACTTGCCAACGCTTTAATTCTGCATATCGACAATACATTCTAAATAAATTACCTGCAAAAATTGCCGCTTCGTCTCCACCTGCTCCAGCACGTATTTCTAAAAATACGTTTTTATCATCATCTGGATCTTTAGGGATTAAGAAAACTTGCAATTCTTTTTCTAATTGCTCTAATTGAGGTTTTATTTCGTTGAGATCATCTTCAGCCATGATGCGCATTTCTTTATCATCATCACTTAGCAGTGCTTGCGCCGATTTTTCTTGGCTCAGTAGCTTTTGATAGCGATTAAATGTTTCAACTAAAGATTGGAGATCTGCATACTCCTTTGATAAGTCACGGAATTTATTTTGACTTTGCATGATATCAGGAGAAGAGAGCTGCATCCCTATTTCTTCATGACGTTCTGCTAAAGATGCTAACTTATTAAAAATCGAGGATTTCATTCTTCATACTCTATGCTAAATAGCTCTTTTACCAATTCAATTTTTTCTTGGTTTTTATTTTTATCTTTTAATCCCATTGTAGGTTGGTGCATTAATTTTTGCGTTAATTGATGCGCAAAATGCGTCAATACCACCTCAGGATTTTCCCCTTTTTGTAAACGCTTGAGCGCTATATTTAAAGATTCGTTTTTAAGTTTTTCCGCCTGGTTTCGAAGCGCCCGTACGGTGCGCATTTGCTCATGAGCATGAACCCAGTGCATGTAAGCTTGAGAAGCCTCGTTAATCACCATTTCAGCTTCTATAGCAGCCATTTGCCTATTTTTAAAGTTCTCTGTGACAATACCTTGCAAATCATCGACCGTATATAAATAAATATCTTCATTATTTCCAATAGTAGGCTCTATGTTTCTAGGAACGCCCAAGTCTACCATAAATATTGGTCTACGTTTGCTCTTTAGGGTTGCTTGTTCTACATGCGCTTGTGTCAAAATGGGCTTTGAACTTGTGATGGAACTGATAACAATATCTGCAATTGATAAGACCTTTGAAATTTCTTCCAAGAGTAACGCTTTTGCATTGTATTTTGTTGCTAAAGCTTGCGCATGAGAAAATGTACGATTCACAATAAAAATTTCTTTGACCTTTCTTGCCGATAAATGAGTCAGTGTCAGCTCAATATTCTCTCCGGCTCCAATTAACATGACCGTGGCTTTTGATAAATCTGTAAATATTTGCCTGGCTAATGACACTGCCGCATAAGCAACTGAAACAGGATGTGCTCCAACTTGTGTAGAATGTCGAACTCTTTTGGCAACTGAGAAACTGGTTTGAAATAATCTAGAAAGTCTTTTTCCAAGGCCTCCTGCAAGATGAGCAGTTTGAAATGCGGTTTTCAATTGTCCCAGGATTTGTGATTCACCTAAGACCATTGAATCTAAACCGCTTGCTACTCGCATCATATGCGAAACCGCTACTTCATCTGAGTAGGTATACAGATAGGGGCTCATGTCAAAAGATTCAACATGATATTTTTGCCACCATCCTACTAATTGCGCCATGAATGAACCACTGACAGCATGAGAGCTACAATAAAGTTCAGTTCTATTGCAGGTAGAAAGTAACGCGACCTCATCGACATCCACCGTACTCATCAATGCCTTTAGTGCATTGGGGATATGTTCTTGAGAAAAGGCTAATTTTTCTCTGACATCGATTGGCGCTGTTTTATGACTGACCCCAAGAGTTAATAACACGCTTTTGCCGTTCTTATCTTTTCGTTACATCAAAAAAAACCACTCTCGAAGTTCCCTATCGTTGCCGATGATACAGGTTATCACCGTTAGTTAATTAACAAAGTCTCTATAACAGTGCTAAAAAGGTTGACGCAGTGCGTCAAGATAAGGATCTGGTATGAAGCAGGCAGCTACACTTTTTATTCCTCTTCTCGTTATTGTTCCAGGCTTAGCCTTGACTGGTTTTACACTGACTAGTGGCGAATCAAAAGACCCACACGCCCCTATCATTGCAGCAACTCCCTTGCCATATGAAAAACCCATCGATCTGAAAGGCCATATTCCAGCAGAAAGTTTATACCAAATAATGGCTGCTGAAATGGCGCTGGACAGAGAACAACCAGAAATCGCACTTGCAAATTATATCGCTGCTGCCAAAGAAACCCAAGACGCAGGTATTGCCGCTCGTGCAACTCAAATAGCATTATCAGTTTCTTCATTAGAAACAGCGGTTGAGCCTTCTACTATCTGGGCCAAAGCGGCGCCAAATAACTTAGAAGCCCAAATCACAACAGCTGCATTATATATCAGGCTAGATCAAGTCGCCAAGGCATTGCCATTTTTACACCATGCAGAGCAAACCAATCCTGATGAAGCTTTTCAGTACTTTTTAATTTTATTTCGCCAATTGCAAAAAGAAGAAGATAACAAGCGTGTCCTCCAGGCATTGCATGCACTGGCAAAGGAGGAAACCAAAGCAGCAAGTGGACACCTTGCTTTGGCAGAAATTTATTTATACCAAGGACAAGATGCTAAATCTTTGGAAATGAGTCAGGAAGCGCTGAAAATTGATCCACATTCTGTTATTGGCTCTCAGCTGGTGACAGAAGCTTTACTACACAGTAAAGGAAAGGCCGTGGCCAAAACATTTTTAGATAAAAAAATCCAAGAAGTGCCTCATGAGGTTTCATTACATCAATATTATGCACAATTTTTATTAGAAAATGGTTATCATGAACAAGCTAAAAAGCAAATTGAACATCTTATCAATAATCCGAAAGTCTCTACGGAAGAACTATTACAATTTGCTCGTCTTGCGATGCAGGCACAATGGTTTGATATTGCTGAAAAAATTCTCAAACGTACCAAAGAAGTGCCTGAGAGCAAAGATTTATCGCATTACTTTTTAGCTCGCATCGCTGAGATGCAGGACAAAGATGATGTAGCAATTGAGTGGTTTAAACAAGTATTGACCGGACCATTTCATGTACTTTCTCAAGTTCGCGCCAGTGTTTTACTTACAGATAAAAAGCAATATGACGATGCATTAGAAATATTATCACATGCTCAACCTACGGACTTTAATGAGAAAAAACAACTTGTTTTATCGACTGTTGATGTTTATAACCGAGCTAAACGTTACAAAGATTCATTAGCACTTTTAAATGACAGTATTAATTCCATGCCTGAAGAGATCGATTTTCTCTACGCAAGAAGTTTAGTGGCCGATCATATCGACAGGTTTGATATCGCCGAAGGAGATCTCAAAGCTATCTTGGCATCTCAACCCAATCATTTAGATGCCCTCAATGCACTCGGATACATGTTAGCAAATAAAACCAAACGTTATGATGAAGCCCAACAATATTTATCTGAAGCTTTAAAATTATCTCCCAATAATGCTTCCGTTTTAGATAGCATTGGCTGGTTATATTATAAAAAAGGCGATTACAAAAAATCTCTGGAAACCTTACGAAAAGCATCTGAAATCATGCCAGATGGCGAAATTGCAGCGCACTTAGGTGAAGTAATGTGGCAAATGAAAGATTATGATGGTGCTAAAAAAGTGTGGAGCCAAGCACTTGAGCATCACCCCAAGCATGAAAATTTAATGAATGTGATGCAAAGATTGATGTCTAATAAAGATCAACAATCGGTACAGAAATAAAATTTTTTTAGCTTGTATAATTATTTGAGAAACGGATCATATCCCTTCTCCCCTTGCGGGAGAAGGCTAGGATGAGGGGAATTTAAATCTTATTTGATTTTATACCCCTCACCCCCACCCTCTCCCGCAAGGGGAGAGGGAGTAAGAACTTACAAAAATCTAGACTTCTTCAACCACTTATCATCAGGATAATAAGCAAACACTAGCGATCCATCTTTGATAGTTTGAATGATGGGAGTAGCAAGACGTGTATCTAAAGCGGGACAACCCCAGCTGCGACCCAAGCGACCTAAATTCTTCGCTGTGGATTCACTGACATAATTTGCTCCATGCACAACAATACGACGGCGCTCTGCATTACCATTAATTCCTTTTTCTAAACCATGCAAAGTTAAAGATAAACCATGTTTTCCTTGATAGGTTTTCCCAGTCACAAATAAACCTAAGCTTGTTTGTAAACTGCCAGGTTTATCTGAAAAAGATTTAGCAAGATTACCGCCACTACCACTGCCATGTGCAACGTGGGTGTGATACATCACTTTACCTTTAACCATATCAACAACCCACAAACGACGTTTCGTTGAAGGCAGAGAATAATCAATAATGGTCATCATGGATTTTTGCGCTATCCCCATCGCATTGGCTTTTTGATGCGCTTTCAAAGCAAGCTCCAAAACGCGAGGATTCATTTCTTTGAGATCTTTGCCTTGGCTTTTTGAAAATTCTAAAACCGGTGTCGGCTTTGGAATGGTTTGATTTATTGTTTTACACATTCCCAAAGCAGGACTGCATAGTAATACACAGGCAGCAAAACATTTTAGAAAATAAGGGATCTGAAAAATATTTTTATGAGTTAGCTTAATTTCATTGTAATTTAGCATTGTTGTCATATTATCTCCAAACATCACAGAGTTCCTTTCAACAATTGCGGGCCTTGGACTATAGCAGCAACCAGCCCCAAAAAAAACCCAAACAGGCAAATGCCCTGAAATACACAGCAAATTATGTTCCTTGGCTAAAATAGACTGATAATTTCAGTATTTACGATAAGATGTTAAAATTTAAATAAATTTTGAGATCCTATGACGAAAATGCTTATGCTTATATTATACAAGAAAATATTTTTGTATAATAATTTAACTAACTTACTAATTTTTAAATTCCCTTTTATTTGATATTATGCAGACAAATACTACAAGAGGATCTTGTTATGGTTAATGTGAGATTGCTTATCGCTGTATCCGTGCTCCTCTTGGCAGGTTGCTCCCAAACACCCAAGAAACCTGCAGCACCCATTCATGTTCAAAAACCTAAAGCAGCGCAAGTAGAGAAAAGTCATCAGGAACAAATCTCTGCTCTTAATCACTGGCAAGCTGAAGGTAGACTGGCTGCTGTGCATGGACAAAAAGGAGGCAATGCTTCTTTTGTCTGGACACAAAAAGGCGATCACTATCAAATTAAATTATTTGGTCCTTTTGGCTCAGGCGCAATTCATATTTTGGGTAACTCAAAATATGTTGAATTAAAAGAAGCGAATGGAAAAACAACCAAAGCGCAATCTCCAGAAATGTTATTGAAAAAACTTGCCGGCTGGCAAGTACCATTATCTGGATTACAATATTGGATGCGTGGGATCCCAGCGCCAACAGGCCAATCTCATGCGCAAACTTATAATGATCAAGGTTTGCTAATGCGTTTTGTACAGCAAGGTTGGACTGTAGATTATGAAGGATATCAAGATTCAACATCGCTTTCTTTACCCAATAAATTACGCTTACAAAATGGTAATGTCCGGGTAAAAATGATTGTGACATCTTGGAAATCTTTAACAACCTAAATCTGAAGATGTATTCATGAAATTAAGTTTTGTATCGCCGGCGAAAATAAATCGCTTCTTGCATATTGTTGGTCAACGCAAGGATGGTTACCATCTTTTGCAAACGATATTTCAATATCTACATTTTGGCGATACCTTAGATTTTGAATTACGCACTGATAATAAAATTATTCTTTACCCACAAGAGAATTTTGGGATCGCTCAACAAGAAAATTTAATTTATCGTGCAGCTTATTTATTGCAACAAACGGCCAAAGTAGAACAGGGTGTCACCATTCATTGGGACAAAAAAATCCCTCTTGGCGCGGGTCTTGGCGGTGGCAGCTCTAATGCTGCAACCTGCCTTTACGCTTTGAATGCGTTATGGCAGCTCCAATGGTCCAATCAACAATTAATGCAACTTGGGCTAAAACTAGGGGCGGATATCCCCTTCTTCCTTTTTGGACGAAGTGCGGTTGGCGAAGGCATCGGTGAACTTTTAACCCCGGTTGAATTAAAAGAACCCTGGGTGCTAGTCATTACCCCCCCATGCAATGTGATGAGTGCAAAAATGTATGCTCATCCTGAATTGACAAGAAACTCGCCAACCCTCAGAATAGAGGCCCTTATTCAGGGTGAAGTTGAAAATCACATCGCTGAGTATAGGAATGACTTTGAGCCTCTAGTGCGCAAACTCTATCCAGAGATAGACAACTCATTAAAGTGGCTATCTAACTATGGAGAGGCACGGCTCAGTGGATCAGGTGCTAGTGTATTTGCTTGTTTTGATTCTTATGAAGAAGCAAATGAAGTTATCACTCGCCTGCCACCAAAGTTAAAAGGTTTTATAGCGAAAGGGACTAACAAGTCCCCGTTATTAACGAAAGCTCAAACCAGTTTGGTTTTAGGCTAGGCGGCAAGCCGCGAGCAACCGGAGTTTACATATCAGTAAATGAGGATTGCGAGATGGCGCAGCCAACAACGCCTAAAAGCAAAATGGGAAGAGCAACGATTGGGGTGTCGCCAAGCGGTAAGGCACAGGGTTTTGATCCCTGCATACCTAGGTTCGAATCCTAGCACCCCAGCCACTCTTTTTAATTAATCAGAAAACGATGGGGTTTCCACCATGTCCGATATGATGATTTTTAGTGGGAATGCGAACCCGCGTCTTTCGGCTAGCGTTGCAACGCGTCTTCAAGTACCCCTGGGTAAAGCTACCCTCGGCCGTTTTAGCGACGGCGAAATCATGGTGGAAATTCTAGAAAATGTTCGCGGTAAAGACGTTTTTGTCATTCAATCTACCTCTGCGCCTACAAATGATCACCTCATGGAGTTGCTCCTACTAACTGATGCTCTGCGTCGTGCATCTGCATTGCGTGTTACTGCGGTCGTCCCTTATTTTGGATATGCAAGGCAAGATCGACGTGTGCGCTCTTCTCGCGTGCCCATATCTGCCAAAGTTGTCGCAGATATGATGGCTGCAGTTGGTATCGATAGATTATTAACTGTCGACTTACACGCCGATCAAATCCAAGGCTTTTTTAATATGCCCGTAGATAATGTTTACGGATCAGCTGTCTTGATAAACGATATGCTGAAAAAAGATTATGAAACTCCTGTTGTCGTTTCACCCGATGTTGGCGGTGTGGTGAGAGCTCGTGCTATTGCAAAACGGCTTAATGACACTCATTTGGCCATTATTGACAAACGTCGTCCACAACCTAATGAAGCTAGAGTCATGAACATCATTGGTGATGTTTCCAATCGAATTTGTATCTTGGCCGATGATATTGTCGATACTGCAGGCACACTTTCTATGGCTGCATCTGCACTTAAAAATGAAGGTGCTATTAAAGTAGTCGCTTATTGTACCCACCCTGTCTTGTCTGGCAACGCCATCTCTAATATCCAAAAATCTGAAATTGATGAATTAGTTGTCACAGACACCATTATTCTTAGCCCAGAAGCTGCTGCTTGTCCTAAAATTCGACAACTTAGCATTGATGCTATGCTGTCTGAGGCTATTCGTCGCGTGAGCAACGAAGAATCCATCAGCTCTATGTTTTCAGTCGTTTAGCAAACTATATTTTGCTCTTTGTAGCTAATAAGGGGTGTGATAGAATCACACCCCTTATGCTTTATGGTCGCAGTAAAGCTAATTTTTATCTATTGGAGTTTTGGGAAATGGCAAAATTTGAATTTGAATTGGAAATTGAACCACGCGAATTGCTAGGGAAAGGTGCGAGCCGCCGCCTGCGTCGTTTGGAAAACAAGGTCCTCGGCATTGTATATGGTGGAGAAGAAAAATCTCAGCCAATTACACTTGAACATCACCATGTTGTTAAAGCACTTGAGAATGAAGCTATTTATTCTCATATTCTTACCTTAAAAGAAAAAGGTAAAAAATATAAAGTGGTGCTCAAAGATATCCAAAGACACCCTTACAAACCTCGTGTTATGCATATGGACTTCATGCGCATCAATGAAAACAAGTCTATTACAATGCATGTACCATTACACTTCCCTGGTCAAGAAACTGCACCTGGGGTAGTGTTAGGTGGTGGTATTGTGACTCATCATATGGTCGAACTTGAAGTTAAATGTTTACCACGTGACTTACCTGAATTCATTGAAATCGATTTATCAAATGCTGAAATTGATACAGTGATTCACTTATCTCAGGTGAAATTACCCAAAGGCGTTGAAATGATTGCGGTCGTTCATAGCCATGAAGACGATTTACCTGTAGTAAGTATTCATAAACCGAAGATGGTAGTCGAAGAAGTTGAAGAAGAAGCTTCTGAAACCTCACCTGAAGTGGAAGCAACTAAAGTGAAATCAGCTGAAGCAACACCTCCAGCTGGTGGCAAAGGTAAAGACGGCGGTAAAGGTAAATAACCTCCCCCTTCCCATTGCAATTCACCCCTCATCCTAACCTTCTCCCCTTGCGGGAGAAGGGACAGGAGAGAAGAGAAATAGTATGACTATACAATTAATCGTAGGTTTGGGTAATCCTGGACCGGAATACGCCAAAACAAGGCATAATGTTGGTTATTGGTTTGTAGAAAAACTCTGCGAACAAGAAAGAAAAAGCTTGCAACCTGAATCTAAATTTAAGGGATTGGTTGCTAATCTCGCAATTCATTCTCACCCCTGTCGTGTTTTACAACCCACAACGTATATGAATAGAAGCGGCGAATCCATTCTTGCGCTTGCACAATTTTACAAAATTCAACCCAAAGAAATTTTAGTTATTCATGATGAATTAGATTTACCAGTAGGAAGCGTTCGTTTAAAACTAGATGGCGGACATGGCGGTCATAACGGACTTAGAGATATTATTGCAAGACTTGGCACCAATCAATTTTATAGGCTAAGGCTGGGTATCGGTCATCCAGGCAATAAAGAAGACGTCCACGATTATGTGCTACAACGACCTTCCGTGGCTGACACAGCAAAATTAATAGAAACTATTGATAGAACCCTTATCGCACTGCCAGATATAGTTGCTGGCTTCAATGATAAGGTAATGAATTATTTACATACTGACACAAAATAACTAGGGAAAAATAATGGGATTTAAATGCGGCATTGTTGGCTTACCAAACGTTGGAAAATCAACTCTTTTTAACGCTCTCACCAAAGCTGGCATTGCTGCCGCAAATTATCCTTTTTGCACCATTGAACCGAATGTCGGCATTGTCTCTGTCCCTGATAAACGCCTCGATCAATTGGCTGACATAGTTAAGCCACAAAATACCGTACCGACCATCATGGAATTTGTAGATATTGCAGGTCTTGTCAAAGGCGCTTCTAAAGGTGAAGGCTTAGGCAATCAGTTTTTAGCTAATATTCGTGAAACAGCAGCGATAGCACATGTCGTTCGATGCTTTGAAAATGACGATATTGTCCATGTGAGTGGCAAAGTTAATCCTAAAGAAGATATCGAAACAATTAACACCGAATTATTATTAAGCGATTTAGATTCCGTCGATAAGGCCGTTAACAAAGCGCAAAAGCTAGCCAAATCTGGGGATAAAGCACTTAAACATCATCAAGATCTCTTAACTAACCTGCAAACACATTTAAATTCTGGCAAACCTGCTCGCACTTTTAGCTGTAGCGCAGAAGATAAGCCTTTTATTCTAGCTTTGAATTTACTGACGATGAAACCAACCATGTTTATTGCCAATGTCGACGAGAAGGGTTTTACCAATAACCCCTTCCTCGATCAAGTAAAAAAGATAGCAGAAGAAGAAGGTGGCGTTGTGGTTGCCGTGTGCGCCGCACTTGAAGCAGAAATTTTAGAGCTTGCTGATGATGAAAAAATAGAATTTCTGGCAGAAATGGGACTGGATGAGCCAGGACTGAATCGTGTTATCCGCAGTGGTCATAGTTTATTAAATTTACAAACCTATTTCACGGCTGGTGTGAAAGAAGTTCGCGCTTGGACTATTCCTGTTGGTGCTACAGCTCCTCAGGCAGCTGGTGTCATTCACTCTGACTTTGAAAAAGGATTTATCCGCGCTGAAATTATCTCTTTTGATGATTTTATTCAATTTCGTGGCGAAGCTGGAGCCAAAGAAGCAGGGAAATGGCGCTTAGAAGGAAAAGAATATATCGTTCAAGATGGCGATGTCATCCATTTCAGATTTAATGTCTAATAAACTTTAGTTCGCCATTGCAAGCAAAGCGAAGCAATCTATGTCGCAAGCTCCTCGCAATGACGCAGCCCCATTAATGCAAATTGACTGTACAGATGACCTCATTACCTTTACCCACATATTCTATTTTATCAAAGCTTAATTTGGCCGCAAAAACGATACCGCGGCCATAGCTTTCTTCATCTTTTGTAGGATCAATTTCAAGTACTTTTTTAAAATCAAATCCTGGACCATCATCTTTAATATTTAATACAATTTGCTTGTCATCTCTCTTATAAGTCACTCGAACTGATTTATTTTTATTTTCAGGCATTTCTAGCCTTCTTTTTACTTCATTGTACCATTTTGATTGCTTTTGCAAATTCATTTTATCTTGATTGGTTAGTCCTAAATTTCCATGCTCAATGGCATTGGTAATGAGCTCTGATATCCCTAACATCACTTTATCAGGATCTGGAAATAATGTAGCGATATTCATTCCTGTTAAATCTGCTTCTTCTAAACTTCTAATTTTAAATGAGGCTTTTTCAATATATTGATATAACGTTTGCGTGTCCTTTATTTCTGTTAGTAATTCTCTTTGCTTGGTATAAAAATGTATCGCCGAACCAATAACTGAATTTAGTACTGTTGGTGAATAAGGTTTAACTAAATAATGAAAAATGCCTAAAGCGTAAGCTTCCTTAACGTGTTCCTTATTGGTAGAAGTGGCCTGCATTATCACAGGGATGTTTTTAAATTTATTATCTTCCTTATGTTTTTTCATAAATTCAATGCCAGTTATCTTTGACATTTCTCTACCTAAAAGAATAACATCAATATTTTTGTAATGACCATTTAAAAGCCTCAAGCCTTCTTGGCAGGAACGTGCAACAAACACTTCATGATTATTTTGTTCACCAAATTTTATAAAATCTGATGCATGTTTGATTGCCTGGTCATCATCATCAATAATCAAAATTTCTCTTTTCATTACTTTTCCTAGATAATTTTAATTTTTTACTATACATCTTACTTCATTACCACAACCCAAATACTCAACGCGATCAAAACTTAAATTATTTGCAAAAGCAATACCACGACCATGATTATCTGTAGATCGCATTGGATCAAATTCTAAGTATTTGTTATATTCAAATCCTTGACCTTGATCTTTAATATTTAAAACAATTTCCTTATCATTTTTTAGATATGAAATAGTCACATACTTTTGACTATTCTCAGGCAATTTAAGTCTCTTTTCAATTTCATCTTGCCATTGACTATTAATATTTAGTTGCGTTTTTTCTTGATATAAAATCATTAAATTCCCATGCTCTATTGCATTCACCAACATTTCAGATATACCCAAAACAACTCTATCTGGATTAGGGAATAATCTGGCAAGACTCACACTCATCAAATTAGCATCTTCTAAGTTTCTTATTTTAAAAACAGCCTCATCAACAAATTTAAACAAAGTCTTAGTATTATGAACTTCTGCTGTAAGCTCTCTTTGTTTTGTATAAAATTCAATTGCTGATTTCACAATTGAATTTAAAATAGTAGGAGAATATGGCTTTATTAAATAATGATAAACACCTAATTTAAAACCTTCTAACAAATGCTCTCTTTCGTTTGAAGCCGTTTGCATAATAACGGGGATCTTTTTGAGTTCTGGATCTTCATTTATTTTTTTTAATACATCTATTCCCGACATGATTGGCATCATTCTATCTAACAAGATTAAATCTATGGAGTGCTTGTTTTGCACTAAGGCATCAAATCCATCCTGGCCGTTATTAGCTTTGATAAGACTATGTAATGGCATTTCACCCAGTTTAAGAAATCCCTCAATTATTTCTAAATTATTGGGTTCATCATCAATAATAAGAATTTTTCTATCCACTTACATTCTCCCACAACTTACCCACAGGGGGAGTTGCAACATATTGTGATGCCACTAAATGCGATTATATAAAAAAGTCTATTATTGAATACATCCATCATATAATAAATATAGATAGTTTTATTACAAATGAATAAAAGGTGGTATTTTATATGCAAGTAAAAACTTTTCACTATAAAAAAAATACTGGCTGGTCGATTAACCAATTCCCTGCGTTAGATTCAAAAGATACACTAGTGCTTGCATTTTGCGCCCCAGAATATTTTGACAATCCTGAACCACTCATCGAATTGCGAGCTGCATATCCACAATCTTGTATCGCTGGGTGCTCTACTGCAGGGGAAATATACAACGATACTATTTATGATAACAGTATCAGTGTGGCTGTCACAAAATTTGAAAAAAGCAAGGTCAATATTGTCACAGTAGATATCCACAATGCAGCACAATCCTTTGAGGCTGGAGAAAAACTTGCCCAGAGCTTAAAAAAAGATAATTTGAAAAGCATTATTGTTTTATCGGATGGATTATCCGTCAATGGAAGCGCCTTAGTCGAAGGATTAAAAATGAATCTTAATCCTTCTGTTATCATTACAGGGGGATTAGCAGGTGATGGCAGTAATTTCAAAAAAACCTGGATTTTACACCAAGATAAGTTTTTTCATAATAGCATTACAGCGATAGGGCTTTATGGCAATGATATTGAAATTGGCTATGGTTCTAAAGGCGGTTGGGATATTTTCGGAACAGAAAGACTTATCACTCATTCTGAAGGAAATGTATTATATGAAATAGATGGACAGCCTGCATTAACCATTTATAAAAAATATTTATGAGATAAAGCAAAAGATCTTCCCTCATCTGGGTTACTGTTTCCCTTAGCGATAAGTGAAAAACCTCTTAGCAAAAATCAAGTTGTGAGAACTATTTTAGCCGTTAATGAAGAAAATCAAAGCTTAACTTTCGCAGGTGATATTCCCCAAGGCTGGTATGCGCAATTGATGAAAGCCAATTTTGACAGACTGATAGAAGGTGCTTCAGTTGCTGGTCATTTGGCAATGAGTCAAATACATGTCCCACAAAATACTTTAAATTTAGCCATTAGTTGTGTAGGCAGAAGACTTGTTCTTGGTGAAAGATCTGAAGAAGAGGTTGAAGCAAGTTTAGAAGCCTTAGGGAAAGATGCAGCATTAATTGGATTTTATTCTTACGGGGAAATATCTCCAAGCGGTCTGGGTGGCTGTGATTTACATAATCAAACCATGACGTTAACATCCATTAGTGAAACTTAAATATGAATGATTATCATCGATTATTGCTTAGACAACTTAAACGATCGGGAATAGATATAACAAAACCCGATTTCCCAACGCAATATCAGGAGCTATTAAAGCATGTCAGTAATGCCTACCATGAAGCAGATGAAAGTCGTTATATTATTGAACGTTCAATGGAAATCTCATCGCAAGAAATGCTTCAATTAAGGGATACATTACAAAAAGAAAAAGAAATTATGCAAGCTGTTATTTCTGAAGGAATGTGTGTTATCGATCCCTTTTGGAAAATAACCAATATTAATCTCACTGGTGGAAAACTTTTATGTTGCGAAATTGAAAAAGTATTAAATAAATTCTTTTTCGATGTATTTACTTTATATTGCAATCATAATGGAAATGAAACTGAAATTGATTTACCTTTTTTGCGAGAAAAATGTAAAAATGGTGAAATTTATCATTGTGAAATGGGTGAGCTGAAAAGCTTTAAAGGAATAACTCGCCCTGTTTCATTTTCAATTAACCCGATGCCATTAATTAATAATACTCTTTTTGGCGGTGCAGTTTTCATTTTTAGAGATATTACAGAACGTATTAAAACCGAACAAATATTAATTACTTCATTACATGCCGCAGAACAATCCAATAAAGCAAAAACACAATTTTTAGCGAACATGAGTCATGAAATTCGCACACCTATGAATGGTATTTTGGGGATGTTGCAATTACTCATGTACACATCTTTAGATGAAACTCAAAAAAACTATGCCAACAAATGTTTTGAAAGCGCTAATTCTTTACTTAGAATTATTGGAGATATTTTAGATTTTTCTAAAATTGATGCTGGAATGATTGATATTGAGGAGTTAGAATTTAATCTTAAAAATGAATTCGAAACAATGATGATCATCTTTACTACGATGAGTAAAGAAAAATCAATAGATGTTAACTTACAATATGATAGTAATCTTCCTAATTTTGTCATCGGTGATGCTTTTAGAATGAAGCAAATAATCAACAATCTGATGAATAACGCTATTAAATTTACCCCTAATAATGGTGAAATTGAAGTTTCAGTTAAAGCTCAAGAAATCAATCATAATTCCCTTGTGCTATCCATTTCCATTGCAGATACAGGCATTGGGATCCCGCCCAACATGCAAGAAAAAATTTTTGATGTATTTGCTCAAGCTGATGAATCCACGACAAGAAAGTATGGTGGTACAGGTCTTGGTTTAGCAATTTGTAAACATTTAGTTGAACATATGGGTGGTCAAATCAATCTTAAATCAGAAGAAGGCAAAGGAAGTACTTTCAATTTTACCATGAAAATGCGTATTCCTGAAAATCAATCGCAATCAATTTCAGAAACTTCAACCTTACCAACTATTCCTAAGTTTAAGGCAAATATTTTAATCGTTGAAGACAATTCATTAAATCAAACTGTTGTCAAAGATATGTTAAATACCTTAGGGTGTCATATTGATATTGTTAGCTCTGGCAAAGAAGCAATCAATGCCGTTCAACATCAAAAGTATGATGTGATATTGATGGATTGTCATATGCCTGATATGGATGGTTTTCAAACAACAGAGAAAATTCGTCAGATCGAAAATGAACATTCATCCTCGATTAGCAAAAATAGTATTATCGTCGCTTTGACAGCAAATACCTTAAAGGGAACCAAAGAACGATGCTTAGCTGTGGGAATGGATGATTATTTAAGCAAACCTATCAACTACTCTCAGCTATGTTCTACCTTGGTAAAGCATCTTTCTTATATTCAACGCCATCGCTAAATTTAATTTTGTTTGCCAAATTACAAATTCATTATTTAGGCTCTTGCTTGACAATACCAAGCCGAATAGCCAAAATGGCCCCCTCCGAGATATTTATGCTCGAACCATTTTGGTTTTAGGCCAGACGCCGGCCCTTAAGCATCAGAATGTATAAGGGGCGAAGGCAGTAACTCCTAAAAGCAAAATGGAAAGAATAGATGGCTATGTAGCTCAGCTGGTTAGAGCGCGGCACTCATAATGCTGAGGTCGGTGGTTCGAGTCCACCCATAGCCACCATAAAAATCAAAGACTTATAAAACATCTCCAATCAAGCATAAAATTTCAGAGCCATAATAGAGCCACTCTTTTTCAATATATTCAAATTTAAGTGGATAAAGCATAAAAATTGTCGTGCTCTATGAATAATGAGATATCTAACTGTATTATTTAATGAGATTAACTACGCGCTTTTTAACTTGTCCTAGGATCTTTAGTGATCTGTGAGGAAACTCATTTCGATATTCTTCGCATGAATAGATTTTTAATTGGCGATCTACTTGGATGAGTAAATAACCACTTTTTATGTCTAGGGTGGTTATATCAACCAGACAGTCTATAAAACAATCCCTATCGTCCCATCTTACATTGGTGAACCATCGAAGGGAGCTGGAGTACTTCATGTTTAACTTCCTTGTTATTAACTACTAATTATTAACAGGATCGATAAACTACATCGCCCTCACCTTAAAAAGTATATTTATACTTTTATTGCATATCAATAGATGATTTATCTTTAAATGAATTTGTATCAGTGATATTATTCTAAATAGACATGGAAAGTTTGTAATCCACCTATCTTTTATGCAAGGAAGTACCGCATGTTAGCCTGGGCAAAACCAAAAATACTTTTGTTAGATGATGATAGTTCTTTTCTTGATGTAGCAACTTATTATCTTGAAAAGAGATCTGAAAATACTGCCATTATTTCAAAATTTAATACTTCTAAAAACTTTTTAGACCATATTTATAATCATTGTTATTTACCCGAAAACATACATGATATTATCCGTGAATTTTATTCAAGGGATATATCGAAGACCTATATTGAGCAAACATTAAAGGATCTAGCTGAGTTACCAGCAATGCTTATCATAGATCATCATTTACGAAATGAAGATACAAATGGTATTGAAATAAGTAAAACAATCCGTGAGTTTGTCGAAAATCCTTTTATTATATTACTGACAGCAGAAGTAGATACAAATAAAGCCTTAGATTTACACAACAATCAAATAATCGATGTTTTTGTCAGAAAAGATGCCAAAGATCCTATGGACGATATTTATTCTCATATTTCAAAGCATATCGCAAAACAAGTGATTGAATGTAGCATCAATACTGAAGAAGCTTTTAGTTCCAATGAGATTTTAGGGGATTTATTTTATATTAAAACGAGTTGCGAACTGCTAAATGCTCTCTCCTATAAATCGCATCTGACTATATCCGCTAATGGTGATATTGCTGTTTTAGATGTAAATGACCAAATTAAATATTATAGCTATAACAATGGGGTCTTTAGTCTCAATGGATGATCTAGACACTTTAAAAGAAAAGCTTGTTCTGAAAACACCAGCAAAGCGCCTTAAATATTTGCGCCAAAAAGTGATTAAGAAAAATCAAAACCAATTTTGCATGGATGGCATTATTAGAACAGGAACTCTAAAATCAGTTGAATCAGAAAAGCTCAAAATAAGTCCACGAATTGCAGAAAAGTTAGTACATAAATTTCGTCTTGAGGGTGTCATTTGCAATGAAGAGCTATTTCTTCAACCTAATGGCAACTGCGAAATAAATTTAGATGATTCACGCGAAAAAATCATTGACCCAACATCAAATCTTGAAGAAATTCGAAAAAAACTTTCAACTCTTACTCCAATTCAAATAGATAAAGATTTATGCCCTACTCTTGCACCAAATGGGGCAACCGTATTAGCTAGAGAACTAAAAGAAGAAGATCTAATTCTTCTAAATAAGACATTATGCCTTGTACACGGCACTAAAATATTTGTATCCTTTTTAACTTATGATAATAATCAAATAATTGCTGAACATGATGGTAAAGTTGAGCGTTTTCCTACAAATATTATTCATTTTTGTGGGATGTATGCCATTGAAATCCTATACTTTAATTCATGATAATCACTCTTCTAGAAGGAGTAATATGCATATGAAAGAAAATACTCAACTTACCAAAACTGATTTGATAGGAACATGGAAGCTGATTGACTTTAAAATTACCAAACCTGACGGCCAAACGAAAGACTGGGGTCCAAAATCAAATGGCGTTCTTATTTATGATGAATCAGGCCACATGTCTACTTCCATAAACTCAGGTGCGGATACAAATGTTGCTGCAAAAGACTTAGATAAAAATATACTCTTTTATGCTGGCACTTATGAAGTGACCGATAAGAATCAGGTCCATCATTTTGTAACAAACGCATCCGATCCAAAAAGGATTGGAAAAGAAATGATTAGAAATGCCGAGATAACAAACCAGAAGTATTTAAGGTTGACCGCTGATGGCGAATATGGACAAGCCAACTTGCTTTGGGAAAAAGCATAAATATTTATTATTTGTAGTAGTACTATTTAGCATTACTCCAATTTTAGCCAAATCAAAACCTTCTTTGATAGATGTTAAGATTGGTCTAACTGAAAGCTTGTCACCAACTGCACCAAGTTCTTCGGATCGTTATAAACGACTTTATGAGTCAGCTTTGTTCTATGCTATTGGTGAAAATGAAAAAAAACTACAGGCTTGCGGTTACAAGATTACCAGCTCAATATATTATTTTGATACTTTTGACGCTAAAGATCTGATTAATGCTACAAAGAAACTTGAAGAATCAAATGCCTGGGTAATCATAGGCCCTAGAAGAAGCAGTCAATTTATTACAGCCTCTAAATCGCTCAAATCCACTCCCATCATATCTACAATGGCCAATGCAGATAAAATCTATAATCTTAATAAATTAAGCTTTTCGATGTATCCTAGTGGTTCTTCACTAGCTAAGTTAATGGCCAATGAAATTGAGAAGAAAAAATATGGTGAGAATTATGGAACTATAGTAGATGTAAGATGTGATACCTGTATTGATTTTGTAAAGTCATTCCATAAAGCAAATGCAAGTAATGAATCATTTTATCTTGAAGTTGCAGATAATACTCCAGACTTAACTAAACTTCGCGAGTATTTATCTAAACATCAAGTAGATTATCTTCTTATACCAAATTATTCAGAACTGTCAGGTTACATAATCTCTGAAATTCAAAAGCTTTATCCTAACATCAAATATGTGGGTGCCGATGGTTGGGGTGAAGATACCTTTAGTTTCCTACAAGGATATGGGATAAACAAAAATACTGTTGGTATATCAATCCGAGCCGGGGCTCAGAAAAATGATAAATGTAATCAATATAAAGTGTACTCTCTTGATACAGAAATCAATGGTTCTATAGTGACCCCACCCCAGAGTATATATTCTCTTGTAGAGCTTATTAGGACATTGTCCGATGATCTCTGCAAAGCAAAACCAAAAAATAGGGACGATTTTTCAAAATATCTTTCGAAGCAACCATCAACACATTTTCAAAAAGAAACATTCAATTCTTTTTATAGTTTTAATGATGGTCAATTAGCATTTTCACATTATCTGGATAATAAATGAAACGTTGTACTAATATCAATTCTATCTGTTTTAATGCCTCATTCTGGCCAGCATTTATCATAGTGGTCTTATCAATTGCTCTTTCAGGCTTATTATTTCATCATCACACCAAAGATATAATTAAAAGAGAACATTCAAGGCATGAACTTATTAATCAGCTCTTAACCAAAGCTGCAACGACTGACATTATCATTGGCAATAATCAAGCGCTTTATGTCACTTTAAATGACTTCAAGAAAAAGTATAAATTAGACGCACTTAGTATATTAGATGATAAGGATACAAATGAACCGAACCTGTTAAACTTCTTGCAATCACAGAGCGTACAAACATCTTGGGCAATTCCTGGCTTAACACCTACTAAATACATTTGTATCCATTCAAAAATTGATAATAAAACTATTCTTTTGCCGTTCCTGACTTCTATGGGGATAATATTATTATTTATATCTGCTTCAATTGTTATGTATAGAAGAATTAAGCAGAAATTGCATTCTCAAATAGTCGCCCCCTTAAATCAAACTCTTAACTGCAACGGTAAGGACTTAGAATGGTTTGATATGAAATCAGCCGCATCAGAAATTGTGGTTTTATATAACAAAACCAATGATTTTATACAAACACTACATCAGCAAAGAGACACCATAGAAGAACAAAACGTCAAGCAAGCCAAATACAATGTCGCACTGCAAGTTGCTCATGATATTAGATCACCTGTCTTAGCTTTGAAAACGATAAATCAGATATGTTTTGAATTAAATTTTGAAGCTAAAGAATTGATTCAATGTGTAACTGATAGAATTTCAGAAATCGCCGATGATATCCTTAAAGAGCATCAGCCCGACATTCAAGTTAATGCAAACCAAAAGTATTCCGAAGCAAAAGCACCTATTTCAAAAGTCGTTAAAATGTTGTTTGAAGAAAAAAAAGTGTCATGCCCAAATAAAGAGATTAAATTTGAACTGCTAATTGATAATTCCTCGAAAGAGAAATATCCAACCATCTCAGAACATCAACTAAATAGAATATTATCAAATATTATTGATAATTCAATCCAGGCTATTCAAAATACCGGCCTTATAAGTTTGATTGTAATCTCTAACACTCAATACACTTGGATTACCTTAAGCGATACAGGTTTTGGAATACCTTCAGGGCACTTAGAAGATATTTTCAAAGAAGGGTTTAGTTTAAATAAGGAGGATGGCAAGGGACTGGGGCTATCTTCAGCTAAAAAACTAATTGAAAAAAATGGTGGGAATATTGAAGTAAGTTCAATAGGTGGCAAAGGCACCACAATAAAGCTTACCTTAAAGAATGTAAATAGCACGCAAGGAGGAGATTAAAATGTCATTAAAAAACTATTTCTTATCTTTTTTTATGTTTTCTATAACTACATCCTTTTCAGCTTATGGGATTGAGGACAAAAGTGCTCCTGGACGTCGATTATATAATTACGATTTAGCCTCACTAACAACACCTCAACTGACTGATAGTTCTAATGAAAATATCTTTTGTAACTCAACAAATGAAAACATAAAAGATAACTCATTTCATGAACAGAGAATTTATTCACACAAAAAGCTGTTCGCTTCCAAGACAGGCAACCTCGTCTATAATGACAAGTACGTACCTGAAGATCATTTACCAACAATCGAAAATGCGATTGATAGAAATTTACATCAATAATGAAAAAGGAAACAATCCAAAATCTACAATTTATATTTGATGATCCGATCATAATTGCTACTAGAATAAGACGCTATGGTGTGATATACGCTCCGCTAATTCCCTCCTTCGGAAGAATTGGGCCGACACTTTTTTATGGTAATGCAAAGCAGTAAGGGTATTTATATGAAAGAATTAAAACTCAATGAATATGCTCAAGTCACGGGAGGAGAAGCAACTTTACTAGGAATAATAGGATTCACTGCGTTAGTTGCAGCAACTGGTGCAATCACAGCAAAAAATGTATTCTCAGAAACAATACGTAGAGATCCTTCAAGTAAAGATACATTAGATGCATACAATCCCTATTTGTTAGGAGCTCTATTATTTACTCCTATTGGAATTTACTTAGGATTTACGGTTTTATAAGCACATTCGGTAATTTCTTTTATCGGTCGACATTTTTACCATTCATATTTTATGAAAAGTGAACCAATGAACTACGAAGAAGCTTCTTTTGGAAAAATACTTTCTGATATAGAGCAAGATTTAAGGAAAATTTTTGAAATACAAACTAAGATTCATCATAAATTTGGTCTACTTAGGATGGCTGCCTTAAATGAAAGAAGAAAACCAGTAATCCCTAAGGCGACTATATTTAATGTTGAAAACCTTAGTCAACCCCAAAAAAATATGTCCATAATGGAATTTTGCAAGCTTTTCGGGATTAGCCGTTCAACCTTTTATAAATTTAATTCTGAAAGATTAGGCCCAAACAACTCAGGGGTCTGACCCTGACTGATCCCCACGCCACCTTCTTACCAATTGAACAAAGAAGATATAATCCCCCCGATCATGTATTAGGAATTGAAGATTCGATGGAAAAAGACTTACTGCAGAAACGTTAAGGGTTAAATACATTACTTTTTACAATCTTGACCTAGATTGAAATAAGTGATACAACAAAATTAATCATAACTCTTAAAAAAGTATTTGAACTTAGGATATTGAAGAGTTGTCATATTAACAATATCCAATTATTTAGAGTAACTTATGAGTTATTTTAAGAGACTTGTAATAATTACTTTGTGCGGTACGTGCAGTACCTTCTGTTCAACGTCTTCTATTGCGTTTGTTAATTAGCACTCTATTGCACCCACCGATCATCACTTAATGCACCCTCTTGATTGGCACTTATTGCACCCACCGAATAGCGCATCAAACGGGTTCTATTTTTTGCTAAATCTCTTCAGGTTGCAATACTTGTTTTTTC
>JACPOY010000018.1 GCA_016191245.1 Gammaproteobacteria bacterium | reverse complement strand
TAAATGCAAAAGAAAAAAAGCGAGCTGGGATGATTCATATTTAGCTAAAATTTTATCATTAGGACTTGGCGAACAAGTTACAGGATCAGCTTGTGAGAAAAAGATCACATAAGTTATAGGTCGGCAGTGCGTTTGCCCTGATATGGTATAATATGTGTAAGTACAAAATTATCTAGGGGCGAGTTGCCTTAAGGGAACTTATATTCCCTCAAAGCACTTTGGACAGGATTGTCCTTCAATGTAATATTCTGATTGTTGATCATGTTCACTCACGGGATGCCGGCAACCATGACATTGAACTGTGTGCGTTTCTTTTAACTCTGTATCCACAGCAATGCGTTTATCAAAAACAAAGCATTCTCCTTGAAAATGAGTATTTTGAAATTTCTCTATATATTTTAAGATGCCGCCTTGTAATTGATAGACATCTTTAAAACCTTGCGTAATCAAATAGGGAGCTGCTTTTTCACATCTGATGCCACCAGTGCAAAAAGTCACAATGGTTTTATCTTTGAATTCTTCAGGTAATGTTTGCACTGCTTTGGGGAAAGAACGAAAATTTTGAATATGTAATTCAATGGCATTTTTGAAGGTACCTAAACCTACTTCATATTCATTACGGGTATCCAATAAGATAATGTCTTTATTTTCATCAAGCCATTGTTTCAGTAAAGCAGGTTCTAGGTAAGGCGCCGTTTGTTCGACAACATTGATTTGGGGTACCCCCATGGTCACAATTTCTGACTTGATTTTAACGTGCATATGTTTAAATGGGATAACTTGAGAAGAACTTTCTTTAAATTCTATTTCAGGCAGACCGGTTGTTGGGATAAATTGATAAAAGCTTTCAATGGCATCAATTTTGCCGCATAAGAAAACATTGATCCCTTCGCTTCCTAGTAAGATGGTACCTTTGAGATCCAAAGCCACACAGTTTTGTTTGAGATTTTGCTGTAAGCTCTCAAGATTAGTCAGTTTTGTAAATTTATAGCCAGATATATTGGTGTAGCTCATTTTATGACAATCTATTCATTAGGTTTTAAGATTGCAGGCAAATTTATCACATTGGTGAGTAAGCGCAATCTTCTGACGCAATAAATAGTAAAGTTGAGTAGTTTTATCCAATATGTGTCGATACAATCATATCTTAATGAGTGTTTCTTAAAGGGAGTAAGTTATGAATAAGAAAAGGAGATTGCTCCTAAACATGTTGGCATTAGGTGCCATTATGTCAGGTTCGCAAGTATTGGCGACAGAGAGTAAAACAGTTGATGTTCATATATTGAATGACAAAGCATCCATTCATGGTATTGGTGAGAAAATCGGTACAATTACATTTTCCGATTCTAAAAAGGGTTTAGAAATAAAACCTAAGCTGACGGGATTAAAGCCTGGTCCTCATGGGTTTCATATCCATGAAAACCCAAGCTGTGAAGGTGGCGAGAAAGATCAAAAATGGGAAAAGGCATTAGCAGCTGGCGGTCATCTTGATCCTGAGCATACGGGGCATCATTTAGGGCCACACGGTAAAGGGCACCTTGGCGATCTTCCCGTACTTGAAGTCAATGATAAAGGTGAAGCAAAAACAACAACGATAGCCCCTCGTTTAAAACTTGCTGATATTGAAGGTCACTCGGTCATGATTCATGAAGGACCTGACAATTATTCAGACGTTCCTCCCATGGGCGGCGGCGGTGCCAGAATTGCTTGCGGTGTGATTGCTAAAAAAGAGCCCTTAGCATAACCTTTTATATAAACGGGGATGATGGTCATTCCCGTTTATATCCTTTTTAAATTTTTATCACGATTTCGAGAACTGCTGTTCTTTTTATTATTCGTTTGCTCTGATGTGTATTCGGCTGCTTTAACGTAATCTTGGAATTGAATCAGCGTGGGTTTATTTTGCTTTCTTTTGATTAGTGGCACGGACTGACTTGATGATGCAGTCGGTATGTTTTTTTGCTTTGCTTGGGATGCTCGTAAATGAGCTTTATGTCTTGCTTGATAATTGACATACTCTAAATAATAATCAATCATAATTTGTTTAATTGAATTAAATTGTGTTTTTTCTTGGTCACTGAATGCGCCTTCATAAGTTAGGCAAAATGCGTTTAAAACATTATCTATTGCATCCCCTAAAAGTCTTTGATCATTGATTTGATCAAGTAATTCTGGAATTAATAGTAATGCAATAATATGATAACCTTTGAAGTGACTTTTTCGTGTTCCTTTGTCAGTCATATCGAGATGATAAGATTTTCGATTTAAAAACTTGATAAATATTGTTAAATCATTTTTTATAGATTGAGCACCAGGAGTAAGAAAAGGCATTAAGCCAAGTTTCAATAAAATTTTTAAATTTGTTTTTGCCTCTCCTCTTAAAAATAAAGTTTCAAGACTTTTTACATACGCACCGAATCCTAATTTGCGAGTAATCAACGGTGCCTTTTGCAGCATAGCCTGTGCATACTCAGCACTGATGCCTTTACCAAGATGAGCACAGATTCGAACTAGACGACAAATTCTAGAGGGATCCTCTTCTAAACGATCATTGATATCACCCATCATCACAAGATAATTATTGCGAAGATCTTCCTTTTTGCCTAATAAATCATAAACAATCCCATATCTGTCAGCGATAAGAGTATTAATGCTGAGGTCTCGTGTTTTGAGTTCATCTATTAAGCTTCGTTGAGTACAAACAAGATCAATTTCATGTCCATCTTCAGTATCAAATTCAAATAGGCCTGGGACGAATATACTTTCATTAGAACTTATTTTTAAGATCTGTGTTAATTTATCTTTTGGGCAATTACTAATAATGTCAAAATCATTTGGTTCAGCATTTAGTAAATGATCCCTGACAGCACCACCTACCACGACTGCCCAATAACCCTGACGATTTAATTTCTCTAAAATAGCTTGGACTGATTTAGGTAGAGAAATAGTAAATTCACTTGGCTTAAAGGGTAAGCAAACTGGGATGAATTCATAAGAGGAAAGAGTTAAAGCTTTCATACTCAAGATTAATTTTGCTTCTTCTTCTGCTTTGCATTTTGCTGTTTCTTCTTCCTCGGTTTTGCGTCTTGCTGCTTCTTCTTCCTCGGCTTTGCGTCTTGCAGCTTCTTCTTCTTCAGCTTTGCGATTTGCTTTGGCTGCTGCTCTTCTTTGCGATCTTGCAGCATGTTTTGCTTTAAGCTTTGCTTCTTGTTCTGCTTTAAGCTTTGCTTCTTGATCAACCGAAGAGGAAGCTCAGGCTTTGTAGGCATGGAGAGTTGTAATCTAGTTTGGATAGATTTTTTTGTTATCTCTTCAAATTTTTCTGCGATGACTTTAGCAAGTATGGTACGTTGATCCTGTAAAAAGAAATCACGACCAGCCAGCAGTAACTTATTTATCATAGGAAGCAAAGTGAATGCTTGAGATTTGTTACATCTTTCTATCTGCAGAATATTTACCCATATATTGAGAAAGTGCATTTTCGTTTCAAGATTTAAGCCTTCACTGATGGGTAGCTTGGCTGTAGTTAGGGTCATAATCTGTTTGGTAAGTTCAGCGATTGGCGCTGAAATTTCATTTACAAGAAGATCATCTTCTAATAGGGATGCAACGTCATTGCTATTATGTAGCATTTTTAAAAGAGATAAAAACTCATTGCTTGAGTGATCTAATGTGCTTAAGACTGATTTGAGCAAAATATTTGTCATCAATGGTGGTTGGGAGAAATGATCTGTTAACCAACTGATTCTTTTTTGCAGAGAGCGTTCAATAGCTTCTTCAGTACTTTTTTTATTCAGGTGCGCGCAGGCAATTATTTTGGGAAGATTTTCTCTCATTACTTTTAAACGTTGTGTAGCTTGCGCTAATGCTGCCATTGCAGCATCTGTCTCACCTAATATATTTCGAACAAAAGCGGTGCTGGCCTCAATAATAATAAAATTTGCATAGCTTTGATACACATGCCTGCTCATTTCTGAGGTAGTGCGAAGGGGGAGATTGGTTTTTTTATTATTGATAAGATTATCTAAAATATCAGTATAAAAGGGTGAATATTTTTCAAAGATAGTAAAGCTATTATTAGCGAGTTCAATATAACTAAGATTGTGTCCAGGGGGGGCTAGATTGAGACTTATTATAGCATTTAAATTTTCAAAAATTTGAACGACGTCTTCCCAAAGCAGATTCAGTAAAGCAAGCTTTAGCTCTTGCATTTGTTCATGTTTGGGAATAACGCATTCTAACAAAAAATAGATTGCATTGATTCTTTTTTCTAAAGACAGAGTAAGCAGCCTTTTGCTGTCATAATCATCTTTAGAAAGTGCCATTTTAATTTTTAGAGCGGTTGTTTCAGTTCTCAGAATGTCAGAACAAGCTTCTAAAATATGGGTGGCGAATCTTTGGCCACTTAAATAGGTGGAAAATTTATCAAAAATGGCCGCATGTGCAGTTTGATTGGGGATAGCAGCTATCGTTGAGGCTGCATCTATCAGATCTTGCGCGATTTTAGGAAAATCGGTAGTGCTTTGTTGTTTGAGTCCATTTTGAAAGGTGATAACACCGACGCTACTTGAAGCTTTTGATTTGCTTAAAACCGACTTGTGAGGGCCTTTTTTTGACATGGTTTCTTCTTTATTTCAGATGTTAGGCAAGTTCCTAATTTTGCTGAATGTCACAAAAGTCCATGTGAATGGCTAAAAGTGCGTGGAGTTTACCATAGCTACACTTTACGTATAAGCATCATGCCATCTCGAACCGATAACATCACTGTTTCAACGCGGGCATCCCCATGAGCCTTCATATTGAGGGAGTGGATAGCTTGCGAACGTGAATCAAGAGGTTGGATGACTTCACCACCCCAAAGTGCATTATCAACGACCATGAGGCCACCAGAACGTAGTTTGGGGATCAATAAATCATAATAAACAGGGTAATTAGCTTTATCGGCATCGATGAAAATAAAATCAATATTATCATTAAGTGAGGAAATCGTATTTGTTGCCTCACCCATCTTAATTTCAATTTTGTGGCCATGTGGGCTTCTATCAAAATATTTTTGAGCAAAATCAGCATGCGTTTGATTGACTTCACAGGTGATTAATTTGCCATCAATGGGTAATGCACTTGCAATATTTAATGCAGAATAGCCAGTAAAAGTGCCCAGTTCTAGGCAGTATGTAGCATGCATCAGTTTAACTAAAAAATGTAATAATTTGCCTTCTACTGGACCGGTGAGCATATTGGCCATGCCAATCACGGCAGCAGTTTCTTTTCGCAAATTTTCAAGCAATGATCCTTCGGGACTTGTGGCATTGATAATATAGTTTTGAAGCGCTTGGCTGAAAAGATGATCCATAACAATGCCCATTTTATTGAAATAAGTTAAATAACTATTGAGAGAAGAGTGCAGTTAACAAGGCCTAAATCCAAATTGCTAAGAGTATCTCTACCATTATTAGATAGCGATGGTATTATACCCACCTGAGTTGCTCACTCAAACATATAATGGTGATTCTACACAATGAGGTATCCCCCTACATGATTAGGGCTTTTTTGAAAAAAGTTGGTTTGCTTCCAAACAAAAGCACCACTTCAAGCGGACCTCTGAGTCATCAAGGGCCTGTCATCATTCCTCGAAGCGAACATGGCATCTCTCGAACAGGTATCAGTGAAAATGCCTTGAAAGTACTCTATCGGTTGCATAAACACGGGTTTGGCGCTTATTTAGTCGGGGGCGGGGTGCGTGATCTTTTATTGGGTCTGCATCCAAAAGATTTTGATGTGGTAACAGATGCAACGCCAGATGAAGTGCGTAGAGTATTTCGTAATTGTCGTCTTATTGGTAGACGTTTTAGATTGGCGCATGTGTTTTTTGGTTCTGATATTGTTGAAGTTGCCACTTTTCGTGGCAAGATGGATGAACCATCCGATGACATTTCACATTCTGATAAAGGCATGATCCTTCGAGATAATGTTTACGGTAATATTGCCCAAGATGTATGGCGTCGAGATTTTACTATCAATGCGCTCTATTACAATATTGCTGATTTTTCGATAGTAGATTACACCGGTGGTTATGCGGATATCAAAGCTAAAAGAATGCGCATGATTGGCCAACCCCATGAGAGATATCGCGAAGATCCGGTTCGAATGTTAAGAGCGGTACGTTTTGCTTGTAAGGTGGGTTTTGAGCTCCCCAAAGAATTAGTACAACCCATGATAGAGATGAAAGAGCTCATTGGTCATGTTTCTGCTGCAAGACTTTTTGAAGAAATGATGAAAATGTTTCATTCAGGTGCGGCGCATGATGTTTATGAACATCTTCTGAGAAATGAGTTATTTGGGGAATTGTTCCCTGTGACCAATGAATGTTTGCAACAACCATCTTATCCAACTCATGAATTACTGAAAATTGTTTTTGAAAATACAGATAAGCGGATTAAAGAACAAAAACCAGTGACACCATCTTTTATTGTTGCTGCGCTTTTATGGCATCCTATTTGTGTGCGTGCTGAACAATATATGAAAGATGGAATGACATTTTTCCCGGCTCGTATGTTGGCCATTGAAGACATGATCAGAGCACAAGCAAAACGAATCAGTATCCCCAAAAGAATTGTGCAAGGTGCCAGAGATATATGGCTTCTTCAAATGCGCCTCGTTAGACGTCATGGTAAAAAAGTACAACTACTCATGACAGAAGCACGTTTTCGTGCAGCGTTTGATTTTTTAGAAATTCGTGCAAAGAGTGGTGAGCCTGTACAAGATTTGGCAACGTGGTGGAAAGAATATATTGAAGGCGATAATGAAATTCGTCGAAATTTAATCAAATCGTTAGGTCAGAAAAAGACGAGAAGACCGCGTCGTAAAAAAAGTGATACTCAGCATGATTGAGGTTTATGTGGGATTGGGGAGCAATTTGGAGTCCCCCATTCAACAAATATTACAAGCATTTTCTGAATTCTCTTGTATTGAGAATACTCGTCTTGTCGCTGTTTCTTCGCTTTATCAAACTAAGCCTTGGGGAATTTTAGATCAAGATGATTTTATAAACGCTTGCATCAAATTAAAAACCACACTTTCCGCTGAAGATTTATTTCATATGATGCTGGTGATAGAGCGTGCGCATGGACGAGTCCGTAAAGAAAAAAATGGACCAAGAACATTAGATTGCGATTTGTTGATTTATGGGGATCAATCTATTGAAACCCCATTGCTTAGCGTTCCACATCCGGGAATGACCACGCGTGGTAGTGTTTTAGTTCCACTTGCAGAAATTGCGCCAGATATTATTTTACAAGATCAACCTATTTCATATTATCTACAGCAAATCGACAAAGATGGTATTGAAAAGCTGTCAGCAAATGAGGAAATGAAAGTTTTATGAGTAATGATAAAAGAGAATCTATTTGGCAAGCTTTAGAAAATCATGCGAATCAGATGAAAGAATCTCGTTTAAAAGATTTTTTCAATGATGCAGAAAGAGTCAGTAAATATTCATTAGAGTTTGACGAAATTTATTTAGATTATTCAAAGAATTTTTTAAATGAAGATGTCATGAAATTGCTACTAGAGTTGGCTCAAACAAGCGATCTTGAAGGGGCTATTTCACGCTTAATGTCTGGTCATATTGTGAATAATACGGAAAATCGTCCAGCATTGCATACAGCATTACGGCAAGATTTAAGTTCACAAATTAAATTGAATGAAGAAAATATTATGCCGTTAATTAAATTAGAAAAGGAAAAAATGTTCCGTCTGGTTGAACAATTGCATCAAGGTATTTATAAAGGCGTGACAGGCAAAAAAATCACAGATATCGTTAATTTAGGAATTGGTGGCTCAGATTTAGGCCCCGTGATGGCTGTGGAAGCGCTGCAATCATATCAGCAATCGCCTTTAAAATTGCATTTTGTTTCAAATGTTGATCCTGATGTTATTTCTGGCTTATTGCAAACATTAGATCCTGCAACAACACTTTTCATTTTATCTTCAAAATCTTTCACTACGACAGAAACGTTGGCCAATGCACAAGTTGCTATCAAATGGCTTGAAGATAATTTAAAGACAAAAGATATATTCAATCATTTTATTGCCGTTACAGCCAATCCTGAAAAAGCACAAGAATTTGGTATCAAACCCGAAAACACACTTCGCTTTTGGGAATGGGTTGGGGGGCGCTATTCAATTTGGTCAACTATCGGTTTGCCACTGGCTATTAGCATCGGTCCAGAACATTTTGAAGAATTTTTAATGGGCGCAAGAAAGATGGATGAACATTTTTCGGGCACTCCCATGACAACGAATATGCCAGTGTTAATGGCATTGATAGGCATTTGGTATATTAATTTTTGGCAAGCCCCCACGCTGGCAGTATTACCTTATTCTCAAAGATTACGTCGCTTTCCAGACTATTTGCAGCAACTGGATATGGAAAGCAATGGAAAGTCGGTGAGTGCTGTTGGTAAAAATGTAAAATATGACACAGGACCCATTGTGTGGGGACAAGCTGGCACGAACGGTCAGCATGCTTTTTATCAATTATTGCATCAAGGTACGCACTTTATTCCTGTTGATTTTATTGTTGCGGCGAAAACACATTCGCCTTTGGCAGATCAACATTTACAATTAGTTGCTAATTGTTTGGCACAAGCAGCAGCTTTGATGCAAGGTAGTGATGAAGTTGATATCAAGTTTGCCCATGAACATATGCCAGGAAATAAACCGAGTAATACTTTACTACTTTCAAAGCTGACGCCACGTGCATTGGGTCAATTACTCGCCTTATACGAACATAAAGTATTTGTTCAAGGAATAATTTGGCAAATTAACTCCTTTGATCAGCCTGGTGTTGAATTAGGTAAAAAACTAGCAAATACTGTTATTAGCAGCTTAGTACGTGGTGAAACAGGAAGTAAGATGGATCCCTCAACCAGAGATTTAATTGAGAGAATTCGTGCTTAGTGCTGACTGAGATCTGAAATGAGATGAGAATGGGAAGGTGCTAGCACCTTCCCATAAACTGCACTAGTCCCCAATACGTGTGAGAACTTGGCTGGTAAATAATTTACCAAGGAAATATCCTGCAGCCAAACCAACAGCTCCGCCGACGGTTCCTAAGGCGAGTCTTCCAATATCAAGACCTGCAACCGCATAGGGATAGTAGGTTGATCCGAAAGCCCATCCTTCGTACGCACCTAAAAGGGCTGTACCGTACTGAATAACATCATGACCTGTCATATCAAGTACTGCTGGATTCGCGCCACCTGAAACTTCAACAACTTCCTGTAAACTTATTTCCCGCATAATAGACCTCGCAATGCGTTCTTAAATATGAAAACATCTTGTACAACATAATGTACGTATGCAATTTACCATGTTTTCGATTTACGTCAAAAAAAACCATCCAGATGGGATAGTTAGTAAAGCACCCTGAAAAAAGGACAAGATATGACAGGAACAATTCAAAAAAATCATGCATCGATTTTTGGAACCACATTAAATCAGGAAACCTATCAGCATCTTTATCAACAATCGATTGAACAGCCGGAATTATTTTGGGCGCAGCAAGCAGAACGTTTTATAACTTGGTTTAAAACTTGGCATGCAGTAAATGCCAGCGATTTTAATAAGGGAGAAATTAAATGGTTTCAAAATGCAAAGTTAAATGTTTGTTATAACTGTGTTGATCGACATTTACCTGTTAAAGCTTTGCAGCCTGCAATTTTTTGGGAGGGTGACAATGCTAACCGTCGCCAAACGATTACTTATCAAATGCTTTATGAGCGTGTTTGTCGCTTTGCTAATGTGCTTAAATCTTTAGGGATATCTAAAGGTGATAGAGTTTGTCTTTATTTGCCCATGATTCCTGAAGCTGTCATTGCGATGCTTGCTTGCGCGCGTATTGGTGCTATCCATAGCGTTGTTTTTGCTGGGTTTTCACCTCACGCCTTAGCAGAACGGATTACTGATGCAGGTTGTAAATATGTGATAACGGCAGATGAAGCTATCCGCGGTGCTAAGTCTGTTCCTCTAAAGAAAAATGTAGATGAAGCTTTATTGCAAGCCAAGGTGCGTAAAGTAATTGTTATCAAAAATAGTGGGGCCAGCATCCCGATGTTGCTGCCAAGAGATGTGTGGTATCACGAAATATCTCGACAAGCTTCTCTTGAATGTGAACCAGAATGGATGGATGCCGAAGATCCTCTCTTTATTCTTTATACATCTGGCTCAACTGGCAAACCAAAAGGTGTTGTTCATACTTCTGGTGGTTATCTTTTATACGCTGCCATGACTCATCGATTTGCTTTTGACTATCAGCCTCAGGATGTTTATTGGTGTACTGCAGATATTGGTTGGATAACAGGACATAGTTATGGTGTGTATGGTCCATTGGCCAATGCAGCAACAACAGTGATGTATGAGGGTGTTTTAACGGCACCTGATCCAAGTTTAGTTTGGAAGATAGTCGATAGATATCAAATCAGTATTTTTTATACCGCACCAACCGCGATTAGATCATTGATGGCGTTTGGTGACTCACCATTGTCAAAGAGTAAGCGCGATAGTTTACGGATTTTAGGCACAGTAGGTGAGCCAATTAACCCTGAAGCATGGCGTTGGTATCACGACAAGGTTGGTCATGGAAAATGTTGGATTGTGGATACGTGGTGGCAAACTGAAACAGGGGGCGTTATGTTGGCACCATTTCCAAAGGTTGGTAATCAAAAGCCAGGCGCTGCTTGTTTACCTTTTTTTGGAATTAAGCCCATTATTGTTGATGAACAAGGCAAAGAAGTGGAAAAAACTCAGAAAGGCTTTCTTACTATTTCGCAAAGTTGGCCCGGACAAGTTCGTACAATTTATGGTAATCCAGTGCGGTTTTTTAAGGGATATTTTGTTCAATATCCTGGAAAGTATTTTACAGGCGATGGTGCCTATCAAGATCAGGAAGGTGATTATTGGATCACCGGTCGCGTTGATGATGTGATTAATGTCGCAGGACATCGATTAGGCACGGCTGAGATAGAAAGTGCATTGGTCTTGCATCCTGCGGTGGCAGAAGCTGCAGTCATAGGGATACCACATGCAGTCAAAGGTGAAAGTGTGTATGCCTTTGTGACATTAGTTGAAAAGCAAATTTGGCAAGACAGCTTGGTTGGTGAATTGCAAAAAGAAGTTGCTAACATGATTGGTAAACTTGCGGTTCCAGAAAATATTGAGTGCGCCCCTAAGTTACCCAAAACACGTTCAGGAAAAATCATGCGCCGTATTTTGCGCTGCATCGTAACTGGTGAGCTTGATAAAATTGGTGATGTTTCTACATTGGCTGAACCCGAAGTACTGGAACAATTAATATCTGCTCATCAAGCTAAAATCAAAAGTTGATTAAAGTAAGTAGTCAAGCATTTATTGAAACAAGTTAATCATAGTGCTGGAGAAAGTTTTTTGATAGTCTTAGGATTCTATATTTAAGAAAGGGAGTTAGCATGCAAGAAGTTTACATTGTTGGCGCAGCAAGAAGCGCAGTTGGTAGCTTTGGCGGTTCACTTTCAAAATTACCGGCAAGTGAAATTAGTGCTCAAGTCATCAAAGGATTACTCCAAAAAATTGATTTATCGCCTGATAAGGTAAGTGAAGTCATTCTTGGGCAAGTATTAACAGCAGGTGTTGGACAAAATCCTGCAAGGCAAGCCAGCATTCATGCTGGCATCCCTCATACAGTTCCAGCAATGACGATAAACAAAGTATGCGGTTCAGGTCTTAAAGCTGTGCAACTTGCCTATCAAGCGATTTGTTTGGGGGAGGCTTCCATTGTTATTGCTGGCGGACAAGAAAATATGTCCATTGCACCACATAGTTTGCCCAATTCCAGACAAGGGCAAAGAATGGGAGATTGGCAATTAAAAGACACGATGATAATGGATGGTCTATGGGATATTTTTAATAACTATCACATGGGACAAACAGCGGAGAATGTTGCGACAAAATTTAATATTAGCCGCGAAGATCAAGATGCATTTGCGGCACTGTCTCAACAAAAAGCAGAGCAAGCACTTAAAGAAAATAAATTTGTTGATGAAATTATCCCCATTAGCATTCCTAAAGGTAAAAACGAAACCATTCTTTTCAAACAAGATGAATATCCTCGCGCAGGTGTAACCAAGGAATCATTATCTCAATTGCGACCAGCATTTGTACCCACAGGATCTGTTACAGCAGGCAATGCATCTGGTATCAATGATGGGGCTGCTATTCTTGTGGTGGCAAGCGCTGAAGCGGTTAAAAAATACGGGTTAAAGCCCATTGCTAAAATTGTTGCTGCAAGCACAGCCGGTGTTGATCCTACTATCATGGGAACAGGTCCTATTCCAGCTACTCGTCAGTGTTTAGAGAAAGCAGGTTGGACAGTGAAGGATCTTGATTTAATTGAAGCTAATGAAGCATTTGCTGCCCAAGCTATTTGTGTTAATCGCGAATTAGGATGGGATATCAATAAAGTGAATGTGAATGGGGGTGCAATTGCTTTGGGGCATCCTATCGGTGCGTCTGGCGCCAGAATTTTAGTCACGCTTTTACATGAAATGCAAAAACGCAAAGCGAAAAAGGGATTAGCCACATTGTGTATTGGCGGTGGACAAGGGGTGGCTTTAGCTGTTGAAAGCGTTTAGTAAACATGGCACATGGAACAGTTATCATGAATAAACGTATTGCATTAGTTACAGGTGGAACAGGTGGGATTGGTACAGCGATTTGCCGCTATTTACATGCCCAAGGTGTAAAAGTGATAGCTGGGTATAGTCATGGTGGTGATAATACCCATGCCATAGCATGGCAAAAGGAACAAGCTAAGGCAAATTATGAATTTGCAATTGTTTATGGCGATGTTTCAAATTTTGAATCTTGTGCTGCCATGGTAGATGAAGCGCAAAATAAAGTAGGTCCTATTGATATTTTAGTGAATAATGCAGGCATTACTCGCGATGCGACATTAAAGAAAATGCTTGTCAATGAATGGGATAGCGTATTGCGTATTAATTTGGACAGTGTATTTAATGTTACACGCCAAGTAATAAATGGTATGTTAGAGCGTAATTTTGGCCGCATTATTAATATTTCATCTATAAATGGTCAAAAAGGACAATTTGGCCAAGCGAATTATTCGGCTGCCAAAGCAGGTATGTATGGATTTACAAAAGCGCTTGCACAAGAAGTTGCTTCTAAAGGAATTACCGTGAATTCGGTGTCTCCTGGTTATGTTGCAACAGATATGGTGAAGAAAGTTGCGCCACAGGTATTAGAAAAAATCATTGCTCAAATACCGGTGGGCAGATTAGCCGAACCAGAAGAAGTTGCTCGAGTGGTTGTATTTTTAGCATCAGAAGATGCAGGATTTATCACTGGAGCGAATATAGCCGTTAACGGCGGGCAGCATATGTACTAATGTTCTAATCTTTAAAGGTAATAGATGATGAGTGAACCACGCATTATCAAGAAGTATCCTAATCGTCGGTTGTACGATACAGCCATTAGCAGTTACATCACATTAGAGGATGTAAGACATTTAGTAATAGCTCAAACCCCGATTAAAGTGATTGATGCCAGAACGCAAGGCGATATCACGCACAGTACTTTGCTTCAAATTATTATTGAGCAAGAAGAAAATGGACCTTCCCTCTTTTCAATAGATAGTTTGCAAAGCATGATTCGCTCTTATGGTGGGTCAATGCAAGAAATGCTCAGTAAAATGTTTGAGCAAAGTATGGAACTTTTTTCCAAACAACAACTTATTTTTAATAATGGTTTGTCTGCAGATGTACAGGAACCACAAAATAAAGATCCTCTTCGTATGATGACAGACATTGCACAGAAAAATATGGCACATTGGCAACAATTACAGCATCAGTGGTTAACGAATTTTGTCGAAAAGGATAGTGGGCTTGCTGATACCGAAACAGCACCTCATCCCTCATCTAGTGCAAAGGATAATGACTAGTATTTTGTTTAATAACTTGACACTGTGGCCATGAGATCCTATCTTTTTGAAATGGTCTGTTGCGACGCAATAATTTCAAAGAGGAGTCTTTTATGTCAGCATCTATGTTTGATCAGTGGCCTCAAGCAAACCAATCATTTTTAGAACCTTTGATTGAACTCAACAATATCAATATGCGCATTTATGGTGATGTTGCTCGTGAGAATATTAAAGCCATGAATGATTTGGTGCTGTGTCATGCCGAACAAGTACAACAATTGAGCCAAGCTAAAAAATTAGAAGAGGTGATGGCTATACAAGCAAATTTGATTACCAATGCCTCAAAACCTTTAAATACTTATGCCCAACATATGTTAAATACCATGTTAGAGAGTGCTTCTATTTACTCTAAATGGTTGGAGAAGGGATATCAGAAAGCGCAAAAGAGCCAAGCCTTGCCACTAGAAAAACATAAAGAGCAAGAAAGGCATAAAGCAGAGAAGAGATAGCATGACGGAGTTCTTCAAATTTTATTAAACAGCGTTTTAATCACATTGATGAAACCATCACGTGCTAGATGAGGATCAATATTACCGCTTAACAATAGTAATAATTGGACCCATCCTAGCACGGTAGCCAACAACATAATTGGCAAACCAATTCCAATCCCAAGAATAACGTAAGATGCTACTAAATGCAGGCTTTGAGTAAATAATAAAGTAGATACAAGGTAATTCTCGTTAAGAGAACAAGCTGTAAAGCCTAAGCTCAATATAGCAATAATCATCAATACTATCGCTAAGATATATTTAGTCATGCCACACCGTAAATGTATCCACCTTTTCACGTGTTGTACGATATTGATTCACAGGATCTGACCAATCGGCATACCCCATAGCCATACCACAAACGATATGCATTGTATTTGCAATCTGCAAATGTTCCCGAATGATATCTGGATATTCAGCAAGGGCTGCTTGTGGACATGTTTCTAAGCCAAAGCAACGCGCTCCCAGCATAACATTTTGAATGAACATTCCCATATCTACCCATGAACCTTTGCATAATCTTGAATCTAGATAAAAAATCAAAGCTAAAGGGGCATTAAAAAAATAGTAATTTTTATACCATTGAACTTTTCTTTTTTCAGTTTCATGAATTTGGATGTTCACAGCACTGTATAAAGCTAATCCACAAGCCTTACGTCGGCTTTTATAGGGCTCAAACCATTCTTCAGGATAGTAATGATAGTCGGGATTTTCTGGGATCTGACTTTCTCTTGCTTGAATGATTGCTTCTGAAATGATTCGTCGATGTTTTTTACCAATAACAGCCACGTGCCAAGGCTGCGTGTTGACGCCAGATGGCGCCATTCTCGCCGCCTCTAGAACGCGAAAAACAGTTTCGTGGGGAACGTCCTTATCCAAAAAAGATCTCACTGAGCGGCGATCACGAATGATGGCGATCAGCTCATTTTCTTGATCTTGATTGATATCAGCGCCCTTGTTTTTCACGAACTTCAGCAAGTGTTTTACAATCAATACACAGAGTAGCCGTGGGTCTTGCTTCTAAACGCCGTATTCCAATTTCTATACCGCATTCTTCGCAAAAACCATATTCTCCATTGTCGATGAGTTTGATAGATTCATCGATTTTATTGATAAGCTTATGTTCACGATCTCGGGCACGCAAACGCAAAGCAAAAGTTTCTTCCAACGTTGCTTGGTCGCTAACGTCTGCAGGAACCTCTGCAAGCTCTTTCAAATCATGAATTGTTTCATCACCACCTTCTAGGAGGGCTTTTTTCCAAATATTGAGTAGCTTTCTGAAATGCTCCAGCTGTGCTTTGCTCATATATTCTTCCCCTTTCTTTGGCTCATATGGGTTAACCCCATAGGAAAGCAAAGTTTGGGTTGTAGTAGGGTTACTAACGCTTCCTTGTGTAGTTTTGCCGCTGGATTTTTTCTTCGTTGGGCTACTATTAGCTTCAGTTGACATGGCTTCCTCCTCCTGACGCTACGTCCAGGTAAGAATCAAATCTATCTCATTTCTAGTTGGAACATCAATGGTTAAAAAAAGTTCCAAAGATCTTTATATCAGTGTATATGAGTCAGATCTCTAGAAATTGTGCTTCCTTTCATTGAGGGAGCGAATATACACGTAAAAGATTACTTTGGCTACCCACCATTTTGCGATGCAATGAGTAGGAAATTAGACATATCAAAACATATTTAAACTTTTTTAGTGAGGGTGCCGACTACAAGCTTAGGAATACCAATAAATAAGCGTGGCAGGTAGCGAAAGATGGAATTTGCGAGCCCTTTAACACAAGCAGTTCTCCTAAAGCGGTACAAACGTTTTTTGGCGGAAATTGTTATCAACAACCAAGAACATCGTGTCATTTATTGTCCTAATGTTGGCGCAATGACAGGTTGTGATATTTTAGGAAGCCGTATTTGGTTTTCCCATTCTTCTAACCCAAGAAGAAAATTCCCAGATACCTGGGAACTCGTTGAAGTAGATGCTGGTTATTTAGTCTGTGTGAATACACAAAATTCAACAGAATTAGTAGTTGAAGGTATTCAAAAAGGCATTATCACTGAATTTCAAGATTACACTGAAGTAAACCTATCGAACGTTGAATTAATTGATCATGATTTCGACTTATCATTAAGCAAAGAAGATGCCCAGCAAGCTGCTGATACTTGTTTTGTTAATATTAATAGCGTGACATTAGGGGATGAAATTCACAGGGGATTTTTTCCTGATGCGCCCACAGATAAGGGCGTTGCACAGCTAAAAGGGTTAATTCATGCCAAAGAATTGGGGTATCGTGCAGTACTAATGTATTGTGTGCAGCATACCGGAATATCAAGATTGTTTCCTGCAGATCATATTGATCCTAAATATGGTAGTTTATTACGACAAGCATTAATTGCAGGTGTTGAAATTCTTGCCTATCGCGTTGATATTACTCTTAATGAAATGCATTTAGAAATGCCAATAGAAGTTTGTATACCAGCAAGAATGATATGCTCATCAAGGTTGTAAATTAAGATCTTTAATTAATTTATCGATTTCTTTTTGATGAAGCACTGTTGTCACGGTTTTTTCATATTCAGTTAATGGTTCCATATTTGAATGCTGTAACTCTACAATACTCACATCAGCATCAGACGCATCTTTTCCTACTTTTTGTCTTAATAGAACTCTTTGTTTCAATACTTCAATAGGCGCTTCAAATGAGAGTATGTTTATGTGAACATTTAAATCGTTTGCCAGATCAAAAAACAATTGACGCTGCCAATGACAGAGAAAAGTCGCATCGACAATAACGGACAAACCTGCTTGAAGTAGCTCTTTTGCTAAATCCTGTAATCTGAAATACAGCTTTTCAGTGGCATCAACCGAATAAAGAGATTGTTTTTTATTTTCGGGAGTAGGTTCATCAGGAGGTAAACCTTGCATTTGTTTACGAATGACATCAGAACGTAATCTTATTGCCCCTGTCTGCATTAATAAATGTTCGGTATAGAGTGTTTTCCCTGATCCTGAGAGACCAAAGGTTAAGGTTAAACTTTTTTCATGGGACTGCGAATAGAGCTCGGCAAGAGACAAATAATTCTTCAGATCTTGTTGTAAACTGGTAGACTTGATATCTTGATTTGATAGTTGATCTAATTGTAAAGCTGATACTTTGGCTCGTACCATGGCACGATAACTTTGATAAAAGCGTAATAGAGCGGCGCCTTGATAATCTCCGGTATGTTCTAAATATTTATTCACAAATAAATGACTAAACCAGGGGAGTTGATAGTGATCTAAGTCCATTGCTAAAAAGGCAATATCATTCATCACATCCGTCCAGCGAAAATGTTCATTAAACTCAATACAATCAAACAGTACGGATTTGCCTTCTAAAAGCACCATATTACCAAGATGAAAATCACCATGACATGAGCGAATAAAACCCTCTTTTTTTCTTGAGGTGAGCAAAGTTTGCAAGCTGTGATATTGCTTGATTGCCCATATTTCAATATGTTTAACGATATCGCGATAAGCAAAAGCCCCAGGGAGTGTCTTTAGCGCACTAAAATTATCTTGAATAGGTTGAAAAACCTCGGAGGGTAATCCAAAAGCCCGATGTGGTGAACAAACCGCAGCATCAAGATGAAACAAAGCAGTTTGTTCTGCTAGGTTTTCGATAATTTGTGTAGTCAAAGCGCCTTTTTTTACCATGTTGCCAAGTAAAGCACTTTGATCAAATTGATTCATTTTTACGGCATATTCGATGACTTCTCCATTGCCAGAGAGAGAAGGCTTCGACATTGTGCCGGTAATGGGAATGGCTTCGATATAGATTTGTGGAGCCAAGCGTTTATTTAATTGAACTTCTAATTCGCAATAATATTTTCTTTTTTGTAAAGTGGTAAAATCTTGAAAGCCTAAATTGAGAGGTTTTTTGATTTTATAAGCAAATTGACCTGTTAAGATCACCCAGGATAAATGTGTTTGCAGCACTTCAAAACCACTCACCGCATGCGGATACAGCGTGGGGTTTTGCAGTGCTTGGATTAACTCTTCTGACATGGTAAATCCTTTCACCTTTAGCTAAGGGAATTATTTTAGTTTTGCAAACACTCTATCAGCAGCAGCTAATGTTTTTTCAATACATTCATCATCATGGGTAATCGAAACAAAAGCACTTTCAAAAGCAGAGGGACCAAAGTATACGCCTTCATTTAACATGCCATGGTAAAAATGTTTAAATCTGTCAACATCACATTTCATGACATCAGAGAAACCATTCACTTCATTATCGGTAAAAAACATCGTAAACATCCCCGTGAGCCAGTTAATCGTGACTGGAATATCGTTCTTTTGAGCGACTTGTTTTAAACCGAGCACCAATTTTTCAGTTTTTTGGTGCAATTTTTCATAAAAATTGGGTGTTTTGAGCTTTTTCAAGGTCGCCAAACCCGCAGCCATGGCAATGGGGTTGCCTGATAATGTACCGGCTTGGTAAACAGGACCAACGGGTGCTAAGTGCGACATGATAGCTTTTTTACCACCGACCGCACCTACTGGCATCCCACCACCAATAATTTTGCCAAATGTCGTTAAATCAGGTGTGATGTGATAAATACTTTGTGCACCACCTAATGCCACTCTAAAACCAGAGATAACTTCATCAAATATCAACACCGCGCCATAGCTATCACAAGCTGCACGCAAGCTTTGTAGAAACTGTTGATTTGGCAAAACACATCCCATGTTGCCGGCAACAGGCTCGACAATAATGGCAGCAATCTTGTCACCAAATTCTGCAAAGGCTGCATACACGGCATCACTATTGTTGAATTCTAAATTGATGGTATGTTTGGCAAGATCTGCAGGGACACCTGGTGAACTGGGTTGGCCCAAGGTAAGAGCACCAGAACCTGCCTTAATTAATAGGCTATCACTATGGCCATGATAACAACCTTCAAATTTGACGATAATATCTTTGCCAGTGTAACCACGAGCCAATCGAAGCGCAGTCATCGTCGCTTCAGTACCTGAGCTAACCATACGGATTTGATCAATGCTGGGGATAAGTTCGCAAATAAATTTGGCTAATTCGACTTCACCTTCACAGGGCGCGCCAAATGACATGGCTTTTTCAAGCATCTGTTGAACACTTTGCAGCACATCTTTATCTTGGTGGCCTAAAATCATCGGGCCCCAAGAGCCGACATAATCAATATATCGTTGATTATCTTCATCAAATAAATAAGGGCCATTTGCATGATGAAAAAAAAGGGGAGTTCCACCCACACCTTTAAATGCTCTGACAGGGGAATTAACGCCGCCGGGTATATATTGTTGTGCCTGTTCAAATAGCATTTGTGAGCGTGACATAAGTATCCTTGGTGAACTTAAAGATTCTAAAGGAGGTAGTATAACCAAAAATTCCGAAAGAAAAAGAGATTATAGTTATTCAACTATAACGTTTCACATATTCCATGCGCAGAGCATTCATGAGAAAATCCTGCGTTTATCATCAAAAGGGTTAATGAAGTAACTATGAGACGTTTTATGTGTTTGTTGTGTGGCTTTATTTATGACGAAGCGCTAGGAAGTCCAAACGAAGGTATCGTGGCAGGGACCCTTTGGGAGCAGATCCCTATCACTTGGCGTTGCCCAGATTGTGGAGCAATGAAAGAAGACTTTGAGATGATTGAAATTTAATCATGTTGGTTTAATGACAACCAATAGTACAATCCCTACCAATATCAAAACCGTGATTTCGTTAAATATTCGATAAAACAGTGATGAGTGTTGATTTTGGCTAAGGGCAAATTTTTTCATCAAAACACCACAATATGCGTGGTAAATCACGACGAGTCCGACTAGGCCCAATTTAAGCGATAACCATAATGGTGGGGTATGAAATGAATATCCCATCATATGAACCAGCCCAAGACCTAAAAATATTGTCACAATCGCGCTGGGTGTCATAATTCCCCAAAATAAGCGTCTTTCCATCGTACAAAAGCGCGTGTGACCCAGTGTATCTGTCTCAGGTAAGTCAGCATGGTAGACAAAGAGTCTTGGTAAATAAAATAACCCAGCAAACCAAGCCACCATCGCAATAATATGAAATGCCTTCATCCACAACATGAAACTCTTATTTTATTACTCTATTGATGTAGTGCTATTGTAATGCTTAGGAAAAAATAAAGAAGCTTAATTATGTCTGAAGAAAAGAAGCCCAAATCCTCATTCGCCGGTTATCGTCCCCGCAGACGTGTCACCATGGGGACACTATTTGGGGTTATCACCATAGTGTTATTTCTTAGTTATAATGCTGGATTTTTGAGTGGCAAAACGGCAGTTCCTGAATTACAAGATGCCACAGAAGAAGTAAAAGAATATGTGGAACAGTTACAAAAAGAAAATCAGGAATTAAAGAAAAAAATTGTTGCCGTAGAAAGTAATTACCAGATCCAAAATGAAGCACAAAAGAATCTATCAAATCATTTGAAAACATTGCAAATTCAAAATACCGAATTATCGCGAGATATGGCTCTTTATCAAACATTGGCAGGTAATCGTGCACAATCTCAAGGAGTTGAAATTAAATCTTTTCAAATTTATACGACCGAAGAAGCAAATACTTATCGTTATTTATTAGTTTTATCTAAACAATCTTCTCCTTCGAAATATGTACAGGGCGCAGTAACGATGACCATTGTCGGGAAAATTGGGCAGAAAACAATTCAACTGCCAGTAAAATATGTGGATTCCACTCGGGAAGATGGTCTGGGATTTAAATTTCGCCATTTACAAGAATTGGCGGGCGAGCTTAGCTTTCCTGATGAGTTTGTCCCCGAAGCTGTACAGTTTGTCGTGAGTCCAGACAACGACTTTCCACAATTCCAACGACATTACACCTGGCTGACAGATAATCCTGATATTGGTTAAAAAAATATGAGTAATGCGAAAAGCTTGATAGTGAAACTGGGTAGCCAGACTATTGTGGATCAACATGGGGAATTAGATATTCATCAGCTTGAATCCTTGATCACCCAAATTTTAGATCTGAAAAGCCAAGGCTACAATGTCATCTTAGTGAGTTCAGGGGCCGTTGCTTCAGGCAGGGGCTGTACTAAAGAGATGGGATTACAATTTCAAAGCATTGTTGAAGAACGTCAAATATTAGCAAGTATTGGTCAAGCACGTTTAATTGAGATTTATAATAGTATTTTAAAGAAAAAAGGTTATATTGCCGCTCAAATTTTATTAACAAAAGCGGATTTTAGATTACGTAGTCATTACTTAAATACTTATAATCTTTTGCACGGTTTAGTTAAAAATGTGAATGTGTTGCCCATTATTAACGAAAATGATGTAACCTCAATCAATGAATTAATGTTTACAGATAATGATGAATTATCAGCGCTTATTGCTATTCAAATGCATGTCAGTAAATTAATTATTTTGACAAGTGTAGATGGGGTCTATGATAAGAATCCTCAATATGAAGATGCAAAGATTATTTCAGTTTTAGATTTGCATCAAAAAGAGTCATGGCCAGACATCTCAACTGACAAAACGCTTTATGGCAGAGGGGGGATGTTAAGTAAATTAGCATCAGCTCGCAAAGCGGCACATTTTGGTATTACAACTCATATCGCTAATGCAAGGCTTCCTAATGTATTGCAACGCTTGGTCCATAATGAACAGCTTGGTAGTCAGGTATTACCTTTCAAACAAGACAAAGGCATAAAACGTTGGCTTGCACATACGTATTCATCTTCTTTACCTGCCGTTATTCTTAATGAAGGGATCAGTAGTATATTAGCCAAAAGAGAAAAAGCGGTCAGTTTGTTGCCCGTAGGGATTGTGTCAGTGATGGGTGAGTTCGAAAAAGGTGATTTAGTCTCAATCAAAAATGAAAAAGGTCATTCAATCGGTCTTGGGCTTGCAAGTTATGATTCAGTAACTTTATCTAATATATTAGGGAAAAAAGGACAAAGAGCTTTTATTCATTACAATAAAATTAGTATATTTGATCATCAGGAAAAGAATTGATGAGCTTTGAAAAACAGTTTTTGAAAGTAAAAGAGGCATCTATTGAATTACCATTGTTATCTCATGAACGTAAAAAGGAAGTTTTGCTCGATCTTGCAAAACGATTAATTGATAATGAAGAACAAATAATTAAAAAAAATAATGAGGATCTTCTTCTGCTTTCAAAAGAAGATCCTAAATATGATAGATTGTTATTGAATTCTTCCCGTATCAAAGCCATGGCGCAAGGGTTAGAAGCTATCACCAGATTGCCCTCTCCTATTTGGAAAACCCAAGAAGAATATACTTTACCCAATGGATTAATATTAAAAAGAGTGAGTGTTCCGTTGGGGGTGATTGGTTTGGTTTATGAAGCAAGGCCCAATGTGACCATAGAAGCTTTTTCATTGTGCTTTATGTCCTCTAATGCCTGTATTCTAAAAGGTGGAATGGATGCAAAAAATTCAAATGAAATACTCATTTCATTGATTCAATTGAGTTTGCAACAATTTTCAATGCCACTAGATTGTGTTTTATTAATGCCTCATGAGAGAGAGTCTGTAAAAGCCTTGTTAACGGCAAAACAATATGTTGATGTCATTATCCCTCGAGGCAGCCAAGCATTAATTGATTTTGTTAAAAAAGAATCTTTGATCCCTATTATTGAAACAGGGGCAGGGGTTGTGCATATTTATTTTGATAGTTCAGGCGACAAAGTTAAAGGTAAAAAGATTATTACCAATGCTAAAACCAGAAGAGTGAGTGTATGTAATGCACTTGATTGTTTGTTAGTGCACAAAGATAGACTCAATGATCTCGAATATTTACTTTCTGATTTAATTGCGCATGATGTAATCATTTTGGCTGACAATGAAGCATATGATCAAATTCAAAAATTCTATCCGCTAACATTATTGGATCACGCCAAACCTAGTGATTATGGGCAAGAATTTTTATCTTACAAGCTTGCCATTAAAACCGTTGAAGATTTTAATCACGCCCTTAAGCATATACGTGAATATTCTTCAGGACATAGTGAAGCGATTATTGCCGAAGAGAGTGAAACAATAAATGAGTATTTTCTGCGAGTTGATGCAGCAGTTTTATATGCTAATGCATCAACGGCATTCACTGATGGTGGTGAATTTGGCATGGGTGGAGAAATTGGGATCAGTACGCAAAAGTTACATGTAAGAGGCCCTTTCAGTTTACAACATTTAGTCAGTTCAAAATGGTTAGTAAATGGATCGGGTCAGACACGTTAAGAGTTGTATATGCACTTAATCAATCCTCAGTTAGAAAAATAAGTATGTAATATATTTCTAGATTGGATGGTTATAATCAACGTTTTTTTCAAAAGATATTTATTTTGATGTTAAAATGAGTAATATTGATAAACTTCAGGTTATTACTATAGGATAGCGTTAAGCATAACCACATTATGTCAAAATCTTCAGCATTTATGCTCAATCTTAATGATGTTGTAACTTTTCATGACGATGGTTCACTTCCACAAGAAACCCAAAATCAATCTTTTAAAGTTACCCGAATTGATACCTTACTATTGAATGATTTTTATTTTAATCAGGAACTTTTTCCTTCCTATGAATTAACTGGTGAGAGTGGGAATAAAATTCAGCTTTCACCTTTTAAATTTGAGGAAGAAGAACTTAAGTTAAGGATTACAAAGAACATAACGATGGAAGATTTACATCAATTATGTAAACCGCATCACCCAAAGGAATTGTTCAACTTGCAGCAAGATGAAAATAACTATTTTTCAATAGATGATGCAAATATTCAATCATCACTCAAAAACTGGGTTGGTCGCACTTATTATGTTGATATCAAAGAACAGGATGTTGCTACCAGTACTTATATACAATTTGATTCAGCTAATAAAAAGAATCTAAATTACACGCTTTTGTTAAAGAAATATCCTTTTGCAACCTATTCCTTATTTTTGGGCGATTATAATACCTTCTATTTGGAAGTAAATTTTGAACAAACTCCTCAAGTGCGTGTTACTACTTTTTTGAGTTTGTCAGATATTGAGAGTATTGAGACTAAAGAAAGAACGAAAGAAGAAGTAAGAGTTTAACTATTTTATCACTCTGTCTTTTCTTGTCCCCTCTCTCCTTGCGGGAGAGGGCGTGGGTGAAGGGGGTAGAATTTAAGATTTAAATTCCCCTTATCCTAACTTTCTCCCGCAAGGGGAGAAGGGATCAGAGCAGCAAGCGTCAAGGAAGGGAGTAGATTGACTTGGGAACTATACATCTTCATAATTGGTCTAATAACTAAGAAATTACACATCGAGCCCTATTCTATGACCGAAATGACACTACAAGAAGCGCCAGTTTCTTTCACGATCGCCGCAGCTAAGCGTGTGCAAGAGCTTATTGTGGAAGAGGGCAATTACAACCTTAAATTGCGTGTTTATATTACCGGAGGCGGCTGTTCAGGATTTCAATATGGTTTTGCTTTCGATGAAAATATTAAACCAGATGACTGCGTGATCGAAAAAGAATTAGAAGATGAGAGCACTGGTGGGATGATGGTTGTCAGTGTTGTGATTGATGCACTCAGTATTATGTATTTAACCGGTGGTGAAATTGATTACAAGGAAAGTTTACAAGGCGCTCATTTCACGGTTAAAAATCCAAATGCGCAGACTACTTGTAGTTGCGGCTCTTCTTTCTCTCTTTAATAAACGTAATGAAGCTTTAAGCTTCGTAAATTCCACCTAAAATGACAGGCCTTGATGATCCTGTAATATTTGTTAAATCAATCGCTTCTTTATTGAGTCTTTTCTTAGCATACCAGGCAAAGCACACAGCTTCTAACCAATCAGGTGCCACACCATATTCTTCGGTTGATTTCAGTTGGAATTGGTTGCCTAAATGGCGTGAAATGGTGGCAAGTAAAACCGGATTATGACAGCCTCCGCCACACACTAATACTTCAGCTTGCTTGCGATATTTTTGGATTTCTTCTGCAATAGTGATTGCGGTGAGCTCAAGTAGAGTTGCTTGTACATCTTTTGGTGCCAGAGATGAAAACTCAGCAAGATGTTTTTCAAGCCAATGCAAACTGAAATAATCTTTGCCAGTACTTTTGGGAGCCTTTTGAGCAAAGAAAGGATCTGTAAGCATTTTCGAAAGGAGCGGAGCATGCCACGCCCCTGTTTTAGCAAAGGCGCCATTATTATCAAAAGGTTGATGTAAATGCTTAAAGGTCCATGCATCCATTAATCCATTTCCTGGCCCAGTATCGAAACCTAAAGTGGGCTCATTTTGAAATGGAAGTAGTGTAATGTTGGCAATGCCTCCAATATTTAAAATCACTCGCGATGCTTTAGTTCCTAATAACCAAGCATGAAATGGAGGCACAAATGGAGCGCCTTGCCCTCCTAAGGCTATATCGCCTCTTCTAAAATCAGCAACAGTTGTGATGTTTGTTTCTTTGGCAATGATATTAGGATCGCCGATTTGAATCGTGAAGGGAACAGGTTGCTGCGGATGATGCCAGATGGTTTGACCATGACTACCAATGGCTTTAATTTCAGAAGCATTGATCTTGGCTTTACGCAGTAAATTATTCACACTTTGCGCGAACAAATGTCCAAATTTGGAATCCAACAAAGCAACCTGTGTAAAATGCACATTGGCTTCATCTAAGCTAATAGCCATAGCTTCATTTTTTAATTCTTTAGGAATGTTCTCAAGATGGGTCGCAATGACATGAGCCTGATGCGTTTTTTCATCAAAACTAACAATCACACAATCCACACCATCCATGCTGGTGCCGGACATGAGCCCGATGTAAAGAGAGTCCTTATCAATCATTTGCTGCGACGACTACTTTTGCTTGGTGATCCATCATGCGTAATAGATTATTTGAATAGGCAAGAAACTGAGTTTTTGCTTTTCCTGAAATACCGTCAGCTTGTGGAAGCGCAACTTTTAAAGGATCGTGATGCACACCATCGATACGAAATTCAAAATGTAGGTGTGGCCCAGAAGCAAGTCCAGTGCTGCCAACATAACCAATAATTTGTCCTTGCTTTATCGTGTTTCCCTTTTTCAAACTCTTACTGAATTTGGAAAGATGTCCATAGAGGGTGGTATATTTTGAACCATGTTGCAAAATAATGGCATTACCATACCCGCCTTTTTTACCAACAAAAACCACTTTCCCGCTTCCAGCAGCTTTAACCGGTGTTCCTGTGGGAGCTGCATAATCGACACCTTTATGAGCGCGGATTTTATGTAGAACAGGATGACGTCTATGTAAATTAAAATGTGAGCTGATTCTTGTATATTGGACGGGGGTACGTATAAATGCCTTTTTTAAGCTTTTACCGCTTGGTGAATAATAGCTGGTTTCTCCATTACTATCGGTATAACGTATCGCACGATATTGATTGCCATTATTAACAAATTCAGCTGCAACAATAGGGCCATTACCGACTTTTACACCGTTAACAAAGTATTCTTCGAAAAGTACTTTAAAATAGTCGTTTGGTTTGATATCCAGCGCAAAATCGATGTCATAGGCAAAGACCTTTGCCAACTCCATTATCAATGCATCGTCTAATTTGGCATGTTTTCCTGCGACAAAAAAGGAGTCCTGAATGCGTCCACCACCAAATGCCACTCTCTTTTCTATAGGTTTATCTTCGATATGGCTGATAAGTGTTCCGTTTTGGCGTTCAACAATAAGTGTGGTTAAAGGATCAACATCAAATTGCAGCGCTTGAAATTCTTGGTTGCTATCTGCTTGTATTCTTAGGGTTTGGCCAGGATAGATTTTCTTTAAGTGTTGTGAAACATTTTTAATGGACAATACTTCTTGTAAAACCTTTGAGTCTAAACCCGCCTCTTGAAAATAATAAGCAAGGTTATCACCTGCTTTAATAGTAAAAGATTGCCATTCTTTGGAAAGTGATGCAGTATTTTCCGCAATCGTTGTTGGTTGGATTAATAAGGTTTCTTCTTCGCTTTCGGGTAAAGCAACATCTAGTGTTACCTGATTTTCATCAACCCATTCTTGTTGTTCATCTTGCGTTGCATCATAAGATTGCTCCCAACTACTAAATCTCCATATAAGAGCGAATGCCAATATGGTAAAAGCCAATGGCAATGCCCACTTCGTGGAAATGTTAATAGCAAAGTAGGGTTGCTTACCCCTGCTGTGTTTATAGTCGGTTTTCACTTTAATATGACGCTGCATCCGATCTGTCATTACCTTATAAATTAGTCGCCTATTGATTTAAAATCAATCCTTGCAATATTTGGTTAACAAAATAAGTGACTATTTTGCGGGACACAATTTTAACCTATTCCAATGCATGGTTAACAGTCTATATACTCATCGCGCATAGTCTTCGCACATGAATTTTTGGCGTTGTTGTCTTCGCCATCTCGCAATCCTCATTTACTTTTATGTAAACTCCGGTTGCTCGAGGCTTGACGCCTAGCCAACGAGGTCCCCCTTGAGGGGAAAAGTCATGTGCAAAGACTATGTTAGTATGTTTAATTTTGGTTGAGAGATCCGAATGATGATCGATATTGATACCGCCTTAGCAATGATTGAGCGTGGTAGTGAAGAAATACTAATTAAAGATGAGTTAGTAGAAAAGTTAAAGCTTGGCAGACCTCTTCGGATCAAAGCAGGATTTGATCCCACGGCACCCGATATTCATTTAGGTCACACAGTACTTATTAACAAACTCAAACAGTTTCAAGATTTGGGACATCATGTATTAGTGTTGATTGGTGATTTTACGGCGAGGATTGGTGATCCCACTGGTAAAAATGTTACTCGACAGCCTTTAACTTCCGAACAAGTAATAGAAAATGCTAAAACATATGAAGAACAAATCTTTAAAATTTTAGATCCTAAAAAGACAGAGATTGTTTTTAATGCAACGTGGTTAGATAACTTGTCCGCCAAAGATCTGGTGTCTCTTGCTGCAAGACAAACTGTTGCAAGAATGTTAGAGCGTGATGATTTTTCAAAACGCTATCGAGATGGTCAACCGATTGCTATTCATGAATTTTTATATCCTTTGCTCCAAGGCTACGATTCTGTTGAATTAAAATCAGATGTTGAGCTTGGTGGAACCGATCAGAAATTTAATCTGCTGATGGGAAGAGAATTACAGAAGTCTTTTCGTCAATCACCCCAAGTCGTTATTACGATGCCATTACTTGAAGGGCTAGATGGTGTCAAAAAGATGTCTAAGTCGCTTAATAATTATGTGGGGATCCATGATGAGCCGAGCGAGATGTTTGGCAAGATCATGTCTATCTCAGATATTTTAATGTGGCGTTATTATGAGTTGCTCAGCTTTAAACCAATGTCAGAAATTAATGCTCTTAGAAAACAAGTTAGTGAAGGTGCAAACCCTCGCGATACAAAAATTCTATTAGCAAAAGAAATTATTACCCGTTTTCATAGTGAAGCGGATGCTGATGCTGCTGAGGAAAAATTTATTCAACAATTTAGTCAGGGCTTAATACCTGAAGATCTCCCTCTTATAGATATACCAATTCACAAGGACGAGATCCCCTTGGTCAATCTATTAAAAGAGGCTGGATTAACTAAGAGTACATCTGAAGCCATGAGAATGGTAAAGCAGGGTGCAGTCAAAATTGATGGTGAACGGATAGAAACGATGGATCATCAAGTAAAGAAAGGTAGTGAATTCGTGATTCAGGTTGGTAAAAGACGCTTTGCTAAAATACAAGTGTCAGGCAGCGAACCAACGTAAAATGAAATCTTTAAATAAAACTTTTTTGAATCATTGACTCTGCACGAAAAAAGCGTAGAATTCACCCTTCTTCAGCAACGAGCAAAAGTGTTAAACGTAACTAGTGATTGACAACAGAGTCTAACAAGTTACAATTAGCGGCCTTGCTAGAAACTGCAAGAGTGTTCTTTAAAAAGTTGAAAACATGTTATTTGTGTGGGCGTTTTTGTAAAAAAAGCCAAGTCAAATGAATTGAGTAACCGAGAGGTTATGTAAAGTATATAGGTCGAAAGACCGGTCAAGATTAAATTGAAGAGTTTGATCCTGGCTCAGATTGAACGCTAG
>JACPOY010000016.1 GCA_016191245.1 Gammaproteobacteria bacterium | reverse complement strand
TAAATGCAAAAGAAAAAAAGCGAGCTGGGATGATTCATATTTAGCTAAAATTTTATCATTAGGACTTGGCGAACAAGTTACAGGATCAGCTTGTGAGAAAAAGATCACATAAGTTATAGGTCGGCAGTGCGTTTGCCCTGTTAACGCTCAATGTGTTAATTACGTGTATATGCTATGCTAAGATGGAAATAAATTTACAGTAGCGATAAATACCTGAAAGTTGAGTCTCTTATTTGACGGGCAAGATGCAAGAGAGCTATCATACCAATTCGTTTTTAGTCAACAACAAATTGTGGTTAAAATGATGAAAACATTTGATATTCTTGCCAAAAAAATTGCTGAAATTACCGGATCCGCTCCCATATTTATGGTTGCTGTCCTCATGATTTTGACTTGGCTTGTTAGTGGCTTTCTTTTTGATTTTTCAGATAGTTGGCAGCTTATTATTAATAGTGTCACTTCCATCATTACCTTTTTAATGGTTTTTTTAATACAGCATACTCAAAATCGAGACTCCTTAAGTTTACACATAAAGATAGATGAACTTATTCGCGTTCATCGCCATGCACATAATTCTCTAATAAATTTAGACAAACTATCCGACACACAAATAAAAGAATTAGAAGAAAAATTTAAGGACATCAGTATTCAAGTAAACAAAGAAGAAACATTAGTTGAATATTTAAATGTGGTTAGCCATACAGAATAAATTCATTGGAATGGTAAAATGTTTTTTGAATTAATCGATCTTACTCACACTTTAACAAATCAATCTCCAACCTGGAATGGAGATTGTGGGTATAATCATAATACCAAGCTTGATTTTCATGAATGTGATACCAAAGTAAAATTTTGCGTACAGCAAATTGTTATGCAGGCAGGCATTGGTACACATATGGATGCCCCAGCCCATTGCTTTCATGGCGGCAAAACAACTAATGATTTTACAGCAAATGAACTCATGGCTCCTTGCGTGATGATTGACGTCTCTGGGCATGCACATGAGCGTTATAGCCTTAGCATTAATGATATTAAGCAATATGAAGCAACTCATGGCTTGATTGAAAGCGATGTTTTTGTTGTTGTGTATACAGGATGGGAGCGCTTTTGGCAGACTCCTAGTAAATATCACAACAATTATGTTTTCCCCAGTATCTCAAAGGAGGCTGGCAAATTTCTATTAGAAGAGAGAAACATTCGCGGCATTGGTATTGACACTCTTTCGCCGGATAGGCCAGAGGATGATTATGCCATTCATGAGCTCTTTTTAGGGGCATCAAAATTTATCATCGAAAATATTGCTAATGCGAAAAGTCTTTCTCCCAAAGGAAATACTATTTTAGCATTGCCTCTGAAAGCGGATGGCTTAACAGAGGCTCCGATTAGACTTATTGCATTAAAACTAAAATCCGTTCTTTAAAAATCCAGATGAGAATCCACCAAAAGCATTTGCATTTGCATTTGCTCCTACCTTTTTATTTGGTTCTATTTTAGGCTTTGCTTGCTCTTTTACTGATGTGACTTGTGGCGTATACGATACCCTCGGTTCTTCTGGCACCGCCACAGATGTAGAATTTTCCTTTTCAATTTTGAGCTGTGCCATTGCTTTTAAAAATAACGTCTCTTGCTGATGGCTCATGATCTTTTCAATCTTGATATTTTCTAACTCCATATACGCACGATAAGCTTTATCTAATCGATGTAAAGGTGCAATTAGCAGAAAACGTAATTCCTCTTCTTTGTAATCCACAAAATAACTGGCAAAACCAATAATTTGATTCAGATCCGGTTCAGGTTTACTTTGTTGAAACAACAGATTTTCACCAAATGAGCACATCGTCGACTCATCAGAAGGCTTTTCTTTATATCCTTTTACATGATGAGAAACAAGATCTTCTTCACTGAGATCATCATAACCCAGACAAAAGGTTCTCACTCTTAAGGGATCTAATTTTGATACAACACAATTGTTCCCCCCTTTGGAACCTCTAGAATGTACTTTAAGATAATCTGGATCGCCACTAAACATTAACATTGATCCAATTTTAACTTGAGATAGCATTTCCTTTTTACTATTTGCCTCTATCAATGTATAAAACATTGATAATGGTTGAATAGGAAAAGAGCGTTTCAATTTAGGATGATATGGCATTCTATGTGTCCCCATCATGGGACCTTCCGGAGAAAGTAACAAACGACGATTTTCTGGTACATCATCTCTTTCGGATCCAAAAAAATAGTCCAATCGATTTGCTCCTTCTGTCTCACCATGAAGAGTTTGCATCACCTTTAAAATACTTAAGTAGTAAGCTAATAATTGAGCTAAACCACAGTCAACCACCATGGCGTACTTTGTCATTAATTCGTTTAATGCATTTGATGCGCTAAATCCTGGCTTTAATCGATAGCAGTTCACAAAGGGCTCGAGTTTTTCAAAAGCTGGGTGATTTGTGAAGCCCGCTTGCATAGATATTCGTTCCATAATACTCAAATCTTTATAGGGAGCCGGAAAATCCCCTGACATCAACAAGTGACTTTTATCCTTTGCTGTTTCTATTAGCGACATTGCTTCTGACATGAACATTCTTGGGTGTAGCATTATCAATAAACCATCTATAAAATAGGGAATTGAATAATATAAGCTCATTTGCTTAAAAGCAATAAATACGTGCTAATACACATCCTTTCTGAAAGGGAAATACTTTGATTCAGGCATCAATACCTCTTAAACAATTTCTCGAAAGTGAAGTTGAGCCGAATGCGAGTCTCTATGATCACTCATTTCATGACTTACATAAAATATTTAGAACCTTGGGAACAAAAAGACTTTATGCTCTTTCTGTTCGATCTGAGATAGAAAACAAACCCTTAGATAAGAAAACCAGATTTGATAACAAAGCCTTGGAAACAAAGTGTAGTGGTGCTTTATCGTTTTTAACCTCACAAATTAATCTTTCTTCAAGTCTTATTTTTATTGGAAACAATGCGCGCGCTAAGAAAGAACTGTTACCTGAAATTATGAATGGAAATTTAAGAATCGCCAATGCGGTATCACATTTAAGAAATGATATCCCGAGCATACAAGCACAATCTGTTAATAATGGTTTTATTTTGAATGGCACAATAAAGTGGCTAACCGGCTTTGGGCACTTCGAACAATTTATCTTAGGGTTCACTTTTGAAAATAAAGAATACTATGCTTTATTACCCTTTGATCATCAAGATCATCTACGGTTAAGCTCTCCCTTACAAGTCATGGCGATGCAGGCTACCCAAACGGTTAATGGTGTTTTAGAAGAATATTTTTTGCCACTAGAAAACATTATTAATGTACAAGATGCTGGTGACTGGAATCAACAAATGAAATCCAATCATCATATTCTGCCTTACTTTTATGGTATTGGAATGGGCGCTTTGGAATTATTGCAAGAGCAATATCCATCAAAAAACTCTATCTATCCATCACTTGTTGAAGAGCTAAACTTGCTTCGCGAAGAAGTCACCAGCGAATCAGCGCATGATTACATCGCATTAAGAGTCAAAATTACCAATTGTGCTTGGAAATGTGTGCAATCGGCTATCATTGCCGCAAAAGGACAAGCGATGGATCCTAACAGTAAAATATCAAGACTTTATCGTGAAATAGTTCAATTTAATTCACTCGCGATTATCCCAGAATATGTCTCATTGCAACTAGAAGTAAAATAAAATGAAAAATAATAAAAAATCCCTGATAACATGGTTTGTCTTCGTATTACTAATACAAACCTATCCTGCCAATGCAGGATTTAAATGCTTACAAAACCGGCATACTTATGGCGTTATAGCAAACGCTGCCATACTTGATGAATTTGACAAAACTTTAGATAAAACACCACCTTTGAGTAAAACGGGTAAAAGCCTGGTTACTTATAATCGTTTTGGGTTTGATGTGATTGATGCAAATACGATTAAGGGGAGTTGGTTAATTGAAAACCTTGCGCATTTTAGCAAAGAAGCTACTCACCCTATATTAGATATTGGCGGTGGCTATGGCCGCTTAAGTAAAGTGATGACAGAACGTGGCGCCACTGTTATTTATAATGACTTAGATGAGCGTCATGTTTTGCTAGGCAGGCAATTATTTTCTGAAGAAGAGCGTGCACATTTATATTTAAATACTTTTAAGTTCCCAAGAGGGATGATAATCCCCCCAAATAGCTTATCTGGGGTCGTCTTACATCGCGTTGTTCATTTTATGAAACCCGATGAAGTAGAAGAAGGAATTGCCAAAATTAAGCGCTGGCTTGTCCCTGGCGGCAAAGTGTACATTGCAGTACTCTCACCACACCATGGTGAATATCGCGACAAAGTGCTCACCGCTTATGAAAAACGTTGGCAACAAGGTGAAGCATGGCCCGGATATGGCTTTAAAAGTAAAAAGCTTTTGCCTGACCAATCCTATGCACTACCAAAAGTATTACATCTCATGGATAAACGTCCTTTAGAAAAAGCTTTATTAAAGTATGGTTTTGTTATCGAAAAGGCAGACTATATCGATATGAAACAATTTGGAAATAAAGAAAAACGCGATGGCCATGAATTGTTTGGAATTATAGCGGTAAAGCCAAAGACTTAATCAAATACTCCCCCCTCCCTAACCCTCCCCCGCAAGCGGGAGAGGGAACTAAAAGAAACTTATGTTGAAATTCAATGAATGACAAATAAATACAATAAATATAAAACTATTATCATCATTGCAATGTAAAAAATATTGCTCAATTGATTTGACCAAATCAATAAAGGATCTTTTTGTTCTGACGCTTGAACCTTCTTCACTGCTTTCATCAATTGATTTGTCCGCTCTGAAAGAGAAGGAAAAGATTGATTTTCTCCCGCCAACAAAGGGGTTTTCCGATATCGATATACTGCATAAATCGCAAAGACGATAAGTAAGGGATAAATAATAGGTGTTATTGTGGCTATAAAACTGTTATTCAATGAACGATCAATGACCGATTCCTTTGGATTGTTCGGATTAACGTAACAAGCCACCGTATTTCCCGCAAGCAATTCAGAAGTAACCGTTGCTACCTCTTTGCTCATAAAGTCATGAAAACCATCAAATGGATTGCCAGAAGATATTTTTGGAATAAAACTATAGCGATTACCAACGTAGGATTGGTTAGAAAATTGATATTGATAAGTCACATGCTTTTTATTAAAGGGCAAACTTCTTCTTTCTAACCCCAACCAAGAAAGATATGACTTTCTTGATTCTGTTGTGCTAGTAAGAATAAGACAAGTCGTTGGTTCCCATTTTTTGGCCAAATAATAATTGGTAATGGGTAAAACCGTATCAAGTGAAAAAATGAGCAGCAAAATTCCAGCAATGCTCAAAGTAATCAACAAAAGTAGCAGAGTAAAGAGATACCCCATTACTTGTTGAAGTGGGGTAAATTGTGATTTACTTTTATTGAGTGTCATTCCATACCCTTCTTATTTTTTTAGGTAATTCTGATTATATAGGTAAGAGTATGTTCATGGGCTAAAGTTCAATTTTATGTCTCACACTGCGGAGTGCAACAGCACAGCATAAAATTCAAGTACGAAGCGGAGGTGATTTTTCGCAAGTAATTGAATTTTAGGCAAGGCATCCAATCGCAAGCAACCGGAGTGTACTTTTAGTACATGAGGATTTGCGCGCGATGCAGATAACGCAGCATAAAATTCAAGTATGAAGCGAAAAAAAGAGCCCCGGCAAATGGGGATTTACCTGGGGCGTAACGATAGCTCGACTCTGGGGGAAGAGGCGAGCTAATCCCGCAATAGAAGGGGGTTGCGGGATTAGCGTATTAAAAAAATAATACGCATGCCCCATAGACTCTGTTATCTCAAAAATAGTTCGAGAATATTAATGACAGTGGATAAATATACAACTCATTCATAACTCAAAGCCCTTTGTTTTTCAAAGCTGAAAGACAAAGGGTGAAAAGTTAATGGGCTTCATCCCAATTGTTCCCTTCACCAATTCCGACTAACAATGGTACTGAAAGTTTTACGGTATTTTGCATACATTCTGTTAAAAGCTGTTTTGCTTTATCAACAGCATCAACCTTCACTTCTAAGACTAATTCGTCATGCACCTGCATGAGCATTTTAATATCATCTTGATTCTTAATTTCATGATACAGCGCTATCATCGCTTTCTTAATAATGTCAGCAGCAGTGCCTTGCATAGGAGCATTAATCGCCGTTCTTTCTGCTGCTCGCTTTCTACCCATATGTTTAGCACGAATGTCTGGCAAATAGAGTCTTCGTCCAAACAAGGTTTCAACAAAGCCTTGATTTGCCGCCCTTTCTCTTGTTTGTTCCATATATTTTTTCACGCCTGGATAACGTTGAAAATATAAATCCATGTATTCCTTGGCTGCTTTTTGATCAATATCTAATTGTCGTGCTAAACCAAAAGCCGACATGCCATAAATTAATCCAAAGTTAATCGCTTTTGCGCTTCGTCTTTGTTCTTGCGTAACTTTATCTAACGCTATATTAAAAATTTCACTTGCGGTAAAGCGATGAATGTCTTGGTTGTCACAAAAAGCTGCCAATAACCCTTCATCTTGAGATAAATGCGCCATGATGCGAAGTTCAATTTGTGAATAATCTGCCGAAACCAATTTACAGCCCTTGGCCGGAATAAACGCCTGGCGAATTTTTCGTCCCTCATTGGTCCGAATAGGGATATTTTGCAAGTTAGGATCAGAAGAGGAAAGCCGTCCTGTTGCCGCAATAGCTTGATGATATGAGGTATGCACCCGGTGGGTATGTGGATTAATTTGTAGTGGCAACTTGTCCGTGTAAGTAGATTTTAATTTACTTAACGAGCGATGGGTTAAAATCAGTCTAGGCAGCTCATAATCATGACTGAGCTCCTGTAGAACACTTTCAGCTGTAGAAGGAACACCTTTTGGCGTTCGTTCGATAATGGGTAATTGAAGTTTTTCAAAGAAAATTTCTTGCAATTGTTTAGGCGAACTCAAATTAAAATTTTGGCCGGCTAAAATATAAGCCTGCTCTTCTAATGATTGCAAAGTAACGGCAATTTCATTACTTTGTTTTTCAAGCATATTCGCATCGACAAGAATACCATGTTCTTCCATTTTCCATAATACATCAACCAGTGGTAATTCTATTTCACGGTATACATCGTTGAGTGTAGACTCATTCGAAAATTTTTCAGAAAACAGATGTGCCAAACGTAAAGTGATATCTGCATCTTCGGCCGCATAATCACCAGCTACTTCTATCGTTACTTTATCAAAGGTAATTTGCTTAGCCCCTTTACCGGCAACAGCTTCAAAAGGCGTTGTTTCATATTGCAAATAGGCTTTGGCCAAACTATCCATATCATGTCTTTCAATACTATTTAAGACATATGATTGCAGCATTGTGTCATCTGAAATATTTTGCAACTGAATACCATAACGTGCAAAGACATGCATATCATATTTAATATTTTGCCCAATTTTGCCAATATTTTTGTTCTCTAATAAAGGTTTTAATTTTTCTAACACCCAGTCTCTTGATAATTGCTGCGGACATTCTAAATATAGATGAGCAACAGGAACATAAGCGGCAAAGCCTTCTTCAAGAGCAAAGGAAATACCAACGAGCTCTGCTTGGATAGGATCAAGCCCTGTGGTTTCGGTATCAATTGCAAAAGTAGTAGATTTTTCAAGTTTTTCTAACCATTGAAGAAAATCTTTTTCCTCAAGAATGATTTCATATTGTCCTTTTTCTTGCGCTTTACTTTCTGATTCTTTGATTTGCGGGATGCTTGAAGGTTGACCTCTTTCAAAGTCTTTCAACCATGTTTTAAATTCCATCTCTTGAAAAATTATTTTCAACTTTTCATTATCCGGCGCATTCATAATCAAATCTTCTGGCGCAAACGATAGTGTTACATCTTTTTGAACTGTAACTAATTTTTTGCCAAGAGGAAGATTAACAATATGCTCGCGTAAATATTCTCCAATTTTTCCCTTAATTGAATCAGCATGTTTGATAAGTTCATCTATCGTGCCGTATTCTTGCAACCATTTAACAGCAGTTTTAGGACCTACTTTGGGAATACCGGGTATATTATCGGAGGTGTCACCCATGAGGGTTAAATAATCAACGATTTGATGTGGCGCGACCCCAAACTTTTCCAAGACACCTTTTTCGTCTAAAACATTTCCATTCATAGTGTTAATGAGAGTAATATTTTTATCTACCAATTGAGCTAAATCTTTGTCGCCTGTTGAGATAATCGTTTTGATATGTTTTTGAGTGGCAAGATGCGCGAGCGTTGCTAGCACATCATCGGCTTCAATGCCTTCTATTGCTATGAGCGGTAAACCCATTGCACGAATAATATTATGTAAGGGTTCAATCTGTAGACGCAGTTCATCTGGCATTTCAGGGCGGTTGGCTTTATATTGAGGGTAAATTTCATGGCGAAAATTCTTAGATTTGGTATCAAATATCACGCCCATGTAATCTGGCTTTTCCGAAGCAATTAACTTGCGCAGCATGCTGATAACACCATATGCTGCTCCTGTTGGCTGGCCTTTAGAGGTCGTTAAAGGCGGCAAGGCATGATACGCTCGAAACAAATATGATGAACCATCCACCAAGACTAATTTTTTTTCTTTGACATTCATTTCTTTAGTCATCTTTTAACCAATCCTCTAGTTTATTCACTCTCTTGGTGATGTACCCTCGTTTGATTGCAGCGCTCAAGGCTTCAGGCTCTCCAATCACAACCACGCAAGACTTACCACGCGTGATAGCGGTATATAATAAATTTCTTTTTAACATGATACGCTGACTCATCGACAAGGTAACAACCACCGCAGGATATTCAGAACCTTGCGATTTATGTACACTGATTGCATAGGCCAAACGTAATTGTTCCAGTTCTTTAAACTGGTATTCTACTTTTTGTTTATCGAATAAAACGACAAATTTTCGCAAACTATTATCGATGGATATAATTTTACCAACGTCGCCATTAAAAATGTTTTTTTCATAATTATTGACGATTTGAATAACTTTATCTTCTTCTCGTAATACGCCGCTCACCAAATGTTTCATTTCTTTTTTGTCATATTCAGGTGGATTTAGTTTTTCTTGTAATAGAACGTTTAAATTATCAACACCTAAGGGACCACCATTCATGGGAGATAATAGCTGGATATCATCAATGGCTGAAAAACCAAAACGCGAAGGCAAACTGTTGGTGACAATATCAATTATTTTTTGCTGCTGTTCTTCGGGAGTATGCGCTCTAATTAAGAAAAAATCCCGTGATTCACTTTTATCAACTTGGGGCATCAATCCTGAATTCACTCTATGCGCATTGACAATGATTTGGCTACTCGCTGCTTGTCGAAATATTGTTTTAAGGGGAAAGTAAGGAATTTTGCCAGATGATATCAAAGACTTTAACACGTCACCCGGCCCTACCGCCGATAACTGATCAATATCACCTACAAATATAATGCGCGTTTTCAAGCCAAGTGCCTGCACGACACTAGAACAAAGCGGCACATCCAACATCGATGCTTCATCTAAAATAATCACATCAAAAGGCAAAGGCATTGTTGGATGATAAGCAAAAGTGTGCGTATAGGGATCATATTCTAATAAGCGATGAATCGTTTTGGCAGTATGCCCTGTCGATTCACTAATACGTTTGGCGGCACGCCCCGTAGGAGCCGCTAAAGCTACCGTCATTTTTTGTTTCATAAAAACTTTTAACAAGATCTTAATTAACGTGGTTTTCCCCACCCCAGGTCCACCCGTTAGTACAAATACTTTTGATTGAAGGGCAGCAAACGCTGCTTGTTGTTGTTCATCGGTTAAAGGAAGTGATTCTTCTTGGATGACATCATTTAGCGTTTTTTCTAATTCTGCATCATTAATATTTAAAGGCGTGGCCATGATATTTTTTAAGCCTAGCGCAATTAATTTTTCGCAGGTGTAAAGTGTTGGTAAAAAGACGCACATCTCACCTTGAGCGCTATCAATAATAACACTTTCATTGTCCATCGCCGCTTCCAGCGCTTGCTCAATAGGTGCTTTTGATACATTCAATAACTGGATGGTTTTGTCTATGAGATTTTCTTGCTTCACGCCGCAATGACCATCACGGGTTGCTTGCTGCAATAAATACAAAAAAGCTCCCTGAATACGATGTGGTGAATCAACGGCCATCCCAAGCTTTAATGCAAGATTATCTGCTGTTTGAAAGCCAATACCATCAATATCTTCAATTAGTCGATAGGGATTTTCTTCTACTTTTTCTTTTGCTTTATTCCCATATCGCTTTGCAACTCTGGCAGCTTGTGCAAAATGTAGTCCTAATGAAGTTAAAAATAATACTACCTCGTGTGAAGATTTTTGCATTTGCCAGCTTGCCATCATTTGCTGTAAACGACTTTGACCAATGCCTGGCACTTCTTTTAAACGTTCCGGATTGTTATTTAATATATTAGAGACTTCATCACCAAAGGTATCGATGATTTTTTTGGCATAAGAAGGTCCCACCCCATCAATATATTCGACTAAGAATTTTTCCATCGGCATAGATTGGGTTATTTGTTCACACACCAAGGCCATAAATTGGCGACCATGCAAAGGATGTTCTTGCCAATGACCATGGAAAGTCACCTGCTCTGTTGAAAAATTCTGTGCAAAATACCCGACGACCGTGATTTTATCTTGATTTTTATCTTTGGGCTGTAATTGTAAAACCGTATAGCCATTTTCAGCGTTACTGAAAATAACTTTATGAACGCGCCCTGAAAGGGTGACATGGGATTCGGTGGCTGATTTCATCGATTTTCTAAAACATGGCAGTTAATGTAATTTGGGCACTAAAGAGCCAAAATTATACCTGATCTTCAGACATTTAGGGGCTAAAATGCTGTTTTTATTAAAAAAAACAGGAAGATGATTAACTGAATACGAAGGATCTTCTCTTTAGCTCACGTTGAGCAAAGAGCACGAATTCTTACTCTTTGCATGTCGCGCCAGCGACATATTATCTTTTTTTCCACCCCTCATCCCCGCCTTCTCCCGCAAGGGGAGAAGGGGTAAGAGCTTCGCAAGCTAAATCTAGTTCAAACTAACATTATAATTTTTAAGAAATTTTCTTCAAATTATGTGTCGATTCCTCAGCTTTACAAGGAGAGATCAATGGTTGCTCGCAACCTTTTCAAAACCTTAAAAGGCTTTTCTATTGCTCCACCGGCTCTAACTTCGCATATGCCAACACAAGCCACTTCTTGCCTTCTTTGGCAAAGTTCACCTGCACACGTGCGGTTTCGCCAGCACCATCTCCACTTAAAATCACGCCCTCACCAAAACGCTGATGTTTGACACGTTGACCCAGTTGAAAGGGGAAATCATCTTCCAACGCGTCAGGAGAGGTACGACGTTTTGCAGGAGAGGTTGGTAATGGCATTTTGGCATTTAAATTCACGGACTCGGTAAGAGGTGTGGGAATTTCATCAATAAAACGTGAAGGACGATTAGCACCAGAAAGCCCAGCAAAGGCTCTCTTTTCGGCATAGGTTAAATACAATTTCCGCATTGCTCTAGTCAGGCCGACATAACATAAGCGCCGCTCTTCCTCTAATAACGCCCTATCATGAAAACAGCGATGATGAGGAAAAAGTCCATCTTCCATTCCTGTTAAAAATACTAACGGAAATTCTAGGCCTTTGGCAGAATGTAAGGTCATTAATTTAATACAAACACCATCTTCTGTGTCTCTATCGCCAGCATCTAACGCCACTTCAGATAAAAAAGAAGGTAAGGTTTCGCTACTATGCGTGCTGGTTTGCTCATACATTTCATCATGCGAGTTAGAAAATTGTCCGGCTGCTTGTACTAATTCATGTAAGTTTTCAATACGCGCTTGTGTGCGTTCGCCGGGCTGAGTCTTTACATAGATAAATAAGCCACTCTTTTGTAAAACATATTGCATTAATTCTGATAACGCCAACATATTTACTTGCGTGAGCATGTCTTCGACACATTCAAAAAATTGACGAAGACCATTACTAATCCGCCCCAATGGAATGGTAGGAAGATATGATTTTGCAGCCACCCATAATGAGATTTGTTTTTCCTTTGCAATCTCACGAATACTGGCCAAGGTTCTCTCGCCAACGCCTCGTGGTGGTAAATTGATAACGCGCTCAAAAGCCGTATCATCATTTAGATTGACTAATAAACGCAAATACGCCAACACATCTTTGATTTCGGCTCTATCAAAAAAGCGTAAACCACCATAAACACGGTAGGCTATATTGGCCTGACGCAATGCTTGCTCAAGCACACGAGATTGCGCATTGGAGCGATATAAAATAGCAATATCTTCAAAGCTACCGCCCCCATGACACCATTGTCGTATTCTTTCAACAATAAAACGCGCTTCGTCAATTTCATTAAACGCACCATAAAGTGTTAACTTTTCACCTTGTATCCCTTGCGTCCACAATTCTTTACCAAGGCGTGAAGCATTATTTGAAATCAACGCATTGGCAGCAGCAAGTATGGTGCTCGTCGAGCGATAATTTTGCTCTAAACGAATAGTCACAACATCTGTAAAATCTTTATGGAAGCGATGAATATTTTCTATTTTTGCGCCACGCCAACCATAAATAGATTGATCGTCATCACCGACAATCATCATGTTACTTTCTGTACCGCATAATAGCTTTAACCAAGCATACTGGATGGTATTTGTGTCTTGAAACTCATCGACCAAAATATGTTTAAATCTCTGTTGATATTGCGTTAATACATCGGGGCAGTCTCGCCACAACTCATAAGCGCGCAATAATATTTCAGCAAAATCAACGACGGCAGTGCGTTGGCAGTGTTGCTCATATAGCCTATAAAGCTCAGTGAACATAGCAACTTCTGGCACGCTAGAAATGCCAAGCGCATTGGCTCTTTTGCCTTCGTCTTTATGTCGATTAATAAAGCCCATTGCCCGTTTAGGATCACAAACTTCGTCATCCCAACCACGCTCTTGTATCAATCGCTTGATAAGACGCAACTGATCATCGGCATCAATAATTTGAAAATTTTCTGGTAAATTAGCGCGCGCGGCGTTAGTGCGCAATATTCGGTGACTCAACCCGTGAAAGGTCCCCACCCAAAGGCGTGCACTTGAATTGCCTACTATTTTTTCGATTCGATGACGCATTTCGCTTGCGGCTTTATTCGTAAATGTCACTGCTAACAATTGATGAGGCAAAACGCCGCATTGGGTCAAAAGATAAGCAATTCGCTGAACGAGCACTCGTGTTTTACCACTGCCTGCACCCGCTAGGACTAATAATCGCTGCGCGCTGGCCGTCACCGCCTGATATTGGGCGCCATTGAGATCTCCCAAAAAAATATCTTGGGGTACTTCTTCTTCCGTGATGAGCATCGTTTTTTAATCCTTCCCATCGCGAATGAGGGGCACAACTATGAATGCACTAATGGCATAAAATATGGGTAATACAATTAAACTTAAGTGATAATCACTCGTGGTATAAATTCGCTCACCATTTTCAGCGAGCTGACCTGAGCTTACAGCGTCTAATAGCCAACCCACCATATAGGTTAAAATTCCGCTACCAAACATTGATACCATATTAACAAAGCCTACGGCGGTCGCCACGTAAGTTGGTTGTGAAAATCGTCTAGTCATGACAAAAGCTAAAACATACGTACCAAAACTACCAAACATAAAAAATAGTACGGATGCGCTAAATCCTGTTAAGTGCGGTAAAAATACAATTAAAGTAAGAGAAATTGCAGCAATTAGACTTGCTACCATCATCGGGATTTTGCGATTATCAAAAATGCTTGAAATCCATCCCAATAATGGGCTACCCACAGCCATCCCAACAAAGGTCATGGTGACTGCGGCAGTGGAAGCAACATCCCGGGAAATACCATGTGTATCGACTAAAAATTTGACTCCCCAGGTACCACCAAAGGCATCGGTAGGCGCTGTCACAAAAAAGCAATAAATCCCAACAAACCAACTTTGTGGCTGCTTCACAACTTCCTTTAAGCATTGCCAAAAGCCAGGAGTATCTTCTTTTTTCATTGAGACATGTGGATGATCGGGATTGTGATCTTTAATAAGCAAAAAAGCTAATATCGCAAGCACTATCCCGACGAAGCCAAGATAAATCAGCACTTGACGCCATGACATAAAATCTAACGCTAAAGATAATGGTATCCCACCTGCTGCAGCCCCTAATGTACCAATCGTGAGTGTTAAACCGGTCATGAGAGGAAACAAGTGGTGTGAAAACCAAATATGAATGATTTTCATACAACTAATAAAAGCAAAAGCTGAACCGGCACCAATCATAAATCGCATCATACAACCAAGATAAAAACTCGTTGTATACGCTAGTGCTAGCGTACTTGCCGCGCAAATGAGAATTGCAAAGGTGAGAAGACGGCGCGGGCCATATTTATCTGTTAAAGCACCAACAGGTAATTGCAACGGTGCATAAGCCCAATACCAACAGGAAGAAAAAAAACCAAACATCTTCGCATCTAAGTTAAAAGCGAGAATAAGCTCATTTTCTAAAACGTTAGGCGAAACTCGCACTAAGAATTCATAAAGATAAAAAAATGTAGCCACACCAAACATAGCGATGGGCATTAAAAGTGATACGGTTCGACGACTTGTCATGTCAGTGCCCTTTACGTCACAGTGAAAATGCGATGAAATACCATAAAAAAGTAGGACAACCTTCTCATTTTTAAGATGGCCTGAGTCTAACTAAGTCACAGTCTAATCGCAATATGCACGGATTTTACCACGAAAGTTTAGGAAAACGTTATGACTAATAATGATAAGTATTTAACCGGCTGGGGAGGCTCTGTTCAAAGTGAAGCTTTAGCAAATGCCCTGCCAAAAGGGCAAAATTCACCGCAGAAAGCCCCTTATGGTCTCTACGCCGAACAGCTAAGTGGCAGCGCCTTCACTCGTCCAAGGCATCAAAATTTACGCAGCTGGCTATATCGTATTTTACCATCGGTTGTACATTCTGCCTTTACCCCTCTCCCCCATGCTGGTATCGCTATTCCCCCAAATGGGCAAAGTATGCCCAATCAAATGCGCTGGGATCCTTTGCCAAACCCACAGGGAAAAGTTGATTTTATACAAAGCTTACAAACATTGCTTTTTAATGGCAGCCCGCAACAACACCAAGGGGGCGCTGTACATTTATATGCTGCCAATATCTCAATGGAAAAATCATTTTTCTACGATTCAGATGGCGAACTTTTGATTGTGCCTTATGAAGGTGATTGCGAGATTTTTACAGAATTTGGAAAAATAGCTCTGTCTCCTACAGAAATTGCTGTTATTCCTCGCGGCGTGCGCTTTCAAGTCAAAGCATTAAGTCCATTTATAAAAGGTTATATCTGTGAAAATTATGGCCAACCTTTTTCCTTGCCAGATTTAGGTCTTATTGGAAGTAATGGTTTAGCTAATCCAAGGGATTTCTTAATTCCTCATGCTGCATTTGAAGAAAAAAGCGGAGATTTCACCCTGATTACCAAAAGTAATAATCAACTCTGGCAAGCAAACATGCGGCATTCTCCATTAAATGTTGTTGCCTGGCATGGTAATTATACCCCCTATAAATATCCATTAAGTTACTTTAATACTATTAATACTGTGAGTTTTGATCATTGCGATCCCTCTATATTTACAGTTCTCACCTCACCCTCTGGATTAACCGGTATTGCTAATATTGATTTTGTGATTTTTCCTGAGCGTTGGATGGTTGCTGAGCACACCTTTAGGCCCCCGTATTTTCATCGCAATGTGATGAGCGAATATATGGGGCTTATCACAGGCATATATGATGCTAAAACTGAAGGTTTTGTGAAAGGCGGTGGTAGCTTACATAATTGCATGTCTGCACATGGTCCTGATGCAAAGACTTGTGAACAAGCGATAAATGAAAATTTAACTCCCGCTAAACAAAGCAATACGCTCGCCTTTATGTTTGAGTGCTGTTTGCCTTGGATCCCAACAGAATTTGCATTAAAAAGCGGGTTACTGCAAAACGATTATCAAGATTGCTGGAAAGATATTAAGGTGATGTTTGATAGAAATTGGAAGGGATAGAGAAGCTTGAGATAGAGAGATTCTTTCTTGATAAAATCCCCCCGCGCGAACCACGCGGGGAGATTTACTATTAACCGATTAAAGATTCTTTCAAACCTTTTAAAGCAACAAGTTTGATATCATCACGAGCGGGCTTAGGAGGAATGGTAACTTCCATGCCGGTTAATGGGCTCACCATCACGCGCTTTTTGGTTGGCTTGCGACGTACTTTACGAATTTTTAATCCCAATTTAGGGATCATGATTTCACCGGAGCCTTGCTTCTTCATATGGGCTTTTACCAATTTAGCCATCTCAGTGAATACAGCTTCAACTTCGACTCGTTTTAAACCGGTTTGATCAGAAATATGCTGAAGGATTTCAACGCGGGTTTGTTTATCTTTCATTGCCTTTACACGTGATGACAATTTAGAGTCCACACCTTCTTCGCTTTTTTTACGAGCGACGGGTTTCGAATTTGAGCGTAACGCTGCCATTGATATCTCCATTTTAAAATTGTTTGATGATGTTTACATTAACTCATCAATTAAAGTTATTATATTGCGCAGGCGATTATGCCAACGGCACTATAGCAAGTAAACCCCTTTTAAGGAAAAGTCACCTTAAAGTGATTGAATACATTCAATTCCTTCAAATTGAGGATTGCTCATACGAGAACTTACCGGTTTAAAACCAAAAGCATCTGGCTGAGGATTGACAAGAATTTGAGCTATATTTTCAGGATCATATTCCTTGGCTAACCAAGTTTGATAATGTTGAGGAGAGATAATAATTGGCATGCGTTCATGTAACTTTTGTAATTCACCCTCTGCAGTCGTGGTAATAATGGCGCAAGTTCTTATATTTTCACCTTGTGGTGAGCGCCAAAACGACCAAATACCCGCAAAAGCAATGAGAGGTATATTTTTTACAAAGATATAAAAAGGCTGTTTTTTACCCGCTAAAAGCCGCCATTCATAATATCCTGATGCTAAAATCAAACAACGCTGCTTTTTAAACGCATCACGAAAAGTGGGTTTCTCGATTAATGTCTCTTTGCGTGCATTGATGTGACCCACGGGGGTTTTTCCATCCGGACTTTTTGCCCAAGATGGAATAAACCCGAAGCGGCTAAATTCAACTTGACTTTGCCACTCACAAATTATTGGTATTATTTGTGTAGGGGAGATATTAAAACGCGATTTCATGACAAAACCGCGTTTTAAATGAAAATGAGAAACAATCTCGTCTTCATTCGCATGTAAAGCAAAACGGCCACACATTATTCTACAGTAACTGATTTTGCTAAATTTCTCGGTTGATCGACATCAGTGCCTTTCATCACCGCAACATGATAAGCCAACAATTGCAGTAAAACTGAAAATGCGATTGGCGCAAGCAATTCTCCTACTTGCGGGATCTCAATAACAGTCATGTCTTTATTTGTTACCAAATTTGTTCCTCTTTCGGCCAACACAATGAGCTCTCCTTGCCTGGCGCGAATTTCTTGCAGATTTGAAACTAATTTGTCTAATAAAGGATCCATTGAAGCAATTGCAACCACTGGCATATGTTTATCGACCAAGGCGAGCGGTCCATGCTTTAATTCACCCGCTGGATAGGCTTCAGCATGAATATAAGAAATTTCTTTAAGTTTTAAGGCGCCTTCCATCACGATAGGATAATTAATCCCCCGACCAACATAAAGCGCATGCTCTCTACCATCAAAACGTTGTGCTAATTTGGCAATGGCACCATCTAATTGTAATACTTGCTCAACCAGCTGAGGTAAAGCACGAAGGGACGCCACAATTTGATGTCGAATCGTTTCCTGTTCATCGAAACGTCTCCCTAAACATTGCACCAACATTAATAAGGCAATGAGTTGGGTACTAAATGCTTTGGTCGAGGCAACACCAATTTCGGGACCCGCATGGGTTAACAAAACTAATTCTGTTTCTCTGACAAGAGAACTTTCAGGAACATTACAGATAGCCAATTTGCCACAATAATTATCAGAAGTAATTCCTCTGATTGCCGCTAATGTATCTGCGGTTTCGCCAGATTGTGATAACGTGACATACAACGTACCAGGATTAACCACCACGCGTTTGTATCGAATTTCACTTGCAACATCAACTTGGCATGGAATACCAACTATTTGTTCTAACCAATATTTAGCAACTAATCCTGCATGATAGCTGGTACCACAAGCAACAATTTGTACTGCTTTGGTTTTATCAAACACTTCTGAAGCGCCAGCACCAAAAATTGCATCTGGGACATCATTTTCATGAAGACGCCCAGAAAGTGCCGAACGAATGGCTTCGGGTTGCTCAAATATTTCTTTTTGCATGTAATGTCTATATTTCCCTCTATCCGTGCTTTGCACTGTGAGGGCAATTTTTCGCAATCGACGTTCAACTTGATTACCGGCTCTATCATAAATGACATAACCATCTCGAAAAATTTCAGCAACATCGCCATCTTCTAAAACAACGAAATCCTGAGTAAAGGGTAATAATGCCAAGCTATCGGACGCCACAAAATTTTCACCGGCACCAATACCAATGACAAGTGGCGCACCATGGCGTGCGGCGATGATTCTATCTGGGGTGGCCTGTGAAACAACGACCAAAGCATAAGCGCCTTGAAGAACGCTGACAGTATCTTGTATCGCTTGCAATAAACTTTTTGATTTTTCAAGTTCTTGACCTATCCATTGCACAATCACTTCTGAATCTGTTTCAGAGTAAAATTGAACTTGACGCTGCTGTAAGGTTTGTCGCAAATGCAGATAATTTTCTATAATACCATTATGTACCAGCGCAATTTTATTTTGAAACATATGCGGATGTGCATTAGATTCGCTTGGTTTACCGTGTGTTGCCCATCTTGTGTGTGCAATTCCAACTTTGCCTAACAAAGGATCTTTCTCATGGGCTTGTAATAACTGATTGACCTTTCCACAGATCCGAAGGCGCTCTAATTTTCCGCTTTCATTTAATACCGCCATGCCTGCTGAATCATAACCACGGTATTCAAGCCTTTTTAATCCTTCTAGTAAGATAGGAGAGATATCTCTTTGTGCAATTGCTGCGGTTATCCCACACATACATTGTCCTTTATTGTTTTGGAGTTTTTTGGGGTCTATCCCAAGCTTTACTACGTTGATTCAGTTGTTGTGTCACTGTCAGTTGATTTGCGGGTACATCTTTGTTCAATGTTGAACCCGCCCCAATGGTTGCACCTTTTCCAACTCGAATAGGGGCAATCAATTGGGTATCAGAACCTATCATCACATCATCTTCAATAATGGTTTGATGTTTATTGGCGCCATCATAATTACAGGTGATAGTCCCGGCTCCAATGTTAACGTCCTCTCCCACCAAAGCATCTCCGATATAGCTTAAATGGCTAATCTTTGATCCTTTGCCAATCGTTGCGTTTTTTACTTCAACAAAATTTCCAATTTTTGCGTCATCTTTTAATAATGTCCCTGGCCTTAATCTGGCAAAAGGACCAATCTGCACATTATTCCCAATCTTGGTATTTTCTATATAACTATTGGCCAAGATGGTGACATTTTCTGCTAATTCGCAATTAATTAATACGCAATTGGGGCCGATATGACAGCCTTTTCCTAGCACTACATTTCCTTGGAAAAGAACATTGATATCAATAAAAACATCACTTTGCGCTTGCAAGGTACCGCGTACATCGATGCGATGAGGATCGCTTATCATCACGCCTTGGTGTAACAATTTTTTAGCTATTTGTTGCTGATAGATGCGCTCAATATTGGCTTGTTGCGCTCTGTCGTTAATACCCAAAATTTCATGTTTATCATCGGGCGAATGCGTCACAACTGTTACTTTAGCTTCGACAGCAAGCGCCACAATGTCGGTTAAATAATATTCATTTTGTTGATTGTTGTTATTTAAAAGAGGGATCCATTTACTTAAATATTGTGAAGGAACGATAAAAATGCCCGTATTGACTTCTTTTATTGCGCGTTCAACTTCGCTTGCATCTTTTTCTTCAACTATTTTGATAACATTCCCTTGTTGATCTTTGACAATACGCCCCAAGCCGTGGGGATTATCTGTGTTGACAGTGATCAAGCCCAATGCATCACTTGGTGTTTCACGTAACACTCTTTGTAATGTCTCTTTTGAAATTAAAGGAACGTCACCATATAAAATAATTACTCTTTCGTTTGCTGACAATGCTGGCAATGCTTTGGCTACAGCATCACCCGTACCATTTTGTACCGCTTGTTCAACCCAGCTTAATTCTTTATCTTGAAATGCTTTTAAGAGAATATCTTTACCGTGCCCATAAACAATAATTATTTTCTTTGGCGCTAACGATTTAGCTGTATCGACAACATGTGCCAACATCGGTTTACCGGCAATGGTTTGCATGACCTTGGGGAGCGTCGACTTCATCCTTGTTCCTTGCCCTGCGGCAAGTACGACAATACTTAAATCCATGTCGTTAACCTTTATCATTGGTTGATTGCATCATTTATTTTTATCTAACAAAAAGGGCGGCCGAGGCCGCCCTTTTCATCTTAACCTTCTTTAAGCGCCTAGAAACTACTTCATTTTGCCTTTTTTTCTAGCTTCACGAATAGCTCGCAATAACCCGGCGGCTCTGACCAGTTCTGCGCGAGCTCTTGCGTAATCAACACCTGCTTTATTATCTTTTAGCATGCGCTCTGCTTGTTGTTTTGCTTTCACTGCTTCTGCTTCATTAAAATCACGCGCACGCACAACGGTATCAGCCAAAATTGTCACCACATAAGGCTGTACTTCTAAAATACCGCCAGTGACATAAACAACATCTTCTTTGCCTTCTGCATCTTTAATGCGCACAGGTCCTGGAAGCAATCCTGTTAACAAGGGTGCATGTCCTGGGGTGACTTCAAGCTCACCCAACAGACCTGTTGCATAAAGGCGCTGCGCTTTGCCTGTAAAAATTTCAGCTTCAGCGCTCACGATATTTAATTGCAATAAAGAGGAAGAACTCATTATTTTTCTCTTTTAACCTTGTAAGGATTTGGCTTTTTCAACGACTTCTTCAATACTACCTACCATGTAAAAAGCTTGTTCGGGTAGATCGTCATATAATCCATCGATAATGCCTTTAAATCCTTTAATGGTGTCTTTTAGTGACACATATTTGCCAGGGGAACCTGTGAATACTTCTGCCACGAAGAAAGGCTGGGATAGGAAACGTGCAATCTTTCTTGCTCTAGCTACCACCAATTTATCTTCTTCTGAAAGCTCATCCATACCTAAAATAGCAATAATATCTTTTAATTCTTTGTAGCGTTGCAATGTCCCTTGTACTTGACGCGCCACATCGTAATGTTCTTGTCCAACAACTAAAGGATCTAATTGACGACTAGTCGAATCTAAAGGATCAACTGCAGGGTAAATACCAAGCTCTGCGACCTGACGTGACAATACAACCGTTGCATCTAAGTGCGAGAAGGTGGTTGCAGGAGAAGGATCGGTTAAGTCATCCGCTGGTACATATACAGCCTGAATAGAAGTAATCGAGCCGGTTTTCGTTGAGGTAATACGTTCTTGCAAACGTCCCATTTCTTCAGCCAGTGTTGGCTGATAACCTACCGCAGAGGGCATACGACCCAAAAGCGCAGATACTTCTGTTCCTGCTAAAGTATAACGATAAATATTATCAATAAATAAAAGAACGTCTCTGCCTTCATCACGGAAATTTTCAGCAATGGTAAGGCCGGTCAATGCTACGCGTAAACGGTTTCCTGGTGGTTCGTTCATCTGACCATAAACAAGAGCTACTTTATCTAATACATTCGATTCTCTCATCTCATGATAGAAGTCGTTACCTTCTCGGGTACGCTCACCCACGCCCGCAAACACCGAATATCCACTGTGTTCAATCGCGATATTACGAATCAGCTCCATCATGTTAACGGTTTTACCTACACCGGCACCACCGAACAAGCCTACTTTACCACCTTTGGCAAAGGGGCAAATTAAATCGATAACTTTAATCCCTGTTTCAAGTAATTCTTGGCTAGCAGCTTGTTCTTTGTAAGCAGGTGCAGCACGATGAATAGAATAGCGTTCTTGTTCGCCAATTGGCCCCTTTTCATCAATAGGACGACCCAATACATCCATAATTCGACCGAGCGTTTTAGGTCCAACAGGTACCTTGATAGGTTCACCCGTGTTACTAACATTCAAACCGCGTTTTAAGCCATCGGTTGAACCCATCGCAATCGTACGCACAATCCCATCGCCCAATTGTTGCTGCACTTCCAGCGTAATATCTGTGCCCTCAACCAATAAGGCGTCATAAACTCTAGGCACAGAACCGGCGGAAAATTCGGCGTCTACAACGGCGCCAATAATCTCTACCACTTTACCTGTTTTGGTATTAGCGTTTGAAGAAGCTGTTGCGATACTCATTGTGTCTTATCCTATCTTAAGGCCTCTTTGTGGAAAGCTTCACCAACAAAGAGGATATATGAAAATTCATTCTTTCTTAAACGGCGGCTGCGCCACCAACAATTTCTGCCAACTCTCGCGTAATCGCTGCCTGTCTAGCTTTGTTATAAGCCAGTTGAAGGCCGTCAATAAATTCGCCCGCATTATCTGAGGCGCTTTGCATGGCAACCATTCGCGAAGCCTGCTCACAAGCAAAGTTTTCAACTGTTGCATGATAAACTTGAGATTCGATATATCGGATTAGCAACATATCCAATAATTCTTTTGCATCAGGTTCATAGATATAATCCCAATGTGCTCGAGGCTTGTCGCTTTGAACAACTTGCTCTTCGGCAATGGGGAGCAACTTATCAACGACGACTTTTTGGCTCATCGTATTAATAAATTTGTTATAACAGATATACAAAGCATCCAATTCGTTTTCGTCATAGGCTTTGAGCATCACACCAACAGGACCAATCATGTCGGCAACACTAGGAGAATCTCCCAAATGGCTGGTAGAGGCAATAATTTTACCTCCCACTCGACGCAAAAAGAGTTCAGCTTTAGAGCCTATTGCTGCAAAGACAACTTCTTTTCCTTCTTGTTCCCATGTTTGAAGCTGCCCAATCAAATGGCGAAACATGTTTGTATTTAAACCACCACACAATCCACGATCACTTGAGACGACAACTATTCCTATCCGTTTTGGTGTACGTGGCAATAAGTAAGGGTGACGATATTCAGGATCGCTCTCGCTTAAGTGCTGTATGACGTTTTTAATCCGCTCCCAATAGGGGCGAGAAGCAAACATTCTGGCTTGTGCTTTGCGCATCTTACTTGCCGCCACCATTTGCATCGCGCGCGTTATTTTTTGCGTGTTTTTAACGCCCTTTATTTTCGAACGTATTTCTTTTGCGCCTGACATTTCTAGCCTTTTTTATCGTAAACGTTATCAAATATACGACTTTTTGAACTGCTCTAACGCCGCATGTAACTGCTGTTCTATCTTATCGTTATAATCACCAGCTCTGTTAATCTCAGCTAAGAGATCTTTATGTTGGTTGTTGATGTGGAACAACAAACTATGCTCAAAATCAACGACTTTATTGAGCGCCACATCATCCAAGAAACCTTTATCTGCGGCATATAAAACCACCGCCATCTCTGCAACGCTTAATGGGGAATATTGCTTTTGCTTCATTGATTCCATCACGCGTTGACCACGTTCAAGTTGTTTACGCGTGGCTTCATCAAGATCGGAAGCAAACTGTGCAAATGCTGCAAGTTCACGATATTGAGCAAGCGCCAAACGAACACCACCCCCAAGTTTTTTAATAATCTTGGTTTGAGCTGCACCACCAACACGAGAGACGGAAAGACCGGCGTTAATAGCAGGACGAATACCGGCATTAAACAAGTCACTTTCTAAAAATATCTGACCGTCTGTAATCGAGATAACGTTGGTAGGAACGAATGCAGATACGTCACCTGCTTGGGTTTCAATAATTGGAAGAGCTGTTAATGAACCTGTTTTACCTTTCACTGCGCCCTTAGTAAATTTCTCAACATACTCAGCATTCACACGCGCTGCACGCTCAAGTAAACGAGAATGCAAGTAAAAGACGTCCCCTGGATATGCTTCACGACCTGGTGGACGACGTAATAACAAGGACACTTGACGATAAGCCCAAGCTTGTTTGGTCAAATCATCATAAACAATTAATGCATCTTGACCGCGGTCACGGAAATACTCGCCCATAGCACAGCCAGAATAAGGGGCTATAAATTGTAATGCCGCAGCTTCAGCCGCTGTTGCTGCAACCACAATAGTGTGTGCCATCGCACCAAATTCTTCTAATTTTCTTACTACGTTGGCTACGGAAGATGCTTTTTGACCAATCGCAACGTAAATACATTTCACGCCGGTATTTTTTTGGTTGATGATAGTATCAATGGCAATGGCTGTTTTACCGGTCTGTCTATCGCCGATAATTAATTCACGCTGACCACGTCCCACCGGAACCATGGCGTCAATTGCCTTTAAGCCCGTTTGAATAGGCTGGCTTACGGATTGTCTTTCGATAACGCCTGGAGCTACTTTTTCAACAGGTGAAGTTTCTGTTGCTTGAATGTCACCTTTACCATCAATCGGACGTCCAAGTGCATCAACAACGCGCCCTAATAATGCTTCACCCACAGGGACTTCTAAAATACGCCCTGTGCATTCTACTGTTTGACCTTCTTCTAAATGCTCACAAGGTCCCAACACCACCGCACCAACAGAGTCACGCTCTAAATTGAGCGCCATGCCATAAACATCCCCAGGAAATTTAAGCATTTCTCCCTGCATGGCATCGTTGAGGCCATAGATACGAACAATACCATCGCCCACGCTAATGATCGTGCCGACGGTACGGGATTTAGCATCAACATCCGTTTTTTCAATACGTTGTTTGATAAGTTCACTGATTTCTGAAGGATTAAGTCGCATATCTATAGTTCTCGTTTGCTATCAAGAATACCCACAGACTCGCCAAGTTTAGCGAGCCGCCCACGGATCGAACCATCTATAACCAGGTCCCCCGCGCGAAGAATTGCTCCACCCAAAATAGATTCATCAACTATATTTTCAAGGGCAATATCACAATTTGTCCGATGCTTCAAAACATCAACAAAACGTTGTTGTTCACTTTTTTCTAAAGGAAAAGCTGAAACCAATTCAACAGAAACAACACGCTCAGCCTCTGCACGTAGCTCTTCATATAAAGAAGCAATTTCAGGCAACCCACCTAAACGTTTAAATTTTGCCAATGTCCAAAGCAAGCTGTGCATCTGCGGTGTAAACAGGTCTTTCCCTATATCTACAAAAAGCGTAATAACTTGGCTTGTCGTAAATTTAGGGTTTTTAATTAATTCCTGAACACTTTTATCCATCGATGCACTGGCAGCAAGCGACAACATTTGAGACCACAAGGAAAAAGTTTTTTCCGAACGTGCTAGCTCAAATATGGCTTTTGCATAGGGGCGCGCAATAACACGATTTCGCGACATCTTTATATTTCCTGCGCCAGTTTATCCAGCAAATCTTGATGAGCCTTTGCATCAATACTACGCGCAAGCACTTTCTCAGCGCCCAACAAGGCGATTGTTGCTACTTGTTTTCGCAGATCTTCTTTTGCTTGCGCAATCATATGCTCGATTTCAGAGTGGGCTTGTTGAATAATTCTCACCCCTTCTTCGTGAGCTTGCTGGCGCGAAGCATCAACAATACTATCGGCTTGCTTTTTCGCTTCAACGATAATATTGCTGGCCGATTCTTTTGTTTGCTTTAATTCTAAAGCAATTTGCTCTTGTGCTTTAGCAAGCTCGTGGTGTCCGCGCTCAGCCGCAGCTAAACCGTCCGCAATTTTACCTTGGCGCTCTTTTAATGCTTTGATTATTGGAGGCCAAACAAACTTCTTAGTAAATATCACGAAGAGCAAAAACGTTATCATCTGACCGAAAAGGGTGACATTAATATTCACAACATAACTCCTGAATGAGAAATTACTTTGGAATATGGGTCATGACTTCAGCTAAGAACGGGCTTGCAAATGTAAAGTACAGTGCGATACCCACCCCAATCATGGAAACCGCGTCTAGCAAACCTGCTAAAATAAACATTTTCACCTGAAGCATAGGAACAATTTCTGGCTGTCTTGCAGCGCCTTCAAGAAATTTTCCGCCCAAGAGTCCAAAGCCAATAGCCGTACCGATAGCCCCCAGACCAATCAACATAGCAACAGCAATTGCAGTAATACCCTGTAATTGGGCTACAATATGTGCGACTTCCATTTTTTCTCCTATTTTTTTATCACTGTAAAATTAAACTAAAATAACTTGTTCTTAATGCGACTCGTGCGCCTGACTTATATAAATAATTGTTAGCATCATAAAAATAAACGCTTGCAACACGATGATTAGAATGTGAAAGACAGCCCACACCCAACCTAAAGTCCATTGGGTCCACCAAGGTAACAAGGCGATTAAGATAAATATCAATTCACCAGCATATAGGTTGCCAAATAACCGCAGACCTAACGAAATTGGCTTGGCAAGTTCATCGACCACTCTCAGAATAAAATTAAAAGGGAAAAACCACGGACCAAAGGGTGAGCAAAATATTTCTTTGCCTAAGCCGACGACCCCTTTATTTTTAACGTTATAAAACAATGTTAGAAAAAACACGCTTAATGATAACGCTAAGGTCAAATTAGGATCGGTCGTTGGCACCACTTTTAAGTGATGAATGCCCACTGCCGATGCAGCATGCGGGAGCAAATCAACCGGTAACAGATCCATTAAGTTCATTAAAAAGACCCAAACAAAGATCGTTAAAGCGATGGGAGCAACCCATTCACTCTTACCGTGATAGATATCTTTGACCTGCTCGTTTACAAAGTCGATCATGACTTCTACGAAATTTTGAAGCCCGCCAGGAACCCCAGCAGTGGCTCGCTTTGCTGCAAAATAAAAAGATATTAAAAAGATTAGGCCTAACACCCAAGATACAATCAGCGTATCTAAATGAAGCGCCCAAAAACCCTCGCCAACGGTTAGGTTGGTAAGATGGTGAATAATATATTCTGCCGATGTAAGTTCTTTATCTACTACGCTCATCGCGTACAATCCCAACTAAATGTATAGTATTTATGTAGTTACTTTGTTGTTTTTATGCATTAACGCCATCACTAGCGGCGCCCAAAAAAACATCCCTAGTGAAAAAATATATCCTAAAAACACCCCTAAGGGCTGCGTCCAAGGAATTGAAAACGCCCCCGCAAACCCACAAGCAGTAAAAATCAGCTTCATCGCTTCGCCCCGATAAAGCGCTTTTAACATTTTCTCTGCTTGACGCGCACCAAAATGAGTGAACACCCGTCGATAAACATAGCAGTTTGGCAAGAAACTTATTAGACCACCCATCATAAAGGAGCCTGCCATTTTACCCCCTCCCAACATATAGATGATAGGAAAAAAAGATAGGGTGCCGACAATCTGAGCAGTTACAACTCCTAGCGCCTCGTTCTTCGTTAAACTATATTTCATTAAACTTGGTACCCAGAGATGTCTTGACAAGCGCGCAAAGTATACTGAGTGCTCAGATTTTAATCAACAATAAGACAGAGGGGTTTCTGGCTTATACAACAAATACATTAAAGTTAACTAATCAACCAATATATTCTCTAATGTATCTTTTTGATATGCCCTGCCGTCATCTTGTTTGGTGATTTATTTGGTGTTCTGGTTGTTGATGATGGTGGGCCATTTGGTGTGCGCGCGCTATTTTGTCTTTGATGCAAAATAGCTCTTGGTTCTGGGCGAACATAATCTTCACCCCTTTCCTGGCTTAATGCTCGCAATTTTGTCATTAAAGGTTGCAAAATTTGTTTATCGTTTTGTCGTTGCGTCATTAAAGTAAATAATCCCGTTTTTTGCTCTAATCGCGCAAGATCGGCATATTCTTGTTCAGATTTATGAAAGAATAATTTTTGAATTGGGGAGAGCAACCATCCCAATGTTCCAAATCCAGGATGTGGATCTTCAGGTTGTTTTGCTAGCCATATAATATCTTCGGCTTCTAAATCAGCGTGTTCTATCCTAAGCGTGTTTAAAACAAAATTTTCGAATAAATCTTTACCAAGCCTTCCTTTTTCATAGGAAAAAACATGGATCCCTGGAATTTTTTTACCATATTGTTCTTCAATATGTAATTTATGCAACGGATTGGTGCCGCTTATCACATAGACGGTGTAGCCTGCTTTTTCTAAACTTTCAATATTGGTAAATGCTTCTTTGGTTTTCGCCGTTACCACGCACTGCGCATTCCAGGCTTTGTCCAACTGTGCGCTCGGTATTGAAACTGAAGATAAAATAGCAGCGATTTCTTTTCTAAATTCGCCCGGAGTGATATCACCTATTCCAAAACGATCGATAGAACGCAGTAAATTGCCGCCTTGTAGCCATTTCGGCAAAGGCAAACTATGCCAAAGAATTGAAAATTTACTGATCCCTGCGGCAACATAAGCATCAATGCTTCTTTGAATTTTAACGTCTACTAAAGAATCTAACTGCAATACAATAACTTTTGACATTGCTCATTCCACTACAAACTACAAAAAGTTTATTTGATGTGTGCCAATATTCCTTCAAGCTCATCAACATCGTTGTAACGGATCACGACCAATCCTTTGCCGCGACTTCCATGGCGTATCGCAACGCGAGCCCCCAGCTTATCTGCCAAATCATCTTCTAAACGACGAATATTGGGATCGATAACACGCTTTCCTGCTCGAACTTCGACAACAGGGGCTGGGCCTTCTTGAAACTTATTCACAAGACGTTCGGTTTCTCGAACAGAAAGACCTCTATCAACAACAGTTTGTGCTATTTCACTTTGAATGTTCCCTTTCAATCCAAGCAAAGCTCGCGCATGTCCCATTTCCAACTGTTCCTGGTCAAGCATAGCCTGTACCTCAGGATTGAGGGTAAGAAGACGCAATAAGTTTGTCACGCTAGCACGAGATTTACCGACTGCTTCGGCAACTTGTAAATGCGTTAATTGTAATTCTTCTGATAATCGTTTGAGTGCTTGCGCTTCTTCCATAGCATTCAAATTTTCACGCTGAATATTTTCAATGAGCGCCATCGCCATGGCTGCTTCATCAGGTACTTGTCGAATAATCACTGGAACTTGGTGAAGACCAGCTAAACTCGAAGCGCGCCAACGTCTTTCACCGGCAATAATTTCATAATGTTGGTTCTTAGGACGCACAACGATAGGTTGCAATACGCCTTGTGCCCGAATAGATTCTGCTAATTGCTCCAACCCTTCATGACGCATATGTTGGCGTGGCTGAAAAGGCCCCACAACGAGTTTTTCTATGGCAATATAGCGTAAATCTTGTCCTTCAACTGCTTCGCCATCTTTAGGTGGCACAATCAGCTGCGGTTTGTGTTCTTTGGTTGCAGCCAAAGTACCACCCATTGAAGCAGACAATAATTCATTTAAACCTTTCCCTAAGCCACGTTTTTTGCTTGACATTATGCAACCCTTTCTTTGGCTTTTTTGGCTTTATTCTGCAAGAGTTTCTCACGTCTGAGAAACTCACCAGCTAATGCTAAATAGGCAGACGACCCTCTGGAACTTTTGTCGTACAGTTGAACAGGCAATCCATAACTGGGCGCTTCTGCCAAGCGAACGTTGCGCGGAATGACAGTTTGAAAGACTTTGTTTTTAAAGTGCTGTACTAATTGTGATGACACTTCTGCTGCTAAACGATTACGTCCGTCAAACATCGTGCGGATAATTCCCTTGACCTCCAAGCGCGGATTAAGAGTGGTTTGTATTTGCTTCATGGTTTGAACCAGATCGGTTAACCCTTCTAAAGCAAAATACTCGCACTGCATTGCAATCACGATACCATCGCTTGCGGCCAAAGCGTTGACGGTCAGCATATTTAACGAAGGCGGACAATCTAAGAAAATATAATCGTAGTCTTCTCTAACTGATTCAAGCGCTTTTGCTAAAGATAAAGGTTGTGCTTGCCTTTTCACTAACACAACTTCAGCTGCGGTAAGATCGCTATTAGCCGGTATCAAATCGTAACCTGCCGGTGTTTGCTTGATAATGACGTCCTCGATCTTGGCTTTACCTTGCAGTAATTCATTCATGGTTAGTTCGATGGCGTTTTTATCTACCCCGCTTCCCATGGTTGCGTTGCCCTGAGGATCCAGATCGCATAGCAAGACCCTTTTTTTCGATAATACTAGCGAGGCTGCTAAGTTAATACAGCACGTGGTTTTACCCACCCCACCTTTTTGGTTGGCAAATGCTAAAATTTGATTTCCCATTGGGCCTTTCCTTTCCTAACCTTCCAGAGCGAAGATAATACCTAAGTGTCTTTGTGCATTTTCACCAGGAACTTGTAAAGATACAATGCGTTCAATCTCAAATCCTGGGGGTAATATAAGCGCTTCTTGCTCAACCTTGCCCATCATTGCGAGAAACCGCCCACCACCGCCAAGCAAATGCGCTGTTGATTCTATCATGTTCGCTAGCGGGGCGAATGCTCGGGTGACGATAGTACTAAACTTTTTTTCTGGTTTATAGTTTTTCACCTCAGAATGGACGCAATGAACGTTTTTGAGAGGAAGTGATTTAACTACTTGCGAGACAAAGACTTGCTTCTTATGGCTACTGTCTAACAAATAAAAACTTTTCTCCACATTCATGATGCTAAGCGGGATCCCAGGTAGCCCCGCCCCTGTTCCCACATCAATGACGCTTTCCCCCACAAGGTAAGGCATGACAGACAAGCTGTCTAAAAGATGGCGACTGACCATCTCAAGAGGGTTTCTGATGGAGGTTAAATTAAAATGGGCGCTCCATTTATGCATAAGCTGTAGATAATTTATCATTTGCTCACATTGTTCACTTGAGGCTGTCAAAGACATCTCCTCCAATCCCTTTTGTAAACGTTGCTCACATTTTTTGATTAATGTTATCTCAAACGACATTGTCAACCTGTTTTGTGCTTTGGTGTTTTTTGATATATATCAGCAAAAGCGAAATCGCCGCCGGTGTTACCCCTGGAATACGAGAGGCCATACCCACAGTTGTTGGCGCAATCTTAGTTAACTTTTCTACAATTTCAGCTGATAAGCCTGGGATCCCTTTGTAGAGAAAATCTTGCGGAATAATTGTGTTCTCATTTTTAGCGCATTTTTGTATTTCTAAGACTTGCTTGGCGATATAGCCTGCGTATTTGGCTTGTATTTCTACTTGCTCAATCGCTTGCATGTTGATGTCGTCAAGCACTATATTGGCATTTTCTAATGCGGTTTTTACCTTGCTTAATTCCAAGAGTGCATGAACATTTATTTCAGGCCGAGTTATCAAATCAATCAGTTTGCATTCCTTGGTTAGCACAACATTGGTTTTTTGTGCTAATAATGCAGCATCAGCATCGGTCGGTAATAAATATAATTGACGCAAAATAGCTTCAAAATGAGCACTATTTTGTTTTTTATCCTCAAAGCGTTGCCAACGTTCATGCGAGACAAGCCCCATTGCATAACCTATTGCACTTAAACGAAGATCGGCATTATCTTCTCTCAGTAATAATCTATGTTCCGCGCGACTGGTAAACATACGGTATGGCTCGATGGTTCCCATGGTAATGAGATCATCGATTAATACACCAATATAGGCATCGGAGCGACGCGGATACCACATCGGTTCGTTTTTCGCCAAACGCGCAGCATTGATACCGGCGACAATTCCTTGGGCAGCAGCTTCTTCATAACCGGTGGTGCCATTAATTTGGCCGGCGAAAAACAATCCTTTCACATGGCGTGTTTGTAGTGTTGGTTCTAATTCCCGTGGATCAAAATAATCGTACTCAATCGCATAACCTGGTCTTGTAATATGTGCTTTTTCCAACCCCTTCATACTTCTGACCAAATTAAGCTGTACATCAAATGGTAAACTAGTTGAAATACCATTTGGATAAACTTCGTGTGTGGTTAAGCCTTCAGGCTCAAGAAAAATTTGATGAGAAGTTTTTTCTTTAAAGCGATGTACTTTATCTTCTATCGAAGGACAATAACGCGGCCCAACGCCTTCAATGACGCCTGAAAAAAGAGGGGATCTGTCTAACCCTTGACGAATAATGTCATGAGTTTGTTCATTAGTATGGGTAATATAGCAACTGATTTGCTGTGGATGTTGTTCTTTATTACCAAAAAATGAAAACACTGGTGTGGGAGTATCGCCTGGCTGTTCAATTAATTGTGAATAATCAATACTACGACCATCTATACGCGGTGGGGTTCCTGTTTTTAAACGCCCCATGGTAAAGGGCATTTCACGAAGTCGTGTCGCCAAGGTTAACGCAGGAGGACACCCAGCCCTGCCTCCTTGGTAATTGTTTAATCCAATATGAATTTTACCGGCTAAAAAGGTCCCCACTGTCAACACGACAGATTTGGCATAAAAAGTTAAACCCATTTGGGTAACAACGCCAGTAACTTTTTCTTTATCGATTAACAAATCATCTACAGCTTGTTGAAAAAGCCAAAGATTGGGCTGATTTTCCAACGCAAAACGTACCGCTTGTTTATAAAGTAATCTATCAGCTTGAGCACGAGTTGCGCGAACAGCTGGACCTTTGCTGGCATTTAAAATACGAAATTGTATCCCACCGATATCAGCAGCACGACCCATGATACCACCCAAGGCATCAATTTCTTTCACTAAGTGCCCTTTGCCAATTCCACCGATAGCAGGATTACAAGACATTTGACCTAATGTTTCAATGTTATGGCTTAATAATAAGGTTTTCACACCCATCCGCGCACAAGCTAATGCTGCTTCTGTACCGGCATGTCCGCCCCCAACCACAATTACATCAAAATGCTCTGGAAAATTCATGTTATTTTCCTATACAGAAACTAGAAAATATTTGACCTAATAAATCATCCGTCGTAATTTTTCCAACAATCTCGCCTAGCGCTTCTTGTGCTTGACGTAACTCTTGGGCTACTAACTCGCCGGCTTTAGATTTTACAAGTTGAAAATGCGCGTTCTGACAATATTGATACGCTTTTTCCAAGGCATCTAAGTGACGGCGTCTGGCGATAAAACTACTGTTCTCAGTACTTTGAAGCCCCATACATTCTTTTAAATGCTGATAAAGCGTATCTATCCCCTGCCCTGTTTTTGCGCTTAAATAAATTTTTTCATCATGAAACCCGTGCGCCATATTTGCTATATCAATTTTATTCATCACGATTGTTACTTTATGTCCATATTCACGCATGATTTCTAATTCAATCTCAGAGATCCCTTCTGAGGCTGTACTATCTAAAATCAGCAAAATTCTATCTGCAAGACACCATTGTTCTTTTGCTCGTCTTATCCCTTCTTGCTCTACCACATCAGCATGAAGACGAATGCCGGCGGTATCAATGATATTCACAGGATATCCATCAATATGAATGGTTTCTTTGATAACATCTCTGGTGGTTCCAGGAATATTGGTGACAATTGCCGTTTCAGCTTGCGTTAAACAATTTAATAAACTCGATTTTCCAGCATTAGGAAGACCAGCCATTACAATGGAAATCCCTTCTCTTAATATTTGACCTTGCTTTGCATTCTTTTGAAGAGAGCGGATAGCGGCAAGGAGGCTTTCAATTTTTTCAAGCACCAATCCTTCGCTAAGAAAATCCACCTCTTCTTCTGGAAAATCGATAGCTGCTTCCACGTACATACGCAGTGACATCATATCTTGGGATAAACTGTGGATTTTTTTGGAAAAAACGCCCTGTAAAGAACGTGACGCACTTAATGCTGCTTGTGTGGATGTTGCGTCTATTAAATCGGCGACCGCTTCACATTGTGCTAAATCCATTTTGCCATTTAAAAAAGCCCTTTCTGAAAATTCTCCAGGTCGCGCTATTCTGGCACCTGCTTGCAATACGGCAGTTAACAGCAAATCCATAATCACTGGACCGCCATGACCTTGTAATTCAAGCACGTCTTCACCAGTAAAAGAATGTGGTGCATTAAAATAAAGCGCCACTCCCATATCGATAACTTGTGCATGAGAATCACGAAAAGACTTGAGAACAGCGTGTCGTGCAAGAGGAACCTCACCTAATATACAAGAAGCAATTTTGCATACCAAAGGACCAGATACTCTGATCACACCGACCCCTCCTCTTCCAGGAGGAGTCGCAACGGCAGCTATTGTTTCAGTTTCAGGTGAAAGGTGCTCATTCATGAAGCACCTATTTGATTTTTTTAAGCGTTGTCCCTTCACGCTCTAAATTGCGGGTAATGAACCATTGCTGTGCCATCGATAAAATATTATTGACGGTCCAATACAATACCAAACCTGCAGGGAAAGATAAGAATAATATCGTAAAAATAACTGGCATCATCATCATGACTTTTGCCTGTACTGGATCAGGTGGCGCTGGATTCATTCTTTGTTGAAAGAACATGGTAGCGCCCATGATTAAAGGCAGTACATAGTAGGGATCTTTACTTGATAAATCTTTTATCCAAAACATAAAAGGCGCATGTCGTAATTCAACACTTTCAAGCAATACATAATACAAAGCAATAAAGACTGGTATTTGTATCAAGATTGGTAAACAGCCTCCTAATGGATTCATTTTTTCCTTTCGATACAGATCCATCAAGGCGGTACTAAATTGCTGCTTATCGTCTTTATGTCTTTCTTTGAGCAATTCAATGCGTGGTTGCATCAGGCGCATTTTACCCATAGAGCGGTAACTTGAAGCAGATAATTTGTAAAATAGAATTTTAATAACCAGTGTTACTAAAATAATCGACCAACCCCAATTCCCTACGTAATGATTAATCGTTTTGAGTAACCAAAATATTAACTGGGATATTGGCCATAAAATGCCATAATCCACGGTTAAATTTAATCCGGGAGAAATGGCTTTTAGGGTATCGGCTATCTCTGGTCCAACATAAATTTCACTCTGGAAAGTTTGTGTTGATTGGGGAGCAACTTCAACAGGTGTGACCGCACCTATATTGTAAGTATTGTCGCCATCAACTCGCGAATAAAAACTGTTGGTGGATTCAGCAGAAGGAATATATGCACATAAGAAATAGTGCTCAACTTGTGCAGCCCACCCTCCTTTTACTTGTTCGCGAAAGGGAGCTTTTTTCATATCAGGATAGCTAATTTTTTTAAACGGCTTATTTTCAGTAAAAACAGCGCCACCTTGGTACATCTGCACCCCAAGCATGCCGTTACCTTTTTCTTTTACAAATTCACGTTGAATTTGGCCGTAAAAACTACCCAACCATGGCACTTGGCTTTGATTGTTCACGGTATAATCTACATCAACAAGGTAATTGTCCTTTTTAAAGGTAAACGTTTTTGTTACCTTTATGCCGCTATCATTATGCCAATGCATCGCAACTTGCAGCTTTTCATTATTACCTAGTGAATATTGTTTTTGTGCGAATTCATAATGCGCACGACCTGCATTTTTTGAATCAGGTCCTTTTTCATCTTTACCAATCAAACCTGTTTGAGCAACATAATTTCGCTCAAGCGTCTTATCCAAAATAATCACACCTTTATCAGGTGTGTTGAGAGATTCAGGATATTTAACAAGTTCCGCACGAACAATATCACCACCGATTGGATCTATTTTTATTTTTAAAACGTCAGTGGAGATATCAATTAAATCTGTAGAGGGAACTGTCCCGGGAATAGATGACGCACTTGTGGAGGTATTTGTAGAAACTGTTGCAGCACCAACAGCAGCAACGTTGGGAATATCATTCTCAGATTTCTTGGCATCCACGCCTTGAACTTCTTCTTGAGAAGCATGCGAAGGCATAACAGGATGTTCTTGTCGCCATGCGCTAAAAAGCGCTAACGCCACAACCACTAAGGAAATGAAGAGAAATATGCGTGTACGTTGTAATTCCATTGGATTTTAATCCTGTCAGGACTCAAGGAACATGATCAATACCACCTTGATGAAATGGGTGGCATTTACATAGTCTTTTTATTGTTAAAAAACTGCCCTTCCCTACTCCATGTTTTTCAAAAGCATCGAGCGCATATTGAGAGCATGAAGGATAAAAACGACAGCACTTTCCAAGCAATGGACTTATTAGCCATCGATACAGATGTACTCCACCTACTAAAAAGTCTTTGAGGAGCCGGCTAAAAATTGCCATTGCTGGTTCAAATCCTCTTGCAGATTTGTATTACTTATTTCAGGTAACGCTCTTTGAGCAATAACGACAATGTCTTTACCTTTTAATGCCGATTGATAATGGCGAAAACTTTCCCGAATAATCCGACGCACTCGATTTCTTTCAACCGATAAAGGAACGTGTCTTTTCGCGATAGCTAACCCTAATCGGGCATATGATTCCCCGTTAGCGCAACTAATGAAGGTAAACAACGTCCCTCTTTGTTTGCGCCCACGCTTAAACACTCGCTGAAAATCGCTTGGAAGAAGCAGACGATTCTTTTTTGGGAAGACTAAGCAACTTTGATGGATGATGGTCAGCTTAATACCCCATAGACAACTATTTGCAACTACAAAACAAAATAGATGCGTTAACCGTTATTTCTTGGTTCCGCCCACGGGAGCCAATCTTTTACGTCCTTTACGACGACGATTAGCAAGCACCGCTCTTCCGCCTTTTGTTTTCATGCGCGCACGAAAACCGTGAGTTCTAGCTCTTCTTACCTGACTTTTTCTTTGAAAAGTTCTTTTCATGGCAACTCCATGAGTTGAATAACTGTTAAAATAATTTCCCTAAAAATTAGGCGGTTAACTATATGCGATCGACTATTCAAAGTCAAGTTAGAGTGCAGCACATTATGCAAGCGCTTAAATATATTTAATGAAATTCAAGAAAGTTAGATCTTAATATGATGATAGAGCAGGGTGAACTTAGCGGATAAGGTTAAAAAAATCATATAAATCATCAGGTTAAATACAGCAATTCATTGTGGATTGAGCATGGTTTTACCTCTGATTAGTTTGTGGATAAATATTCAAAATTCACAAATGTGATTAACCGTTAACTTTTTACACAGGCTTTAATCTTCACAAAGCACGTCTTATACACAAGTTCCTATTTTTTTCAGGCAAATTAATTTAACTCGATCTTTTTGAAAGCAAATTATTATTAATCATATATGAGATCAATTTAATGTTTACTACTAAGATGGCTTTTTCTGTGGATAAGCTTAGTTTTGTGATGTCATGCAAAGTGTTACAGCAATATTAACCTCTGCATGAGTGGTGCAATAAGAGGGGGGTGACTTGTGGATAACATCACACTTACTTCTAAGCTGAGGATAACCCTGCAAGTTATACAGAGAAAAATCGATGTTTTACCAAGCTTATACATAAGCAAATGTGAATAACTTGAGTAAAAAGTCAAATTTTAGTTAGTTCATGATCGTGCCCATTCAAAAAAAATGTGAAGCGTAATAATTATTACTTATGATCAATTGATCTACTTTGATTATGATTAGCAAAGCAAAAACAGGGGGTAGTTCAAAAAATCGTATCAATATCAATTAATTACCTGGGGGCGAACATTGTGGGCTGTTCATGTAGAAAAGGTGCATAACTTGTGCATAAAGAGGGCACTCCCAAGCGATCTGGGATAACTCTCTGTATTATCAACATCTTTATGCCTACTTAGACACAGAATACCCCTCTTAAGCGGTGGATAACTTCTGTTTGTAAATTAAAAAACAGTGTGGATAACTTGCGAGAAGGGGGTTAGAATGCAAAAGCTCGATATGATGAGAAAAAATGAAAACGATTAAGTAATAAACCACACACTGTGGTGAGCCTGGGCGTTATTTTAATTTTCCAACTAAATTTGTTTTGCATTGCAAATGCGACGGGTTCTTTTGCTTTAAAAATGACAATGACTGAGGAGTTGAGAGAGCAGTGGAGTTATCACTTTGGCAGCAATGCTTGCAGCGTCTTAAAGATGAGGTTGCGCAATCGACGTTTAATCAGTGGATTAGCCCCTTACAAGCCGAAGAAACAAATGGCGGGCTTATTTTGTGGGCTCCTAACCAATATGTTCTTGATGGGATATCACAAGATTACTTAGCGCGCATCTCCGGCATTCTGACAGAATTAAATCATGGTCAGTCAATGCGAGTAACTATTGGTATTGGTGAGCGCATAAGCACGACCGAAGTAGAGTCAGTCGAAGCGCCAAGCGCACCTGTTCGATCTGTGAATCATGCGCCAACAAAAGTTTCTCACCAAAGTAACTTAAATCCGAATTTTGTGTTTGATAATTTTGTGGTGGGTAAGTCTAATCAATTAGCAGAAGCTGCAGCAAAGCAGGTGGCCGAAAATCCTGGTGGCGCTTATAACCCCTTATTCTTATATGGTGGGGTAGGCTTGGGCAAAACGCATCTGATGCATGCAATTGGTAATGCTATTTTGGCTCATCGCGAAAAAAAGGCGAATGTTGTTTACCTGCACTCAGAGCGTTTTGTTGCTGATATGGTGAAAGCCTTACAAAGTAATGCCATTAATGAATTTAAGCGTTTTTATCGTTCAGTCGATGCACTCTTAATCGACGATATTCAATTTTTTGCAGGAAAAGAACGCTCTCAGGAAGAATTTTTTCATACCTTCAATGCTTTGCTAGAAGGGCAGCAGCAAATTATTTTAACCTCAGATCGATATCCCAAAGAAATTAATGGAATAGAAGAAAGACTACAATCACGTTTTGGATCAGGGCTAACGGTTGCTGTTGAGCCACCTGAGCTTGAAACTAGAGTGGCCATTTTGATGAGTAAAGCCGAACACAGCGGTATGATTTTGCCACATGAAGTCGCTTTTTTTATTGCCAAACGTATTCGATCGAACGTGCGCGAATTAGAGGGCGCATTGAAAAGAATTATTGCTAATGCGCAATTTACCGGTAGCGCCATCACATTAGAATTTGTGCAAGAAGCCTTAAAAGATGTGTTGGCACTTCAAGATAAATTGGTTTCCATAGATAATATTTTGCGTATGGTAGCCGAATATTACAAAATAAAAGTATCTGATCTGTTATCCAAACGTCGCAATCGTTCGGTGGCAAGACCGCGTCAAGTCGCGATGACCTTATGTAAAGAATTAACCAATCACAGCTTACCGGAGATTGGAGATGCTTTCGGCGGACGCGACCATACAACAGTGTTACATGCTAATCGCACGATAAAAAAAATGCGAGAAACAGATGCCGATATCGGCGAAGATTTTGCAAATTTAATTCGTATTCTTTCTACGTAGAACACTAAAAATGCAATTTACTATTCATAGAGAAGCACTATTAAAACCCTTGCAAAGAGTGCAAGGGGCACTAGAGCGTCGGCAAACGCTGCCGATTTTGGCTAATATTTTAGTAGTAGTGAAGAATCAGTTATTGTCTTTAACGGGCACTGATCTTGAAATAGAAATGATTGCTCGGGTGCCTCTTTCAAACCCGGCTCAAAGTGGTGCAACCACTATCCCAGGCAAGAAATTAATCGATATTTGTAAAGCATTGCCCGAGCATGCCCAGATTTCGATAGAGGCCGCAGATAACAAAGTCGTTGTGCGCTCAGGAAGAAGTCGCTATAGCATTGCCTGTTTGCCTGCTGAAAATTTTCCTAAAGTGGAAGAAAGTCCGGGCGATGTTGAGTTATCAGTGAAGCAGAGTGTGTTGCGCCAATTGTTGGACGTGACGTGCTTTGCTATGGCGCATCAAGATGTGCGGTATTATTTAAATGGCGTCTTGATGGCGTTTAATCAAGAAGAGGTTCGCACAGTTGCCACTGATGGGCATCGCTTGGCAACCATGGCATTACCTGTGCGCTCACATTTAACACATCCCTTGGCAGTGATTGTGCCACGCAAAGCGGTTACAGAGATGCAGCGCTTATTTCAAGAGGGCGATGAAGAAATTGGATTGGTGATTGGTAAAAATCATTTACGCGCAGTAACTACACATACTAGTTTTGTTACTAAACTAATCGAGGGGAAATTCCCAGATTACCAGCGCGTGTTGCCACAAGATCCCCCACATCAATTTGAAGTCTCCCGCGAACTCCTTAAGCAAGCACTATTACGGGTTTCCGTACTCTTTACCGACAAGTATCGCGGCGTTGGTTTGATGTTCACATCGAACCTGCTACGCATCATTGCAACCACGCCGGATAAAGATGAAGTAGAGGACGAAGTAGAGATAGCTTATCAAGGGCCTGCCATTGAAATAGGCGCTAATGCAAGTTATCTTATTGAATATCTCAATATTGTTAAATCCGACATGGTTAAAGTGGCATTTACCTCACCAAACCATGTTATTTTATTTGAAACCGCCTTGAATGAAGCTGAGCCGCAAGCAAAACACTCCTATGTTGTGATGCCCATGCGGCTGTAAAGCAACTAGGGGTGAGGGGGCCATTTGCGCTTAACACGTCTTCATATCCATCACCTTCGTAATCTAAACCAAGTTTCACTGAATCCGCACTCCCATTTCAATATATTCTGGGGTGAAAACGGCAGTGGCAAAACCAGTCTCTTGGAAGCGATTCATTTGCTTGGGGTAGGGCGAAGCTTTCGTTCTCGTCAAATCCAGTCAATTATTATGCACGAACACAACGCACTTTCGTGTTTTGCCGAAATAAAAGATGACTTTGGTTTCGCCACCTCTATGGGAATTGAGAAGAACCGCCAAGCCCATGTGACTTGTAAGATTGGGGGTGAACCCTGTGAGCGATTATCGCAGTTTGCTGGGATGTTACCCTTGCAGCTGATAACGCCAGAGACCTTTAAGCTTCTACAGTTGGGGGCCGAAGAGCGACGTCGATTTTTAGATTGGGGAGTGTTCCACGTGGAACCTTCGTTTTCCGACCTGTGTCAGCGTTACCAGCGACTCCTAAAACAGCGTAATGCAGCCTTAAAGCTTGCCTCGCGCTGGAGTTCATTGGCTTCGTGGGAAAGAGAGCTCTGCCAAATAGGGGAAAAGTTAACACATTTTCGAGAAGCACATATAGCTAGCTTGATACCTTTTGTGGAAAAGGCAAGACAAACATTGTTGCCGCAGCAGTCAATTGGTTTTGAATATGAAAAGGGGTGGGGCAGAGATCTTTCATTAGAAGAAGCACTACAGCAATCCTTGGCACAAGATAAACGTTGGGGATATACCAGCGTTGGTCCGCATCGTGCCGAAGTCGCTGTTACCTTGGGTAATTTTGCGGCTCATCAAGTATTGTCCCGTGGGCAGCAGAAATTACTAATTTGCGCCCTTTACCTTGCCCAGGCTCAACGCTTGGAAGCGACTTTAGGTAAAAAGTGCATTTTCTTGGTGGATGATTTGGCTTCAGAGCTCGATAAAGCGAATCGTGAGCGCTTGCTTGGCCTATTGGCGGCTCAAGGAAACCAGGTGTTTCTCACCGCGGTTGATGCCTTAGGCTGGCAAGAAGTCTGCGACCAGTTTGGGGGAGAAATGTTCCACGTGGAACAAGGTTTGGTCTTAGAGGCCAATGATTCCGGGCTTGTTGGGGGCTAAAGCCAAAGAGCTTAGATGGGAGGGCATAGCAACCAACCCCTGTGCCGCCCCGTTTTAAGGGGGACTCTCCAGATGAATACGACGGGCTGGGCTCATCGGTCTGGCCCTACAAATTGCAGAGTCCGGGCCAGGTTTGTTCACTCTACATCAATATAATGCATATGAGGGGCAAACACCTGCCTACGCTAAAGCGCTTCGGCAAGGCAAGCAGAGTGGTCCACCTCTACAGCAGATCTACCAATGGGGTAGAATTCGATAAGATTATCTGAAGAAATTAAGCTCGCTATGATTGTAAGAGTAGTGATAAATATTATACGCAGTGATAAGCGCTGCGGCTCCTGCCACATTAAGAGCAACGGCGGGAGATAAGATTGCCGCACCAGCCATATAGACGGGTATGCCTGCGAGAACGCCAAACAATACTGCATCCATTTTAGCTTCTTGAGCAATATCGTTGTGAAGAGTTTCCCATTGCTGATAGGAAAGACGATTTTGATCGCAACAAGCGGGATTTGCGCCAGAGATTTGTTGTATTTCGGTCAAATTAAGATTTCGCATACTGGAACTCCTGATAAGTATATATTAACAATTATTAAAGTTGGTATCCTAACATCTTTGTGCGGGAGGTCAACCCTGGGTGTGGGTAATTATGTCATGAGTTAGCCGAATACGTATTAGCTGTTTCTCTTGCTGTTATTGAGGTCTTTTAAGCAAAAAAGCAATAAAAATGAAGAGCTAAACGGCTGAATATGATAGAATATCCCCATATTTAACCAACAGTTATAACCTCTTAATGCATGTATGGCTCCACTAAAATGTTTCACGTGGAACCTTTTGAAAGCACCATACACGGAGTAACGAATGACATCAGAGATGACCTACGACTCATCCAACATTAAAGTGCTAAAAGGGTTGGATGCGGTAAGAAAGCGCCCAGGTATGTATATCGGAGATACCGACGACGGTTCCGGATTGCACCATATGGTGTTCGAAGTTGTCGATAATTCCATTGATGAAGCACTAGCGGGCCATTGCTCATTAATTCAAGTCACTATTCACCCAGATGAGTCCGTGACCGTCAAAGATAATGGTCGTGGTATTCCTGTCGATATCCATGCAGAAGAGGGACGTTCGGCAGCAGAGGTTATATTAACTATCCTCCATGCTGGTGGAAAATTTGATGACAACTCTTATAAAGTTTCTGGTGGATTACATGGCGTAGGGGTATCAGTGGTTAATGCGCTGTCTGAAAGCCTCCATCTGACAATTCGTCGCGAAGGCAAAATACATTACCAAGAATATCGTCATGGCGAGCCTGTGGAACCATTAAAAGTGACAGGGGATGCGACGACAACAGGTACTGAATTGTGGTTCAAGCCCAGTCGCGAAACATTTACCAATATTGAATTTCATTATGAGATTTTGGCTAGACGCCTTCGAGAGCTCTCTTTCTTGAACTCAGGTGTTAAAATTCATCTTAAAGATGAACGCTCAGGTAAAAAAGATGAGTTTTGTTATGAAGGTGGTATCAAAGCCTTTGTGGAATACTTAAACAAAAATAAAACGCCGGTTCATCCAAGTGTGTTCTTCTTTACTAAAGAAAAAGACAACATGACGGTTGAGGTTGCATTACAGTGGAATGACACTTATGCAGAAAACTTATTTTGCTTTACGAATAATATTCCACAGCGCGATGGTGGTACCCACTTATCAGGTTTTCGTAGTGCGTTAACACGAACCTTAAATCAATATTTAGAACAAGAAGGTATTTTAAAGAAGACGAAAGTTGCCACAACGGGTGACGATGCGCGTGAAGGTCTCACGGCCGTCTTGTCTGTTAAAGTGCCAGATCCCAAGTTCTCATCACAGACTAAAGATAAATTGGTTTCCTCTGAAGTCAAAGGGGTGGTGGAGTCTACTTTTAGTGAGGCATTCAATGCCTTCTTATTAGAAAAGCCGCAAGAAGCAAAAGCGATTACTAATAAGATGGTTGAAGCAGCACGAGCAAGAGAAGCCGCGCGCAAAGCCCGAGAAATGACCAGAAGAAAGGGGGCGCTCGATATTGCAGGGTTGCCCGGAAAATTAGCAGATTGTCAGGAACGAGATCCTGCACGATCAGAGCTTTATTTAGTTGAGGGTGATTCCGCGGGCGGTTCTGCTAAGCAAGGACGTGATAGACGAACTCAAGCTATCTTGCCGTTAAAGGGTAAGATCTTAAATGTGGAGAAGGCACGTTTTGATAAAATGCTTTCTTCTCAAGAAGTGGGAACATTAATTACTGCTTTAGGTTGTGGTATTGGTCGTGACGAATACAATCCAGATAAATTACGTTATCACCACATTATTATCATGACCGACGCGGACGTAGACGGTTCACACATTCGTACGCTTTTACTGACCTTTTTCTTCAGGCAAATGCCAGAATTGATTGAGCGTGGTCATATTTATATTGCTCAACCACCTTTATTTAGAGTGAAACGTGGTAAGCAAGAAAACTATGTTAAAGACGAAGAAGCACTGCAACAGTATTTAACGCAGATAGCATTAGAAGATGCCAAACTCTATGTGAATCCACAAGCGCCGGCAATTTTAGGAGTAGCACTTGAACAGTTGGTAGCGCGCTACAATAAAGCATCCACTTTAATTTCGCGTTTATCCAGACGTTATCCAGGTCCTATTTTGGAAGCAATGTTGAGTATTGCCCCCTTAACGGAAAGCATGCTCAAGCATAAAAATGAAGTGGAAACGTGGCTGAACCAGTGTGCAGAGCAATTGAAAATTGAAAAAACCAATGCCAATACTTATCAATTAACTTGCGAAGAATCCGTGGAATTAAAGTGCTTTATTCCTGTAGCGAAAGTATGTGTGCATGGGGTGGAAAATACTTATTACTTTAATCCGGATTTCTTCCAATCTTCAGAATATCTATTTTTAATCCAAGTTGGCTCAGAAATAGGTCACTTATTAGAAAAGGGTGCATTTATTGAGCGCGGCGATAAAAAAATGGCTGTCACTGACTTTAAAGGCGCTTTAGATTGGTTGATGAGTGAAGCTAAAAAAGGTCAGCAAATTTCTCGCTATAAAGGATTGGGTGAAATGAACGCCGATCAATTATGGTCAACGACAATGGATCCTTTAACCAGACGTTTATTACAAGTAAGAATTGATGATGCGATTGCAGCCGATCAAATCTTTACAACTTTAATGGGCGATCAAGTTGAACCACGTAGAGACTTTATTGAATCCAATGCCTTACATGTAGAGAATCTCGACGTTTAAGTTTACCCCTCACCCTAACCCTCTCCCGCAAGGGGAGAGGGGATTAGAGCAGAATCATTTAGTGGGTAAGGTTTGCATCGTGTTTTCAATCCACTCTTGGGCTTTTTGTTGAATTTCATCAATGCTCAATGCTTTTGAGTCAATCGCAGGCCCGATGACGACATCAATTTTTCCTGGTTTTTTCAAAAATGCGTTTCGAGGCCAAAAAACACCGGCATTATGTGCCATCGGCACTACTTTATATCCGCTTTCTTTGGCTAACATTGCTCCGCTTCTAGAATACTTTCTGCTTTCACCCACAGCAACGCGAGATCCCTCCGGAAAAATAATAACCCATCTTCCCTGTTGTAGGCGTCTTTTCCCTTGTTCAAGTAACTGTTTAATCGAGCTGTTTTTGTTTCGATCGATAGCGATGGGTTCAATCATCGCAAGACCCCAACCAAAAAAAGGTATGTAGAGCAGTTGTTTTTTTAGCACCCATGTTTGAGGGGGGAGTAGTGTTTGTAAAAATAAGGTTTCCCAAGCAGATTGATGCTTGCAAAGTACAATGGCATTTTCTTTAGGCAAGTTCTCAATTCCGTGCACTTGATATTGGATCCCGCAAATTATTTTTGCCCACCAAATGACGAAATGTGACCACATTGTAATAAAGCGATAGCGAACAATGTAGGGAAAAGGAAATATTAAAAATCCAATTATACAGATAATAATAGCCGAAATAGCTTGGCCGCAGAAAAACAGTATCGATCGTATCATTAGCATAAAAGTAGTAAGCATTTCGCTAAAGTAGCCTATTGCAAGAGTAAAAGGGATTCTACCGTTATTATCTGAAAAACACACGACCAGAGTTTTATTGCACATACAAGCTTTGGATCATTAGCCCAATAAAGTTAGTTGGCTTAAAGTATATTTCGCCGATCCGTTTTATTCATATTTACAGAAATGAAATATTAATTTATGCTAGCAAGTTAACATTAGTTGTTTGTTAGGAAGAATATGTTAACCGCTCCACAAAGAAACCTGATGAGTTTGATTTTAGGCAAAAAAACCGCTGAGGCGATAGCATGTCTTGAGAAAGACTCTACTTTAGATGTTAATTATATTGTTAGCATGCCTAAAAATAATCTTCATCATTTTACACCATTAATGATGGCCGCAAGTTCTGCTCAACCTAGCTTAGTCTTTGCTTTGGTACAAAGAGGAGCAAAGCTGGACGCAACAGATTTAGGTGGCAAATCAGCGATGCATTATGCGGTTGTCGGTAAATTGACTGAAGAACGAAAACAAGTGATTAACCTTTTGGCTTACCTTAAAAGAGATCTCATTACTCTAGCAGATAGCTTTGGTAATATGCCAATGCATTTAGTCGTCATGCTAGGCCAAGCGGATACAGCGCAATGCCTTATCGATATTGATTCAAATGCTAAGCATTTTCTACATGAAAAAACATTTAAAACGCCATTTCAAATTTATTGCGATGAGCATACCACCCTTGATGCGACCATGGCAGAAGTTTTGGGTAAACAAGATAAAGTACCGTCATTACAATTTGTAAGCTTACAAAAAGCTTACAAAAATAAAGAACTTAGTGAAGAAGTTCCTGGATTGCCAGAGGTATTGCAACATCAGTCGCAAGTGTATACTCCAACCTTAACTAAATTTTTACATAAAAAAGACGATAGAATGCAAGAAAATGTGTTGATAGAAAAACGTAAAAAATTAAGTAAAATAAAAGAGCACTAATTTATAGTGATATGAATTGGTGCTTTTGGTATTTTTTTATAGAGCGTGCTTCCTTGCTCCTTGGATAAGTGAAAATGTAAGAGAAATTAGGACGATAAACGGAGAAGTTGTCGAGCAAAAGCCAACAAATCATCATAAACGACAATGTTTTGTAAAAGTGCGGCATGTTGTGAAAGCGTTTTTATTCCTTTGCCGGTGCGAACTAAATATGGGAGAGCACCGCTTATTTGACCTGCTTGAATATCACGCAGGGAATCACCGATAACCGGTACATTTTCTAACGAAATGCCATAGGTTGTTGCGATTTGCGTTAGTAAACCAGGCTTTGGTTTGCGACACAGACATTCATCATTGGGACCATGCGGACAATAAAAAATAGCATCAATCTTGCCGCCAAGGGCTTGTACATTTGATTGCATTTTTTGATGAATTTGATTGAGTGTGTCAATGGTGAATAAACCGCGAGCAATCCCGGACTGATTTGTTGCGACAGTAATAGTAAATCCATGTTGATGTAAAAGAGCGATAGCTTCTAAAGAGCCAGGAATGGGGTGCCATTCATCAGGTGATTTAATAAACTTCTCGCTGTCTTCATTAATCACCCCATCCCTATCGAGAATGATCATTTTCATAAGGCAAGTTTTGAAATATCAGCAATTTGCATAAACAGAGCGCTTAATTGACATAATAAATTAATACGATTTTTGCGCAATGCTTCATCATCGATCATCACCATGACGCCATCAAAAAAAGTATCTACAGGTTTTTGAAGTTTGGCCAGTTCAATCAATGCTTCTTGATATTTTCCTTGTTGAATAAGCGGAAGTGTTTGAATTTTCAGAGTAGTAATAGCTTCAAATAAAGCAATTTCAGCATTTTCTTTTAATAAAGTCGCATTTACCTCAGGTAAAAATTGTAAATTAAAAGTAATATTACTTTTTTGTAAAATATTACGAACGCGCTTATTTGCAGCAGCTAAATTTTGTGCTTCTGGTAATGTTTGAAAATAATTAACAGCTTTTACCCTTAAACTTGCATCATAGGGTTGGGTTGGATTGTTAGACATAACGGCATCTAAGGTTTGAATGCTGATACCTTGTTCTTGATACCAAGATCTAAAACGTTCAAAACAAAAACTAAGGACTTGAGGAATGATTTCTTCATCTATCAAGTTGCCAAGCCCATGCTTTGCAAGAAGCAGCAATTCTTCTAAATCAAGGTTTAGTTCGTTTTCAATTAAGATACGGATAATTCCAAGTGCGGCACGTCTTAATGCAAAAGGATCTTTATCTCCGGTTGGTATTTGTCCTATGCCAAATATCCCAATTAATGTATCAAGACGATCGCTTAACGCAACACTCATCCCCACTGGAGACAAAGGCAAGTCATCCTTAGCAAAACGGGGCAAATAACTTTCTTTGATAGCTAAGGCTACATCATGGTGTTCACCATCATGCAAAGCATAATGATAACCCATAATGCCTTGAAGTTCAGGAAACTCAAAAACCATTTCTGTTAATAAATCAGCTTTGCACAATTTGCCAGCTCTTTCACAATGATGACTACTGGCATTGATGCTTTTACCAATTTGGCCGGCTAATTTTGAAACACGCTGACTTTTATCATATAGCGTGCCAAGCTTTTTTTGAAAAAGCATATTTTTCAGCTGTTCTAATCTTGTTACCAGTGGGGCCTTTCTATCTTGATCGTAGAAAAATTTGGCATCACTTAATCTGGCATGCATCACTCGCTCATTGCCGACAATGATGTTATCGATAGGGGAGGCTTGTGTATTACTTATTAAAATAAACGTGGGCAATAATTTTTCACCACTTATCATTGGGAAACATTTTTGATGATTTTGCATAGACGAAATAAGCGCTTCTTGCGGAACGTCCAAAAATGTTTTATCAAAATGAGCAAATAGTGGTACAGGCCATTCCACAAGACCGGTGACATTTTCTAGTAACTCTGATTCAATGATGGCTTGGCCTTGATTTTGTTCGCTTAGGTTTTGAATGGCTTGTAAGATGTAAGCTTGGCGTTCTTGAAAAGAAGCCATTACTTTTGCTTCTTTTAATGTTTGAACATAATCATTTGCATGTGATAGTGTCAATGGATTGGGAAAGTGGAAACGATGGCCATAGGTGATATCACTTGCTGTTAACCCAAAAACATTAATAGGTAAGGCGTTGGCGCCATGCATAATAGTTAACCAATGAAGAGGGCGTAGAAACTCAATCCCGCTTGCCCCCCAGCGCATTCGTTTGGTTGCAGGAAGGCTATTGAGAGCGTCTTCAATTATCTTAGGAAGTAGCTCAATAATATTTTTACCAGTTTCTTCATGTTCAAAAACTACCCAAGATCCTTGCTCTGATTCGTGTACTTTCAATTCAGAAACATCAATCCCACAACTACGCGCAAAACCAACGATAGCTTGCGTTGGACTCCCTTTTTGATCATAAGCTGAGGTGAGCGCAGGGCCTCGTTTTTGAATTAAACGAGAAGGTTGTTTTTCTGGCATTTGGAAAATTTGTATAGCAAGACGACGAGGAGTCACAAAATGCTCAACTTTTCCAATAGAAAAACCTAAGTCAGTAAAAGATTGACTTACTTTATGTGCAAAAATTGTTGATAATTTATTCAAATTTTTGGGAGGAAGTTCTTCAGTCCCAATTTCAATTAATAATGTATCTATCGCCATAGCATGCTCTTATTTTTTGCAAAGGGGAAACCCGAGTTTTTCACGGGAAGCATAGAAAATTTGTGCAACATCGCGCGCCAATGCCCGAACACGCAGGATATACCGTTGTCTTTCGGTCACGGCGATAGCGCTTCTGGCATCTAGCATATTAAATGTATGCGATGCTTTGAGTACCAATTCATAAGCAGGAAGTGCTAGATTTGCTTCTAATAATCGTTGACATTCTCTTTCATAATCATCGAAATGTGTAAACAACATTTGGGTATTGGCAAGTTCAAAATTATAGGTCGACATTTCAACTTCATTTTGATGAAACACATCACCGTAAGTCACGTTTCCATTGGGGGTTTTTGCCCATAAAATTTCAAACATGCTATTTTTGTTTTGTATATGCATGCATAAGCGCTCAAGCCCATAAGCCAGTTCCCCTGTAACAGGTTTACACTCTAATCCACCAGCTTGCTGAAAGTAGGTAAATTGAGTGGCTTCCATTCCATTTAACCAAACTTCCCACCCTAATCCCCAGGCACCCAAAGTAGGGGATTCCCAATTATCTTCGACAAAACGAATATCATTTTCTAAAGGGTTAATACCAATAGCACGCAATGAATCCAGATATAATTCTTGGATATTCAAAGGAGAGGGTTTTAATACCACCTGATATTGATGGAACAGTTGAGTACGATTTGGATTATCGCCGTAACGACCATCTGTTGGACGTCTTGAGGGCTGCACATGAGCTGCATACCAAGGCTCAGGACCAATTGCTCGCAAATAAGATGCTGGATGAAACGTACCAGCACCAACTTCCATATCAAGTGGTTGCAATATGATGCAACCTTGCTTGGCCCAAAATTGGTGAAGCGCTTGAATGATTTCGGAAAAAGTATAAGGTTTGATGATTTCGCCAGCCATTAATCGTTGCCATTCCCATGTTGCTAATCAGGTCGGGCTACTAGTATACACTGGGGGCTTTTAGACAGAAACCGGAGAAAGAAATCTTGTATGTTAGTTTATAAACTTCCACCCTCTCCCACAAGGAGAGAGGGTTGGGGTGAGATGAGTTTGAATTTACTAAGCTTTATTTGAGGCAGTACGACCGCTAGCCAAAGCATCTTGCAAAATTTGAATTTGCTGATCTTTGTCTGCCAGTGCTTTTTTGTTTTTTTCCTCATCTTTAACACGATGGCGCAGTGCCTTTAAACCAAATAAGCAAGTACGATAATCTCCTTGGTAACAATCTAAAAATGGATCATAAGCTTGCCCTACGATCTGATCGTTCACTGCGACAGCAGGGACTTTTTTGCCTTGATAAACATAATTAAATCCAATGGCTTTACGAAGAAAAGGACCTCTGTCATCTTTAATTTTTAAGGCATGCTCTAAAGCAGTAAACAAAACCTCTTTGCGTTTTTTTGCGACATATTTTGTTTTTTGTTCTTCACTCATTTGAGATCTATCAGTTTCATCATAATATTCTGAATACACTAATCCATTGTTCATTAATTCATTGGCAACGATGAAATGGAAGTCCTCATAAAGTGGTGAGGTTTTTGAGATTTTGCTCACCGTTGATTTAAAATTGTCTAAATCACCAATACTTGCGTAAAATTGTGCAAGCAGAGCCATCGCCTCTAGCATCCCTTCTTCTTGCGCATATTCGGCTAATTGTGTGGTGTTTGTTAAATGATCTAATAATTTGATTTTTGTTTTTCTAAAAGCTTCAGATCCTATTTCATTACCCAATTCTTCAAGTCTTGTGAATAGAATCTTAGCGACTTGCAAACTAATCCTTAATTTAATATTAGTATGCAATAGCATACCATTTAGGATATCGCTTGGTGTTTTACCTTGTAAGGTGCCTGTAAGAGATTTAGCGCTCATGAGTGCAATCAAATCAAGTTTGCTTGAGTTTGCTAATACTTTTTCTAAAAAGAACTCTCGGCCGTTTTGCGCGGCAAGACAAATAAACCAAAAAGGCGTTAATCCTGCTTCGGCCCCACTTTCGATGGTCGCATGATAGTGCAGTGTAGCTGCATCATCTTGGGTATCAAATGTATCGAGCGTTATTTTTAAAGGCTTAGGCTGACCTGTTGCTGCAGATTGCGTGATAATGAGAAAAGGCGTTTTTCCTTTTTCTTCGCCCACTGCCTTAGAGTTAAAGTCTAGTTTTTTAATTTCATCAGGCGTACTTTTTACAAAGATTTTTTCTAATAAATCAGGAAAAAACTTAGCAATAATATAAAAATAGCTATTACCTTGTTGCGGTCCAACCATGAGGATCGTGTTTAAATCAACATCCGTAAGCGAAGTTTTTTTTAAGAATGCTAATAATTTAGTTTTGGTTGGCTTATGAAAGTTACCATCTTGATTAAAAAGAGCTGAAAATAAAGCATCTAATTGTTGTTGTGCGTTAACGGCAGATTGTCTTCTTGGCATGGTTATTCTTTTTTGTTTGCTGAAAACCGGCAAGTGTATAAAAAATCACGACATAAATCAAATGACACCCAAGCGGATGTTGTTGTCCGCCTGGACATAAGAAGTGCTATGCTGCCCCTTCTAATGCAACATCATCCATCGTCGCATTTTCATTTTTCTTAAAGCGTTGATATAGATAAAACGGTACACCGCTGATAACAAAAAGGCTTGCAATCAGTAGCGTTTTAACAGGTGTTGCCCAAATCACCCAGCCACAAAAGCTTAACGCGCCGAGCGCATACATCCACTGAAAGAAGGTTCCCTTTTGTTTACACAAAAGTTTTACAAGAGCTAGTGTGCAAATCATATACACAAACAAAAAGGCAGTAACTGAAAAATCAATAATAGTATTGATCTGCTGCGCCAAATTTTCATTCATGGTTAAAACAAGTAAAGGAACAATACCAGCGCAACTTATTAACAAGGCAGTGGCAGGCGCCCCTTGACGATTTGTTTTCGCAAGAAATCGCGGCATTAAGCCATCCATCGCAACACCGAGTGCAATTTGACCACTTGCTAACATCCATGCATTCAAGGTGCCAATACAAACAATCGCTGCCACCAATGACACGATCAAATGCCAATTACCGGCAAATAAAACACGAGCGGTATCTGCATAGGGTGCTTTTGAGGTCATCAATTGTTCGCCTGGCATCGCCCCCATGATTCCTAAACTATTGACAAAATAAAGTAAGGCTACACAAATAGTGCCAAGAACAATGGCGCGAGGGATAGTTTTGGAAGGATTTTTTACGCTACCGGCAGGCGCGGTTGCTGATTCTAATCCAATAAAACCCCACAAGGTTAATAAGACAACATGACACAAAGAAACAGATATTCCTTGAGAAGCAACTTGTGGGGTGAGATTAAAATTCTTGATATCAAAAATAAAAAGTGCAGCAATAGGCACCACCAATAAGGGAATAATTTTAAGCAAGGTGAGCAAAAATTCTGCACGACCTGCAGTATTTACGCCTCTTAAATTGATTGCAGTAATAATAAATAGTAACGCTATTTCTAATACAAGGCGAAACAAAGGGGTCGTGTCACCTAAGAGCGGTGTTAAGTAGCCTATGCTTGCGGTAATCACCACCGGTGTGCTCACCCAAGAAATAATCCAATAAGTCCAGCCGGTGAAATAGGCGGCGCTCATCCCAAAAGTTTGCTTGACGTAAACGTGCGGCCCGCCCGTTTGTGGAAAACGCGAGCAAAGGTTAGCAAAAACTAAAGCCAGCATTACCGCGCCAAGGCCTGCGATAAGCCAGCCAATCAAACTGAACGTGCCATAAGGGGCCAAATTTGCCGGCAGCATAAGCACGCCAGAGCCAATTTGACTGCCTGTGACAAGCGCAAAAACGGACCAAAAACCGATTTTTGAAGACATCTCACGCTCCCAAAATATCTGAAATTAAAGCAAAAAAAGCTAAAAAACGTATGGAATTAAGTATGAGTGATAGTGCTCCCTAGGGAGACTTTCGTTTGGGCGAGCTGCAAGAATGTTGTATGTAAAGCATTTTAGTTAGGCCTTATGAAACTCTCTCAAAAATATGCCACCCAGCGAGCTGTGTCAAGCATAAACTTCAAAGATTGGACTTGGTAAAGACCAACGCAGGCATTGCTCTGATAAGACGCGATATTTAACGGCGCCAAAAAGTAGGAGACAAGAGCACCAAGATAGTGAAAATTTCAAGGCGGCCCGCCACCATCGCAAAGCTTAATATCCATTTGGCATAATTAGACAAGGAAGAGAAGTCACTTGCAACCTGTCCTAAGCCTCGACCTGTATTGGATAAGGTTGCCATGAGTGCAGTGACGATAGAATAAAAGTCTTCTTCGACGGCCAATAACATTAATAATAAGACGATAAATACAACAAAATAAATAGCAAAAAATCCCCATATCGCTTCAATGACTCGTGTGCCGATGGGGTTGTTGCCCAGTTTTACTACATATTGACCATGGGGGTGAATGAGACGTCGAATTTCTCGGGTCCCTTGTTTTTGCAACAACAAGACTCTGACTGCTTTTAACCCGCCAGAGGTTGAACCTGAGCAGCCACCCACTACGCCAAGAAAAAGTAACATCATCGGAATAAAACCAGGAAAAGGGATGTTGGTGGTCCAAAACCCTGTCGTTGTCAAAAGCGAGCTGATTTCAAAAAAAGCGTCAACGGCAAGCACTGGAGAATGCTTTTGATGACCATAAAAAACCAAAGCCATTAAAATGATGACGGCGCTGGTTAAGAGTAAGCGAACAAAAAAACTTAACTCTGGATCTTGAAAGTAAACGGAAAGTTTTTTACGTTTGAAAACTAAAAAATGCAAATTGAAACTAATGGCGCCCAAAAACATAAAGATAATAGCAACCAATTTGACATATAAACTATGATAAAAACCAATACTGGCATCATGAGTAGAAAATCCGCCGGTTGAAACGGTACTGAAACTATGTGAGATGGCATCAAAACAAGACATGCCAGCAAGCCAGTAAAAAAAAGCACAAGCAACGGTCATGCTAAGATAGATAATCCATATGGCTTTTGCTGTTTGGGTGATGCGAGGCGTTAATTTGTCATCTTTCACAGGACCTGAGATTTCAGTGCGAAACAACTGCATACCACCAATACCAAGGGTGGGGATGATGGCAACGGCCAGCAAAATAATGCTTATCCCACCTAAAAATTGTAGCTGTTGGCGATAATATAAAATCGAGTGTGGCAAACCATCTAAATCGGCCAAGATAGTAGATCCTGTGGTAGTGATACCCGAAACCGATTCAAAGAAGGCGTCAGTAAATGAAAGCTTTGGAAAAAAGGCCAGCGTTAGCGGCAGCGATCCGACGAAACAGGCTGTTACCCAAAACAACACAACAATTAAAAAACCATCATGTGTACGTAAGGGGTGTTTATAATGTCTTGCAAGAAACCAAAAGATAAACCCAACACCTAAAGTAAAAGCAAAGGGAAGCATAAAGGGTAAGATCGATCCATCTTGATACCATTGCTCAACCATCACTGGAGGGATAAATGTTAAGCTCAATATCATGAGCAAAAGACCTAAGATGCGTGACGTGGTTTTGATTTGCATAAAATTAGATAAATGTTATCCCCACTTGGAACAAACGCTCAACTTGTGCTATTTGTGTTTTGTCAATAACAAATAAGATGACATGATCTTCAGGTGCAATTTCACATTCATCATTTGCAATGATGACTTGATCTTGTCTGACGATGGCGCCAATTGTTGTGCCGGCAGGTAATTTAATCTCACTAATTTTTCGTCCGATAACCGAAGATGATTTTTTGTCCCCATGTGCTATGGCTTCAATAGCTTCGGCGACACCTCGACGCAAGGAATGGACGTTGACAACATCACCTCGACGAACATGGGTCAATAAACTGCCGATAGTTGCTTGTTGGGGGGAAATAGCGATATCAATGTCGCCCCCTTCTATGACGTCGACATATGCCGAACGATTGATCAATGCCATTACTTTATGCGCACCTAAACGCTTAGCCAAAATCGAAGACATAATATTAGCTTCATCATGGTTGGTGACCGCGCAGAATACGTCGGTTTCTTGAATATTTTCATCCAAGAGCAATTCTCTATCTGCAGCATCACCCTGTAAGACAACAGTATTGTTTAATTCGGCCGCTAAAATTTGAGCGCGTGCTTGAGATTGTTCGATAACTTTGACATGAAACTGATTTTCCAAAGCTTCAGCAAGTTTGGATCCGATATTGCCACCACCGGCAATAATCACCCTTTTATAAGGTTGATCAAGTTGGCGTAATTCACTCATTACCGCGTCGATATTAGAAGGCGTAGCAAGGAAAAAAACCTCATCATCAGGTTCAATGATAGTATCATCGGTGGGAATGATAGGCTTGTTACGACGAAAGATAGCAACAATTTTGGTATCAACATTTGGCATATGTTTTTTCATATCACCCAATGCATGTCCAACAAGGGGACCACCATAAAAGGCACGCACAGCAGCAAGTTGTACTTTGCCTTGAGCAAAATTAACAACTTGTAATGCATCAGGATGTTCAATGAGACGCTTGATATGCTGCATCACCAAATGTTCAGGACTGATGAGCATATCCACCGCAAGCGCATCGTTACCAAAAAGCTCACCAAAGGCAACATATTGCGTTGCGCGAACCCGTGCAATTTTTGTTGGGGTTCTAAACAAGTTATAAGCAACTTGGCAAGCAATCATATTGGATTCATCAGAATTGGTGACGGCAATAAGGAGATCAGCATCTTCTGCGCCAGCATTGAGCAAAATATTAGGGTAAGAAGCAGGGCCACATACGGTTCGAATATCTAACCGTTCTTGTAAATCCGTTAGGCGATCGGGATTGATGTCGACAACAGTGACGTCATTATCGATACTTAAATGCTCTGCTAAGGTTCCGCCGACTTGGCCGGCGCCCAAAATGATGATTTTCATCCTTGCTTTACTAGCCGTGCGTAATAAAAACCGTCCATGTAATGTTGTCCTGGTAGTATTTGCCGCCCGATTTCTTGAGTCAAACCCCAGGCTTCAAGCAAGGGGAGCTCCTTGGCATCCATATGATTTTGTAAAAACAGTGCCATCTGCTCCACATTTTCTTGTGGCAACACAGAGCAAGTGACATATAACAGTATGCCATTGGGTTTGAGTAACGGCCACAATTTCTCAAGAAGAACTTTTTGTTGTTCTGCTAACAATAAAATATCTTGAGGTTGACGGTGGAGTTTAATATCAGGATGACGTCTGATGATCCCAGTCGCAGAGCAGGGGGCATCAATTAAAATTCTGTCATAGCTTTGTCCATCCCACCATGTCTGCACCTGGGTTGCATCGGCGCATTGTACTTGATGAGAAAACCCCAATCGTTGCATGGTTTGGTTAAAGCGTATTGCTCGAGATGCATCTTTTTCCAAAGCAAATAAATCAATATCGCTATGCATTTCCAAAAGATGAGCCGTTTTGCCTCCAGGGGCTGCGCATGCATCTAGCACGCGCATTCGGGGCTTCACATCAAGCAGCGAGGCTGCAAGTTGAGCCGCACCATCTTGTACACTGACCAGACCTTCATGAAAGCCTGGCAAAGCACCTACCGTTATTGCATTTTTTACAAGGATACCTTCTGGGCAAAATGCTAAACTTTCAGCTTCTAAGTGTTGTTCTTTTAATTTTTCAAGATACATATCTTTAGTTAATTTTGCCGAATTGACTCGCAGCACAAAAGGAGGATGTTCTACATTGGCTTTAACAATGCTATCAAAATGTTCTGGCCAAGCTTGTTGTAGTTTTTTAGCCAACCATTTAGGAAGAGCACTTTGCTCTATCAGAGAATTGGGATTGATATTTTCACCCATTCGTTGTGCATTTCGCAAAACACCATTCACTAATCCTTGCGCCCAAGGTTTTTTAATTTGCTTGACGGCTTCGACGGTCTCATTCATACAAGCATAATGTGCGGTGTCGCTGTAAAATAGTTGATATAAACCTAAAATTAATAATATTTTTACATCGAGATCTTTGGCTTTGAGTTCTTGTTTTAATAAAGATTTTAACCCTGCTTCAATGCGTTGGTAATAACGTAATACACCAAAGCATAAATGAGAAACAAAAGCGATATCACGTGCTGTGAGTTCCGGATAATCAGCACTGATCAATTGAGGGTGAAAGGATTTACCTTCCCCCACTACTTTTTCAAGAATTTTACAAGCCACCGCTCGAGTATTAAGGGTTTTTACTGCTGTTTTCAAAATGTTTATCCCAATTTTTTACCCACAGCAAATAGATCATGATGACCGTTTATTATCTCATGCAAGGGCATAGGCTTTTTCCCGGGGAGTTGTCCTATCGTGAGTAATAAAGGATAGCTTTTTGTGGTCACAACTAATCCTGTTGGTGCATGATCAATAATTTGGCCAGGAGGGAAATGATGGAAGTCGCCAACTTGAATGAGTTGCGCTTGCCAAATTCGTAATATTTGCGAATCAATCATGGTATAGGCAATAGGCCAAGGATTAAAAGCGCGAATTTTGCGCTCAATTTCTTCACCGGGGGTAAACCAATCAATTAAGGCTTGTTCTTTGGTAATCTTGCTTGCATGCGTTACTTTTTGAGGATCTTGAGCAATGGGTTGTGGGGATTTCGTTATGTCATTTAATCGTTCCACCAAAAATTCAGCACCAAGCACTGCCAATTTGTCATGCAAGCTGCCAGTTGTTTCTACTGGGGTAATGGCACATGCCTTTTGCGCTAAAATATCCCCCGTATCTAAACCAACATCCATGCGCATTAACGTGATCCCTGTTTGCAGATCTCCAGAAAGGATAGCTTGTTGAATAGGGGAGGCGCCGCGCCAACGGGGCAATAAAGAAGCATGGACATTAATGCATCCCCATTGCGGCAACTCTAAAATGGCCTTAGGTAATAATAAACCATAAGCCGCTACTATCATGACATCTGCTTTGTAACCTGCCAAGGTTGCTTGCGCATCGAAGGTTTTTAAACTTGTAGGCTGTTCAACAGGGATCTGATGTTGTAGCGCTAATGCTTTGACTGGGCTTGCATGCATATGCTGGCCACGGCCGGCAGGCTTATCTGGCTGAGTATAAACAGCAACAACGTCATGTTTTGCGTTAATAAGTGCCTGAAGTTGAATTTGTGCAAATAGCGGCGTCCCAGCAAAAGCGATTTTCATTCGTCTGTTACTCTGTTTAGTTTTTCATACTTTTTTAACATCATCATTTTTTTGAGTTTGGATAATCTATCTATAAATAGAATACCATTAACATGATCTAATTCATGTTGAATACAATTGGCGGCCAACCCATTTGCTTTTTGCGTTTTCTTCTCGCCAAACTCATCATAATATTGCACAGTGATTGTGTCTGCACGCAATACTTTTGCATACAACCCAGGAAAAGATGCACACCCTTCTTCGTAAAGCTTGGTGCCGCAAGATTCTATTATTTCAGGATTGATAAAGCATTCTGGTTGATTTTGTTGAGGGGAAACATCCACTACAAATAATCGATAAGTTAAACCTACTTGTGTTGAAGCTAACCCAACAGCTTGGTCTTCATACATTAAGCTTAACATTTGTTGAACATGTTGTCGCAACGCATCATTGAAATCGGTTACTTGATGGGTTGGTTCCCGAAGCGCTTTGTGGGGATACTGGAGTATTTTTAAAGGAGCTGCCATAGAAACTTTCTTTTCCTTACAAAGATTGGGATAGTATACAAGAAACTTAAAGATAAATGTTAGTTTTGTAGCAAAATTAGTTAAACATAAAATTATAAACGTGTTGGTTAAGAAAAGCATTGCAGGTACACAAGTGACAAGGAGTTGCTAATGATAAATAGGGGGCTAAGTATCAAGGTACTTTGTTTGTTTGCTTTTGTAACTTTGGCAGCTGTAGCCGGTGAGTCTCATGAAAACTGGTTGATGAAGAATGCGCCAACAAGCTATACCGTGCAAAACGGAGATACTTTATGGGATATCGCTTGTAAATTCCTTCATGATCCTTGGCGTTGGCAAGAAATTTGGCAAGCCAATCCCGATATTGAGAATCCAGATCTCATTTTTCCTGGTGATCGCATCGTTTTAAAATTTGTTAATGGCAAGCCAAGATTACATGTGGAACGTGGGCATAGTACACGTACTGTCGACAAAAATACTGGCGTGATTAAATTACGGCCGCGAGTGCGCGAATTACCTGCAGATAAAGCAATCCCAACCATTCCTTTACACATCATTGGTCCGTTCTTAAATGAATCGCGAGTGGTAACGCGTCAACAAGCAGATAAATGTCCCCGTATTATCGCGTTAGATGAAGATCATTTGGTGATTGGTGCGGGCGATCTCTTTTATGTCACCAAATTAAGATCAAAAAGTCTGGAAGGTATTTTCGATGTGTTTAGACCCAATAAAACCTATCGCAATCCAAAAACACAGGAATTTTTAGGGATAGAAGGATTAGTGCTAGGTAAAGCACAAATGGAAAGACCAGGAGAACCTGCGCGCTTAATGTTAACAAAAAGTTTTGCCGAAGTGCGTATTGGTGATCGAATGATTGGCACCGGCAAAGAAGAAATTTCCCCGTTTTTTGTTCCTAAGCTACCCAAAGGACGCCCTAAGGGGCAAATTATTTCTGTCTTTGGAGGGGTGAACCAAATTGGCCAGTATCAAGTGTTGGTTATTACTGGGGGCAAAGATTATGGGCGCGAAGCAGGGGATGTGTTAGGAGTGAATCAAGTTCAGAAAGATCTGCCGTCGCGCTTAGTTTTTGATAAGAAGGAGCAGTATCATTTTCCTCCACTCAAAATTGGTACCTGTGTTGTTTTTCGAGTATTTGATAAGGTGAGTTACGTCTTGGTCATGAATGCTATCCGACCAATATATTTGCTTGATGAGGTGGGTAACCCCTAAACTACCCCGTTTCAATGTGTAGGTGCCCGAAAATAAGGGTGTATTGGTAGTTTCGTTGTGGTTGTATGATTGCGTTAAGTGAAAATGAGCTTGCATATTGGTTAGTTGTCCTACGTATACCAGGGCTGGGACCCAGGAGATTCGCAAGTCTTAAACGGCAGGTAGGTTCTTTATCGAATTGTTTTCAAGATAAGCAACCGAACAAAGATTTTTTACATTGGTGTTCTGAGCAATCACTAAAGGCTTTTGTGCCTGATTGGAAAGGGGTTGAAGCAGATTTGGCATGGGCCAGACAACCTGGACGCTATATTTTAACCTGGCATGATCAAGATTATCCTGGCATGCTCAAGGAAATAAGCTCAGCACCTCCTATATTATTTGTCAAAGGATGTGTAGAGAGTCTTCAAACCATGCAAATAGCATTGGTGGGCAGTCGCAGCGCGACTGCAAGCGGCAAAAAGAATGCCTATCGATTTGGATTTGAATTAGCGCAGAAGGGTTTCACAATAACAAGTGGCCTGGCTTTAGGAATTGATGGCGCAAGCCACGAAGGTGCGTTACAAGCAGGTGGTAAAACAGTTGCCGTATTAGGAAATAGTTTGGAACAAGTGTATCCAGCAAGACATAAAGAGCTTGCAGTGTTGATTGAAGGAAATGGTGCTTTAGTGTCTGAATTTCCAATAGGAACTTCGCCAAGGCCTGAGCATTTTCCACAACGCAACCGTATTATTAGTGGCTTGTCAGTCGGTGTCTTAGTAATAGAGTCGGCAATAAAAAGTGGCTCTTTGATAACGGCGAACTATGCTTTGGATCAAGGGAGAGAAATTTTTGCTCTTCCTGGTGATATTTCTAACCCTGTGGCAAAAGGATGTCATCAATTAATACGTCAGGGAGCTAAGTGTGTAGATAGTATAGAACACATTTTAGAAGAATTTCCTGCATTGTCGACTCAACTGCAGAAGGAGCAAAAACATCAACCTCATTCACTAGTATCTAAGTCCATAATGAAGGAGGAATTGCCTTCAACGACGCTTGAATTCTTAGCGCATATTTTCGATGTGTGCACTTCAATTGATTCAGTGGTGGATAGGACAGGATTGACCGTGACGGAGGTTTCCCAAATGCTCTTGGAATTAGAATTGCAAGGCATGGTGGCTTCTGTACCAGGCGGTTATATCCGTATTGGAACAGGTGGATAGATTATGAAAGAAAATGTGATAGATGTGCTCATGTTTTTATTTGATAACTACCTGAGTATTGAAGAAGGTATGCCAACAGATGAAGTGACCTTGGCAACAGAGCTAGAAGAAGCGGGTTTTGAAGCCAAGAATATCACCAAAGCTTTTGATTGGTTAGGTGAATTAGCCGATATCAGGCAAGCTGAAAAGGTAACCGTTCATACAAAGGGTAAGGCAATTCGAGTGTATCTACCTCAAGAACAACACAAACTAGATGTGGGTTGTCGGGGGTTTTTACACCAATTAGAAACAATGGGCTTGCTAGATACTTCAACCAGAGAGATTATTATTGACAGAGCGATGGCAATTGAAAGCCCTCAGCTTGGTTTAGGTGAATTTAAACGTATTGTAGGTTTAGTTCTCTTAAATAGCGGAGAACATGATGAAATGCTCGCTTGGATTGAAGATTTAATTTATGACGATCATGATGCAGTTTTGCATTAATGTAGTTTAGTAACCGATGGAGTGATTCACGATGACGAGTCGTTTGGTGGTGGTTGAGTCACCGGCCAAAGCCAAAACTATTAAAAAGTACCTCGGTAAAGGTTATCAGGTGATGGCCTCCTATGGTCACGTACGTGATTTATTACCCAAAGAAGGTGCTGTTGATCCTGATAACGACTTTGCAATGAAGTATGTCGTCATTGAAAAAAATGCCCATCATGTTAAAACGATTGCCGATACGTTAAAAAAATACGACGAATTATTACTCGCAACCGACCCTGATAGAGAAGGCGAAGCGATTGCTTTTCACTTAAGTGAAATTATGCAAGAGAAAGGGTTGATTAAGGATAAGCCTGTCAGACGTGTTGTGTTCCATGAAATTACCAAATCGGCGATTCTAGAGGCGATAAATCATTCTCGAGATTTATCGATGGATTTAGTGAATGCCCAGCAAGCTCGTCGTGCATTGGATTATTTAGTTGGTTTTAATTTATCTCCTTTATTATGGCGTAAAGTGCGTCCAGGACTTTCTGCCGGTCGTGTGCAAAGCCCAGCGCTTCGCATGATTGTTGAAAGAGAATTGGAAATTGAAAGCTTTATTGCCAGAGAATATTGGACCGTTGAAGCAGATGTTGCCAAAAACGAACAACCATTTTCAGCCAAATTAGTCGAATATGATGGTGAAAAACTAAAACAGTTTTCTATTACCAATGACGAAATGGCCAAAAAGATTTTGAATGGCCTTGCCAAAGATGGCAAAGGCAAACTGACAGTTAAAAGTATTGAGAAAAAGAAACGTAAGCGTAACCCATCCGCTCCCTTTACAACGTCAACGTTGCAACAGGAAGCGTCTAGAAAATTAGGATTTGGTGCGCAGCGCACCATGCGTATTGCACAACAATTGTATGAAGGTATCGATATTGGCGAAGGGGCAGTCGGTCTTATCACATATATGCGTACCGACTCGGTGAATTTGGCGCAAGTGGCAATTGAAGAAATTCGTGAAGAAATTGCAACACGATTTGGTAAAGATGCTTTACCAAGCACGCCCCACCTTTACAAAACAAAAGCCAAAAATGCTCAAGAAGCGCATGAAGCGATTAGGCCAACGTCACCCAAAGTGCATCCTGATGACATTAAGCATGCATTAAGTGCCGATCAATATAAACTCTATAATTTAATTTATAAGCGCACGATTGCTTGTCAAATGATTCCAGCGACCATTGATACTGTAGCCGTGGATTTAAGCTGTGGTCCAAAACATATGTTTCGTGCAAATGGTTCTATCATTTCTGAGCCTGGTTTTTTACAAGTTTACGAAGAAGGTTTGGATGATGCGAAAAAAGATAAAGACGGCGAAGGAAAGATGTTGCCTCCTTTAAAAGAAGGCGATGTGTTACCTATTCAAGAAACACGCCCGATGCAACATTTTACTGAACCACCACCGCGTTATTCTGAAGCAACGCTGGTTAAAACGTTGGAAGAATATGGTATTGGACGACCTTCGACATACGCAACGATTATTGGCACCCTCCAACAGCGTGAATATGCTGTTTTGGAAAACAAACGTTTTCACCCTACCGATGTCGGCAGAGTCGTGAATCGCTTTTTGACCACTTACTTCCCACAATATGTGGATTATGGTTTTACAGCAGGTTTAGAAGACCAATTAGACGATATCTCCCGTGGTGAAAAAGAGTGGCGCCCCGTATTAAAAGAATTTTGGAGCCCCTTTATTTCGCTGGTAAAAGAAATCCAAGAGAACGTTCAACGTAAAGATGTGACGCAAGAGCCCATAGAAGAAAAATGTCCGCAGTGTGGTTCACCCCTTTCGATTCGTTTAGGTCGTCGTGGACGCTTTATTGGTTGCACCACCTATCCTGAATGTGATTATACCCGTGGTCTTGATGAAAAAGGAGGCGCCGAACAAACAGCAGAAATTGTTGAAGGTCGCACCTGCCCTGAAGATGGGGGCGCATTGCAAATCAAGAAAGGGAAATACGGCAAATTTATCGGTTGTAGCAATTATCCCGATTGTAAATTTATCGAGCCATTGGAAAAGCCTGAAGATACTGGGGTGGAATGTCCTTCTTGCAAACAAGGCAATATTCTTAAACGTAAATCACGCCAAGGAAAGATCTTTTTCTCTTGTGCTAGATATCCAGATTGTAAATATGCGCTTTGGTATACCCCTTTAGCTAAGCCATGCCCATTATGTGCTTGGCCCATTACATCTGTTAAAACTACCAAAAGAAATGGCACTGAGCGTGTATGCCCCCAAAAAGACTGCAAATTCTCAGAACCTTACGATTTAGAAACGGAAACTGAGCCAGAGCCCGAAAGCACTTAGCCTACTTTTAAGATTTTTCTTTCAAGATAATTGCGATATACTCCCTCTCAATCATCCGCCTCCATCCCCCTCTCCCCTAGCGGGTGAGGGCATTTATTTATCATTGATTAAATAAAAGGTTTGAAAATGAATAAACCATTTGTTGCCATTTTAATGGGTTCAGACAGCGATTATCCTGTAATGCAATCCACCACCCAAGTGTTAACAGAACTACATATTCCCTTTGAAGTGAAAATCACTTCTGCGCATCGTACGCCTGAACGAACGCTCCAATATATTAAAGATGCTGAAGCACGAGGCTGTGAAGTTTTTATTTGTGCCGCTGGGCTCGCTGCTCATTTAGCAGGTACCGTTGCAGCACATACTTTAAGACCAGTCATTGGTGTACCGCTTGAAGGGGGTGGTTTACAAGGGATGGATTCACTGTTATCGACAGTACAAATGCCAGCAGGCATTCCCGTTGGTTGCGTCGCCATTGGTAAAGCAGGTGCGCAGAACGCAGCCTTTTTAAGCGCACAAATTTTAGCTCTTAAAGATAAGGGGTTAATGGCACGCCTTCATCAACAACGCCATGACAATGCTCAGAAAATTATGGCAAAAGACGCTGCGCTTCAAGAAAAGCTGAAAGCCGATTTGAAGTGATGTTTTCGCCTTTTACACTCGAACAAGCAGCGGATGCATTAAAACAAGGCAAAGTCATTGCTTATCCCACCGAAGCGGTGTTTGGATTAGGGTGTGATCCTAACAATGAAAAAGCGTTGATAGCGCTGCTTGAAGTAAAGCAGCGCGCCAAAAACAAAGGCATGATTTTAATCGCAAGCAGTATTGCGCAAGTTCTCCCTTACATTGAACTATCCCAAGTTCCAAAGGACAGGTGGGAACAAATTCAACAATACTGGCCTGGTCCTTACACCTTTGTTTTCCCTGTTTCACAACAGGTACATGCGTTGGTAAAAGGTCAATATGAAACGGTCGCTGTGCGAGTAACAGCACATCCTGTCGCATGCGCATTATGCGAAGTTTTTGGGGGTGCTCTTGTCTCAACCAGTGCGAATATATCAAACGATGAGCCGTGTCGATACGGACAAAGTGTGTTTGAAATATTTGGGACAAGTATTGCAGGTGTAGTTGAAGGTGAAGTGGGTGGCGCATTAAAACCCACTTCAATTCAAAGTGCCGTAACAGGCGAGATTTATCGGTAAGCTGGAAGTGTTTAAATGAAACCAAATGTCCCTGTTGTCAAAGAATATCTACTTGCTCTGCAAACAAAGCTTCGCCAATCCCTACAAGTTTTTGAATCAAAAAATTTTTTGATTGATAATTGGCAACGCCCAGAAGGAAAAACTGGTATTAGCGGTAGTGGTATTACTTGTTTGTTGCGTCAGGGCCAAGTGTTTGATAGCTCGGGTGTTAATTTTTCGCATGTCTTTGGTGATACGATGCCAGCTTCTGCTACGGCGCATCGCCCTGAATTAGCGGGTCGAAAATTTGAAGCCCTTGGGATTTCTTCGGTGATCCATCCACGGAATCCTTATGTGCCTACCAGCCATATGAATGTGCGCTTTTTTATTGCACACAAAGAAAATGAAGAGCCAATATGGTGGTTTGGGGGTGGCTTTGATTTAACGCCTTATTATCCCTTTGAAGAAGATGCTGTTTATTGGCATCAAATTGCCAAAAAAGCCTGCTCTCCATTTGGTAGCCAAATTTATCCTGCCTATAAAAAATGGGCAGATGAATATTTTTATTTACCGCATCGTCAAGAAACGCGCGGTATTGGCGGTTTGTTTTTTGATGATCTCAATACTTCTACTTGGGGCTGGGACTTTGGACAATGTTTGGGATTTTTAAGTACGGTGGGAGATCATTTCTGGCCGGCCTATGGTCCTATCGTGCAAAATCGTTTTCAAACGTCTTATGGGGAAAAGGAAAAAGAATTTCAGCTTTATAGGCGCGGTCGCTATGTGGAATTTAATCTTATCTATGATCGCGGGACCTTATTTGGTTTGCAGTCAGGTGGGCGCACAGAATCCATCCTTATGTCATTGCCGCCTAAAGTAACGTGGGAATATCAATGGCAGCCAACGGTAGGATCCAAAGAGGCAGAGCTTTATGATAGATATCTTCAACCACAAGAATGGGTGTAATACCACTTCAATTTCCTAACCAACTTGTGTTAGCATCCTGCCTCCCATTGGTCGGCTAGGAACCACCGTATGTCATTATTAGGCCCACAACACAATAATCTTCGATTAACAGTACAATCCTTGCTGGATGCGATTGCACCAGATTGCGTTATCAATACTTTAGAACGCGCGAATAATCCTCAAATCCAACCGGAAGGTTGGCAAGATAGTTTTTTTGATAAAAAAATACGAGAACCACTCAACCTTGATGTGTTGGAGTTAAATAGCGCTTGGGAAGATGACACCCCGCCTGCGTATAAACTTGCTGATATTTTAAGTTATATGGAAAATGGAACAGCGAGCAAATCATTTTTGGAAAGCATCGCAGAATTATTAAAGCATGCACCCGGATATATTCAAGGTATCCACCAATTAGTTCAAAGCAAATTTGATGATCCCAAACAATTAGATTGCTATGAGCCAAAAGCATTGGTTGCTTTTAATCGTATGGTTAAGGTAGTGCTTGCTTTTAATGCATTGCAATTATTAGCAACATTGAACCAAGAAGATTTGCCACAATCAAAAGATCAAATACAACAAACCTTACATAACGCTATTGTAACGCTTTCAGCCTTTTCAGCTCTTGAACGCATGATGTTTCGTTATCATAAAGCGGCTAGAACAACACTCTCCTTGGATGCTTTTAAAAACGCTGAGAGTAGTGACTACGAGCAAACGCTATTTGTGCTAAAGAATCTATCCATGTACCCAGTCAGTACAACCCAAGCCATGCAAGGTTGGTGGCAAGGAAGTTTTGGCATTATTAAAGGGGCAATACAATACCCGTTTGCTAAAGTGAAGCAACTCGGGCGTTTTATGAACCAAGCGACGGCATTTCCTTTTCGTATGTTAAAGGCAACCACGCAGGATATTCCAGTGGTTGGATCTTTGGTGGGCCGTGCCGCTGAAACTTTAAATACTATCAAAGATACTGCGCTTCCCTTTGTTGGGGCAGGAGCACTGTCTTGGTTGGCCATGCTTGAATTGTGCCGTCTTTGTGGTCTCACGCCAGATCTGGTTGATGCCAATATGTTAACCAGTTTTATGGTTTCCTCATCTCCTTATTTAACTGCTGTTTTCGAAGTCTATGTGCTTGCAGCTGGCGCGGTTTGCACAGCAAAAATTGCTTACGTCACGACGCAAGGGGTGAAAGCAACGGCGCGTGGAATTTATCAAGGTAAAGATTTGGTACAGGCAATTATCGATGAGAATAACGAAATTTTTAATATCCAAATACTGACGGATGAAAATCTTGCCAATCAAGGATTGAGCATCCTTAACACGCCAATTATTGTGCCGGAAGATTTGAAAGCTATTTTGTCACAAGCAGAACAAGAAGAAATCATTGCTCGCGTCGTTAGAGATAGGCTTGAATTATGCAAGCCCATTTTTTCTGATTTTCAAGTCGGGCGCATTCATGTGGTAAGAGAGCGGGATATTGCTAGGCCAGTCTATCTTCCATCGCGGGGCCCTCATCAACAACCTGCGCAAGAGCAATTAGACCAAATGTTGGCTGACTTAAGATTGGATGACGATGCCCTAGAAGAGCTTCAAAATATCGAGGGCGTGCGCACGACTTTTCACCAATAAAAATTTTTTTCATTTTTAAGTTGACACCTGGGCTGAAAACGATAGAATGGGCGGCCTTGTGTAGACAAGAGTGTTCTTTAAAAATTCGAAGTCATGTTATTTGTGTGGGCGTTTTTGTAAAAAAAGCCAAGTCAAATGAATTGAGTAACCGAGAGGTTATGTAAAGTATATAGGTCGAAAGACCGGTCAAGATTAAATTGAAGAGTTTGATCCTGGCTCAGATTGAACGCTAG